>NZ_JAKREW010000025.1 GCF_022347545.1 Terribium retamae
CCCACACAACACATATTTCTCCCCCTTGGGGGGTTTGTTTGGGTGGTTTTTTTTTCGGCCAAACAAAACGTGGGGGGGGGGGGGGGGCCCCCCGCCGGCCGCAACGTCGACAGTTAATGAGAGGACCATAATGGCCGCACCCGGCGAGAATCTGCGCATCAATCCCGATCGCCTATGGGATTCGTTGATGGAGATGGCGAAGATCGGCCCCGGTGTCGCCGGCGGTAACAATCGCCAGACTTTGACCGATGCGGACGGGGAAGGGCGGCATCTTTTCAAACGCTGGTGCGATGCGGCAGGTTTGGAAACCGGCATCGACAAGATGGGCACGATGTTTGCCCGTCGCGATGGCACCGATCCGGATGCCTTGCCGGTCTATGTCGGCTCGCATCTCGATACCCAGCCGACCGGTGGCAAGTATGATGGCGTGCTTGGCGTGCTCGGCGGACTGGAAGTCATCCGCACGCTCAACGACCTCGGGCTCAAGACCAAGCACCCGATCGTCGTCACCAACTGGACGAACGAGGAGGGTGCTCGTTTCGCTCCTGCCATGCTGGCGTCAGGCGTCTTCGCCGGGGTGCACACGCTGGACTATGCCTATTCGCGCAAGGATCCGGACGGCAAGAGTTTTGGCGACGAGCTGAAACGCATCGGCTGGCTGGGTGACGAAGAGGTCGGCGCGCGCAAGATGCACGCCTATTTCGAGTACCACATCGAGCAAGGGCCGATCCTCGAGGCCGAAAACAAGCAGATCGGTGTCGTCACGCACGGCCAGGGCCTGTGGTGGCTCGAGTTCACGCTGACGGGCAAGGAAGCACATACCGGTTCGACGCCGATGAACATGCGCGTCAATGCCGGGCTGGCCATGGCACGCATTTTCGAGATGGTGCAGAAGGTGGCGATGGAAAACCAGCCGGGCGCCGTGGGCGGCGTAGGCCAGGTGAAGTTCTCGCCGAACTCGCGCAACGTGCTGCCGGGCACCGTCGTCTTCACCGTCGACATCCGTTCGCCGGAACAGGCGAAGCTCGACCGGATGCGCGCTGCGATCGAGACCGAGGCAGCCAGGATCGCCAAAGAATTGGGCGTCGGCTGTTCCGTCGAAGCGGTCGGCCATTTCGATCCTGTCACCTTCGATCCGACGCTGGTCGCCAGAGTGCGCGCGGCGGCAGAAAAGCTTGGCTATTCGCACATGAACATCATTTCTGGCGCCGGGCACGATGCCTGCTGGACGGCGAGGGTCGCACCCTCCACGATGGTGATGTGCCCCTGTGTCGACGGGCTGTCGCACAATGAGGCCGAGGACATTTCCAAGGAGTGGGCCGCCGCTGGTTGCGACGTGCTGTTCCACGCGGTGGCGGAGACTGCTGAGATCATAATCTAGGAGGGCAAAACCGGGGGCATGGACGTCGATACACTCCTCAATGGGGTCATTCGGCTCTCGAACTTCATGACGTCACGCCTGGTCGTGGCGGGAGTGGTTTTCTACGTGCTTTCAGGCTTCCTCACTGTCGGTAGCGTTTCGGAGGGTTTCTTGCCCAATGTCGACCTGGTGAACAATGTGGTGGAGAACTACCAGCGTATCTTCGACATTCTCGGCGTTTCGGATTTTGCGTTGCTGTTGATCCTGTTCGTCTTCCTGACGACGATCCACATCGTCTACGTCGCGTTCGAGGCGATCGGAAAATATCTGCCTCCTGCGATCGTCCCGGTTTCCGGCTGGCTGGCACTCGACGACCTGACCTTGAAGGCCTTCGAGGTGCTGCGCCAGGCCCGCGGCGAAGAGCACACGGAAGAAGAGAACCAGCGGCTTTATGAGTTCAAGCGAAAGCTTCGCGAGATGGATTGGGAGAGCAAGGAGAAATATCGCGAACGGTTGGAGGGGACCTATTCGACCTTCCGCATCGCCAAGACCTTCGTGCTCTTCTCTGTCGGAGCGCTGATCTATGCCGGGATCGCCGGTTACAGCGGAAGCATGAATCTGCTGCTGCTGATCCTGGGCTTCTCGATTTTGCTCTCCCTGGTTTCTGGCTTCTCCATCTACCGCACTCATCATGTGCGCGTGACGAGGCTCTACCGGGATGTGGTCGGGGAAATAATCGAATTCTCGCGTGTCTGGGTGACACCCGAATATCAAGAAAAGCTGATCGGAATCTGCGCGTCGGAACGGCAGTTGCCGCACGTCTCGCTGGAAGTCGTGGTGCCGGTTTACGGCACGCTCGATGCCTTCCTGGCGGATGTGCGCAAACTCAAACGCAGAACGACAAAAGCCTAGCTTCAGGAGTGGAACAATGACCAGAGTGATCAGGAACGGCACCGTCGTCACGGCCGACCGGACATGGAAAGCCGATGTGCTGATCCAGCACGGCAAGATCGTTGCGATCGGCCAGAACCTGCATGGTGACCATGAGTTCGACGCCACCGGCTGCTATGTCATGCCGGGCGGTATCGACCCGCACACTCACCTCGAAATGCCTTTCATGGGCACCTATTCGGCTGACGATTTCGAGAGTGGCACGCGCGCCGCTTTGTCGGGCGGCACGACCATGGTGGTCGATTTCTGTCTGCCGGCGCCGCAGCAGTCGCTGCTCGAAGCGTTGCAGATGTGGGACAATAAGACCTCCAAGGCCGCCTGTGATTTCTCCTTTCACATGGCGGTCACCTGGTGGGGCGAGCAGGTCTTCAACGAGATGAAGACCGTCGTCGACAAAGGCATCACCTCGTTCAAGCACTTCATGGCTTACAAGGGTGCCTTGATGGTGGACGACGACGAAATGTATGCGTCGTTCCAGCGCTGTGCGGAACTCGGTGCGCTGCCACTGGTGCATGCCGAGAATGGCGATGTGGTCGCAGCACTTTCGCAGAAGCTGCTGGCCGCCGGCAACAATGGACCGGAGGCACATGCCTACTCGCGCCCACCCGAGGTGGAGGGCGAGGCCACCAATCGCGCCATCATGATCGCCGACATGGCCGGCGTGCCGCTCTATGTCGTGCACACGTCCTGCGAGCAGGCACATGAAGCGATCCGGCGCGCGCGCCAGAAAGGCATGCGCGTCTACGGAGAACCGTTGATCCAGCATCTCGTGCTCGACGAGAGCGAATATTTCAACAAGGACTGGGATCATGCCGCGCGCCGCGTAATGAGCCCGCCCTTCCGTAACAAGCTGCACCAGGATTCGCTGTGGGCCGGCCTGCAGGCCGGGTCGCTGCAGGTGGTCGCCACTGACCACTGCTCGTTCACGAGCCAGCAGAAGCGTTTCGGCGTCGGTGACTTCACCAAGATCCCGAACGGCACCGGCGGGCTGGAAGACCGCATGCCGGTGCTGTGGACGGCTGGCGTGAACACCGGGCGATTGACCATGAACGAATTCGTGGCGGTCACATCCACCAACATCGCCAAAATCCTCAACATGTACCCAAGGAAGGGGGCCATCGTCGAAGGTGCCGATGCCGACATCGTGGTTTGGGATCCGAAGCGCAAGAAGACGATTTCGTCCAAGAACCAGCAGTCGGTGATCGATTACAATGTCTTCGAGGGTTACGAGGTGACAGGCCTGCCGCGTTTTGTCTTCTCGCGCGGCGAACTCACCATACAGGAAGCCGAAATGAAGACCAAAGCCGGGCATGGCGAATTCGTGGCGCGCGATCCTAACGGTGCCGTCAACCGGGCATTGTCGACCTGGAAGGAGATCACGTCGCCGCGCAAGGTGGAGCGCACCGGCATTCCGGCGACGGGGGTTTGAGTTTGCAGCGGCATCTCCTTGTCGCAGCCGTTGTCGTAGCGGCGGCACCCGCTCTCGGGGCCGGTATCGATCTCACCAAGCCCTATGGCAACAAATCGGGCTGCATCAACAGGAACGGGCAGCAGGTCTATGCTGAGGATATGCTGCTCGTCACCAAGACCGATCTGGTGACGGCGGTCAGCGCCTGCACTATCAAGGAGACCAAGCAGAACAGCGATGGCTCCGTGCGTCTGAAAACCGAATGCGAGACCGAAGGCGAAGAGGGCAAGGCGCCAGCGGATTTCGTTCTCAAACCAAGCCCGAAGAACAAAAAGAAGCTCATCGTGACCAACGATAGCGGCTTCGTCATGGGGGAAGTGTCGCAGTGCAAATGACCGCCGTAAAGCCAGCCGTCGTCGCGGCAAGCAAACTCGGCCTTACCTTCCAGACCAATGATGGACCGGTTCAGGCGCTTTCCAATGTCGATCTTTCCATCGGCAAGGGCGAATTCGTTTCCTTCATCGGGCCCTCGGGCTGCGGCAAGACGACATTCCTGCGCGTCATCGCCGACCTTGAAAAGCCGACCTCCGGTTCGATCACCGTCAACGGCATGACCCCTGAACAGGCCCGCGAGAAGCGAGCCTATGGTTATGTCTTCCAGGCCGCGGCGCTGTTTCCCTGGCGCACCATCGAGCGCAATGTGGCACTGCCGCTGGAAATCATCGGTCTGCCCAAGGCCGAACAGACCGAGCGTATCAGGCGCACGATGGAACTCGTCAATCTGGCCGGGTTCGAGAAGAAGTATCCGTGGCAGCTGTCCGGGGGCATGCAGCAGCGTGCCTCGATTGCTCGCGCACTCGCCTTCGACGCCGACCTTCTCTTGATGGACGAACCATTCGGCGCGCTGGACGAGATCGTGCGCGACCACCTCAACGAGCAGCTTCTGCAGTTGTGGGCAGCTACCAACAAGACGATCTGTTTCGTCACCCACTCTATTCCGGAGGCCGTCTATCTATCGACGCGCATCGTGGTGATGTCGCCGCGCCCTGGCCGCGTTACCGATGTGATCGAGTCGACGCTGCCTCGCGAGCGCCCGCTCGATATTCGCGAGACGCCGGAGTTTCTGGCCATCGCGGCGCGGGTCCGGGACGGGTTGAGGGCAGGGCATAGCTATGAGGATTGAGGGCCGGCGGAACGGTGTTCCCCTCCCCCTTGAGGGGAGGGGTTAGGGGTGGGGGTTCTGATGCCGACTGTGGTCAAATCGGCTGCGATTTCTCGTGCGCGACAATTACGGCGCGATATGACGGATGGCGAAAAGAAGCTTTGGTCCGAGCTGCGCGAATTTCGCCGTTGGTACGGTATTCACGTTCGCCGGCAGGTGCCGATTGGTGCTTATGTGGCTGACTTTGCGATACATTCCCATCGCGTCATTATTGAAGTCGATGGTGAACATCACTTCGAACCGGAGCGTGCTGCTTTGGATCGAGAGCGGGATCACTGGCTTTGGACCCGCGGCTACAAAGTACTGCGCTTCAATACGGGTGAACTCCATGACAGTTTTGCCGGGTGCGTCGAAGAGATACTCAGAGAATTGGGTTTGAGCGAAGCTACCCCCACCCCTAACCCCTCCCCTCAAGGGGGAGGGGAATCAGGACGCACTTGATGGACTCGCTTCGTTCGAAAATCATCCCGGTCACCACCATCCTTTTGGTCATCGTAGCCATCTGGTATGTCGGCGCGATGGCGATGAATGCGCCGTTCCAGCGCGACATGGACAGCCGCAACAACGCCACGCCGAGCACGATGGAGTTCATCGGCAAGACACTGTCGCAGGCCAAGCCGACGCTACCGGCGCCGCATCAGGTGGCGCAGAACTTCTTCGAGAACACGTTCGAACGGAAGATCACCAGCAATCGCAGCCTAGTCTATCATGCCTGGGTGACTCTTTCCTCCACCCTGCTCGGTTTTGCCTTTGGCACGGCTCTAGGGATCGTGATTGCTATCGGCATCGTACATGTAACGACACTGGACCGCAGCCTGATGCCGTGGATCATCGCCTCCCAAACCATTCCTATCCTGGCCATTGCACCCATGGTGATCGTGGTCCTGGCTGCGATCGGCATAACCGGCCTGATTCCGAAAGCGCTGATCTCGACCTATCTTTCCTTCTTTCCGGTTGCTGTCGGTATGGTGAAGGGGCTGCGTTCGCCGGAACTCATGCATCTCGACCTTATGCACACCTACAATGCCAGCCGCTCCCAGATTTTCTGGAAGCTGCGTGTGCCGGCCTCGGTCCCATTTCTGTTTGCCTCGATGAAGGTGGCGGTGGCCGCTAGCCTCGTCGGCGCCATCGTCGGCGAATTGCCAACCGGCGCGGTTGCCGGCATAGGCGCTAAACTGCTCGCCGGCGCCTATTACAGTCAGACTATCGAAATCTGGTCGGCATTGGTGGCAGGTTCGGTCGTGGCCGCTCTTCTGGTCGCACTGGTTGGGCTGGCAGGGCGCTTAGTCGACCGCGCCATGGGCGGGAGGCCGGCATGAGGGCTCTGAAACCGTCATGGCAGGCTGTACTCGCGGTCTTGCTTTGCCTGATCGCCCTGGCGCTGGGCGCCATGAGCACGACCGAAATGGCAGCCTCGGCGCAACCCAGCTCGCCGACCGCCTATCCTTACCTGGGCATCAAGGGCCTCATGTATGGGCTTGCCGTCGTCGCAGCCCTCTTGTCGATGTTGGCGCTTGCACCGGCACTTGAGGCGCTGGTGTTGTGCGTCGGCTCGACCGCGGTGGCATTGATGCTGGTAAGCGGCATCACCGGCTTCGAAGGCACGGCGCTTGCGCCGTATTTCCTGCTTTTGATCGCAGCCTGGCTGCTCGGTTGGCGCTGCGTTGCCGTGCTGTCCTCGATCAAGCCGTCACAACGGTGGATATCGACCCTGCTGAGGCTCGTCATTCCGGCGCTGTTCGGCGCCTGGATACTCTTTCTGTGGGAAGCGATCACGCGTGGTGCCGGCATTCCGTTCATCCTGCTGCCGCCGCCGAGTGCGGTCGGCGTACGCATAGCCAACACACTGCCGGTGTTGTGGGCAGACATCAACCAGACGATTTTCCGCTCGGTGCTGATCGGTTACGCTCTTGGCTGCGCAAGCGGTTTCCTTGCAGCCATCCTGGCCGACCGCTTCGTTTTCCTGCGGCGCGGGCTTATCCCGATCGGCAACATGGTCTCAGCGCTGCCGATCATCGGCGTAGCGCCGATCATGGTGATGTGGTTCGGGTTCGACTGGCACTCCAAGGCGGCCGTCGTCGTCATCATGACGTTCTTCCCGATGCTGGTGAACACGGTGGCCGGGCTCGCAGCCTCGGGGCATATGGAACGCGATCTGATGCGCACCTACGCGTCGAATTACTGGCAGACGCTGGCCAAGCTCAGGCTGCCGGCGGCTGCGCCTTTCATCTTCAACGCGCTCAAGATCAATTCCACGCTGGCGCTGATCGGCGCCATCGTTGCCGAGTTCTTCGGCACGCCGGTGGTGGGCATGGGCTTCAGGATATCAACCGAGGTCGGCAGAATGAATGTCGACATGGTCTGGGCCGAAATCGCGGTTGCGGCACTCGCGGGTTCGGTTTTCTATGGCGTGGTCGCGCTCATCGAAAGAGCGGCCACGTTCTGGCATCCGTCTGTCCGGGGAGGCTAGAGCATGATCCCGAACCGAAGGTCAGCGAGGCAAAACAATGCGGACTTTTCGAATGAAGATCATGGCACAAAAAGTCGGCGGAGAAGAATAAGAAGGGTTTGGGTTCAACTTCAGAGGGTAAGAGCATGAAAAGAATGATTGTTTCGATACTGGCGGCAGGTGTGTCGCTGATTGCCTTCCAGGCAATGGCCGAAGACAAGGTGACGCTGCAGCTCAAGTGGGTCACGCAGGCGCAGTTCGCCGGCTACTATGTCGCCAAGGACAAGGGCTTCTACAAGGAAGAGGGGCTCGACGTCGAAATCAAGCCAGGTGGTCCGGATATCGCGCCGGAGCAGGTGATCGCCGGCGGTGGTGCCGACGTCATCGTCGACTGGATGGCCGGCGCGTTGGCCGCGCGCGACAAGGGCGTGGCACTGGTCAATATCGCCCAACCGTTCAAGAAAGCCGGCATGGAATTGGCCTGCCCGAAAAACGGGCCGATCAAGACCGAAGCCGATTTCAAGGGGCGTACGTTGGGCGTCTGGTTCTTCGGTAACGAATATCCATTCTATGCCTGGATGAACAAGCTGGGCTTGAAAACGGAAGGCGGGCCGGACGGGGTCACGGTGCTGAAGCAGAGCTTCGACGTGCAGCCGCTGATCCAGAAGCAGGCTGACTGCATTTCGGTGATGACCTACAACGAGTACTGGCAGCTGATCGATGCCGGCTACAAGCCGGAAGATCTGACCGTGTTCAACTACTCAGCCATGGGAAACGACCTGCTGGAGGATGGCCTTTATACGCTGCAGGAGAAGCTCAAGGACCCTGCCTTCGAAGACAAGATGGTGCGGTTTGTGCGCGCGTCGATGAAAGGCTGGAAGTACGCCACCGAGAACAATGACGAGGCTGCCGAGATCGTCATGGAAAACGGTGGCCAGGATGAGAACCATCAGAAGCGCATGATGAGCGAAGTGGCAAAGCTCATCGATAATGCCGACGGCAAGCTGATCCCGGAAGCCTATGAGCGTACCGCAAAGGCGCTGCTCGACCAGAAGATCATCACCAAGCAGCCGGAAGGTGCCTACACCACTGCGATCACCGACAAGGCGATCAAATAAGGTTTGACCGATTTTGATGCGCAAAGGGGCGGGTGACCGCCCCTTTTTGTTGGTATGCAACGCAGCCTGTCTGCAAACCGGTGAAAGCTCGACCTAACCGCCGATGCCGCCCTCACCGCTGTTCGCGGATATCGGTCAGGGTACGGGTCGGGGTGATTGCCTCGGGGTCGAGCTGCACTTCGATGATGGATGGCTTGCCGCTTGCCCGTGCGCGTTCGAAGGCGGGAGCGAACTCTTCAGTCTTCACCACCGTTTCGCCATGGCCGCCATAGGCGCGTGCGAGCGCTGCAAAATCCGGGTTCCTGAGATCGGTGCCTTCGACGCGGCCAGGATATTCACGCTCCTGGTGCATGCGGATGGTTCCGTAAATGCCATTATTGACCACTACGGTGATGATCGGCAGATCGTATTGCACGGCGGTGGCAAATTCCTGCCCATGCATCATGAAGCAGCCGTCGCCGGCGAAGCAGACAACCTCGCGGTCGGGAAATACGCTTTTTGCCGAGACCGCCGCCGGCAAGCCGTAACCCATCGAACCGGAGGTCGGAGCGGCCTGCGTGCCGAAACGGCGGAAGCGGTGGAAGCGATGCACCCAGGTGGCATAGTTGCCAGCGCCGTTGGTCAGGATGGCGTCCTCAGGGAGCACGCTCTCCAGGTAGTCCATGATCGGTCCCATCTGCACGGCGCCCGGGCCGGTCTTCGGCGTCGTCGACCAGGTAAGATAGGTGTCGTGCAGTTTTGCGGTCTCGGCTGCCCAGGCAGGCGCCGCTTTGGGCCGGCGCTTGGCGAATGCTTCGACGAAGGCCGTGGGCGAGGCATTGATCGCCAGCGTCGGACGATAGACACGGCCGAGTTCGTTGGCGTCGGCATGCACATGCACCAGCGCCTGATCCGGGTAGGGGCTCTTCAGGATGGTGTAGTCGGAAGACGGCATTTCACCCATGCGGCCACCGATCAGAAGCACGACGTCCGCCTCCTTGATCGCGTTGCCGAGCTTGGGGTTGATGCCGATACCCACATCGCCCGCATAGCTTGGATGCAGATGATCGAACAGCATCTGGCGGCGGAAGGAGCAACCGACCGGCAACGCCCAGTTCTCGGCGATTGTCTGCATGTGGGCGACTGCTTCCGGATCCCAGCGCGTGCCGCCGAGAATGGCGAACGGCCGCTTGGCACTGCCAAGCAGCATTTCCAACGCGTCGAGCTCTGCCGCACCGGGGTAGGTTTGAACCGGCGTATATGGCAGGGCTGCCGGCGCTTCGACTTCGCTGACCAGCATGTCTTCCGGCAGCGAGACGACAACCGGGCCGGGACGTCCTGAAGTCGCGACCGCAAAAGCACGCGTCACCAGTTCGGGGATGCGTTCGGCGCGGTCGATTTCGACCACCCATTTGGCGATGTCGCCGAAGAAGCGCTTGTAATTCACCTCCTGGAAGGCTTCGCGCTCGCGGGCATGGCCGGCGATCTGACCGATGAACAGGATCATCGGAATGGAATCCTGCATGGCGATGTGCACGCCGGCCGAGGCGTTGGTGGCGCCAGGTCCACGCGTGACGAAGCAGATGCCGGGTTTCCCGGTCAGCCTGCCCTGGCAGTCGGCCATCATTGCAGCGCCGCCTTCCTGGCGACAGACGACCGTGCGGATCGAGGAATCGTGAAGCGCATCAAGCACGGCGAGGTAGCTCTCGCCCGGCACGCAGAACATGCGGTCGACGCCATTGGCCTCAAGCGCTTCGACGATCAGCTTACCACCGGTCTTCATCGATCTCGTCACTCCAGCTCAGCAAGAATTTCAGCGGTGTGTTCGCCAAGGCGCGGCGATGGGCGGTCGTATACCAGCGGCGTGCCCGGCATCACCATCGGCGCGCGCACCGAAGGCAGCATGTTGCCGTGGCCGTCCTCGAGGTCAAGGCGCATGCCGCGGGCGATCGCCTGCGGATCGTCAAACATCTGGCCGATGTCATTGATGGGGCTTGCCGGCACGCCGGTCGCCTCCAGCCTGGCCAGGAGATCGTCGCGAGTGAAGCTGGCAACCGCCGCCAGCATGTGTTCACGCAGCCTCACGCGGTTGGCGACGCGAGCGGCGTTGGTGGCGAAGTCCTGATCGGCGGGCAAACTGTCCAGCCCGACCACGGCACAGAATTTGGCGAACTGGCTGTCGTTGCCGACGGCCAGGATGAAATGGCCGTCCGAAACCGGCAGCACCTCGTAAGGCGCGATGTTGGGATGAGCATTGCCCATGCGCTGGGGCGGCGTGCCGGAAACCAGGAAATTGAGGTTCTGGTTGGCCAGCACGGAGATCTGTGAATCGAACAGCGCCATGTCGACATGCTGGCCTTCGCCAGTCGCTTCCGCGTGGCGCAATGCGGCCTGGATGGCGATGACAGAATAGAGACCGGTGAAGATGTCGGTGACGGCGACGCCAACCTTTTGCGGCTCACCATCGGGCGCGCCGGTGATCGACATCAGCCCGGACATGCCCTGAACGATGAAATCGTAGCCCGCGCGTGGAGCATAGGGTCCCGACTGGCCAAAGCCGGTGATCGAGCAATAGACCAGCTTGGGGTTGATCGCCTTCAGGCTCTCATAGTCGAGGCCATATTTCTTCAAACCGCCCAGCTTGAAGTTCTCGATCAGAACGTCGGCTTTGGCGACCAGCTTGCGCACGGTTTCTGCGCCTTCCGGGGTCGAGAAATCGACGGCTATGGAACGCTTGCCGCGGTTGCAGGCGTGGTAATAGGCAGCAGACAGGTTTTCGCCATCCTTGCCCTTGACGAAGGGCGGTCCCCATTTGCGGGTGTCGTCACCTTCCGGGCTCTCGACCTTGATGACGTCGGCGCCGAGATCTGCCAGCATCTGTCCCGCCCAGGGGCCGGCGAGAATGCGGGCGAGTTCGACAACGCGCACGCCCTTCAGGGGAGGATTGGCCATGAAACACCGCAGGTTTGTTTGGTTGCGCAGGCTCTAGCAACCCAAACGGGTCCTGTCACGATCCTTGCGATGGACCAGCACAGCAATCGACAGAACTCAGCGCGAAGCCGTGACCTTGTCTGTCCAGGCGACGAAATCTTCCATGATCATGTTTCGATTCACCTCGTTCAGGCTTTCGTGTCGCGTTTGGGCATAAACCTTTGAAACGAGATTCGAAAACCCCATTCGTCGCATGCGCCCGGCGAGATGGTCGACTGCCTTGCCGCCAGCCGTGGCGGGATCCTTCTCACCGCCTGCGAGATTGATCGGCAGGTTCCGGGCTATGTCGGCAAAGCGGCTGTCGTCGGCACCGTTGAAGATGAAGCCGAACAGGTCGCGCCACAATGAGACCGAAGCATCCCAGCCGCAAAGCGGATCGGCAATGTATTTGTCGACCTCGGCCGGGTCGCGTGACAGCCAGTCAAAAAGGGTGCGGTGTCCAGGCACCGCCTTGCCCCAGGCCTGAAAGGTGAGCCTGGGCAACATGCGCGAAGGCACGTCCGATCCGAGCCTGAAGCGTTCCCAGGCGAGAATTGCAAGTGCTGCGCGGCCACTGATCCCGGCGGTGAAATTGGCATTCCAGATAGCAGCGCCTTGTATGCGCGCTGAATGTTTCTGGACGAAGTTTAGCGCGATCAGCCCGCCCATCGAATGGCCGAAAACGATGACCGGAATCCCGGCATGTTCGGTCGCAATGAGGTCGTGTACGGCAAGTACATCGGCAATCACCTTCTTGCCGCCATCGGGATCGCCAAACTTGCCGAGTGGGGCATCGGGGGCGGTGGTATGACCATGTCCGCGATGGTCGTGCGCGTAGGTGTTATAGCCGCGAGCGGCGAGGAAGTCCGCAAAACCGGCATAACGAGCAGCGTGTTCGGCCAGGCCATGGCTGATCTGGATTGAGGCGCGCGCCTTGCCATCGGCCTTGCGCGAATAGAGCTTCAGAGAAGCGCCCGTGGGCGAGGCGAGGGTACGCTGGTCGTCGAACGGCATTAATTCCTCCCCTGGCACAGTTGAACCCGCGCTTCCTGAAAGTGGTCGGCCTTTTGTTTGCGCCCGGGGCCGTTTAGCGTCAATCGGCTGCCGAGATTCCGCAGCGGAAAGGGTAGTGGCTCTTGCATCGCAATTCTGACATGTCGGTCGGGCAGATCGCAGAACTCAATGAGAGGGATTCGTATGCGGACTTGGCTTGTTCTTGGGGCGGCACTCGCCGGTATTTTGGCTGCGGCTATTGCCCGGGCGGAGACGAAACTCGGCGGCAGCTTCGTGGCTGATACTGCCTGTCCGGCAACGCAGGCGATCAAAAGCGGGAAGAACCCCGGCAATGTCAGCACCGAAGCTGGACAGAGCTACGATCTCGTCGCCGGCAACAAGGACGAGCCGACGCACTACATGATCCGCGTGCCGGGTGCGGACCCTGAGCGGCGCTGGGTCAAAGTGAATTGTGGCCATGTTGCCGGCACCGCTGCCGCACCGGCGGCTCCTGCTGGACCGGCGGAAGCGGAAGCACCTCAGAAGAAGGCAGCAGTTGGCAAGCCGGAGTATGTTTTCGCGCTTTCATGGCAGCCAGCCTTCTGCGAGACGAAGTCGAAGAAGACCGAGTGTCAGGCAATGACGGGGTCAAGCTTTGCAGCAACCAATTTCACGCTACACGGGCTATGGCCTCAGCCGAATGGCAATTTCTATTGCGCGGTGAGCGCGGCGGATCGCGCAAATGACAAGGGAAATTGGCAGGCCCTCCCGCCTGTCGATCTCGATGGCGCGACCCGCTTGGAACTCGACAAGGTGATGCCGGGCACGGCCTCGCAGCTCGACCGGCACGAATGGATCAAGCACGGTACTTGCTACGGCAAGGATCAGCAGGCCTATTTCGCCGATGCGCTGGCCCTGATGCGGCAGGTCAACGATTCGCCGGTCAGGGAGCTCTTTGAGAACAATATCGGCAAGGAGCTGACATCCGGCCAGATCCGCGCTGCTTTCGACAGCGCGTTCGGCAAGGGAACCGGCGATCGCGTGCGCGTGTCGTGCTTCAATGATCGCGGCCGACGCATGATCGGCGAACTGACGCTGGGCC
The DNA here is from genome assembly GCF_022347545.1 of Terribium retamae. Classification (GTDB taxonomy): domain Bacteria; phylum Pseudomonadota; class Alphaproteobacteria; order Rhizobiales; family Rhizobiaceae; genus Mesorhizobium; species Mesorhizobium retamae. The sequence goes on from NZ_JAKREW010000025.1 coordinate 13,553, forward strand.
TTGCCGGTCCGATCGGTCCGAGCAGTTCGTTGAAGGATCTGATGCTGGCTTCTGCACCGACTGAGAATGCCGGCTGTCCAAGAGGCGAAGTGGACCGGGTTGGGCTGCAGTAGACGGCTCTCAAGCCACCATCGGCAACAGGCGGCGGACTTCGTCGAGTAGGTCCGGAATGGCCTGCTCGTCTTTCGACAGATATTTGAGCAGATACTTTTGAAACAGGCCGTCAAAGGCGGCGTAAAGCGCTGCGCGGGACACGGCGGGCTGCTTGCCGCCGAGCTCCGAGTAGCGCGAAGCGACGCGCCAGACCATATCCTCCAGGCTTTTGTCTATTTCGGTAACGTCCTGACGGAAAACGTCCTCGAACAGGGCCTGCGCGCGCAGGTCGTACCACAGGCGGTGCATGCCGGCTTCCTCCCGCAAGGTCTCTGCGAGTTTTAGGAGGAAGCCTTCGAGCAGTGCCTCGCGTGTCGGAGCTATTGCGGTGACCTGATCGTAGCGCGTGACGCATTTTGCCTTGTAGTGCCGCACGCAGCAGGAGATCAGGTCGACTTTGTCGGTGAAATAATAATGCAGCACGCCATGGGTAAAGTCCGACTTCTGGGCGATCTCGCGCAGGCTAGTGCGCGCATAGCCCAGTTCAGCCAGCGTCTCGAGTGCTGCTTCGGCCAGTTCCAATCGTCTGGCCGTGAACTTGTCGATGCGCAATCTTTCGGCGCCGCGCGGGGCGCGCGCCTTTTCCATGACTTGGTCAGCCATCAGCGGCCTTCTTAGTTTCGAGCGCCGAAAAATATCAGCAGGCATCGCTAAATAAGTTTGCCTCGACGTCAATAGTCTTTCCTGCAAGGGCGTCTGGAATCTCGCTCGACGGGATTTAGTGGACGATTGTCAGTGTCTTCTCGGCTGATTTGCCTTGAGAGCCTGATGAGGCGCTGTCTTTCACTTCCTGCAAGCCAGTACCGGAACGAGAGAATTTCCGGTTGATCGCCCTCACGACAGAGTCCTGCTCGGCAGGAACAGACAAATGGACTGCCCGATCCTCTTCGCCTGTCAGGCACACGGTCGGCGCCTGATTTGTTCGCTTATGCCGCCGCTCGGATTCCGCCTGTCGCTATCTCGCGAGCTAGTCTTGAAAGTCCGCATAGACAGCGTTTCTAACGTCCGTCGGAAACGCTCCTGACATGCCTTCAAATGCGGTGTTGGTCAGAGCGACGACCGTCAGCTTCCTTGCAGGATCGACGAACCAACTGTGGCCGTAAGCGCCGCCCCACTGGATGGTTCCGCGGCTTTGGGGCGTGTGCGCAAGTTCGGGGTCGTCCAGTACCGCCCAGCCATAGCCGAATCCCCAGCCGGGACCTTGCGCCTGGGCCTGCGCACCGACCTGGTCCTTCATCATGGCAACAACGGTCTCTTGTTTCAGAATCGGTGCGCCGCCTGCTCGAACAGTCTCGAGAAAGCGCAGGATGTCATCCGCGGTCCCGACCATACCAGCGCCGACTGAGGGGTAGGAGGCCGGATCTAACGCGCGGCTTGGAGCAAAGCGTGCAACATTTTCCCCAATCGGTATTTCGGTGCCGTCCTTCATGCGAACCGGTTCGGGACGTCCGTCGGCGTAAGGTGTTACCAGCCGGGCGGGATCCGATACCTTGAAATCTGTGTCGGTTAGTTCGAGAGGCGCGAGGACAGTGTCGCGGACGGCTTCCGGAAGCGTTTTGTTCGACGCCTTGGCGATCACGGCGCCCAGAACATCGATGCCCAGTGAATAACGCCAGTTCGTTCCTGGCCGGAACAGAAGAGCTACCTGTTGCAGACGGCCCAGATTCGCATCGATGCTAAGTCCCGGCTGATCGAGGCCGTCGGAAACATCCAATCGGGCATAAGCGCTGTCGGCGGGTTCGATGAAGCGGTAGCTCAGTCCCGACGTATGGGTCAACAGTTGCCGGACGGTGATGGCCGGTTCGCTGCCGTCCTCGATCCGTGGACGAAAATCGGGCAGCCATCGCGTCACCGGGTCATCGAGTGTCAGCACGCCGTCCTCGACGAGCCGCATCAGCGTTGCCGTGACAATCGGCTTGGTGATCGAAGCCAGGCGGAAGATCGCATCCTCACGCATCCCGGTTCCAGCCTCGCGGTCGGACAAGCCTGCCGCGCGGCGATAGACGATCTGTCCGTTCCGGGCCACGGCCACGACTGCGCCGACAATTCGTTTTTCCGCGATGGCCCGATCGATGGCGGCATCGAGGCTGCGATGCGATTTGTTGTCCAATGCGTAGGCCGAGGCGACGCTTGCGGTGAGCATGACGCCGGCGAGGCTGGCAACAAAATTGGTGTTCATGAGCAAGGCACCTATTTACGGAGTGATCGATCCGTTATTATCGTGGCCTCTGGTGCATTTCAAGAGTGATCGTTGTGATAAATAGAGATGAAGCCAAATCCCGCTCGCGTGGCCGACCGCGGGCTTTCGATCGCGACAAGGTTCTGGCGTTGGCCGGCGAGACATTCTGGAGATATGGTTATGAGGGCGCGTCGATCGCGGATCTCACTGCCGCCATGGGCATCACCCCGCAAAGCCTCTACGCGGCCTTTACGTCGAAGGCCGATCTCTATCGTGAAGCTCTAGGCTGGTATCAATCCCAGATCGGTGCGTTCACCCCGGCTGCGTTGCGTGAGCCGGATGTTATCCGCTCGTTCGAGCGCTTGCTGACGGAAACCGCGACGGAATTTTCCCGGCCCGGTCGTCCACAGGGCTGCATGATCTCGACCGCTGTGCTGACCTGCGCACGCGAGAACGAGCCTGTTGCGGAGATGGTCGCGCAGCAACGGGATACCACGCTCACCGCACTGCGCAAGCGGATCGAGCGTGGTGTTGCGGACGGTCAGTTGCGAAAGGAAACAGACGTTGCCGGCCTGGCGCGTTTCATCGGTGCGATCATTCAAGGGATGTCCGTGCAGGCACGGGACGGAGCCTCAGAGGCGGAGCTTCACGCAATCGCGCGCCTGGCGCTTGAACAGGTGCGCAACTTTCGAAGCCCGACTGGGACGGCCACTTGACGTGAAGCTGAGCCATCTTCGCACGATGCTGTTGACCCGCCTATAAACGTTTTCGACGATCGGTTGGCGGTTTTGCGGCTGTCAATCGGCCGACGAAGCACCGTTCCCCGTGCACGATCAGGAACCCGTTACCACTTCGAAGCCTTCGTGGACCCAGCCCGCAAGCCCACCGCTCATGATCTTGACCGGCCTGTCGAGATCCGCGAGCCGAAGCGCGCCGCGGGCGGCGCCGTTGCAGTGCGGACCGGAACAATAGGTCACGAAGATGGTGTCTTCACTCCATTGCTGCATCTTGGAGCGGATGATCTTGCGATGGGGAAGGTTGATTGCGCCTGGCACATGGCCTTTCGCGTAAAGCGCTGGGCTACGCACATCGAGCAGCACGAAATCCGCACCTTGCGACAGCGCGTCGTGAACATCCGAGCAGTCGGTCTCGAACTCGAATTCGGCGGAAAAATGTTCCCTGGCGCGGTCGCTGGCTGCTGGCCTGGTGGCAGTTACTGCGGTTGGCATGGCGGTCTCCTGTTGTGTCCGGCCGTTATCGTGCCCAAGGAGGTTCTCTTGCAATTGGCGTGAATGCCAATATACGTAAAGATCATGCCAAATGGTTCATCCAGTACATCGGGTCCGCTTGTCGTCGCACTGCTTTATGATGGCCTGTGCACGTTCGAATTCGGGATCATCGCGGAGATTTTTGGTCTCGCGCGGCCGGAAATGGGTCCGGGTTGGTACCGGTTCGCCAGTTGTCCCGTCGACGATGGGCCGCTACGGGCCCATGGCGGTTTCACCCTGGTGGCAGACGGCACACCGGACCTGATCGATCAGGCCGACATCATCGTGGTGCCGGGCTGGAAGGGCGCCGAAACTCCGGTTCCCGAGCCGCTTTGCCGAAGGCTTCGCGAAGCTCATGCACGCGGCGCGCGGCTGGCATCGATCTGTTCCGGCGCCTTCGTCCTGGCGGCAACCGGGCTTCTGGATGGCGGCTCGGCCACCACCCATTGGCGCTATGCCAGCGAGCTTCGTCGCCGCTACCCGAAAATCGAGGTCGATGACACATCGCTTTATCGCGATCATGGCCGCATTTTCACTTCCGCCGGCAGCGCCGCCGGCATTGACCTCATGATCGAGATCGTAAGAAGGGACTTCGGTGCCGCTGCGGCAAATTCCGTCGCACGACGGCTGGTCATGCCGGCGCACCGCGCGGGTGGGCAGGCGCAGTTTCTGGAGCGCCCGGTATCACAACGCAAGAGCTCGGATGTCGCGCCGCTTCTGGACAAGTTGCGGGTCAACCTCAAAACACGGTGGACTGTCGAGGATATGGCTGCCGAGTGCTCGATGAGCATGCGAACCTTCCTGCGCCGCTTCACCGAGGCGACCGGAACATCACCCGGCGAGTGGCTGACGGAGGAACGTGTCGCTTGGGCCAAGCAACTGCTGTGTCAGCAACGCCTGAACATGGAGGACATTGCCGAAACCGTCGGCTTTGGCAGTGCTCATACGTTGCGGCATCATTTTCGCCGGCAAATGGGCATCAGCCCGACTGAATATCGTGCGCGTTTCATGGCAGAGCCGGCGTGAACACTCGCGTTGCTTCGAGAAGGTTGTCTTGCCAGGGTGCTGCACATGCTAGCACCAGGACCGCCAGAGATTCGACTGATGCAGGGTTTGGCCCAGCAGGTCACCGCCTTGCGGCCGGAATTGCTCAACGCCGACGCGACTGTTGGTGAACTTGCCTGGGTCTGGAGCAAGGATTTCGATGCCCTCAGCCCGTTTTGGCGACACCGGTTGTGGTTGATCGACGGCAAGCTGGCTGCGTGGGGATGGGTTCATCTTCCTCATCGCATACCGCGCGGAGATGGGACGTTCCGCGAGGCCCGCGCCGCAAACCTGATCTGGCAGACGCACCCCGATCAACCGGAACTGCTGCATGAAATCCTGGATTGGTACGACGAAGCCGCCGGCGGCGTCGATCAATTGCTGGCGATACAGTCAGCGGATAGGGCGGCACAGGCCATCATTCCGGGACATGGATATGTGTTCGACGCGGAAGCCGGAGCGGACGACGGCTCATGGGTGCAATTCAACAGGCGCGAACTGACCGACCTTCCGGACCCGGTATTGCCCGACGGCTTCCGTTTTGTGATGGCGAAGGATGTGTCGCCGGCTCACGCCGTCAAGGCACATCGGGACGCCTGGCAATCGTCGAGTTTCAGCGAGGCTGCCTTCGAGCGTGTCCAGCACACCTGGCCATATCGCGGCGATCTTCACCTGCTTGTCGAGGCGCCGGACGGCACATTGGCCGCCACCGCGATCATCTGGTTGGACGACGCGACACAGACCGCTGAATTCGAGCCCGTCGGAACACACCAGGCTTTCCGGCGGCAGGGCCTGGGGACTGCGCTGCAGGCGTACGGCCTGCAATTGGCGAAAGCGGCCGGCGCGAAGCTCATGCTGGTCGCATGCCTCGGCGCACCGGCTCACCCGGCTGCCCGCAACATGTATTACGGTGTCGGCTTTCAGCCGTTCTCGCACGACCTGCCGCAGATCAAGACCGTCCGATAAGATCGATGGCAGAAGGCAGCCGTCAGCTTTTCGGCCCGAGATCCAGCCTTCCATCCAGGGCGATGTTTGCGAGGAACACTTCGTCGTGGCTGACCATCAGGATTGCTCCGTCATATGCGGTCAATGCTGCCTCCAAAGCCTCTGTCGCATCCAGGTCGAGGTGATTGGTAGGTTCATCGAGGAGCAGCAGCTGCGGCGGTATGGCCCGACCGAGTACACAGGCGAGGCCGGCACACAGTCTTTGCCCCCCACTCAGTGCCCGCACTTCCTGAAGAGCATCGTCGGCCCGAAATCGGAAGCGTGCCAGCGCGGCCCTGCATTCGTTCTCGGTTGCGTCGGGGTTGAGGCGGAGGAAGTTGTCTCTCAGCGATCGATCGGGGTCGAGCATGTCGACACGTTGATCCAGGAAAGCAAAGGGAACATTGAGATCGATTTTGCCACCTTGCGGATTCAACTCGCCGGCAATCAACGAAAGCAAGGTCGTCTTTCCGCTACCGTTGGGTCCGGTGATTGCAATGCGCTCGGGCCCGGTGACGGAGAGCGACAGGTCGCGGATAACCGGATGTGCGACGTCGTAGCCACCTGTTACGGCATTGAGCTTGAGAACCTGTCGGCTGGAGGGGAGACCCGTCGAAGGGATATCCATCCGGATTGGCTGCAAGATCTCGAACTGCTGCCTGGCCGACGACACGGCATCTTGAGCCCTGTCCTGTCGTATGTCCCGTAGGCGTGCATTCGCGCCGCCCGATGCTTCCGAGCGTCCTTTTGCGGCGTCGAGCAGAATCTTCGGCTGATCCCCGCGTGCACGGGATTTGCGTCCTGAGCTGTCTTTGCGAGCCTTGCGCTCCAGCGCCTGCTGAGCGCTGCGCTCCGTCTCGGCAAGGTGCTTTTCGGCGTCCGCCAATCTACGCTCGGTTGCCTGGCGTTCCTCGGCCTTGCGCCGCTGATAGGCGCTGCAATTTCCACCATAGCGCGTGGCGCCGAGTGTATTGAGCTCGACGACGGCATCCATCTCTTCAAGCAATTCACGGTCATGGCTGACAACGATCGCACCGGCGCGCCAGCCCCTCAGAAGATCGATCACCGCACGGCGTCCGGCGCGGTCGAGATTGTTCGTGGGCTCGTCGAGCAGCAGGAAATCCGGTTCCCGGAAAATCAAGGCGGCAAGGCTAGCACGCGTGCGTTGGCCTCCCGACAAGGCAGCGAGTGGCGTCTTGGCCTCCGCGTCCAGTCCGCAGCGGAGAAGCGCTGTTTCCATCCTGATCGGCAACGTCCAGTCCGCATCGGCAAGTTCCTCGGTGCTGGCTTCTCCAGTCTCCGCGCGATCCAGGACCGCCAGCGCGGGCGAAACGCCGAAGAGGTCGCCGACGGTTGCGCCGGACAGCGTTGGAATCTCCTGCTGCATAAATCCCAAGGTGCCGTGAACCTGAATTGTCCCCGCTTGCGGTGGAAGTGATGCCGTGATCAAGCGCAGCAAAGTAGTCTTGCCGGTGCCGTTGCGCCCGACAAGCCCCGTGCGTTCGGGCCCGAAGCTCAGGTTGATATTGGTGAAAAGCGGGACGCCGTCGGGCGTGGACCAGCCAAGGCCGGTAAGCGAAATGGATGCAGACATGGGATACTCGTTGCGTGACCGAAATGGCGAGGGCAGCGAGGATCAATTACATGTCTGAGAACTCCGAGAGGCGCTATTCCGTGCCAATCTAGGTGACATTGCCGAAAGAACAAGGGTTCGCCGCGAGATTGGGGTGAACGGGATGTCGAGGCGAGCGCATGCCGCCGCGATCCTTTGCGTCTCTGACGTCGGCCCAGGCTTAAATCGCCGTCCCGCAGTGCCTATTTGACGGATCGACAACCTCGACGGCCATGCTTGAAAACTGCCGGCAATCGTTGATCCGACCACTTCGAAAGGCGAATTGCTTTGCACGAACGTCTGCTTGAAATCGATGGAGGCCTGCTCCTAACGCTCGACGCCTTGCTACGTGACCGCAACGTCACCCACGCCGCTGCGCGGCTGGGTATCACGCAACCGGCGCTTTCTGCGCGGCTGATGCGACTTCGGCAGATATTCGGCGATCCGCTGCTGACGCCGGCAACGTCCGGCCGCGGCATGACACCGACATCCCATGCCGCCGCACTGCAGCCGGAACTGACCAAACTCATCGAACGATTGCGCGACTTCACCAATGCGGCGCAGGTTTTCGATCCGTCGACCAGCCAGCGCGTATTTCGCATCGCTGCCACCGACAATCCGGCGGCGATCCTCGCTCCGGACTTGATACCGCACCTCAGCAAGGTGGCGCCGAACATCCGTATCGCGCTTGTACTCCCGGACAAGCCGCGTATCGCGGCCTCACTCGAGGAGGGCGAAGTCGATCTCTATCTCGGCCTCGCCGAATGCGTCACCAACGGTCTGGTCGGCCGCACCCTATTCGATGAGGAATTCGTGACGGCGCAGCGCCGCGGCCATCCAAGGGGAAAGCGGCCTTTTGATCTCGACGAATTCTGCTCGCTTGATCACCTGCTCATCTCAGCGTCCGGAGGCAACTTCACCGGCATGGTCGATGAAGCGCTCGAAGCTCACGGGCGTGAGCGACGGGTGACCGTGTCAGTCCAGAGCTATGCGCTCGCCACGCTCGTCCTGATGAACAGCGACTGCATCTGCACTTTGCCGCGCCGCTTCCTGCAGCGTTTCACATCGTCGCTCGATCTCTTCGAGCCGCCGCTGGAGCTTGCACGCTTTCAACTGTCGGCCTTCTGGCACCAGCGTATGAGCGGCGACCCCGCCCATACGTGGTTGCGCGAGCAGGTTTTCCTGACCGCAAAGGCGCAAGGCCGTTCGATGAACTGACCGACGTTAATCCGACTGTTGACCGGCTGCTCCACCCCGGTTTCGGTACTCAACCGGGTGCCAGCTGTAAGAGCCGTTTCCCTCGGCGCGGATATGCCCGACACCGGGGAACTGCAGATGCGGTGCGGCTATCAACTGTCGCGTATCAGCGAAGCTGGGAAACATCTTTTCCCGTACGGCTGCCGCCTGATCAGGATCCACGTCATAGACAATGGTGATCGTCGGTTTCGGGAACTGCACCGACTCGACATGGATCGTGTCGCCGACGAAGACGATGGATTGTCCTTTGTTCGAAACGGTGAAGAAGGCGCTGCCTGGGGTGTGTCCGGGATGGAGGTTTCCCACGATCCCGGGAAGGATGGTTTCGTTTTCGGCGAAGGTTTTGACCTTGCCGGCCTTGGCCAGAACGCCGATCGTTTTTTCCGCCTCATCGAAATAGCGCCGGTCGTAACCGGTTCGTTGAGCGTTGGCCGGGGTGAGGAAGAAGTCGAGATCCGGCGCCCCGACATGCACTGTTGCATTGGCAAAAGCAGGTTTGCCGCTGTCGACCAGCCCACCTGTATGATCGGTGTGGATATGGGTGATCAGGATATCGGTGATGTCCTCTGGCTTGACGCCGACGCTGGCGAGGCTGTCACGCAGCTTGCCGCCAAAACCTGGCCCGAAGAGCGACCCCGAACCCGTGTCGACGAGGATTCGTCGCTCGCCATCGCGCAGCAGATAGACGTTGATCGACGCTTCGACAGGATTGGCTAGGAAGGAACGGTCGAGCAGCGCATCGACCTCCGACGGTGACGTGCGGGTCAGGAGTTTGTGCAGGTCCTGTGGAACCGTGCCGTCGGACAGTGCGATAATCTCGATGTCGCCGAGGGGGAAAGAATAGGAGTCCGCGGCCTGGGCATAGGAAGCTGACGCTTGCGTGCCGCTGTTTTCGGCAAAGGCTGGCATGGCGGCGCCGACAAGCAGGCTAAGCGCCATGGCGGCAAGGAGAGAGCGACGGTTCATGGGCAAAGGTCCTCTGTTATCGATGGACCTCAGCTATGCGCACCGGTCGCGCGCTTGAAATCGGAACGATGGATTGGACCGATAGATCGCGTTGATACCTTGAACGAGCAGCGTTCCGTTTCTCGGCAAAACAGGCTGAGCTGTTCCAACTCGTCCGGCAAACCACAGAACCTGGCATGAAAGAAGGTCGGCGTTTTCGAGCCCTTAACGATTGCCGTTTCGGTCGCCATCGCCTACATAGCGCGCAACCTCCGTTCAATTCGGCTTCCAATCCGTTCGATCCAAGGAAAGCGCGCGTGGCACGCCAGTTTATTTATCACATGTCCGGCCTTTCGAAGGCCTACGGCACCAAGAAGGTGCTGGAGAATGTCCATCTCTCCTTCTACCCCGATGCCAAGATCGGCATTCTCGGTCCCAACGGCGCCGGTAAGTCGACGATCCTGAAGATCATGGCCGGGCTCGACAAGGAGTTCACGGGCGAAGCCTGGCTGGCCGAGGGCGCGACCGTCGGTTACCTGGCGCAGGAACCGCATCTCGACCCGAACAAGACGGTGTTCGAAAACATCATGGAAGGTGTCGCCAAGAAGACGGCCATCATCGAGCGCTACAACGAGCTGATGATGAACTATTCCGACGAGACTGCCGATGAATCGGCCAAGCTCCAGGATGACATGGATCGTCTCAACCTGTGGGATCTCGAACAGCAGGTCGAGATGGCGATGGAAGCGCTGGCCTGCGCGCCCAAGGACGCCGACGTGACCAAGCTGTCGGGCGGTGAACGCCGCCGCGTAGCGCTCTGTAAGCTGCTGCTCTCCGAGCCTGATCTCCTGCTGCTCGACGAACCGACCAACCATCTTGATGCCGAGACCACGGCATGGCTTGAAAAGCACCTGCGCGCCTACAAGGGCGCCGTGCTGCTCATCACCCACGACCGCTACTTCCTCGACAATGTGACCGGCTGGATCCTTGAACTCGATCGCGGTCGCAGCATTCCTTACGAAGGCAACTACACCGCCTATCTGGAAGCCAAGGCCAAGCGTCTCAAGCAGGAAGGCCGCGAAGACGACGCCCGCCAGCGCGCCATCGGCCGCGAGCGCGAGTGGATCCAGTCTTCCCCCAAGGCTCGCCAGACCAAGTCCAAGGCGCGTATCAAGGCTTTCGAGGATCTGCTCGAACAGGCCAACAACCGCCGCCCGACCGATACGCAGATCGTCATCCCGCACGGCGAGCGCCTCGGCAATGTGGTCATCGAGGTTGCCGATCTCAACAAGGGCTTCGGCGACCAGCTGCTGATCGAAAACCTGACCTTCAAGCTGCCGCCCGGTGGCATCGTCGGCATCATCGGCCCGAACGGCGCCGGCAAGACCACGCTGTTCAAGATGATCACCGGCCAGGAAAAGCCGGATGCCGGCACCATCCGCATCGGCGAGACGGTCAAGCTCGGCTATGTCGACCAGAGCCGCGACGCGCTCGATCCGAACAAGACCGTGTGGGAAGAGATTTCCGGCGGCGCCGAAGTGGTCAAGCTCGGCAAGTTCGAAGCCAACACCCGTGCCTATTGTTCGTCGTTCAATTTCCGTGGCGGAGACCAGCAGCAGAAGGTCGGCAACCTGTCCGGCGGTCAGCGCAACCGCGTGCACCTGGCCAAGATGCTGCGCACCGGCGGCAACGTGCTGCTGCTCGACGAACCAACCAACGACCTCGACACCGAAACGCTGGCAGCGCTTGAAGACGCGCTGGAAAGCTATGCCGGCTGCGCAGTCATCATCAGCCACGATCGTATGTTCCTCGACCGCCTGGCCACTCACATCCTGGCCTTCGAAGGCGACAGCCATGTCGAATGGTTCGAGGGCAACTTCGAAGACTATGAGAAGGACAAGATCCGCCGTCTCGGCCCGGAGGCCGTCAATCCGCATCGGATGACCTACAAGAGACTGACGCGATAAGAATACCGACGCCCCGCCCAAAGCGGGGCGTTTTTCATTTCGAGCGTTCTGGGCAAACAGAACTGCCCCCAATGCTCATCCTGCTTCCCTGCAATTCCGGACGCAAACCGCAGCATGGTTTTGCAGGAATTGCTTCAGATTGGAGTTCGCACAATGAAAGACTGGTCCGCTTCGCTCTATCTGAAATTCGAGGACGAGCGGACGCGGCCGGCGCGGGACCTGCTCGCGCAGGTGCCTGTCGCAACCCCACGCCGCGTGGTCGATATCGGTTGCGGACCAGGAAATTCCACCGAACTTCTGGCCGAACGCTGGCCAGAGGCGCAGGTGATCGGCTTCGACACGTCGCCTGACATGATCGAAAAAGCCAAGGCGCGGCTGCCGAAGCTTTCCTTCGAGCTTGCCGACGCGGGAAGCTGGACCCCTGCCGAGCCGGTGGATGTCATCTTTGCCAATGCGGTGTTCCAGTGGCTGCCCGAGCATCCCTCGGTGTTGCAAAGGCTTTTGGGCCTGCTCGCACCCGGTGGGGCGCTTGCCGTCCAGATGCCCGACAATATGGATGAGCCGTCACACAGGCTGATGCGCGAGACGGCGTCTTCGATGCCTTTCGCCGAAAAACTTGCAAAGGCGGCACGCGCGCCACTGCCATCGGTTTCGTTCTATTATGACAGGCTGAAGCCGCATGCAGGGCGACTCGACATCTGGCACACGATCTACAACCATCCGTTGGCCGATGCTGCCGCGATCGTGGAATGGGTGAAGTCCACCGGCCTCAAGCCCTTTCTCGACCCGCTCGACGAGGTGGAAAAGAGCCAGTTCCTCGACCACTACACGGCAAAGATCGCACAAGCCTATTCGCCCACAGTGGATGGCAAGGTGCTGTTGCGCTTCCCGCGCCTGTTCATGGTCGCCACCCGCTGACATTGCAGTCTGCCGGCCGACAATTTAGCTGGCGTCGCTATTGTTTTGCTGTCTGCAGGGCGGACGCAGCGTCAACAGCTATGCGCGGCGCGGGATGAGGAAAGGCTCGCTTCGCAACGGAAGGTAGCGTAAACCGCATAGAAAAGCCGGCCGCATCGTTTCCCAGGATGCCGGTGGCAGCGCGGCCCCCCGCCGCCAGGAAAACGAGTTGGACATGCATCGCGTCATCATCAGCGGCATCGGCGTCGAAATCCCCGAAGCATCGATCACCAATGACGAACTGGTCGAAAGTTTCAACGCCTGGGTCGAGCTGGAAAACGTCAAGCGGGCCGAAACGGGTACGGAGCCTCTGCAGAAATCCGACGCCGATTTCATCGTGCATGCGTCAGGCATCAAGAAGCGCCATGTCGTCGAACGCGCGGGTATTCTCGACCCGACGCGTATGGCACCGCGGCTGCCGGCGCGCCCGGACGACGCGCTGTCGCTGCAGGCGGAGTTCGGCATAGCTTCGGCGCGCAAGGCGCTGGCTCATGCCGGAACGGAACCGGGCGAGATCGACCTGGTGATGGTCTCGTCTTCGCACCTGCAGCGTCCTTATCCCGCAATCGCCATCGAAATGCAGGAGGCGCTCGGTACCAGCGGCGCCGGCTTCGATATGGGGCTGGGGTGTTCCTCTGCCGCTGCGGCATTGCATGTGGCGACCAATCTGGTGCGCTCGGGCGCACAGAAGAAGGTACTGGTGACGACGCCCGAAATCATCACCGGCCATCTCAATTTCCGCGACCGCCAGACGCATTTCATCTTCGGCGACGCTTCCGTCTCGATGGTGGTGGAAGCGATCGAAGAAGGGGAGACCCGGCCTGGCCGTTTCGAGGTACTCGACACCCGGCTATGGACGCAGATGTCGTCCAACATCCGCACCAATCTCGGCTATCTAACCCGCACCACGCAGGACGATCCTTACATGATCGACCTCGAGGGCAACATGATCAAGCAAGTCGGCAACAAGGTGTTCAAGGAAGTCACCGTCGCCGGCCACAAGTTCATTGTCGAATTCCTGGCCGAGCATGGGCTGACGCCTCAAGGCATCCGCCGGTTCTGGCTGCACCAGGCCAATGCGCGCATGAACGCCATGATCCTGAAACTCGCTTTCGGCCACGAAGTGGGGCATGACCGCGCGCCGATGGTGCTGGAGCGGCTGGGCAATACGGCCGGCGCCGGTGCAATCATCGCGCTCAGTGAAAACCATGCAGATATGAAGCCGGGCGATTTCGGCCTGCTTTGCGCCTTCGGCGCCGGCTATTCGATCGGTGGTGCGCTTTTGGAGATGCAGTAGACTGGCTGTATCAATATCCTTCATCAGTTCATCAGCGCTTTCGACTGGACCGGCCATGCCGTTACAGTAGGTTGCGCCCTGTATTGAACCGCGGACAAGTAAGCCATGCTCGACACACAGCCTGAAATCGTGCCGGGCAAGAAACTCAGCGCTAAAGTCGCCGGCCTTTACGTTGCGTCGTCCGACGATTTCCAGACAAGGGCGGTGGAGCGGCTGGAGCTTGGTTTCGACGGCATCCCCGGTGATTTCCATGGTGGTCAAACCCGCCGCTCCGGCGGGCGGGAACCATGGTATCCGCGCGGCACCGAAATCCGCAACGAGCGGCAGGTATCGATCGTTGCCTTCGACGAACTGGCTGTGGTGGCCGAGCGCATGGGGCTTGCCGAGATAAAGCCAGAATGGATCGGTGCCAATCTGGTGATCGACGGCCTGCCCAACCTGTCGATGCTGCCTTCGGCGACGCTGCTGTTCTTTGCCGGCGGTGTTACACTGAAGATCGATGCGCAGAACAACCCTTGCCGTCTTGCCGGCCGCTCGATTGCCAGGAACGCCCGCATGGAGGACCAGGATGCCGGCTCTCTTCTGTTTCCCAAGGTGGCGAAGCGCTTGCGCGGGCTGGTCGCCTGGGTTGAAAAGCCCGGCGTTATCGAGGCCGGCGAGGAGATTTCAGTGCGCGTTCCCGATCAGTGGATTTATCGGAGTTGAGAGAGCTGTCTTCGGCAGAATCGACTGCGGTACGGGAAGAGCGCGCAGCCCGGTTTAGCTTGGATAGCTAACCGGCTTGGACCAGGCTGGGTCTTCGTGTTTATCCCAGTACAGTTTTTCCAGCTTCCTGGTGATCGGCCCGACTTTGCCGTCGGCGATCAGGCCACCATCGATCTTCGTCACCGGCATGATGCCACCGGCAGTGGAGGTGATGAAAACCTCGTCGGCGCTTTTGAGCGCCGTCACGCTGACATCGACAGCGTTGCAGTCGAGACCGAGTTCACCCGAGAGATCGAAAACCGTACGCCGAGTAATGCCGGCGAGAACGCCGATTGCCGGCGTTGACAATTTGCCCTCCTTGACGGCGAAGACGTTGAAGCCTGGGCCTTCGGCGACGTTGCCGTTGAAGTCGAGCAACAGGGCGGTCTCAGCCTTGCTGTCATAGGCATCGTAAAGGCCACGCACCAGATCGAGCCAGTGGTAGTTCTTGATCTCCGGATCGACCGAAGCAGGCGGGATGCGAATGCGGTTGCTGATCGCGACATGCAGGCCGCGCTCGCGCTGCTCGGCATTGGCGACCGAGCCGAAGGGGACGGCGAAAGCCATGAAGCGGTTGATCGCATCGCGCGGATCGCGACTGAATGTCGGGGAGGCGCCGCGGGTGGTGAGCATCTCGACATAGGAGGCGCGGTGGCCGGAGAGCGCCACACAATTGTGAAGGATTTCCGTCACCTGTTCGCGCGTGAATGGGATCGACATGCGCAGCCGCTCCATGCCCCCGAAGAAGCGTTCTATATGCAGGTCGAGGCGAAAGAAGCGGCCGTTCCAGACATGGACGGTGTCGTAAGTGGCGTCTGAGTGCAGGAAGCCCCAGTCGAGCACCGAGATCTTGGCTTCCGACATCGGCAGGTATTGCCCGTCGAGGAAGGCGACCCCGGCGGGATAGCTGTGCGGGTCGACATGACGGCTTTCAAGGACAGGCAAAGGGCTTGCGGTCTGGTCCATGGTCGTCTCCTCCGGGCCGTCGCAGCGGCTTGATGTTCCAACGTCATCTTCGGACGGAGGATGCCTGCAAACGATGCGCCATTCTCGCCAAAATGGCAGGCCACGTGCTCGCAAGATGATCAAAACGATACTGCGGTTGAAACGCAACGATCAGCGCAACGATCGTTTCAAAGCCGCCTTGGCGTTAGCGCATATGTTTCACCACCCGGCCTTCTTTGGCGCATGCGTCTTCAGGGGCTGTCTTATGCTTGGCATCGCTGAAGAGGAGGCAGGCGATGCCAGTGAGGGAGGTTGTTCTGATTGGCGATCCGCGGCTGCGGCAAGTCGCCTTGGCAGTCGACCTTGCCAAACATGATTGGCGGCCGGATGCGATAGACCTTGCCGACACGCTGGCCGACCTCAAGGGGCGGCTCGGTTTCGGCCGTGGTCTGGCCGGACCGCAGATCGGCTCACCCTGGCGGCTGATTGCCTTCGAATGCCGACTGGGAAGCTTCGTTGCCGTCAATCCGCACATCACCTGGCGCTCCGAGGAGGCTTTTTCCGTTCTGGATGATTGTTTCAGCATTCCGGGGCGGAAAGTGCCCGTGATGCGCAGCCGTTCCGTCACATTGCAATGCCTTGACCTCGATGGCCAAGCCCGCGTCTTCGAGCGCCTTGAACCCGACCTTGCCGAACTGGTGCAACATGAGGTGGATCATCTCGATGGGATATTGATGGTGGACCGAACCGTGTCGGAGGGAGGGAGGGGTGGAGTTGACAGGTGAACGGGGGCGACCTGGTTGAACGGCATCAGCCAGTCGTCGCGCTGGCCGTAAGCGTTGACGTCACTCAACGCGCAAGATCGAACGGCCACAAATGTTCACGGTACCCTCGGTAGTTGCGCCGCGCATCGAACGCGTCCGCTTCGAGCTTGGGCCGCGCTCGCTTCAGGTCGAGCGCAGCACGCCCGACATGTTGCGGATCGCCTTTTCCGGCGATGAATGATCGAGTGGGATTCCGGGTTCGCGACATTTCGTCGTAGAGATTGTCACCGATGGCTTTTCCAGAGAAGCATCAGACCGAAGCATTGCCCGCCTCTTTATTTCGCGTCAGATCTCAACCTGACGGCCCGTTCTAAAATCAGGCATATGAAGAGCATCGGAAAGTTCAAATCATGAAGAACGACAAATCCTCACGTGAGTTGAGCGAGATCCTGCGCGATCTCGCACGTGAGGAGGATGGGGTGGCGGAAGCATTGCGGCTCGCGGAAGCTCATCTTGTCGGCGAGCCGGGCGATACGGACATATTGGAGTGGCGCATCCGCTTGCTTGACCAAACAGGGCGCAGTGAGGATGCCCTGGTTGCATTCGAGCCATACAAGACCGCAATCCTTGCCCTGCAGCCCGAAAGCCCGCATCGCTGGCAAAAACTTGGTTTCGCGCTCTTTTGGCAGGCGGGGATCTGCCGCGCGATCGGCCGCAGGGAAGAGGCGCGCCGGCTGGTCCTTGAAGCGGTGACCAGGATCGGCAGCTTCGCCGATCATACGACTTGGATGACGGCTGCGAGATGGTTTTGGGAGGATGGCGAATTCGGTACCGCGGGGCGCCTCTGGTACGATGTCATGTTCAGGAGCAACGCCGACGTTGGCCTGGCCACCGAAATTCTAGAAACCACGACGGCCCTGGGCGACGAACACAACCATGATTGGGTATGGCTCGCACGCATGCGGGCGACCTTGACCGTTCCGGCGCGAAGACAGGAGCGCATCGAGGCCATGTTCCAGCGTGTCCAGCACCAGCCCCTGGCATGGCGCATCAGGGCCAGGGCGCGTGCCATAGCGGGTGATCTCGACGGTGCTTCCGCCGATCTCGATCGTTACCTCGAATTTGGCGGCGACCCCAGGGCACAGGTTTGGCGCGCGCAGCTCAACCATCATATGGGGCGGGCCCATGGCCTGGAGCAGATCGTGTGGAAGCGCACCCCCGAAGCGGGCGGACGCGATTATTATGCGGCAGGCTGCGACGTCGCGGAATTCATCGAGGAATTGCAGCAAGAGGGGCAATATGCCGGTGCCGATGATTTCGCACGTGCCCGTCGGGTGGAGGCTGAGGTCTACAAGCTCGGCGCAGAACGTTTCGAACATTACTTCAAGACGGGAGAAGGCAATAGCGAGGATACCGATCCGCACGTCTATGCAATGCTGTGCAACAATCTCGGCTCATCGTGGGGCATCGACCAGGAGCGTTACCTGGAGGGCATAGCCTGGCACGACAAAGGCTGGGCAGTCTCGCCCTTTTGGGAGCAATACGGCAACCGGCTGCAAAACCAGCTCCATGCTGGCCAATGGGCGGGTGTGATCGAATCCTATGAAGTTCTGCGCAGGGCTTTCGGCAGGAATTGGAGATATGAAAAACAACTGAATGGTATCGGTTATGCCTATGAGCAGCTCGGACGCCATGGCGACGTGATCGCCCTCTATGATGAATTTTCCGACTGGTGTTGGGCGTTCGAGACGAGCTGGCTCGAGTTCGACGAGGAAGAGAACCAGATCGGGCTGGTGTTGCGGGCGGCAAAGGCAGCCGCGCATCAAGGGCAGGACGATCTGTTGCGTGAGATCTCGCACAGGCTCAGGACCTCTGATCGTCTGACCCCGAACATGGCGGGCTTTCTCGCCAGGGTGTGGACGGACCACGGTGATCCGGCCGAGGCGGAGCGCTGCAGGCAGGCGCTCATTCCGCAGGAGCCGCCGGCGACGCCGGTCGCAACCAAGCGTCCTGACTTCGAAACCCTGAGGAAAATTCATGATGGCGTGCCGTTGAATTCGGGATATGGCGCTCTCACGCTGGCAGCGGACGATGAGCAAGACTGGCATTTCGTCGTCACGCGCTATCTGGCGCCAGCCAACGGCGATCCCTTTTGTCCCGTCAACATCGAAGCGCGACGCGAAGCAGAGCCGGGCGGCCTTGCCTGGCAGGTTGGTCTGGTCGAGGAGCCGGCCGGATGGCTAGGCCGCCTCGGCGGCCGCAAGGTCAACCAGCGTGTGCAGCTAATCCGTTCCGCCATGGGCTCGCTTGACGCCGATGCACTTCAGAGTGCCGACGAAACGGAGATCGAGATCTTCTGGCCGCAATTCCTGCAACGCTACCAAAGAGCGGACAAGATTTGGCGGCATCTCTGTGAGACAATAACTCTTGAGCAAATCGAGGCGCTTCTCGCTGAACTCGAGGCCGCCGGCTATGGATATGGCCAATGGCTTCATCTTGGCATCTGCCAGATTCAGCGTTCGCTCATCAACGGTCGGCAGGAACTCAGCCTTTGCTTCGACCGCTTGCGGGATGGTGATCCCGCTAGACCCGCCAAGGCCAGCGATTTCTATTATTACCGCTATCAGATCGCCGAAACCGAAGACCGACCTGTTCTTTGCTATCTCTATCAAGACAAGAACCACCAGGACGCTCGGGATATCGAGCCTGGCGCGCCTGATCTGGCGCTGGCCTCGCTCGACCACTTCCAGCGCATGACGCGCCGGCTGGAGCGTTGGCGCAGGCAACGAATGGGTTAATCGCTGGACTGATGCGTGTTCGCTTGCTCTCCTTGCAACGTTGCCTGCCACGCTACGGAAATGGCCATCCGCGCATCACCCCATAACTTCGCGCCGTTCGGGACTTGAACAAGCTGCGGTGACAACGGCTCGAGCTGTCAGAACCTGACACGTGCCTCGAACTTCACGCGGTCGAGCATGATCATGGACCGAAACTTGCGGATATTGGGGTTGGCGTAGAGCCGCTCCTTGGTGAAGGTCTCGAATGCAGCAACATCCTCCACCACGACGACGATCACGAAATCGGCGTCGCCGGTCACCATGTAGCACTGCGTCACTTCGGGGGCGCTGCGCATGTCGCGCTTGAAGGCGTCGATCAGGTCGAGCCGTTCGCTCTCCAGTTCGATATTGACCACTACCGTCAGCGATTTGCCGACCGCCTGCGGATCGACCAACGCGATATCGGCAACGATGACGCCTTCTTCCCGCAGCCGCCGCACCCTGCGCATGCACGAGGCGGCGGAAGAGGCGACGCGCTCTGCCAGTTCCGCAAAAGAAAGCCGGTTGTCCTCCTGCAACGCGTTCAGGATGCGCCGATCGAGATCATCCAACGGCGTATGGGGCATGTTGGTGGCCATTGCATCCCTTGCTTCAGCGTTCGCTCAGCAGATGTTTGATGAAAAGGTTGAACAGCTCGGTCTGGCTGGAGATGTCGAGCTTGGCGTAGATGTTCTTGCGGTGGATCTTCACCGTGCCCTCGGCAATGCCGAGAATGCGTCCGATCGACATGGATGAATGACCGCGCAATACCAGGCTGACGATGGTCTGCTCGCGTCGGGTCAGCCGCGACGGCGCAAAGGTGGCGAACGCGCGCTCGACGTCGTCGGCATCGTGCGGCTGGCCGGGTTCGGCCGCTGCGTCAGGCGCAAGATGCTCCCAATGCCGGCTGATCAGCATCGTGACCAGCGCCGCGGTCTGTTGCAGGTGGTCGAAATCGGCGGCCGAGAACGTGACGCTGGAATTTGCTCGCAACAATGAATAGGCAAGATAGAAACCGGGCTGCAGCGGCGTCAGGAAGACAATCTCTTCGCTCAGCGAGCCGGTTTCCATCGAGATGCAGGGATGGACGTCCGGCGAATTGTAATATTCGGCTTGGAAGAAGGCATCCGGCGCCAGGTCGGCCAGTCGATGCAGGCCTTGCGGCGCACGGCGCAGGCAAGCGGAATAAACGGCATCGAGCAGATAGGTGCCGTCGAGATAGTTGCGCATGATCTGCCGGGAAGAGACGTCGCCCAGTCCGTCGTGGAGCAGGGAAGGGCGTTCGCGACCGGGGTAAGCGAAGATGCAGGACAGGTCGAAGGGCGCGACAGTGCGCAGCGCGGCATCCAGCCGCTCGGCGAAGCCCGGCTTGCCGAGATGCGCCACCAACTCCGGCGTCGCTGCATGCCAGGTTGCAAGTGCCGTCTGATCATTCATTGCCATCGAACCTCCCGTCCGACGGATCGTCTGCCATCATGTTCCAGCGTCCCGTCTCCGAGGTTCGCTTGATATCCAACTCAAGCGAACTTCGGCGTCTGCCTATCCCTTAAGCCATATCCCTTTGGGGATATTTCACCCCCTGCGCGGCGCTGAAACTATGCCGGATAACCATGGGAGGGCCAGGACCAATCGACAGTGATTGGGGAGAACCCTCTTTGAAAGAGGGGACAAGCATGAGCAAGAGTTCGGACGGGCGCACCGCCGGCGTCACATACCAGACGGTGGACCAGAGTTATTTCGAGCAACGCCAGCTGCAAAGGCATGCTGGGTTGTTCTCGCTCTGGATGATGGGCGTTGGCGCCGTCATCGCCGGCGAATATTCGGGCTGGAACATCGGCTTCTCACAAGGAGGTTTCGGCGGCCTGCTGCTCGCGGCGCTGATCATCGGCTTCATGTATATCTGCCTTTGCTGTTCCATCGGTGAGATGAGTGCCGCGCTGCCGCATACGGGTGGTGCCTATTCCTTTTCGCGCACGGCGCTGGGTCCGTGGGGTGGCTTCACCACTGGCCTTGCCGAGAACATCGAGTTCGTGCTGGCGCCTGCTGCCAACATGTTCTTCATGAGCTCTTATCTCGCAGCCATATTCGGCACGCCGGAAAGCGCGCTGCCGCTGTGGTGGGTCGGCGGTTACGTTGTCATGTTGGGCCTGTCGCTGCGCGGCCTCGAACTTTCGATGCGGGTCGTCATTTATGTGACCGTCGCGGCGATCGCCGTGCTCCTATTCTTCTTCATCGTCGCCATCCCGCATCTGGACTTCACCCGCTACGCACTCAACATCGCGGCCGGCCCACAGGGGTCGACGCTGCTGCCGGAAGGCAATGGCGAATGGCTGCCCTTCGGCTTCACCGGCGTGATGCTGTCGCTGCCTTTCGCGGTCTACATGTTCCTGGCCGTCGAACAACTGCCGCTCACCGCCGAGGAGGCGAAGAACCCGACGCGTGACATGCCGCGAGCGCTGATCCTGTCGATCCTGACGCTGGCGGCGCTGGCGCTCGGCGTGCTGTTCTTCAGCGCTTCCATTCCGCAAGGCGCCCATGCCATGGGCTCGTCTGGCGAACCGCTGCTCGACGGCTTCCGTATCATTTTCGGTGACGGCTGGGCGAAGCTTCTGGCCTCGGTGGCGGTTCTGGGGCTCGCCGCTTCCTTCTTTGCCGGCTCCTTTGCCTCGGGCCGCAATATCTATTCGCTGTCGCGTGCCGGCTATCTGCCGACCGCGCTGTCGGTGACCAATGCCCGCACCAAGACGCCCAACATCGCGCTTGCCGCGGGTTCGGCTCTCGCCCTGTTCATGCTGCTGCTTGTCTGGTTCCTGGGGGGCCGGCACAATGTCGCTTTCATGGGCGGGTTCCTGGTCTCGATGATCGTCTTTGCGGGCATGGTCTCCTATGTGATGCAGAGCATTGCTTTCCTGAAGCTGCGCAAACTCTATGCCGCGATCGAGCGGCCTTTCGTCAGCCCGTTCGGCCGGTTCGGCGCCTACGCCACGATCCTGATCTGCCTGATCACGCTGGGTTATCAGTTCTTCGATCCGCTCTATCGCTGGGCGGCGATCGCAGCGGCTGTCTGGTATGCCATTGGCCTCGCCTATTTCGCCTTCTATCGCCGGCACCGCCTGGTGCTGTCACCTGAAGAGGAGTTTGCCGTGACGGGCGGTATGCGCGGCCAACCAGCGGAATGAGACCCGGTAAAACCGGCAAAGCCATAGCAAGGACAAGAACATGACTGGAAGACTGCGGGATAAGGTCGCGATCGTCTCGGGCGGCGCGACCGGCATGGGCGGGGCTGCGTCAAAACTGTTCGCTGCCGAGGGAGCGAGGGTGGCAATCGTCGACCGCAACGCGGAAGCTTCGGCTGCGACGGTCGCAGAGATCGAGGCAGCCGGCGGCAAGGCTACTTATTTCGTGGCTGACGTCTCCGACGAGGCCGAAGTCCAGGCTGCCGTAAAGGCAGCCGCGGAAACCTTTGGGCCTGCGACGGTCTTGTTCAACCATGCCGGCACCATCGTCATCAAGCCGTTCCTGGAAACCACCGTGACCGAGTGGGATTGGCTGCACGCCGTCAACGTGCGGTCTATGTTCCTGATGACGCGTGCCGTGCTGCCGGGGATGATCTCGGCCGGCGGCGGTTCTATCGTCTGTACCTCGTCGATTTCGGCCGTGGCAGCAACACCGATGGAAGTGCTTTACGATACCACGAAAGGCGCCTGCCACATGTTCGCGCGGGCGATTGCCGTCGAGTTCCGCGACAGGAACATCCGATGCAATGCGGTTTGTCCCGGTTTCGTCCGTACCCCGCACGGCCTGCGCGAGGTGGCGGAGCTGCAAAACCTCGGCGTCGATGTGTCGGAAGCCGCAATCGCCGCCCAGCAGGGGCGTATCGGCGAACCGGAGGAGGTCGCCAAGGCGGCACTGTTTCTCGCCAGCGACGAATCGAGCTTCGTCAACGGCGCGCATCTGTTCGTAGACAACGCCTTCACAGCGATATGAGCAGCTAGTCTTCGTCGTCGTCGGGATCGAGCAGGCGCGTGGCACGCCAGCGCGTCAGCACTTCGTTGGTTTGGTCGACGACGAAGAAACGCGCCGAGTCGCGATCGTAACCCTCCGCCAGCAGCTTTTCGTAATCGGTATGCTGATGGCGGACATGGGCGATGGTGGCCAGCCACACCGCTATGCCGGGCGGCAAGGTTTTCATATGCACCGCGCCGGCATCGGCGCGAATACGTTCCATATCCGCATAGGGTGCCAGCGGCAGAAGCGCGGTGAGCGCCTTGGCGATGGCGCGGCGGCGGCCGGTCGGTGCGTTCATTTGTCATTCCGATCCGGCATAAGCGCATCGGCCAAAGCGTCGACCGATGGAAAGTAGGGCTTGATGTCGATCACCGGTGTACCGTCGAGCGCATCGATGGCATCGAGCTCCATCCGTCCGGTTTCGACGTCGAACGAAATCAGCCGCACCGAATGCAGGCCGATGGGGTTCGGCCGGGCAGGGGAGCGTAGCGCAAAAACTCCTTTGGCTTCCGTTGCATGGCGCGGTTTCTGCACAATCAGATTCCGCGGCGCATGATGCATCCAGGTCAACACGTAGATGTGGCTGACGCGCTGAAGGCCTGCGAGACCGGGTCGGTAGGGCTGATCGATCAAAAGCGAGGCCGGCTGGCCGGTCTCGCGTGCGGCGCGCATATTCTTGGGGCAGTTCTCGCGCTCCTTCCAAGGCGAGAGGACGCGGCCAATGAAGACGATAGGACCATCGGGTGGCAACCCGGCCGGATCCTGCTTCAGCACTTCCTCGCCGCCACGCATTTCGAACATCGATCATTTCCCGCAAAAGGCTGCGCCATTTTCTGGCCGCCGAACGACATTGGCAATTGCGTTGGTTCTGAATTTGACATAAACATATGTTTATATCTTTTCGAGGAATGCCGCTATGCATGTCGCGCTCGACACGATGGTAGATACATTGAAGGCCGCTGCCGAATCCAGCCGGCTGCGCATTCTGGCGCTGCTGGCGCGTGGCGACCTGACCGTTTCCGACCTCACGGAAATCCTCGGCCAGTCGCAGCCACGCGTTTCGCGGCATCTCAAGCTGCTCCTGGAGGCCGGGCTCATCGGTCGCTACCAGGAAGGTTCATGGGCGTTCTTCCGTCTCTCGGATTTGGACAATTCACGCGACTTCGTGCTGCGGCTGATTGCCGGGATCCGCGCCGAAGACCCGCAGATCGAGCGGGATCTCGAGAGGCTGGCGACAGTGAAACGCAAGCGGCAGGACCGTGCGGCCGAATACTTCTCGACCAACGCGGCAAGCTGGGACGAGATACGCTCGCTGCACGTGCCGGAACGCGCAGTCGAGGCTGCACTCCTCAAGCTGGTCGGCAAGCGGCCGTTCCAGTCCATGCTGGATCTCGGTACCGGCACTGGGCGTCTGCTCGAAATCTTTGCGCCGCTCTACCGACGTGGCGTCGGGATCGACATGTCGCGCGAGATGCTGGCGGTGGCGCGTGCCAATCTCGACAAGGCGGGCGTCGCCCACGCGCAGGTACGCCAGGGTGACATCTTCTCGCCGCCGGTCGAGCGGGATTCCTTCGACCTGATCACCATTCACCAGGTACTGCACTATCTCGACGATCCGGCACCGGCGATCCGTGCCGCGGCGCGGCTGCTGCGACCCTCGGGACGGCTGATCATTGTCGACTTCGCCGCGCATACGCTGGAATTCCTGCGCGACGAGCACGCGCACCAGCGCCTCGGCTTTTCCGACAAGCAGATCGCCGACTGGTTTGCCGAGGCCGGGCTCGATCTCGAGGAAAGCCAGGATTTCGAGCCGCGCGGCGGCTCGGACTCCAAGCTCACCGTCAAGCTGTGGCTTGGACGAGATCGCCGCCTGTTGATCGCCGATCCCAACCCTGAAACCCAATCCGTGCGGGAAATTGCCTGATGAACCAGTTTCGTTTTTCCCGCCGCCCCGACATTGGCGACAAGATCAGGGTTTCGTTCGAGTTCTTCCCGCCGAAGACCGACGAGATGGAAGCCAGGTTGTGGGAGACGGTGAAGCGGCTGGAGCCGTTGAAGCCGAACTTCGTTTCTGTCACTTACGGTGCTGGCGGTTCGACCCGCGAGCGTACGGCGCGCACGGTGCGCCGGATCCTCAATGAAACCGGCATTCCGGCGGCGGCCCATCTGACTTGCGTCGGTGCCACGCGCGAAGAGGTGGATGCAGTCATCCGCGATTATTTCGCCACCGGCATCAAGCGGTTCGTGGCGCTGCGCGGCGATCCGGCCTCAGGTGTCGGGCAAGCCTACACGCCGCATCCCGGCGGTTACCAGAACGGTGCCGAGCTGGTCAGTGGGCTGAAGGCGATCGCCGATTTCGATATCTCCGTCGCCGCCTATCCGGAAAAGCATCCGGAGAGCCCGGACTTTGCCACGGACATCGAGATGCTGAAGCGCAAGGTGGACAATGGCGCGAAGCGTGCGATCACCCAGTTCTTCTTCGACAACGATCTTTATGAGCGCTATGTCGAACGGGTACGTCGCGCCGGCATCTATATTCCGATCGTGCCCGGCATCCAGCCGGTGCACAATTTCCGCCAGGTGGCGAATTTCGCCTCACGCGCCGGCGCCCATGTGCCGGCCTGGCTGGCCGAGCGCTTCGAAGGGCTCGACAACGATCCACAGACGCACATGCTGGTCGCGTCGGCGGTTGCCGCGGAACAGGTGCTTGATCTCGTGGAGCGGGGCGTTGGCGATTTCCATTTCTACACGATGAATCGTTCCGACCTTGTCTTTGCCATTTGCCATATGATCGGCATCCGCGCGCATCAGGCGTCGGAAGTGCCGGTAAGTCAGCCCAATACGGGTTCGGCAGCAGCGTAGGTGAAAGGCTGCGCCCGGAGCGGTTCAGAGGTCGGCCGGAGCTCTGCTGACACTCGCATTGCTCTCCGCAAGCGCAATGGCCTGTTCGATGCGATGGCGCCTTACTTCGGGCTGAATGGCGTAGTCGATCCAATGCACGATCAGCGTCCTCGATGGAGGCGGCAGGCGCTCGAAGTTGCGGTAGGCGACACGATTTTCGTCGAATTCCTTCTGGAGATCGGAAGGCAGCGCGATTGGGGCCGTGCCGCCTGGCGTGTCCCATTTGCCGGCGCCTCTGGCCCGCCGGATCGCGGCAAGGCCGGCTTCGCGCATGCGGCCGTGATCGATCAGCTTTTCAGCCCGCTCGCGGTTGATGCGATCCCACAGGCTGTCGGAAGGGCGCGGCCGGAAGATGAGATAGAAGCTGTCATTGTCGCGCTTCGTCGCCTTGTCTTCTGTCCAGCCGTAGCAAAGCGCCTCTTCAATCGCCTCGTGGAAATGAACACCGGGCGTTTCGCTGGTTTTGTGATGGATGACTAGCTTTACGCCAGTCATCGCGCTGCCATTCGCTTCCAGCCAATCTCGCCACTCGGTGCGATTGGCTGGGGAAAGGGTTTGCACATCGCTTCGGGTACTGGATTTGTCGATTCGCATCGTTCGTAATCCTGCCCCCAACGCCCCGGCGACTATAGGGTGCAGCTGGGGCGAATGCAAAAGTCCGGAATAGGAAAAGGCCGGGTTTCCCCGGCCTTTTCAATGGTTTGAACTATATGGTGCTGTCTTCCCCCGCTTCGGCGGCCTTATGGAAGAACGCCCACAATGAGGGCGCCGATAAAAGCAAACGCAGCACAAATCATCAGAGCGTTGAGTGGCCTCGTAAGTCCCATGACATAGCCTCCTCTCTGGAAAACTATGGACCGAGTCTAGAAGCATTTCGGTCACACACAAGGAGAAAATGTGCTGCAATGCGACAAACCTTTAGAAATTCCGACCTCGATCTTGCCGCTATGCCTTGAATTCCTTGGCGAAACGCAGACGTCCCCGCTGTGTATAAATTGTGGCTGAAAGGTGTCCCGAGACCCTCCGAGAAGCGGACGATCCCGCATTGCAACCGACAAGTCGCCTCAGCGCGAAACCCGTTTGTCGAGTGTGCGTCCGGCTCGGTGTTTCTTCTCGCTCCGGTCAATTTTTGGACAATCTTGGCCGGCGCGAGAAAAGGCGCCCATCAATGGTGACTAGGCCGAGCCCGATCAGCAGCATGCCAAAGAGCTCGAATGTCTGGATGCGTTCGCCGAGGAAAGCGATGCCGAGCAGAATGGCGCTGACCGGTACGACCAGCGTCACCAGCGAAGCGTTGGTCGCGCCGGCCGAAGCGACAAGGTTAAAATAGAGGATGTAGGCGAAGGCCGTAGAGACCAATGCAAGCGCGAAGACCGCTGCCCAGACCGGCGTGCTGGCTGACAACAGGCCGCCGGCGCCCGTCGCCGAAAGGACGACTGGGATCATGATGACGGTCGAGGCGGTCAACTGGCCGGTCGCCAGCACTGGAGGTGGCACACTCTTCAGTTGCCGGGCAACCATCAGCGCGAAGGCATAGGAAAGCGAAGCACCGATCAGCGCGAATTTCGGCCATACCGGCCCGCCGAGGCCGGCAAGAACGCCAGGACCGACCATGGCGGCCGTGCCGGCGATGCCGAGACCGATGCCTGCGAGTTTGTTCCAGGACAGCTTCTCGTCGGCGGTCATGACGTTGGCAACGATCAGCGTCCAGAACGGCGTCGTTGCGTTCAGCACCGAGGCAATGCCGGCGCCGAGCTCGGTCTGGCCCGCAAAAATCAGCGAAAACGGGATGACGTTGTTGGTGAGCGCCAACAGGAAGAACAGGCCGACATGCGGCAACGCCAATCGGAACGATGGTCCGCGCAGCAGGAGATAGACGTGCAAGGCCGCCGCCGCGATCGCCACGCGAAACAGTACCAGTGCCAGCGGGTGCATCTCCGCAACCGCGATGCGGGCGAAGAAGAAGGAGCCGCCCCAGATCGCGCCGAGCAATAAAAGCTGGCCCCAGTCCCTGAGGCTCATCGGTCCGGTCTGGACGGTTTGGGTAGCGATACTCATAGCGATTCCCGTCCCCAGGGGCTGTTTGGCCACTTTGTGAGACTAGCGACTCTCGAGCAGGCCGCCACCCGAATCCTGTCGGGGCACAAAGCTCAGAAAGAGCTGCCAGTCGGTTCGTCGGGCGAAACGAATGGACACGTTCCTGTTTTCTTTCCCGGCTAGTGAGGTTTAAGTGCGCATACCGAGAAAGGGATTCGCCTCATGCAGCGATTCGAAAATGCCCGCGAGGCAGCCCTCGCTCTCCGTCCAGACGACCCGGTCTATTGCTTCCGCCCGCAAGTGCTGAAAGCTGACGCGCGCCAATTCATGGACATGTTTCCCGGCAAGACCGCCTATGCGGTGAAGACCAATGGTGAGCAGATCGTGTTGAAGGCGCTGGCTGAAGCCGGTGTCACGGCCTTCGACGTGGCATCGCCGGGCGAGTTCGCTGCCGTACGAGCCGTCTCTGCGGATGCGGAAATGCTCTACATGCATCCGATCAAGGCGCAGTCGGATATCAGGCTAGCGCTGGAAAAATACGGCATCCGCGTCGTCGCCATCGACCATGAGGACGAGATCACCAAGCTGACGCGCGTGGTGCGCGCACTCGACATCGACCCTGGTGCGATCACCGTTTTCGTGCGCGTGCAAACCAAGGGTCATGCCGCCTACGAGCTATCCAAGAAGTTCGGCGCCGGCCCGGCCAATGCGGTGGAACTGGCGGAGCGGCTGGCGCGGACCGGCTACAAGGTCGGGCTGTGTTTCCATGTCGGCAGCCAGATCGAAGATCCCGATACCTATGAGCGGGCCTTGGCCTCAGCCGACTGGGTGCGCAACCGGCTCTCCTTCGACCTGGCCGGTCTCGATGTCGGCGGCGGCTTCCCGGCCGAATACGGGCACGATCCCAACCGCAAGCATGTAGAAATGCCGTCGCTTGGCCAGATCATGTCCAGGCTCTCCGGCGATCTCAAGGAATATGGTTTCGACCAGATGCCCTTGGTTGCAGAACCTGGTCGTGTCATCGTGGCGCGCTGCCTCTCGCTGATCGTGCGCGTGCTTCTGCGCAAGGGCAGGCGGCTCTACATCAATGACGGCATCTGGGCGTCGTTGTCCGATTCGTGGACCGGCAAGATCACTCTGCCGGCTCGTTTTATTCCCGATCCAGCCATCCGTTCACGAAACGGCTCGGAAAAGAACATCGTGCCGTTCAAGGTCTGCGGGGCGACTTGCGATTCCGTCGACATCCTGTCGCGACCGTTCTGGTTGCCGGAAACCGTGGATACGGGCGATTGGATCGAGATCGGCCATATCGGCGCCTATTCGCTTTCGCTCAGGACCCGTTTCAACGGTTTCTACCCCGATACATTCGTGGAAGTGACGACGCCCTTCGACGAGGGTGACGCGCCGCAGGGCTTTGCCAGCCTGGAGACGATGGCGGATTAGGGCAGTAGGGGAATAAGGCAGTAGGGCAGGTATCAATTGCCCTGATCTCCAATCCTTTCCTACAACTTCCCCAGCAACTCCGGCGTCGGCCAGCCATCGGCGGGGATGCCGAGCCGGACCTGTTCCTTGCGCACGGCATCGCGTGTGTTTGTGCCGAGAATGCCGTCGACCTTGCCGACGTCGTAGCCCCTGGCTTCCAGTTTGGTCTGCAGCTCCTTCATCTGCTCGATGCTGAGGCCTGGCTCCGGATTGCGCGGGTCATAGGTCGGAGCGCCGGCGAAACGGGTCGCCATCACCGCTGCGGTAAGCGCATAGGTGAAGGACTGATTCCACTCGATGTAGACGTCGAAATTGTCATAGGTCAGGAAGGCCGGGCCCTTGCGTCCCATCGGCAAGGCAAGACCGGCTTTGAGGCCGTTGTCGACAAGCGGAGAGCCGTCGGGGTTGGTGACACCCCACTGGTTCCACTGGCTGATCGCCATCTTGTTGGTACGTGCCGTCTGCTCCCAGGGCAGGGTGTCGGGCAAGCGGACTTCCTGCACCCAGGGTTGATCTCGCTTCCAGCCCTTCAGCTGCAGCTTCTTTGCGGTTGTCATGATGACATCGGGTGCGCTGTTGCGCAGGTCCACCTTGCCGTCGCCGTCTCCGTCGACGCTGTCTTCCAGGTAATCGATCGGCAGCATCTGGGTCTGGCCGATCTCGCCAGCCCAAGCGCCCTTGACGTCGGCAGGCAGGTCGCCGCGGTCGATCAGCTTGAGCAGCGGTACGATCTGGCGACGGAACACTGCGGGACGGCGGCAGTCGTTCGAGAGCGTAACGAGGGCATTGAGCGTGTTGAAGTCGCCCTGCACGGCTCCGAAATCAGTTTCGAGCGCCCAGAAAGCAGTGACGATGGCTGGCTGTACGCCGAATTCCTGCTGAGCGCGGGCGAAGACCGAACCATACTTCTGGAGCATGGTGGTTCCTTGCTTCAGCCGATAGGCCGAGATCATGCGGCCGGAAAATTGCGTGAAGGTCTGCGAAAACACGCCCTGGGCGCGATCGCGTGCCAGAACGCGGGTGTCGAAGGTTGCGGCCGCCAGCGCGTCCAAACCCGCTTCGCCGACACCGGCGGCCCTGGCTTCATCCGCGACCCCTTGCTTCCAGGCATCGAAATCGCCGCCGCAGGGCGCAGCAGTCGGATCGAGCGCCGGTGTAGCGGCGGGTTGTTGATCTGCGGGCGCGGATTGCTGCGCCATGGCAGAGGTCGCCACCAATACCGGCAGCAGCGCCGCGATGAGGCTGGAGCGCAGTCGCATGGTCTTCCTTTCGGACTGATTTCATGGCGCGGTACAAAGACCGGCGAAAGTCAGTGTCGAAAAGCAGGCTGGGGCCGCCCTGTCAACGGGTGTTCTGCCGCAGCCACTTGTTCCACGCGGCCTCGGAGCCATTGAAGACGTTGATATCGGCGTTGCCCTTCATGCCGGGAATGACGCCGGTTCCGGTGTATTGCCAGAAGGTGAAGGGGTGGCTGCCGTATTTCTGCGTTGGGTGCCCGGCCACCGACCGCAGCCAATAGGGGTAACCGCGGAAGGTCGACAAGTTGTTGTCGTCGAAGAAGTCGACCGAGGTGTAGATGATCGGCTTCTTGCCGTAATGTTTTTCGACCATCTTGAGGAAGATGGCCATTTCCCGACGCACTGTTTCAGCCGGCGGTCTGAGCTTGCAAGTCGGTGATTGCGGATTCCACTCCATGTCGAGCACCGGCGGCATGGAGGAGCGCTCATTCGGCACGTTTTCGATGAACCAGCGTGCCTGTTCCGCTGCGGGGCGGCAGAAATAGTAGAAATGATAGGCTGCGCGCGGGATGCCTGCGGCGTTGGTGCCGCGCCAATGATTGGCGAACATGTCGTCGACGCGGTCGCCGCCTTCGGTCGCCTTGATGAAAGCGAAGGAAACTCCGCTGGCCTTCGCCTTCTGCCAGTCCACCGACGTCTGGTATTTGGAAACATCCGTGCCATGCACGGCATATGTCCAGGGCGCGCCGCTGTCCCATTCATGCGGATCGGAGTCGGCAAAGCGTGGCGCGCGGACGGCGACGGCTGAACCACTATCGCCTGGTGAGACAGGCGAGAGGGCGTCGACGGTCGAGCAGGCAGACAGGACAGCCAAAGAGAGCAGGATCGCGAGACGACGCATCCGGAATTCAAGTCCAGACCGGTGACCGCCGGTCGCGGATGGGTCGTTCTGTCCGGTTGTTCGCCGGTTGCGGTGCCCCCACTGCGCCACGCATCCCACTCAATCATCCAACATGGTTGATAATCCGTTGATACGGGCGAATACGCAAGGTTGTGATGGCTTATACAAAGGGCAGACGCAATCGCGGAGGGCCGGGCTCACGGTTCTGTGAAGACGAGGTAAGCTGTTGGCGCCGCAACATATCCAGTTGCAGCGGAGCCGGCACTCGCGGCAGATTGGGCGCAGACAGTGCGGCGGGGAGGCTGTGCATGCGCGTCATAGGCAAAATCCTGAAATGGCTGCTGGGGCTGATCGTCGTCGCTGTTGTCGGCGTCATGATCTGGCTATGGATGGCGCCGCCGGCTCTCATCCGCGTTGCCGCCAACTACACAGCCAAGATCGTGTGTTCGAATGTTTTCCTGGCGGGGCGAGAGGCGGAGCAGGTGCTGGCAGTGGACGTGCAGGCTCCAGGTCATCCGATCTTGAAGCTGATGACGCTCGATGTCGACAAGGACGCCGGTACCGTAAGTGCGGGTTTGTTCGGCATCTTCGGCAAGGGTACGGCAGTGCTGCGACCGGGACTCGGCTGTGCAAATGTGCCAGATGGCGATGTGACCGCGGCCAAGACGATTTCGACCGACCTTTTCGTTCCGCCTGTGGTGCCGGATGTGCTGTGGCCAGAAGGGAGCCGCGCCGAGCCCTCGCAGGATCCTGAAATCGTCAAGATACTCGACGATGCCTTGCTGACCGGTCCCGGCATGCGTGCCGTGGTGGTGGTACAGAATGGCCGCATCGTGGGCGAACGCTACGGCGAGGGTTTCTCGGACAAGACGCCGTTGCTCGGCTGGTCGATGACCAAATCGGTCAATGCCGCGATCGTCGGTACATTGGTCAAGGAAGGCAAGCTTGCCATCGCCGATCAAGGGCTATTCCCGGACTGGAAGGCCGACAAGCGCTCGGCCATCACGCTGGCCGACATGATGGCGATGTCGAGCGGGTTGGAATTCAACGAGGATTATGGCGACGTCACTGACGTCACCCGCATGCTTTACCTGGAGCCTGATATGGCCGCCTTTGCCTCGGCAAAGCAGCTGTCGGGCGAACCCGGCAAGGCTTACTCCTACTCCAGCGGCACGGCGGTGATGCTGTCGCGCATCTGGCAGAACACTTTCGCCGATCCCAAGCAGGCGTTGACCTGGCCGCGGCTGAAACTGTTCGAACCGGTCGGCATGACCAGCGCCGTAATGGAGACCGACGAACAGGGCACCTTCGTCGGCTCGTCCTACCTCTATGCCACTGCGCGTGACTGGGCCCGCTTCGGCCAGTTCCTGTTGCAGGACGGAGCGTGGAACGGCCAGGAAATCCTGCCGGCAGGGTTCGTATCCTGGATGCGAGAGCCTGCGCCGGCGTCCAACAACGTCTATACCCGCGGGCAACTTTGGATCGAGGCTCCCGGCAATGAGCACGATCCCGGTGCCACAGCCAAGGCTGGCGTGCCGACGGACGCCTATTGGCTGGAAGGGCATGACGGCCAGACGGTTGCTATCATCCCATCGCAGAAACTCGTTATCGTGCGACTGGGGCTGACACCTTTCAAACTCGGCTATCGTCCGCAGAATCTGGTTGCGGCATTGGCGAAGGCATTGAAGTAGGGCGAGCTAAAGCAATTCCGGGAAATTGTGCAACGGTTCCCGTCCGGAATTGCGTGAGACCGGAGTTAGAGCGTTTCCGTGGAACACGGAAACGCTCTAACGGCGTACCACGGCCAGCCAGGCGTAGCCGCGATAAAGCCTTTCGAATGAGAGGCTTGCGCCGGATCTGGCGGATTCCGATTCAAGCACTTCGCGCAACGATTCACGCGGACTGACGTGGAATTTTCTCAGCCAAGCGCTCAGCAGCGAGCGGAACCAGTTCGGCAGGCGCTCTTGCTGGCCAAAGTCGACGACATGAAGCGAGCCGCCCGGCGCCAGCGCGGCGAGGCCGGCAGCCACAGTCTTTTCCCAGCCCGGGATCATCGAAAGGGAATAGGAAACGAAGATGCGGTCGAAGTGAGCGACACCGAAGAGTGCCAGGGCGTCAAAGTCGGTTGCGTCTGCGCGGGCGAGGCTGGTCCTGCCGGCAATGCCTTCGCGAGCGATCGCGGCCCGAGCGCTCACAAGCATCTCGGCAGAGATGTCGAGGCCATAGAGGCGGGCATCGGGGTAGCGCCGCGCGGTCAGCGCCAGATTGCGGCCGGTGCCGCAGCCGAGTTCCAGAACAGAGCCGCCGGCCGGGATATCGAGGCCTGAAATCAGCTTGTCGCGACCGAGCAGGTAATATTTGCGGGTCAGGTCGTAGACGTGCCGCTGCCAGCGGTAAACGCCGTCCATCAAAGCGGCATGATTTGCCGGCAGGCCCTGGGCACTCATCAGCCGCGCTTCACATAAAGGTGGAAGCCGCCATAGATCGCCGAACGGTCGCGTGCAGAATAGTCGCGTGAAGCGTCTTTCTCGTAGAGCCACTGGTCGAGCAGCGAAGGCGAGACACGGCCCGGTAACAAGCTCGGCTCGGCGGCGGTGCGGAAAATAACACGTGCACCGGGTGCTGCGCTGCGTGTGATCTCCGTCCAAAGCGCGTTCAACTGATCGTCGGTCATCCAGTCCTGTGCATCGAGTAGGATGAAACGGTCTACGGTGCCGGCATCCTTGCCGGCCAGGAATTCGATCATGTTGGCGTGGTTGATGGTGACGCGATCGACATTGGCCTTGAGGACCGGGTGGTTATCTTTCTCTAGATAGGCGGGAAGGGCGGCTTCACCCGGATTGGGGTAACGCCGCGCAAAAGCCTGCCAGGCGAAGTAGTTGTCTTTCAACGGAAAGTCGCAGGCGAGCTTCTCAAGACGGGCCTTCAGCACGCTGGCCATCGAACCGTCACCGGAGGTGATCAGTGAATCATATTGCGCCGGCGGGATGCCCAGCCCGAACAGCGAAGCCTTCCGCGACGTGGCCCAACGCAGGAGCTTGCGGTCGAACACCGGCGCCAGTTTCTCGTCGAAAAAACGCCGCTGCTCGGCGAGATCCCTGGCAGCCATGATGCCGGTCGGGTTGACGCCGAAAAGGCGTCCGGTCCGATGCCCGGCGGCGATGAACAGGCCAAGCAGGCCGGTACGATAGAAGTTGCGATCGAACACCTCGATGCGACGGCGGCCGCGCCAGTTGCGCTTTTCCCAGTAGTGGCGGCTGACCGGATCGAGATTGGGGGCGATGAAGCGATCGTAGGCGGCTGAATTGTGCTCGACGCCGGCTGCGCCAAAGAAGCGGAACAGATCGGCCTGGCTCGGCAGATGGCGTACGGCCGCAAGTTTCATACGGTTCAGCGCGATATGGGCGGCGTTGAGGTCGACAGCGTCGATCCTTGCCGGAGAGCGGGTGAGATAGGCGAGGATATTGCAGCCGCCGGATGCGATGGTGACGACGCGGTGATCTTCACCCAGCTGCATCGCTTCCATGTCGATCTCAGGATCTTCCCAGATCTGCGGATAGACGAGACCCGAAAAAAGCAGGGCGAACAGCCGTTCCGAGATGCCTGCCTTGGAGAAAGCTCGGTTCTGGTAGACCGCTTTTCCCACTTCCTTGCCGCGCCTGAAAACCAGTTCCGCAGAGACGTCCGACATGGCAAGGCGATTCCCCGTTTACGTTGGGCGAAGCGCGTAGCGCAGCGTCATGACAGTGCGGTGACAGCAGCGGTTGATGAAGGAGCTAGGCCTTGCCGAAACCGCCCGGCGTCGGCGTGGTGACAATCACCACTTCGCCGGCTTGCAGAACCGTCTGATCACAAGCCTTGAGCACATCGACGCTGCCGTCGAGGCGGCGCACCTTGGTGCTGCCCACCTCGCCGTCCCCGCCGCTCTCTAGGCCTTGCGGTGGGCGGGCACGGTGAGACGACAGGATCGCGCATTCCATCTTTTCCAGGAAGCGGATCGAGCGGCGCGTGCCGTCGCCGGCGTTCCAGCGTCCTTTGCCGCCGGAGTTTTCGCGGATGCGAAAGTCCTCCAAGAGCACTGGAAAGCGCAGTTCCAGAATTTCCGGGTCAGTCAGGCGCGAGTTGGTCATATGGGTATGCACGCCCGAGGTGCCGGAAAAACCGCGCCCATCATTCATGCGCCCCGCAGGCGAGCCCGAAC
Source organism: Terribium retamae (assembly GCF_022347545.1). Taxonomy (GTDB): domain Bacteria; phylum Pseudomonadota; class Alphaproteobacteria; order Rhizobiales; family Rhizobiaceae; genus Mesorhizobium; species Mesorhizobium retamae. The sequence goes on from NZ_JAKREW010000025.1 coordinate 49,253, forward strand.
AGATCGTCTCGTAATATTGGTGACGGTCGTTGCCGAAGGTGAGGTTGTTCATCGTCCCTTGTGCATTGGCCATCGCGCCCATGGCGCCGAACAGCGCATTGGTCACATGCTGCGAGGTCTCAACATTGCCGGCAACAACGGCAGCAGGGTAGGACGGCTTCAGCATCGAGCCTTCGGGGATGATGATGTTTATGGGCCTCAGGCAACCGGCATTCATCGGAATATTGTCTTCGACCATCACACGGAAGGCATAGAGCACAGCTGCGCGTGCGACCGGTTCCGGTGCATTGAAGTTGTTCTTCATGACCGGCGACGTGCCGGTGAAATCGACGGTTGCCTCCCGCTGCGCACGGTCGACGCTGATCTTCACCCTGATCATCTGGCCTGTGTCGGTCGGATATTCATAAGCCGACGTGTCGGGCAAACGCTCGAGTACGCGGCGCACGCTTTCGGCGGCGTTGTCCTGGACGTGTCCCATATAGGCTTCGACAACCGGCAGGCCGAAATGCGCTACCATCTTGCGCAGTTCGGCGACGCCCTTTTCGTTGGCGGCGATCTGTGCCTTGAGGTCGGCAACGTTCTGAGACGGGTTGCGTGCCGGATAGGGATGGTCTGTCAGCAGACGCACAAGCTCGACATCCCTGAAGCGACCACGTTCGACGAGGCGGAAATTGTCGAACAGGACACCTTCTTCGTCCACAGTCGTGGCAAGCGGCGTCATCGAGCCGGGCGCCGTGCCGCCAACATCTGCATGGTGACCGCGCGAGGCGACCCAGAACAGGATGTTCTCCTGGGCATCGTCGAACACCGGTGTGACGACGGTGATATCGGGCAGGTGGGTCCCGCCATTGTAGGGAGCGTTAAGGGCGAAGACGTCGCCGGGACTGATATCGCCGGCGTTGAGGCGGATGACGGTCTCGACGGAGCGATCCATGGATCCCAAATGCACCGGCATATGCGGGGCGTTGGCCACCAGCGCACCGTCGCTGTCAAAAACGGCGCAGGAAAAGTCGAGCCGTTCCTTGATGTTGACCGAATAGGCAGTGTTCTGCAGCGTCACGCCCATCTGCTCGGCAATCGACATGAACAGGTTGTTGAACACTTCGAGCATGACCGGATCGGCCGCCGTACCAAGGGCTGCCTTGCGCTGCTTCTTCGCGGTTCGGCGCAAGAGCACGTGGTTGCGCATCGTAATCTCGGCCTGCCAGCCGTTTTCGATGACGATGGTCTGGTTTGGCTCGACGATGAGTGCCGGCCCGGAAACACTGTCCGACGGATGTAGCGATTCGCGACGCCAGACATTGGCTTCGTGCCATTGCCCTTCCGAAAAGATGCGCCGCTTTTCCGGTGCGTCTGTGCTGTTGCGAGGGGGAGCGGAAGGAGCAAAGGCTTCTTCATACCGGCCAGCGCTCTCATTGCTGCCTTCCACCGCTACGGTTTCCACGACAAGTTGCTTGTTGTCGTAGACGAAGCCGAACTGCGATTTATGCGCGGTCTCGAAAGCCGCTTTGACGGCTGCAACCGAATGATCGTCAAAGGGAACGGGTAGTGTCGTGTCGGAGCCGTCGTAGCGCACATGAAGCACAGGGCGCGTCGCGATGTCCTTCTCGGCGACGCCTTGCATCGTCAATTCGTCGCGCACGTCTTTGGAAAGTGTGGCGATAATCTCTTCGATCGCAGGCAAAGATCGATCGGCCAAAGGCTCCAGAAGGGCTTGCTGTCGTGTCGCGAAGATTGCCGCGAGCCCAATGCCGTAGGCGGAAAGCAGGCCGGAATAGGGGTGGATGAGCACTGCCTCCATGCCAAGCGCGTCGGCGACGAGGCAGGCGTGTTGGCCTCCGGCACCGCCGAAGCAGTTCAGCAGATAGCCTGTCACGTCGTAGCCGCGCTGGACTGAGATCTTCTTGATGGCGTTGGCCATGTTCTCGACGGCAATGGTGACGAAACCTTCGGCCACCGCCTCAGGCGAGCGACCGTCGCCGGTTTCGGCAGCCAGAGCTTCGAATTTCGTGTGCACCGTTGCCGTATCGAGCGGCTGATCGTGGTTCGGACCGAAGATAGAGGGGAAGAAATCCGGCTGCAGCTTGCCAAGCATGACATTGGCGTCGGTGACGGCAAGTGGACCGCCACGACGATAGCAGGCAGGACCGGGGTTGGCGCCGGCCGAATCCGGGCCGACGCGAAAACGGCCGGCTTCGAATTGCAGCACCGAACCGCCGCCGGCGGCAACGGTGTGGATGCGCATCATCGGTGCGCGTACCCGAACACCGGCCACTTCGGTGTCGAAGGCGCGCTCATAGTCACCGTCATAGTGAGCAACGTCGGTCGAGGTGCCGCCCATGTCGAAGCCGATGACCTTGTCGAAACCGGCCAGCTTCGCCGTCTCGACCATGCCGACGACGCCTCCGGCAGGGCCGGACAGCAGCGCGTCCTTGCCCTGGAACTTGTCGGCAGCCGTGAGGCCACCAGACGACATCATGAACATCAGTCTCGGACCTTCGGCCAAATGCTCATCGCCATCGGGCGGAACGGAGCCTAATTCTGCAGCCACGTGTTGCACGTATCGCGACAGGATCGGCGAGAGATAGGCGTCGACGACGGTGGTGTCGCCGCGGCCGACCAGCTTGATCAGCGGCGACACTTCATGGCTCACAGAGACTTGCGAAAAGCCCGCCTTCCGGCAGACGTTTGCCACAGCCTTTTCATGTTCGGGATATTTCCATGCATGCATGAAGACGATGGCGACGGCGTCAATGCCGTCTGCTTTTGCTTGTTCGATCTCCGGCTTGATGGCCGCAATGTCCAGCAATCGTTCTGCGCAACCGTCGGCGCGCACGCGCTCGGGCACTTCCACGACGCGCTCGTAGAGCTGTTCAGGCAGCAGGATTTCCTTCGCGAAGATATCGGGTCGGGCCTGATAGGCGATGCGAAGCGCGTCGCGGAAACCTTTGGTGATCAACAGCAAAACCCTGTCACCCTTGCGCTCCAAAAGCGCGTTGGTGGCGACCGTGGTGCCCATGCGAACTTCCCCGACCAAACCTGAAGTGATCGGTTCGCCGGCTCTGGTGCCGAGCAGGGTTCGGATGCCGTGGATGGCGGCATCCGGATAAGCCTCCGGATTTTCGGACAGCAGCTTCAACGGCGTCAGTGTGCCGTCGGGAGAGCGCCCGATGATGTCGGTAAAGGTACCGCCGCGGTCGATCCAGAAATCCCATTTCATGCTCATCGATCATCCTTTCGATGCGGTGTCTTTCCTGTTAGTGCCGAAGGTCGAGGCCGGCAACGGCTCAATGCGGTCGGAACGCTGTTACAGGCCGACACGCAATGTGACGAAACTGTTGTCCGGTTGCTGCATTTCCTTTGTGCCGCCCTTCACAGGGGGTGAAGTTGCGAAGGAGAATAGCGATGAAAAAACTCGTTCTGGCCTCGGTTTCCGCGCTGCTTTTGCTTGGCGTTGCTGCCTGCAGTGAAAATAAAGGCGGGGGTACCGGAGGCACCGACAACACCACGACGCAAGCGACACCGCCAGCCTCTGAGCCGATGAAACCGGCTACGCCTGAGGCACAGCCGCCGGCCGATACCACGAAGCCGGCACAGCCGAATTCCACGGCGCCGGCGCAATAACACGGCTGCACTAGGGCTGCGGCGTCAGTCCATGAATCGGAAAGGCCGGGGCAAGCCCCGGCCTTTCTTCGTTGAAGCATTCGCTTTTTCGTTGAAGCATTCGCAGCCTAAGTCGCCACCGGCTGTTGGCGCTGTGCCGACGTGAAGGGTGGGAAAGCAAGTGCGATCAGGAACGCCGCGATACCGATGATCGACGAGCCGATGAAGAGCCAGTCATAGACGTCGAAACGGTCAAAGATCCAGCCGCCAGCCATTGGACCGAGCGCCATGCCGAAGCTGGAAGCCATGGTGAGGGCGCCTAGTACGGATCCCATGACCTGCTGGCCGAAATATTCCCGCGCCAGAACTGCATAGAGCGGCATCACCCCGCCATAGGCTGCGCCGAAGATGACGGCGAGCATATAGAAGGTGGTGAGTGCATTGGCGGAGAGGTAAGCCGCAATCACGAGAGCCTGGACGAGCAGGCCCACGACCAATGCGCGTTTCGCACCGAAACGGTCGGCCGCGACGCCAAACAAGAGACGACCGCCGAGGCCTGCGATGCCTTCGACGCTATAGATGCTGACGGCGGCCATCGCGGAAATTCCACAGGTAATGGCGTAGCTCATGATGTGGAAGATCGGGCCCGAATGCGCTGCGCAGCATAAGAAATAGGCGCCGGCCAGAAGTGCGAACTGCGGTGATCGAAAGGCCTTCGACAGCTGGTTTTCACTCAGGCCGACAGAAACCGACGCGCCACCTGCCGAGACCGATTTGCTGGACGGTGCTGGCTTGGCATTTCTGACAAAGAGCGCTGCAGGAAGAAGGATCACGCTAGCGAGCAACCCGATCGTCATCATTGCGGTTCGCCAATCGTAGTTGGAGAGCAGCCATGCCGCGAAAGGCGATATGGTGGCGGGCGCTACGCCGACACCCGCGGAAACCAAGGAAACCGCGAGACCGCGATGTTTGTCGAACCAGCCGGTCACCGCCGCCATCATAGGCGCGAAGAAGGCGCCTCCTGCCAAACCGACGCCGATGCCGTAAGCAAGCTGGAACGCGAGCAGGCTCGTTGTGCGGCTGGCTAGGACCAGGACGACGCCGAGCAGGACGGAGCCGATCAGTACCACGGGGCGAGCACCGAAACGGTCGGAGAGCGTGCCCCAGCCGAAGCTGGAAGCCCCCATCACCAGGAAATTGAGCGTCATCGCGCTGGAAATGCCGGTACGGGACCATCCGGTTGCGGAGGAGATGTGCGGCATGAACACGGCCAGCGAAAACATAGCGCCGATGGTCACGCAGGTCATCAGTGCACCGATTGCAACGATGAACCATCGATATGCATTTTGTGTCTCGGGTGTAGACATTGAAATTTCCTACAGGGAATGCGGGGACAGCCGGCCGCGTGAATGGAGACGCCGAGCCGCGCTTGAACTTCTGCGTGCCTATTCAGCGGTGTAGGATCGCGCTTTGCCTGTTTCGATCAACTCGCGCAGATGGTTGTTGATGAGGCTGGTCCAGGCTTCGTTGCAAAGATCGTAACATTCGGCTCCCGGAACCAGGCCGACATGGGTGAAGCGGATTTCCGTCTTGTCGCCTTTTCTGGAGATGTCGAATACGATCTCCGTGTCCTTCCACTCCTCTTGGTCCTCGAGGATCGTGATCTCGGAATCGAGTACATGCCAGACGACCTTACGGCCCGGGACGAGTTCCGTCGTTCTATGCCTGCTGTAGTGGATATCACCGTAGCGATAGGTCCACTCGCCGTTGAGGATGTCGGTTGAACCTTCGATGTTCTTGCCCCACCAGTCACGTGGCCGGTTGATCGCTTCGAAGGCTTCGTTCGTGGACTGATCCACCAGGATCGTGGCGGTGATGTAGCCGTTGGTCATTGTGGTATTCCTCGTGCGTTGATGTCATTGCAGACCGTAGTGGCGGGAGCCGAAGGGCGAGAGTGACAAGTGTGACGGGATTCCGATGGACTCACTGATCACGGCTGCAGGACAGGCGCTTGCGCGCGGTGATCCCCTCGGCGCGCTGAAGCGGGTCGCCTTGCGCGACGATGCGGCCGCACTCGCGTTGCGCGGTATCGCGATGGCGCAACTCGGCGACCTCGTTCGCGCCAAGGCGCTTCTAAAGAGCGCAGCGCGTGCGTTCGGCCCGAAAGAAGCCGTGGCGCGCGCTCGCTGCATTGTCGCTGAAGCCGAAATCGCGCTCGTCTCGCGCGATCTCACCTGGCCGGTCAAGGCGCTTGACAGTGCCCGCGTGACGCTGGAAGCGCATGGCGATCACGCGAACGCCGCGCATGCGCGTACGCTTCAAATTCGACGTCTCCTGCTGATCGGTCGCCTCGACGAAGCTGAAAGCTTCATCGCAGACCTTGCTCCTACGCTCTTGCCGCCGCCCCTGCGGAGCACGCTTCAGCTTGCCGTTGCCGGGATTGCGATCCGGCGCCTGCACATCAAGGAAGCGCGCAGGGCGCTGATGCGGGCGTGGCAGGCTGCTCAACAAGCTGGGATCCCGGCGTTGGGAACAGAAGTGGAAAGTGCTGCGCTGGTGATCGACACCCCTGCCGCGCGTCTCATCATGAAAGGCAAGGCGCGCCCGCTGCTGCTCGAGGAAGTCGAGGAGCTGTTCACGACGGGGACATTCGTGGTGGATGCCTGTCGCAATGTGGTGCGGGGCGGAAACACGGTGGTTTCTCTGGCGACACGGCCGGTGCTGCTCGCACTTGCCCGCACGCTGGCAGAAGCATGGCCCGGCGACGTCTCGCGGGAAAAGCTACTCTCCCGGGCCTTCGGCGCCAAACATGCGGACGAATCGCACAGGGCGCGGCTGAGGGTTGAAATTGGCCGGCTGCGCGCGGAACTGCGTGGACTTGCGGACATCAGCGCCACGAGCGGGGGGTTCAAGCTGGAGCCGCGTCGCAGGAGTGATGCTGTGGTGCTGGCGCCCTTGGTCGAGGAAGAACATGCGGCGGTACTTGCTTTCCTGGCTGATGGGGAGGCGTGGTCGAGTTCGGCACTGGCCATAGCATTGGATGCCAGCCCGCGTACGGTGCAGCGGGCGTTGGAACAGCTTTCGGCCGCCGGCAAGGTGCAGTCGTTCGGGCGCGGGCGAGCGCTGCGCTGGGTGACGCCATCGGTCCCGGGCTTCCCGACAACCTTGTTACTCCCCGGACCTCTGCCAAGCGGTTAGGCTCTTTGCCGATGACAACAGCTGCGCCGCATTGCGCGTGTGGCTCAACCCCAAGCAAGGATAGACCCATGAAACCCACTCCAGCCGAGATCCTTCGCGAGTATGGTCCCTTTTCGAACGACGTTCATGGTGTGACCTTCGATGGCGAGAATGTGTGGTTCGCCACCGGCGACAAGCTGAATGCGCTCGATCCCAAAAGCGGCGAGCCTGTCCGTACGATCGACATGGTCGCTCATGCCGGGACTGCTTTCGACGGCGAAAACATCTACCAGATCGCCGAGGCTCAGATTCATAAGATCGACCCGAAAACCGGCAAGGTGCTCGCCACGATTCCGGCGCCCGGCAATGGTGGCGATTCCGGCATGGCCTGGGCGGAAGGCTCACTCTGGGTCGGGGAGTACCGTGCCCAGAAGATCCATCAGATCGACCCTGAAACCGGCAAAATCCTGCGTTCGATCGATTCCAACCGTTTCGTCACAGGCGTTACCTGGGTGGATGGCGAGCTTTGGCATGGAACCTGGCAGGGCGACGAAAGCGAGTTGCGACGCATCGATCCGCGCACCGGGGAGGTTTTGGAGGAGTTGACCATGCCGGATGGAATGGGTGTCTCCGGACTCGAATCCGACGGCCACGACACGTTTTTCTGCGGTGGCGGCAAGAGCGGCAAACTCCGGGCCGTGCGACGGCCTCGTCGCGACATCGCGACACAGCAGGCTTGAACCGGCAACCTTTCGACCCTCGGCTCGTTTCTCCTTTGAACCAATCTATTGTGTCGATTGGTTCCAGCGCGGGTACGTAGCGCGATCATGCCTTGATAGCGCCACGTGCTTGGTTCTAAGAGGGGCGCATGTCGATTTGGGACCGCATCGGCGATTTCATCGCCCGAGTTTCAACCTCTGCCTCGGCTGGTATAGCCGAGGTGGTCGAGGCCGTGCGCACGGTTTTTTCCGGTGATGCCGAATTGCGCAGGCGCGTTTCCTTCTCGGTTGCGATGATCGCGCTTTCAGCCAAGATGGCCAAGGCCGACGGTGTTGTCACCCAGGACGAAATCCGCGCCTTTCGCGAGATCTTTGAGGTGCCGCAGGAAGAAACGCACAATGTCGCCCGGCTCTATGATCTCGCCAAGCGCGATGTTGCGGGTTTTGAAGCCTATGCTGAAAAGCTCGCCAATCTCTGCGGGTCCGGCCATGCCAATTGCATGATGTTGGAGGATATCCTCGACGGCCTTTTCCACATCGCCACTGCCGACGGTGTGCTGCATGAGCGGGAAGGGCAGTTCCTGCACCGGGTTTCCGAAATCTTCCGGATCGAAGAAGCACACTACAAGACGATCCTTGCCCGCCACGTGCATCTAGGCGCGGATGATCCTTATGTCGTGCTTGGCATCGAGCGGGGTCGCCCGTTCGATGAGGTCAAGAGGCGCTACCGCAAACTGGTCGCCGAGAACCACCCCGACAAGGTCATCGCTCGCGGCCTGCCGCAGGAATTCATCAAGATCGCCACGACACGTGTTGCCGCGATCAATGCCGCGTATGAGATGATCGAGCGGGATCTGGCCCCCGCATGAGCGGCTTTTCGCCCGATCACGCAGGAGCCGAGGTCAGGGTGTCGCCGAATTTCGGGCCGCGTCGCGGTCCGTTTCGTCCTGACATGGTGGTGCTGCATTATACGGGCATGGAAACAGGCGCCGGTGCCGAAGCGTGGCTGTGCAATCCTGCCAGCGAGGTCTCTGCACATTACCTGGTGCATGAGGATGGCCGCATCGTACAAATGGTGCGCGAAAGCGACAGGGCTTGGCACGCGGGGAAGAGTTCGTGGCGCGGCCAGACTGACCTTAATTCGGCTTCTGTCGGTATCGAGGTCGTCAATCCCGGCCATACACTCGGCTATCGGCCTTTCCCCAAGCGACAGATCGAGGCAGTCATAGCGCTTACTGCCGATATCGTCTCTCGTCACGGTATCGTGTCGGAGCGGATTTTAGCCCATTCGGATGTGGCACCCGGTCGCAAGGTCGATCCTGGTGAAAAGTTCCCCTGGAAGGTGCTGTGCGCCGCTGGTGTTGGTCATTGGGTGGCGGCATCGCCGGTTCGAAAAGGGCCCGTTCTTCAGGAAGGCGATGTCGGCGGGAATGTCGAGCAGTTGCAGTCACTGCTTGCGCTTTATGGCTATGGTATTGAAATCACCGGCGTTTTCGATCCGTTGACGCGCATTGTCGTTGAGGCTTTCCAGCGCCATTTTCGCCCCCGCCTGGTTGATGGTATTGCGGATGGGTCGACCCTGCGGACGTTGCGGCGTCTGGTTGCTTCCGCCACGGCAAGTCTTGACTGAATATTTTTATCCGGCGTTTAATATTACATTCTGTAACATGAATTGAATTGTGCGGCCTTCATTGCCGCCAAATCGGGCTCCAAACGCAAATCCACACCGATGCAGGACAAATGGAAGTCTAGTCCGGCATCCATCGTAGGATGCTGCGCGAAGTTCTTCGTGCGGCCAAGAAAAACAGGACCACATGCAGAAACCGTTCGTTGTAGCGGCAGCCGTTGCTGCCGGCGTGATTTCTTTTGCCTTCGCTTCACAGGAAAGCTTCGCAGCTAGTCCAAGAGTTGATCAGGGCTCTCCGGTCGTGACGCGGGCTGTAGCCACCACGCCGGCCATGAAGACGACTAAGACCACGGGCACCGCGAAGGTTGGTAAGAAGGCCAAAGTTGCCGCAACTGCCAAGGTCACCAAGGCAGGTATCAAATCGACTGTAGAACCTTGCCCTTATCTGTTTGGATGCTCGAAAGCCGCCAAGCCAGCAGCGGCCAACGCCGTAACGACCGCCAAGCCGGCAGCCGTCAAGGCGGTAACGACCGAGAAGGCCAAAAAAGGCACCAAAACGGCCAAGGTCAAGACCAAGGTGGTCTATGATACGGTCACCACTGCCTCTATCGCTTCAGGCGTCGCACGGCCGAGCACCTCGGGTGACGGTTCTCGCTATTCCACCATCGTGTCGCGTTATGCTGCCGCCTACGGCGTGCCCGTGTCGCTGGCCCATGCGGTGATCAAGATCGAGAGCAATTACCGGCCGGGCATGGTCGGCCGCGCCGGCGAGATCGGCCTGATGCAGATCAAGCCGGCCACGGCGCGCATGATGGGTTACAACGGCTCCGCCAAGGGTTTGCATAATCCCGAGACCAACATCAAATATGGCATGAAGTACCTTGGAATGGCCCGGGATCTCGGTGGTGGCACCACGTGCGGTACCATTCTCAAATACAATGCCGGCCACGGCGCCAAGCGCATGAACCCGATCTCGTCTGCCTACTGCCGCAAGGTGGTGGCGCAGATCGGCGCTGCGGGCTAACCGGTTTGAAGCGGTCGATCGCGTCCTCTTGCCTTTTCGACCGCGAAAGCCTTTATACGCCTGCCAGCTGGCCGGGCGGCCGCACCAGCGAGAGCCGAAAGGCTGCGGGTGAGGAAAGTCCGGGCTCCATGGAGACACGGTGCCGGCTAATGGCCGGCGGGGGCGACCCCAGGGAAAGTGCCACAGAAAGCAAACCGCCGCGGTTTTCCGCGGCAAGGGTGAAAGGGTGGGGTAAGAGCCCACCGCGCGACCGGCAACGGAAGCGGCACGGCAAACCCCACCGGGAGCAAAACCGAATAGGGGCGGTGCGAGGGGAAACTCTCAGGGCTGTTTCCGGCCCACCGCCCGGGTAGGTTGCGTGAGGCGCATGGCAACATGCGTCCAAGATGAATGGCCGCCACGTTCCGCTTCGCAAGGAGCGGGGCCATACAGAACCCGGCTTACAGGCCGGCTGGCATTTTTCTTCAGAATTCAGCGGCTTCGCGCCATCGGCGCGGAGTTTGAGTCAACGTGTTGCTAGAGCATTTTGTAGCCAAGTGGAGTCACTTGGCGTTACAAAAATGCGGCGAAAACAAAACCTCGGAGCGTTTCCGTAAAAACGGAAACGCCCCAGGTGGGCTCGCGGAGATCGGTTCTGCGCACGAAGTCCGATGACTAAGGCAATTGCCTATCCAGCGAGTTCTTGATTGCTGCCCACAGCTCTTCGGCCGGTTCGCAGCCAACGGCCAGCCGCACGAAGCCGGGCGGCACGGCATCGCCACGTTTTGTTCGCCGCTCCGCAGAAGTATGCACGCCACCAAAGGAGGTTGCGGCGGCCATCAACTCGCAGCCGTTGATGAAGTCCTCGGCTTTTTCTTCGGAATCCAGCTCGAAGCTGATCAGGAAGCCAAAGCGTTCCATCTGCGTGCTGGCCAAATTGTGAGAGGGGTCGCCAACCAGTCCTGGAAACCGGATGGATCTGACGGCCGGATGCGCCTTGATGCGCGGTGCGATCCGTTCGGCGGTTGTGCACATGCGGTCGAAGCGCACCTCTAGCGTTTCCAAGCCGCGATGCAAAAGCCATGCATCGAACGGGCTCGAAATGCTGCCTGAAGTGGTGCGCCATTCCCTTACTGCCGCCATCACGCTCTCGTTGCGGCTGGCGACATGGCCGGCCAATACGTCGGAATGGCCGTTTGGCGCCTTGGTATCGGCGGCAACGACGATATCGGCACCAAGGTCGAGCGGGCGCTGTCCAAAGGGCGTCATGGTGGTGTTGTCGACAACAAGCAGCCCGCCAGCCTTGTGGATCGCTTCGGCTGCCGCGGCGAGATCGCAGATGTCCAGCGTCGGGTTGGACGGGCTTTCCACGAACACAAGTCTGTAGCCGTCGAAACCGCCGTCGAGGAAGGAAGCGGTCGGGCGGGTGTCGAAACTCACGCCGAAGGCGCCGAGAAAGCGGTCGGCCAGGATGCGCGTCGTGTGGTAGCCGTCGGATGGCAGAAGGATGTGATCGCCGGCCCTCAAAAGCGCGAAGAACACCGCTGAAATCGCGGCCATCCCCGAAGGGAAGGCAAGAGTCGGAGCGTTTTCCAGGCGCGACAACATCTCTTCCGTCCCATCCCACGTCGGATTGGAGAAGCGTCCATATTGATGGAAGCCGGTCGAATCGCCAGGCGCGTGGAAAATCGAAGCCATTGTCAGCGGGAGCGGGATGGCATCACCTCTGGAAAGACCCCCGCGCCTCAAATGAAGGAGCCCGGCGGCGCGAGAGGAGGGGGATTCGGACATGGCGGATCTCGGAATGGGCTTTGGACAAGGCAGGAGCTGCAACGATCTTGCTTCGGGGAGCAATTTTGACGCTAGGTCCAGCACCCCGTCGGGGCAAGAGCCAACCGCCCCTTAAACACTTCGTTAGGCTTAATGGAGGATAAACGCGGCAGTGCCTGCAATGTCGCCTGCAAAGGGGTTTGTGTAGCCTGCTCCCGTTGACGCCCATGATGCCCCATGATATCCCATTTCACTAATCAAGCTTTCGTTTCGTGTCAGGGTGAAGCGTGCGCCGAACGGCCAGTCGCGGCGGCTGCGCATTCGTCGATTTTCGCTCTGTCGGAAGTTCAGAGCTTGGTGAAGGGGCGGTGCCGCGGCGGCATGGCAACGAGGAAGTCGGAGGGTGCGGCGGCGCAAGCGGCTGCGATGTGTCATGGACCGTTTTTTGTCAAATGCGGTGAACCGGATCGACGCCAAAGGGCGCGTCTCCGTACCGGCGCATTTTCGTACGGTTCTGCAGAAACGCGGCTATTCGGAACTCTATGCACTGCGCTGCCTGGATCAGGCGGCGATGGATGTCGGCGGGCTCGACCTGCTCGATCGCTACGAGCAACGCATTGCGCTGGAGGATCCGTTCCAGCAGACGGCGGACGATATGTCCTTCTTCTGTCATGGCGACGGCACCTTCCTGAAGCTGGATCAGGATGGACGCGTCACGTTGACCGATTTCATTCGCGAACATACCGGCATAACAACCGAAGTGGCCTTCGTGGGGAGAGGCAGTTTTTTCCAGATATGGGAGCCGGCCAAGCTGGCCGCCTACGGTGCGGCTGCGCGAGCCAGGCTCTTGCATCTTCGGCAGGGAACGAAGCCAGGGGAGCGGCCGGAATGACGGTGGGCCACGGCGATGATCTCCATGCCGACGGCGGACCGACCCGCCATATTCCGGTCTTCCTCGCCGAGGTTCTGGAAGCGCTTGCGCCTCGGCCGGGCGACACCGTTATCGACGGCACTTTTGGTGCGGGCGGCTATACTAAAGCGATCCTGGAGAGCGGTGCATCCGTCATCGGCGTCGACCGCGATCCGGATGCCATAGCTGCGGGGAGGGAACTGGAGCGGCAGTCGGGCGGACGGTTGAGGCTGGTGCATGCGCCGTTCTCGACACTCGACCAGCATGCGGAGGCCGTTGACGGCGTCGTGCTCGACATCGGTGTTTCCTCGATGCAGCTCGACCAGGCCCAACGCGGCTTTTCCTTTCGCTTCGACGGTCCCCTCGATATGCGTATGGCGCAGAGCGGGGTGAGCGCTGCCGATGTCGTAAACACTTTCAAATCAGGCGACCTTGCCCGCATTTTCGGCTTCCTTGGTGAAGAACGCCATTCCGGCCGCATCGCTCGCATGATCGAAGCGCGCCGGTCCAAGAAGCCGTTCGAACGTACGCTCGATCTGGCCGATGCCATCGAAACCCACATCGGCCGCAAGCCGGGCGACAAGATCCATCCGGCGACCCGCGTCTTCCAGGCGCTGCGCATTTTCGTCAATGACGAACTGGGAGAGTTGGCAAAGGCTTTGCTTGCTGCCGAACGTGCGCTGAGACCTGGCGGTCGGCTGGTTGTGGTGACGTTCCATTCGCTCGAAGACCGCATCGTCAAACGGTTTATTGCCGATCGCTCCGAGCAGGCCGCAGGCTCTCGCCATATGCCGGAAACGCAGATACGCGCGGCAACCTTCCGCAAGCAGGGTGGCGGAACGACGCCTGGCGATGCCGAGCTCGCCATGAATCCGCGTGCGCGTTCTGCCAGGTTACGCGCCGCGATCCGTACCGACGCGCAAGCCCGCGTCGGCGACCTTGCCCAATTCGGTCTTCCAAAGCTTCCCGGCATTGCGTTGCCGGGCGAGAGGTAAGCACGTGTTTCGCACCAGTGACATCATCCTGATCGCCGTGATGGTCTCGGCTGCCGCCATGACCTACAAGATCAAGCGCGATGCTGAAGTGCAGCAGGCTGCAGTCTACAAGATACAGGCACAGATCCGCACCGAGGAAGACCAGATCGATCTGCTCAAGGCCGACTGGAGCCTGCTGACGCAGCCGGCTCGCCTGCAACGGCTTACCGAACTCTACAAGGACCAGCTTGGCCTGCAGAACGCCGATGCGCGCCAGATCGTGCGGCTGGAAGAACTGCCCGAAAAGCCGCCGCTGACCATCGAGGACATCATGGCCGAGAGCGGTGGAGAAGGGATCGACAAGGAAAAAACCGCTTCGATTGCCAAGGACAAGGCAGGCGCCGACAAGTCGAAGGCTGCCGGCAAGGCGAAGGCGACCGAAAAGAGGCCGGTTGCTGCGGCTGCCAAGCCGAAATCGACAGCCAAGGACAAGGTGGCCAGCAATACCAAGGTCGCGGTCGTGGACAAGATTGCAGAAAAGATCGAGGACGGAGCTGACGAATGATCGGCATTCTCAACAAGCTCCTGAATCGCTCGCGACGTGGCGAAGACGGCTCGATCGTGGTGGACAGTGCCCGGAAGGCAACCGGGGGCAAGACCCGCACCCGGGTCGTCATGACGATGGCCGTGTTCCTGTCCATCTATGTCGCCATCACCGGCCGACTGGTGTGGTTTGGCTTCCAGGGACCGACCGATTCCGGCCCGCCGCCGAGCCGTGTGACGGCTTCGCGCCCCGATATCGTCGATCGCAACGGTGAGGTACTGGCCACCGATATCAAGACCTCGTCGCTGTTCGCCGAGCCGCGCCACATTGTCGACGCCGATGAGGCGATCGAGAAGCTGGCCACGGTGCTGCCGGAAATCGACTATGAGCAGACCTACAAGAAGCTGAAGAGCGGCGCCGGTTTCGTCTGGTTGCAGCGCCAGCTGACGCCGAAGCAGCAGTCCGAAATTATGCAGCTGGGTATTCCGGGCATTGGTTTCCGCACGGAAAAGCGCCGCTTCTATCCGGCGGGCGAAACGGCTTCCTACATCGTCGGCCTGACCAATATCGACAATCAGGGTATCTCCGGCATGGAGAAATACATCGACGACCAGGGTCTGGCTGACCTGCAGTTGTCGGGTCTTGCGGTCGCGAAGGATTTGAAGCCGGTCAAACTGTCGATCGATCTGCGCGTACAGCATATCGTGCGCAACGAAGTTGCGGAGGCGATGCAGAGATACCATGCGATCGCGGCCGGTGGCGTGGTGTTCAACGTGAAGACCGGTGAAGTGGTCGCCATGGCTTCGGTGCCGGACTTCGATCCCAACAATCCCTACAACGCCCAGGATAAGGATCGGCTGAACCGCATGTCGGCCGGTCTCTACGAAA
This sequence comes from Terribium retamae, assembly GCF_022347545.1. Taxonomy (GTDB): domain Bacteria; phylum Pseudomonadota; class Alphaproteobacteria; order Rhizobiales; family Rhizobiaceae; genus Mesorhizobium; species Mesorhizobium retamae. The sequence continues at coordinate 64,468 of NZ_JAKREW010000025.1, forward strand.
TGGGTTCGACCTTCAAGAGCTTCACCACCGCAATGGCGCTGGATTCCGGCAAAGTTACGCTGGAATCGAAGTTCGATGCTTCAAGGCCCATTACCATCGGCCGCCAGACCATCCGCGACTTCCACGGCAAGGGGCGCGTGCTCAGTGTGCCGGAAGTCTTCATCTATTCATCCAACATCGGCTCCGCCAAGGAAGCAGACGTTGTCGGCATCGAAGGCCACCGCGAGTTCCTGCATCGCCTCGGCCTGCTGGAAAAAATGAAGACCGAATTGCCGGAAGTCGCCAAGCCGACCGAGCCAAGGGTCTGGAAAAAGGTCCATTCGATCACTGCGGCCTTCGGCCACGGCATCTCGACAACGCCCCTGCAGACAGCGGTCGGATGTGCAGCACTGATGAACGGCGGCTTCCTGATCGAGCCGACATTCCTGGCCCGTACCGCCGATCAGGCAATGGAAGCCGCCAAGCGCGTGGTCAGCGAGAAGACCGTCGAGGGCATGCGCTATCTCTATACGCTGAATGCCGAAAAAGGATCCGGCAAGAACGCTCGCGTGCCCGGCTACCGTGTCGGCGGCAAGACCGGTACGGCTGAAAAGGTCATCAACGGTCGCTACTCCAAGGATGTCCGCTTCAATGCCTTCGTGGCGGCTTTTCCGATGGACGATCCACAATATATCGTGTTGACCATTATCGACGAGCCGAAACCGGAAATGCCCGGCCGTGGCGCTACTGCGGGCTCCAATGCAGCCCCCATGGTGGCCAACATCATTCGCCGCGCGGCGCCAATGCTTGGCGTGAAGCCAGATTTCGGCCAAGAAAATGCTGCAACGCTGGTGTCATACTGAGTGATTCTTGTTGGCGCGCCGGCCAAGCGCGCCGTTTTGTTAGGTGACTGGGGATCGATGAAGCTTAGAGATTTAGCCGGTATCCTGCCTGTCGAGGCTTCCTCCGACATCGCGGTGACCGGCGTCACGTCGGATTCCCGGCAGGTGCAGCCCGGTGATCTGTTCTTTGCCCTTTCGGGGACCAAGACGGACGGTGCGGCTTATGCGACTGAAGCGGCAAATCGCGGCGCAAGCGCCGTTGTTGTCGCAAAGGGCGCCCAAATTCCCGGCGTCGATATTCCCGTTCTTTTCGCCAACGATCCCCGTCATGCGCTTGCGCTCGCAGCCGCGCGCTTCTTCGGCCGTCAGCCGCGGACCATGGTCGCCGTGACAGGTACCAGCGGCAAGACCTCGGTTGCCGCCTTCACACGCCAAATCTGGGAACACGCCGGCTTCGCGGCTGCGTCTATCGGCACCACCGGTGTGGTTGCGCCCGGACGCAACGAATATGGCTCATTGACGACACCGGACCCGGTTGCGCTGCATCGGCTGCTCAAGGAACTCGCCGACGCCGGCGTGACGCACGCTTCAATGGAAGCCTCCAGTCACGGCCTCGATCAGCGCCGCCTGGACGGTGTCGAGTTGGCCGCAGGCGCCTTCACCAATCTCGGTCGCGACCACATGGATTATCACCCGACGGTCGAGGAGTATCATCAGGCCAAGCTGCGCCTGTTCGATACGCTGCTGCCGAAGGGTGCTCCGGCTGTGATCTTCGCCGACGATCCGTGGTCCGAACCGACCATCGCGGCTGCGCGGGCAGCGGGGCTTTCCGTTTTGACCGTTGGACGGCACGGTACGTTCCTGGAGCTCAAGCGCGTTGAGCACGAGCGTCACCGCCAGCGCGCTGAAATCATGGCCGACGGTATCATCTACGAGATCGACCTGCCGCTGGCTGGAGATTTCCAGATCTACAATGCGCTGGTTTCAGCAGGCCTCGCCATCGCCACCGGCACGCCTGCGGCCAAAGCCTTGCCGGCACTGGAAAAACTGAAGGGCGCGCCGGGCCGTCTCGATCTCGTTGGTACGACCACCGCCGGCGCTCCGGTTTATGTCGATTATGCCCATAAGCCCGATGCGTTGGAGAATGTGCTTGCCTCCGTGCGTCCCTTTACCACCGGCCGTGTACTGGTGGTGTTCGGCTGCGGTGGCGATCGCGACCGCGGCAAACGGCCGATCATGGGCGAAATCGCCACGCGTCTTGCCGATATCGTCATCGTCACCGATGACAACCCGCGTTCGGAAGTGCCCGAGGAAATCCGCGCCGCCATTCTGGCCGCTGCGCCGGGCGCCATAGAGATCGGGGACCGTCGCCAGGCAATCCACGAAGCGGTTGCCATGCTTCACGCCGGCGACACGCTGATCGTTGCCGGCAAGGGCCATGAGGAAGGCCAGACGATCGGCACGCAGACCTTGCCGTTCTCTGACCATGAGGAAGTACGCGTTGCGCTCAGGGAGCGTGCCGCATGAGTCATCTCTGGACAGCTGACGCCCTGGTCGCAGCCGTTGCCGGCCGCCCGATCGGCAACATGCCTGAAGGCATCAGTGGGATTTCCATCGACAGCCGTACCTTGCAACCTGGCGAAGCCTTTTTCGCCATCAAGGGCGAGGCGATGGACGGGCACGATTTCGCCACCGCCGCAATCAAGGCCGGCGCCGGCGTGCTGATCATAGCCGAAGGCAAGCTACCGGCGCTCGGCCGGCTGACAGCACCGATGATCGTCGTGCCGGATGTGCTCGTCGCGCTGGAAAAACTCGCCATCGCTTCGCGTATGCGGTCCCGCGCCAGGATCATCGCGGTAACCGGATCGGTCGGCAAGACCTCCACCAAGGAGGCGTTGCGTCATGTGCTGTCGGCGGTGGGCAGGGTCCATGCTTCAGCTGCCTCGTTCAACAACCACTGGGGCGTGCCGCTGACGTTGGCGCGTATGCCGCAGGATACCGACTACGGCGTGTTCGAAATCGGCATGAACCATCCGGACGAGATCCGTCCGCTCGTGAAGATGGTGCGCCCGCATGTCGCCATCATCACGGTGATCGCCGCCGCACATCTCGGCTTCTTCCGCAATCTCGATGAAATCGCCAAAGCGAAGGCGGAAATCTTCGAAGGCCTGGAACCGGAAGGCGCCGCTCTGCTCAATCGCGACGACCCGCGCTCTACACTGCTCGCCAAGATGGCTCGGCAGGCCGGCGTCGCCCATGTCTTCGGCTTTGGCGAAGCGCAGCGTTCGACCTACCGCATGATCGATTGCGTTGTGGAAGCCGACCATTCGATCATCACCGCCAAGATCGCCGGCAAGGAGCTGGTCGTGCGGGTCGGCGCGCCCGGCCGTCATATGGCGCAGAATGCGCTGGCGGTCCTGGGTGCCGCCCATCTCGTGGGGGCCGAGGTGACGCGAGTGGCGGAAGCCTTGGCCGATCTGTCTGCCGCACCAGGCCGCGGCGCACGCCATATGCTTTCGCTTTCGGATGGTCCATTCACGCTCATCGACGAGAGTTATAACGCCAATCCCGCCTCGATGAGGGCGGCGTTGACTCTGCTCAGGGACACACCGGTGGCCGAAGGAGGGCGTCGTGTCGCCGTGCTCGGCGACATGCTGGAACTCGGAGCGCAGTCGCAGAAGCTGCATGCGGGACTGGCCGAGATGGTGACGGAATCGCATGCCGACATGGTGCTCCTGGCGGGCCCCGAAATGCAGGCCCTGGCCGATGCGCTGCCGGAGGGCACCAACGTCACCTATCAGGCGACGACCGAGGCGCTGAAACCTTTGCTGCTCGGCGCTTTGCGGCCCGGCGACGTGGTGATGGTGAAGTCGTCGAAAGGCATCGGCTTCGCCAAGCTGGTCGACACGCTGCTCAAGACATTTCCGGCGTATCCCGCCGAAACTGCAATTTGAAGGGTCCGGGGGACGAAAACGGATGTTCTGGCTTCTCGTCGACTTTGCCGACCACGTCGCGGTCTTCAATGTCTTCCGCTATATCACCTTTCGCACGGGTGGCGCACTGATCACCGCGGCCTTGATCGTCTTCATCTTCGGCCCGACGATCATCAATTCGCTGCGTGTGCGTCAGGGCAAGGGGCAGCCGATCCGCGCCGACGGCCCGCAGACGCACTTCAAGAAGGCGGGCACGCCGACCATGGGCGGTTTGATGATCCTGACCGGCATCATCGGATCGTCGCTCCTGTGGGCCAATCTCACGAGCATCTATGTGTGGGTGGTGCTGTTCGTGACGCTGGGCTTCGGCGCTATCGGTTTTTACGACGACTATCTGAAAGTCACCAAGCAGTCGCATCTCGGCTTTTCCGGCAAGGCCCGGCTGGCGTTGGAATTTGTCATCGCCGGCATCGCCGCCTGGATCATCATGCGCAGCGGTCAGCCACCATTCTCTTCCTCGCTGACCTTTCCATTCTTCAAGGAACTGATCATCAATCTGGGGTGGTTCTTCATTCCCTTCGCGGCCTTCGTGGTCGTGGGCGCGGGCAATGCGGTAAACCTGACCGACGGACTCGACGGGCTTGCGATCGTTCCGATCATGATCGCTGCGGCTTCCTTCGGTGTCATCGCCTATCTGTCAGGTAATGCGGTGTTTGCCGAATATCTGCAGATCCATTTCGTGCCGGGCACAGGCGAACTGGCCGTAATCCTCGGCGCGGTCATTGGCGCCGGTCTCGGCTTCCTGTGGTTCAATGCACCGCCGGCGGCGATCTTCATGGGAGACACCGGGTCGCTGGCGCTGGGTGGCCTGATCGGAACCGTCGCGGTTGCCGTCAAGCACGAGTTCGTCATGGCCATTATCGGTGGCTTGTTCGTATTGGAGATCATGTCGGTGATCATCCAGGTCGGTTATTTCAAGATGACCGGCAAGCGCGTCTTCCTGATGGCGCCGATCCACCACCATTTCGAAAAGCTCGGCTGGACCGAGAGCCAGGTCGTCATCCGTTTCTGGATCGTTGCCGTCATGCTTGCGCTGATCGGCCTTTCCACCCTCAAGCTGCGATAGGAACCGCATGATCCCGGCCACGTCCTTCGCAGGTAAACGGGTTTCGCTGTTCGGGCTCGGCGGCTCGGGCATCGCCACGGCACGATCGCTGATCGAAGGCGGCGCCGAGGTTCTGGCATGGGACGACAATCCCGAAAGCGTGGCCAGGGCCAGCGAGCAGGGCGTTCCCACCAGCGACTTGCGCCAGGCTGACTGGGTGACCTTGTCGGCTCTGGTGCTTTCGCCCGGTGTGCCGCTGACGCACCCCAAGCCGCATTGGGTTGTAGAGCTGGCGCGCGTTGCTGGTGTCGAGATCATCGGTGACGTCGAACTGTTTGTGCGTGAGCGCAATCGATCGCAAACGAACGCGCCTTTGATCGCCATCACGGGAACCAACGGCAAGTCGACGACGACAGCGCTAACCGCGCATATTCTGAAGTCTGCGGGACGGGACACCCAGATGGGGGGCAACATAGGCCGTCCTGTCATGACGCTCGATCCACCCGCGAAAGAACGCTATTATGTGGTCGAATGCTCATCGTACCAGATCGATCTCGCGCCTTCGGTCAACCCGACCGCAGGCGTCCTGCTCAACCTGACGCCAGATCATCTCGACCGACACGGCACGGTGCAGCACTATGCCTCGATCAAGGAGCGTCTGGTCGCTGGCAGCGATACCGCGATCGTCGGCGTCGATGACAGCTTCTGCGTCCAGATCGCCGACCGGTTGGAACGCGCCGGCAAGGATGTCATCCGCATCTCCAAGCGACTGCCGCTGACCGACGGCTATTTCGCCGACGGAACCAATTTGATGGAGGCCGTGCACGGACGCTACAGCCGCATCGGTTTCCTGGAAGGCATCGGTTCGCTGCGCGGCCAGCACAATGCCCAGAACGCATTGGCTGCGGTCACGGCTTGCCTGAAGGTCGGGCTCGAACTCGGCGAAATCCAGTCCGGGCTGGAGAGCTTCCCAGGCCTTGCGCATCGCATGGAACAGGTCGGCCGCAAGGACCATGTGCTGTTCGTCAACGATTCCAAGGCGACCAATGCCGACGCAGCTGCACCGGCACTTTCCGCTTTTTCTCGCATTTACTGGATCGCCGGTGGCCTGCCCAAGGAAGGCGGCATCGAGCCGTTACGTGGCTTCTTCCCGCGGATCGCCAAGGCATACCTGATCGGCGAGGCCGCGCCTGCGTTTTCGGCGACGCTTGGCGAAGCGGTGCCATACGAGATCGCGGGCACCTTGGAAGCCGCCGTCGAGCGCGCCGCCGCAGAAGCGGCGAAAGACGAGAATGGCGAGGCTGTGGTGCTTCTGTCACCGGCCTGCGCCAGCTTCGACCAGTTCAAGAATTTCGAGGTGCGCGGCGAAGCCTTCAGGCAAGCCGTCGCTGCTATTGAAGGCGTGAAACCCATCGGAGGGGCACGATAATGGCCGCCAGTCGTCTCGACAAAAGCCCGGTTGCTACATGGTGGTGGACCGTCGACCGATGGTTCCTCGCGGCTTTCCTGCTCCTGATGGGACTGGGCATTGTGCTTTCCTTTGCGGCGAGCCCCGCTGTGGCACAACGCATCGGCCTTGGTCCGTTCTATTTCGCCACGCGCCAGATCATCTTCACCGTACCGGCGCTGTGCGTCATGTTGGGCGTTTCCTTCCTGGAACCCCGGCAAATCAGGCGCATGTCCATCGTGATGCTCTGCATCATGCTGGTGCTGATGGTGGCGGTTCTCTATGTCGGCGTGGAGGTGAAGGGCGCCCGGCGCTGGCTCTCTCTCGCCGGTGTTTCGATCCAGCCTTCCGAATTTCTCAAGCCGGCCTTCGTGATCCTCTGCGCCTGGCTGTTTTCCGAGCACAAACGCCATCCCGACATTCCCGGCAACGTGCTGGCAATGATCCTGCTTGGTCTTGTCGTCGCCCTGCTCCTGGCGCAGCCCGACTTTGGCCAGACAATGCTGGTGACCGGCACCTGGGGCATCATGTTCTTCATGGCCGGGTTGTCGTGGTTGTGGATCGTCGTGCTCGGTGCGCTCGGTGCCACGGGCGTCTTCGCGGCCTATACATTGCTCCCGCACGTGGCCGGCCGTATCGACCGGTTCATCACCGGAGAGGGTGATACCTATCAGGTCGACATGGGCAAGGAAGCGTTGCTGAACGGCGGCTGGTTCGGCGTCGGCCCCGGCGAAGGGGTTGCCAAGCGCGCCATCCCGGACAGCCATGCCGACTTCGTGTTCTCTGTCGCCGGCGAGGAATACGGGCTGATCATGTGCTTCTTCATCATGACCATCTTCGCCTTCGTCGTCCTGCGCGGACTCAACACCGCATTGAAGGAGCATGACGATTTCACCCGCTATGCCATTGGCGGCCTGGTCACCATCTTCGGCCTGCAGTCGACCATCAACATGGCGGTGAACCTGCAACTGATGCCAGCAAAAGGAATGACGCTGCCTTTCATTTCCTATGGCGGCTCCTCGCAGATCGCGATCGCCATTTCGATGGGCATGGTGCTGGCGCTGACCCGCAAGAAGCCCGAGAAGCGCAAGACGATTGGTGGCTTGCAGGGCTATCAGCGCTTCCTGCCGGCGGAGTGATCGGCGCAATACATGGCTAAAGGAACCATCCTACTCGCGGCCGGAGGTACCGGCGGGCATCTCTTTCCTGCGGAAGCGCTGGCGCACGAACTGATCGCCCGCGGTTGGGAGGTGCATCTCGCCACCGACGACCGCGCCTCGCGCTATTCCAACCATTTCCCCGCGAAGGAGGCGCATACGATCCGTTCTGCGACCTTCGGCTCCAAAAATCCGATCGCGCTGGCGGGTGCGATATGGCGTATTTGGCAGGGCGTACGCCAGGCTTCGGCTGTCATCCAGCGGATCAAGCCGGCGGTCGTTGTAGGTTTCGGCGGCTATCCGACATTACCGCCATTATACGCCGCCACGCGTCGTAAGGCGCCGACCCTCATTCACGAACAGAATGCCGTCATGGGGCGTGCCAATCGTGCGCTTGCCCCCAGGGTCGATGCCATCGCAGGCGGTTTCCTGCCGGAAGATACGAGTGCTGCCGGTGCCAAGACGGTGATCACCGGCAACCCGGTGCGACCTGCGGTGCTGGAAGCAGCCAATACTCCTTATGTCGCCTCTGCCGGTAGTGATCCGTTCCGGCTTCTGGTGTTCGGCGGCAGTCAGGGCGCGCAGTTCTTTTCCGACGCGTTGCCCGCCGCCATCGCCTTGCTGTCCGACTCTCAGAGAGCCCGCCTCGTCATCACCCAACAGGCGCGCGCGGACGACGTCGGCCGCGTCAAGGATGCCTACGCCAAATTGGGCATCGACGCGCAGGTCTCGCCGTTCTTCACGGATATGGCGCAGCGCATGGCTGCAGCTCATCTGGTGATTTCGCGCTCCGGCGCCTCGACGGTTTCCGAGGTTGCTGTCATAGGACGGCCGGCACTGCTTGTGCCTTATCCGCACGCGCTCGATCATGACCAGGCCGCAAATGCTGCCGCTCTTGCCGCTGCCGGCGGCGGGGAGGTTCATCCGCAATCGACATTGTCACCCGAGGTGATCGCTGGGCTGCTGCGTAGCGCGATGGAGGAACCCGAACGCCTCGCAACGATGGCGGCGGCGGCAAAGTCGGTTGGCCGCCCAAACGCGGCGCGGTTGCTCGCAGACCTCGCAGAGGCTATTGCGTCGGGCAAGACCGTAGAGGAATTCAGGAAGGAAGCCCGCGCATGAAGATGCCGCAGACGATTGGCCTTGTGCATTTCATCGGCATCGGCGGCATCGGTATGAGCGGCATTGCCGAGGTGCTGCACAATCTCGGCTACAAGGTGCAGGGTTCCGATCAGTCCGAAAGCGCCAATGTGCAGCGCCTGCGCGACAAGGGCATCGATTGCTTCGTTGGCCACAAGGCCGAGAACCTCGGCGAGGCCGAAGTCGTGGTCGTTTCGACCGCGATCAAGAAGGCCAACCCGGAACTGCGAGCCGCACGCGAAAAGAACCTGCCGATCGTGCGTCGCGCCGAAATGCTGGCTGAATTGATGCGCTTCCGCCAGGCCGTCGCGATCGGCGGCACGCATGGCAAGACCACCACGACCTCCATGGTGGCGACGCTGCTGGAAGCGGGTGGACTGGATCCGACCGTCATCAATGGCGGCATCATCAATGCTTATGGCACCAATGCGCGCATGGGCGATGGCGAATGGATGGTCGTAGAGGCAGACGAAAGCGACGGCACCTTCCTGAAATTGCCGGCCGACATCGCAGTGGTCACCAATATCGATCCCGAGCATCTCGACCACTATGGGTCGTTCGACAAGGTGCGTGAGGCTTTCCGTCAATTCGTCGAAAACGTGCCATTCTACGGATTTGGCGTGATGTGCACCGACCACCCGGAAGTCCAGGCTCTGGTCGGCCGCATCGAGGATCGCCGTGTCATAACCTACGGTGAGAACACCCAGGCCGATGTACGCTTCTCCGGCCATCGCATGGAAGGCGCTGCGTCCATTTTCGACGTGACCATCCGCAACCGCAAGGGCAGCGGCGAAACGGTGATTTCCGGCTTGCGCCTGCCGATGCCGGGCCGCCACAATGTTTCCAATGCCACGGCGGCAATCGCGGTTGCCAACGAACTCGGCATTTCCGCCGAATCTATCAAGAAGGGCCTGTCTGGCTTCGGGGGCGTCAAGCGTCGCTTCACCCATACGGGCTCATGGAACGGCGTCGAGGTATTTGACGACTACGGTCATCACCCCGTCGAGATCAAGGCGGTCCTCAAAGCTGCGCGCGACGCGACCAAGGGCAGGGTGATCGCGATCGCCCAACCGCACCGCTTCACGCGTCTGCATGATCTGTTCGACGAGTTCGCGTCCTGCTTCAACGATGCCGACACTGTTATGGTAGCCCCCGTCTATGCAGCGGGGGAGGACCCGATCGACGGTGCCTCGTCCGACGCGCTGGTGTTGCGGATCCGGTCGGGCGGGCATCGCGATGCGCGTTATATCGAGGAGCCGTCCGAGGTTGCGCCAATCGTGCGCAAGCTGGCGAAGCCAGGTGACTTCGTCGTTTTCCTCGGCGCCGGCAACATCACGCAATGGGCCTACGCTTTGCCGAAGGAACTTGCCGAGGTTGGGTCATGACACGCGGCGCAGCGCTGCTGGAAAGACTGGGCGACAGGCTGAAAAGCTTGCGCGGGCGCATCACGCCCGATGCCGAGATGGACAAGATCACCTGGTTTCGTGCGGGCGGCCTGGCGGATGCGCTTTTCCAGCCTGCCGACGAGGAGGATCTTGCGGCCTTCCTTAAAGCGGTGCCGGAGGATGTTCCGCTTACCATTGTCGGGGTGGGCTCCAATCTTCTGGTGCGGGACGGCGGCATAGAAGGTTTCGTGGTGAGGCTGTCGGCCAAGGGGTTTGGTGAAGCCGAAGTGGTTTCCTCGACGCAGATCCGCGCCGGCGCCGCCATCCCCGACAAGCGGGTGGCGGCAGTTGCGCTCGAAGCCGGCATCGGTGGTTTTCATTTTTATCATGGCATTCCAGGCGCTATCGGCGGCGCGCTGCGCATGAACGCCGGTGCCAATGGGGTCGAGACCCGCGAGCGTGTGGTCGAGGTTAGGGCGCTCGACCGTCAAGGTGAGGTACATCTGCTGTCCAATGCCGACATGGGCTACGCCTATCGGCACTCTTCGGCGTCGGCGGAGCTGATCTTCACCTCGGCACTCTTCGAAGGCTTTCAGGAAGACAAGGCAGTCATCAAGGAAGCGATGGATGCCGTGCAGCACCACCGCGAAACGGTGCAGCCGATCCGCGAGAAGACCGGCGGTTCAACCTTCAAGAATCCGGAAGGCACTTCAGCCTGGAAGGAGATCGACAAGGCAGGCTGCCGTGGGCTCATGGTCGGCGGTGCACAGATGTCGCCTATGCACTGCAATTTCATGATCAACACCGGTACCGCGACCGGCTATGACCTCGAAAATCTCGGCGAGACCGTGCGAGCACGTGTGCTGGAGCATTCCGGTATCCGCCTGCACTGGGAAATCAAGCGCATCGGCAAGTTTCGACCAGGCCACGAAGTCCAGGAATTCCAAGGGCAACTACTGTAGATTCCCTCGATCCGCCGATCGTCCATGTGACGATCGAATCGCGCTTGCAGTCCACGCGGAAGCATTTTACGTCTATACATAAGACAGGCTGGACCAGCCGACCCGGGGAACAATCAAACGGGCTGGACCAGTGCCGTCGTAGCGCGATTGTGCTTTGACTTAGCGTTGTATAGAGCAGTTCCAGCAAAAGTGCGCCGCGGTTTTGCGTCGGGATTTGCGTAAAACAAAAGCTAGAGCGTTTCCGCCTTTCCGTGAAAACGGAAACGCTCCAGGTTGGCTGAGGCCGCAGGGAGGCATTCGATGAAATTGAAGAACGCAGCAAGACTGGTGTTGGGTGGCCTTCTGGCTGGCATGGTTTCGACGGCCCACGCCGGCGAGACGCTCGACCGCATCATGAAGAACAAGGTAATGGTCGAAGTCACCGACCAGGCCTATCCGCCTTTTTCCTATATCGACGACAAGGGCGAGGTGGTTGGCTTCGACGTTGATATCGCCCGTGAAGTAGCAAAGCGCCTCGGCGTCGAACTCAAGGTCGAGACGCCTTCATGGGAAATCATCACGGCAGGCAACTGGAAGGGCCGTTGGGATGTCTGCATCTGCTCGATGTCGCCGACAGCAGAACGCGCCAAAGTCCTGAATTTCGTTAATGAATATTATGGCGCACCGGCGGTGGTGGCCGTCAACTCCGACAACACCACCATCAAGAGCGTCAAGGACCTGACTGGCAAGAATGTCGGGACGCAAGGTGGAACGCCCTACGAGAAGTACCTGCAGAAGGAACTGGTTATCGAGGTGCCGGGCAAGGAACCGGTGAAACCGGAGTTTCCGTTCGGCGACGTGACGGTAAAGCCTTATGACACCGAGGACTTCGCCTTCCAGGATCTCGGCCTTGGTGACGGCAAGCGTCTCGATGCGGCGGTAGCGGGCTATATGACGGTCGCCGAGCGCGTCAAGAAGTCCGAAGGCAAGCTCAAGATCGTCGACGACTCGCTCTTCACCGAGCCGCTCTGGGTTGCCGTCGATAAAGGCGATCCCGAATGGGAAGCCAAGATCAAGGAAATCTTCAAGGCCATGTATGACGACGGCACATTGAAGACGATTTCCGAAAAGTGGGTCGGCCGCGATATTTCGGCCAAACAGTAAACGACGAGGGCGGTCGGGCGTGGCGGCAGAGCAAACTACCGGCCAGACACGCGCCGGCGTCGTGGACAAGGCGTTTCGTGTTCGCGTAGCCATCGTCTGGCTGGTGCTCCTGGCGCTGTTCGTGGCCTTCTTCCTGTCCTTCGGGCTCGATCTGCCCTTCATCGTCGACAAGTTCCCGGCGCTGGCCGGCTTTACGCTGAGCCGCGCCGGGTTCATCCAGGGCGCGGTTCTCACGCTCTACGTCTGCTTCTTCTCCATCATCGCTTCGGTGGTTCTGGGACTGCTTGCGGCATTGGGTCGTCTCTCGAAGAGTTCCATTGCCTATGGCCTTTCCACCTTCTACACCTCGTTTTTCCGCGGCACGCCGCTGCTGGTGCAGATCTTTCTGATCTATCTCGGTATCCCGCAGATTGGACCGGTTCCGGCGGCAATCCCATCCGGCATCATCGCGCTTTCGCTGAACTATGGCGCCTATCTGAGCGAGATCTTCCGCGCCGGGCTTTTGTCGGTGCCTGCCGGCCAGCGCGAGGCCGGACTGGCGCTGGGCCTGCATCCCTGGCAGTTGATGGTGAAAGTGGTGATGCCGCAGGCGATCCGCGTTGCCATTCCGCCGACCGGGTCGCAATTCATCGCCATGCTGAAGGATTCCTCGCTGATCTCGGTGATGGGAGTGACCGAACTGATGTTCGTTGCGCAGTCCTATGGCCGCTCCAGCTATCGTTATATCGAAATGCTGACGACGGCAGCGGCGATCTATTGGTTCCTGTCGATCCTGTTCGAACTGGTGCAGGTGCGGCTGGAAAGCCATTTCGGCAAAGGCTACCGCGCCCGCTAGTTCCGGCTTCACGCGCGGCGCGCTCTATGTCTTGCGCTGCGATACCAATGCAACGAGGATGCTGAGCGCGATCCCTGCGGTCGCGATCCAGAAGGCCAACTGCATTCCGCCAGTGACTGCCTCCCGCGGCACGTCGCCGCTCAGATTTCCGACATGCCGATTTGCGATGGCGATCAGGACGGCTAGCCCGATGGCATTGCCGACATTGAGAGTGGTGGATGCCATGCCGGAGGCGACGCCCTGTTCGTCGTGATGGACACCGGCTGCTGCTGCAATCCACATGGCGGTCCACACGATGCCCTGGCCGACGCCCGAGACGATCAAACCGGGCGCCAGCGCAAGATAGGCGCTTTCCGGCGTTGTTGCCGGCACCAGCAGAGCTGTTCCGATCGCGCCGATCACCATGCCGCCGATCAGGCTGGAGCGATTGGAAAAACGGGTCGACAGACGCGCGCCGAGCTGCGTACCGGCGGCAATCGCAATCGACGGCACGAGGAAGGCGATACCGGTCTCTAAGGCCGAGTAACCCTGCACGTTCTGAAACAGCACGGTGAGGAAATATGGCAGAGTGCCGAAGGTCGCCATGTAGAGGAAGGTGATCGTCATGCCGGCAGCCAGGCTGCGGTTTCGGAACAGCCGCAGAGGCATCAGAGGATCGCTGCTGTTCGCTTCGATGATCGCGAAGGCGACGAGAAACAGGATTGCCAGCCCCGCGCTCCAGAGGATGGAAGGGGACAGCCAGCCATATTCAGGACCCTGCACCAGTGCAAAGACCAGCAAGGTCGCTCCAGCCGTAACGGTGAGGGCCCCGGCAAGGTCAAAGCTGCGGTGTTCGTGACGCTTGGGATCGCGTGGAATGACGAAGAAGGCTGCGAGGATGGCGATGCCGGCCAGCAGCACGTTGACATAAAACACAGAAGGCCAGCCGAAGGCGCCCGTGAGCAAACCACCGGCGAGCGATCCGATGGTGAGGCCGCTGGCACCCGCGCCGCCCCATACGGCGAGTGCGCGGTTGCGTTCCGGGCCTTCCGCGAACAGCCGGTTCACCAGCGAGAGCGTCGCCGGGAACAGGAAAGCGCCACCGATGCCCTGTACAGCGCGGGCGGCAATGATGACCTCCGGCGTCCAGGCGAGACCGCCGATGAGTGACGACAGCGCATAAAGCCACAAAGCAAAGATGAACATGCGCCGCTGGCCGATGAGATCGGCCGCACGACCGCCAAACAGCAGGAAGCCGCCGGTGAAGACGGTGTAGACGCTGACCACCCACTGCAGCGTTTGGTTGGAAAAGCCGAGGCCGGTACCGATTTCGGGCAAGGCTACGAAGACGATGTTCAGATCGAGTGCGATGATCAGCTGTGCAAAGGCGAGCAAGGCAAGTGTCACGCCTCGCCTCGTTTCGCTTCGGCCAGCAGAAGTCATCGCGCCGCGGGACACGGCGTCGTTCGACGTGCTCATGAAAAGCTCCTGTTTGTTTCTTTGTCGATCGACAAATAACCGGCGCTTGCATGAAGCTGTCAAGCGAATTATTTGTGGATCGATCAAGAATGGAGGTGTCGATGGCGCGACCTCGGGAATTCGACCGCGACGAAGCGCTGGTGAAGGCGCGCGATGCCTTTTGGGTGCGCGGCTATGAGGGCACGTCAATGGCCGATCTTGTTGCGGAGCTCGGTATTGCTTCCGCCCGGATCTACGCAGCCTTCGGCTCGAAAGAGGATTTGTTTCGCGAAGCGGTAGGGCTCTATGAAACCAGAGAAGGTGGTTTCGTCGATCGGGCTCTCGCGGAGGAACCGACGGCGCAAAGAGCGGTTGCTCGCATTCTTCGTGAAGCTGTCGAAGTCTACACCCGGCAAGGCAAGCCATGGGGCTGCATGGTGGTCTCTGCCGCGACGAATTGCGCCGCCGAAAACATTCGCCTTCAGGATTGGCTGGCTCAGCGACGGCATCGGCAGACGGATGCGATCGCCGAACGGCTGAGGCGGGCAGTGATGGACGGGGAAATCGTCGATACCGATGTGCAGCGCTTGGCAGACTATCTAACGGCAGTCATGCACGGTTTATCCGTGCAAGCGCGCGATGGTGTGCCCGCCACGCGGCTTGCGGCACTTTGTGATCTCGCATTGGTGGTGATGGATGGCTTCTCAAAGCATGAGATGGCTGATTTCGCGTCCTGAACCCGGGACCCATTTCCGTCGCAGCCGAGACTCAAAAGCCGGCTTTCGAAACACTTTTTTCGAGAAAGTGAATCCCCCGGAATCATAGGGGCTTGTCAGTGAATCAACTCTCTGATTCTTTGGGGCAACAGCGTTTCCTGATTTGAGTCGTTCGACGCGTGGGGCCGCGTTTCATCTGGGGAAGTCATTCTCCGGAAGCGGGTGATTCATGTCTTGGAAATGGAATTGCAAGCCCGCCGCGAGAGGGATGACGGGGTGATGAAGAAAAAACATGTGGCCGTCTTGCTGGGAGGTTTTTCGTCCGAGCGGCCCGTGTCCTTGTCCTCCGGAAAGGCCTGCGCGGATGCGCTCGAGGCTGAGGGCTATCAGGTCACGCGCGTCGATGTCGGTCGCGACATTTCCTCCGTTCTTGCTGATCTGAAGCCGGATGTGGCTTTCAATGCTTTGCATGGCCCTTATGGCGAGGACGGCACCATCCAGGGTGTGCTTGAATTTCTCGGGATTGCCTACACGCATTCTGGCGTTTTGGCTTCGGCGCTGGCCATGGACAAGGAGCAGGCGAAGCGGGTTGCGAAGTCGGTCGGGATTCCGGTTGCCGAATCCCGCGTCATCGACCGCTTCACCATCAAGAATGAGCATCCGATGCGACCGCCCTATGTGGTCAAGCCCGTCAATGAGGGCTCCAGTTTTGGCGTCGTCATCGTCAGGGAGGATCAGTCGCATCCGCCTCAGCTGATCTCGTCTCCGGAGTGGAATTACGGTGAGAAGGTCATGGTCGAGCGCTACATACATGGGCGCGAATTGACCTGCGCGGTGATGGGGGATGTGGCGCTTGGGGTCTGTGAGATCGTTCCGACGGGCCATTCCTTCTACGATTATGATTCAAAATACGTTCCGGGTGGCTCAAAACACGAGGTGCCCGCTAAAATTTCACTAAATATTTACCAAAAAATACAGACACTGGCCCTTAAGGCTCACCAAGCGATCGGTTGCCGGGGCGTCTCCCGGTCGGACTTCCGTTACGACGACCGTCATTCCGAAAACGGCGAGGTTGTCTGGCTCGAAATCAACACGCAGCCCGGCATGACGCCGACGTCTTTGGTGCCTGAGATTGCTGCCCAGGCGGGGCATTCGTTTGGCGAGCTGTTGAGTTGGATGGTGGAGGACGCGTCGTGTCGGCGTTGAACTGGGGACAGGGCGGAAGAAAGGGTGCGGCACTTCGCGCCCGCTTTGGCGTGTCCTCTTGGCTCGATAGCTTCGTCTTGCCCAGGGTGCTTCGTAAGCCCGTGCGCGCGATGGGTCGGATCACGCGCGGCGACTTCACTGCTCCGCCTTTCGCGGCAACGGCGATGACGGCCGTCTTTATGGCGTCGACGCTGACCTATGGTGCCTATCTTGGCGGGCATCTCGATGGCTTTGTGCAAGACGTGACGGCTCGTACCGGCTTTGCCGTCGATCAGATCAAGGTGGTCGGCAATCGCGAAACGTCCGAGATCGATATTCTCGACAAGCTCGATCTCAATGGCTGGACTTCTCTGGTCGGCTTCAGTGCTGAAGGCGCGCGCGAGCGCATCGCCTTGTTGCCCTGGATACAGTCGGTGGCGGTGCGCAAAGTCTACCCGCATCTTCTGGAAGTGCGTATCGAAGAGCGTCAGGCCTTCGCCATCTGGCAGCGCGGCTCCGAGCTTTCGGTGATCGAGAAGGATGGCCGCATCATTGCGCCTTATACGGGTGGCGAGCAATCGAAGCTTCCGCTGCTGGTGGGGCAGGGAGCTCCAGAGCATGCGCCGGCATTGATGGCCAAGGTTGCGAATTTTCCCGAGCTTGCTTCCAGGGTGCGCGGCTACATGCGCATCGGTGACCGGCGCTGGGATATCAAGCTGGACAACGGCGTCGTGATCAAGCTGCCCGAGGCCAATGTCGAGCAGGCGATGGCCGACCTGGTTCGACTGGATCGCGAGAAGGGGCTTCTGTCGCGCGACATCGCCTCCGTCGATATGCGCCTGTCCGATCGGCTGACGGTGCAACTGACCCAGGAAGCCGCGACGGCGCGCGAGGCGGCGCTGAAGGAGCAGGCCAAGATGGCGAAGCGCAAGACGGGGCAGCAAATATGAGTTGGCTCGGCGGCAACAATGATGGGGCCTCGCGCCGATCCGGCGTACTGACGGTCCTCGATGTCGGCTCGAGCAAAGTCAGCTGCGTGGTCGCGAAGCTGAAGCCGTGCGAAGAAGGGCACCTGCTGCGTGGTCGTTCGCACCGCATCCAGGTCATCGGCATTGGCCATCAGAAGTCGCATGGCGTGAAATCGGGGGTCGTCATCGATCTCGATCGTGCAGAGCATGCTATCCGCTTGGCCGTGGACGCTGCCGAACGCATGGCGGGCCTCACCGTGGATTCGCTGATCGTCAATATGACGGCCGGTCGGCTGAAGAGCGAAACCTTCAACGCTACCATCAATCTCGGTGGTCACGAGGTGGATGAAAACGACATCAAGCGGGTGCTGGCCGCAGGCGCCAAGCAGGCTCTGAAGTCGGAGCGCGAAGTGCTGCATGCGCTGCCGGTCGGTTTTTCGCTGGATGGTGAACGCGGCGTGCGTGATCCGCGCGGCATGGTGGGCGATACACTCGGCGTCGACATGCATGTGCTGACCGGCGACTCCGCTCCGCTTCGCAATCTGGAGCTCGCCATCAACCGTTCGCATCTGTCGGTCGAGCGCATGATCGCAACGCCCTACGCGGCGGGGCTCGCGGCGCTTGTCGACGATGAACTGGAGATGGGCGCGGCCTGTATCGATATGGGCGGCGGTACCACAACGATCTCGGTCTTCTCAGAAGGCAAGTTCGTCTACGGCGATTCCATCCCCGTCGGCGGCAACCATGTCACGCTCGATCTCGCCAAGGGCCTGTCGACCTCGCTCGACGCTGCAGAGAGGCTCAAGGTCATGCATGGGTCCGCTTTGCCGGGCAGCGCCGACGATCGCGATCTCGTCACCATCCAGCCGATCGGCGAGGAGGGGGAAGCACCGCTGCAAATCCCACGTTCGGTGATGACACGAATCATTCGGGCCCGTATCGAGGAAACGCTGGAGCTGCTGCGCGAGCGCCTGAGCAAATCCGGCTACGGCAATGTGGTGGGCAAGCGGGTCGTCTTGACCGGCGGCGCCAGCCAGCTTGCCGGCATGCCGGAAGCAGCACGCCGCGTACTTGGCCGCAATGTCCGCGTCGGGCGCCCGCTCGGAGTTGCCGGTTTGCCGGAAGCGGCGAAGGGACCGGCGTTCTCGACCGCGGTCGGGCTGATGATCTATCCGCAGGTCGCCTCTTTCGAGAGCCATCCTGCATTTGGAGCCTCCCGTTTCAAGATGACGGGAACAGGCGGGAGACTTCACCGCATGAGTCAGTGGTTGAGAGACAGTTTTTAGTTGAGTTGACGGGGACAGCCCCAAAGGCGGCCGCGACGGCGAAGCGGCGGTAAAGGCAAAAGGACGAGGACTATGACGATCAATCTGAAAAAGCCGGACATCACCGAGCTCAAGCCACGCATCACCGTGTTCGGTGTCGGCGGTGGCGGCGGCAATGCGGTCAACAACATGATCACGGCGGGCCTGCGCGGCGTGGAGTTCGTCGTGGCCAATACGGACGCCCAGGCGCTCACCATGTCGAAGGCAGAGCGGCTGATCCAGCTCGGCGCGCACGTCACCGAAGGTCTCGGCGCCGGCTCGCAGCCGGAGGTCGGGCGCGCCGCTGCGGAAGAGTGCATCGACGAGATCGTCGATCACCTGTCCAACACCCATATGTGCTTTGTCACTGCCGGCATGGGTGGCGGCACTGGTACAGGTGCTGCTCCGGTCGTTGCCCGCGCTGCCCGCGAGAAGGGTATCCTCACGGTCGGCGTCGTGACCAAGCCGTTCCACTTCGAAGGCCAGCGCCGCATGAAGACGGCCGATATGGGCATCGAGGAACTGCAGAAATGTGTCGACACCCTCATCGTCATTCCGAACCAGAACCTGTTCCGGTTGGCCAATGACAAGACCACCTTCGCCGATGCGTTCGCGATGGCCGACCAGGTGCTCTATTCGGGTGTTGCCTGCATCACCGACCTGATGGTCAAGGAAGGCCTGATCAACCTCGACTTCGCCGACGTCCGTTCGGTGATGCGTGAGATGGGCAAGGCCATGATGGGCACTGGCGAGGCTTCCGGCGAGGGCCGCGCGATGGCTGCTGCCGAAGCAGCGATCGCCAACCCGCTGCTCGACGAGACCTCGATGAAGGGCGCCAAGGGCCTGCTGATCTCGATCACCGGCGGCCGCGACCTTACCCTGTTCGAAGTCGACGAAGCTGCGACCCGTATCCGCGAAGAGGTCGATCAGGACGCCAACATCATCCTGGGTGCCACTTTCGACGAAGATCTCGAAGGTGTCATCCGCGTCTCGGTCGTCGCGACCGGCATCGACAAGTCGGCCGAGCAGATCGCCGCTGCTC
>NZ_JAKREW010000026.1 GCF_022347545.1 Terribium retamae
CGCTGATCGGCGGAGGCACGCGAGGCGCGCACCGTCTCCAGGCGCGTCAGGCCGCTCGCCGGCTCGTATTTCGGCAGGCGCGACAAGCCGGAATCGATGACGACGCGCACGCCGTCGATGGTGATCGAGGTTTCCGCGATCGCGGTCGCCAGCACCACCTTGCGGCGACCTTGCGCCGCTGGGCGGATGGCAGCATCCTGCGCCTTGCCGTCGAGCTGGCCATAGAGGGGCACGACATCCGTGTCGGCACTGACACGCCCTTCGAGTTGCGTTGCGGTGCGTTCGATCTCGCGCTGTCCGGGCAGGAAAGCGAGCACGCTGCCCGTTTCGTCGGCCAGAGCGGTTCTTATTGCCTTGGCCGTCGCCTCCTCGATGGGCACGCCGGCGGGGCGCTCCTCATATCGGATTTCTACGGGAAAGCTGCGGCCCTCGCTTTCGATCACGGGCGCGCCGGACAGAAGTTTCGCCACGCGAGCGCCGTCGAGCGTCGCCGACATCACCAGAAGGCGCAGATCCGGCCGCAGCGCCCCCTGGACATCGAGGGCCAGCGCCAGTCCGAAATCGCCATCCAGCGAGCGTTCGTGGAATTCGTCGAAGATCACCGCAGACACGCCTGGCAGCTCCGGATCGTCGAGGATCATGCGTGCCAGAACGCCTTCGGTGACGACGAGAATGCGCGTGTTGGCCGAAGTACGGTTCTCCATGCGCATGGCGTAGCCAACCGTGCCGCCCGGCTCTTCGCCAAGCAGGGCGGCCATGCGCCTGGCTGCCGCGCGGGCGGCTAGCCGGCGCGGTTCCAACAGCACGATCTTGCCGGATTTGAGCCAGGAGGCGTCGAGGAGGGCGAGCGGCACCAAGGTCGTCTTGCCTGCTCCCGGCGGCGCCACCAGCACCGCGCTGGTGTCGGTTTCGAGAGCGCCGTTCAGCGCTGGCAAGACAGCGGTTACGGGCAGGTCGGGCAAGCGTGGCGCGTTCATCGGGCAAACGCCTGCTGGCACGGACCGCGCTTTTCGATGGCCTGAAAGGAAGACATGGAAGGCGGCCTAGGCCGCCTTCTTGCGCGCAAGTCTCGCCTTGATGCTGTCGACGTCGGCGCGCGGGGTCGCGGCGAACAGCGTCTTGGTGTAGCTGTGCTGCGGGTTGGCGAAGACCTCGTCGCGGGAGCCATATTCGACGGCCTCGCCAAAATACATCACCATGACGTCGTCGGCGATGTAACGCACCACCGACAGGTCGTGGCTGATGAAGACGTAGGTCAGCTGGAACTCGTCCTGCAGGTCGGCAAGCAGGTTGAGCACCTGTGCCTGCACCGAGAGGTCAAGCGCCGAAACAGGCTCGTCCAGCACCAGCAGGCTCGGGTTCAGCATCAGTGCACGTGCGATCGCGATGCGCTGCCGCTGGCCGCCCGAGAACATGTGCGGATAGCGGTTGTAGTGCTCCGGCCCAAGGCCGACCTTTTTCAGCATCGCCATGGCGCGGTCGCGGCGTTCGGAGGCCGGGACATCGGTGTTGATCACCAGCGGCTCGCCCAGGATGTCGCCGATCTTCTGGCGTGGATTGAGCGAGCCATAGGGGTTCTGGAACACGATCTGCACCTTGCGGCGCATCTCCTTGGACAGGCCGTCCTTGGCGATATCGACCTTCTTGCCGTCGATGAACAGCTCGCCGGCGCTTGGAGCGTCGATCAGTGTGATGATGCGCGCAAGCGTAGACTTGCCGCAGCCGGACTCGCCGACGATGGCCAGTGTCTTGCCCTTCTCGACCGAGAAGGAAACGCCCTTCACCGCATGAACCGTGCGCGCCGGCCGGAACATGCCGCCACCGACATGGTAGTCGCGCTTGATGTTCTTTCCTTCGACGACAACGGTCATGAGGCGGCTCCCGAAACTGCGGGTTCGAACAGCATGTCGGAGACGGTTGGCAGCCGGTCGCCGGTGGCGTTGTCCGGCAGAGCTGCAAGCAAGGCGCGCGTATAGTTGCTCTTCGGGTTCTCGAACAGCGACAGCACATCTGCCTCTTCCATCTTCGTGCCCTTGTACTGCACGACGACGCGGTCGGCCGTTTCGGCGACCACGCCCATATTGTGGGTGATCATGATGAGGCCCATGCCGTGTTCGGCCTGCAGCTTCATCAGAAGGTCGAGGATCTGCTTCTGGATCGTAACGTCGAGCGCGGTGGTCGGCTCGTCGGCGATCAAAAGCTTCGGGTTGCAGGCGATCGCCATGGCGATCATCACGCGCTGGCACTGGCCGCCCGACATCTGGTGCGGGAAGGAGTTGAGCCGCTCCGTCGGTTCGGGAATGCCGACGAGCGTCAGCAGCTCGACGGCACGGGCGCGGCGCTGGACCTTGTCCATGCCCATATGCACGCGCAGCACTTCCTCGATCTGATAGCCCACCGTGAAACACGGATTGAGGCTGGCGATCGGCTCCTGGAAGATCATCGAGATGTCCTTGCCGATGATCTTGCGGCGCTCGGCTGGGTCGAGGGCCAGGAGGTCCTTGCCGTTGAAGCTCATGCGATCGGCTTTCACCGTCGCCGAAGGCGGCAGCAGGCCCATGACCGCCAGCATCGACACCGACTTGCCGGAGCCGGATTCGCCGACGATTGCCAGCACTTCCCGCGGCTCGATCGACAGATCGATGCCCTTCACCGCCATGAAGGGCCCGCTCGACGTATCGAACGAGACCGTCAGATTCTTGATCTCTAGCAATGCCATGTCACGACCTCTTCAGCTTGGGGTCGAGCGCATCGCGCAGACCGTCGCCGATCAGGTTGATGGCGAGCACGGTGATCAGGATGGCGAGGCCGGGGAAGGTGACGACCCACGGTGCACGCAGGATGAACTCGCGCGCGGAGGCGAGCATCGTACCCCATTCCGGCGTCGGGGGCTGGGCGCCCATGCCCAGGAAGCCGAGCGCGGCTGCCTCGAGGATGGCATTGGAGAACGACATCGTCGCCTGAACGATCAGCGGCGCCACGCAGTTCGGCAGGATCGTCACCAGCATCATTCTCAGATGGCTGGCGCCCGCGACCTTGGCCGAGACGACATATTCACGGTTCTTCTCGGCCATCACGGCGGCGCGGGTCAAACGCGCGAAGTGCGGCTGCAGCACCAGTGCGATGGCCAGCATGGCGTTGAAGAGACCAGGCCCGAGGATCGCCACAAGCACAAGGGCGAGCAGCAGCGACGGGAAGGCCAGGATGATGTCCATGACGCGCATGATCAGTGCGTCGACCCAGCCACGGAAGTACCCGGCCAGCACGCCGAGCACGATGCCCGAGGACAGCGCGAAGACGACGACGATAAGGCCGATGAACAGCGAATAACGCGCTCCGAAGATCAGGCGCGAGAGAATGTCGCGTCCGACGGCATCGGTGCCCAGGATGAACATCGACTTGCCGCCTTCCTGCCAGGCCGGCGGGGTGAGCAGGGAGTCGCGGAACTGTTCGTCCGGCAGGTGTGGCGCCACAAGCGGTGCGAATAGGGCCACCAGGACCAGGAGGGTGAACACCACCAGGCCGATGACGGCGCCGGTGTTCATGGAGTAGTAGTGCCAGAATTCGGCGAAGGCGCGCTGCTTCGGGCCGGAAGGCACCGTCGCGGCGGTGGTTTCGCCTGCTGTTTGATCTGTCATGTCACTGCACCCGGATACGTGGGTTGATGACGGCATAAAGCACGTCGACGACGAGATTCACGGCCATGACGATGAGCGCGATGATGAGCAGCCCGCTCTGCACGACCGCATAGTCGCGCTTTCCGATGGCGTCGATCATCCACTTGCCGATACCCGGCCAGGAGAAGATCGTCTCGGTCAGGATGGCGCCGGCCATCAGCGTGCCGACCTGCAGGCCGATTGTCGTGATGACCGGGATGAGTGCGTTGCGGAAGGCGTGCAGGCCGATGACGCGGCGTGGCGACAGGCCTTTGGCACGCGCGGTGCGCACATAGTCCTCGCCCAGAACCTCGAGCATTGCTGATCGCGTTTGTCGCGCGATGACGGCCAGCGGAATGGTGGCGAGCACGATCGACGGCAGGATGAGATGGCTGGCCGCTGACCAGAAGGCGCCGGGTCTGCCGGAGATCAAACTGTCGATCAGCATGAAGCCGGTGACAGGCTTAAAGAAGAATTGCAGACCGATGCGGCCCGAGACAGGGGTCCAGCCGAGATAGCCGGAGAAAAAGATGATGAGCAGCAAACCCCACCAGAAGATCGGCATCGAATAACCGGTCAACGCCACGCCCATGGTGGCTTGATCGAACCAGGAGCCGCGTTTGACGGCTGCGAAGATGCCGGCGGGAATGCCGATGAGGATCGCGATGATCATGGCGACGAGAGCAAGTTCCAGCGTCGCTGGGAAGAGTGTCATGAATTCGCCGAAAACCGGCCGCTTGGTGGAGAGCGAGATGCCGAAGTCGCCACCGAGAACGCGGCTGATGTATTCATAGTACTGGACAATATAGGGCCGGTTGAAACCGAACCGTTCGACCAGTTCGGCATAGCGTTCGGGGCTCACGCCGCGCTCGCCAGCCATAGCGAGGATCGGATCTCCTGGAAGCAGGCGCACAAATGCGAAGGCCGCCAGCGAGATACCGAAGATGGTTGGCACAATCAATGCCAGCTTGTGGAGTAGATAGCGGAACATGGGCCTTAATAAAACGGCGGCGCTGAAAGTCCAGCGCCGCCGTTCCCTATTTCACGTTGAAAGCCTTATTCGGTAACGTCAACACCGTCGAAACGGTGGATACCGAGCGGATCCATGGCGAAACCGACGACTTTCTTGTTCATCGGCATGAACACCTTGGAGTGAGCAATCGTCAGCCATGGGGCCTCACGCTTGAACACTTCCTGGGCCTTCTCATAGATCTCGGTGCGCTTGGCGACGTCCGTGGTGGCCTTGCCCGCCTGGAGCAGGTCCTCGAACTCCTTGTTGCACCATATCGCATAGTTGGACTGGCCGATGGCCGAGCAGCCGAGCAGGAACAGGAAGTTGTCCGGATCGCCGTTGTCGCCGGTCCAGCCAAGCTGGAAAGCGCCATCACGATCCTTGGCCTTGCCGCGTTCGCGATATTCGGTCCACTCGTAGGAGACGATCTCGGCCTTGACGCCAACCTTGGCGTAGTCAGCCTGGATCATCTCGGCAACGCGCTGTGCGCCCGGATTGTACGGACGCGACACCGGCATGGCCCAGATCTTCATGGAAAGATCCTTCACGCCCGCGTCGGCCAGCATCTTCTTGGCCGCTTCCGGATCGTAGGCGTCGTCCTTGATGTTCTTGTTGTAGGACCACATCGTCGGCGGGATCGGGTTGACGGCCACCTGGCCGGCGCCCTGATAGACGGCGTCGATGATCGCCTGCTTGTTGACGGCCATGTTGAGGGCCTTGCGGACCTCGACCTTGTCGAACGGCGCTACGGTCGTGTTGTAGGCCATGTAGCCGACGTTCAGGCCTTCCTGCTCGGCGACGTTGAGATTGGTGTCAGCCTTCAGGCCGGCGATATCCGCCGGCGCCGGGTAGGACATGATATCGCATTCGCCGGCCTTGAGCTTCTGCGCACGCACGGCTGCATCGGGGGTGATGGCGAAGATCAGGTCGTCGATCTTCTGGCGTCCACCGAAATAGCCGTCCCAGGCCTGATAGCGGATGACCGCGTCAACCTGGTAGTCGACGAACTGGTACGGGCCGGTGCCGACCGGCTTCTGCGAGAACTGCGCCAGCGTACCTGCCTTCTCGAGCTGATCGGCATATTCCTTCGACACGATCGAGGCGAAGTCCATGCCGAGGTCCGGCAGGAAAGCCACTTCCGGCTTGTTCAGCACGAACTTGACGGTGAGGTCGTCGACCACGACGATTTCCTTCAGCAGCTCGGGGAAGCCCATGCCGGTGAAGTATTCCCAGCCGGTGCCGGCCAGGTAGCTGTACCACGGGCTTTCCTTCTTCCACTGACGCTCGAAGGAGAACTTGACGTCCTCGGCGTTGAGATCGCGGGTCGGGGTGAACCAGTCGGTCGTCTGGAACTTCACGCCCTTGCGCAGCTTGAAGGTGTATTCCTTGCCATCGTCGGAAACAGTCCAGCTCTCGGCCAGGCCGGGCGAGATGGTGGTCTTGCCGTGGTCGAATTCGACCAGCCGGGAATAGATGGTGCGCGACGAGGCGTCGAAGTCGTTGCCGCCGCTCCATGGCGATGGATCGAACCCCGCTGGCGATGCTTCCGAGCAGTAAACCAACTGCTTGGCGTTCGCCATCCCACCCATGACGGTTGCGGCCAGCAGCGCGGCCGCAAAAGTCAGTTTCGTTTTCATTGAGCACTCCCTGGTGTTCTGCCAAGCCCCTCTATAGGCTCGCGAAGGGCGCATATAAGCACCGTTTTTCTGGCATTGGAACTCCCTGTCTGTCTCTCCTTCAGTTATGGAAATAATATTCTAGAGATAGCCAAATATCTGATAGTATTATTGCTTCATCAGCCTATCACGGGAATATGAACGCCCGTATCTTTCGTTGAAGCGCAAAAACCTCCTACGGCAATTTGAGGCAAAAAAGGACGCGCCCAGTGGGTTGTCGGAACGCTGCTGCAAATTCCAGTCAAGGTGCCGTTGGGGCAAGGCTTGCACGGGAGCGAATAGTCGCAATACATAGTCGGCAGCAGGGTTTTCGGCGCGAATAGCGCCAGTCGCACGGCGCACCAGCCCCCGCCCAAGAGGGGTCGAGCCGGCCCACAATTGTCGAGGGAGGAACAGGTGGCGAAGGCAACGAAGACAACAGGTTCGGTCAAGTCTACGACGAAGGCAACGACAGCCGCCGATAAGAAGGCGCCAGCGAAGGCGAAGGCAGCAAAAGCAGCCGCCACGGTCTCGAAGCCCGCAGCAACCGCGGCGGTGAAATCCAATCCGGCTGCCAAAGCCGTCAAGCCGAAGGCGGAAGCCGCAAAGGCCAAGCCGGCAACGGCCAAGGCTGCGCCGGCGGTCAAGGCTTCGGCGAAGCCAACCGCCGCCGCAAAGGCTGCAACCGCGAAAGCCGGGACTTCGAAACCGGCGGCAGCTGCGTCAACGAAAACGGATGCTGTTCCAGCGGGAAAGATAGCCAAGCCGAAGGCGGAAGCGGCGAAGGTCGCTGCCAAACCAGCCGCAGCGAAGGCGTCGGCGAAGACGAACAGTGCCAAGGCACCGAAGACATCGAGCGCCCGGGCCGAGACCCTTCCGAGGGCGGCCGCGTCGCTCGCCAATGGTCAGCCGCCCAAGCCGTGGCTGGCAAGCTATGCCGATGTCGTTCCGGCCGAGATCGCCGGCCTGCCTGCGGAATCGATCGGTGATCTCCTGGTCACGGCCTGCAAGCAGTTTGCGTCGCGTCCTGCCTACACCTGCATGGACAAGACCATGACCTATGCGGAACTGGAGCGGCATTCGACTGCTTTTGCGGCCTTTCTGCAGTCGAGGGGTTTGGCCAAAGGTGCGCGCGTCGCCATCATGATGCCGAACGTGCTGCAATATCCGGTCGCGATGATGGCAGTCCTCAGAGCTGGCTATACCGTGGTGAACGTCAATCCGCTCTACACGCCACGTGAGCTCGAGCACCAGCTCAAGGATTCGGGCGCGGAAGCGATCATCATCTTGGAAAATTTCGCCAACACGCTGCAGGCGGTCATTGCCCGCACGCCGGTGAAGCATGTCGTCGTCGCATCCATGGGCGACATGCTGGGTGGCCTGAAGGGCATGATCGTCAATCTGGTCGTGCGGAAGGTCAAGAAAATGGTTCCGGCCTGGTCGTTGCCTGGCCATGTCAAGTTCAATGCCGCCCTAAGGGAGGGTGCAGGCAAGGCGTTCAAGCCGGTGGCTGTCACACGCAACGACATCGCCTTCCTGCAATATACCGGCGGGACCACCGGCGTCTCGAAGGGCGCCACCTTGCTGCACAGCAACGTGCTGGCCAATGTCGAGCAGAACCGTCTGTGGCAGGAAACGGCGTTCGTCAAACGGGCGCGCCCCGAGCGGCTGGTCTTCGTTTGCGCGCTGCCGCTCTATCACATCTATGCCCTAACGGTGAATGCGCTGATGGGCATGCAACAGGGCGCCCAGAATATCCTGATCCCGAACCCGCGCGACATTCCGGGCTTCGTCAAGGAACTGCAGAAATATCCCGTCAACGTTTTTCCGGGGCTGAACACGCTGTTCAATGCGCTGCTCAACAACGAGGATTTCCGCAAGCTCGATTTCAAACCGCTGCTTCTGGTCTTTGCCGGAGGCATGGCGGCACAGCGGCCGGTCGCCGAGCGCTGGAAAAAGCTTACCGGCATCAACATTTCCGAAGGCTACGGCCTGTCCGAAACATCACCGGTCGCGACGGCCAATCGGTTCGACGCCGACGATTTCACCGGCACGATCGGTTTGCCGATCCCATCCACGGAGATCTCCATCCGCGATGAAGACGGCAATCCGGTACCGCTCGGAGACGTGGGCGAAATCTGCATCAAGGGTCCGCAAGTCATGGCGGGTTACTGGAACCGACCTGACGAGACCGCCAAGGTGATGACCGACGACGGCTACTTCAAATCCGGCGACATGGGCTTCATGGACGAGAAGGGCTACACGAAGATCGTCGACCGCAAGAAGGACATGATCCTGGTCTCCGGCTTCAATGTCTACCCCAATGAACTTGAGGAAGTCGTGGCCCAGCATCCGGGTGTTCTAGAGGTGGCGGCGATCGGCGTGCCGGACGAGAAGTCGGGTGAGATTCCGAAGCTCTTCGTCGTCAAGAAGGACCCAGACCTGACGGCCGAGGCGCTGCTCGAATATTGCAAGCAGAACCTCACGGGCTACAAGCGGCCGAGGTACATCGAATTCCGGACGGAGCTGCCGAAGACCAATGTCGGCAAGATCCTGCGGCGCGAACTGCGCGGATAGGCTTCCGGCACATTCGCTGTCGCCCTTACGCAGAGGGCGACAATGGCAGGATTTGGTCGGCGCGCCGCGAAGCGGGAGATACCTTGGGTTGCGGGCTAGCCTGCCGGCGTGCGAAATTGCCGGTCCGACCGATGGAGATTCGCCCGATGGCGCCGAGATCGTCAGCTTTGCTGTTCCTGCTTCTGCTCGCCGGATGTGCGGGCGATTCTTCGCTAGTCTCGCGCCAGGATGCGGACCTGCAGTCATCGATCCAATACGACAAGGTCGAGTGCAAGAGGCTGATTGCTCAGCGCAACGCGCTCGCCAGCGCCAACGGGCTTGCAACTGATGCCAAGCCGGTCTTCGCGGAAACGCCGCTCGGCCTCGGCCCTGTGCTGCCGGATACACGCTCGGCGAAGAGACAGTCGGCCGACAAGGCAGCCGCTGAAATCGACGCCATGAATCGCTCTCTGATCAGGCGCCAGTGCATTCCGAAGCCTCCGGAAAGCTGATTGGAGCGTCCGCTCTTCAATAGCCGGCGGAGCGATCGACCGTGTTCTGCAGCGGTTCGCCGCGTTCGAAAGCCGCCATTTGCGCCAGCATGATCGGCACGAGATGGTTGGGATCGGACGTCGCGGCAGCGTGCGGCGTCACGTACACTTTCGGATGGCTCCATAGCGGGCTGGTCTTCGGCAGAGGTTCTACCTCGAACACGTCGAGGCTTGCTTCCTTGAGAATGCCTTCGTCCAGCGCGCGCAGGATATCGTCATCTTTCTGCAGTCGGCCACGCCCGGCATTGATGAGCACGGCGCCTCCCAGGCCGTTGCGACGGCGCAGTTCCTTGAGCAGTCCGTAGTTGACGATGCCGCGCGTCGTCGGCGTCAGCGGCAAAAGCACCACCAGGATATCTGTGGCATTGAGGAAAGGGATCAAACCACTGTCGCCGACATAGCCGGTAGCGCCGTCCATCGGATGTGATGTGCGCGACCAGCCATTGACGCAAAATCCGAGCGACAGCAGCACCGAAGCCGCGGCACGGCCGAGTGTCCCCAACCCCATGATGCCGACTGAGATGTCGCCTGCGGGCCGCTGTTGTGGCTCATGCCAGGTCTTCTTTTGCTGCTGTTGGCGATAAAGCGCGCCCTGGCGGTGGTGGTCGAGTACGCGCCAAACCACATACTCGGTCATGTATTGCGTCAGGTTATCGGCCACCACTTTGACGATCGGCACGTCGGGCAGGCCCGGATCGTTGAAGATGTGGTCGACACCGGCGCCGATCGAGAAGATGGCGCGCAGGTTCGGCAGGCCCGCAAGCAGGTTCGGCTTGTGTTTCCACACCACGGCGTAGGCGATCGACGGATCGGAGGTGCCCGCAGGTTCTGTCACCACCTCGCGCTCGGCGGAAAGCAGTTCATGCCAGCGCTGCGGGTGGAATCCGGTGACCGAAAGCAGGACACGGCCTTTTTCCAGATCTGGCATTTCGTGTTTTCTTCCCCGAGAAGTTGCGCGTCGGTGCTATCGTTAGTCGTTGACCGCACCAAGTGGCGCGGTCTCGATGCGGAAAGCCGCCGAGATCAGGGCCTTAGTATACTCGGTCTGTGGTCGTTCGAAAATTTGTTCGGATGGTCCAGCCTCGACCACCTTGCCGTTGCGCATGACGATGACGTCGTTGGCCAGTGCGCGGATGACCTTCAGATCGTGGCTGATGAATAAATATGCCAGATTGTGCTTGGTCTGCAGGCTGCGCAAAAGATCCACCACCTGCGCTTGGACACTCATGTCGAGTGCCGAAGTCGGCTCGTCCAGCATGACGAAGCGCGGCTTCAGGACCATGGCGCGCGCGATCGCGACCCGCTGGCGCTGGCCGCCGGAGAATTCGTGCGGGTAGCGGAAGCGCGTCGAGGGATCGAGGCCGACCTCGGTCAGAACATCGACGACCCGCTGGTCACGGTCGTCGGCGCTGAGTTTCGGCTCATGGATCTTCAGCCCTTCCTCGATGATCTCGGCGATCGACATGCGTGGGCTGAGAGAACCGAACGGGTCCTGGAAGACGATCTGCAGTTCGCTGCGCAGCGGCCGCATGGCACTGAAGGAAAGTTTGTTGATGTCGCGTCCGTCGAACTGGATCGCACCTGTCGAAGAGATCATGCGCGACAGTGCCAGGCCGAGTGTCGTCTTGCCGGAACCGGATTCGCCGACGACGCCAAGCGTCTGACCGGCCCGCACAGTCACGTCGATGCCGTCCACGGCCTTCACATGATCGACCACGCGGCGGAAAAAGCCCTGCTTGATCGGGAACCAGACCTTGATGTCGTCGCCGCGCATCACCGCCTTGGCATTTGCATCGGCAACCGGCGGCCGCCCTTTCGGCTCGGCGGCGAGCAGATGACGCGTATAGGCATGTTGCGGATTGCCGAAGATTTCCTTGGTCGGGCCGCTCTCGACGATCTTGCCCTTGGTCATCACGCAGACCCGGTCGGCGATCTTGCGCACAATGCCGAGGTCGTGGGTGATGAACAGCATCGACATGCCGTTCTTCGTCTTCAGCTTGGCCAGCAGCTCCAGGATCTGCGCCTGAACCGTCACGTCGAGTGCGGTGGTCGGCTCGTCGGCAATCAGGAGCTGAGGCTCGTTTGCCAGCGCCATGGCGATCATGACACGCTGACGCTGACCGCCGGAAAGCTGGTGGGGATAGGCGTCGAGCCGCTTTTCCGGTTCCCGGATGCCGACTTCGTTCAGCAGTTCCAGTGTGCGCTTGCGTGCCTGGACCTCGCCCATGCCCTGGTGCAGCTTCAGGATTTCGCCGATCTGCCGCTCGATCGTGTGCAGCGGGTTGAGCGACGTCATCGGCTCCTGGAAGATCATGGTGATCTTGTTGCCGCGCACGCTGCGCAGCTGCCGCTCGTCAAGCTTGAGCAGGTCCTGGCCGCCGAACAGGATCTGGCCGGACGGATGACTGGCCGGCGGATAGGGCAGGAGCTTCAGCACCGAAAGCGCCGAGACCGATTTGCCGGAGCCGGATTCGCCTACCAATGCCACCGTCTCGCCCTTGGCGATATCGAAGGAGATATGGTCGACGGCGGTCGAGACCTTGCCGCCCTGCAGGAAGGCAACGGAAAGATCGTTGACGGAGAGAAGGGGCGTCTCGCTCACTTGAACGTCTTCCTCGGGTCGAAGGCGTCACGGGTCGCTTCGCCGATGAAGATCAGCAGCGACAACATCACCGAGATGACGACGAAGCCGGACAGGCCGAGCCAGGGTGCGTTGAGGTTACGCTGCCCCTGTTTCAGCAATTCGCCTAGCGAAGCCGAACCGGGCGGCAGGCCAAAGCCGAGGAAGTCGAGCGAGGTCAGCGTCGAGATCGACCCGTTCAGGATGAAAGGCAGGAAGGTCAGCGTCGCAACCATGGCGTTGGGCAGCAGATGGCGGAAGATGATCGTGCCGTTCGGCACGCCAAGCGCGCGCGCTGCGTTGACATATTCGAAGTTCCGGGCGCGCAGGAATTCCGCCCGCACGACGCCTACGAAGGCGACCCAGGAAAACAGCAGCATCAGACCGAGCAAGATGAAGAAGCCGGGCGGTAGCACCGCGGCAACGATGAGCAGAAGATAAAGCACCGGGATCGCCGACCAGATTTCGATGAAGCGCTGGAACAGCAGGTCGGTCCAGCCGCCGAAATAACCTTGGATCGCGCCGGCCGAGACACCGATCAGCGCCGAACCGAGCGTCAGGACCAGGCCGAACAGCACGGAAATGCGGAAGCCGTAGATCACGCGCGCCAGCACGTCGCGTGCCTGGTCGTCCGTGCCCAGCCAGTTCCAGTTGCCGACGATGCAGTCGGGGTCGGCCGTCTTCTGAGGATATTGCGCGCAACGCCTTTCCGCATCGTACATCCAGGATGGTTTGGATGGAGCCGGCTCCGGCACGGCGTTGTTGACTGAACGGTAGGAATAGCGGATCGGGGGCCAGATCATCCAGCCATTGGCGTTGATCTCGTCGCGGATCACTGGATCGCGATAGTCGGTGACGGCGTAGAAGCCACCGAATTTTTCTTCCGGGTAGGCGACCAGAACTGGAAACAGGATCTCGCCTTTGTAGGACGCGATGATCGGTTTGTCGTTGGCGATGAGTTCCGAACCCAGCGACGATACGAACAGCACGAGGAAGATCCACAGGGACCAGTAGCCGCGCCGGTTGGCCTTGAAATTGGCCCAGCGGCGCTGATTGAGCGGAGACACCTTCGGACGGCCGATCGGTGCGGCCTCGGCAACGGGATTGGCTGGCACGTCCGCCATCACACGTCCCTCCGCTCGAAGTCGATGCGCGGATCGATCCATGTGTAGGTGAGGTCGGAGATCAGGCTGACGAACAGGCCGATCAACGACATGATGTAGAGATTGGCGAAGACGACCGGGTAGTCGCGATCGACCACGGATTTGAAGCCGAGCAGGCCAAGTCCGTCGAGCGAGAAGATGTTCTCGATCAGCAGTGAGCCGGAGAAGAAGGCCGAGATGAAGGCGCCGGGGAAGCCGGCGATGACGATCAGCATCGCGTTGCGGAAAACGTGGCCGTACAGCACCTGCCGTTCGGAAAGACCCTTGGCGCGCGCCGTCACCACATATTGCTTGCGGATCTCCTCCAGGAAGGAATTCTTCGTCAGCAGCGTCGAAGTGGCGAAGGCCGACAGCACCATGGCGGTCAGCGGCAGCGTGAGATGCCAGAAATAATCGAGAATGCGCTGGGGCCAGGACAGCTGGTCCCAATTGTCGGACGTCAGGCCGCGCAGTGGGAACCAGTCCCAGAACGAGCCGCCGGCGAAAAGGATCATCAGCAGGATACCGAACAGGAAGCCTGGAATGGCGTAGCCAATGATGACGATGGCGCTGGTCCAGGTGTCGAAGGAGGAACCGTCCTTCACCGCCTTGCGGATGCCGAGCGGGATCGAGATCAGATAGGAAAGCAGCGTGATCCACAGGCCGATCGAGATCGAAACCGGCATCTTTTCCAGGATCAGGTTCACCACCGAAATATCGCGGAAGTAGCTGTCGCCGAAATCGAAGCGGGCATAGTTCCACAGCATCAGTCCGAAGCGCTCGAGTGGCGGCTTGTCGAAACCGAACTGCTTTTCCAGCTTGGCGATGAATTCGGGATCGAGCCCCTGCGCGCCGCGGTATTTGGAGTTGACGCTGGCGGCCGGGTCGAAATTGTTGCCGCCGGCGAGATCGCCACCGCCACCGCCGCCCAGGCGATCGGAGGCACTGCCGCCCTGGTTGGTCAGCTTGGCGATGACCTGCTCGACCGGCCCGCCGGGCGCGAACTGCACCACCACGAAGGAAATCGCCATGATGCCGAACAGGGTCGGGATCATCAGAAGCAGCCGGCGCAGTATATAGGCGCCCATCAGGCCGTGCCTCTCAGGGATCGGAAGGTCCCTTGCGTATGATGTCGGATGCCATGCATCCCGTCAGGCCTTGCCAATCTTTGCCGCCTTGTTCTTGTCGAACCACCACAGCGATTCAATCGGGAAAGCATAGTCGGGCTTCGGCTCCTTGAAACCGAACATGTCCCAGAACGCCACCCAGTGATTCGCGTTGTGATAGTTTGGAATCCAGTCGTGGCGCGCGCGCAAGACCCGGTCGAGCGCCCGCATGGCGATAATCAGGCTTTGGCGGTCCTTGGCCGCGCCAACGGCGTCGACCAGCGTATCGACAGCAGGATCGGAGATGCCGGCATAGTTGCGGGTTCCCGGCATCGCTGCGCTGCGTGAATGGAAGAATTGCTCCATCTCGTCCTGCGTCGGCGACGGCGAAAACAGGAATGCTGCAATGACGAGGTCGAAGTCATACTCCGACAGCCGGCGCTGATATTGCGGCGTGTCGACGATGCGGGAGGTGGCATCGATGCCGACAGCGCGCATGTTCTCGATGAAAGGAGAAAATCGCTGCGACAGCACTTCTTCGTCGCTTAGCATTTCCAATGTCAGCTTTTCGCCTTTGTCATTCTCGACGAAGGAGCCGGTGCGTTTCCACCCCGCGTCGGCCAGCAGCTTCGATGCCTTGCCGAGCATCTTGCGATCCCGGCCCGAGCCGTCGGACACCGGCTGCAGCACGGCTTCGCCGAACGCTTCTTCAGGGATATTTCCCCGCAGCGGTTCGAGCAGTGCGAGTTCTTCGGCTCCCGGCTTGCCCTCGGCTCGGAAGTCGGAAAGTTCGAACAGCGACTGGGAACGATTGTAGAGATCGTAGAAGAAATTGCGCTTTGCCCATTCGAAATCGAAGCAGAGGCCGATGGCCTGCCGCACCCTGACGTCGTTGAAACGGTCGCGACGGTGGTTAAGCGCTATCGCCTGCATGCGAGGGCGTTTTTCGGTCGGGAACTCACGCTTGACGACCCTGCCTTCCTTCAGCGACGGAAAGTCGTAGTCGAGCGCCCAACTGCGGGAAACAGATTCTTCGCGGTAGAAGGTGTCGCCCTTCTTGAGGGCTTCAAAATTGGCACGGCGATCGAGGTAGAAGTCAATGCGGATGCGGTCGAAATTGTTCTGACCGCGATTGACGTTGAGATCGCGGGCCCAGTAATCGGCGACGCGCTCGTATTCGATGGTCTGGCCGGGAGAGACGCGGCCAACCTTGTAGGCGCCCGAGCCCAGCAGCGGGCGCATGCCGCCCTTGAAGCCGTTGGTCTCGATGTCGGTCCTGGATAGGATCGGAAACCCGATGATCGACAGGATGAGCCGCTCGCTCTGCTTGCCGTCGAAAATGAGTCGCAGCGTCTGCTTGTCGTCGGCAACGGCATCGGCGAGGCGCGCCAGCGGGATGGCGAAATCCGGAGCTCCGTCGCTTTTCAAAAGCTTGTAGGAAAAGGCGGCGTCCTCGGCCGTCAGCGGCGAGCCATCATGGAACCGCGCTTCGGGCCGCAGCTTGAAGGTGAAACTGTTGCGGTCGGGTGCGATCGTCACCGTCTTCGCGACCAGCCCATACATCGAATCCGGTTCATCCAGTGCCGATGCCATCAGCGAGTCGAAGCACATTTCCATGCGTGGCGGTGAATCGCCCTTCAAGATGAAGGAGTTCAACGTGTTGAAGGTCTGCGGATTCTGGTTGAACAACCAGCTGAAGGGCGAGAAGTTGAATGTGCCACCCTTCGGTGCTTCCGGGTTCACATAGTCGAAGTTGCTGAAGCCAGCGGCGTATTTCAGGTCACCAAAGGCCGACAAACCGTGCAGAGGCGTTTCGGTCGGGCTTGCAGCAAAAACCCGGCTTGGCAGAAGCGCAACGGCTGCCGTCGCTGCTCCAAGCGCCAGAACATCGCGGCGGGATGGACCTGCCATCAATTGAGGCCCTTGTACTTCGCGGCCAGGGCCTTCTCCTTTTCGACATCGACCCACCAGGAATCGATGTCCGGTCCGACATAAGACGGTTGTTTGTCGGGAATGCCGAACTTGTTCCAATAAGCCAGGCGCACATCCGGGCGGGTGAATTGCGGCACGGCGTAGAAGCTCCACAACAGCACGCGGTCGAGGGCGCGGGTGGCGGCAATCAGATCATCGCGATCGGTGGCGAAGATGACGCGGTCGACCAGCGCGTCCACGACAGGATCCTTGATACCGGCATAATTGCGGGAGCCTGGGGAGTCGGCGGCCTTCGATGACCAGAAGTCGCGCTGCTCGTTGCCGGGGGAATCCGACTGCGGCAGAACTTGTGTGGTCATGTCGTAATCGAAATTGTTGACGCGATTGACGTACTGGCTGCTGTCGACGAAGCGCAGCGTTGCGACGACGCCGATCTTGCGCAGCATGGCGACGTAGGGATTGAGTGTCGCTTCGGCGCCCTGACGGAAGTCGAGGATTTCGAAGGCGAAGGGCTGCCCGGTCTTGGCGTTGACCATCTTGCCGTCCTTGATCACCCATCCAGCCTGCTTGAACAGGTCGACCGCCGATTTCAGGATCTTGCGTTCCGCCTGGGGATTGTTGAAGGCTGGAATCTTGAATTCCTCGGTGAACAACTCCGGCGGCAGCTTGTCCTTGTATTGGTTGAGGATTTCGAGCTCCTTGCCCTGCGGCAAGCCGCTGGAGGCAAGATCCTTGCCCATGAAATAGCTGGTGATGCGCGTATTCAGCCCAAAGGATTGCGTGCGGTTGATCGTGTCGAAATCGTACAGATAAGACAGTGCCTGACGCACATGCCGATCTTGGAACAGCGGCCTGCGCGTGTTGATGACGAAGCCTTGGAAATTGGCGAGCGCCGCAGCGGGGAACTGCCTTTTGATGACGTCGCCGGCCTTCAAGGATGGGAAGTCGTATTTCGTCATCCAGTTGCGACCGCTGTTTTCGACGTTGATGTCTTCGAGGCCGCCCTTGGTGAAGGCGAGCCATGCGGCGCTGTCGTCGAGGAAGTAGACGTACCGTTTGATGTCGAAATTCTCGCGGCCGATCTTCACCGGCAGTTTGGCGCCCCAATAGTCCGGCACGCGCTCCCAAATGATCTCCGTCCCTGGCTTGAAGTTCTTCACCTTGTAGGCACCAGAACCCAACGGGATTTCCAAAGTGGGTTTGGTTATGTCGCGCTTGTTACCCTTGGCGTCCGTGCCTTCCCACCAATGCTTGGGCAACACGACAAGATCGCCCATGATCTTCGGCAGTTCGCGGTTGCCTTTCTGGTCGAAACGGAATTCCACCTCGCGTTCGCCGACCGCCACTGCCTCGGTGACGTTGGCGAAATAGCGGTTGTACATCGGGCTGTTGGTCTTCAGGACACTGAAGGACCAGATCACGTCGTCGACGGTGATCGGCTTGCCGTCATGCCATTTCGCGCGCGGGTCCAGGCGGTAGGTGGCGGAGGAATAGTCGGCCGGGTATTTATAAGCTTCGGCAACCAACGGGTGGCTGACGCTGCCTTCGTCGATCGCTTGTTCCATCAGCGTTTCGTAAAGAAGGCCGCCGCCAAACGGTGCAAAACCAGCAGCTGGCGAACCTTGCACGATGTAAGGATTGAAGCTGTCGTAGGTACCGATGACCGTCGAATTCAGCGTGCCGCCCTTTGGCGCGTCCGGATTGACGTAGTCGTAGCGCTGGAAATTCTGGCCGTATTTCGATTCGCCGAGCAGCGAAGAAGTGGTGCGCCATTCGTCGGCCATTGCTGCCTGGATACCGATGGCAAGGACGGCACCTGCCGCCAGCAACTTCAAGGGCATCCCGAGCCAGAAACGCTGCATCCCTGATCCTTCTGCCTGTAGTCTGTTGGAACCGGCACTTTAGCTTATTCGCGGCCTGCGAAAACCGGCAGAACCTGCCTTATTTGCCCGCATGCAACAAAAAAGCCGGGTCAAACCCGGCTTTTTCATGATTTCCAAGATGACAAATCCGTCAGTGAGCGCCTTCAGCGGGCTTGGCATCGGCTGGCGCTGCAGCCGGCGTAGCCTCGGGCGCGGCGCCTGCTTCCGGCAACGGAGCCGGGTTGTCGGACAGCGTGCGCAGATAGGCGAGCAGGTTGCCGCGGTCTTCATCCTTCGGCAGACCGGCGAAGCCCATAGCGGTGCCTTTCACCAAACCCTTCGGGGAAGTCAGGAAGTGGTTCAGGTTCTCGAAGGTCCACTTCGTCTCGCCGCCCTTGGCGAAATCCTTCATGCCCGCCGAATAGGCAAAACCCTCGTGATGGGCGACCGGGCGATTGACGATTTCCCACAGATCCGGACCGATCTTGTTGGGGCCACCCTTCTCGCCGCTATGGCACGCTTGGCATTTCTTGAAAACGGTCGCGCCGGCTTCCGCCTTGCCCGCTGCCAGAAGATCGGCAACCGGCGTCGCGGCCTTGGCTTCTCCGCCGCCGGCGGCACCAGCTTCGGGCTCGGTCGCTTCGATCGTGAAGCCAGGCTTGTCAGGCTTGGGCGAGGCAAACAGCGAGTCGGATACGATGCCGACCGAAAAAACCACGAACACGGTTCCGAGCAGGCCGGCCAGTACCTTGTTGACTTCGTTGGAATCCATAAACCCCAGCTCCCTTTTCCGGCAGACCGTTCCGTCCTTCCGGCTGTCGGTATCGAGACCCTCCCCGTCGAGGGGGTCAAATCGGGCGGAAACTAGGTCTTTTGCTATTCCGTTGCAACACTTATAAGGACGCTTCCAGTGAGACCTTTTGCCACTTTTCGCCCCGCCCGTTCAGTTCCGCGTCATTCATGTCCACATTGATCCTGATTCCCGCCCGCATGGCGTCCACCCGGCTTCCGGGAAAGCCGCTGGCCGACATAGCGGGCAAGCCGATGATAGTGCACGTGGCCGCCCGCGCGGCGGAGGCCAATCTTGGCCGGGTGGCGGTGGCGACGGACACCGAGGCGGTGGCGGAAGCGGTGCGCGCGCATGGTTACGAAGCGGTCATGACCCGCGCCGACCATCAATCCGGTTCCGACCGCATTTTCGAAGCGCTTGGGACATTCGATCCGAAGGGCGAGATCGAGACGATCGTCAATGTCCAGGGCGACTTGCCGACCGTTGAGCCGGCGATCATCGGCGCGGCGCTGAGACCGTTTGAAGACAAGGCGGTCGACATCGCCACGCTCGGTGTCGAGATCTTGCGCCAGGAAGAAAAGACCAACCCGAACGTCGTCAAGATCGTGGGCTCGCCATTGTCGGAGACGCGGTTGCGGGCACTCTATTTCACGCGAGCCACCGCGCCGTGGGGCGACGGCCCGCTCTATCATCATGTCGGGCTCTACGCCTATCGCCGCGCCGCGCTCGAGCGGTTCGTGGCACTCAAACAATCGGTACTGGAGCGACGCGAGAGCCTCGAACAATTACGCGCTCTGGAAGCGGGAATGCGCATCGATGCGGAAATCGTCCGCTCGGTCCCTCTTGGCGTCGACACGCCCGAGGATCTCGAACGCGCGCGCGAAATTCTGTCTCACTGACGAAAGCTTAGCCAAGAATGTCTCCTGCCCCCACCAACCGTATCTCGTTCCAGGGCGAGCCGGGCGCCAATTCCGACACCGCCAGCCGCAACATGTTCCCGAACATGGAGCCGCTGCCCTGCCCGACATTCGAAGATGCCTTCAATGCCGTGGAGACCGGCAAGGCCGATCTTGCCATGATCCCGATCGAGAACACCATTGCCGGGCGGGTGGCCGACATCCACCATCTTCTGCCCGAATCCAGGCTGCACATCATCGGCGAGTATTTCTTGCCGATCCATTTCCAGCTGATGGTGCTGCCCGGCGTCCAGCGTTCCGAAATCAAGACCGTGCATAGCCACATCCATGCACTTGGCCAGTGCCGGAAATACATCCGCAAGAATGGCTGGAAGCCGGTCGTGGCGGGCGACACCGCTGGATCGGCGAAGTTCGTGGCCGCCGAAAAAGACCGAACCATGGCCTCCTTGGCGCCGCGGCTTGCTGCTTCGCTTTACGGTCTCGATATCCTGGAGGAAAATGTCGAGGATACCGATTCCAACGTCACGCGTTTCGTGGTGCTGACCAAGTCGAAGCAATGGGTCGAGCGCCCCTCCCCCGACACCAAGATGAT
Organism: Terribium retamae; assembly: GCF_022347545.1. GTDB lineage: Bacteria > Pseudomonadota > Alphaproteobacteria > Rhizobiales > Rhizobiaceae > Mesorhizobium > Mesorhizobium retamae. The sequence goes on from NZ_JAKREW010000026.1 coordinate 20,392, forward strand.
GACGACCTTCATCTTCCGTGTCCGCAACGTGCCGGCTGCGCTCTATAAAGCCATGGGCGGCTTTGCCACCAACGGCGTCAACATGACCAAGCTGGAGAGCTACCAGCTCGGCGCCTTCACAGCGACGCTGTTCTATGCCGACATCGAGGGTCACCCGGAGGATCCGGGCGTCAAGAATGCGCTTGAGGAACTGCGCTTCTTCTCCAAGGAGGTGCGTATCCTCGGCGTTTATCCGGCCAGCGATTCGCGCGAGCAATGGAAGCTGGCGGACTGAGTCCGCCTTCGGATTCTAGGGTAGTACCGCCTCCGCCTCGATCTCGATCAGCCATTCCGGCAGCGAGAGGCCTGTGACGATGATCCAGGAAGAGGGCGGCGGGTTGGTGGGGAAATAGCGGCGCAAGGCTTCGGCGATTGGTCCCTGATCGTCACGCGCCGCCTCTGCAATATAGATGCGAAGCATCACCACATGCGAGAGATTGCCGCCGGCCTGCTGCAGCAGGTGGTCGATGTTGTCGAGCGCCTTGAGCATCTGTGGGCCGATGCCGCCCTCGACGATGTTCTCGTTCTCATCGACGCCGACCTGTCCGGACAACAGCATCCTGCGCCCGCCCTCGACCACCATCGCCTGACTGAAACCGTATTGCTGGCTGTCGAACAGCCCGGCGGGATTGATCGTCTGGCGTTGGGTCAAGACGTGCTCCTGTTCAGGGCTTGCAAGGTCCACGCTACACTGTGCGGATGGCACATATCGGAGCAGTCGGCCTCGATTTCCAGATCGGTGCGATCAGCCTTCGCTGTCCACCCAGGTCTTGATCAGGTGATGTGCAATGGCGCCCGGCGGTGGGGTCATCAGACCTTCCGGGTGCCGTCGCTCCAGCATCAGACGGGTCTCTTCGCGCGAAAACCAGCGGCAATCCTCGAGCTCGTTGAGGTCGGCATGGATGTCTTCATTCAGGGCTTCGCCGAAACAACCGATCATCAGCGAATAAGGGAACGGCCAGGGCTGGCTGGCGTGGTAGACGACACGCCCGAGCCGGATGCCGGCTTCTTCCAGCGTTTCACGACGCACCGCAGCTTCGATTGTCTCGCCGGGCTCGATGAAGCCTGCGAGCGAGGAATACATGCCTGGGGCGAAATGAGGGCCGCGGCCCAGCAGGCATTGCTCACGCGAGACCGTCAGCATGATTGCGACCGGGTCGGTGCGTGGAAAATGATCCGTGCCGCAAGCCGGGCAATGTCGGCGGTAGCCGCCGGCGCGCATTTCCGAAGGGTTGCCGCATTTCGAACAGAAGCGGTGGCTGACATTCCATGACAACAGCGCCGCCCCTTGCGCCAATGCGCCGAGGGCGGCTTCATCGATCAGGCCCTGGATGTAGACGGAGCGATAGTCGATGGCCTTGATGGTTTCCGGCAAAGCTTCGGATGCCAGCGCCGCAGGCGCCGCCAGGATAGGGATCCCATCGGAAGATCCGAGCAGGATGGCTTCCGCCAGCTGCGTCTCGACACTCGCGCTTTCAGTGAGATTGAACCATGGATCGAAGACGCCGTCCTTCAGTTTCAGATAGAGGCGCCCGTCGCGCATCGGCAGGATGCGTGCTCGATGGTCTTTGAGCGCGACCTCCACGCAATCGCTGGAACGATTCTCGGACTGGCGATCGATGCGGTTGCCGGCGAAGCCGACGAACTGGCTGGGCTCGCGCAAGGGCGCGTCGAACAGGCGAAAGCTCATGGGAGACTCAGAGGCTGGTAGAGATTGCGCGTTTTATAGCGCTGCCTTGATCAGTTCGGCAAACCGATGGAGGTCTGAACGTTTATAGGGTTCGCGTGGGCCGTGGCCCCAGACGGGACCCGGCCAGGCCGGATCGCCTTCGTTGCGGGCAATGACATGAACGTGCAACTGCCGCACGATATTGCCCAATGCGGCCGTGTTGACCTTGGTGCAGGCCGTCGCTGTCTTCAGTGCCTGGCCGACCATATTGACCTCAAAGGTCAGCATCGCCTGGTCGAGCGGGGTCAGGTCATGCAATTCTTCGACGCCGGGCCGCTGCGGCACCAGGATGAGCCAGGGCCATCGCCTGTCGTTCATGATGCGCAGTTCGCACAGGCCGAGCCACAGCAATTGTTCGCTGTCTGCCTCCAACCGGGCGTCCAGCGAAAATCCGGCCTTGAGGCCAGGCAGCATCGGCATTCCCCCAGAAATTTCTAGGAAGGCTAAATCGGCGTTGGATTCGTCGCAAGCCCCTCATTAGGCCGGCTCGATAGCCGGTGCCTTTTCTCTGCGCTTCCATTACCCTTGCATTCCGACGCCAAATTTCCGATATGGGTGGTGGGAGGTTGGTGGTGGACGATCCACTCGCCAACCGGGTCAGGTCCGGAAGGAAGCAGCCCTAACGAGCCCGGAACGGGTCATTGTTCCAGCCTCCCACCTTCTTCGCCCTTTTCCCGCGGTCTTTCTGTCGCGAGCAGTGACGGCGCGCAGCTCAGCGGGCGAAAACTCTTTGCGGAACAATCCGCGGCCGGCGGTTCGAGGGAGCATTCAGGGCGGATGAGCGAAGCCGGAAATAATTCCGCATCGGGAACGGCTCCTGGCGGCTACCGCGTTCTGGCGCGAAAATACCGGCCGTCCAATTTCTCCGAACTTATCGGCCAGGAGCCGATGGTCAGAACGCTGACCAATGCTTTCTCCACGGGCCGTATCGCCCAGGCCTGGATGCTGACCGGCGTACGCGGTGTGGGAAAGACAACCACGGCGCGCATTCTTGCGCGGGCGCTCAACTACAAGACGGCGGATGTCGACCGGCCTTCGGTTGATCTCTCCGTGCCCGGTGAGCACTGTCAGGCGATCATGGAAGGCCGCCATGTCGACGTCATCGAAATGGACGCCGCCTCCCATACCGGCATCGACGACATCCGCGATATCATCGACCGCGTCCGTTATGCGCCCGTCTCCGCTCGCTACAAGGTCTATATCATCGACGAAGTGCACATGCTCTCCACGCAGGCCTTCAACGGCCTGCTGAAGACGCTGGAGGAGCCGCCTCCACATGTGAAGTTCATTTTCGCGACCACGGAAATCCGCAAGGTACCCATCACCGTGCTGTCGCGCTGTCAGCGTTTCGATCTGCGTCGCATCGATGCCGCCATGATCAAGGCGGACCTAAAGCGCATCGCCGGGCTGGAACAGATCGAAGTCGATGACGATGCGCTCGCCATGGTTGCCCGCGCCGCCGAAGGCTCGATGCGCGATGCTCAATCGATCTTCGATCAGGCTATTGCCCACAGCGCCGGCAATGTCACCGCCGAAGCCGTGCGCGCCATGCTCGGTCTTGCCGATCGGGCTCGGATCGTCGATCTGTTCGAGCACATCATGAAGGGCGATGTTGCCTCGGCACTGCAAGGGCTCAGGGCGCTTTACGATGTCGGGGCGGATCCCGCGGCCGTATTGACGGATCTTGCCGAATTCAATCATCTGGTCACGCGCCTGCGTTTTGTGCCGGGGGCCGCCGATGATGCGGCGCTGAGCGAAGACGAGCGCGCCAGAGGCCTTGAATTCTCGCGCACCCTTTCGGTACGGGTGCTGTCCCGCACCTGGCAGATGCTGCTCAAAGGCATCCCGGAAGTGCAAAGCTCCAATCGCCCGGTCAGTGCCGCCGAAATGGTTCTGATCCGCCTCGCCCATGCGGCCGACCTGCCCACTCTCGACGAAGCGTTGAGGTCCTTGGAGAACGGACAGCCGGCGCCTGGGACGGCGGTGCGTGCGAATGGCATCCCGGGGCCCGCTGGTGGAAGCGCCAGCTCGACGGCCGCTGCATCCGTGCGCATGCCTGTCACGCCTGGTGGTGGGCAGACCATGCGGCTGGTGGAGCCGGTTTCGGCTCCTGCTTTCGTGCCGACGGCCGAACCTGTGCAGGAGCAGCAATCGGTGCCGGTCAAATCGCTGGCCGACATCATCGCTCTTGCCGATCAGAACCGCGATATCGCCTTCAAGGTGCAGATCAAGCGTTATGTACGGCCGGTGCGTTTCGAGCCGGGCCGCATCGATGTGACGCTGACCGAAGATGCACCGAAGATGCTGCTCAATGACATGACCTCCAAGCTTCGTGCCTGGACAGGCCGCAGCTGGCTGGTGTCGTTGTCCAAGGAAGAGGGCGGTCAGACCCTGGCCGAGGTCGAGACGACGCGGCGCGAAAACGCTTTTTCCGACGCACGTGCCGATCCAGCGGTGGCGGCCATTCTCGCGCGCTTTCCAGGCGCAAAGATCATCGACGTGCGCATCCCAGACGCGCCGAATGAAGAAGAAAATGATGATGCCGGCCAGCCGATAGAATCGGCTTCGGATGACGATATCGATTTTTGAGAAGGATCAGACGATGAAAGATCTGCTCGGCCTGATGGGCAAGGCAAAGGAAATGCAGGCCAAGTTCCAGTCCATGCAGGAAGAGATCGCCAATCTCGAAGCTTCCGGACAGGCTGGTGGCGGTCTGGTGAGCGTAACGCTGACCGGCAAGTTCGAAATGAAGGCTTTGAAGATCGACCCTTCCTTGTTCAAGGAAGACGAAGTCGAAATCCTCGAGGACCTCATCCTGGCTGCGCACAATGATGCCAAGGTCAAGGTCGAACAGATCATGCAGGAAAAGACCAAGGCCTTGACTGCCGGTTTGCCACTGCCGCCCGGCATGAAGCTGCCGTTTTGATTTGAAAGACAGTATCATGATACGGAGCAAGAGAAGACAGTAAGAATATCTTCTGCGTTTCTCTTGCTCCGTTTTTGTTACAGAATGAAATATTGCGTTATGCTGCGGGATTAATCATTCGGTAACACCTTCCCTAAATCCACGAATTGTTCACCTTGTTCGGCGAAGTAAGGCTTTAGCCATCTTTTTGCCCGAAAGTGTCTCATTCTTGCCGCACATCCTGGGGACAAGGCGGCAGCAAGATATGAGGGACGTTTGTTGAACGCCACGCGTTGGAAAAGGCTGTTTGCCTTGGGGACGATTGTCCTGGGCCCGCTCTTCCTGGCTGCTTGCAGCCAGACCACCGGCAGTCACGGCCTGTCCGTCGCCAAGCTCTCGGATTCGGTAGCTCCCAGTTCCAAGGTCCGTGCTTACCGCTATACCAGCCGCGACAAGGAATGCCTGGCGCGTGCGATGTTCTTCGAATCGAATCGCTCTAGCCGCGATGGCATGGTTGCCGTCGGCACCGTGGTGATGAATCGCCTGCGCTCCGGCAAATATGGCGACAGCATTTGCGGCGTCGTTGGCCAGCGCGGTCAGTTTGCGCCGGGCGTCATGACTCGCCGCATGAATTCCAAGGCTTTGCCCGACGTCATGGAGGCAGCCGAGGCGGTGCTCAAGGGCGAGCGTTCGGCCAAGGCCAAGAACTCGATGTTCTTCCATACGGCAGGCTTGAAGTTCCCATACAAGAACATGCATTATGTGCTGGTGGCCGGCGGCAATGCCTTCTACGAGAAGCGCGGCCGCAACTGGCAGCCTTTGCCCGATGAGAACCCGACCATGATTGCAGCGGCGTTGCCGGCAGCTCCGGCCGAGACCGTTGCCATGGCGTCCGCTTCCACCGGCCCCACGACGGCCTTTGCTTCCACAAAGCCAGCGGCGGGCCAGGCCGTTGCGCCTGTAATGGTGGCATCGGCTGAGCCTGCCAGGTTGCCGGTGGTTGCCGCTTCAGCTGTGCCGAGCGAAAGACCGCAGCCGGTAATGGCGTCCGTCACGACTTCCGAGCCCGAGCCGGTCATGTCGTTCCAGTCGACGCCGGAAAACACCGACGCCATCGGCGCGCTGATTGTCTCGGAAAGCCGCCCGCTGCAGTGATTCCCGCTGCAGTTTGGGCCGCCGGCGGCTAGCTATCGGCGGTATCTGGCCGCAATAGCATCGGCGCCCGTGGCTCCTCGGTTCCAAAGCGGTCGGAAAAATCCTACATCGGTGCGATGTCCAAGCGAATCGCCGGTCCCGAAATCGAACGCCTCATCCAGCTGCTGGCCAAGGTGCCGGGGCTGGGGCCGCGTTCGGCGCGGCGCGCCGCGCTGCATCTCATCAAGAAGAAAGATCAGCTCTTGTCGCCCCTCGCCAACGCCATGGGTGAGGCAGTGGAGAAGGTGCGCATCTGTTCGACCTGCGGCAATGTCGACACGGCGGATCCCTGCATGATCTGCACCGACCCGCGCCGTGACGACGCGACGCTGATCGTCGTGGAGGACGTTTCGGATCTCTGGGCGCTGGAACGGGCGTCGGCGATGAATGTACGCTACCACGTGCTCGGCGGAACGCTGTCGCCGCTCGACGGAATCGGTCCCGACCAGTTGAACATCCGCTCGCTCGTCGATCGGATCGCCGGAGGCACGGTCAAGGAAGTCATTCTGGCGGTAAACGCCACGGTTGAGGGTCAGACAACGGCACACTACATCACCGACCAGCTCTCCGGCTTCGACGTGAAGGTGACAAGGCTGGCGCATGGCGTGCCGGTCGGCGGCGAGTTGGACTATCTCGACGAGGGTACGCTGGCCGCTGCGCTGAAGTCGCGCACGACGTTCTAAGGAGCCGGGAAGGACGGGGCATGGATCGCTTTTCAGGTCGCTTCCCGATCCCCGCGCTGATGCGCTTTCTGCTGCTCGCCACCGTCTTCTTCAGCTTTGCCGGAGCGGTCTCCGCCGCCACCGTCGATGACCAGTTCCGTGCCTGGCTGCAGAACGACCTTTGGCCTGAAGCCAAGTCTAAAGGCATCTCGCACGCGACTTTCAGCGCCGCGTTCGACGGTGTGAAGCCCAATCTCAAGCTGCCCGATCTGGTGCTGCCGGGCCAAAAACCGAAAACGCCGAAGAAACAACACCAGGCCGAGTTCGGTTCTCCGGGTTCGTATTTCGCGGAGAAGATCGTCGCAGCAGTTTCCAATGGCGGACGCGTCCGCGCAGGTAGATACGCCGCGACGCTCCGGCAGATCGAGAAGCGCTACGGCGTTCCGGGTTCCGTCGTCCTGGCGATCTGGGGTCGGGAAAGCGGTTTCGGCGCGGCCAAGATGCCCTATGACGCCTTTGAGGTGCTTGGCACCAAGGCCTTCATGGCAACCCGCAAGGAGATGTTCCGCCAGGAGTTGCTGGCGGCACTGGAGATCGTGCAGCGGGGTCTCGCTCCGGTTGGCGCCATGAAATCCTCCTGGGCTGGCGCGCTTGGCCAGCCGCAATTCATGCCCACCTCCTTTTTGAAACATGCCGTCGATTTTGACGGCGACGGCAAGACCGATATCTGGAATTCCGTGCCTGACGTCATGGGGTCCATCGCCAACTACCTGGTTCACTATGGCTGGGTGAAGGGGCGCGGCTGGGGCTATGAAGTGACGGCACCGGAGGCCGTTTCCTGCTCGCTGGAAGGACCGGACCGCGGCAAGCCGGTTGCGGCTTGGAGCAAGCTCGGCGTCCGCCGCGTCGATGGAAAGCCGTTTCCTGCAGGCGAGAGCGCAGCCGAAAGCTTCCTGATGATGCCAGCCGGACGTCATGGTCCGGCTTTCCTCGTCACGCCGAATTTCTACGTCTTGAAGGAATACAACACCTCCGACCTCTATGCACTGTTCATCGGCCTTGGCGCAGACCGCATCGCTCGCGGCGACCACCGCTTTTCCACGCAATGGGGGGCGGTCGGGGGACTATACAGGTCCGATATCGCGGCTTTGCAACGGGCGCTCGAAAAGGAGGGTTACGATGTCGGCAGCGCGGACGGCCTGCCCGGCTTCAAGACACGGCGTTCGATTGGCGAGTGGCAGACAAAGAACGGTCGCGCCGCAACCTGCTACCCGGACGCGGAGCTCGTCCAGTCGGTCAAGTAAACTCCGCCGCGAAGGCTGCTAAGCCGCCTTCGACATGTTGCGATGAATGTCGGCCAGCATCTCGAAAGAGCGCACGCGAGCGGCATGATCGTGAACCTGTGCGGTCACCATCAACTCGTCGGCACCGGTGCGTGCGATGAAAGCCTCGACACCTCGTTTCACTGTCTCCGGAGATCCCACCACGGCACAGGACAGCGCCTGATTCAGCATGGTTCGCGCAACGGGATCGAGATCGCGATCATAGTTTTCGACCGGCGGCGGAAGCTTTCCCGGCCGGCCGCTGCGCAGATTGACGAAAGCCTGCTGCAGCGAGGTGAACAACAGCTGCGCTTCGGCGTCTGTCGGGGCCGCGATCACGTTGAGGCCGAGCATGACGCGTGGTTTGTCGAGATGCTGTGACGGTTCGAACCGCGTGCGGTAGACTTCAAGCGCGTGGTCGAGTTCGGCCGGGGCGAAATGCGAAGCAAACGCATAGGGCAGGCCAAGCATGGCGGCCAGTTGCGCGCCGTAGAGGCTGGACCCGAGGATCCAGACCGGCACATTCTCGCCCTCGCCTGGTACAGCGCGGATGCGCTGACCCTCCTCCGCCGGCTCGAAATAGGCCATTAGCTCGACGACATCGCGCGGGAAATTGTCGACGCTGGCGTCGAGGTTCCGGCGCAGCGCACGGGCCGTCATCATGTCGGTGCCCGGCGCGCGGCCGAGGCCGAGATCGATGCGGCCGGGATGAAGGGCCGCCAGCGTGCCGAACTGTTCGGCGATCACCAGCGGTGCGTGGTTGGGCAGCATGATGCCGCCGGCGCCGACGCGGATTGTCTTGGTGCCTGCCGCGACATGAGCGATGACGACGGCGGTGGCGGCGCTGGCGATGCCGGGCATATTGTGATGTTCGGCCAACCAATAGCGTTTGTAGCCCAGCCGTTCGGCATGACGGGCAAGGTCCAGTGTGTTGGCCAGCGACTGCGCGGGGGTGCTTCCTTCGCCGACGGGCGAGAGGTCGAGAACGGAAAGATCGGTCATGGGCGTGTCCCGCTGGCTGTCCGATCCCATATAGGGAGAGGTTAACGAAGAGCCAAATCAAGAGATTGGGCCAGCCGCGAAAGCATCCGCCGGACTGTCGAATGCGACTTCCGAAAACACGAATTCATGAATTCAATGTGTTAGGACGCCATTTTTGCCCCTCCAAAGGCGCCAAATGTGTCGTTGCGCTGCAACATACGCGTTCTATTCATGGCTGGCATACCGTTTTGGCGCTTGAACTCTGCTTTCGCGCGCGTATGTAAGCGGCGCACATAGACTTCAGGGAACTGGACTTGGCTATCTACAGGGAAAAAGACATTTTCGAGCGGCGCAACGCCGCAAACGAGGCAAAGAAAGCGCTTCTGGAGCGCTTCAAGGCAAGACCGGCAGCAGACGATCCGGCAGTGCTGGCCCGCCAGGCGGAACGCAAGGCGATCCTCGAAGCGCGCGCTATTCGCGAAGCCGAAAAGGCTCGGTTGAAGCAGGAGCGCCTGGCGCTGGAAGCCGCCGAAAAGGCAGCGCGTGAGGCTGCCGCGGAGGCAGCACGGCTCGAAGCCGAAGCGAAAGCGCGAGAAGAAGCCGCCATCCGCGAAGCCGAAGAGAACGAGCGTATAGCGCGTCTCTTGGCCGACGAGGCGGAACGCAAGGCGAAGCGAGACGCCCGCTATGCGGCGCGTAAGCAGCGTGTCGGCCGCACGCCGCCTGGTTTCCAGGCCCGCTGATCGCCTCGAGAGATAAAGAAGAGCCCGCTTCGTGTTGTCGAAGCGGGCTCTTTGCATGTGCCGCTATGCGGTTGATCTGCCGGTTTGGCACCGGTCTTACTGTCTCATGAGCCTGCCGGGTCCGAGCATTGCTTCGTCGAGCCCGAAATCGGCTATCCTGGATGGCAGCGGCTGGCCGCGCACAAGAGCTGCGCAGGCCTCGCCCATGGCTGCGGAAGTCTGGATACCGTAGCCGCCTTGGGCAACCAGCCAGAACAGGCCAGGCACAGACGTGTCGAAGCCGCCAACCAGATCCCCGTCGCCGACGAAGGTGCGCAGGCCGGCCCAAACGCGGCTCGGCCGGCCCACGGAAAGCGTCGTCAACTCCTCGATGCGATGAATGCCGAGCGCGATGTCTTCCATTTCAGGCTGGACATCCTGCGGCGGCATCAGGTCGGCATTGGCCGGTGAGCCGAGTAGCATTCCGGCATCGGGCTTGATGTAGCAGCTCTCGTCGGCGCTGATGAACATTGGCCAGCGGGTGACGTCGAAACCGGCCGGAGGGTTGAAGACAAAGGCAGTGCGGCGGCGCGGCTCAAGGCCAAGCTTCGTAGCTGCGAAAAGGGTGCCGATCTCGTCGCCCCAGGCGCCGGCTGCATTGATAACGATCGGCGCACGATATTCCTTGCCGGAAGCGACAACCCGCCAGTCGCTGCCAATCCTTTCTGCGGCGGTCACTTCCGCATTGCCGATCAGGGTGCCGCCGGCACGCTTCAACCCGCGCAGATAACCCTGGTGCAGGGCATGCACGTCGATATCCTCGGCATTGGGATTGTAGACTGCGCCCACGACACTCTCGGGCCGCAATACGGGGACCCAGGCTTTGGCGGCTTCGAAATTGAGCCGTTCGCCGGAAAGCCCGATCGAACGCACCGCTTCCTGGTGTTCCTCTAGCAGATGTTCCTGTTCGCTCGAGGCCACGACCAACATGCCTCGCGGCGTCAGGATCGGGTGTTCTGCAAAACCCGGTGGCGGCGTTTCGAGGAAAGCACGGCTTGCTTTGGTAAGCGCGCAGACCTGCGCCGTGCCATAGGTCTCGCTGAAGAGTGCGGCCGAACGTCCGGTGGAATGATATCCCGGCTGGCTTTCCCGTTCGAGCAGAACCACCTTGAGATGCGGTGCTAGCCAGTAGCCGACCGAAGCGCCGGCAATGCCGCCGCCGATAATCACTATGTCGGCTTCCACAGGTTCGGCTTGCGCTGTCATTCCGGCACTCCCTCGGCGCCGGTGAACGGTCGCGTAATTTTCTTATGCGCTAAGCCTTTTCAAAAATTGAAAACGGCGTCAAGGGCTCGATTGGCGATCCAGCATCTCGATCAGCGCCGACTGAAAGTCCGGTTGCGCGCTGGAGCATACCGCGAGCACAAGCCCGTCGCCTTGGCCGACCGCGAGATAGGCGTGACCCATGGTGCTGTCGATATAGATGCTCTCGCCCTTTTCGAGGCGAACCGGCGCGTAGTGCTCGGTGTGCACCTCGATGGCGCCGTCGAGCACGTAGAGGAACTCTTCGCCCGAATGCTTGATGAGCGGGCCGAACTCTTCCAGTGAGCGGGTGGTGATGCGAGTCAGCACCGGCACCATGCGCTTCTTGGTGATGTCCGTGCTGAGGTAAAGATAATCATAGTTCTGGGTTTTCTGCTGCAACCCGTCACCCTGCCGGTTGATGGAGCGCCGGGTCAGCGGATGACCGGAGATTTCCGGCTCGGCGACAAGTTCGGCCATCGACAGCCCCAATCCTTCGCCGATCTGCAGAAGCTTGTCGTAAGAAAGGGACATCTGGTCATTTTCGACCTTGGACAGGGTTGAGATTGCCACGCCGGTCTTGCTGCTGACGTCGCTCAGCTTCCAGCCGTGTTTCTGGCGAAGCGCTTTGAGGTTCGAACCGAGTTTCGGGTGCTTGGCCATCAATCCCCAGTCGTTGGTCCAGTTCTATGACAGGACGATAGCCGTTGACATTCTCGGCAACAAGGAAAATCATTTAGCGAATTAGAAACGAAATTTCCGCCGCGGAGGAATCATGGCTCGGGAAGTTGAATGGGCACGTATGACGGCGCCCGAACTGCGGGCGATCGCCGAGCGCGGCAATGCGTTGGCCATCCTGCCGGTCGGTTCGCTGGAGCAGCACGGTCCGCATCTTCCCGTCATCACCGACACGGCAAGTGCTGCGGCTGCCGCAGTGCGTGGCGCGCGGCTGGTTTCCGAGGATGTGCCGCTCGCTGTCCTGCCCGGCCTCTGGCTCGGCATGAGCGAACATCACTTGCCATTCGGCGGCACCATCACGCTGGACTATGCTGCCTATCATGGTGTGCTGCGCTCGATCGCGCGTTCGTTGAAGGCAATCGGCTTTACCCGTCTGCTCATCGTCAACGGCCATGGCGGCAATGTCGACCCGCTCGCCGTTGCGGTGCGCGAACTTGCAGTGGAGTTCGATATGCCGATCGTTGCGACGACGCCATGGTTCCTGGCGCAGGAAGAAACCTCGGCATTGTTCGAGTCTGACGACGGTCCGAAACATGCGTGCGAAGGCGAGGCCTCGGTCATGCTGGCGATCGCGGGCGACATCGTCAAAACGGACAAGTTCAAGGATGCCGAAGCCCTGCAAGCGGGCCAGAATGAGGCGCCGCACGGTGCATCGCGCTTCTATTCCTTCTCCGAGCGTGCACCGAAGACCGGCACCTGGGGCTTCCCGAGCAAGGGCACTGCCGAAAAGGGCGAGAAGTTCCTCGGTTTGCATGCACGCGAGATCGCCAAACTTGTCACGTCCGAGATTCTTTGGACCCGGCCGGATCCGGTCTGGCGCGCCGGTCGCGGCCTGGAGACCACCGGTGGCAGGGCCGAATAAAACTCTGGCGGTGGCCCGCTGTGAGGAGTTGGCCACCGTGCGACTGCCAATAACAACGACAAGGGGAAGATCATGACTGTTCCAAGACGCGGCCGCCTGGCTGCACGGTTTGCCACCGGCGCGGCCGTCGCCCTTCTGTCCGGGCTGTTTGCCAGCCAGGCGCTGGCCAAGGGCCTGGTCTATTGCTCCGAAAGCGCGCCCGAGGGGTTCGATCCGGCGCTTTATTCCACCAACTCCACCTGGGACGCCTCGTCCAAGCCGATCTACAGCCGGCTGGTGGAGTTCCAACAGGGAACCACCAATGTGGTCCCCGGTCTGGCCGAAAGCTGGACCATCTCCGACGACAAGCTTGAATACACGTTCAAGCTGCGCAAGGGCGTGAAATTCCAGACAACCGATTATTTCACGCCGACTCGTGAACTGACCGCCGATGACGTGATCTTCTCGCTGGATCGCCAGCGCCTCAAGAACGACCCCTGGTACGGCTACATTGCCGGCTCGAGCTGGGAGATCTTCGAAGGCATGGAGATGCAGAACCTCATCAAGGACATCTCCAAGGTCGACGACAGCACGGTGAAGATCGTTCTCAACCAGCCGTCCGCTTCGCTGTTGGCCATGCTGGCGATGGATTTCGGCTCGGTTCTGTCAAAGGAATATGCCGACAAGCTCCTAGCCGCGGGCACCAAGGAAAAACTCAACCAGCAGCCGATCGGCACGGGTCCTTTCCGCTTTGTCGACTATCAGCAGGATGCCGTCATCCGGTTCCAGGCCAATCCCGACTATTTCGGGGAGAAACCGAAGCTCGACGAGCTGGTCTTCGCTATTACCGTCGATCCGACTGCGCGGATGCAGCGCTTGCGGGCGGGTGAATGCCAGATGGCGCCTTATCCGGCGCCAGCCGACATCGCAGACCTCAAGGCCGATCCCAACCTGACGGTGATGGAGAAGCCGGGATTGAACGTGGCCTACCTCGCCTACAACACGCTGATGCCCCCTTTCGACAAGGTCGAAGTGCGTCGCGCGCTCAACATGGCGATGAACAAGCAGGCGATCATCGACGCCATCTTCCAGGGCACCGGCCAGGTCGCCAAGAACCCCTTGCCGCCCGGCATGTGGGGTTACAATGATGCCGTGGTTGATGACAAATACGATCCGGAAGCCGCCAGGAAGATGCTGGACGAGGCTGGTGTGAAGGATCTCAAGATGAAGATCTGGGCGATGCCGGTCAGCCGCCCCTACATGCCCAATGCGCAGCGGACCGCGGAACTGATCCAGGCCGATTTTGCCAAGGTCGGGGTTACGGTCGAGATCGTTTCCTATGAGTGGGGCGAATATGTGAAGCGCGCCCGCGACAAGGATCGCGACGGTGCCATCATCCTCGGCGCCACCAGCGACAATGGTGATCCCGACAATCTGATCAGTTACTTCTTTGCCTGTTCGGGCGTCGGTGGCGCCAATTTCGCCAATTGGTGCTACCAGCCGGTTGAGGACCTGATGCAGAAGGCCCGCGTCACCTCTGATCAGGCCGAACGCACGAAGATGTATCATGAGCTGCAGGTTCTGTTCAAAGAACAGGCGCCCTGGGCGACGCTCGACCATTCCACCGTGTCGCTGCCGATGTCAAAGAAGGTGATCGGCTACGTCATGGATCCGCTCGGCTCGCACCGGTTCGAAAGCGTCGACATTGCCGAATAAATCCTGACACGCTCCGCGGCGATCTTCCGCGCCAAGCGTTTCATTTATCGGAATTTTACTGCCTTTGGCCGGCCTTGGACAAATTTCCAAGGCCGGCCAGGGTTGTTTGTATTCTAATGATTTTGCGGGTGCCCAAATCCGTGCTAGCGTCTCTCTTGGCTTTGCCCAAGCGGGGACAATGGCGAAGTACTTCCAATCGTTCTGCGATTCAAAGTATCTGCCATCGGCCTTGAAAGGGCCGGTTCAGGCCTGTGTCGGCCTGACGGCTATTGAGGTTGTGAGATCAACATGAATGGTTGATCAGCAGGTGATCCGGCAGCTCTCCACCATCTGCGCCCTTGACGCAGTCGGTTTCTCGCGCCTGATGAACGAGAACCAGGAAACAGCGGTCAAAATCTTCTACGAGCGGCGCAATCTGATTGCCGAGACCGTCGGTGAATTCGGCGGACGTGTTTTCGGGGCAGCGGGCGACAGCCTGATGGCAGAGTTCGGCAGCCCCGTCGAAGCGTTGCGCGCCATGCTTGAAGCCCAGACGCGTCTCGACAAACTCAATGCAGCTGCCGCGGAAAATCTGCGCATGCCGTTTCGTATCGGCGTGGCGACAGGCGTGGTCATCCAGAGTGAGGATGGAACCTTTGGCGACTGTGTGAACATATCGGCACGGTTGCAGGAGTTTTCGCCGCCGGGCGGCGTCGCCATCACCGGCACCACGCATGAGCATATCAGCGGCAAGTTTTCGGTTGAATTTACCGATCTCGGCCTCATGCAGCTCAAGAACATCGCCCTACCGGTCAGGATCCTGGTTAGCGCTCCTGCTTCGGGACAAACAACGTCTCGCGCATTTGCCGCAGTCCGTTCGTCCATCGTCCAGCCCGCGAACACCGAAACCAAGGATCATCAACCCGCCATCGCGGTGTTGCCGTTCCAGAACAGCAGTCCGGACCGTTCGACGGACTATCTGGCGGACGGTATTGTCGACGACATCATCCACGGGCTCGCGGCAACGCGCTCGCTCCCCGTGATCGCACGCGATTCCAGCTTTCAGTTCCGAGACCAATGGCTCGGGGCTGCTGCGATCGGCAATCTCTTGGGCGCGCGCTATTTGGTGATGGGCTCCGTTGCCAGCTTCGACAAACGTATTCGATTGAGTGCATCGCTCACCGACAGCGGCAACGGTCGTGTCATTTGGTCCGGCAGATTCGAACGTAGCCTGGAGGAGCTCACTCAACTCCAGGACGATCTCGGCGGGGAAATTGTCTCCACCCTCGAACGCGAGGTCGACCGCGTCGAACAGGTGCGGACCTTCCAGATACCCTGGGAGCGGCTGCAGACCTGGCAACTGGTACGTCGCGGCCGCTGGCATATGCAACGGCGCACGCGCGCGGACATGGAAGCCGCGCTGAAGCTATTCCAGCAGGCATACGACGAGGACCCCAACTCGAGCA
Source organism: Terribium retamae (assembly GCF_022347545.1). Classification (GTDB taxonomy): domain Bacteria; phylum Pseudomonadota; class Alphaproteobacteria; order Rhizobiales; family Rhizobiaceae; genus Mesorhizobium; species Mesorhizobium retamae. The sequence continues at coordinate 35,988 of NZ_JAKREW010000026.1, forward strand.
GCGTGCTCAGCGAACTGGCATGGTGGTATCTGTGGCGCGGCTGGCTCAACCGCGGCGAGCCCGGGGACCTTGCGCGCGTGGCCGATCTTTCCCAGCGGGCCCTGCTGGTGGACAGTCAGGATGCCCGTCCCTACGCCTTCCTGGGTTCCATCGAAGTCCTGCGGCGGCGGCCGCTCGCGGCGCTGGATTTCCTGCAGCAGGCCCTTCACTACAATCCGAGTTTCGTACTCGCATATCAAGCCATGGGGAGCGCACGGCTCATGGCGTCACGTCCGCAGGAGGCGATCACCGTGCTCAAGCGCGCCGACCGCTTGTCGCCGTTCGAGAACTATCGGTTTCACACACTTGGGGAGCTTGCGGCAGCGTATACGTTGATGGAAGACTGGCCCGCCGTCATATCGACCGCCGAGCGCTCGCTATCTTTCGCGCAAGATTATTTCTATCCGCGCTTCCTCAAGATCGGAGCCCTGGTCCGAAGCGGGCAGATCGAGGCAGCTCGCACTGAGCGTGAGCTGTTCGAAGCTCGGCATCCGAGATTCAACCGCAGCTGGATCGACTGGATTCCCTTTGCGGATGGTTCCATCAACCAGAGGCTGCTCGACAATTTCGATGGCGCTGGCTGAGCCCGGCAAGACCGCCAGTTTATGCCGTTTCGCACGGCAGCAGTGTGAAGAGGATCACTTACCCGGCATGTGCCGGACCATAGCATAGCCAGCATTTCTCTGCGTTTTCCCGGGGGGATCGTCAGAATGGGCTTCTCTACCAAGTATTATGACGGCGTCTTGAGGGGGCAAGTTGAGTTGCCGTTCGGCGAAGAAGCGCCACCTTTCGATCGCGAAAGGCTGCGCCGGTCGACCTTTACGGGGCGGATATTCTCCTGGGCTTTCGAGCATCCAGATTGGTGGCTTGGAATCTTCAGGCGCTTCTTCCCGCGCGTGCGCTGGGGCAAGGTCGTTTTTCTCACGCGTTTCGAGGATGTGCGCGAGGTTCTCGAGCGACAGGACGAATTCGAAACGCCTTATGGCCGCGAGTTGCGTGAATTTTCCGGCGGGTTCGATTTCCTGCTCAGCCTGAAGGACGGAAAACTCTACCGCGAACAGAAGTCCGTGGTGCTCAGCGCCTTCCCCCCTGACGAGGTGGACGGCCGGGTGCGCGAAATTGCCGCCAGGTGCTCGAAGGAGATCGTAAGTTACGCCGGCGAGAAATTCGATGCCGCCAGCCAGTTGATGCGCATCGTCCCGGTCCTCATCTGCCGCGACTACTATGGCCTGGACATCGAGGACCCGCGACAGTTCGGCGACTGGGCCATCTCCATCAATCAAATCCTGTTCGGAGATTGGGGTGCGGACACTGTCACGCGCGAGCTTGCGGTAGCCGGTGCCGCGAGTCTGTTCGCGACGGTGGACCGTTCCATCATCATCGCTGAAAACGCTGTCAAGCAAGGCAACGTTGTCGACACGCCGCTCGGGCGGCTCGTCCACATGGCGCAATCCGACCATGACAATCCGTTCAAGCGGGTCATGCAGATCGTTCACGAGACCAATCCGACAGCGACGGATCGCGAGGTGGTGCGCTCGATCATGGTCGGCATGGTCGTCGGCTTCGCGCCGACCAACCTGCTGGGCGGCATCAACTGCCTGGACGCTGTGCTGAACCGGCCGGAGATTTTCGACTACATCAAGAAGGCCATCAAGGACGGTGACAACGCGCGCCTCGACAAGGCAATCCTCGAAGCGATGCGCTTCAAACCGCACTGGATCTGGCCCTGGCGCTACACCGGGGAAGCCAAGACGATCGGCCTCAAGCGCGGCCGCCCTTACAGCATCCCCGCCGGGGTTTCGGTGCTGCCCGCCACCCGCTCGGCGATGTTCGATGAGTCGGTCGTCAACGACCCCTGGACGTTCAATCCGGATCGCAGCCTGAGCGAGAACATGGTCTTCGGCGTTGGTATCCATCGCTGCATCGGTGCGGCGATCGCCAGCGTGCAGATCGCCGAAGCCTTCCGGGCCTTGTTTGAAAAGCCGGGCTTCCGGCGCGCGCCGGGCAAAGAGGGCAAGCTCACGCGCCTCGGTCCTTATCCGGACAGGCTCATGGTGGAATTCGATGCCCCGGAAGAAAATCGCCTTACCGAACAGTCGCTCGTAACGGTGTGTGCAAGAGTGCAAGCGGGTATCGATCGGAAGCAGTTGCAAAAGGATGTCGACGGCCTGGGAAATCCGGCTGGTCGTGCAATCAAGTCAGCTCTCGACAAGGCCGGAACCATCCACTTCGCCAGCCTCACGGCCATCCCGACCGGTGGCTCCAGGAAGCCTGACAGCGGCGACTTCTATCTGCTGCTCGAATTGTCGGGGGACGGCACCAAGCAGCAAGTCATAAAGGCTTTTGCAGATGCCGTGCATGGGCATTTCGTGCCGCTGTTCGAACGCTATGCTGCGGATCCGCTCAAGGGGACGTTTGAAGCGTTCTTGCTGAAGCACACGGTCGACGTGTCGCCTCAGTTTGGCAGCATGGCGGGGCTCGTGTTCTGCGGCACGCCCGGACATTCGGTTGCCCGCATCAAGGCCGAGCAGGACTTGGCAGAAGCCGCCGCCAAAATCGTCGATGACCACACCTGGCTCAAGGATCCTGCAGCTCTCTCAAGCACGTCGAAAGCGCAGGTCCCAGGCAATTTGTCGGCGGCGGAAATACTGGAAAAGGTCCGGTGCAGTCTGAGGCCGCAGAAATCGACATCAAAAGAAGGGGGGCCGGAGGAATGGACGCCAGGGAAGTTCCATTGGGTCTTCGCGCCTGCCGAAAGCCTGCTTGAAAAACCAGGTGGAACGCTGCTTCGAGCACTCCACCACATCGTCTTCAACCTGCGCACGGCCATTCCGCTGGTCATCCTTGTCGCAGTCTTCACCTGGCTGACCTATCTGATGCAATTCGATACCAGCGGCGGCTGGTTCCGCACGCTGGCGCGGATCGGCGACTCTTTCATCCTGGCGGTGGTCGGGCTGACAATCACTGCGGCAGTGTTGTTTACGGCGGTCGCCTTCTGGCTGCGCAGCATCGAACGTCGGGAAGAGGTCAGCAATGCCGGCATCAAGCTCGGCCTGCTCGAGCAATTGCAGAAGAACGAAGATGCCCTGGGTTACCGCCAGAACCACATGACGGCAGTCTCGGTCATGAAGCCCGGATTGCTGCGATGGTTCCTGCTCGGCTTTTCGTTCTACGTGATCTCGATCACGGCCAGATGGGCTTTCCGGCCGGGGCACCTTGGCGACACCGGACAGATCCACTTCGCACGCTGGGTAAGGATACCTGGCACCGACCGGCTGGTGTTTTTCAGCAACTACGGCGGTAGCTGGGAGAGCTATCTCGAGGATTTCGTCACCAAGGCTTCCGCCGGCCTCACCGCCATCTGGAGCAACACCAAGGGTTTCCCGCGTTCGCGCTTTCTGTTCCTCGACGGCAGCCGCGACGGTGACCGCTTCAAGCGCTGGGCGCGGGCTGAGCAGATCCCGACCTCCTTCTGGTATTCCGCCTATCCCGATTTGAACACGACGCTGATCCGCAAGAACTCGCAGATCCGGCAGGGACTTTATGGTGCACGCGCGAGCGAAGCCCGCGACTGGCTGAGCCTGTTCACCTCGCTGCCGCGGCAGGAAGCCATGAAGCAATCGTCGCTTGGGAAACTTCTCTACCAGTCCGATGACACTGCGGTCGAAAGCCTGGAAACCGGCGAAATCCAGTCGCTCATTTTCGGGCCGCTCGGCAGCCTCTCCTTTGCCAGGATGTTCGCCTTCGAAATCGATCAAGACTCCTCCACCACGCAGCAGCGCCTTCAGGTGCTCGACCATCTCGTGAAACACACGAGTTTCGGCGACATCAAACCGGCGGGGCGAGCCACGTTCTGCGTGTTTGGCCCCAATGGCCTGAAGAAGCTTGGTCTGAACGGCAGCCCCGGGAGCGACCCGCTTGCCAGTTTCCCGATGACCTTTCGACAGGGCATGGCCAACGAATACCGCAGCCGCATCCTGGACGATCAGGGCGATAGCGCCCCTGACAAATGGCGGTGGGGGTCTAAAGAGACGCCGGTCGACCTTGCTATCCTCTGTTATGCCGACCGAGAGCAAACGTTGAACGAAATGACTCTTGAGATCGCCACGCTGGCCCGTTCAACGGGCCTGATCGACAGGGCGGCCATTCCACTCGAGATCGTTCGTGACGGGCCGGGGTGCCCGGTGAAGCATCCGCCGAAATCGCTGGGGGTGCAGCGTTCGAAACAGGCCGTGTCCCCGGTAGCTTATAGCGAAGAGGAACGGTTGCCTGCGCGGGAGCATTTCGGCTTCATCGATGGCGTCTCCCAACCCGTAATCAAAGGCACGAGGCGTCGGCGAAACCATAATTCCAGCCCGATCCATCAAATCGCCGCTGGCGAATTCCTTTTCGGCTACCGCGACGAATATGGCTACTATCCACCCAGCCCCACCACACCTTCCGAATTCGATCGGGAAGGGCAGCTGCTGGCGATCGATGCCGATGGCAGGCCGGTCAAGGGCAGAAGCATCGTGCATGATTTCGGCCGCAACGGCTCCTTCGTCGTCATTCGCCAACTCGCGCAGGATGTGGACGGGTTCAACACCTACTGTCGGACGGAAGCGGACAATCTGCGCCGCAGTGGCTTGGCCCAATATCAGGCGGTCGACGCCGATTGGGTTGGTGCTCGCATCATAGGCCGCTGGAAGGACGGCTCTTCGCTGATCCGGAATCCCGACAAGCCCGGCCGCGAACTCGACAACCAGTTCACCTATGGCGCGGAAGACCCGCAAGGGTTGCACTGCCCGCTGGGTGCTCACATAAGGCGCTCGAACCCACGCGATTCGCTCGGAACCGACATCGACACCCAGCTCAGGATATCGAAGCGTCATCGCATCCTGCGGGTTGGCCGCAGCTACAGCCTGGACAGCGGCACCGACGGCAAGCCGGAAAAGGGTCTGTTGTTCATCTGCTTCAACGCCAGTTTCGAGCGCCAGTACGAATTCATCCAGCAGACCTGGATGTCAGCGCGGAATTTCCACGGACTGCGCGGCGAGAAGGACCCGCTGATCGGCAACCAGGATATCGATATGAACGGCAGCGCGGCGGGCCGCTTCACCATCCCGCGCTGGGAAGGTGGCATTGAACTGACCAACCTGCCTTCCTTTGTCACCACGCGCGGTGGCGGCTACTTCTTCATGCCGAGCCGTGCAGCGTTGCGATATCTGAAGTCGCGCTTGAAGCCGAAGGACGGTGCGTCCGACCCGGCTTGCGCGTGTTGATTTTTGCTGTCTGAGCTGGCTGCCTCCCTGGGCAGCCGCCGGGACTGCTCTTCCACCGCAGCCTTCGGCATGCCTCGCCCCGCGATGACGAACGACATAGCATGCCATTGCCGATTCAAGGGATTGATGAAGAGAAGCGCCTCGGGACGGTGCTCACTCGGAACTGACCCGCTGCAAGCGGGTTGGATCATTGACTTTTACATGGCCGCGTTTGGTGGCGATCAGCCCGCGGCCGCGCCAGTCATTCAGCAGCTTGTTGACGGATTCCCTTGTCGCGCCGAGCGTCTGGGCAAGCTCCGATTGGGAGATTGCGATCCAGCCTGCGGCGTCGGAAAGCAACCCGCTCAAATGCAGCAGCCGCTTGGCAAGACGTGCCTCAATTCCAAGGAAGGTGTGATCGCCCAATTCTTCGCTGATCCATCTTAGTCGCTTGCACAAAAGGTCGATGAGGGCGCGTCCGAGCAGCGGATCCCGATCGATGCGGTCCAGAACCTGTTTGCGGCTGAGTGAGACGATCGAGCATTCGGATCTGCAGATGGCGGTCGCCGTCCTGAGGCCGCCGTCCAGGACACCGATTTCGCCAATCAGGCTTGGTGAGAATTGCAGGTTGGCAACCAGCTTGTCGCCCTCGGCCGAGAAGATCGAAATTTCGACGGACCCTGCAAGCAGGCCGTAGACGCGATCGGATGGGTCGTCCTGAAGAAAGAGCAGTCGCCCCGCAGCATATTTTTCCGGCTTGGCGTCGCCGAACATCCTGTCCAGCAGGTCGCGATCGTAGTGGGCGAACTTTGCCAGCGTGTGTTTCGGATCCTGATCCAGACTGCTCATCAACATCGGCCCCCCGAGCGTGATCTCAGTTCAATAGTGTTGTTCTTTGGTATTCGAGTTCGCTCTGGTCCGCGAAACTCTACGCGCGATAACGAGGCTTGGATAGCAGGTCGTAGCGTTGCCTGGCGCGCCGCTCCGCCCTAGAGCATTTTGTAGCCAAGTGGAATCACTTGGCGTTACAAAAAATACCACAAAACAACAACTTAGAGCGTTTCCGCGTTTCCGTGAAAGACGGAAACGCTCTAAGCCACGGCGGATTCCGGTGCGCCGCCCGCAAGGTCGCCTTTCATCATGGCCATGATGGCCACCTGGGTGCGGTTCGAGGCGCCAAGCTTGCTCATGATCTGACGGACATGAACCTTGACGGTCGATTCCTGCATGTCGAGTTCGCGCGCGATCAGCTTGTTGGATTTGCCAGACCGAAGCCGATCGAGAACCTGACTCTGGCGAGGCGTAAGCAGGCCGTTGCCGGCAGTCGCATTCGAATGATGACGGGGGCGATCCCTGCCATCTGCGATTTCGAGCAGCGCTTCGCCCGGGAAATAGGCGCCGCCGTTCATGATGAAGGCGAGAGCCTGATGCACGATCGCCAACGGCGTCGTGGTCGAAATGAAGGCCTGGAAGCCGAAACTGACGGCGCTGACGGCCTCATCTGCTTCTCTGCGGTCGGAAAGAATGGCGCAAGGCGTCGTTGGGAATTGATCCCGCACGCTCTGTAGGGTCGTCCGCACCGCCAGTTCCTGCAGCGATGAGCCACCTACATTTACGACGATAAGAGAAACGACCTTACCTTGTTGAGAGTAGAAGCCGAGGTTTTCCGGTTCTATCGCATGGGCCGATTTGCCGAGAGGGCCGACCCATTCATTGATCAAAGTCGTGATGCCGGCGCATCTCAACACCAGCGTGTCTACCACCAGCACAATTGCCTTTTGTGCATCCCCAGTCATTTTGTTCTCCTTGGTTTGTGGGCGCTTGCCTATGCGCCGCCAGAACCCTCTTCTCGTGTTGGTTTCACTACTCCTATCTCAATGATGGCGTCTGCGATGTGAGGCGCTTCACATGCCAAAGGCGTCTCGCCGAAAGTGCCTGCGCGGCGATTGGGCAAACCCATATGTTCTTTAAGATGGAGTGTGGTTACCCACTGCAACAAATGACGAGCCTCGCCTTCCGCGCATCATCTGCTCCAACGGCGCACAGCCGAAAGGCGTAGCGCCGCAATCAAGGCGATCAGCGTTATGAAGCCGTTCCGGACAACACCTTGGCGACTATGCTTGTCGCGCAACGGAGGGTCCGCCATGAGCGCGTCTATTTCGAGCAGAAATCAGCAGCCCTGCGGCAACCAGCAGCCGCAGACAGTGCAGGTGCGCACTGTTACAGCGCAGAACGCAATCGGAGTGTCCGCGCAGGTCAGTGCAGATGCATTCGGTCAAGGCACCTTCGCCAACACGCAGGTCTACCTGACGACGATCGATCGCGGTCTTGCCTCATTCGCCATCGCTGTGGTCGGCGCGGAGGCTGCCGCGCAGGGCTCGGGTGACCAATCGCCGCTTGCCATGGCGTCGGCGGTGGTCACCATGGTGGGTGCCGATATTTCGGTCACCAACAACAAAACGGTAACCGGTTCGGACGCCCAGGGCATGAACCAGCAAGCTACGACCTCCGCGATTGGGGCCAGTTTTGCTTTTGATACGGGATCGGCGCACCAGGTCGATGGCAGCGCCGTGGAGACGTGTCGCTCGAGCGTCGGGTCGCTGCAGGGCAATCTGGCTACCTTCAGTGCCGATGTGACTGCGCATGGCGAAAACAGTTTTGTCGATATGCAGGCCGATGCGATCGCCTTGGAAGATCAATATTCGTCGAGCATCGTCTCCGCGACATCGGCGATCGACGCTGATGTCGTCTATACGGAATATGTCGGCACCAGATGCGACGATACGATCGCGACAGGCGATGGCGACTCGCTGGTGCGGGGAAATCGCGGCGACGACGCCATCCGTGCCGGCAACGGCGATGATTGGCTTTTCGGTGGCGACGGCGACGACAGGATCAGTGGTGGTGGCGGCAATGACACCGCTTTCGGTGGCGACGGCCGTGACAATCTAGGGGGCGGCGACGGCGACGATTGGCTGTTTGGCGGCGATGGCAAGGACACGCTTTCCGGTGACATCGGCAACGACCTGATACTCGGCGGCGACGGCAAGGATATACTCTCGGGCGGCAGTGGTGGCGACCTTCTCGACGGCGGTGGCGGTCACGACGACCTATCGGGCGGCGTAGGAAACGACATGTTCAGGCTGGGCTCTTCTTCCGGCGACGGGGATGACCGGATGCAAGGCGGAGCCGGCGCCGACACCTATCTGATCGCCGGCGCATTCGAAAACGACATCATCACCGATTTCTCGCTCGATGGCGGCGATCGCATTGCCGTCGAAGGTCTCGATACGCTGGTCGGATCGAAATCTCTTTCGATGGAGCGTGATCGGGGCGACCGGGATGACCTTGTGGTAACGCTACGCTTGGACGGCGAACGCTCGACGCTGACCCTGGACGAGTTCTTCGTCAACAATCCTGGGTTCGGCGCGCTGCCGGTGCGCGGCGCTTTTACGCCACAGCAGACGGCTATGGTCATGCACGCCATAGCCGTGGACGCCGACGCCGATCCGGCGTTGACGGATGCGCAGCTAACCTTTCAGCTGGGTGATCTGCTGGCTGTTTTTGGCTGAATATTAGACAAAGCAGGTTCTTCGGCGCTCGTCTTTTCCAAGGCGGGCGCCGGCTTGCATTTCAGTTTGCACAATCATGGAAAATTATATCAAAAGTATTACTCTAGAAGAAAATGAAATTACGTCGCTTGAATATTTGATGATTGGCGCGATAGGCCCTAGGCTTCAAATGCGCCGGACCTGAGTACCGGACATCATCAAGCGACAAGGAGAGTGACATGACCTTCTACTGTGATCCTTCTGACGTGAATCTGGACGCCTCGTACGAGTTCGACTCCGACATCGACGTCAACTTCGACCTCTACTCGGACATCGACAGCAACCTCGACGTCAACCACGAAATCGACGTCTGCGTCGACATCGACGGCAATGAAGCCACGTTCGCAATCGACGTCCAGGCCTATGGCCACGATACCGCGACCGACCTCAACCTCGTCGTTGCGGTTGAAGAAAACGAGTGGTCGAGCATCACGGCGACCGGCTACGCCGCCGCCGACTGATCAGTCCTCGCAGTCGGCTGTGGCGCATCCTCCCAACGCTGCAGCCTGACCGAAAGGCTCCGCTCCCCTGCGGAGCCTTTTTCTTATGCGCCGACGAAAGCGCTGTGGAGCCAATTCGGATCATACCAAGGAAGTCGCGGTCTACGCCTGAAGTGTAACTCCACCTAAGCGTTGTGCCGCCGGCTCCGCTTCACCGCTAAGCTCCACTTGGGTGCCCTCGCAGAATCCTGTCTGCGCAAAGGGACGACGGAGAGAGGTTCAGATGCGCAAGATATCGATATCCCGTCAGGTCGGTAGCCAGAAGGTCACTGCCGCTGCCAATGAGCCGACGTCCGCCTCTATCGCCCCGGCGACGACCGCACCGGCAGCGCCGCGCGTCTCGGCAGGGCTGACTGCGTTGGCCGCAGATCCTTTCGTGCTGATCCAGCTCACCAATGGCGCGGACAACTTCACTCAGACTGCCGATGGCAGCTTCCGTATCGAAGGGCATGACGGAAACGACGTCATCACGGTCGCCGCTGCCACTCTCGGCGGCGACTACCTGGATGGTGGTGCTGGCAACGACACGCTGAACGCGGCCGCTACCGACGACGTGCTCGATGGCGGCCTGGGCAATGACATCCTCAACGGCGGTGCAGGCAACGATCTGCTGCGCGGTGGTGCTGGCGCCGATACGCTGAATGGTGGCGATGGCATCGACACCGCAGACTATTCGGCCTCGGGCTTGAAAGTCACGGTTGCATTGCCGCTGGACCCGCAACGGACCTCGCGGGGTTCCGGTGGAGATGCCGCGCAGGACACGTTGAGCGGCATCGAAAACATCACTGGATCGGTCTTCAACGACACGCTGACAGGCAACAAGCTCGACAATCAGCTGATCGGCAATGCCGGCGACGACCTGTTGCGGGGCATGGACGGCAATGATGTTCTGATCGGCGACGGAGCGACCGACGCCAACCAGGACGGCATTGCCGACGACCTCGACGCCGACGGCATCCCGGACGGCATCGATGGTCCTGGCGGTGGCAGCGACACGTTGGACGGCGGTTTCGGTGATGACCGCCTGTACGGGGGCAGCGGCGACGACACGCTGATCGGCGGCTTCGGCAACGACACGCTCTATGGCGGTTCGGGCGACGACCTGCTGACAGGCGGCGACGGCACCGATTTCATGGATGGCGGCAGCGGCAACGATGAGCTGATCGGCAGTCTTGGCAATGACGTCATGCACGGCGGCGACGGCAATGATTTTCTCACGGCATCGATCGGTAACGATCAGCTGTTCGGCGAAGGCGGCGATGACGATCTGCAAGCTGGAGACGGCAACGATCTCCTGGAAGGCGGCGACGGCAATGATAGGTTGGTCGCATCGGCCGGTGACGACCAACTCTTCGGTGGCGCGGGCAACGATATACTGCAAGGCGACGCCGGGGCAGATCTCATGGACGGTGGTGTCGGGTCCGACACCGTGGACTATTCTCAAGGCGGCGCCATCGGCATCAATCTTGCCACCGGTGCCCTCAGCGGCGGCGCTGGCGGCGATCAGCTGATCAGCATCGAGAATATCGTCGCTTCCGCGCAAAACGACATTCTGGTCGGCGATGCCAATGCCAACACCTTTACCGGCAATGGCGGCGCGGACACCATGATCGGCCAAGGTGGCGTCGACACGTCCGATTATTCAACATCAGCGGCAGCTGTGACGATCCGCCTCAACACGACGGTTGCCGATCCGCTTGCGATCGGAACCGGCGCTGGTGGCGATGCGGAGGGCGATCAGCTGCAGTTGATCGAGCGTATCATCGGCTCGGCCTTCGACGATATCCTGGTCGGCGGGGAGCTGAATGATATCTTTGTCGGCGGCGCCGGCGCGGACAGCATCGACGGTGGACTGGGTACCAGCGATACCGCCGAATATTCGACATCGTCGGCCGCAGTATCGATCAATCTCGCGAGCGCTGCGGCTAGCGGTGGTGACGCGGCGGGTGACGTCCTGAGCGCCATCGAAAACCTGATCGGCTCCGCTTTCGATGACGTGCTTGTCGGCGACGGCTCGACCAATCGCCTCGATGGCGGCGCCGGCAACGACTTTCTTCGTGGTGGCGCCAATACCGGCAACGAATTCCTGGTTGGCGGCGAGGGGATCGATACCGCCGACTATTCGACTTCTGCCGCGGCGGTGCGCGCGATCCTCTCGGATAGTGCTACGTCCGGCGTGCTTTCCGTGGGTGGTGATGCGCAGAACGATGTGCTGGTCGCCGTGGAGAACATCATCGGCTCGTCATTCAACGACGAACTGATTGGAGCGTCGGCTGCAAATCGCCTTGAAGGCGGCCTCGGGAACGACACTCTTACCGGTGGCGGCGGAGCCGATATTCTCCTCGGAGGAGATGGTGTCGATACCGCTTCCTATTCCGGCTCCACTGCGGGTGTCCTTGTACAACTCGACAATACCGGCGCAGCTGCCGGCGTCGGCGGTCACGCGCAGGGCGATCAATTGGGCGGCGTCGAAAACCTGACCGGGTCCAGTTTCGGTGACGTGCTCGTAGGCAATGCACTCAGCAACGTCCTGATCGGTGCCGGCGGTAACGACCGGCTCATCAGCGGCAGCGGCAACGACCAGATGCGCGGCGGCAGCGGCGCCGATATCCTCTCGATCACCGGCGCCGGAACCAAGACCGTTTTCGGCGATGGCGTCAGCGACGGCGGAGTCGCCGGGCAAGACATCTTCCGCGTGCTGGGCGGTACCAACAACCTGATCTTCGACTACCTGACTGGCGAGGATGTCTTTATTCGCTCCAATCCGGCTGCTGTCTCTGCGTCTCTGGCGTCGCTCACGGTCAGCGGCATCGCTTACTGGGTCGCCCGCGTAGCCAGCACGGCTCCCGGCATGGAAAGCTCGACCTTCGTTGTCCTTGGCGAGCGTACAACCACGAACCCGGACACGACGATAACCGACGCCTTCACCAATTTCGTTTCGCACGATCTGTTCGTCGATCCTGCGCTTTTGGCCTGAGCGATCTCAAAACGGAGTAATGTCATGGCAGTCGTCGGTTCGCGGGCTCGCAAGGCAAGAAAGACGGAACTCGACGACGCCATGGCGCAGGCGAAGTCCGCGATGATCATCGTTGCGGTCTTCAGTCTGGCCATCAATCTCCTGATGCTGGCATCGCCCATCTACATGCTCCAGGTCTATGACCGCGTTCTGGTTACCGGTCATCTGGAAACACTGGTATTGCTCACGGTCATGGCCGGCGCGGCGTTGCTTGTGCTCGGCCTGCTCGACATGTTGCGCAACATCGTCATGGCTCGTACCGCGAACTGGCTCAACGATCGCCTGAGCCCGGTCATCATTGCCGGTTGCGTTCGTGCCCGTTTGCTGGGGGATCAGGCCGGCACCCAGCCATTGCGTGACCTTGGACAGGTGCAGTCTTTCCTGTCGTCGCAAGCGTCTGCCGCGCTGTTCGACCTGCCCTGGACGCCGGTCTTCCTTCTGCTGATCTGGCTGCTGCATCCGGCGCTTGGAATATTCGCACTTGCCGCCACGATCCTTCTGATCCTGCTTGGTGTGCTCAACGAAATCGTCACGCGGAAGTCGTCCCTGGTGGCGAGCACTTCGCAGATCCAGGCTCTCCAGAATGCGGACATGACGATCCGCAATGCGGAGGTGGTTCGTGCGATGGGAATGCTTCCAGGTCTGCTGGAACGATTTCGCACCAGCAACGATGCCTTCCTCGGGGCCTCCGATGTTGCTTCCCAGCGGGGTGCCACCATCGTTGGCATCACCAAATTCGTGCGGCTGTTCGTCCAATCGGCAACACTGGGTCTCGGTGCCTATCTGCTGCTGCAGGGCGGAGCCACAGGCGGCGTGATGATCGCATCTTCTATCCTTCTCGGTCGTGCCCTGGCGCCCGTCGAGCATCTGATGGCGATCTGGCGCAATCTCGGGCAGACGCGCATCGCTTATGGCCGTCTGAGGGAACGTCTGCAGAATGTCAGCGCAGAGCCGTACCGGATCCGCCTTCCTGAGCCCAAAGGGCGGATCTCGCTGGAAAACGTCTCCTATTTTGCCCAGCCAGGGCGGCCCGCCATCATCGACAACCTGAGCGTTGCGTTCCAGCCCGGCGAAGCCGTCGCCATCATAGGCCCTTCCGCCAGTGGCAAGAGCACTCTCTGTCGGTTGATCGCCGGTATCGTTCTACCAAGTTCGGGGACGGTTCGCCTCGACGGCACGGATGTCCAGCACTGGAACGGCGAGCAGCTTGGCGAGGCGATGGGCTACCTGCCGCAGGATGTCGAACTGTTTTCCGGCAGTGTGCGCGACAACATTTCGCGCATGGCCAAGGCCGAGGATCAAGCTGTGATCAATGCGGCCATGCTGTCGCATGCCCATGAGATGATCCAGCGCCTGCCACAGGGCTACGAGACACCCATCGGCGATGCGGGGTCACGCCTGTCGGGTGGGCAGCGCCAGCGTATCGGCCTCGCCAGAGCCGTTTTCGGCCTGCCCAAGATCGTGGTGCTCGATGAACCAAACGCAAATCTCGATCAGGCCGGCGAGTCTGCGCTGGCGGCGGCCATCGCCGAACTGAAGTCCTACGGCACGTCTTTGATCATCGTCGGTCATCGGCCTTCGACGTTGGCGCAGGCCGACAAGGTGCTGTTCCTGCGCGATGGACGCATGCATCTGTTCGGGCCGCGCGACGAAGTCCTCGCCCGGTTGCGTTCGATCGCCAGGGAAGGGGAGCGCACCCCGCTGCATGTGGTCAGGGCCTCGGATGAGACGCAGGCCGACGAAGGCCCGGAGGACACATCGCAGAAGATTGCGCCGCCGGCAGCCCAGATCGAACAGATTGCCTGATGGGATGGAGCCGAAATGGGTCAGGTGCTTCAAGGGGAGGAGAACATGTCCGAAAGCCAGTCCGGCAAGTCCAAGGCAATCGCCAGGAAATTGCCAGATGTCATCGATGCCAAGGTCGAGCCGATACGTTTGAAGGATGTTGTTCGCGGGCCTGCCCGGTATGGCGTCCTGCTGGCTTACTTATTCATTGGTGGCGGTATCGTCTGGTCGTCGGTAGCGCCGATGGCCGAAGGAGCCACCGCGAGCGGCATCGTCAGCCCGGATGGAAGCCGGCGGACCGTGCAGCATCTCGAGGGGGGCATCATCAAGGATCTGAAGGTCCGGGATGGTGACCTGGTGCGCGTCGGCGATCCTTTGGTCACCTTGCAAAGCACGCAGGCTGCCGCTCTCTATGATCTCTACCTGGAGCAGGCCCGAACCCTGGAGGCGACGCAGGCCCGGCTCAGGGCCGAACAGGAAGGCAAGGACGAGATCGTATTCCCGGCCGATCTCGTTGCAAGCGCTGACGAGCGTGCCAGGAAAATCATCGCCGGCCAGACGTTGCTGTTCAACCAGCGCCGTTCCTCGCTCGAAGCGCAGTTGCAGATCCTCGACGTGCGCAAGCGCCAATTCGAGGAGCAGCTGGCGGGCTTGCGGGCACAGGTGATGAGCGTCGATGCTCAGCTTGCGCTGACCGTGCAGGAGCACAGCGTCAAGAAGAGCCTCGTCGACAAGGCGTTGTTGGCACGCTCAGAGACCCTGAAGCTGGAGCGCTCAAAGGCCGCCTTGGACGGGGATCGCGGCAGCTTCATCGGCCAGATCGCGGAGGTCGAGCAGAAGATCGGCGAGCTCGAAACCCAGAGCGTATCGCTGAAGGCGACACAATCGGCCGACATCGCCGACCAGCTGGAAAAGGCCCGTGCGAGTTACATCGATACGGCAGAGCGGCTCAATGCCAGCAAGGACGTGCTGGATCGCACTGTCATCACCGCTCCCGTCACCGGCAAGATCGCCAACCTCAAATTCAAGACGTCTGGTGGCGTGATCGGGCCGGGTCAGGCCATCCTCGATATCGTTCCGACCAATGAGCAACTGCTGATCGACGCGCGGGTTTCGCCAAGCGACATCGACGTCGTGGCAGCCGGCCTCGAAGCGACCATACATCTGACCGCCTATGCCAGCCGCGGCATGCCGCGCGTGACGGGAACGGTCAAGTCCGTATCCGCCGACAGGGTGACCGATGAAGCGACCGGCCAGTCCTTTTATCTCGCAAGGGTCGAAGTGCCGCAAAGCGAGTTGGAGACGCTGGATCAAGGGATTTCCATGACGCCGGGCATGCCGGCCGACGTCTTGATCGTGACTGGAAAGCGAACTGTACTCGCTTATCTGATGGAACCGTTCATGGCTGCCTTCCGTCGCGGTCTGCGCGAGGTGTAGGGCCGACTCTGGATCGACAGAAACAGCCGGCACAGCATGTGCCGGCTGGCAAGCATTTACTGCTTGGTTCGCAGCTCACTTGTCCTTGATGCGGGTCGCCTGCACGGGTGGCGCCTTTATCGCTGGCGCCGCCGCGGGCTTCTTGGCGTCTTTTTTGGGCTTGCGGGCCTCCTTGCCCGGTTTCATCGAACCTTTGGCCATGATTCGTTCCTCCATTCGACGGATCGAGTGAAACAACAGATCGCGCAAAGAGCAAGGCACAGTCATCCGATGATGATGCCACGCTGAATCAGGCGTTGTCCGGCTCTCCTGCGGCGCTACATTGCAGGAAGATCGGGAGAAATGCCATGAAGATCGACGGTAGCTGTCACTGCGGCGCAATCAGTTACGAGGCCGAGGTCGATCCCGGCACGACATCGATTTGCCACTGTACCGACTGCCAGCAGCTCACCGGAACAGCCTTTCGTGTCACCGTCCCCGCCTCCGAAGCGCAGTTTCGGCTCATCAAAGGCGAACCGAAAATCTATGTGAAAACCGGCAGCAGCGGCGCCAAGCGTCTGCAGGCCTTCTGCGGCGATTGCGGCTCACATCTTTACGTCGTCGGCGCAGGCGACGGGCCGAAGGTCTATGGCATCCGGGTCGGCACCGCCAGCCAGCGGCAGGATCTCGTGCCGCGGTCGGAAAAATGGCATGGATCGGCGTTGAGCTGGTTGCCGCATTTCGAGAGCGTCGAGACGACAACCGAGAGACAGTGACGATCGAGGAACGACGCTGCCAGAAACAATCAAGCGTCGTCGGGGTCGACCACTCGCAATCTGAGCTGCCCGGTTTTGGAATCAGCCGTGCGTGAGGCGGACTCGACCTTGCGTTGCCCGGCAGCTGTCTCGATATCTTCGGTGCCGTCCGTTCCGCCAAATTCCAGCGCTTCGATCTTCTGGCCACGCTTGGTGACCTTGGAGGACGAGACCAGGATATCGTCGATATCCTTCGTGGCTTGGCCGAAATGGGTTTGTAGCTTGCGCACCCTTTCATCAAGGCGCGAAACATCTTCCATCAGCCGGATGACTTCGCCCTGGATCAGATGTGCCTGCTCGCGCATGCGCGCATCCTTCAGGATCGCCTGGATGACCTGGATCGACAGCATCAGCAGTGACGGCGAGACGATGACGACACGGGCGCGATGGGCGCGCTGCACCAGTGCTTCGAAATTCTCGTGAATCTCGGCGAAGACCGATTCCGAGGGAACGAACATGAAGGCGGTGTCCTGGGTCTCGCCCTGGATCAGGTACTTCTCGGCGATATCGCGGATGTGCACCTCGATATCGCGCCGGAATGCCTGCGCGGCCACCTTCTGCAGCTCGGGACTTTCGGCGGCACGAATGGCATTCCAGGCTTCGAGCGGAAACTTGGCGTCGACCACCAGCGAGGGCGCGGCATTCGGCATCTTCACCAGGCAATCCGGGCGGCTGCCGTTCGAGAGGGTGGCCTGGAATTCATAGGAGCCATGCGGCAGCCCGTCGGCGACGATCGCTTCCATACGCGACTGGCCGAACGCACCGCGGGTCTGCTTGTTGGACAGGATTGCCTGCAGTTGCACGACCTGCCCGGCGAGCGACTGGATGTTGCCCTGGGCGGTGTCGATCACCGCCAACCGCTCCTGCAGCCTGGCGAGGCTTTCATGTGTCGACTTCGTCTGCTCGGTCATGGTCTGGCCGATGCGGCCGGTCATCGCGTCCAGCCTTTGGCCGATCGACTGCGTCAGCTCCGCCTGGCGGGCGCCGAACACTTCCGCCAATGCTCCCATGCGGCCTTGCATTTCGGCTTGGCTTTGCAGGATGCCGGCCATGCGGGCCTCGGCGTCGCGGGCATGATCGGCAGCTTCGGCCGCAGCAACGCTCCGCGCCTTGGCAGCGCGCCACAGCGCGACGATCAGCGCAACGAACAGCACGAGGACAAGAAACACGACGAAGCCCAATGCCTGGCCGAGTGTGATCGTCGTCGCACCGAGCCGGGCGACGGGTTCGGAAAGGATGGAGCCGAGGTCGTTCATCAGCCCAGCATAAACGATTCTCGTGACAGGAAAAGATCAAACCGTGAACATGCTGACAGCTGTACGGTTGACGCTTTCCCTGCAAGGTTTTAGGTGAGCGATATGTCGATCAAGCCGCTCATCATTCTCCCCGATCCCGTCCTTCGCCAGGTTTCCAAGCCGGTCGAGCGCATCGACGAGCCGTTGCTCAAGCTGGCCGACGACATGCTTGAGACGATGTATGATGCGCCTGGTATCGGCCTTGCCGCGATCCAGATCGGCGAACCGCTGCGTATGCTGGTGATCGACCTGGCCAAGGAAGGCGAGCCGCCTGCTCCCCATGTTTTCATCAATCCGGATGTTCTGGAAAGCGGTACCGAGCGCTCGGTCTATGAGGAAGGCTGCCTGTCGATCCCTGACTACTATGCCGAGGTCGAGCGCCCGGCCACCGTCAGGGTGCGCTATCTCGACCGCGAAGGCCGCCTGCAGGAGATGCAGGCCGAAGGATTGATGGCCACCTGCCTGCAG
Organism: Terribium retamae; assembly: GCF_022347545.1. GTDB lineage: Bacteria > Pseudomonadota > Alphaproteobacteria > Rhizobiales > Rhizobiaceae > Mesorhizobium > Mesorhizobium retamae. Next base: position 54,173 of record NZ_JAKREW010000026.1, read on the forward strand.
CACGAGATCGACCATCTGAATGGTGTGCTGTTCATCGACCACATCTCGAAGCTGAAGCGCGACATGGTGGTCAAGAAGTTCAAGAAACTCGCCCGCGATAAGGCGCCAAGCCGCCTGGCGGGCTGATCCGGGACAGATCCATGGCGCTTCGCGTGGTCTTCATGGGCACGCCCGATTTCTCGGTCGCGACGCTGCGCGCGCTGGCTGAGGCCGGGCATGACATCGTGGCCGTCTACACCCAGCCGCCGCGTGCCGCGGGTCGGCGTGGGCTGGAATTGACGCCGTCTCCCGTGCAGCGCGAGGCTGAGCGGCTCGGCATTGCCGTGTATACTCCCGTCTCGCTGAAGAGTGAGGCCGAGCAGGCCGCATTTCGTGCCCTGGATGCCGATGTCGCGGTTGTTGTCGCCTATGGTCTGCTGTTGCCGAAACCGATTCTCGATGCGCCACGTCTTGGCTGCCTCAACGGCCACGCCTCGCTTTTGCCACGTTGGCGTGGTGCAGCACCAATCCAGCGCGCCATCATGGCCGGCGATGCCGAAACCGGCATGATGATCATGAAGATGGAGCAGGGGCTCGATACCGGTCCGGTCGGATTGGTTGAAAAGTTGGCGATCGATCCCGACATGACGGCCGGCGATCTGCATGACCGGTTAATGGCGGCGGGTGCTGGATTGATGGTCGAAGCCTTGGCAAGGCTGGAGACCGGGACTCTGACCTTTGTGGAACAGGCAGCCGAGGGCGTGACCTATGCCGCGAAGATCGCTAAGACGGAGACCCGGATCGACTGGACCCGTCCCGCGGATGCGGTCCACAATCATATTCGCGGCCTTTCGCCTTTCCCCGGCGGATGGTGCGAGGCCACAATCGGCGGCCGGGTCGAACGGCTGAAATTGCTGCGTTCGACTGTCGCCGACGGCATGGGGGAACCGGGAGGAATTCTCGACGACCGGCTGACGGTCGCCTGCGGGTCAGGTGCGGTCAGGCTGGTCGAAGTGCAGCGCGCGGGCGGTAGGCCCGTGACCGCACAGGAGTTCCTGCGCGGGGCAAAGTTTGAAGAAGGAATGAAACTGTCATGAGCATGATGTCGATACGCGCGGCGACGCTGCGGGATCGCGAGGCGATCCGCCTCGTCGAAGAACATGCTTTCGGCCAGCAGACCGAGGCTGGCCTCGTCGATGCGATCGTTACCGAAGGCGACGCCGTCCTTGAGCTGGTCGCTGAAGAAGATGGCCAGGTTGTCGGCCACATCCTGTTTTCGCGTCTTTACGTAGAGAGTGGCGGCAAGCAGTTCCCGGCCGTGGCGCTGGCGCCGCTTGCCGTCGAGCCGGATTTCCATGGTACGGGCATTGGCGGCGCGCTGGTCCGCGAGGCTCATATCCGTCTCAAGGACGCCGGCGAAAACCTGGCCATCGTGCTGGGCGACCCGGCCTATTACGGCCGCTTCGGCTACAGCCACGAACGTGCGGCCGGCTTTGCCAGCGAATATCAGGGTGAAGCGCTGCAGGCCCAGGCCTGGGGCGAGGCGCCTGAGAGCGGCGAGCTGGTCTACGCTTCGGCTTTCGGCACCGCGCTGGCCGCGTAGCGTTTCGACGTGCCCCGCTATCGCCTCGACATCGAGTATGACGGCGGGCCATATTCCGGCTGGCAGCGGCAGGCTGTCGGCCAGCACTCGGTGCAGGCGGCTATCGAACAGGCTATCGAACGCTTCTGTGGCGATGCGATCTCAATTCGGGGTGCGGGGCGAACCGATGCCGGTGTGCATGCCACGGCACAGGTTGCGCATGCGGACCTGAGCAAGGATTGGCCGGCGGATACGGTGCGCGATGCCGTCAATGCTTACCTGCAGCGAGCCGGCGAACGTGTGACGATCCTCGGCGCGGTTGCCGTGCCGGATGAATTCGACGCGCGGTTTTCCGCGGTCGGCCGGCACTATCTTTATCGCATCGCCAATCGCCGCGCTCCGCCCGCGCTGGATATGGGCAAGGTCTGGTGGGTGCCGAAACGGCTCGATGCCGAGGCCATGCATGAAGCGGCGAAGGTTCTGCTCGGGCGGCATGACTTCACCACCTTCCGCTCCACGCAATGCCAAGCCAACAGCCCGCTGCGGACACTGGAGCGGCTGGATGTCACGCGACGTGGCGAGATGATCGAAGTTCGCACCTCGGCACGGTCGTTCCTGCACAATCAGGTGCGCTCCATGGTCGGGTCGCTGAAACGGGTCGGCGAAGGCGCGTGGACCGCCGCCGATCTCAAGGGGGCCCTTGACGCGCGCGACCGCGCTGCCTGCGGCCAGGTCGCCCCACCTGACGGTCTGTTCCTTACGGGCGTCGATTACCCGACATCCTGATCTCATCAGATAGCAAAGGCTGCCTTCAATCGGCCTTGGCAATCGCATTGACGTTGCGCCGGTGCTCGATCGGCTGCGCCATATAGCTGGGCATCGGCCAGACCGTGGTCGAGCCGGGTTGTACCGGCCGTTCCAGATAGGTCGACAACACCACATAACTGCGAGTGGCCATCACTCCCGGCGTATCATATAGCTTGGCCAGCAGCCCCTCCAGTGCGCGCGTGTCCCTGGCGCGAACTTTCAGCAGCATGCAGGCATCACCCGCGACCGAATGGATTTCCTCGACCTCGGGATAGGCGGAAATCGCCATCAGCTCGGGCGTCTTGCCCCAGCCGCGTGTGTCGACATGGACAAAGGCGAGCAACGGCTTGTTGACGGCGACCGGATCGATCAGCACCGAGGTGCTGCGGATCGCCTGGCTTCGGCGCAATCGCTTGACCCGTTCATGCGCGGCCGGCGCCGACAGCCCGACTTTCTCGCCGAGTTCAGCATAGCTGACGGTGGCATCCTCACACAGTGCGCCTAATAGTTTTCGGTCCATCTCGTCCAGGTCGCGTTCCGGAACACGGTTTTGCCGAATGTCATCTGTTTCTTGCTTCATAGTCGAAATTTCTCTTGTTGCGGAATGTCATTCCGCCATCATGCATCCATGACGAAGACGGATCAATCACCTCCCTTGCTGGCTGAAACTGCGCGTTTGCCGGCGGTAGCCTATGTGCTCACCTTCTGCATCGCGGTCATAGGTTCCAACTCGCTGGTGCTCGGGCCGATCGCACCGGAGGTAGCGCGCACACTGGGCTCGAATGTTGCCCTGGTCATGTCGGGCTCGGCCGCCTTTGGGCTGGGAACGGCTGCCAGCGCACTCTTGATGGCGCGCCACGTCGACAGGTTGGGTGCCCGGCGCATGCTGTTGTGGGCACTCGTGGGCCTGTCTGCAGGTCTGCCGTTGAGCGGGCTGTCGCGGGGGGTGCCAGCCTTGGCGGCTGCGCAGCGCGCCGCCGGCGTCGCGTCCGGCATCGCGTTGCCGGCAATCTATGCCAGCGCTGCGGCGGTGGCGCCTCCCGGACGCGAAAGCCGAACCATCGGCGTGGTCTTGACCGGCTGGACGCTGAGCATGGTTGCCGGCGTCTCATTGTCGGCCGTTGTTGCCGATTACGTTCACTGGCGTGCCGTCTATGCGGTCGTTGCGATGCTGGCTCTCGCCGCATCTCTCATCTTGAAGGTTAGCCGATACCGCGACGTGCCCGCCCCAGGTCCCGCGCCGCAGCCGCTCGCCGCCCTGCGTATCGCTGGCGTCAAGCCGCTGCTTATCGCCTGTGCTGCGTTCATGAGCGCATTCTACGGCGTTTACGGCTACCTGGGAGATCACCTTCACAGCGATCTCGGCGAGCCCGTCAGCGCCAACGGCATCGTGGCGCTGGTCTACGGTATCGGCTTTGGGGCGGCCGCCCTTCTCGACGGCATCGTCGATCGGTTGGGGCCTCGCCGTGTCATGCCCTTCGCGTTCTTGGCCGTCGCAGCCGTCTACCTCGGCTTCGCGCTGGCGGGCGACAGCTTTATTTCGGTGCTGGTCCTCACCTTCGTGTGGGGTCTTACCAACCATTTCGGCCTGAATGTGCTGATCATGCGGCTTGCTGCGATCGATCCGGCGCGCCGTGGTACCATCATGGGGCTGAACAGCGCCGTCACTTACCTTGCGGTGTTTGCAGGAACGACCGGCTTCGGCCCGCTTTATGCGACACGAGGATTTGCTTTCGCGGCCCTCACGGCGCTTGTGCTGATGCTGATCGCCGCTGTTGCGGGGAGTTGGCGATCGGGGGATCGAGCCGGATTACCCGGTTAGAGCATTCCAGGGAACGTAAGCCGCGCTAGTCCCCGATCATCGGCACGCCGATCAGCTTCTGCAGTGCGAACAGCACGATCAGCGATGCGACGAACATCCCGGCAAAGACGGCCGTGGCCATAGCCGCTCCCTTGCCGATCGCCTGGTTTGTCATACGCCAGCTGAATATCAGCGACACAAAGAAGAGCAGCAGCGAGACGAGTCCGCTTGCCTGGCCGGCCGCTGGAAAGAGCAAGCGGATAAGGGCGCCCGGAAGCATTACCCAGGCAATGATCGCCGAGGCCCAATTGCTGGCAACCACATAATGCACGAACCGCCCACCAAGCCCCGCCCGTGGAGCAATGGCGGCCAGTGCCAGCAAGGGTAGAACCCAGGTGCCGATATCGACGAAAGCCAGTTTTAGAAGCAGCTCGAAACGGCTGCCCGCAGTCTCGCCCGTCGTGTTCGCGATGCCGACCCAGCCGACGATCAGGGCGGGTGCGGCAACGGCGATGGCGAAAAAGGAATTCCAGAAGCCATCCGCCGACAGGTCAAGTTGGCGTAAACCCTCGGACTTGCCCAGCATCATGCGCCAGGCGCCAGTCAGCGACGATTGGATTTCATCTGCCGAAAGCATGCTTGGCTCGCCTACCCGAACCAGTCCTCGATGAAGCGCTGATAGATCACCGTCAGCGTTTCGAGATCGTCCAGTGCTACGCGCTCATCAACCATATGCATGGTCTTGCCGACAAGACCGAATTCGACCACGGGGCAATAGTCTTTGATGAAGCGTGCATCGGATGTGCCGCCCGATGTCGACAGCTGTGGTTTGCGACCGGTGACGGCGGCGACCGAACCACTCAGCGTTTCAATCAGCTTGTCGTCGCGGGTCAGGAAGACGTGGCTCGGACGATCCTTCCAGACGAGTTCGAAGTCGACCGGCTCCTTGCGGCCCTTGCGATATTTCCTGCGACCGCTGGCCGTGTCGAGCCGGTTGTGGATTTCGGCCTGTACCGTTTCTGCGTCCCAGGTGTCGTTGAAGCGAATGTTGAAAGTGGCGCTTGCCCTGGCCGGAATGACGTTGGTCGCAGGATTGCCGACGTCGATCGACGTGACCTCGAGATTCGTCGGCTGGAAATTCTCCGTGCCCTTGTCAAAGATGGGATTGAGCAACGCATCGGTAAGTGTCATCAGTCCGCGCACCGGGTTGTCGGCAAGATGTGGATAGGCGACATGGCCTTGCCGGCCGTTGACGGTCACGGTTCCCGACAGCGAGCCGCGCCGACCGATCTTGATCATGTCGCCAAGCGTTTCGGGATTGGTGGGCTCGCCGACGATTGAGGCATCCCATTTTTCACCCTTCGCCGCCGCCCATTCCAGAAGCTTGACCGTGCCGTTGATCGAGGGCCCTTCTTCGTCGCCGGTGATCAGCAGGGAAACAGAGCCCTTCGGACCACCTTTCTCGGCGACATGCCGGGCAAGTGCAGCGATGAAGCACGCTATGCCGCCTTTCATGTCGACGGCGCCACGGCCGTACATTTCGCCATTGGCAATGGCTGCCGAAAAGGGCGGATGTGTCCATGCCGCTTCGTCACCGACAGGTACCACATCGGTATGACCGGCGAACATCAGATGCGGACCGTTGCCCGAGCGCCGTGCATAGAGGTTCTCGACATCCGGCGTCCCGTCTTCCCGGAACACGGGACGCTCGATGGCGAAGCCGAGCGGTTTCAGCATGGTCTCCAGTGACGACAGCGCACCGCCTTCGGCTGGTGTCACCGAAGGGCAGCGAATGAGAGCGGCGAGATTCTGGGCAGGATCGATCGGCAGTGTCATGTGCGCAGCGTTATTCCAAAGATGGGATCGTGTCACGGCTCTGGATTGCTATCCTTGGCGAAACCGCCTGTTATGATCGAAAATGGATTGGCGTGACAAACAGGCGGATGGCACGGAGATTGCAATGACCCTGCGCGACGCGTCTGTCGTCGTGGCCGGTGCCGGCAGTATCGGCTGCTATGCCGGCGGTTGTCTGGCATTGGCAGGACGCAGGGTGACCCTGCTGGTCAGGCCTCGAATCGAGCAGGCCTTGCTGCGCGCTGGCTTGCGCGTCACCGATCTCGAAAAACGCGACAGGCGGCTGAGCCAGGCAGCCTTTATGGTGGAGACGCAAGCTCAGGCGGCTCTAAAAGGGGCCGATGTCGTGCTTGTGACAACCAAGAGCCGTGCGACGGAAGAGATTGGCCGGCAGATCGCGGCGCACGCGCCCAAAAATGCGGTCATCGTCAGCCTGCAGAATGGCGTCGACAATGCCGATCGTTTGGCAGCGACCGTCGGTGGCCGGCGCGTAGTCGCCGGCATGGTGCCTTTCAACGTCGTGCAGGAGGACGACGAAAACCCGTTCAGGGTGCATCGCGCCAGCGAGGGCACTGTGCTCGTGGAGAGCGGCACGCCTGGAATATCGACCTTGCTGAATGTCGAAGGTTTCGCGACCGCCACGCATGCCGACATGCGTTCCGTGCAATGGGGCAAGCTGCTCTTTAATCTCAACAACGCGCTCGTGGCCTTGTCCGATCTTCCTCTTGCAGCCGAACTGTCGGATCGCCGGTGGCGTTTGCTGCTGGCGAGGCAGATCGCCGAAGCACTGACGGCGATGAAGGCTGCCGGTGTCAAGCCAGGACGTGTTGCCGGTCCGCCGCCTGCATTGCTGCCGACGATCCTGCGGCTGCCCGACTTCCTGTTTCTGCGGCTTGCGAAGCGCATGCTTGCGATCGACCCGCAGGCGCGGTCGTCCATGTGGGAAGACCTGCAGCGCGGCCGCGTAACCGAAATTGACGAACTGCAAGGCTCCATCCTTCGTCTTGCCGACAGGACCGGTGTGCAGGTGCCGCTGGTACGGCGTGTCACGGCGCTGGTGCGGCAAGCCGAACAACGCAATCAAGGCTCACCGCGACTGCCGCCGGAAGCCGTCGAACAGACCTGAAGGCTTGACCTGCCCCTCAGGAAGCGCTCGGCAGATGGGCGCGGTGGCGCCCCTTTCCTGCGCGCTTGGCATCATAGAGCGCGAGGTCGGAGCAAGTGAGCAATTGCTCCGCTGTGTCGCCGTCGATTGGAGCACGCGCGCTGCCGATGCTGAGACCGATATAGACCGGTGCCGGGACTTCGATGTCGAAAGGTTCTGAAATTGTTTCGATGGCACGCTTGGCCAGGTGGGCCGCCTCGATTTCCGACGTGGCCGGCAGCAGAACGACGAACTCGTCGCCGCCGATCCGGAATACCCTGTCGGTCGCGCGGAAAGTCCGTCGCAGCCTGTCGCCGACCAGGCGCAGCAGGCGATCGCCGGCGACGTGGCCGTAGCTGTCATTGACCTGCTTGAAGCCGTCCAGGTCCATGCTGAGCACGACGAAGGGCCTGCCGCCATTTGCGGCGGGTGGCGCTAGGCGATCGCACATGCGATGCAATTCTTCCTGCATAAGGATGCGGTTGGGCAGACCCGTCAGCGCATCCCGGACTGCGAGGTCGCGGTTGTCGAGTTCGGCACGGATCATCCGGATGGTGATGGCGTGATTGTGCACGAGGACCCCGATGATCCCGGCCACGTAAAAGGGAATCTGGAGACCGACTACCCACATGCCAGGTTGAGGTGAAAACAGCGCACCGAGCATGAAGGGCAAGCTGACCACCAGCATGACCAGGATGGCATATCGCGGGGTCGCGGCGTTGCGGGAGGAGACAACGGCTACCACGCCAGCGACATTCAGTCCGGCCAGGACGGAAAGGACCAGGTTCTGGCTTGCAATACAGCCGAAACAGCCGAGACCGAAAATCACGGACCAGATGCCGCCAGCGCTCATCAGGGCCGCAAGAGGCGGGGTTTCGCCATGAAGCCGTGCTGCCTCGCAACGCACGATCAGGGTGAAGCGCACGATCAGCAGGACAAACTCGGCCGCGATCCACAGCCACGGCCACCTCGCATCAGTAAGGGCAATCGCCGTCCCCGCGAGGACAACCACGCTCAGGCTGGCAAAGAGGATGGCAAATTTTCGGTCGTAAGTGGTTTCGAGAAAGCGAGAGCGGACGGCTCCCGATTCGTCCTCCAGCGGAGCCGAGAACCAGTCAAAGAGGCGCGAGGCCGGTTCTTCACGGCCAATGCCGGGAATTTTCTCCGGTTCCGCCAGCGACTCCTCCTTATTCAGCTACCGAGCCTGCTCCCCATTATACATGGAGGAACTAAGAATCCCTTAGGGTTCTAGTATAGCGCGCATGCGCGAAGCTGCTGCAATCAATAAGGTCAAGCGGGTGCGTTGGTCTCCCGACCATAGCGGTTGGGCCCCTGCGTTCCCTGGGGAAGGCAGAGTATCAGAAACACCACGATGTCGCCGATGATGAAGAACACGCTGTACCAGCCGGTCCTGCCAAAATCGTGCAGTCGTTTCGCAGCAAGCGCCAGATGGGAAACAAACAATACCCCCATCACCATCAGGAACATCGATGGTAGCTGCTCGAGGATATTTTGGTCCATCCTGAGGTCCAGGCGGGAGACGGCATAGAACCGAATGACATAGAGCAGTGCACCGGCAAGCGCGAAAGCCTGCCGGCTCAGCCGTCCGTTGAATCCGAAAAACGCCCAAAGCGCCTGCTGGAAACTCACGCGATCACCATCAATCGCGCAGCAATTCATTGATGGATGTCTTTTCCCGGGTCTTGGCGTCAACGCGCTTGACGATGACCGCGCAATAGAGGCTCGGACCAGCTTCGCCATTCGGCAATGGCTTGCCCGGCAGCGAACCGGCCACCACAACCGCATTCGCGGGCACTTCGCCGTAGAAGACCTCGCCGGTGGCACGATCGATGATCTTGGTCGACTTGCCAATGAACACACCCATGCCGAGCACCGCACCCTCGCGCACGATACAGCCTTCGACGACTTCCGAACGTGCGCCGATGAAGCAATTGTCCTCGATGATGGTCGGGCCGGCCTGCATCGGTTCAAGCACACCGCCAATGCCGACGCCGCCGGAGAGGTGCACGTTCTTGCCGATCTGCGCGCAAGAGCCGACGGAGGCCCAGGTGTCGACCATGGTGCCGCTGTCGACATAGGCACCGACATTGACGAAGGAAGGCATCAGCACCGCCCCCGGCGCGACATAGGCCGAACGGCGCACCACGGCCGACGGCACCGCACGGAAGCCCGCCTTTTCGAATTCAAGCGAACCCCAACCGTCGAACTTCGAAGGAACCTTGTCCCACCAGGAAGCGCCGCCGGGCGCACCTGAAATCAGTTCCATCGGCTTCAGGCGGAACGAGAGAAGTACGGCCTTCTTCAGCCACTGATTGACCTTCCATTGGCCATCAGCCTGGCGTTCGGCGACGCGCGCGGTGCCTTTGTCGAGCAGTTCCAGCGCTGATTCGATGGCGTCGCGCACTTCGCCGCGAGTCGCGGTCGAAATGCCGTCGCGCTCCTCGAAAGCCTTGTCGAGGGTCTTTTCAAGGCTCGCCAGATCGGGCTTCGACATCAAATGCTCCGTTACAACGCTGTGAAAGGCAGGCTCTTAACCTGTTTGAAAGCCGCGCGGACCCTATTTGAAGGGAATGTGAGGGTCAATCGCAGCTGCGTCACGGGACGACGCTTGGAAGGGATTTGGACGGGTGGATATGAACCCAATGGAAAAGACGGGCTGGACGCCCCTGCCACACTCGGATGAAGACCTGGAACGCGCGAAAAGCGTCCCCGATACGCCGCAGACACGCGCTTCGACTTATCGCCTCGCCTGGAACGACGAAGAATTCATGACGCGGCGCGAGTTGAGGCCGGTTCGGCTGCAACTCGAACTGCTGAAGCCGGAGATGATCCTGGCTGAGCGTGGCATCCGCTCTACCGTCATCCTGTTCGGCGGCGCCCGTATTCCGGAGCCAGGCGGCGAGGCCTGGGCGGCGAAGAACGAGACGCAGAAGCGCAACCTTGAAAAGAACAGCCGCTACTATGATGAGGCGCGCAAATTCGCACGCCTGTGTTCGCAGCACTCGGCTGCGTCCTATTATCGCGAGTTCGTCGTCGTCACCGGGGGCGGGCCCGGCGTCATGGAGGCCGGCAACCGCGGCGCCGACGATGTTGGGGCACCATCGATCGGCCTCAACATCGTTCTGCCGCACGAGCAGGCGCCGAACCCTTATGTGACGCCGGAATTGTGCTTCAACTTCCACTACTTCGCCATCCGTAAGATGCATTTCGTCATGCGCGCGAAGGCCGTGGCCGTGTTCCCCGGCGGCTTCGGCACCATGGACGAGTTCTTCGAGACGCTGACGCTGATTCAGACCGGCCGCATGGAGCGCGTCCCGGTGATCCTGTTCGGCAAGGAGTTCTGGAAGCACGCCATCGACCTGGATTATCTGGCTGAACAGGGCACGATCACGCCGGGCGATCAGGACATCATTGATTTCGTCGACACCGCCGACGAAGCCTGGGACATCATCCGTCGCTTCTACACACTCTGAGGCCCGCTCTCCATTCAGCGAACGCTTGATGGACGCAAAACGTCTCAGGCGTTCGCTTCTACAATTGTCGATAGGAAACCGGCGAGGTCGTCGGTGACATAGTCGACGTCGTCGGCATTGTCGGGGTCGCGCTCCCAGATCTCCGAGAAAGTCGGCTCGAAATTGTGCGGCACCACCAGAACCGTGGTCATCCCGAGCGCTTTCGGCACGGCGAGATTGCGGGCGAGATCTTCGAACATCACTGAATTCGGGCCGCTGACCGCGTGCAGATTTGCAAATTTCTCATAGGTCTGGGGCGCCGGCTTCGGGGTCAGGCCCGCAGCAACGATGTCGAAAATATCATCGAAATGATCGAGGATGCCGAGCTGCCGCGCCGCACGTTCGGCGTGGCCGCGGTCGCCATTGGTGAAGATGAACTTGCGACCCGGCAATTGCCGAATTGCCGTTCCCAGCACAGGGTCCGGCACCAGCCACGAATAATCGATGTCGTGCACTTTCTCGAGAAAGTCGTCCGGGTCGATCTTGTGGCGCTCCATCAGCCCGTTCAGCGTGGTGCCGTACTCCAGATAGAGCTCCTTCTGCAGCTTGCGCGCATCCTCGCGCGACAGCGTCAAAAGCTCCGCCACATAGGCCGTCATCTTAGCGTCGATCTGGGAGAATAGGTTCGAGTGGTGCGGATAGAGCGTGTTGTCGAGGTCGAACACCCAGTCGGTGACATGAGCAAAACGGGCGGGATCGGGGGATTCGGTCATGACGCAGTTATCGCACGAAACCAGCGAAGCGGAAGCGGCTTTATCGGCGGCTGTTGCGGGTCGATTGAGGCCAGATTGGCGCCATCGTTCAAATTTTAGCCAGCACTTAAAGAAGACTTTCAAGTCTTGGCGTCATAAGGCCGCCAATCGGGAGGGAGGGCAGTTATGGCCAGCATAGTCTTGCGTTCCGCAACTGTTGCTGGCGCGGCGGTCCTCGTCTCGCTCCTCGTCGTTCTTGCGCTCGGGTTTCTGGCCAGCGACCTCATCAGTCTCGATGCGTGGATTATCGGCACCATCTGTCCGGTTCTGATAGCCGGGCCGACCAGCGCCTACATGTTTGCGCAAGGCGACAGGCTGAAGGCAGCGCATCGCGAGCTTGCCCGCACCCATGCGCAGCTGGCTGTCGCGCATAGGCGGCTATCCGACAAGGCGAGCCGCGACGACATGACCGGCATGCTCAACCGCGAGAGTTTTTTCGCGGCGCTCGAACACGCCAGAGGCAAGGCCGGGGGCGCACTGCTCATCATCGATGCCGATCATTTCAAGGCCATCAACGACAGCTACGGTCATCTCACCGGGGACGAGGCCTTGCTCCTGATTGCCGGCGCCATCAAGCGCGCGATGCGTGCCGGCGACGTCCTCGGCCGCATCGGCGGCGAGGAATTCGCCGCTTTCCTGCACGACGCCGACGAGCGGGAAGCAGCCCGCATCGCTGAACGTATCCGTACGGAAGTGGAACTGATCCTGTTCAGGCCGGTGGAGCGCATCGTCCGATTGACGGTGTCGATCGGCGGCGCGCTTTTCCTGGAAACGATGACGCTGCAGGATCTCATGCGCAGCGCCGATCTGCGCCTCTATGAGGCCAAGCGCCGGGGCCGCAACCTCGCGATCGTCGGCGCTGCGGTTTCCCGCGCTGCCTGACGCCGGCGACGGCTCAGAAGCCGTAGACGGCGATGCGCACCAGAACCGCCGCCATCGCCAGCGCGACGATCATGGCGCCCATGCCGATCGGCGATCCCCAGCCGTACCATTCCATGGAACGCTCGGCGAAACGCAGTTCCTCTTCCCGCGACATTTCTGACTGAGCCATCGGGCCTATCCTTCTCTTTGGGTTCAACTTGTCGGCATCTCAACTTTCATCTAATGATACCTCAGTCGAAATGTTCGATAAATTAATAGTTAGATGATCGAAATAAATCCGTCAACCCGGAACCGAGACGAACTGCTCACCGCATTGCTGGGTGCCATCATGCGCTGGCAGGACGAGACACAGAGTTTCGATGAGGCGGTGCGCGAGGAAATGGGCATCAACAGTGCCGAAGGGAGATGTCTCAGCCTGCTTTATCACGGGCCGCAATCGGCTGGCGCGATCGCCCGTGTTTCGGGCCTGACCCCGGCGGCGGTGACGGCGCTGATCGACAGGTTGGAGGCGCGCGGGTTCCTGACACGCACACGCAGCACCGAAGACCGGCGCAAGGTCGTGGTCGAGGCCACGGAAAAAACCCGCAGCCTGTCGGAACGCTATTACGGTGGCATTGCTCGCGAGGGCGAAAAAATGCTGCGCACCTTCAGCGACGCGGAACTCGGCACGATCCTGGAATTCATGACCGCCGCTGCCGACCTGCAGCACAACGAGTTGCGGAAGCTGAAGGAAGGCGAACAACCGGACTAGGGCAATTTCCAGCAGCGGCTTGCGTCTGGAAAGCCAACCGGAGCTTTACGGCACGATCAGCGTGCCGGCGCCATGTTCGGTGAACAGCTCGAGCAGCACCGAATGCGGCGTCTTGCCGTTCAGGATGACCACGCCTTCGACGCCGCGCTCGATCGCTTCGATGCAGGTTTCCACCTTGGGGATCATGCCCCCGGAAACCGTGCCGTCTGCGATCAGCGCCTTGGCTTCTGCCACCGTCAGCTCGTCGATGAGTTTCTTGTCCTTGTCGAGCACGCCCGGGACGTCGGTGAGGAACAGAAGGCGTGTCGCCTTGACCGCCCCGGCTATGGCGCCGGCGAAGGTGTCGGCGTTGATGTTGTAGGTATGGCCGTCGCGGCCGGGAGCCACCGGAGCCAGCACCGGGATCATTTCCGAGCGTGCCAGCAAGTCGAGCAGGGTGCGGTCGACCTCGACCGGTTCGCCGACGAAGCCGAGATCGAGCACGCGTTCGATGTTGGAATCAGGATCCTTGATCGTTTTGTGCGCCTTGCGGGCAAAGACCATGTTGCCGTCCTTGCCGCACAGGCCGATCGCCCACTCGCCTTCGGCATTGATCAACGCGACGATCTCCTTGTTGATCGATCCGGCGAGCACCATCTCGACGATTTCGACCGTCTTTTCGTCCGTCACGCGCAAACCGCCCTCGAAGCGCGACTCGATACCCATCTTGGTCAGCATGGCCGCGATCTGCGGGCCGCCGCCATGCACCACGATGGGGTTCACGCCGGACTGCTTCAAGAGCGCGATATCGCGGGCAAAGGCCTTGCCGAGTTCGATGTCGCCCATGGCGTGGCCGCCATATTTCACCACGACCGTCTTGTTCTCGTAGCGCTGCATGTAGGGCAGTGCCCTCGAGAGCAGCGCGGCCTGCATTTCGGCGTTGGCGGCGGCTTCCGTCATGGCGAATTTCCCGGCTGGCTGGAAAGAAACGGCGAGGTCTTAGCGGGAAACAGCGAAGGGGGCAATGATAGGAGAAGGGCAAGTCTTGTTTTGATCCGATGCCGGCGTCATCTGTTCGTGAACAGCGGTGAAACCGTCAAACGGGTGTCACGATGACCGGGTTCGATCCGAAAGCCCATTGGCAGGACGTTTATTCCAGCAAGGCAACGACCGCGGTCAGCTGGTATCAGGAGGCGCCGGCGCCTTCGCTCGACCTGCTGCAACGGGCTGGCGCCAAGCCGGATGTTGGCATCATCGACATTGGCGGTGGTGCGTCCATGTTGACGGACACGCTTCTGGCGCTTGGCTATCGCGATCTTTCCGTGCTCGATATCTCGCAGTCCGCGCTCGATGCTGCGCAGGAACGCCTCGGTGCCGCGGCGGGCAAGGTCGACTGGATCGTCGCGGACGTCACGGACTGGCGCCCCGAACGTTCCTATGACATTTGGCACGACCGGGCAGCGTTCCATTTTCTGACCCAGGAAAGCAGCCGGATCGCCTATGTCGAGCGATTGCGCTTGGCTCTGCCTGTCGGCGGCCATGCAATCATCGGTACCTTTGCGCCAGACGGTCCCGAAAAATGCAGTGGCCTGACCGTGCAACGCTACGATGCGGAATCCCTCGGCGCTGAACTTGGTGTTGGTTTCGGGCTCATCGACAGCCGGCGTTACGACCATGTCACCCCATGGGGCGCAACGCAGCATTTCCACTTCGGCACGTTTCGCCGCGAGGCCTGACCCTATTGCGGCACGCGCAGGAGCGCACGCCGCTTCAGCCAGCCGGAAATCGTCTCCATCTGTGCCGCCAGCGAAAGCAGCGTCTCTTCGCCGCCGGGACGGCCGGCAGCTTGGACACCGAGCGGCAAGCCGGCATCGGTGACATGTACCGGCAGCGCTATGGAAGGCTGGCCGCTGACATTCTGGATGGCCGGCCACGGCGTGAACCACAGGCTCTTGTCGAGCAGTTGCGAGAAGAAGCCGGGTATCCTGAGCAGCCGCGTCAGGTGCAGCTTGTCCAGCGCGGTTTCGATGATGTCATCGATACCTTTCGGGCTCATCGCGCCGCAGGCGAGCGGAGGATGCGCGATGATCGGCATCAGCACAGCATCATAGCGGGCGGTCGCGGCGATCAACTGGCGGCTGGCGGCGTGAAGCCGCTCCAGCAAGGTGTAGGTCTCGCCGCCGGACATCAATTCTCCGAAGCGGCCGAGCAGCCGCGTCGCGCGTTCGACGTCGCCCGTGACCGATCTGCCATTACGGGCTTTTTCCATGCGAAGCGACCCGGCTACGGCCGAAGCGACACACATGGCAAAGGTTGCCATGAAGGTACGATCAATCATCGGCAGGTCGATCTCTTCCACCCTGTGGCCACCTTCGCGCACGATCGCCACCGCCTTGTCGAGGGCGTCCATCGTTTCGGCTGAAATCGGCAGCCCGAGCGGCGATCTGGTGTAGACGGCGAGGTTGAGCTTTCCCGGCTCTCGGGCCGCTGCCGCGACGAAGGCACTTTGTGGCGGTCGAGCGGCATAAGGCGCCAGCGGGTCCGGGCCATGGGTAAGATCAAGCAGCAACGCGCTGTCGCGGACCGACCGGGTGACGGCATGGTCGACCACGAAGCCGTACCAGCTCTCCGAAACCAGCGGCGATAATGGTACCCGACCGCGCGAAGTCTTGAGGCCGACCAGGCCGGTACAGGCAGACGGCACACGGATCGAGCCGCCGCCGTCGGACGCATGTGCGACAGGCACCACACCTGCCGACACCAATGCCGAAGCGCCTCCCGAAGAGCCGCCGGTGGTATGGCCGGTGTTCCAGGGGCTGCGGGTGATCCCGAAAGCGGCAGATTCCGTCATAAGCCGCAAGCCATATTCCGGCGTGGTGCTGGTGACGATCGGGTTGAGACCCGCAGCCAGATAACGCTCGGTCAGAACCGAGTTGAAATCGGGTACGAAAGGCGGGACCCGACTACCGCCATGTGTGGCAATTCCCTGAATGGCGATGCCGAGGTCCTTGATGGCGAAAGGCACACCGGCCAATGGCAGGGTGCGGTCGATCGTCTTCGCCCGTTCTCTCGCAGCATCGTAGAGCGGTTCGGCAATGGCGTTGATTTCGCCGCGGGTCGCCTCGGCGCGGGCTATTGCTGCATCGGCGAGTTCGAGGGGTGATAACGCGCCGCTCTGGACGAGGGCCGCCAGACCCATCGCGTCGTTCTCCCACAGCGTCCGCTCGACCGACATGCCACCCTCCCAAGCCAGACGAAGTTATCGGGCCGCTGTCACCTTTTCAATCAATGCCGAACCGCGGCCGGTTCGCTCCACTAGGCAAGGCGCGGTGGCCATCATAGTCTTGGCGCCGATGACGCCAGAGGACATCGCCACACTGATCGTCCGGACTTCGCTGAAGGATCGGGCAGCGTTCGATCTGCTCTACCGGCAGACGAGCGCGAAACTTTTCGGTGTCTGCCTGCGTGTCTTGAACGACCGTGCGGAGGCCGAGGAGGCGCTGCAGGAGGTGTTCGTCAAGGTCTGGACGAAAGCCGACCGCTTCGCCGTTTCGGAACTGAGCCCGATGTCGTGGCTGATCGCGGTGGCGCGCAACCATGCGATCGATCGCATCAGGGCGCGCCGCCGTCCGGCTGCCGACATCGATGCCGCGCTCGACGTGGCCGACCCGGCGCCGGGACCGGAGGCGCTGGCTGTGGCAGGCGGCGAGGCCGACCGCATCCACCGTTGCCTCGAGGAGCTTGAGCAGGATCGGGCAGACGCGGTGCGAGGCGCTTACCTCAAGGGAGAGAGCTATGTCGAACTTGCGGAACGCCATGCTGTTCCGCTCAATACGATGCGGACCTGGCTGCGGCGCAGCCTGATCAGATTGCGGGAATGCCTGGAACGATGACGGCAAGCGACCCTACCGGACCCGAACGAGACGACGACGTACTTGCTGCGGAGTATGTGCTCGGCGTGCTTTCGGCGGGCGAACGCCAGGCAGTCGCGCAGCGGGTCGAACAGGATCCTGCTTTCGCGCGCCTGGTCGATGCCTGGGAGGGGCGGCTTTCACCACTCGCTGCGGGTTACGCCGAGGTCGAGGCCCCACCTTCGGTTAAGGCTGCGATCGATCGGCGGCTATTCACGAGCAGTGCTGCGCAGCAGGATCGAACCGGCCTCTGGTCCAGTCTTGCCTTCTGGCGCGGCCTGGCTGCTGCAGCCTTTGCCGCATTGGTGCTTGCCGTCGCCGTCCCTTATCTCGGTGCACCGCCCTCGCCGCCGCAGATGGAGTTGGTCGCGTCGCTCACGGCGGAAGGCAGCGATGTGCGCTATGTTGCGGTCTATGACGGGGTTCGCAACGAGGTGCGGCTGTCGCATCTTGCCGGGCAACTCGCTTCGGACAAGGATTTCGAGCTCTGGCTGATCGAGGGTAAGGATGCGCCGGTATCGATAGGCGTTGTTCCCGCTGGCAGTACAGCGCAACTGACCCCGCCCGTACTTGTTCGTGAAAAGCTTGCGCAAGGCGCAGTGCTTGCCATCAGCCTTGAGCCGAAAGGTGGTTCGCCGACGGGGCAGCCGACAGGGCCAGTGGTGGCTGCCGGCGATCTGAATGACATCTGATCCGAACGGCATGGAAAAAATTTCGACCGGCTGAAACTCGGAAAGATCGCCTCCCGTATCTCCTCGCGTCCCCGAAGCGGGTTGAACCAGAGGAGATCGAATATGCGTAAGACCACAAAGCTGCTTTTCGCCGGTGCCGTCGTGCTGTCGGCGTTCGCCGGCATCGCCTATGCCAAGAACCCCATGGTTGGCGGCGCGCCGATGTATGCCGAGAAGAACATCATCGAGAATGCCGTGAATTCGAAGGACCACACCACGCTGGTTGCCGCGGTCAAGGCCGCCGGCCTGGTGGAGACCCTTCAGGGCAAAGGTCCGTTTACGGTCTTCGCACCGACCAACGAGGCTTTCGCGGCCCTGCCCAAGGGCACGGTCGAAACGCTGCTGAAACCGGAAAACAAGGACAAGCTCACCAAGATCCTCACATGCCACGTCGTTGCCGCCAAGGCGATGTCCGGCGATGTCGCCAAGATGGTCAAGGCCGATGGCGGTGCGCACGCGGCCAAGACCGCCGGCGGTTGTGGGCTGACGCTGAAGGACAAGGACGGCAAGGTCACGGTGACCGACGAAAGCGGCAATGTCGCCCATGTCACGATCGCCGACGTTGAACAGTCGAACGGCGTCATCCATGTCATCGACAAGGTGCTGTTGCCCAAGATGTAACAGCGGGCCGGTTCCCGGCGAAAGCAGGAATAAGGCGTGGCGGCTGCACGTTGTCCTCTCAGACTGGCGTGTGGCCGCCCGCATTTACCCCTCGGTCAACAGCAAGTGATTTCGCGGTGGATGCCGAAGGGGGCAGGATACGAAAAGGGATGAGGTTCATGGATCGGCGTGATTTCCTTCTTGGCACCGCAGCCATCGTAACGGTCGGGGCAGGCGCCTGGGCGCTCTCGCGGCTTGGTGGTGCACAGCCCGCTCGGGCCGAGACCTTCGAGGTCCAGAAGACTGATGCCGAATGGAAGGCCAGTCTGTCACCTGAGCAATATGCCGTGCTGCGCCAGGAGGATACCGAATATCCTGGCACCAGCCCGCTTCTCAATGAGCATCGCAAGGGCGTCTTTGCCTGTGCCGGCTGCGCTCTGCCACTTTATGCGTCCGAGACAAAGTTCGATTCAGGCACCGGCTGGCCGAGCTTCTGGGAGGCCTTGCCCAATGCCATTGGTACGCATGAAGACAGGACGCTCGGCATGGTGCGAGTGGAGTGCCATTGCCGTCGCTGCGGCGGTCATCTCGGCCACATCTTCGACGACGGTCCGCCACCCACCGGCAAGCGCCATTGTATCAACGGCGTCGCCCTGAATTTCCAGGCTGCGGCCTGACATCCGATGCGGGTCAGTGACCGCCTCCGCCGCCACCCGCTGCGGCTGGAGGGCGCTTGATGACCATCACAAAGGCTGCCAGCGATGCGAATAGCATCGTCAGCAGATAGAAAACGTCCATGAAAGACAGCAGCGCAGCCTGCTGATGCACGATGCCCGAGAGCTTGGAGAGGGCAGCGCTGCTGGCATCCAGTCCGCCCTGAGCCTGAAAGTTCAGCGTCATGTTGCGCAGCTTGTCCTGCGCGGCCTCGCTGCCCCACTGCACATGTTCCGACAGGCGGGCGTAGTGGAAAGCGTTGCGGTCGATCAATATGGTGTTGATCAGCGCCAGCCCCACCGCGCCGCCAAGGTTACGGGTCAGATTGAACAGGCCGGATGCATTCTTCAGTCGCGACGGCGGCAGGGTGCCAAGCGCAATGTTGTTGATCGCCACCATGCACAGCATCATCGAGGCGCCGCGCAGGATCTGCGGAACGAACAGCTCCCAGAAATCCCAGTCGGCGGTGAGATGGGTCATCTGCCAGGTGCCTGCAGCGAAGCCGACAAAACCGGTCGCGATCATCACGCGCGGGTCGAGCTTGTTCGAAAGGATGCCGGAGACCGGAGCGGTCAGGAACATCGCGAGGCCGGACACGAACAGCGCCTCGCCGATCATCATGGAATCGTAGCCGCGGATACGGCCGAGATAGATCGGATAAAGATAGGTGAGGCCGTAGAGACCAATACCCATGACGAAGGAGAACAGCGAGCCGAAGGCAAAATTGATGTTGCTGAAGGCGCGCAGGTCGACGATCGGCTCTTCTGCGGTGAAGACGCGCCAGAAGAACACGATTGCGCCGACCGTCATGACGATGGCGAAGATGAACACGGACTGCTCCTGCAGCCAGTCGTGGTTCGGGCCTTCTTCCAGCACGTACTCCAGCGAGCCGAGAAACGCCGCCATGCCGGCAAGGCCCCACCAGTCGAACTTCTTCAGCAGGCTCATATCCGGCTTGTCGAAATCGATCAGCGTCCAGGCTGCCGTCGCGACCAGGATGCCAGGTACGACATTGATCAGGAACAGCCAGTGCCAGGACATGGCGTGACTGATATAGCCGCCGACCGTCGGGCCGATCGTCGGAGCCAGCGTGGCGACGAGGCCGATCATC
This sequence comes from Terribium retamae, assembly GCF_022347545.1. GTDB lineage: Bacteria > Pseudomonadota > Alphaproteobacteria > Rhizobiales > Rhizobiaceae > Mesorhizobium > Mesorhizobium retamae. Next base: position 74,304 of record NZ_JAKREW010000026.1, read on the forward strand.
GGCGAGACGATGGCGCGCCGCGACGGCGGGAAGATGGTGAAGGCGGCCGCGAAGACCGATGGGATCATGCCGCCGCCGATGAAACCCTGGATGGCCCGGTAAATGATCATCTGGTCGATATTGGTGGCGGTCGCCGCCAGCGCACTGGCGGCGGTGAATCCGGCTGCGGAGATCGTGAACAGCACGCGCGTGGACAGCATGCGGCTGAGGAACCCCGAAAGCGGGATCATGATGACTTCGGCGATCAGATACGAGGTCTGCACCCAAGGGATTTCATCGGAACTGGCGGACAGGCCAGCCTGGATCTCCGCGAGCGACGCCGACACGATCTGGATGTCGAGGATCGCCATGAACATGCCGAACACCATCGCCAGGAAGGCGATGACTCGCCTGGGCTCGATGTGATCGACCGGCCCTGCTCCGGCAACGGCGTCGACGCTCGACATGGTGGCTTCCCGCTATTTGCTCGTTGCTGCCGGCGCGGTGCGGCTGTCGACGTCGACGATGACGCTCAGCCCTGCACGCAGCTTGCCTGTTGCGATGGCGTCCGGTGCCACGTCGATGCGCACCGGCACACGCTGCACGACCTTGGTGAAGTTGCCCGTTGCGTTTTCCGGTGGCAGCATCGAGAAGACCGCGCCCGAGGCTGGTGCCAGCGATGAGACTTTTCCTTCGAACGTCTCATTGTGCATGGCGTCGACCGAGATGCGCACTTTCTCGCCTGGCACGAGGCGCGCGAGCTGCGTCTCCTTGAAGTTGGCGACGATGTAAAGCTTGTCCATGGGCACGATCACGGCAAGTTTCTGGCCAGGGCTGACGAGATCACCCCGTTCGACCGAGCGGTTGCCGACGACGCCGTCATAGGGTGCGCGCATGACGGTGAAGCCGAGATCACGTTCGGCCTTGTCCTTGGTCAGGCGCAGCGACGCCTGGTTGCTGGCGGTCTCGGCGCGCTGTGCTTCCAGCACACCGATATTGGCCTTCGCTGCGGCAATCTGGGCGTCGGCGCTGGTCAATGCGGCGCGGGTTTGATCGACCGCCGTCTGCGCGTCGTCCAGTTGCGCCTGGGTGGCGACGTGGGTCTTCAGCAACTGCGCTGTACGCACCTGGGTGCGCTGGGCATTGTCGGCGGCGGCCTGTGCTGAATTCCGCTGTGCCTGCGCCTGCTGCAGCGATGCCTGAGCGGCCGTGATCTGCGCGTCGATGCGGGCCAGCGTCTTGTCGAGAGTAGCGATCTGCGCCGCGGCCTGGTCGACGGCGATGCGGTAGTCTCCGTTGTCGACGATGAAGAGCGGGTCGCCAGCCTTGACGTGCTGATTCTCCTCGACCTTGATCTGCTCGATATAGCCGGACACCTTCGGCGACACGAACGCCATGTCGGCCTGCACATAGGCGTCGTCGGTCGAGATCATGAAACGGCCGTCGGTCCAATAGCCGTAGCCGTACCAGACGCCAACGCCCAGCAACCCGGCTCCAATGATGGGCAGCAGCAACGAACGCGCCGAACGTTTCTTTTTTGCCGGGGCCGCGGGCGTATGGACATTTTCCACGGGCGCGGTTGGGGCTTCAGCGCCTGGGGCCTTGGCATTTGGAAAAGGATGGACTTCCGCCGAGGTCGGCGTGGTAGAGTTCGACATGACAACGCTCTTGTGGTTTGCGAACTGAACCGTTCGGTTCGATGTTGACTTAACGTAAGAGCAGGCTCATATCAAGAGCGATCGAACCGGTCGGTTCGAATTATTTTACGTGTACAGGGAAATGAGCGAGATCTTGCCGGAAATAGAGGACGCACTGGAGCAGGCCGAAGGGGGCTTGGGTCGGGGTCGACCAGCGGCCGGCCAGGATCCGATCAAGCGCCAGCAGATCATTGAAGGCGCGCGCCGCGTCTTCATGGACAAAGGTTTCGATGCCGCCTCGATGAACGACGTCACCCGTGAAGCCGGCGTGTCGAAAGGCACGATCTATGTGTACTTCGACAACAAGGAAGAGCTGTTCGAAGCCCTCGTCGAAGAAGAGCGCTGCAAGATCTTCCAGAATCTCTATGAGGTGCTCGATCGCGAGGACAATCTGAGGGACGTCCTTGAGGACTTTGGCATGGCCCTGTCCTACAAGATCACCTCCGACAAGGTGGTTATGGCGCAGCGCATCGTCATCGGTGCTGCGGAACGGATTCCTGAACTCGGCCTGCGTTTCTATGAGAAAGGGCCGAAGAATGGGCATGCCAAGGTCGAGGCATTCCTCAATCGGGCCGTCGAAAAGGGCCTTCTGGCAATACCCGACATCGATCTTGCCGCATACCAGCTCTCGGAACTCTGCCTGGCCGGCCTGCTGCGTCAGCGCCTGTACGGTTATCGCCGCGAATCGCCAGCCGACCATGAGATCAGGCATGTGGTGCAGTCGGGTGTCGATGTCTTCCTGAAGGCCTATGGCACTGAAGCGTTTGCTGTGCAGGACAGGGCCAGACGCACGGACTGAGCGACGGCACTATCCGCCGTTGGCGACCAGCACGATCGCAGCGCGGAGTTCTTCGAGCCCGCCTGCCTTCTCCGACGACGTTGCCAATACGCCCGGGAAAGCTGCCGGCCTTTTCTTGATCTTGGCAAGGGTCTCTTCGATCAGGCGCGGCAGACCGGCCGTCTTGATCTTGTCGGTCTTGGTCAGGACGATCTGGTAGGAGACGGCTGCCTTGTCGAGCAGAGTCAGTACGTCCTCGTCGTTTTTCTTGATGCCGTGCCGAGCGTCGATCAGCACATAGACGCGCTTCAGCGTCACCCGGCCCTTCAGATAATCGAAGACGAGCTTCGTCCATTGGTCGACTTGCTCTTTCGGCGCCTGGGCATAGCCGTAGCCCGGCATGTCGACCAAGGCCAGCGGCGGCAGGTCGGCGCCTTCACCGGAAAATCCGTCGGGCACGAAATAATTGAGTTCCTGCGTCCGCCCCGGCGTGTTGGATGTGCGGGCCAACCCCTTTTGACCGACCAGCGCGTTGATCAGCGACGACTTGCCGACATTGGAGCGGCCGGCAAAGGCGATCTCCGGCGGGCCTTCGGGCGGCAGGAACTTCATGGCAGGCACGCCGCGGATGAAGACCCATGGCCGCGTGAAGATGTCCACACCGACCGCAGTGATCGTTTCTGCCGTCACGTCGATGCCTCGAGGCGGTCGATATCGGCGCCGCGGATAGCATCGAGGTTGCGGGTGATCTTGTCGGCTGGCCAGTTCCACCAGGCGATCTGCTGCAGCCGCGCAATCGTTTCGTCGTCGAAGCGCATCTTGACGACCTTGGCGCTATTGCCGGCGGCGATCGCGTAAGGCGGCACGTCGCGCGTTACCACCGACTTGGCGGCGATGATGGCGCCGTCGCCGATCTTCACGCCGGGCATGATCGCGGTGTTCATGCCGATCCAGACGTCGTTGCCGATGACGGTATCGCCGCGCAGCTCGGCTTTCCAGGTCGCGACGTCGAAGCCCTTTTCCCAGCCGTGGCTGAAGATGTTGAACGGGTAGGTCGAAAAGCCGCCCATGACATGGTTGGCGCCGTTCATGATGAATCGCGCGCCTTCGGAAATGGCGCAGAATTTGCCGATGATCAGCCTATCGCCGATGAAGGGGTGATGGTGCAGCACGCAGGTCTCGACGAAGCTCTCCGGCCCGCCCGGATCGTCGTAATAGGTATATTCGCCGATCTCGATGTTGGGAGCATGGACGATCGGCTTCAGGAAACCGACCCGATTGTGATGCAGCGTCGGATGTTTGGTATTTGGATTAGGGCCGTTCATTGTGATCTCCGTCGAGATTGCGGCGGAACTGGAGGATAGCCCAATCTTTTCGCCAATAGCAAAAGGCCCCGGCTGTGCCAGGGCCTTTTTTTACGGGATGGTTACGACCGCTATTCGGCCGGTGTCGGTTTCTTCTTGAACATGCCGGCCAGATTGTCCCACAGCTCGATCTTGGCGCCCTGGCGCTTCATGATCGCACCCTGCTGCAGGATCGACAGGAGATTGTTCCAGGCCCAGTAGATCACCAGTCCGGCCGGGAAGCCTGCCATCATGAAGGTGAAGATCACCGGCATCCAGTTGAAGATCGCAGCCTGCGTCGGATCCGGCGGCGCCGGGTTCATGCGCATCTGCAGGAACATGGTTACGCCCATCAGCAGCGGCCAGATGCCGATATGCAGCATGGCCGGCGTGGCGAAAGGCAGCAAGCCGAACAGGTTGAGCAGCGAAGTCGGGTCCGGTGCCGCCAAATCCTGAATCCAGCCGAAGAACGGCGCATGCCGCATTTCGATGGTGACGTAGAGCACCTTGTAGAGCGCGAAGAACACCGGGATCTGGATCAGCACCGGCCAACAGCCGGCGATCGGATTGATCTTCTCGGTCTTGTACAACTCCATCATCGCCTGCTGCTGCTTCATCTTGTCGTCCGCGTATTTCTCGCGGATCTCAAGCATCTTGGGCTGCACCTTCTTCATGTTCGCCATCGACTTGTACGACTTGTTGGCAAGCGGGAAGAAGACCGCCTTGACGACAACGGTGGTGGCGAGGATGGCCAGGCCGAAATTGCCGAAGAATTTGTAGAGCGTGTCGATCAGCCAGAACATCGGCTTGGTGATGAAGGCGAACCAGCCCCAGTCGATCAGCAGATCGAAGCGGCGGATGTCGAGATCCTTTTCATAGGCATTGATCTTCGACACTTCCTTGGCGCCCGCGAAGACGAGCGACTCGATGGTGGTCGACTGACCGGGCTCGACGGTAATCGCATCGGTCAGGAAGTCGGACTGATAACGTGGCCGGCCGTCATCGAAATAGGCGAAGCGCGGCTGGAACGGCTGCTTCTCGGTCGGGACCAGCGTCACCGCCCAGTATTTATCGGTGATGCCCAGCCAACCATCGGTCGACTTGCTGGGCACGTACTGCTTGTCCGTTTCGACGGACGCATATTTGTGCTCCTGCAGGCCTTCCTCGCCGGTCACGCCGATCAGACCTTCATGCAGCACGTAGATCGAAGGCGTGGTCGGCTTGTCGAAGCGGGTGACGCGGCCATAGTTCGACAGGGTGACGGCGGCTGTACCGGCGTTCTGCACCGTGTCGGAAACCTTGAACATGTAGTTCGCGTCCACCGAGATCGTGCGTTTGAAGGTGAGCCCCTTGTCGTTGGTGTAGCTCAGCGTTACCGGCGTCGTCGGCGTCAGCGCGGCGTTGCCATCCACGGTCCACACCGTATCCGGGCCAGGTACCTTGCCGCTGGCATCGTTGCCGACGAAGCCGAACTCGGCATAATAGCCGTTCGGCAAGGCCGACGGGTTGAGCAGCTCGATTTCTGGAGAGTTGTTGTCGACCGTCAGCCGATAGCGCTTCAGTTTCAGGTCATCGAGGCGTGCGCCGGTCAGATTGATCGAGCCCTCGAGGCTCGGCGTGTCGATTTTTACGCGGCTGGTGGCGGCAAGCGCCTGTTCGCGTCCGGCCGGAGTCGAGCCGTCGGTTCCGGGCAGGCTGGGTACTGCCCCCTGCTGAACCGGTGCCTGCGTACCCGCCGGTGCCTGAGTCCCCGTCGCCGGTGCCGTCTTAGCCTGGCGCTCCGCCTCGATACGTGCCGCTTCGCGCTGCTGCTCGACGCGCGGGTTCATATAGAACACCTGCCACAGCGTCAGGATCAGCACCGACAAAGCGATGGTGATGAAGAAATTGCGGTTGTTTTCCATCGAGACCTTAGCCTGTCGCGCTAGCGTTTTGCGTGGATACGGCGGGAAAGCTCGGCCTTCAGCTCACCGAATGGCGCGGTGAGGACATCCTCGCGCCCCACGATGACATAGTCATGGCCGCTTTCCATGTCAGCGGCGGCATAAGTGCGCACGGCTTCTTTCAGCCGCCGGCGGACCCGGTTGCGCACGACGGCGTTGCCGACCTTCTTGGTGACCGTGAAGCCGACACGCGGCGCTTCACTGTCACCGCGATTCAGCACTTCAACGAGGAAAAACCGCCCGCGCCGCTTTTCGCCGCGCCGGACGGTCAGAAAATCCGTGCGTTTCAGGAGCCGTTTGGGTGCCTGTCCCATTGGCCGGGTTGCTGGCAACGGCCGTGGCCGCCCGCTTAAGCGGACAGCCGCTTGCGACCGCGGTTGCGGCGTGCAGCGACGACGCCGCGGCCGCCCTTGGTGGCCATGCGGGCGCGGAAGCCGTGCCGGCGCTTGCGAACGAGCTTGGAGGGTTGGTAGGTGCGCTTCATTTGTTTAAATACCGCGGCGTGCGGCCCTTCTTGTGTCTGTCACTCTGTAACAGGAGCTTGTTGGCTGGGCCCTGTTTGGCGCGATCGAAACCGCGCCGGGTTCTGGGGCCCGAGCGTGAGCGGGGCTTATAGGTAGAAGGGTTTTGGAAGTCAATCCGGCTCGGCGCCAAAGAATCGCGCAAGATGTCTCATCACGTCATATAGCTGGAAATTCCGTCACAATTGCCTAGTTTGCATGGGAAGGCATGGCGGCATTGGGTGTATGAGCGTCGAACCTTCCACGATCGAGGGCACGGAAGCGCCCAGGCCTGCGGCTGGCGCCCTGGCGCGTGCCGTGCCGCTGGCGCGCGGCCTGTCGGCCAAGCTCATCCTGCTCACCATCGTCTTCGTGCTTCTCGCCGAGGTCTTGATCTTTCTGCCTTCGATCGCGGACTATCGGACCCGCTGGCTGCGCGAGCGCCTCAACACGGCCGCCGCCGTGTCGGTAGTGCTCATCGAAGGCGAGCCGGGTGCGCTTTCCCGCACGGCGCAGGACGATCTTCTGATGGCGCTTGGCGCCAAGGCGATCGCGGTGCGCGATGGCGACGCTTCGCGCCTGCTTGCCGTTGCGGCGATGCCACCCAAGGTCGATGAACATATCGACATCGCCAACACAGGCATGTTTGCGCAGCTTTCGGATGCGCTCGAAACCCTGTTCTGGGGCGGCGATCGCACGCTGCGTATCTTCGGCCCGGTCGGCGAGCAGGGCCGCGAATTCGAGTTGATCATGCCGGACTACCGCCTGCGCGCGGCCATGCTGTCCTTTTCGCGCAACATCGCGCTGATCGGACTTTTGATTTCGGTCTTCTCCGCAGTGCTCGTCTATGTCGCCGTCGACCGCATCATGATCCGCCCCGTGCGCGCGATGACGCGCTCGATGCTGTCCTTTTCCGAGGCGCCGGGGGCGCCCCCCCGGGGGGGGGCCCCCCCCCCCCCCGCCGGACGCAAAAAAACAAACCCCCCCCCCCAATATGGGAAAACAAAACACCCGACCAAAAAAAAA
>NZ_JAKREW010000027.1 GCF_022347545.1 Terribium retamae
CCCGCGGGGGGGGGGGGGCCCACCCCCCCCCGGGCCCCCCGCGGCTAACCCCCCCCCCCCCCAACCCCCGGCGGGGCCCGGGGGCGGCGCCCCCGCGCCCCCACGCCTGGGCGACCAGTCCGGTGGTTCCGGAACGCAGGAAGTTGAAGGTGGTGAAGACCACGTCGAATGCCAGCGCGCCGGCGGCAAGCCCGCCAAGCAGCGCGGCATCGCCGAACTGGCCGACCACCGCGGTATCCACCAGGCCGAGCAGCGGCGTGGTGAGATAGGCAAGCGTCATCGGCACCGCGATGGCGAGCACCGAGCGGTTGGTGACGGAGAACGGCCGGCTTGCAGCCGCTGACGACGCCTGATCCAGCCTTCTCTCCCAGGATGTCTTGAACGTGGGACCGATGTGGCCCAATTTCACCCTGCCACGCAACTGACATTGCGGCCCGGGCAACCGAATTGTTGCCTTGGCCCCAGGTATCGCCGCTTGCCCCTGCAGATCGTCCACCATCCCGACTATGACGCCGGCTTCGCCGTCAACCATCGGTTCCCGATGAGCAAATATCCGCTGCTGATGCAGGCGCTGATCGCGCGAGGACTGACGCAGGCGCTGCATCAGCCGGCGCCGGCGGGGCCGCACTGGCTGAAGCTCGCCCATGACGGAACCTATGTCGATCAGGTCATCGACTGCGCCGTACCTGCCGGAATCGAACGCGAGATCGGCTTCCCGGTCGGCCCGCGCGTTTCGCTGCGCGCGCAGCTTGCGGCGGCCGGCACGGTGCTGGCCGCACGTCTGGCGCTCGAACATGGCATTTCCTGCAACGCCGCCGGCGGCAGCCACCATGCCAGGCGGGCGCAGGGCGCCGGCTTCTGCACCTTCAACGATGTCGCGGTCGCTGCGCTGACGCTGATCGAGGAAAATCTCGTCGGCAATGCACTCGTAGTCGATCTCGACGTGCATCAGGGCGACGGCACCGCCGATATCCTGCGCGAAGACGAGCGCGTCTTTACCTTCTCCATGCATGGCGAGCGAAACTATCCGGTGCGCAAGATCGCATCCGACCTCGACATCGGCCTGCCTGACGGCATGGGAGACAGAGCCTATCTGGAACAGTTGGCCGATGTTCTGCCCCGGCTTTTAAGCCTGCGGCGCTGGGATCTCGTCTTCTACAATGCCGGCGTCGATGTCCATGCCGAAGACAAGCTCGGCCGGCTTTCGCTCAGCGATGCCGGCATCCGTGCCCGCGACCGGCTGGTGATCGAGACCATCCGGGCCCGCGGCGTGCCGCTGTGCGGCGTCATCGGCGGCGGCTATTCGACGGACGTGCCGACGCTCGCCGCGCGCCACGCCATCCTGTTCGAGGAGGCAGCGGTCGCGGCCTAAGCCAGTTCAGGGTGCCAGAAACACCCTGCCGTTATTTGCGATAGCTTGCCAGCCTGAGCAGGATGAAGGCCGGGATGACGATCGCCGCGCCGAGCAGGATATAGCCGACGAAACGGTCGACGGCCCGGAAGCCGAGATTCCACAGATCAACGAAGAAGTTGCGGATGCCATAGATCACGTCGAGCGGCGACCAGCCGAACGCGCTCATGACGATGCCGACAAGAAACGACACAACGAGCAGTTTCAAAAGCACCTTGAGCGGCGTGTCGCCAAGAAAACGGGTCAATGCGGACAAGGCTCTTCTCCCTCGAAGTTCCTCAAGTCAGATACGCGCTCACAGCGCGCGCTTCAAGTTGCGGCTTTGTCGTTGCAGGGAGTGCTGGGGCCATGCTAACGAGGCGGCGCGCGGGTATGATGTAATGGTAGCCTGTCAGCTTCCCAAGCTGAACGCGCGGGTTCGATTCCCGCTACCCGCTCCAGCTTGATTTACTGCGCCCCGCCACTATCCTCATCGTGGCTTCCCCATTTCGACCCGGACGCCGGGTTTTTGCATGCCAACCAGAAGAGACTTCGACGGGCTCATGAGGGCCGTCTGCGTGGGCTATGGCTGCTGCGGAAGCCTGCAGGACGGAGGCTTTAGCATGTCACCGACTTCTTTCCGGAGCGTGGAAAGGTAACGGCTGAACAGTTCGTTGACTGGCTTTTCCTGGCAGAAGGCGATCAAACGGATCGCAGTCCGTTCGCGATGCTGATGCGCGAGAAAATCCGAAGCTGCTTCATTGGCTACATGGGCTCGGATGTCGTCAATGCTCGAAAGCTACACCATCTCAGAGACCAGGCGCTCAGGTCGCGTCCGAAACGGCGTTGAGGAATCCTGCTCTTTGCGGGCGAAAATCGCGCATCGGGAATTGTTCCGCTCGATTAGCTACGCGTTCAGCATTTCTCTTTTGATCAGATCGTCGATCGGATCGATTTCCAGATCGTCCCGCGCAATGACCATGATCTTTTCGTCATGGCCATTGTCTGCGGTGAAGTATCTCACGAGCATGAAGTCTCGATCGTTGCTCATGGTGTCGAGCACCTTGCGATAATCAATGCTAAATAATCCGCTGGCATCCGCAGCCCATCCTTGAGCTCTGATAGCAATGTCCGCGAGTGTGCTTCTCGACAGGACAATACAGGACTGCAGGTAGTTCTGTGCAATCATGAAAAGCCCCTCCTTGACAAAGCTCTCAACCGCGATGGTCGCCCAAAGTCGGCTTTTGTCTCCATCGAAAACGCTTTCCCCCTGTATTGTCGCGGCAACTGGCAACCCTGTGCCTCCGAGAATACCTTTTCGTTTTCTGAAAGCCGAACGCGCCTCGACTGAATGGTTACAATAGAAAACGAATTGCGACAGGCCACTCAAACGCGAGAGCCCATCAACTATTCTGGACGGTAATTCGGGCGGGTTTTCCGAGAGATCATATTGAGCTTCGGTTCGCAGATGCCAGATGTTCAGGTTGATTCCGAGCGGAATGTCGGCGCCCAAACGTGATGCTTTGACGGGAATGTTGCTGCCGCCGGGATAGGTCTTCAATTTTCATCGCTCCCAGTGCAAACTCATCCAAAAAGAGATTATCGATCCCTGTCCTGTCATAAACATAGAATTGGTCTTGGCGGTTTTGTCCATGTCACCGGCTTCTTTCCGGAGAGAGGAACGGTAACAGCTGAACAGTTCGTTGACTGGCTTTTCCTGGCAGAAGGCGATCAAACGGATCGCAGTCCGTTCGCGATGCTGATGCGCGAGAAAATCCGAAGCTGCTTCATTGGCTACATGGGCTCGGATGTCGTCAATGCTCGAAAGCTGCGCGATCTCAAAGAGAGCTGGCGTGCAGTGGCGCCCAAGTCGAAACGTCGTTGAGCCTGCAGCGCAGTGATAGGTCGAGTTCATCTACGCCCCAAACTGCAATCGGCATCTGAGGCACCGTTGCCGGTGTGCACAGCCTGGGGCCGTGCACACCATTTGGAATCAGCGCGACGAAAACGAGTATCCCAGAGCTGATCAGCCACCAAAACCGACGGTAACACCCTTGGATCGCCTGCAGGTTTCCATGGCGGATTTCAGTTTCGGGCTGTCGGTGACGGTGGCAAAGTCGAAGCGGCCTTCCTTGCTTGGGTCTGGAAAATCAGAGACGCCTTCGTCTCGCACACATTGCGCGAAGCCGAGCAACTTCGCCCGCCGTTCAGGGTCTGGGCGTTCCGATGCCCAGCCTTCCGGTGCAAGGTCGTTGCAGGCTGCGTGAGCTTTCCGAAAGGCAGGCGCAGACTGATCGTCGAGCCGCTGGCGAAGGAGGATGCGTCCTTCAGCGTCTGGATCGGGAAAGTCGGGAAAACCGTTCTTGCGCATACATTGCGCATAGGCTGCGGCTTTTTCTGTGTCCTTGGCATCTGCCAGGCTTCCCCAGATGGACAGTGCGGTGATCATCGCCGCGCTCAAAAGCAACATTTTCGTGCCAGTGCGGTTTGTGAGGGTGTTCGGCATCGTATTTCTCCAAAAAGGGTTGATGGAGATTTCAGCCTAGGGTGCCGAATGTTCTGGTGGCGTATGCGGTTTTCGATATGCGGACGATACATTCCCTTTGGTATCGAGGTGTCATGCGCGTTTTGATCGTCGAAGACGAACCCTATCTGGCCGGAGCCATCCGCGATGGTCTGCGGTTGGAAGCAATCGCTGCCGACATCGCCGGCGACGGCGACACGGCGCTGGAACTGCTCGGAATCAACGTCTACGACCTCGCCATCATCGATCGAGACATCCCCGGCCCTTCCGGCGACGAGGTTGCCAAAAGCATCGTCGCCTCAGCCAGCGGCATTCCGATCCTCATGCTGACTGCCGCAGCGCGCCTCGACGACAAGGCCTCGGGCTTCGAGATCGGCGCAGACGATTATCTTACAAAGCCTTTCGAATTCCGGGAACTCGTGCTGAGGCTCCGGGCGCTCGACCGAAGACGGGCACGCAACAGGCCACCGGTGCGGGAGATCGCAGGGCTGCGCGTGGACCCATTCCGACGCGAGGTCTATCGTGACGGTCGCTACATCGCACTGACACGCAAGCAGTTCGCGGTTCTCGAGGTTCTTGTTGCCGCCGAAGGCGGTGTCGTCAGCGCCGAGGAATTGCTGGAGCGGGCGTGGGATGAGAATGCAGACCCATTCACCAATGCGGTGCGCATCACCGTCTCTGCGTTGCGCAAACGCCTCGGCCAGCCTTGGTTGATTGATACGGTGCTCGGCGTTGGCTACCGCATCAATGCGCAACGCGACAGCTAGAGCAATTCCAGGAAAAGTGCGTAGCGGTTTTCCGTCCGGAATTGCGTAGAACAAGGATAGAGCGTCTCACCGTTTCGATGAAACGCGAGACGATCCAGCCCGGAGACGAAGCCATGGATCGAGCGCCCGGCTTGAGCGTACGCCTGAAACTCGCCTTGAGCTACGCCGCATTCCTTATGGTGGGCAGCGGCTTGCTGCTTGGCGTGGTTTGGGTTTTCCTGCTGCGGGGTTCATCTGTCAGCATATTCGTTCCCGCCCCTTCGAACCTTTTGCGTGCCTTCGACCCAACCAATTTCGGCCCGATCATATTCGGCCCGGCCGCAGTTGGCCTTGTGACATTCCTGCTGGTGTTCGGTTTGCTCGGAGGGTGGTTTCTCGCGGGGCGCATGATTGCCCCGCTGACACACATCACGCACGTAACCCGTATGGTTGCGGAAGGGTCATTGTCACACCGGATAGGGTTGCGTGGCCGTCACGACGAATTCCGCGAACTCGCCGACGCATTCGACGCCATGCTTGCGCGCATTGAAGCACACGTCGCGGGACAACAAAGGTTTGCAGCCAATGCCTCCCACGAGTTGCGCACCCCGTTGGCCATCACGCAAACCCTTCTGGATGTTGCCCGCAACGATCCGAACCGCGACGCTGGTGAACTCGTGGAGCGCCTGCATGATGTGAATGCCCGGGCGATCGACCTCACCGAGGCGCTGCTTGTGCTCAGCCGTGCAGACCAGCGCGCATTCGCCAAAGCTCCGGTCGACCTGTCTCTCATTGCGGAAGAGGCCACCGAGGCACTCCTCCTTCTGGCCGAAAGACACGGCGTCGCGATGGAAACCTCCTGCGACGAGGCTCCCTGCGTCGGCTCACATACGTTGCTTCTGCAGATGGCGACAAACCTTGTGCATAACGCGATCGTGCACAGCGGGCCAGAGGGGGCCACAGTCTGGGTCACGACCAGTGTTGGGCTCGGACATGTCTTGCTTGTCGTTGAAAATACGGGGGAAGAACTTTCCCCTCTCTCTGTTTCGACGCTTGTCGAGCCATTTCAGCGTGGAACCGGGCGCATTCAGACGAAGCACGCAGGTGTCGGCCTGGGTCTTGCGATCGTCAAAAGCATCACCGAAGCTCATGACGGCACCCTGATCCTCGCATCTCGCCCTTCCGGAGGGCTACGTGTCGAGATCCAGTTCCCTGCAGCCTGACCCTTTCACATCATGGAAAAGTCGGGGCCGGCTTGCGCCAGCCCCGACCTCAGGAACTCAGCTGGTTCTGAGCCATCCTGTTACTGCCAATATGGATCGGCCTTGTAGTAGCTGTAGGAGGCGTCGCGCGCCTTCAAACCATCATCTTCCGTCAATTCGTCGACCGAATAGGAAGGTGCTGCCCGCAACTGTTCCTTGTCGTACGGGACAACATAGCCGTTCCTGTCCTCGTCGTAGTCGAGCGAGGCCCAGGGAATGGCGTGATATTTCTCGCCGATGCCGAGAAAACCGCCGAAACCGACGATTGCAAACATGATGCCGTTCGAGGTCTTCTCGAGCATCACGTCCTCGATGTCGCCGATATGTTCGCCGGCTGTGTTGTAGACTTCCGTCCCAATGACCCGGCTGGCGCGGATGGCGTCGGTATGGCCTGTTGCAGTGGTCATCTCATTACCTCCTTCTTCGAAAGGGATGCCCTCCAAAAGAAGCCTCCCGCGCATGCGTGGTTCCATTTTTTGATGGGTATCGAAATCGTCTAGGCAAGCGCGGCCCGAAACCGCCGCAGCTCGGCAATCAGTGCTTGCGGCGCCTCTTCGGGAGCATATTCACCCGAATGCGGCAGCGTCCCCGTTTCGAGCCGCTCGACCCCTGCCTGGCGAAGTCCTTCCGCATAATCATCGAGCCCCAGCACGCCCGGGTCGGCGTCGCCGCGCAAGTACAGCACAGGGACCTGTATCGGTGCCGTCTGCGCGTTGCGCTCGGCATCTTTCTGCATGGCCCGGTACCAGTCGAAGCCTGCCTTCAGCGCTTCAGGCCGCGAGTAGCCACGCACATAGTGCTCACGGGCGTCCTCGGTCAGCCGATCCGGATTGCCTGCCATGATGTCGTAGAAAAAATCGAAATAGGCTCGCTCGCGCCCGGCAACAAGCCTCTCGGGCAAGCCCGGGACGTTGTGCAGGGCGAAATGGAAAATCCGCGGATCCGCAAGCACCTCCTCCCAGGGAGCGACACCGGGGATCACGGTGTTCATCACGACCGCGCCTTGGATGCGGGCCGGATGATCGCGTGCGCAGGCGAACGCCACCATGCCGCCGACATCGTAGCCGGCCACGAGGACGTCCTTGGCGCCAATCTGCTCGGCGGCGGTGAGGATGATATCGGCGAGAACATGTTTCTCGGCTGGCTGCGGCGAACCTTGCGAGCCACCCACACCGGGTAAATCGAACGCCAGGGCATATTGGTCCCGGCCCAGATCGCCCAGCACCTGTTCCCAGGCATAGCTGGTCTGTGGCCAACCATGCAGCAGCACCATGGCCGGCATTGACGGATCGCCCGCCTTGCGGACGGCAAGCTTCCAGTCTCCGACCTGGATGTGGGCAAGCTTGGTCAATGTGGCCTCCTTTCACCGGACGGATCACGGTGGCGGTTGCTTCGCGCAGATTTGGACACTGGTTCGGGAACGCCAGGACGCGTGTTCGGTTGCGAGCAATGTGAGTGGAGCCGACTTGCCAGGGATTTCGGCGAGCTGGCCCGCGCAAAAGTTCCACTCACATCTGCAAACCTGATCGAGCAGCACCTACGCCACTTGGAACGCGGTTTGGCATCTTCGCCCGTCAAAAGCGCCATTGCGTGAGGGCTGCGCCGGCGAAGACAAGCAGGATGCCTGCGGCTCTCTGCCAGGTGATCGGGTTGGAGGGAACGCCAAAGCCGGCAACCTGGTCGATCATGGCCGCGCCGGTCAATTGGCCGAGCACGACAAAGACAAAGAATGCGGCGACGCCGACCTTCGGCGCGACCATCAGCGCACCGATGACGAAAAGCGCGCCAACGGCCCCGCCAATCAGCACCCACCAGGGCAACTCGGCAAAGCGCGACCAGTTGATCGATGAGTGATCCAGGAAGACCCTTGCAACGCAGACCATCACCAGGCTGATCGTGATCGAGCAGAGGGCGGCCAGCAGCGGGCTTCCCAAAATGGACGCAGCCTGGGCGTTGATCGGTGGCTGCATCGAGATCAATGCGCCCAGGCCAAATGCCGCAACCAGATAGACAAGGTTCACGTCGTTCTCTCCATCGCCGGCCAACCGGTGCGATTTTGCACGAAGTCCGCTGGAGTCCGCCACCCGGTTCCCGTCAGGCTGAGCGGTTGACCGCCGAGCAGCGGTATCCTCCTGACAGAATGATGTCAGCTTGCCTCGGCTATTGTGAGCAAGTCCGATTCTTCCGTTCTGAATAACCGGACGGCGTTCTGCCTCGGCTGAACGGAATCGCACATGGGACCAGCCGCAATCCTGGATGATCGAAATGTCTGACTTGACCCTACTGAGCAAGGCGCGGCCGTTGAAGGTGGTTCCACATCTCTATGAACGCACCGTCGAACTGTATCTGAACATCCTGGATATGCAGGGCCAGGTCGAAACCGTCAGCCCGTTCCAGTTGCGCGCGCTGCTGCAGGAAGCCGAACAGGTCCTCGCAGGCCTGATCAGAAAAGAAGCCGATTCCCTGTGAACCTGGAGCGGTTCTGTTTTTAACGGAACCGCAGAAACGCTCTGAGGTTTGTTTTGGCATCATTTTTGTAACGCCAAGTGATTTCACTTGGCTACAAAATGCTCCAGCGCAGGTCTTCGCCCGCCAAGCCTCTCAATGATCGATGGCTCACTCGGCTGCCTGGACCCGACCGGCGTCGATGATGGTCCTGATCTCGGAACGGCAAGAGCCGCAATTGGTGCCTGCCCCGAGTTCCCTGCCGATGGCCTCCAGGCTGTAGCAGCCCGCGGCCACGGCATCGGCCAACTGGTTCACGCCCACATTGAAGCAGGAGCAGACGATGCGCCCGGTCGTCGGCAATGCAGCCGGCGAGCGGCCGGAAAGCAATGCATGGCGGTCGGCGGATGTGAGCTGCGCCCGGCTGCCGAGCAGGGAAACCAGCCAGTCGCGCGCCGGCAGCTGTCCCGGTTGGGCAACCAGCAGCGCCTCGGCGAGCGCGCCATTTTCGTCCACGGCAGCGGCACGATAGGCCAGGCCCTTGCGGTCGCGATACTCGACCAGGTGATCCGGGCTGGCGAGCAATCCCCTAGCCAGCAGGATGCCCTGGTCCGGCGTCTCGGTGCCGCCGAGTTCATAGACCCAGCCACCGGCAACGGCGTGCCGGCTCCAGTGAACGAAGCCGGTCGGCCTCAGATTGCGACGGGTGATCAGCACCCCGGCCCAGGCGACCTCCTCACGCATGATGCGCAGCGGCACATTCTTCAGTTCCGGCTGGCCGGAATGCGGATCGGTGATCGGCGCCGCCAGTGTCCCTGCCCCTGAATTGGCCGCGAAATGGCCGCTCCAATGCATGGGCAGGAAAGCCTGGCCAGGCCGCTGTGCCTCGGTGACGCGGACCCTGGCGCGGGAGAAACCATAACGCGTCGACAGATGCGCGAGATCGCCATCGGCCAGTCCGTAAGCCGCGGCGTCATGCGGGTTGAGGTCGACCATCGGCTCCGGTGTGTTCGCCATCAGCCGCGGCACCGCGCCGGTCCGGGTCATGGTGTGCCACTGGTCGCGCAGGCGGCCTGTATTGAGCGCGAGCGGATACTCGGAGGTGGCCGCAAGTGCTACGCCTTCCTGCCGCACGGCAATGAAGCGCGCGCGGCCGTCGGGGGTCGGGAACCTGCCGTCACCCAGCAGACGACCTGCCTGCCGCCGGCTTCGCGCCGGCCAGAGCCGAGGCTGGAAAGCCTCGTAGTCCTCGTCCGACAAATCGGCAAGCGCGCCGAGATCAAACAGCCGCTCGCCTTTGTTCTCGAAAGCCGAAAGTGCCGCATGCTCACGGAAGATCGCGGCAGGATTCACGAAATCGAAGGCCGTACCAAAGCCCATGCGGATAGCGACATCGCAGATGATGCGCCAGTCGGGCCGCACCTCGCCCGGCATGGCCAGGAACGGTCGCTGCCGCGAAAGCCGGCGCTCGGAATTGGTCACCATGCCGTCCTTCTCGCCCCAGGCCGCGGCGGGCAGAAGCACGTCGGCGAAACGGGTGGTATCGGTGCGCGTCACGTCGGAGACAACGACGAAATCGCAGGCCTTCAGCGCGCCGCGCACACGACCGGCATCCGGCATGGAGACGGCCGGATTGGTGCCCATGATCCAAAGTGCCTTGACCTTGCCCTCACCGACCGCTCGGAACATATCGACCGCCTTCAGCCCGGGCCTTGTCGCAATCTCCGGCGCGTTCCAGAAGCGCGCGACACGGTCGACATCGCCCCCATTGTCGAAATTCATATGGGCGGCAAGCTGGTTGGCCAGTCCCCCCACCTCGCGGCCGCCCATCGCGTTCGGCTGTCCGGTCACGGAGAACGGCCCCATGCCGGGCCTGCCGATCCGGCCGGTCGCGAGATGGCAATTGATGATGGCATTGACCTTGTCGGTGCCATGCGCCGACTGGTTCACGCCCTGGCTGTAAACGGTGACCACCCGCTCGGTGACCGAGAAGAGCTCATAGAAAAAGCGGATATCGGCCGGCGCCAGGCCGCACCCCTTCGCCACATGCTCGACGCCCGGCGCATCGGCCGCGGCCAGCGCCACGGCCTGATCGAAGCCTGCCGTGCTCGCGGCGATATAGTCCCTGTCCAGCACGCCGGCGCGCGCAAGATGCGCGAGCAGCCCGTTGAATAGAAGCACATCGGTACCGGGGTCGAGCGCCAGATGCAGGTCGCATTCATCGGCTGTCGCCGTGCGGCGCGGGTCGATCACCACGATACGCGTGCCGCGGGCTTTGCGGGCGGCCAGCAGGCGCTGGTAGAGGACCGGGTGGCACCAGGCGGTGTTCGAACCGGTGAGCACGACCAGATCGGCTTCGTCGAAATCCTCGTAGATCCCGGGCACGACATCCTCACCGAAGGCGCGGCGATGGCCGGCAACGGACGACGCCATGCACAGCCTGGAATTGGTGTCGATGTTGGCCGAGCCGATGAAGCCCTTCATCAGCTTGTTGGCGACGTAATAGTCCTCGGTCAGCAATTGCCCGGAAATGTAAAAGGCGACCGAATCCGGCCCATGCTCGGCGATGGTGTCCTGGAAGCGTCGGGCGACGCGGTCGAGTGCCGCATCCCAATCCGTCCGCCTGCCGTCGATTTCCGGATGGAGCAGCCGGCCGTCAAGGCCTATGGTCTCGCCAAGCGCCGATCCTTTCGAGCACAGCTTGCCGCGATTGGCCGGATGGCCGGGATCGCCACGGACGGAAGCCTCGCCATCGGGGGCGACATCCGCTCTTACGCCGCAGCCCACCCCGCAATAGGGGCAGGTGGTGCTCACTTCTGTGCTGCCCATGCCGGCGTTCACTCCGCCGCCTGCAACAGTGCGCCGAGCGCGATCGCGATGCGCCCGTCTTCGATGCGCACCGGGATCGTTTTCACCGACCCCTCATCCGCGCCGAGCGCCTTGCCGGTCTCGAGCGAAAACACCCAGTTGTGCAGCGGGCAGGTCACGGCGGCGCCGTGCACGATGCCCTGGCTGAGCGGCCCGCCCTTGTGCGGGCAGTGGTCCTCGATGGCGAAGACCCGATCGTCATGCGTGCGGAAGATGCCGATCCTGCCGTTCGGCGTCTTCACGCAGCGCGCGCCACGCAGCGGAATGTCGTCGAGCGTGCCAATGTCCAACCAATCCATCATGCTCACTCCGCAGCAACCCGGAAATCCGTCTCGGCCATCGGCTGAAACTCGTGCTTGTCCTTGCCGGAGACGCGCTCGGACCACGGGTCGACCTGCGCGAATTTCTGGCTGAAGACGAAGCGTTCGAAATAGGCCTTCCGGCGATCGGGATCGGCCATGATCTGGCGGCGGATCTCGTCGAGGCCGACGCGTTTTGCCCATTTGTAGATGCGCTCGAGATAGCGCGCCTGTTCGCGGTACATCTGGACAAGCGCCACGATCGCCTCCAGCGCCTCGTCCTCCGTGCGGACCAGGCCGAGGACCTCGGTGCCCTTGATGTCGAGGCCGGCAGCACCCGCGAAGTGGATCTCGTAGCCGGAGTCCACGCAGATCACGCCGACATCCTTGCAGGTCGCTTCGGCGCAATTGCGCGGACAGCCGGAGACCGCCATCTTGACCTTGGCCGGCGTCCACGAACCCCACATGAACTTCTCGATGCGGATGCCGAGGCCGGTCGAATCCTGCGTACCGAAGCGGCACCAGTCGGTGCCGACACAGGTCTTCACCGTGCGCAGCCCCTTGGCATAGGCATGACCCGAGACGAAGCCGGCCTGGCCAAGGTCGGCCCACACCGCCGGCAGGTCTTCTTTCCTGATGCCCAGCATGTCGATGCGCTGGCCGCCGGTGACTTTCACCGTGGGAATGGCGAACTTGTCGACCACATCGGCAATGGCGCGCAGCTCTGCCGCCGAAGTGACCCCGCCCCACATGCGCGGCACCACCGAATAGGTGCCATCCTTTTGGATGTTGGCGTGGACGCGTTCGTTGATGAAGCGGGACTGGTAGTCGTCGGCATAGTCGCCCGGCCAGCCGGCAACGAGATAATAGTTGAGCGCCGGCCGGCATTTGGCGCAGCCGCAGGAGGTCTTCCACTCCAGCTCCTGCATGACCGCAGGGATTGTCTTCAGGCCTTTCGCCTTGATCAGCCGGCGCACCTCGTCATGGCCGAGCTCGGTGCAGGTGCACATCGGCTGCACCGAGGCCGGATTGTAGGAATCGCCCAGCGTGAGCGCCATGACCTTTTCGACCAGGCCGGTACAGGAGCCGCACGAGGCCGAAGCCTTGGTATGGGCGCGTACGTCGTCCAGCGATGTAAGGCCTTTTTCCGTGATCGTGGAAACGATCTTTCCCTTGCAGACGCCGTTGCAGCCGCAGATTTCCGCATCATCCGCCAGGGCCGCAACGGCCGCCAGAGGGTCCGCCGAAGCGCCTCCCTGGAACGCCTGCCCGAAGATCAGCGTGTCGCGCATCTCCGAGATGTCGACTTCTTTCTTCTTCAGATCGTTGAACCAGGCGCCGTCCGCCGTCTCGCCGAAAAGCACGGTGCCGATGATCCGGTTGTCCTGCAGGATCACGCGTTTGTAGATGCCCGCCGCGGCATCGCGCAGGATGATCTCCTCGCGGTCCTCGCCATCGGCGAAATCGCCGATCGAATAGAGGTCGATGCCGGTGACCTTGAGCTTGGTCGGCGTGTCGGAATGCACGAAGCGCCTGTCGCCGGCACCGGCAAGCTTGGCCGCCATCACCTTGGCCATTTCATAGAGCGGCGCGACAAGGCCGTAGACGCGACCATCCACCTCGACGCATTCGCCGAGCGCGAAGATATCGGGATCGGAGGTCTGCATGCGGTCGTCGGTGATGATGCCGCGATTGACCTCGAGCCCTGCCTCTTTGGCGAGGCCGACATTCGGCCGGATGCCGACAGCCATCACCACCAGCGTGGCCGGGATGATTTCGCCGGTGTCGAGTTCGACGCCCTGCACCTTGCCGTCGCCGACGATCTGCCTGGTGTTTGCCTTGGTCCTGACCGTGATGCCGCGCGCCTCCAACTGCTTCTGCAGCAGGTAGCCGGCGGCCGGGTCGAGTTGACGTTCCATCAGCGTGGGCATGACATGCAGCACGGTGACATCCATGCCGCGTTCCTTGAGGCCGGCTGCTGCTTCCAGCCCGAGCAGGCCACCGCCGATCACCACCGCCCTGTCGCGTGACTGGGCGGCGAGAAGCATCGCGCCGACATCGTCGAGATCGCGATAGGAAAGCACACCCGGCAACTCCTTGCCCGGCACAGGGATGATGAAAGGCACCGAACCGGTGGCGATGACCAGCTTGTCGTAGGGCTCCGTCACGCCCTTGTCGGACGTGACCGTGCGGGCTTCCCGATCGATGGCGACGATCTTGTGGCCCTTGTAGAGCATGATGCCGTGCTTGATGTACCAGCCATCGCCGTGGATGACGATTTCCTCATACGCCTTCTCGCCCGACAGGACCGGCGACAGCATGATGCGGTCGTAGTTCACGCGCGGCTCGGCGTTGAAGATTGTGATCCGGTAGCGATCGGGCGCGGCTTCGAGCAGGTGCTCCAGCATGCGCCCCGGGGCCATGCCGTTGCCGATGATGACGAGTTTCTCTGTCATGGTTCCTGGCCTTCGTTATTCGGCTGGGGTGACGGCGGCCTGCTCGGCCAGTGCACGGGCCTGCTCCATGCGCAGGATGGCGAGATGCATCCAGCCAAGGCAGGCGGCGACGATAACGAAGAGCAGCATGAAGCAGCTCGACCAGACATCGGTCAGGTCGTTGAGTGCGCCGAAGGCAATCGGCAGGAAAAAGCCGCCGAGGCCGCCGATCATGCCGACAAGGCCACCGACGGCGCCGACATTGTGGGGATAGTAGACGGGGATGTGCTTGTAGACCGCGGCCTTGCCAACGGCCATGAAGAAACCGAGCACGAAGGCCACGGCGATGAAGGCGACCCAACCAATCTCGAAATGGAAGGAAACCGGGCCGCTGATGCCGCGCACCGTGAAATCGGCTGCCGGCAAGGCCAGCACCGCGCAGCATACTGCCGAGACGGCGAAGGTCCAGTAGAGCACCATACGCGCGCCGATCCTGTCCGACAGCACGCCGCCATAGGCGCGGAAGATCGAGGCGGGGATCGAATAGGCCGCCCCGACCATACCGGCCGTAGCGATGTCGAAGCCATAGACACCGATCAGGTAGCGCGGCAGCCAGAGCGCCAGTGCGACGAAGCCGCCGAAGACGAAGAAATAGTAAAGCGCGAAGCGCCAGACGCGGATGTCCTTCAACGGTGAGAATTCGGAAAGGAAGCTGCGCGGCTGGCCGGCGCCGGCAATGCGGCGTTGACGGATCACCGGATCATCCTCGGTCGTGAACCAGAAGATGCAAGCCATGAAGCCGAGCACACACGCCCAGATGATCGCCACATCCTGCCATCCCAGCGCCAGCATGACGAAGGGCGCCAGGAACTTCGTAACCGCGGCGCCGACATTGCCGACGCCGAAGATGCCGAGCGCGGTGCCCTGCTTTTCGGCAGGGAAGAAGCGCGAGACATAGGCAACACCGACGGCGAAGGACCCACCTGCCAGGCCGACGCCGAGAGCCGCAATCAGCATCTGCGGATAGGTTTGCGCGAAAGCCAGCAGGAAGGTAGCGAGTGCAGCCGCCAGCATGGTGGCCGTGTAAACCAGGCGGCCGCCGAAACGATCGGTCCACACGCCGAGCACGATCCGGACAAG
The DNA here is from genome assembly GCF_022347545.1 of Terribium retamae. Classification (GTDB taxonomy): domain Bacteria; phylum Pseudomonadota; class Alphaproteobacteria; order Rhizobiales; family Rhizobiaceae; genus Mesorhizobium; species Mesorhizobium retamae. The sequence continues at coordinate 15,110 of NZ_JAKREW010000027.1, forward strand.
CGAGCCCGACAGGATCGGCGTGCCGACAAGCAGGCCGAACTCGGTCTCGGAGAGCCCGAGATCCTGCTTGATGCGGATGCCGATGATCGAAAAGATCGTCCACACGGCAAAGCACACCGTGAACGACAGCGTGGATAGGGTTAGCGCATGCGTGGCTGCCGGATCCCGGCCCTGTCGTGAAGATACGCCCATTGTTCGCTCCGTATTCGGCTCCAAAGCCGTTGCGCGGCTGAAAACAAAAAGGCTGCCGAACAGGTCGCCCCGCGTCCGTACATCCGGGATCGCGTGGTGACCTGAACGGCAGCCTTGCCTGGTGCGCCCATCATTGGACGCAGATTTCGTGGCCCAGCCCCGGGCCCCGTTTGTTACGATGCAGGATGCGTGCCAGTTTTGGCTGGCGGCGTTTTATGCAATGGAAACAATACCATTCAGCGTTTTCGGCCTGAATCGGCGTCAGTCAGCGCTGGCAAAACTTCCGGCAGACGACATATCGCACTGCACAAAAATAATGCAGCGCGAAAATTGCCTATGCTTTCAACCTGGCAGCCAGTTGGTGCCGGATATAGCCGTCGACATGCTCTGGATCGAACACCTGTCCGTCGAAGAAACCGTCCGGTCCGAGCACGAGGCTGGCGCCGGCCGAACCGACCGGCGTCTCCATGACCAGCGCGCCTTCGACCTTGGCATTGGCACCCGGCAGCGCCACGCCGAGATCGCCCAGAGCCTGCCGGTAGAGATCGGGACGATAGGTTTCACGCGCGATCGTTTCGTTGGCCGGATTCGCCTCGACCTGCCCCCAGCGCACCATCTGGCTGTAGAACCAGAGCGCATGGCTCTTCCACGGGAAGGTGGCAGCCTTGGCATGCGGCACGAAGAAGTCCGCTGTCGCGACCTCGCCACCATCGCCGGTCCGGATCAATCCGCCAAGCGCCGGCTTCAGCCATTCGACAGGGCAGTCTACATAGGCGGGTCCTGCCATCAACTCCGCCAGCTCGCCATGGTTGTCGCTGTCGCCGCACCATACGGCGGCGCGGTAGAGCGCCCGCAACAGCGCCGACAATGCCTTGGGCTCGGCCTCCCCCCACTCTGCCGCGACACCCAGCACCTTTTCCGGGCTGGAGCGCCATATCCCGGCCTTGGTGGTAACGATGCGGCCGACCCCTTTCGCCACCGCCGCCGTGTTCCAGGGTTCGCCGACGCAATAACCGTCGATGCGCCTGGCGCCGAGCGCGTCGGCCATGAAGGAGGGCGGCACGATGACAATCTCGATATCGCGTTCAGGATCCACACCGCTGGCCGCCAGCCAGTAGCGCAATTCGTAGTTATGGCCGGAATGCGGATGGACGACGCCGAAGCGCAGCGGCACATCGCCAGCGGCCGTCCGGCGCGCCACGACGGCCGCCAGCGCCTTCCCGGTGGAACGGGGGTCCAGATCCGGCGATGCCCCTTGCGCCAGCATCTCCTCCCACAGCGCGCGCGAAACCGTGACGGCATTGCCGCCGAGACCGAGCGCCATCGGCGCGATGGTGCGGGCCGCGAGCGGCGTCAGGCCGAGATTGCAGGCGATCGGCATCGGCGCCAGCATATGCGCGACGTTGAAATGCCCGACGGCGAGGCGATCGCGGATGCTGGCCCAGGAATTCTCGCGGGTGAGAGCGAGAGCGACGCCTTCGTCGGCCGCGAAGCCCAGCTCGCGCGCGACAACCAGCAAGGCGCTGTCGAGCAATGGCAGGAAGCCGGCGGATATCTGATGGGCCTGGCTCATTGATCGTCTCCAGCACCCAGCAGGCCGGCAGCGGTGACCAGGCTCTGCGCCACGTCCCCGATCCTGCGATTCTGGTTCATCGCGGTCTTGCGCAGCAGAGCGTAGGCCTCCTGCTCGGAGAGTCCGCGCGATTTCATGAGGATGCCTTTGGCGCGCTCGACCGTCTTGCGGCTTTCCAGCTCCGTGCGCGCTTCCTCGAGTTCGCGCTCCATGCGCGAAAACGCGTTGAACCGGCTGATCGCCATGTCGAGGATCGGCTTGACCCGCTCCTTCTTCAGGCCGTCGACGACATAGGCCGAAACGCCAGCATCCACCGCCGCCTCGATCGAGGCGGTGTCGGAGCGGTCGACGAACATGGCGATGGGCCGCTTCACCGCACGCGAGAGCTGGAACATGTTTTCCAGCATGTCGCGATTGGGATTCTCGATATCGATGACGATCACGTCTGGCTGCAACGCCGCGATGCGGGCGGCGATGCCGGTTACGTCATCGACCAGCGTCACTTCCATATGGCCGGCCTCGCGCAATCCAGCTTCGATGATCGCCGCACGGATGCGGTTCTCATCGATGACAAGGATGCGGAGCGCGCTGGAAAGCATGCTGCACTTTTGCCCTGCATTTGCTGCAATGCAACAGAAATAGAAGCAGTTGGTTACGCAAGCTTCGTCGGGCAAGACATCGCAGGAGAACCCCGGCGTTGCGAATTGCGGGATCGCAACGCCGGGATCGTTGGCCGCAGCCTGGTTATTTCTTGCCGCCCCAGCGTTCCGGATAACCCGGCAGTTCCTGGCAGCCGCAAAGGCTGTAATGCAGCGGCGGCATGCGCTCGTCGACATATTTGGCCAGCACGTCTTCGGTAATCGCCGGCTGCGGCAGCACCCATTCAGGGCCGGGGACCTGCTTGCCGTCCAGCACGTCGAGTGCCGCGATGATGGCTGTGCGCCACTGATAGGTCGGGTAGGAAGGGCCGATCGCCGTCAGCTTTTCAGACTGCCATTTGCGCAGGAAGTCTTGCTGATCCTCGCCGCTGATCACCGGATAAGGAAGGCCGGCATCCTCGAAGGCTTCCAGCGCTGCCGTCGCGGTGTCGCCGGCGTCCATCCAGACCGCATCGATCTTCTCGCCGCGGTTGATGTAGTCCTCGACGATGGATTTGGTCTTGGCCCGATCGCTGCCGGTGAACTCAGAACCGACGACCTTGATGCCGGCTTCGTCGAAGATGTTCTTGGCCGCCGAATAGCGGGTTTCCAGCACGTCGACGCCCGGCATGATGCGCAGCGCCAGCACATTGGCGCCCTTTTGCAGCTTGCTGGCGATGAACTCGCCGGAGGTGATGCCGAAGCCATAGCCGCCCACCGGATGGATGTAGGTCACCGGGCACTGCGTGTTGACGCCGCGGTCGAAGACGATGACCGGAAGCTTGCCGCAGGCCGCCTCGACCGCCGGGGTGAGCGCCGCCGTCGTGTTGGGGGAGACGATCAGCGCATCGCATTTGCCGCCGCTGACCAGCGCTTCGATGTCGGAGATCTGCTTGTCGTCCTTTCCTTCGGCGTCGACGACGATCAGTTCCTTGAGGCGGTCCTTATGCAGTTCGGCCTCGGCGTTGAGGTTGTTGAGCCCAACGACGCGCCAGGGATTGAAGACGCCGGCGTTGGAGAAACAGATCGTGACCTGGCCGTCCTTCTTGTATTTCGCCGTGTCGACCATGCCATCGCCGAGATGCTGCGCCCAGGGCTGGCCTTCCGGCCCCTGCGGCTTCATCGAGAGCTGCTCGCGCTGCTTCTTGAACTCGGCCGGATCGTTGAAGTCCTGCGCCAGCGCCTGGCCGGCAAATGAGAGCGCGACGCTCGCCGCCAGAATTGTCCTGAGTTTCATTTTTCCTCCTCCACGAAGCCGGTTGCCCCGGCGGTTGCTGTTGAAAGTTCAGTTCCGCTTGCGGCTGCGCCACATGCTGGCGCCGACCGCAGCGATCAGGATCAACCCCTGGATGCTGTCGCGCAGGGCCTGCGGCAGTCCCAGGATGTTGAGCAAGGTGAAGAGCGCGAAAAGGCTGAGTGCCCCGAAGACAGCGCTCCAGATGGAACCGCGCCCACCGAGCAGTTGCGCGCCGCCGATGACGCAGGCAGCGATCGCCTGCAGCTCCAGCCCTTCCCCGGCATTGACCGAGACACCAGAAAAACCGCCGAGCAGGATACCGGCCGTGACGGCGGAGACTGCCGAAACCACGAAGGCGAGGATGCGTGTCACGGCAACCGGCGTGCCGGCCAGTTCAGCCGCTCGCGGATTGTCGCCGACAGCCAGCGCCCGCTTGCCGTAGACGGTGCCGTTCAGGCCCCACCAGGCGAGCGCTACGAAGCCGGCGATGACGACGACAGCCAGCGGCAGCGTGCCGATAACGGGAACGCCACGCCAGACGAGCCGGCCAAGATTGCGGAAATTGTCCGGCAGGTCACCGCGCGCCGCGCCACCAGACCAGGCCAGCGCCAGCCCATTGACGAGCAGCATGGTGCCGAGCGTGGTGATGATCGAGGGCACCTTGAGGAAGGCAACGACGAGACCGTTCACGAGGCCAACGGCGATGCCCATGACGTAGAGCGTGCCGATGACCGCCCAGGTGGCGTCCGGATCGCCATTGATCAGGATCGATGCGGCCAACACCACCAGGGTCGCCACGGCACCCATCGAGAGATCGAAGCCGCCCGTCAGGATGACGTAGAGCTGCCCGCAGGCGAGGATGAGCAGCGGCGCGGCCCGCCGCAGGAAATTCATGAAAAGGCCGGGCTCGAGATAGTTGGGCTGAAGCAGGGCAATGGCCGCATAGAGCACGACGAAGATCACCAGGCCGGCGTTGAGCGCGATGCCCGCGGCGCGACGGGACGAAGGGAGCGGAACGGTCGTCATGCGACATGCTCCTTCGTGCGAATCGCGTGCACAGCGACGGCGGCGATCACGATGGCGCCGCGCAGCACCTGCTTCAGGAAGGCATCGACGCCGAGCATGTTGAAGCCGGCATCGAGGCTCGCGAACAGCAGGACGCCGGCAAGCGTGCCAGCAACGCCGCCCTTGCCGCCGGCAAGGATCGTGCCCCCGATGACCGTGACGGCGATGGATTCAAGGTCATAGATCCCATCGCGGCCGATCCATGGTGTGCCGGATTGCAGCCGCGCGGCCAGATAGAGCCCCGACGCACCGGCAAACAGACTGGCGACGACATGGGCCGACAGGGTGACCCTTTCTGTCCGGATGCCGGCGAGCCTTGCGCCGTCGGGATTGCCGCCGACCGCATAGATACGCGCGCCGAACAGCGTGCGGTCGAGCACGAAGCCGGCCGCGAGTGACAGAACAGCCAGGAGCAGAAGGGAATAGGGGACGCCCAGCAGCCCACCATAGGCGATGACCTGGAACTCGCGCGCCACGGCGCCCTGAAGAACACCGAATGATGCGGCTAGCACGCCCTGGATGATGAGGCCGGTGCCGAGCGTCGCGATCAGCGGATTGATGCCGCCATAGGCAACGAGCGCGCCGTTGACGAGGCCGACCGCAAGGCAGAGGCCGAGGCAAATAAGAATGGCCGGCAGGATCATTGCGGGATCACCCTGCATGATATGCGAGGCGAGCACGGCGACGGCGCTGATGAGCGCGGCAACCGAAAGATCGATCGAGCCGACAAGGATCACGAAAGTCTGGCCGATCGACACCAGCCCCAAAGCCACCATGCGCTGGAGCAGGCCGACGATGCCCTGCCCGCTCAGTTGCGAGACTTCGCCGGTGGCCAGCGCAACCACGACGAAAAATCCGATGGAGAGCCCGGCAAGCAGGATCGAGATAGGCAGGCCCGATCGCGCCGGTCCAGGCTTTGCGGCGTCCGTCGTCATGCATGGACCTCGCGGTGCGGCTGGTCCGCAAGACCGAGGGCCAGATGCATGATGTCCTCCTCGCTCGCTCCTCTCGGCAGCTCGCCGGAGATGCGGCCCCGATGCATGACCAGGATGCGGTCGGCGACGCCGATCAATTCGGGCATGTCGGAAGAGACGACGACGATGCCGCGGCCGGAATCCGCAAAACTGCGCATCGTCTCGTAGATCGCCGCCTTGGCCGCGATGTCGATGCCGCGCGTCGGCTCGACGAAGACAAGGATGTCGGACGCCTGTGCCAGCCAGCGCACGATGATCGCCTTCTGCTGGTTTCCACCCGAAAGCGTGCCGATCTCCTGACCGAAATCCGCGGCGCGCACATCCATCTCGCGCAGCTTCCCGTCGATGACGTTTGATGCGAAGGCGCCGCCTTGCGGCCGCGCCAAAAGACCGGCCATGGAGCGCAGCGTCAGCAGCGCGTTGTCCCGCACGGACTGGTGCAGCGCGAGCCCTTCGCGCTTGCGGTCGCCCGGCAAGTAGCCGATCCCGGCAGCCGTCGCCTGCCGGGGCGCGCGCAAGGTGACGGGCTTGCCACGCAGCGTGATCGTGCCGCTGGAAAACGGCGCATCGCCGACCAGCGCTTGCGCCAGCGCGCCCTTGCCCGAATCTTCGAGTCCCGCCACGCCGACGATCTCGCCCGCGCGGACGGTAAAGGCGACATCCTGCACCGCGGCATTCGTTCCATCCTGGACAGCAAGCAGAGCCGCGCCGGGCGGGGACGATGGCGGGGCGGGATAGAAGTCGTCGAGATCGCGGCCAACCATCGCGCGCACGATCTCGCCGACGGGAGCGGCGTCGCGCGGGCGCGTCCAGACCTTCTTTCCGTCCTTGAGGATGGTGATGCGGTCGGCGATCGCCATGACCTCCGGCATGCGATGGGAGATGTAGACGATCGAAACGCCTTCGCGGCGAAGGTTCTGCACCAGCGTCAGGAGCGTGCGGCTGCCCCGCTCGTCCAGCGCCGCCGTGGGCTCGTCCATGACGATGATGCGCGCATCGAGGAGCAGCGCCTTGGCGATCTCGACGAGCTGCTGCATGGCGATGGAGAGCGAGGAGACCAGCGCCTGCGGATCGATCTCCGCGCCGATGCGGCCGAGGAGTTGCGCTGCTTTGCGCCGCATCGCAGCCTTGTCCAGCAGGCCGCGCCGCGCAATCTCGCGGCCCATGAAGATGTTCTCCGCCACGGTCCTGTGCGGCAGCAGGCTCAATTCCTGATGGATGATCGAGATACCGGCTTCCGCCGCCTGCCGGGGATGGGTGAAATGCACGGTGGTTCCGGCAAGCTGGATGGTGCCGGCATCCGGCCGGTAGCTGCCGCCGAGGATCTTCATCAATGTCGACTTGCCGGCGCCGTTCTCGCCGCAGATCGCATGGACCTCGCCGGGCAGGCAGTCGAAATCGACATTGTCCAGTGCGCGCACGCCCGGGAAGGCCTTGCTGATGCCGGACATGCTGAGGGCAGCGGTCATGCCAGCCGCTCTCCCGCTGCCGCCCATTCACGGCGGATGAAGGCGACGCTCTCTGCAAAGAGACTGTCGAGATCGTCGAAGAGATCACGCCAGACACGCGTCGCGCCGGCGAGCTCCGGCAGCGCGCGGCCGAAGGATTCCACGGTCAGCCAGCCATCGTAGCCACAGCGGCGCAGCGCATCGAAATGCGCGGCAAAGGGCACGTGGCCGGAACCGGGTACGCCACGGTCGTTTTCGGAGACATGGAAATGGTTGATCTCGCCGTGGTAGCGCTCGTAGGTGGCCGGCGGATCCTTCTCCTCGATGTTGGCGTGGAATGTGTCGAACATGTAGCCGTAGTTGGAGTGGTCGACCGCGCGGAAGATGGCCGATGCCTGGGCGATGGTCGACATCATGTAGCATTCGAAGCGGTTGACGGCTTCCGCCGAAATGCGGACGCCGGCAGGAGCAGCATATTCAGCCATGGCCCGCATCGCTTCCACGCAACGGTCGAACTCCGCGTCGGTCGGCCCCAAGCCGGTGAAGACGCCGACGGGCGAATGGATCGGCCCGGCAATGATCTCACCACCCATGGCAGCCGTGCAATCGACGATCCAGCGATGATGGTCGCGTGCCCTGGCACGGACAGTCGCATCGGGGCTGACGGGATTGGCCTCCGGCGTCGCAACCGCGGCGGCACCCGCCGTCAGGCCGATATCGGCGAGAAGCCGCCCGAGCGCCGCGTAATGTTCCGCCTTGCCGGAGAAGACCGGAACCTCCACTGCGTCATAGCCGAGCGCCTTCAGCCTTTCGAGCTGGCGCGCGTGCTGTGGGCCGATGTCGGCACCGATGACGAGCAGATTGAATGCGACTTTCAAGAATGTTCTCCCTCGCCGTGCAACCCCTCCCCTTCAGGCTGCCGCGACGCAAGACACAATGGCAGGCTTGACTCGGCAATTCTTGCGGACAACAACAGTGGTAAATTTCTTAAGTCATTTTGTGTTGGGAGGCGCGAAGTGAACAGACATGCGGTGATCTCACCGGGCGATTGCAGGCCCTCTGTGTTCCGGCAGCCAGACTCGGTCATGTATGCGGACAACTGCAAGGAATTGCAGGCCGCCGCCAGGAAAGGCGAAGTCGAACTGCATGCCTGGACGCGCGGCAGCTATCCCGGCATCTCTCTCGGCGAGCGCCTGCCGGGCATCCGCACCGTCGGCTTCTGGGATGCGCGCCATCGCCAATCCTGGGGACTCGGCCGGCATTGCAACGAAGGCTTCAAGATCGCCTATCTCGCGCGAGGCAGCCTCGATCTCGTCGTCGACGACAAGACCTATGCGCTCAAGCAGGGTCAGTTCATCGTCATTCGTCCCTGGCAGCTCCACGCGATCGGCAGCCCCAATGTCGGCCCGAGCCGACTGCTGTGGATCATCCTCGACGCCGGCCTGCGGCGGCCGAGCGAGACGCCCGATTGGCCCGACTGGCTCGTCTTCTCCAAGGCCGAGGCTACCCGGCTTGGCGATATCCTGACACAGAACAACCAGCCTGTCTGGGACGGCGGTGTCGAGCTTTGCCGCGCCTTCGAGGCCATCCCTTCGATCCTGCTCGACCGCAGCCCGGAGGACGGCGAGACGCGGCTGAAGGTGGCGATCAACGCCATGATGCTCAACCTGATCGACCGGATGGGCGAACAGGCGCCGACCCTCGATCCGGACCTGTCCACCTCGCAGCACACGGTTGCGATCTTCCTGCGCCGTCTCGCCTACGCGCTGGATGAGGATTGGTCGCTCGAAGGCATGGCCGAGGAATGCGGGCTCTCGCGCACCCGCTTTTCCGACTATTGCAAGAAGCTCACCAACATGGCGCCGCGCCAATATCTGCAGCATCTGAGACTTGAGAAGGCATCCAGCATGCTGCGCGAGCCGGAAAGAAACAGCGTGACGGAGATCGCGCTGACCTGCGGCTTCAATTCGAGCCAATATTTCTCGAACGCCTTCAAGAAACGCTACGGCGCCTCTCCCAGCAGCTCCCGATGACGACCGCTGCCAAGCGCGTGCTGCTCAGGACTGGGTATCGGGGCAATACCCTGCAAGAGCGCGCAACCGGCAGCTAAAATTCGCCTTCATCAAGCCGTGTCGTTCAGATTCTTATTGCAAACAATTCTCATTTGCATCAAAGCTCGAATGCAAATGAGAATTAGTCGCAACAAGGAGGCATTTATGCATGACGGAATGAGACGGTCGATCCTGGCCGCAACGATAGGAATGGCCGTCAGCGCCGTATTGGCGATCTCACCAGCCGCTGCGCAGGAGAAGTTCAAGGCCGTGACGACGTTCACCGTCATCGCCGACATGGCCAAGAATGTCGCCGGCGACGCCGCCATCGTGGAATCGATCACCAAGCCGGGCGCCGAGATCCACAACTATGCGCCGACGCCGGGCGACATCCAGCGCGCGCAGGGCGCAAAACTCATCCTGTGGAACGGCCTCAACCTCGAACTGTGGTTCGAGAAATTCTTCCAGAACCTGCATGACGTGCCGAGCGCCGTCGTTTCGGAAGGCGTCGAGCCGATGGGCATCGCGGAGGGTCCATACACCGGCAAACCCAATCCGCATGCCTGGATGTCACCGAAGAATGCACTGATCTATGTCGACAACATCCGCGACGCCTTCATCAAGAACGATCCGGCCAATGCCGACACCTACCGGGCCAATGCCGAGGCCTACAAGCAGAAGATCGAGGCAACGATCGCGCCGATCCGCCAGAAGCTCGAGGAGATCCCGCAGGACAAGCGCTGGCTGGTGTCGAGCGAAGGCGCCTTCAGCTATCTGGCGCGCGATTTCGGCATGCAGGAACTGTATCTGTGGCCGATCAATGCCGACCAGCAGGGAACGCCGCAGCAGGTCCGCAAAGTGATCGATGCCGTCAGGGCCAACGGGATCGTCGCAGTCTTCAGCGAAAGCACGGTTTCGGACAAGCCGGCGCGGCAGGTCGCCCGCGAGACGGGCGCCCATTACGGCGGCGTGCTCTATGTCGACTCGCTGAGCGACGCGGACGGTCCGGTGCCAACCTATATCGACCTGCTGCGCGTCACCTCCGATACGATACGGCAGGGTCTCGCCGAAGGCATCTCGCAATGACGGCTGGCTTCAAGGCTTTCGCTCAGCCCACTATGCCGGCCGGCATCTCGGTAAAGGACGCAACCGTAACCTATCGCAACGGGCTCACCGCGATGCACGATGCGAGCTTCGAGGTTCCGACCGGCACAATCACGGCGCTGGTCGGCGTCAACGGCTCGGGCAAGTCGACGCTGTTCAAGGCGATCATGGGCTTCGTGCGGCTGGCCACAGGCAGCATCCAGGTGCTGGGCATGCCTGTCGCCGAGGCGCTGCGCAAGAATCTGGTCGCCTATGTGCCGCAGGCCGAAGAAGTCGACTGGAACTTTCCGGTCCTGGTCGAGGACGTCGTCATGATGGGCCGTTACGGCCACATGAACCTGATGCGCATTCCGAAGGCGGCCGACCGCGAAGCGGTCTCGGCAGCCCTTGCCCGCGTCGGCATGTCGGATTTCCGCAAGCGCCAGATCGGCGAATTGTCGGGTGGGCAGAAGAAGCGGGTGTTCCTGGCGCGCGCGCTCGCTCAGGATGGCCGTGTCATCCTGCTCGACGAGCCGTTCACCGGCGTCGACGTCAAGACCGAGGACGCCATCATCGACCTGCTGCGCGCCCTGCGCGACGAGGGCCGCGTCATGCTGGTTTCCACCCACAATCTCGGCAGCGTGCCGGAATTCTGCGACCGCACCGTGCTTTTGAAGAACACCGTGCTTGCCTCGGGCCCGACCGCAGAGACCTTCACCCAGGCCAATCTGGAGAAGGCCTTCGGCGGCGTGCTGCGCCATTTCGTGCTTGGCGGCACGGGGCTGCATCAGGACGACGACCGCCGCCGGCTTGCCGTGATCACCGACGACGAACGCCCACTGGTCTTCTACGGCGAAAGCGGATCGATGCAGCAGAAGCTGCGGGAGGACAAGGAATGAGCGATCTGCTGCTCGAGCCTTTCGGCTATCAATACATGCTGAACGCCATGTGGGTGTCGGCGCTTGTCGGCGGCGTGTGCGCCTTCCTGTCCTGCTATCTCATGCTGAAAGGCTGGTCGCTGATCGGCGACGCGCTCTCGCATTCGATCGTGCCAGGCGTTGCCGGCGCCTACATGCTGGGACTGCCCTTCTCGATCGGCGCCTTCTTCTCCGGCGGCCTTGCCGCCGCCGCGATGCTCTTCCTCAACCAGCGCACCAAGCTGAAGGAGGACGCCATCATCGGTCTGATCTTCTCGTCCTTCTTCGGGCTTGGCCTGTTCATGGTGTCGCTGTCGCCGACCTCGGTGAACATCCAGACCATTGTGCTGGGCAACATCCTCGCCATCACGCCCGAGGACACGCTTCAGCTCGCCATCATCGGCTTTGTCTCGCTCGCCATCCTGCTGGTGAAGTGGAAGGACCTGATGGTCGTCTTCTTCGACGAGAACCACGCGCGCTCGATCGGCCTCAATCCGGCTGCGCTCAAGATCATGTTCTTCACATTGCTGTCGGCATCCACGGTTGCCGCGCTGCAGACCGTCGGCGCCTTCCTGGTGATCTGCATGGTTGTGACGCCGGGGGCCACTGCGTATCTCCTAACCGACCGCTTCCCGCGCCTGCTTCTCATCGCCGTGGTCATCGGGACAGCCACCAGCTTCGTCGGCGCCTATGCCAGCTACTTTCTCGACGGCGCCACCGGCGGCATCATCGTGGTGCTGCAGACACTGATCTTCCTCATCGCATTCTTCTTCGCGCCCAAGCACGGCATGCTGGCGGCGCGCCGCCGTGCCGCGCAGGCGTTGGAAAGGACGGCATGATCATGTTTGACGCCTTGTTCGCGCCTTTCCAGTTCGACTTCATGATCAACGCGATGGCGATTGCAGCGCTGGTCGCGATTCCGACCGCCCTGCTTTCCTGCTTCCTCGTGCTCAAGGGATGGTCGCTGATGGGCGACGCCATCAGCCACGCCGTCTTTCCGGGCGTGGTGGTCGCCTACATCGTCGGCCTGCCCTACGCGGTCGGCGCCTTTGCCGCCGGCATGATCTGCGCGCTCGCCACAGGCTTCCTCAAGGACAACAGCCGCATCAAGCAGGATACGGTGATGGGCATCGTCTTTTCCGGCATGTTCGGGCTCGGCCTGGTTCTCTACGTCAAGATCCAGTCCGAGGTTCATCTCGACCACATCCTGTTCGGCGACATATTGGGCATCGGCCTGCGCGACATCGTCGAGACGGCCGTGATCGCGACGATCACGACAGGCATCATAGCCTTCAAATGGCGCGATTTCCTGCTGCACGCCTTCGACCCGGCTCAGGCTCGGGCTGTCGGCTTGCGCGTCAGCCTGCTGCATTACGGCCTGCTCTGCCTGATTTCGCTGACCATCGTCGGCGCGCTGAAGGCGGTCGGCATCATCCTCGCCATCGCCATGCTGATCGCGCCAGGGGCCATCGCCTTCCTGCTGACGACGCGCTTCAGCGTGATGCTCTGGCTGTCGGTGGTGGTCGCGGTCGGTGCGTCGTTGCTCGGCGTCTACCTGTCCTTCTTCATCGACAGCGCGCCGGCGCCGACCATCGTGCTGCTGCTCACCGCGCTCTTCATCCTGGCCTTCCTCGCAGCCACGCTGAAAGCCACGTCAGCCAGCCATTCGGCCGGCTGACGAAGCCGGTAACAGCAGCCGCTATGTTCGGCTCCGGCCCCGTTTCAGGGGCCGCACATAGATCTCCAGCTTGTGGCTGACGATGGCGAAACCGTGCTTGCGGGCGATTTCCTCCTGCAGGCGCTCGATCTCCTCGGACTGGAACTCGATGACGCTGCCCGTCTCCACATTGATGAGATGATCGTGATGTTCGCGCGGCGTGGTCTCGTAGCGCGCGCGGCCGTCGCCGAACGTATGGCGCTCCAGGACGCCTTTCTCTCGCAGCAGGTTGACGGTGCGATAGACGGTCGCCAGCGAAATCGTCGGCTCGATCGCGGTGACGCGGCGATGCAGTTCGACGACGTCGGGGTGATCGCTGGAATCGAACAGAACCTGCATGATGATCCGACGGGGGCCGGTGAGCCTCAGGCCGAACTCCCTGCAAAGATCTGTAACGCTTTGTTCCAACCTGACGTTCTCCGCTTGCTTCGGCACTCAAGGGATTCGCTGTCCCCAGGGGCTTCCTATCTCAGATGCGTCGCATTCGCAAAAACATCGCCATGCCGCAAGAAGAGACGGAAGCAAGAAATCGGACGGTTTCGCTCGCCGCAGGATTGAAAGCCGCATATTGACATAAAGATGTCTTTATGTGAGTTACCTTGACAAGGTCGTTCCTGGAATGAAGAGTGTCGCAATATGTCTTCGGTCGGTGAACTCTTCGGCCCGCTGTCGTCGCGCCCCGACGGCTCGGAAATCCTCGCAGCGCTGAAGGCCGCCGCGCGCGAGCGCATCCTCGTGCTCGACGGCGCGATGGGAACGCAGATCCAGGGACTTGGCTTTAGCGAGGACCACTTCCGCGGCGACCGCTTCGGCGGTTGCGCCTGCCACCAGCAAGGCAACAACGACCTCTTGATCCTGTCCCAGCCCAAGGCCATCGAAGACATCCACTACGCCTACGCCAAGGCCGGTGCCGATATCGTCGAGACCAACACCTTCTCCTCCACATCGATCGCGCAGGCCGACTACGGCATGGAGGACATGGTCTACGAGCTCAATCGCGACGGCGCACGGCTGGTGCGGCGCGCACTGCGCCGAGCGGAACAGGAAGATGGCAGGCGCCGCTTCGTCGCCGGCGCGCTGGGTCCCACCAACCGCACCGCATCGATCTCACCGGACGTCAACAATCCGGGCTATCGCGCCGTCACCTTCGACGACCTGCGCCTCGCCTATGGCGAGCAGCTGCGCGGGCTGATCGACGGGGGTGCCGACATCATCCTGATCGAGACCATCTTCGACACGCTCAACGCCAAGGCCGCGATCTTCGCCTGCGAGGAGATCTATGCCGAGAAGGGCGTGCGGCTGCCGATCATGATCTCCGGCACCATAACCGATCTTTCCGGCCGCACGCTGTCCGGCCAGACGCCGACCGCGTTCTGGCATTCCGTGCGACACGCCCAACCCTTCACGATCGGCCTGAACTGCGCGCTGGGTGCTGCCGCGATGCGCCCGCATCTGGCGGAACTGTCGTCTGTGGCCGAGACCTTCACCTGCGCCTATCCGAATGCCGGCCTGCCGAATGCGTTCGGCCAATATGACGAAAGCCCCGAATTCATGGCCGCCCAGATCGAGGAGTTCGCACGGGAGGGACTGGTCAACATGGTTGGCGGCTGCTGCGGTTCGACGCCGGAGCACATCGCAGCGATCGCCGAAGCGGTTGCCCGGCACAAGCCACGCGCCGTCGCAAAACGGTCGTCGCAAATGCGCTTGTCCGGCCTGGAGCCGTTCACGCTCACCAAGGACATTCCTTTCGTCAATGTCGGCGAACGCACCAACGTCACCGGCTCGGCCAAGTTTAGGAAGCTGATCACCGCCGGCGACTATGCGGCCGCGCTCGACGTCGCCCGCGACCAGGTCGCCAATGGCGCGCAAATCATCGACATCAACATGGACGAGGGCCTGATCGACTCGCAAAAGGCGATGGTCGAATACCTCAATCTGATCGCCGCCGAGCCCGATATCGCCCGCGTGCCGGTGATGATCGATTCCTCGAAATGGGATGTCATCGAGGCCGGCCTCAAATGCGTACAGGGCAAGGCGATCGTCAATTCGATCTCGATGAAGGAAGGCGAAGAGGCCTTCCTGCAGCATGCCAGGCTGTGCCGCATGTATGGCGCCGCCGTCGTGGTGATGGCGTTCGACGAGGCCGGTCAGGCCGACACCCGCGCCCGCAAGGTCGAGATCTGCACCCGGGCCTACAGGCTTTTGACCGAACAGGCCGACTTCGCGCCGGAAGACATCATCTTCGACCCGAATGTCTTTGCCGTCGCCACCGGCATCGAGGAGCATGACAATTACGGTGTCGACTTCATCGAGGCGGCGGGCGAGATCACCAAGACATTGCCGCATGTCCATATCTCCGGCGGCATCTCCAACCTGTCCTTCTCCTTCCGCGGCAATGAGCCGGTGCGGGAGGCGATGCATGCCGTATTCCTCTACCACGCCATCCAGCGCGGCATGGACATGGGCATCGTCAATGCCGGACAGCTCGCCGTCTACGAATCGATCGATCCCGAGCTGCGCGAAGCCTGCGAGGACGTCGTGCTCAACCGCCAGCCGAAGGCGGGCGGCACCGCGACCGAACGCTTGCTCGAGATCGCCGAGCGCTTCAAGAGTCATGGCGCGAAAGAGAAACAAGAGAAGGACCTGGCTTGGCGTGATTGGCCAGTCGAGAAGCGGCTCGAACATGCGCTCGTCAACGGCATCACCGAATTCATCGTCGAGGACACGGAGGCCGCGCGCCAGGTGGCCGAACGGCCGCTGCATGTGATCGAAGGGCCGTTGATGGCTGGCATGAATGTCGTCGGCGACTTGTTCGGCGCCGGCAAGATGTTCCTGCCGCAGGTGGTGAAGTCGGCGCGCGTGATGAAACAGGCGGTCGCCGTGCTGCTGCCCTACATGGAAGCCGAAAAGGCAGCCAATGGCGGCGGCGAACGCCGGAGCGCCGGCAAGATCCTGATGGCCACCGTGAAGGGAGACGTCCACGACATCGGTAAGAACATTGTCGGCGTGGTGCTGGCCTGCAACAATTACGAGATCATCGACCTCGGCGTGATGGTGCCGGCGGCCAGGATCCTGGAGACGGCACGCAACGAAAAGGTCGACGTGATCGGTCTGTCCGGCCTCATCACCCCGTCATTGGACGAGATGGTGCATATGGCTTCGGAGATGGAGCGCGAAGGCTTCGACATTCCGCTCCTGATCGGCGGGGCAACGACCAGCCGCGTCCACACGGCGGTCAAGATCCACCCGCGCTACCAAAAGGGACAGGCGGTCTATGTCACCGACGCCAGCCGCGCGGTAGGGGTCGTCTCCAGCCTGTTGTCGCGCGATATGAAGGCAGGCTATATCGAGACGATCCAGGCGGAATACCGCAAGGTGACCGAAGCACATGAGCGCTCGGAGCGCGAAAAGCAGCGGCTGCCGCTGGCCAAGGCGCGCGCCAATGCGCACAAAGTCGACTGGGCCGGATACCAGCCGCCGAAACCGTCTTTCCTCGGAACCAGGGTATTCGAGACCTGGGACCTTGCCGAACTCGCCCGCTACATCGACTGGACGCCCTTCTTCCAGACCTGGGAGTTGAAAGGCCGCTTCCCGAAGATCCTCGAGGACGAGAAGCAGGGAGCGGCGGCACGCCAATTGTTCGACGACGCCCAGGCGATGCTGAAGAAGATCATCGACGAAAAATGGTTCGCGCCGAAAGCCGTCATCGGCTTCTGGCCCGCCAACAGCGTCGGCGACGATATCCGCCTGTATGCCGACGAGGCCCGGGAAACCGAACTCGCCACCTTCTTCACGCTGCGCCAGCAGCTGACCAAGCGCGACGGCAAGCCGAATGTCGCGCTTTCCGATTTCGTGGCGCCCCTGGACAGCGGCAGGCCGGACTATATCGGCGGCTTCGTGGTGACGGCGGGCATCGAGGAGGTGGCG
This sequence comes from Terribium retamae, assembly GCF_022347545.1. Lineage (GTDB taxonomy): Bacteria > Pseudomonadota > Alphaproteobacteria > Rhizobiales > Rhizobiaceae > Mesorhizobium > Mesorhizobium retamae. Next base: position 31,932 of record NZ_JAKREW010000027.1, read on the forward strand.
ATCGCCGAACGCTTCGAGCGCGCCAATGACGACTACAATTCGATCCTGGTCAAGGCGCTGGCCGACCGTTTCGCGGAAGCCTTCGCCGAGCGCATGCACGAAAAGGTGCGCAAGGAATATTGGGCCTACGCGGCCGACGAAGACCTCGCGCCCGACGACCTGATCGGCGAACCCTATCGCGGCATCCGCCCGGCACCAGGTTATCCCGCCCAGCCCGACCACACCGAGAAGGTGACATTGTTCAAGCTGCTGGATGCAGAAGAGCAGATCGGCGTGCGCCTGACCGAGAGCATGGCCATGTGGCCGGGCTCGTCTGTTTCAGGGCTCTATCTCGCACAGCCCGAGAGCTATTATTTCGGCGTCGCGAAAGTCGAACGCGATCAGGTCGAGGATTATGCGGATCGTAAGGGAATGACGGTCGCGGATGTCGAGCGCTGGCTTGGGCCGATCCTGAACTATGCGCCCTCAGCTCTCGCCGAAGCCGCGGAATGACAGAGTTCCTCGACGCGCACTCACTGGCGCCGTTGCGATCCTGCGGCCCGCGATCATCAACGTGCTTTGGAATTCGGTCGGTCAGTGCTGCTAGGCTGCGCCTCGACCCGAAAGCATTCCCACATTGCGACCAATCAGTTGGCCGCAATAGATAACCAGGGCGCACCCGATCGGCGAGACGATCTCGTTGACCAGGCTGGCTGCGATCTGGGCCGCGGCCGGAGTCTGGCCGGCGAGGCTCGCCGCATGATAGCCCAACGCCGCGATCGCTCCACCGAAGACTATGCCCACTGCGCTGCCGGTGCCCAGATAGGCGGGAGCGCCTTTGGCTTCCTTCTGCACCAGCGAAGCCAGCGCCCAGCCGAGGATGCCGTATTCGAGCGCCCTCAACCCACTGATGGTGACAAGCGACAGTGCGGCGGGTTGATCGACGACGCCGATGGCGCTGGCCACCACCTTCTGCGCAGACTTGGCGACCGCCAACGCAATCGGCGCAAACAGCGCGGCGATCAATCCTGCCAACGCCGCACGAACCTTCATGATCGCGGTGCCGATCCCGACGCCGGCGCAGATCAGCACCGACCATGTGATGCCCTGCGTCAGGTCGACGAAAAGCTTCGTTCCCGGAAAAGGCCCGCCAGCCAGCAGCTTGGCACCAAGGATCAGGCCTTGCATGGTGAAGCCCAGCAGCACCGCCAGCATGGCGATGACGGCAATCCGATGAACCACGAGGGCTGCGCTGTCTGCTTCTGGCCGCGATGGCAGTGTGCCTTGTTCCGTCATTGCCTAGAACCTGACCGCGAGATTGGCCTTTGCGCTGTGATCGCTCAGGGCCGATCCGAATTGCCCGTTGTAGGATACGCTCAAACGGGCAGCCGGCGACAGCGCGAAGTCGAGCCCGGCTTCGACGACGGCGGCATCCCTGGCGATCGGAACACCAGCGATTGTGAAAGCATCGCCGCCGGCAAATGCAAAGGTGGATGCCGGCGCCCGATCGCCAAATGCATGGCGCCAGCCGAGCATGCCGGTTGCTTTTATATCGCCGGGCCCGAACACGGTCGACGCCCGCAGACCGAGGGTCGTGAACGTGGCATCGGTGGTTGAACTGCCACTCGCAAGAGCAGCGGCCCCGCCGGTTTCTTCGAAGCTGTCGGTGCGGACATTCACATAGGCGAGATTGGCGAAAGGCTCGAAGGCCACAGGCCCGCGGTCGATCTTGTAGCCAAGTTCGCCAAACGCTTGCGCAGTGGCCGCGTTGTAATCGGTCGAGAGTTGGTCGGCAAAGCCCGGGAAGGAAACCGAGCGGCTGGTCTCGACGGAATGCCAGGTATATGCAGCGCCTGCCCTGAGGCCGAGCGCACCCCATTGCCTGCCGCCATAGAGTCCGAGGTTATAGCTGTCGGAAGAGCCTGACGAGGCGCGAGCGTCACCATCGAAGGTTGAGTGGCTGTAGCCGGCAAGCACACCGAGGCGCCAGTTCTCGAACGCGGCCGCATCCGCACCGATCAGCACCCCGCCGATGTTGCGGTCAAATTCGGCTGCGTTGCCGTCGCCCTCGAATTGCCCCCATGCGCCGAAAGCATGAACCCAGGCAGCCGGCTGTTCCCCGCCAGTCGTGACGGACGTGGCGGCATCTTCGCCAAGGCTATGCCGCGACGGCACCGGGCCATCCTGGAAGGCCGCACGAATCCGGGCATTGGCCGAGTCGCGGACGAAGCGGCTGTCTTCCAGCATGGCGCCCTTGATCGAGGCGTGGATCTCGCCGGAAAGCTGATCGAACGCATTGCGCGCTGTCGCTTCGTCCAGCATGACCACGCTGTCATAGAGCTGACTGCCCGCTCCCAGGCTTTCGACGCCCGTTCCCGTGGCGCACTGGTTTGCGGTCACTCCGATCGCGCAGAAAGAAGTGTCGTTGCGCACCAGGGTGAGGAAGACGCTGTCCGGATCATAGGTCAGCATCGGGTCGAGAAAGGCGAAATCCGAGGTGGCGCCTGCGAAGGTTCCGGAAACACCGCTGTCGGCGGTAACGATCTCGTAGGTGGCAAAAGGCTTGTAGGTACCACCAAGGCCGACATGCGTGACCGTGCCACCGTTGAGGATCGCCTTGCCGGTGGCATGGATCAGGTCGGCATCCGTTCCCGCCGGATCGACTTCCACCTCGTAGATGCTTCCCGCGTTGAAAGTCACGTCGCCCGCAACGTTGAGCGTTCCGATCGAGTTGCCGGGGGCGACGATGCCGCCGCTGGCGATGGAGGTGGAACCAACGGTGCCGGAGCCCATGAGCTTGCCGCCCGTGAGCACATGGAGCGCGCCTCCCAGCCGGCCGTTGACAGCAAGGGTAGCGCCACCGTCGACGATGGCCTGGCCCGTGAATTCACTGGAGTCAGCGCTCAGGGTTGTCCTGCCCGACAACAGCGCGATCGTGCCCGCACCTTCGATCGCCGGTGCGAAGAGGTAATCCGTAGCCGTATGGTTGAAAACGAGAGCGCCGTTGCCCTGGCCAAAGACGACTTTTGAGGTGTCCAGCTTGCCGGGAGACAGCGGCGCCAGTCCCAGGGCTGCGCCGATATTCACAATACCGAAAGAGCCAGCGGCGGCGCCGATGAAGGCCGTGCCCGTCACTTTCACGAGGGCATCTTCGGCAATGCTCAACTCACCCTTGCCTTCACCGGCGACATGGAGATCGCCCGAATTGTTCCAGATGGAGCCCGTGCCCGTGATGCTGGCACTCCCAACACCCGCGCTGAAACGCCCGATCTCGGCGCCGGCGCTGATCAACAGCCCGCCATCCTCGACATGAAGCTCTGCCGAACCGCTGTTGGCGACGACCAGCTTGCCGCCGATCGACCACGCCGAGCCGGTGCCGGATATCAGTGCGCCACCGAACGAAGCCTGCCCGTTAGCCAGCATGGCTTCACTGCTGTGCACCACGCCGCCGGCAATGGCGACGAGACCGCCCTCGCCGCTTCCGCCCACATGGATGCCGCTTCCGATCGAGAAGGCCGAGCCCGCATCCGTAACGACGACCAGACCGGATGAGCCTGTGTCGAGGCCGATGACGCTGCTGGTGGCTTCGACAAGGCCGCCACCATGAATGACGACGTCTGCCTCACCCCCGATCCCGGCCATAAAGTTGCCGGTCGTGGTCCATTTCGCTCCCGGGCCGCCGACGAACACGTCGACAGTGCTGCTGGCCTCCTCGGCAAGCAAGCTGTGTTCGCTGTTTATCCCGCCGCCGTCCAGGACATTGACCGCGGCCTCTCCCGCCTTGCCGACTGTGAGGATGCCTTGGCTTTCCCAGAGCGAGCCATTGCCCGTCACGTTGACGGTGCCTAATGAGCCGGCGAAATAGCCGATATCGGCACCGGACGAGACGACCTTGCCGCCGGTGTCGATGTTGACCGTGCCGAAGCCGGAATTGCCGATCACGAAGCCTCCCGTGACGGTCAGCAGTGCGTCAGCTCCGGTGATGGCCGCAAACCCGGAGGCATTGGCGCCAAGGCCGACATAAGCGTCATTGGCGGAGACGGCGCCGCCGTCGGCGACGGACAGGGAGCCTTGTCCGAAATTGCCCACGATCAGATAGACAGAATTCGTCCAGGATGAACCATTGCCGATGACGTTGACCCCTCCGAGCGAATTCGCATTGTGGCCGATGATGCCGCGCTCGTTGGCGAGGCTGCCGCCGTAAATGGTCAGGACGCCGTGCGACGACAGTCCCACGAAGGTGTTGAGTGCCTGGGCCGGCCCTCCGATGAACGGAAGATAGTTGGCCACCGTATCGATCTCGGCGCTGAGCGCATTGTTCGGCACGCCGGCACTCCAATTGCCGGGATCGAACCAGTCTGGCGAGTTCGGTCCGGTCCAGGCGGTCTGCGCTGAAGCCGGCACGGCGGAGAGCGTCACCACGGCCAAAACGGTCGTTGCCAGCAGGACTGTCCTGCGCGCCGCACCAAACAGGAGGGCCGCATGATCTCCGGGACAGGCGCGCGTCAACGCTCTTGCCGGTTCAATCGCCGGACATTGCTGCGTCATATGTGATCCTCAAGCCGAATAATTCTTGATTCCCCCGACGATGCCCGTCCGACTGCCAGCAATCGCCAAATTTCCCAGTCCACTGCGGAGGGCACCGCTTTGCCGGCAGTGCTAGCAAAGAAAATCCGCGACCGTGTGGAAGGGACGGAAGTCTTTGTTGCAGGGACGGAACTGTGCGCAGACTTCCAAACTGCAGCTCTTGCAACTTGGAAATCTTTCGCTCACTTTTCGGCCGCGGATCCTGATGGGGAACAGGGAAAGTGCCGCCAGAGCCCGACAGAGTTGCGACTTTCAGCGCCAGTGATCTTCCCGAGCAGCATCGGGACGAGTTCATCCGGGATTTCTACGGCCGCATCCAGATGCGGCTGCAGGTGAGGCCGCAGCGCGAGCATTCGCTGAAATTCAACGCCACCACGCTGATCATGCCGGACATGATGTGCTCCAAGGCTTCGGTCTCGCCCATGACCTGGGATCGGACAGCCGAGCTCATGGACGACAACAACGACGACATCATCCTGTCGTGGAACCGGGGCGGCTATCGCCTCAACATGCCCGGGCGGGGAGATTTCGAAACCAGGCCTGGAACAGCCGCGATCCTGCCGATGGATCGCAGATTCTCGATCTGGACCGAGGATTCCAGATGGACGATGGCGCTCCAGTTCAAGCGCTCGCTTCTGGCGCCGCTCGTGAAGCACCTGGACGATATCGCTCCGGACAGCATCGGCAGGTCACATCCCGCACATTGCCTGCTCTTCAACTATCTCTGGTCACTCCAGCATATGGAAACGCCGGAAGCACTCGTTCCGATGGTTACACGACATGTAACCGACTTGCTCGCAGTCTCCTTCGGTGGTGTACGTGGCGCCATGCCACCCGGCGTGCGTGCGGCGCGGCTGGCGGCCATCAAGCAGCATGTCGCGAAGAATCTCCATGATCCCGGGCTCAGCGCCGAGCAAGTGTCGCGCAAGTTCGCGATCAGCAGCCGGTACATCCGCCAGCTGTTTGCCGACGACGGCACGAGCTTCTCCGATTACGTGACAGAGCAGAGGCTCGCCTATGTCCACAGTTGCCTGACAGACCGCAGGCAGGCGCTGCGAAAGATCGCCGACATCGCATTCGAAAGCGGGTTCACCGAACCGTCGACCTTCTACCGGCAATTCCGGATCCGGTACGGGCTGACGCCGAGCGACGTCAGGCTCATCGCCATGACGTCAGCGTTCTCCGACGGCTGAGCCAGGGTTGGACAGGATACGAAGCGACCGCTCTGCTACCGGTCGGCATCCAGGACAAAACCGACATTTTCTGCGCCTCCAAGACTCCGCTTGACATTTTTGTTCTCTTTTTGTTCACTATTCATCTTGAAGCCTTAGGAGGCAGGAAATGTGGATCCTGACGATCAAGATGGATGGCGCGACGAAGGAAGAGCTGCAGAGCGCCTCGAAGGCGGCAGAGGCCGTCTTCATTCGGGAAAAGATACATCCTCTGGACGGAATGGCGGGGCGCTCCCTGCTCGAAGGCTGGGACGACCGCGGCTGCCACGAGGATGACCCGGACTATACGGATGAGGACGCCCGGAACGCCAACACCTGGATCCATGCCGAAGAAGCTGCGATCCTGGCCCTGAGCAAAGGTCGTTCCTTTTTCGAAGTCTCGCCGGTCTTCGAGATGTCGGTTGTCGAGATCCAGGAGAACGCGCTGGCCAACCCGCTGCCCATCGCCGCCTAGAGCATTTCCGGCCAAGGGCGCAGTGTCCGGATAGCATCGCAACGAAAAGAGCCTTTCCGCAGTTCCGGGAAGCGCTTGGAAATTGGAACACGACAATGACCGAGCCGGCCAAAGCACCGGATGACGAAACACGTCTCGAGATCGACAAGGCAGCCGATGCGCTTATTGCGGCTTCGGACGGCGATGCACGCTCTGCCGTTATCGCCCTGCTGATTGCAAACAAGCTGCAGGAACATGAGCTGCATCTGACGCGCCTGGCCGTGTCATCCGGTTATTCGCGCCAGCGGCATATGAAACAAGCACTGGAAGACGCTTCCTAATGCGCGATCCTTGATATCCGCTCCTTGCGCCGTAGACCCGCGATCCCAACAACCGCCCCTTGGGGATATTGCTTCACCTTGGAGCGGCAACAGCGTTCGATATCATCGTCTCCATGCAATCAAGCGCACGCATTCCCCGTTTGACGGAAATTTCGCGAATGCCGCCGCGTCGGGCTGCCAAGGCTAGGCCAAGAACGACACCGTCCTCGTGCCCAACGCGCTCCATGGCCCAAATCCCGGCGTCGGTCTTGGAAACGACACGTCCAGTTGTGAGCATGCAGGCAATGCGCGCCACCCCAAGAACTCCCCAGGCAATGGTGTCAGCGTCCACCGGCTCGTCTTCTGATTTGCACGCGAGCTGTAAAGAAGCGCTCTTTATCCAGTTGCGCCAATAGCCCTCCAGATTCTCAATCTCGAACCTGCGCAGAGCGTTTTCATCGACCGATATTTGCAATTCGTTTGATGGAGGACCGAGGAGAGTTAGGCCTCTCTTGGCCCATAACAACCAAGTTGCCGGGTTGCATTCGAAACAAGGGGCATGACGATAGAACACGCCGTCCAAGCTGAACGTGGCCAGTTCCCCGGCAGCGGGCGTGCATTGCAGCCGATGAGCTTCCAAGTAAAAGCCATCGAACGAAGGACCTGTTCGCTCTCCCATCGCCTTATGCACCCTGGCAAGACGATCGACCCTTGCATGGTCTGGGGCTCCTTCGATGACGGCTCCGAAATCGATGTCGCTTCGTCCCTCCTGATAATCGGCGAGGGCTACGGAGCCTAGCAGATAAAAGCCTCGAACGAATTCGATACGCTCGGCTCTCAGCAGCTCAAAATAGGCGTCGACAGTTGCAGATACGGATGTCGGAAGCAGGACGCGATATCGAGTTGAAACTTGCATGGTTGAGATCTCGTAACGGGCCCCCCTGGCCAAAGAGTATCGTTCCCAATGGCTCGCGAGCTGCGATCGAACTGGGACTTCGAAAGTGACTATTTTGCGAATTGTGTCGACGGGCCATGGCCTGCTCCGCTTGAAGCGGCATGGTCCAAGGGCTTCCGCCCCGGCGAACCGAGGCGGAAGCCTGTCTCAGTTGTTCTCGGGGCTGGTCTCGGCGTCGTAGCAGAGCCAGAAGATCCGCCACATCGCGATCAGTGTCGGGACGGCCAGGATGCCGGCCAGGATGAGCTGTGGCCAGAGTGGCAGGCCCAGCAAGGCTGAGATCACCCAATGGATGACACCGACCGAGATGAGGAGTTTGGCCGTGAGAAGCAGCGCCGCGACCGCGACGCCGAACAGCGAATACGGGGTGAGAATACGGTTCATGCGAAATGCCCGTTTTAGCGCCGCTGCTGGAAAGCAGCGCGCATGAAAGATTGGAAACGTGGAGTGGAGGCCGTGAAGGCCTAGGACACGGCTGCCGGCGGATCGCGAACCTGCGGACGCTCGGGCTTCTGCCCGCCGATGTCATACGAGGCCAGTTGGACGACACGGGAAGACAGCGCAGGCGCTTCCGGTGCATCGGCACCGGGCAGGATCGCGTCGAAGGCCGATGCGTGGAACTTCGCTCGGATCCAACGCACGCTCTCCAGGGCGAGCGTCGGCGCCTTGTTCGGCAGACCGAGTTTCAAATCCGGCTGGACGACCGAAATCCGTGGCAACCCATCGGAGACGACCGCAGGAGCGGGCAGCCCATATTGCCAGAAGAACAGTACGAGCAGGACGCAGAGAAGTCTCTGCGCCAGAACCCGTATCCCGTGCTCCCCTGCCATCATGCAGGCACCGCTACGGCATCAAAGGCCTGCAGGCAAGGCAGGCGGCGGACAAGATTTCCGGCCCGAACGATCTCTCAGCTCACTTCCCGCAGGATGAAGTCGTAGAGCATCTTGGCCGCGGGAGAGAGCACGCGCTGTTTCATGGTGATCAGCGAATAGGGCCGCACCTCGATATCGAAATCCGTCGGCAGCACGTCGATGGCGCCGCCCAGCCCTTCGGAACCCTGGATGAATTTAGCCACCTGCACCGAAACGGGCGCGATCGCGTCCGACTGCGCCACCATCACCAGCGTCAAAAGCAGCGAGCTGGTATTGAAGATGCGTTCCGGCAAGGTGATGTTGCGGTTGAGGAAGTTCGCTTCCATCGCCTGGCGCAGCGGTGACGAGCCCGACTGGAACACCCAGTCGTAGCCGGCGGTCTCTTCCAGCCGCACTGTTTTGTTGGCCATCAGCGGATGACCGCGCCGCACGATCAGGCAGGCCTTCTCGATGCCGATGACGCGGCTTTCGAACAGGCGCGGATTGAGGTCGTCCGGCACGCGGGCGATGATGAAATCGTGACGCATGGCGATCAGCTCGCGCGCCAGCACGTTGCTGGTCTCGACCTGCATGGTGATCTCCATGCGCGGGTAGAGCTTGCGGATCGCGCGGATGGCCGGCACGGCAAGTTCGATGGCCGGCGCCGTCACCGCGCCGAGGAACACCGATCCGCCCTTGCCCGCCTTCAGCTCGACGATCTCGCGGTCGGCTTCGCGCATCTCGATCAGGATGATGCGGGCGCGCCTGGCCAGCGCCTTGCCGTAAGGGGTCATCGCAATACCACGCGGCAGGCGTTCGCACAGCGGCACATCAAGTATCGCCTCCATCTCGGCGATCATGCGCGAGGCCGCCGGCTGCGAGATGTTCATCACCTGGGCAGCGGCGCTGACGCGGCCATGGTCGTCGAGCGCCACGATCATGCGCATGTGGCGCAGGCTGAGCCCGCTGTGCAGAAGCGCCGTACCGTCTTCCCGGCCCGCGCCGTTCCGCTGACTGTCCATCGCCCACCTCCTCTAACCGCCGACTGCCGACTGCCGACTGCCGAAACAGATATACCATTTTAGATATACCAAACAGCAAAGATCGGATTTGACAGTTATGGCAAAGCGAACCACCCTTCGCGCGCTCGTTGCCGCGGCCTTAGCCGGCGTCGAAAGATCGGCCGGAAGCGGCAAGGAGACGATTGGGAGATCAACAGGGATCGACAGGCCCGCCATCGGCGGGATTGCGCGGGCGGGAAAAGCATCGCGCGGCATTCTTCAACTTAGGGAGAGAACAGTGAAGCTCATGAAGACGTTGGTCGCCACGGTGGCGATCGGTTTCGCGGCCATGACCTTCGGCGCGCATGCCGAAGACAAGGGCCTTGTCGGCATCGCCATGCCCACCAAGTCCTCGCTGCGCTGGATCAGCGACGGCAACGAATTGGTGAAGGCGCTGGAAGCCAAGGGCTACAAGACCGACCTGCAGTATGCGGAAGACGATATCCCGAACCAGCTCGCGCAAATCGAGAACATGGTGACCAAGGGCCCGAAGGCGCTCATCGTCGCCTCGATCGACGGCACCACGCTTTCCGACGTGTTGAAGAAGGCCGCCGAACAGAACGTCAAGGTCATCGCCTATGACCGTCTCATCAAGCAGAGCCCGAATGTCGACTACTACACCACCTTCGACAATTTCCAGGTCGGCGTGCTGCAGGCCAATTCGATCCTCAAGGGCCTCGGCTATCCCGAGAAGAAGGGGCCGTTCAACATCGAGCTGTTCGGCGGTTCGCCGGACGACAACAACGCCTTCTTCTTCTACGACGGCGCCATGTCGGTGCTGCAGCCGATCATCGACAAGGGTGACCTGGTCGTGAAGTCGGGCCAGATGGGCATGGAAAAGGTCGGCACGCTGCGCTGGGATGCGGCCGTCGCACAGGCTCGCATGGACAACATCCTGTCGGCAAACTACTCGGACGGCAGCCGCGTCGACGCAGTGCTGGCGCCTTATGACGGCCTGTCGCGCGGCATCATTTCTTCACTGCGCGGTGTCGGCTACGGTACCGCCGATCAGCCATGGCCGATCATTTCCGGCCAGGATGCCGAAGTGCCTTCGGTGAAGGCGATGATAGCCGGCGAGCAGTACTCCACCGTCTATAAGGACACCCGCGAACTCGCCAAGGTGACCGCCGAGGTGGTCGACCAGGTGATGCAGGGCAAGGAGCCCTCGCAGATCAACGACACCAAGACCTACAACAACGGTGTCAAGGTCGTTCCGTCGGTGCTGCTGAAGCCGGTCGAAGTCGACAAGTCGAACTATGAAGAGCTGCTGGTCAAGTCCGGCTACATCAAGGCAGAAGACCTGAAGTAATCAGGCTCGGCTTGGGCTCCGCGCGCTGGTCGCACCAGGCGCGGGGCCCTTTTTTAGCAACCCCTTTCAGGCCTTCGGGCCGTTCTGTATCATCGGACCCAGCTCCCCGCGGGCTGGCTCCACAGGCATCGGGTTTTGGCGATGGCAAAAACCATTCTGGAGATGCGCGGCATCACCAAGACGTTTCCCGGGGTGAAGGCCCTGCAGGACGTCAACCTCAGTGTCCAGGAAGGCGAGATCCACGCCATCGTCGGCGAGAACGGCGCCGGCAAATCGACGCTGATGAAGGTGCTCTCCGGCGTCTATCCCCATGGCAGCTATGAAGGCGAGATCCATTTCGACGGCCAGGAATGCCGCTTCAATGGCATCCATGACAGCGAGCGTGTCGGCATCGTCATCATCCACCAGGAGCTGGCGCTGGTGCCGCTCCTGTCGATCACCGAGAACATCTTCCTCGGCAACGAACAGGCCAAATTCGGCGTCATCGACTGGCACTCGGCGCGCAGCCGCGCCAAGAAGCTGCTGGCGCGCGTCGGCCTCAGCGAAAATCCCGACACGCTGATCACCAATATCGGCGTCGGCAAGCAGCAGCTGGTGGAGATCGCCAAGGCGCTTTCTAAGGAAGTGAGGCTGCTCATCCTGGACGAGCCGACCGCCAGCCTTTCCGAAAAGGACAGCCAGGCGCTGCTCGACCTGCTGCTCGAGTTCAAGCGCCAGGGCATGACGGCGATCCTGATCTCGCACAAGTTAAACGAAGTTAAGAAGGTGGCCGACCGCGTCACCGTCATCCGCGACGGCCGCACCATCGAGACGATGGACCGCGACGACGTCAGCGAGGACCGTATCATCACCTCCATGGTCGGCCGCACAATGGACGACCGCTACCCGACGCGAACGCCGAAGATCGGCGAGACCATCTTCGAGGTGAAGGACTGGGTGGTGCATCATCCGCTGCACCCCGACCGCCAGATCATCAAAGGCATCAATCTTTCGGTGCGAAAGGGCGAGGTCGTCGGCATCGCCGGCCTGATGGGCGCCGGACGCACCGAATTCGCCATGAGCGTGTTCGGCCGCAGCTACGGCACCAAGGTGAGCGGCGAGGTGCTGCTGCACGGCAAGCCGGCCGACACGACGACGGTGGAGAAGGCGGTGGCAGCCGGCCTCGCCTACGCCACGGAGGACCGTAAGACCTACGGTCTCAACCTGATCGACCACATCAAGCACAATGTGACGATCGCCAACCTGCCGGGTGTCTCCTCCAAGGCCGGCGTCATCGACGACATGAGCGAGCTTAAGGTCGCCAAGGATTTCCGCAAGCGCACCAATATCCGCTCTTCCAGCGTCTATCAGGTCACCGGCAACCTTTCGGGCGGCAACCAGCAAAAGGTGGTGCTGTCGAAATGGCTGTTTTCCAATCCCGACGTGCTGATCCTCGACGAGCCGACACGCGGCATCGACGTCGGCGCCAAATACGAAATCTACACCATCATCAACAAGCTGGCCGATGAGGGCAAAGGCATACTCGTGATCTCGTCCGAGATGCCGGAGCTGCTCGGCATCTGCGACCGTATCTATGTGCTCAACGAGGGCCGCATCGTCGGCGAACTCGCCGGGCACGAGGCCAGCCAGGAAAAGATCATGCGGGCGATCGTCCGCGGGGAGGAGAAAGCGGCATCATGACAACCGAAACCGTGACCCCCGCCGAGGCTGCCCCAGCCCGGCAATCCATGCGCGATGCGCTGAAGGAGAACCTGCGTGAATACGGCCTGGTGCTGGCCCTGATCGTCATCATGGTGTTCTTCCAGGTGATGACCAACGGCATCCTGTTCCTGCCGGTCAACCTCACCAATGTGGTGCTGCAGAATTCCTACATCATCGTGATGGCGCTCGGCATGCTGCTGGTCATCGTCGCCGGCCATATCGACCTTTCGGTCGGTTCCGTCGCCGGTTTCGTCGGCGCGGTGGCGGCGGTTCTGATGGTGGACTACGGATGGAACCCGCTGCTTGCGGCGGCGGCCTGCATCGCCGTCGGCGCCGTCATCGGCGGCGCTCAAGGCTATTTCATCGCCTATATGAAGATCCCCTCCTTCATCGTCACCCTGGCCGGCATGCTGGTGTTCAAGGGACTGCTGCTGGCGCTGCTCGGCGGCCGCTCCGTCGGTCCCTTCCCGACCGAGTTCCAACTGCTGTCGGCCGGCTTCATCCCCGATCTCATCGGCCGCTGGACGATCGTTGCGCCGACGCTCAACGCTTCGGGCAATCCCATTCCCAACACAGGCATCGCACTGCACTCGACCACCATGGTGATCGGCGTTCTGGTCGTGGCGCTGATGTTCTATCTCGCCACGCGCACACGCCGCGCCCAGGAACGCCATGGCCATGAAACCGAGCCCTTCGGCCTGTTCCTGGTCAAGAACGCCATCATGGCGGTCATCATCATGTTCCTGATGTATAAATTCGCATCCTACAGAGGCCTGCCCAACGTGCTGATCGTCATGGGCCTGCTGACGGCGCTGTTCGTGTTCATCACCAAGCGCATGACCTTCGGCCGGCGCATCTTCGCCATGGGCGGCAACATCAAGGCTGCCGCACTTTCCGGCATCAAGACCGAACGGCTCACCTTCTACGTCTTCGTCATCATGGGCATGCTCGCCGCACTCGCTGGCCTGATCTATGCCGCCCGCCTCAATCAGGCGACGCCGAAGGCAGGCGCCGGCATGGAGCTCGACGTGATCGCGGCGGTGTTCGTTGGCGGTGCGTCCGCCATGGGCGGCGTCGGCGAGGTTGCCGGTGCGGTCATCGGCGCCTTCATCATGGGCGTCATGAACAACGGCATGGGTATCATGGGCATCAACATCGACTGGCAGCAGGTCATCAAGGGCCTGGTGCTGCTCGGCGCTGTCGCCTTCGATCTCTACAACAAGAAGAAGGCTTAGAGTCGCGCCGGCATGAGGGGCGGAATCGCGTTCGAATTCGCTCCGGACTGAAAGACAGCTCGCGGCCGGGAACGGGAACCGGCCGCACATCGGAGCAGTGAAGCTCCGCGGGCACTATCCGAACGGACGATTGGAACACGGGCCGCAAGCCGGACCGTGAGAGAAGAATTTTGTCGGGTTTCAGGAACTCGACGCGACAGAAAGAGGGCCATCATGCTGATCTCCCAGTTCCTCGATGAAAGCGATGCCATCCGCGTCGTAGCGCGCAACAGCGGCAAGGCCCGCATCGTCGCGGGCGCTCGCAGCGTCTATTCGCTGGCCACGGAAGCGGCGCGCACCGGCACCGGGCTGGAAGCGCTGATCGAGAAGAAAGGCCTCGGTGACGCGATCGACCTCGAAGCGCTCTATCGCAAGGGCCGGCTGCTGTCGCCGATCAACCATCCCGATCCGGCGCATCTGCATCTCACCGGCACTGGCCTCACCCATCTCGGCTCGGCGGCGACGCGCGACGCCATGCACAAGAAGCTGAATGCCGAGGGCGAGGAACAGCTGACGGATTCCATGAAGATGTTCCGCATGGGGCTGGAAGCCGGAAAACCCGCCAACGGCAAGGCCGGCGTGCAGCCGGAATGGTTCTACAAGGGCAACGGCACCATGGCGGTGGCGCCGGGTGCCGCCCTGCTCTCACCGGCCTTTGCCGAAGACGCCGGCGAGGAGCCTGAAATCGCCGGCATCTATGTGATCGGCGACGACGGCCAGCCGTTCCGCGTCGGCTTTGCCCTGTCCAACGAGTTCTCCGACCACGTCACCGAGCGGGTGAACTACCTCTACCTCGCCCATTCGAAACTCAGGAACGCCTCGTTCGGCCCGGAGATCCTGATTGGCGACCTGCCGGCCGACATCCGCGGCACCTCGCGCATCCTGCGCAGCGGCAACGCTCTGTGGGAAAAGCCGTTCCTGTCGGGCGAAACCAACATGTCGCACACGATCGCCAACCTCGAACACCACCATTTCAAATATGCGCTGTTCCGCCGGCCAGGCGACGTGCATGTGCACATGTTCGGCACCGCCACGCTCTCCTTCGCGGACGGCGTGCGCACCCAGGGCGGCGATGTGTTCGAGATCGAGGCGCCGGAATTCGGCCTGCCGCTGCGCAACCCGCTCGAGATCGAGGAGCCCGAGGCAGTGGTGGTGAAGGCGCTTTAGGGCAACTCGCCAAGCGCTGCCTTTCACACCTGAGCCAGCAATATCTTAGTCAGGGCCTCAGGCTGCAGCCGCGCGACGTTGTGCCCGCAATCGAGCGAAACGGTCGACCATTCGGGGTCGCCGCTCAAGCGCTGGTAAAGGTCGAGGAACGGACTTCCTTGCCAGCCATGCGCGCCGACATAGGTCTTGCGCGGCACGTCATGCCACCGTCCGCCGAGACTGATCGCCTGGAGAAATGTCCCCATTGGATGCGGCCGGCAGCGTGGGTCCATGTTGGGCGGCGGCATGCAGTTCAGTCCATCTGCCTTCGCACCGGCGATGAACATGTCCCGGAAGCGCGGTGTGGTCAGTGACCAGACCGAGTCGCCGTTGTCCGGTACATAGGCGTCGACATAGACCAACGCCCTGATCCGTGATGGCTCGGCGTCGGCGACGCCGCTGACCACCATGCCGCCATAGGATTGTCCGACGAGGATCACGCCGTCGCGCTGCGCTTTAATGACGTCGACGACCTCGCCGATATGAGTGTCGAGGTTCGCTGTCGGGGCGGGAACGCCGCCGAGCCCCGAAAGGGCGACGGGCAGGGCTCGATGGCCTTCCGTGGTCAGCAGATCGGCCACCTCCTGGTAGACCCAACCACCCTGCCAGCCCCCGGCAATCAGGATAAAGGTTGCCATGGCATTCATCCCCGATCTCGACGCAGGCGCAGCTTCGACATCCTGCAGCAGAAATCAAGGCCGACGCGCCGGCGCACCGGATTGAAAGCCTCGCCAACATTACGCAGCATGAGTTCGGCCAATCGCGGTCGCGCCCCCGTTCCTGACCGGAGCCGCCCTCGATCAGCCTGCTGGAGCGACAGATCTGTCAGACAGGACAGAGCGCTGCTAGGCCGCCAGATGTTCGAAAAGCCTCGCCACCGCTTCGGCGCCCGGATCGACATGGCCTTCCAATTGCCTGGCGTTGATGTAGGCGGCGCGGCCGGCCTTAGCGCGGGTAAGCGTCGCGGTGAAGTTCGCGCCTTTCCGAGCAGCAGCTGCGGCGGCGGCCATGCTCTCGCCGAGTGCTTCGAGCGCGGGGGCCAGCGCATCCACCATGGTGCGGTCGCCGACATGGGCGCCGCCGATCTCCTGCATGCGGGCCAGCCCCGCCCTCAGCGCCTCCCGCATCGGCAGGCCGCTCGATGCGCCGTCGCCGGCCGCAGCGAAGAAGATGGCGAGCAGGACGCCGGATGAACCGCCCATGGTCTGGCTGAGTTCCAGGCCGATGGCGCGCAGCAACTGCGTGTGGTCGGACAAGGGCAGGCGGTCGATGGCGCTGATCAGAGCCCGGGCTGCCCCAGCCAATGTCGAGCCGGTATCGCCGTCGCCGGATTTGGCGTCGAGGGCATTCAGGTCCTGCTCGGCGGCGATCAGCACGTTGCAGCAGTTGATCAGGAAAGCACGTGTCGCAGCATGGTTGGACGGCATTGGCATGATCGGGGTCAGCCCATCCGGCAAAGCGGCGACAGCAATGGGGCGGACCTCGGAGACACCCGGCCAGGCGGCGATCGGCACAGGAGTCTTCAGCAGGGCCAATTCGGCAGCATTGGCGGCAAAGACCGAAATCGAGAAACCCTGCATGTCGAGGGAGGTCATCAGCGGCGCCGGGCCGACGGTATGGCTGATCCTGGCGCCGACAGCCGAGCCGAGGAGATCGTGCGCGAGCACGGACATTTCCAGCACCGAGGTGCCGCCGAGATTGTTGATCAGCGCCACGTGCTGCCCCTCGCCCATGACGGCGGCGAGCCTTTCGACCATGGTGGCGACCGAGGCCCTGGCGCCGGCGAAGTCGATCTGCTCGACGCCGGCCTCGCCATGGATGCCGAGCCCGAGTTCGGCCTTGTCTTCGGGAATGCGGTCTTCCTTCGGCGAGCCCGGCACCCGGCAGGTGTCGAGCGACATGCCGATGGAGCGGGTGCCGGCGATGACGTGCCTGGCGGCCGTGGTCACGGTTTCGAGATCGGCGCCGCGTTCGGCGAGCGCGCCGGCGATCTTGTGCACGAACAGCGTGCCGGCGACGCCGCGCGCCTGAGGCAGGTCGGGCAGCGCGATGTCGTCGCCGACGATCACCATCGAAACGTTCAGGCCGAAGGCGCGCGCCCGTTCGGCGGCGAGACCGAAATTCAGCCGGTCGCCGGTGTAATTCTTGACGATGAGCAGGCAACCGGCCGGACCCGTGACGGCCAGGATGCCGGCAAGCACGGCATCGACGCTCGGCGAGGCGAAGACATCGCCACAGACGGCAGCCGTCAGCATGCCCTTACCGACGAAGCCGACATGGGCCGGTTCGTGACCGGAGCCGCCACCGGAGACGATCGCCACCTTGGACTTGTCCCAGTCGCTGCGCAGCACGACACGGATGTGCGGATAGCCGTCGAGACGGGTCAAAGCGCCGCCGGAGAGCGCGAGCACGCCGTCGATCGCCTCGGTGACGACGTCTTCGCGCTTGTTGATGAACTGGGACATGCGAATTCTCCTGAGCTAAGCGCGTGCGGATCAAGCCAAACGGATGCCGGCGGCGTCGAAATAGAGCGGTCGTGAGGGTTGGATGCGGATTGTCTCGCCACCCCGAAGCGGCGTGTGCGCGTCGGTCACCGTGACGAGGTCGTGTTTCTTCAGGGTCAGGTGCAGGCGTGTCTGGTCACCGAGATGTTCAACCCGCTTGACGAGCGCCTCCTCGCCTTCGCCCTGCCGAATATGCTCGGGCCGCAGTCCGATGCTCTTGGCGCCTGCAGGAGCACCGGCGAAAAGATCGGCCGGCAACACGTTGATGCGCGGCTGCCCAAGCCGGGTCGCGGCATAGACGCTGACGGGCTGCTCATAGACCTCGCGCGGCGAGCCGAACTGCACCAGCCTGCCTTCGTTGAGCACGCCGACATGGGTTGCCATCGTCATCGCTTCGATCTGGTCGTGGGTGACATAAAGCAAGGTGGCGCCGAGTTTCGCCTGGATTCGCTTCAGTTCGATGCGGAGGTCCGCCCTCAGCTTCGCGTCGAGCGAGCTCAACGGCTCGTCCATCAGGAATATCTCGGGGTTGCGCACGAGGGCACGGCCGATCGAGACACGCTGCATCTCTCCCCCCGACAGCGCGGTCGCCTTGTTGTCTAGCTTGTGGGCGATCTGCAGGACTTCGGCCACCTCCCTCACCTTGGCGTCGATGACATCGCGCGGCGTCTTCAGCAGCGGCGATTTCAGCGGGAATTCCAGGTTCTGGCGAACCGTCAGATGCGGGTAGAGCGAGTATTGCTGGAAGACCATGGCGACGTTGCGCTCGGCCGGCGACAGGCCCTTCATCGGCCGGCCGGCCAGATAGACCTCGCCGCTGTCGGGCTTGTCGAGACCGGAGACCATGCGCAGCGTCGTGGTCTTGCCCGCGCCCGTGGGCCCGAGCAGCACCACGAAGGCGCCGTCGGGAACCGTCAGCGAGACATTGTCGAGCGCGACCGTGGCGCCGAAGCGCTTCGTCACGTTGTGGAGGACGACATCAGCCATGACCCAGCACCCCCTCATTGGCCTGCGACAGCAGCGCCTTGCCGCTTTCGGCGTCGAACACCGACAGCGTGCGCGGGTCGAAATCCAGCCCGACCAGCTCGTCCTCGCGCACCGCCTGGGCAGAGGAGATGCGCGCCTTGAGGTCGCCATGCGCGGTGGCCAGCGTCACGATCTGGGTCGTGCCAAGATATTCCACGGCGCTGACACGGCCGCGATAGGCGGCAGCGTCGCGGAAGCTGACATGCTCTGGCCGAACGCCCAGAGTGAGGCGACCGGCACGCCCCTCGCGCGCGGCCGGCACCTTGATCCTGACGCCGCCGAGATCGACGCTGTCGCCGTTGATGCCGATCATGCCCTCGAAATCGAGGAAGTTCATCGACGGCGAGCCGATGAACTGGGCGACGAACTTCGTCGCAGGCCAGTCGTAGATCTGCTGTGGCCGTCCGAACTGCTCGACGACGCCGTGGTTCATGACGACGATCTTGTCGCCCATCTGCATGGCTTCCAGCTGGTCGTGCGTGACATAGACGGTGGTTGCACCCATGCGGTCGTGCAAGGCACGCAGTTCCTCGGCCATGTGCTCGCGGAATTCGGCATCGAGCGCGCCGAGCGGCTCGTCCATGAAGAAGGCTTTCGGCTGCCGCACGATAGCGCGGCCGAGCGCGACGCGCTGGCGATCGCCCCCGGAAAGTCCGCCGACCGGCTTGTCGAGAATGTGCTCGATCCTGAGGATGCGGGCGACCTCGGCGACGCGTGTCTTCACCTCCTCGCGCTTCATGCCCTGGCTGACCAGCGGATAGGAGATGTTCTTGCGCACATTCATGTGCGGATAGAGCGCGAACATCTGGAACACGAAGGCGATGTCGCGCTGGCTCGCCCGCTTCATGCCGACTTCCTCGCCGTCGATGAAGATCTCGCCGGAGGTCGGCAGCTCGAGCCCCGCCATCATGCGCAGCGTCGTCGTCTTGCCGCAGCCGGACGGGCCGAGCAGCATGAAGAACTCGCCGTCCTCGATGGTGAAGGACGAGGAACGGACGGCCGTGAAGGGGCCGAATTCCTTGCGCACGTTCTGGATTCTGATCTGCGCCATCGGCCTACTCCGGGAAATGGCTGACGATGATGAACATCACCGTGCCGACAAGGGTCACGATGAAGGACCAGGAATAGAGCGCCAGCACGAAGGGCTGCATGAGCATGACGACGCCGGCAGCAATCAGCACCGATGCCAGCATCTCCCAGGCCCCTCGCCTGAAATGAAACAATCCGTCGAAAAAGCTGCTCATTTGCGGACGGCTCCGAAGGTGATGCCACGCAGAAGATGCTTGCGCAGAAGGATGGTGAAGACCATGACCGGCACCAGGAACAGGGTCGCGCCCGCGGCGACAGCCGGCCAGTCCTGGCCGCTGACGCCGATGATGGTCGGGATGAAGGGCGGCGCGGTCTGGGCATTGCCCGAAGTCAGCAGAACAGCGAAGGCATATTCGTTCCAGGCGAAGATCAGGCAGAAGATCGCCGTCGACGCGATGCCGGTGGCTGCCTGCGGCAGCACGACCTTGTAGAAGGCCTGGAAGCGCGTGTAGCCGTCAATCAGCGCCGCCTCTTCATATTCGATCGGAATCTCGTCGATGAAGCCCTTGAGCAGCCAGACCGAGAGCGACAGGTTGACCGCGGTGTAGAGCAGGATCATGCCGGCATGGGTGTCGCTGAGCCCGAGCGACCGGAACATCAGGAAGATAGGAATCGCCACCGCGATCGGCGGCATCATGCGCGTCGACAGGATGAAGAACAGCAGGTCGTCCTTGAGCGGCACCTTGAAGCGCGAGAAGGCATAGGCAGCGGCCGTGCCCAGCACGATGCACAGAACCGTCGAGCCGAAGCCGATGATCACCGAATTGGTGAAGCGTTCGGCAAAACGCGAAGGTCCGGAAATAACGAGGCCGTCCTTGCGCACCAGTCTGTCGTACCAGGTCTGCGGCTCGCCTACCGCCTGAAGCTGCTCTTCGGTCAGGCGGGTGCGCGTGGTGAAGACGTTGACATAGCCTTCGACCGTCGGCGTGAAGAAGGTCTTCGGCGGATAGGCGATGGCGTCAGATGGTGTCTTGAAGCTTGTCGCGATGATCCAGACCAGCGGCAGGATGGTGATCAGCGCATAGAGAACGACCAGCACTCCGGCACACCATTTCTGCCGAAGCGACGGCTCGGTGACGGAATAGCTGCTCATCGCTGTTTCACCTTGTTCAGGGCTTTGACGTAGATCGAGGCCAGGCCGAAAACGGTCACGAAAAGGATGACGGCGTAGGCGGACGCATAGCCGGTGCGCCATTTCTCGAAAGCTTCGCGCTTCAGGTTGATCGAAGTGAGCTCGGTGACCGAACCCGGCCCACCGCCGGTGAGCTGCACGACGAGGTCGAACATCTTGAAGTTCTCGATGCCGCGGAAAAGCACGGCGAGCATCAGAAAGGGCAGCACCAGCGGGATGGTGATGGTCCAGAACTGCCGCCATTTCGAAGCGCGGTCGCACTCGGCAGCCTCGTAGATGCTGGCCGGAATGGAGCGCAGGCCGGCAAGGCAGATCAGCATCACGAACGGCGTCCACATCCAGGTGTCGACGATGATGATCGCCCATGGCGCCAGCGACACGTCGCCGATCATCGAGAAGGAGGACGGATCGGCGCCGGTCAGGAAACCGACGGCATAATTGAAGAGGCCGATCTGCGGCTGGTAGAGGAAGGTCCAGAAATTGCCGACCACCGCCGGACTCAGCATCATCGGCAGCACTATGATCGTCGTCCAGAGATCGTTGCCGCGGAACTTCTTGTTGATGAGAAAAGCGAGCGCGAAGCCGATCAGCACCTGAAGCACGATCGTCCAAATCAAGAAATGCGCCGTCGCCTGCATCGTCAGCCAGATGTCCCGATCGGACAGGATGTTCAGGTAGTTCTTCAGGCCGATGAACTCGACCTCGGCATTGGGACGATTGACCCGGAAATTGGTGAAGCTAAGCCGGATCGTCCAGATCAGCGGAAAGATGTTGACCGCCAGCAGAAGCACGATCGACGGGGCGACGAACAGCCAGGCGAGTGCGCGGTCGGACAGACCGTGCATGCGCCTGGCAATGGCGTGCGGCGTCGCCTCGGCGACGCGATCCACCGATGATTGCAACATGGGGTCGTTCCCTGCTTTTGCGACTGTGCTGCGACGGAGCCGGCCTGCCCGGCTCCGTCTGCAGCATGGCCCGCTGGGAGGCTGCGAGCCAGGCTGATTACGTCAGTACTTGCCTTCGTCGTCGAAGACCTGCGTCCAGTCCTTGACGAGGCCATCGAGCGCGTCCTGGGCAGAACCTTGGCCGGCGACGACATAGTCGTGGAAGCGTTTCTGTGCCGCCTGCAGCAGCGAGGCATAGGACGGCTCGGCCCAGAAATCCTTCACGATGGCCATGGAGTCGAGGAAGGTCTGTGCGTAGGGCTGGCTGGTCGCGAAGCCCGGATCCTCGACCACCTTGCGCAGCGCCGAATAGCCGCCCATCTGCCACCATTTCTGCTGGATCTCAGGCTGGGCGAACCACTTGATATAGGCGAGCGCATCGTCCTTCTTCTCCGATGCGGAGACTACCGAAATGCCCTGGCCGCCGAGCTGGGCGAAGGCGACGCCGTCCGGACCGGCAGGGTTCGGGAAGTAGCCCGATTTATCGCCGCCGACATTGGCATCGGCATTGATGCCGGGCCAGGTGAAGGCAAAGTTCATGTGCAGGGCGACCTGCCCGGACTTGTAGACGTCGATGTCCTCCGACATGTAGGCATCGGAATGGCCGGGCGGTGTGCAGCAATCGTAGAGCTGCTTGTAGAATTCGAGGCCCTTCACCGCCTTGGCGGAGTTCACATAGCCTTCCAGATCGTACGGCTTGGCCGGGTTTTCGTACTGGAAGCCGAACGAGTAGAGCACATCCATGACCCCCATGGTGACGCCTTCGGAGCCGCGCTCGGTATAGATCGCCGCGCCATAGACTGTCTTGCCGTCGATCTGGCGCTTCTGGAAGAATTCGGCAATGTCCTTCAGCTCGGCGAAGGTCTTCGGCACGGCAAGGTCGCGGCCATATTTCTGCTTGAACTCGGCCTGCAGTTCGGGCCGTGCGAACCAGTCCTTGCGATAACTCCAGCCGACGACGTCGCCAAAGGCCGGCAGCGCCCAGTAGTTCGGCGAATTCTTCGGCCATTCGGCATAACCGACGACGGTCGCCGGGATGAAATCATCCATCTTGATTCCTTCCTTGTCGAAGAAATCGTTGAGCTTGACGTATTGGCCGTTCTCGGCAGCACCGCCGATCCACTGGCTGTCGCCGATCATGAGGTCGCACAGCTTGCCGCCGGAATTCAGCTCGTTAAGCATGCGGTCGGCGAAATTCGGCCAGGGCACGAATTCGAACTTCATCTTGATGCCGCTCTTGGCCTCGAAATCCTTGCTGAGTTCGACGAGCGCGTTTGCGGGGTCCCATGCGGCCCAACACAAAGTCAAATCCTTTGCGCTGGCCTGGCCCGTGCCGGCGGCGCCTGCGGCCAGCAGCGCACCCAAAGCGGCCAATGACGTGACATAGCGAGATTTCATGGCTGGGGCCTCCCGTCCCCCGCTTCCGACCTCCATCGGAAGCTGAAAAAGCCCGCTTGCGGGCGATTGACGCGGAACGATCTTCCCGGCGATCCTAGGATTCCGCCACGTCGTCCGTGGCTCGCACCGATCCTCCCGGCCGCCACTACAAGACTCATAATTGAGGTGCGCACCTCAACGCAAGCAAATTTTGAGGTGCGCACCTCAATTCTTGCTTTTCATCTCCTTTTGTTGGAGAAATCCGGGCAAACCGAAGCGGGATGACAAGCGTGCGGCCAACCGCGAAAGACCTGGCAGAAGCCGCGGGCGTAAGCCTCGCCACAATCGACCGCGTCCTCAACGAGCGGCCGAATGTCAGCCCGAAGGCGGCCATGAAAGTAGCCGAGGCGATCGAACGTATCGGCTTCGTGCGCAACCCCGCCGCCGTGGCGCTGGCGCGCAACAAGACCTATCGCTTCCGTTTCGTGCTGCCGACGTCCGGCGACCAGTATCTGTCGGAGCTGATCGCCCGCGTCGGCGAGGCCCGGGAAGCGGCGCGTGCCGATTCCACCGAGGTGGAAGTCGCCCGGATCGCGATGAGCGACCCCCACCATGTCGCAAAATATCTCGCAGGCATCGATCATGACGAACTCGACGGCGTGGCCGTGATGGCGCCGGAATCACCGCAGGTGCGCGATGCGCTGCTGCGGCTGGTGGAACGCGGCGTCAAGGTCGTGCAGTTCCTGTCGGGTCAGGAGCGGCTCGAGAGTGCCGACTATGTCGGCGTCGACAATTTTGCCGCCGGCGCCACAGCCGGCAAGATCGTCGGCCGCTTCGTCGGCGAGCGGCGCGGCAAGATCGTGATCGTGTCCGAAACCATGATGGCGCTGGACAGCATCCAGCGCCGTCTCGGCTTCGACAGCATTATCAATGCCCAGTTCCCGCAGCTCCAATGCCTGCCGTCGCTGGAGACCTATGCCGACGAAAAACGCGCCGATCTCATCATCCAGCGGACCTTGCAGCACAATCCCGATACGGTCGCGGTCTATGTGCTGAGTTCCGAAGCGCGGATACCGCTGACCGCCGTCTGGAACACGCAGAACACCCGCCCGCTGACCATCGTTGCGCATGAGCGCACGCCCTTCAGCGAACAGGCGCTGCTGGACGAACGCATCGACGCCGTCATCGCACAAGACCCCGGCCATGCGGTGCGCAGCGCGCTGCGCATCATGCGCGCCCGCTCCGACCACCGCGAGCTTCTGGCCTCGCAGGAGCGAATCCGCATCGAGGTCCTGCTCAAGGAGAACCTGCAGCTCGCGTGAATTGGCCGTGCCGTACCGGCCTGCAGCTTCTCCTGGACTACGCCTGCGGAACCTTCGGCTGGTCGTTACAATTTTACGAAACATTTAGGTTAATCGGCGGTTCCCACCCAGCGCCGTTTCATCGGAAAGCCAGACCGGTAAGTTGATATCCCATCAACCTGCTTCGATGGAGCGCCGCGCATGACCATGCTCGCCAGCAGCAGTCCCCATGTCACGGACCGTCCGTGGCCATCGCAAGCAAGCTTCGCGACTGCGCGAACGCGGATGGTTGGTCCCGATATTCTTCGCTCCCTGGCGATCCTGCTGGTGATGCTGGTTCACTTGCCACTGGAGGCGACTCCTGCCGCTTTGGTGGCTGTTCGTGAATATGGCTGGCTCGGTGTCGATATCTTCTTCGTGCTCAGCGGCTACCTGATCGGCACGCAGCTGTTCAAAGAGATCGCGCGGACGGGTAACGTCGACTTCAAGGCTTTCTACCTGCGCAGGGCTTTTCGTATCTTTCCGGCGTTCTTCATGGTGCTCGGCCTCTATGCCTTTGTTCCCCTGCTGCGCGATGCGCCGACGATGCAGCCGCTTTGGAAATTCGCAACTTTCACAGTCAATCTCGGCTTCGACCCGAGACAGGGCAATGCCCTTTCGCAGGCGTGGACGCTTGCCGTCGAAGAACAGTTCTACCTCGTCCTCCCTCTCCTGGTGCTTCTGCTTTATCGGCGCATCGGCACCGGTCGGGTGCTCGCCCTGGCAGCAACACTGACGCTCGCCGGGATTGCGTTACGCTACACAATCTGGGACAGCCAGGTTGGCGGGCTTGTCGCAGCAAGCCAATTCCGCCCAGCCTTCGCCACTTATCTTCGCGATATATACTATCCGAGCTACACGCGTCTCGACGGGCTGCTGTTCGGCGTGGTGCTCGCGGCTGCACGCTTCTTCAGACCGGATCTTTGCAAGCGTTTTCTGCCTGCCAGGGTAACCATGCCTGTTGGGTTGACCTTCGTGGCCGCGGCGCTGATCTGCTTCGCCGTCCGCGGACCGCTGGAAGGCGCAGGAATGTTCCCGGTGTTTCAGGCGCAACTCGGCGCGGTCGCGGGTTTCCCGCTCATCTCGATCGGAGTCGCGCTGGTTTTCTGCGCCATGCTCGATCTTGAACACATTCTGAATCGCTGGCCTGTGCCGGGGGCGGTTCTCGTCGCCACTCTGTCCTACAGCCTCTATCTCACGCACAAGTCGGTCTTCCATGCCATGCGTCTCCTGCTGGGAGAAGAGAACCTGCAAGGCGCCACCGGCTTCCTCCTCTACCTGACCGCGAGTTTCGTCGTCGCGGCCCTGCTGTGGTTTTGCGTGGAGAGAACGGCCCTGCATCTGCGGGATCGACTGCTTTCGCCATCCCGATAGGTCCGCCTCAGGCTCGGACAGCAAAACGGGCGCCTTTGGCGCCCGTCAGTCTGCGAGGCGATTCAAACCGCAGCCGTTCAATAGATGTCGAAGTCGAAATACTTGTCCTGCACCTTCTTGTAGGTGCCATCGGCGACGATGGCGTCGATCGCGGCATTGAAGCGCTCGCGCAGCGCATCCTCGCCCTGGCGGATGGCGATGCCGATCTGCGCTTCGGTGCCGTTCACATCGCCGATCACCTTGCAGCAATCCTTGCCGTCGCCGTTCTTGACCCAGTCGACCAGCACGAACTTGTCGGTGATGATGGCGTCGAGCCGGCCGTTGACGAGGTCGGTCGCGGCATCCTCATGCGTCGGGTAGAGCTTTACGTCGGCGCCAGCCTTGGCGTAGACGTCCTGCGCATAGGTGGCCTGCATCGTCGAGCCCTGCGCGCCGAGCGTCTTGCCCTCCAGTGCTGCCGGTTCGGTGCCGGTCACGGTGGTGTCCTTCAGGCCGGCCAGCGCCAGCGGCGTCGAATAATATTTGTTGGTGAAGGCGACCTGCTTCTTGCGCTCTTCGGTGATGGTCATCGAGGCGATGATGGCGTCGAACTTCTTCGCCTGCAGCGCCGGGATCATGCCGTCCCAGTCCTGTGCGACGATCTCGCACTCGATCTTCATCTGCGCGCACAACGCATTGGCGATATCGACGTCGAAGCCGGCCAGCTTGCCGTCCGCCGTTACTGTGCTGAAGGGCGGCGCTGCCCCTTCGGTGGCAATCTTCAGCGTCTCGGCGGCAGCCGGCGCAACCATCAGTATCGTTGCGGCAGCAGCCGAGACGAGCCATTTCGAAATCTGCATTCCTGTTTTCCCTCCAACTTCGGCCGAAAACGGCCTGCCCCTGCCAAACATGTGCCGGCAAAGCGAGGAAGCGCCAGCACCGGGCTTCGATTGGTGCTCCATCCCCAGGCGAAACCGGCGCGCCGGCTTGTCGCGATAACGGCCTGCTCACGCAAAGGTGACCCGCTTCCCTCCGCATCAGGTTGAAGCGGCCAGTCCGGCTGTTAGCCTGCCGCCTGGGTTGCGCCCGGGCGCGGAGCCGGCTGGCGATGAACGCTACCGGAGAAGCCGTGCCTTTCTGACCTTTGGAGCTCGATCAATGGCCAGTCTTACCCTCTCGCGCCGCACCGTGATGGCAAGCGCCGGTGCCCTTGCCGCCTCAGTCGCCTTCGACCTGCCTGTCGGCATCGCGCCGGCCCGGGCGCAGGATGCACCCGTGAACCAGAACCCCGGCTTCTATCGCTACAAAGTGGGCGATATCACCGTCACCGCGCTCAACGACGGTTTCGGCACGCGCCCGCTCGATGGCTTCATCCGCAATGCCGAACTCGCCGATGTTAGGAAGGCGATGGAGGCTGCCTATCTGCCGACCGATGCGATCTCGATCTCCTACACCACGCTGGCGCTGCAGATCGGCGACCGGCTGGTGCTGATCGACACCGGCAATGGCGATTCCGGTGCGCCGACGTCCGGTGCATGGATGAACAATTTCAGGGCTGCCGGATTCAAACCCGAGAACGTCTCGACCGTCATCATCAGCCATTTCCATGGCGACCACATCAACGGCTTCCGGCTGAAGGACGGCACCGCCGTCTTCCCGAACGCCGAGGTGATGGTGCCGGCCGCCGAATGGGCGTTCTGGATGGACGATGCCAAGATGAACACCGCACCGGAAGCGGCGAAGAACGCCTTCGCCACCGTGCGCCGCGTCTTCGGCCCCATCGCCAAGGATGTGAAGCAGTATGAAGGCGACAAGGAGCTGGTGCCGGGCGTGACCGCCATCGCGGCCCCAGGCCACACACCCGGCCACACCGTCTTTGCCATCACGTCCGGCAAAGGCAGGCTGATGGCGCTGTCGGACACGACCAACCACCCGGCGCTCTTCGTGCGCAATCCCGAGTGGACCGCGATCTTCGACATGGACGGTCCGCAGGCGATAGCCACACGCCGCAAGCTGCTCGACATGGCGGCAACCGAGAAGATGCAGGTGGCCTTCTACCACGCTCCTTTCCCCGCCACGGGTCATATCGCCAAAGCGGGCAACGGCTTCGAACTGGTGCCCGTGCAGTGGAGCAGCGCGATCTGACTTGAACGCTATCACATGAAAGGCCGGGGATACGTCCCGGCCTTTCATTGTCAGCGATGGAATGGCTGGCGGCCCTGCTCAATAGATGTCGAAGTCGAAATATTTCGCCTGGATCTTCTTGTAGGTGCCGTCGGCGACGATGGCGTCGATCGCCTTGTTAAACTTCTCGCGCAGTTCGTTGTCTTCCTGGCGTATCGCGATGCCAGCCTCGGTCTCGGTTCCCTTGACGTCGCCGATCATCTTGCAGCAGTCCTTGGCCGAGCCGTTCTTCATCCAGTCGACCAGCACGAACTTGTCGGAAAGGACGGCGTCGAGGCGGCCGTTGACCAGATCGGTCACCGCTTCTTCCTGCGTTGGATAGAGCTTCACGTCGGCGCCGGCCTTGGCGTAGACGTCCTGCGCATAGTCGGCCTGCGTGGTGGACGCCTGAGCGCCTACGGTCTTGCCCTTCACCGCCTCGCCATCCGTGCCGGACAGCGAACTGTCCTTCAGGGCGACCAGCGCCAGCGGCGTGGTGTAATATTTGTTGGTGAAGGCGACCTGCTTCTTGCGCTCCGGCGTGATGCTCATCGAGGCGATGATGGCGTCGAACTTCTTGGCCTGTAGCGCCGGGATCATGCCGTCCCAATCCTGGGTGACGAGCTCGCATTCGGCCTTCATCTGCGCGCAGAGCGCATTGGCGATGTCGATGTCGAACCCTTCAAGCTTGCCGTCTGCCGTCAGAGTATTGAAAGGCGGATAGGCGCCCTCCGTGCCGATCTTGATCTTGTCGGCGGCGAACGCAGCACTGGTGCCGGCCACCA
Source organism: Terribium retamae (assembly GCF_022347545.1). Lineage (GTDB taxonomy): Bacteria > Pseudomonadota > Alphaproteobacteria > Rhizobiales > Rhizobiaceae > Mesorhizobium > Mesorhizobium retamae. The sequence goes on from NZ_JAKREW010000027.1 coordinate 60,553, forward strand.
ACAGCGTGACGGCCGCGACCGTTGCGAACCATTTGGATAGTTTCATCATTTTCCCCTCGGGTTGGTCTTGTTGTCCGCGGACAGCCAAGCACGCCGCAGGGAGCCAGGCAAGGGCAGGATGCGACAGTGTCTTGGTGCTTTAGAAGGATGGAGGCAGTTGAAAAAGGGAATAAGGCATCAGGGCAATAGGGCAGGAACGGAGTGCTGCAATTGTTTACTGCCCCACTGCCCCATTCCCCTACTTCCTTATCCCGTCTGCTACCGCGCGGCGCGAAAATGCTTCGACAGCTTGAGCCCCTGCGCCTGGTAGTTGGAGCCGAGGTCTGTGCCGTAGAGCGCGGTCGGTCGCTTCAGCATGTGCTCGTAGACCAGCCGGCCGACAATCTGGCCGTGGTCCAGGATGAACGGCACCTCGTGGCTGCGCACTTCCAGCACGGCGCGGCTGCCGGTGCCGCCGGCGGCGGAGTGGCCGAAGCCGGGGTCGAAGAAGCCGGCATAGTGCACGCGGAATTCGCCGACCAGCGGATCGAACGGCGTCATCTCGGCGGCGTAGAGCGGCGGCACGTGCACCGCCTCCTGACTGACGAGGATGTAGAATTCATCCGGATCGAGCACCAGTTCGCCGGCGCCGCTGCGATAGAGCGGTTCCCAGAAATCGACGATGTCCTGGGCGGCGCGCTTGTCGACATCGACCAGCCCGGTGTGGTGCTTGCCGCGATAGCCGACCAGCCCGTCCTTATCGCCGGCAAGATCGATGGACAGCGCGATCCCGCCCCCGGAAATGTTCGGCGGATCGATCGCCACCAGCGTCTCGGCACGGTGCAGCGCGTGCAGTTCGTCTTCCGACAGCAGCGCATTGCCGGTGCGGAAGCGGATCTGCGACAGGCGCGAGCCGGTGCGGGCCACGATCGGGAAGGTGCGCGGGCTGACCTCAAGGTAAAGCTGACCGCGATAGCCTGCGGCGATCTTGTCGAACTCCTGGCCGTGATCGGTCATGACGCGGGTGAAAATATCGAGCCGGCCGGTCGAGCTCTTCGGATTGGTCGAGGCGGAGATGTCGCCGGGCAGTTCCAGGCTTTCCAGCAGCGGCACGATGTAGACGCAGCCCGTCTCTAGCACCGCGCCGTCGGCGAGGTTGATCTCGTGCAGCTTCAGCCGGTCGAGCTTGGCCTCCACCGTGCTGTTGGGGCCGGGCAGGAAGCTGGCGCGCACGCGATAGGCCTTTTCGCCGAGGCGAAGGTCGAGGCTGGCCGGCTGGATCTGGTCGACGTCGAGCGGTCGCGGCGACTTCAGGCTGCCCGCCTGGAACAGCGCCGCGATATCCTGATCGGGAAGAATGCCTGTCTTGCGCAAAGCCCACTCCACAACTGGGACAACTCCACAGATGGCTCAAGTCAGCCAGCCATCCATGCTCTTAATGAAGCCGGCAATTGACGCAAGCCGCCCCCGGGTCTAAAGGGTGCTTTATCCCGTGGTGATTTGGCCGGTCGGCTTGCAGCCACGTTAAACAAGTCGCTAAAGGACCGCAGGGCCCGACAAAGGCCGTATGGACCGGTTGCGACTTCGCGGCCGGTTTTTTTGTGCCCGCCAGTCTTTGGCGGCCAGTTTTGTGTCGGAACGGAACCATGACCGAAAAAAAGCGCAACTGGAAACCCGCAACCCAGCTCGTCCACGCTGGCACGCTGCGATCGGGCTTCGGCGAGATGTCGGAGGCGATGTTCCTGACGCAAGGCTATCACTATGACAGCGCCGAGCGCGCCGAGGCCCGCTTCAAGGGCGAGGAGCCCGGCTTCATCTATTCGCGCTACGCCAACCCCACCGTCGACATGTTCGAGAAGCGCATGTGCGCGCTGGAAGGCGCTGAGGATGCCCGCGCCTTCGCCTCCGGCATGGCCGCGGTGACGGCGGCCGTCTTGTGTAGTCTCAAGGCCGGCGACCACATCGTCGCGGCGCGCGCGCTGTTCGGCTCCTGCCGCTGGGTGGTCGAGACGCTGGCGCCGAAATACGGCATCGAGGCGACGCTGGTCGACGGCACCGAGATCGGGAACTGGGAAGCGGCGATCCGGCCGAACACCAAGCTGTTCTTCCTGGAAAGCCCTACCAACCCGACGCTGGAAGTGGTCGACATCGCCGCCGTCGCCAGGCTGGCCAACTCGATCGGCGCCAGGCTGGTGGTGGACAACGTCTTCGCCACCCCGCTGATGCAGAAGCCATTGGAGCTCGGCGCGCACATCGTCGTCTATTCGGCCACTAAGCACATTGACGGCCAGGGCCGTTGCCTGGGCGGCATCGTACTGTCCGACAAAAAATGGATCGACGAGAACCTGCACGACTATTTCCGCCACACGGGCCCCAGCCTTTCGCCTTTCAATGCGTGGGTGCTGCTGAAGGGTCTGGAGACGCTGCCGCTGCGCGTGCGCCAGCAGACGGAAGCAGCAAGCAAGATCGCCGACTTCCTCGCCGACCATCCGAAGGTCGGACGCCTCATCTATCCCGGCCGCGCCGACCATCCGCAGGCCGACATCATCAAGAAGCAGATGACCGGCGGCTCGACGCTGATCTGCTTCGACCTCAAGGGTGGCAAGAAATCGGCTTTCGCCTTCGAGAACGCGCTCGACGTGGTGCTGATCTCCAACAATCTGGGCGATGCCAAGAGCCTGATCACCCATCCGGCGACGACAACGCACAAGAACCTGACCGACGAGGCCCGCGCCGAACTCGGCATCGGCGAAGGCACCCTGCGCCTGTCGCTCGGTCTCGAAGACACCGACGACCTACTGGAGGATATCGAGCAGGCGCTGGCGAAGGCTTGAGAGTCTCAAGGTAAGGGCACACCAGCCTCGGCTGGCCGCTGCCCTTGCCATACCGGCAAAATTCTCGCAGTCGGTATGTCGTGTCCGACGCACCCTCCCCTCTGCTTATCTTTAGGGTACGTCCTTCGAGGCTCGCTCCGCGCGCTCCTCAGGATGAGGACCGGTGTGAGCTGCGCGACCTCCCTCATCCTGAGGAGCGAGCCTGCACATCGACTGAAAGCATAGCGTGGTCTTCGGGGCGAGCCTCGAAGAACGCACCCGAAGCGGCATTCTCCAGCTCGGATGAGGACTGTTGGGAGCCGCACGACCTCCCTCATCCTGAGGAGCGAGCCCGCACGTCAGACTGAAAGCATAGCGCGGTCTTCGGGGGCGAGCCTCGAAGGACGCACCCAAAGCGTTCCCATTCTCCAGTTCAGGATGAGGATCGGTGTGCAGCTCACACCCCCGCGCCACCCTACCGCAGCGATTTCGGCGCAACCGAGCGCCAGCTCATGGTCATGGCGTGGCGGACGGTGTCTTCGTCCGCCTGTTCCAGCCAGACTCGCGTCCATCCCTTCTGGCCCCAGGAGCCCGGGATCGCCGCGAACTGATCGGCCGATGTTTCGAGCAGCAGCCGCTGCTCATCCGGCGTCAGCTTGATGACGGCGCGGCTGTCCTTCGGACGCAGCGTGGCGAAGATCTTGCCGCGGACGCGGAAATCGGTGACGTCGAAATGGCTGCTCTGCACGGCCTCGGGAAAACCGAGCGCGATCTGGCAGTAGCGGTCCTCGGACAGCATGGCCACCCTCCCGTCCCGCCGTACGCAGGACCTCTCGATCATGCCGCAAACCGCGCGGAAACGATACCGCCGTTCAGGCGCCCGACAGAACCTCGTCCGCCTCTTCGGATTTGGTGGTGATGTTCATGGTGTTGCCGCGCCAGTCGATGGCGCCGCCGAGCCAGCCGCGCAACCATATGGCCGGCACCATGATGTCACGCACCACCATTGCCGGGATCAGGCGCGGCGAGGCATACCAGCCCTTGGCCAGCGCCAGCGCATATTCCGGCAAATAGACGGCGGCCAGCACCAGCAAGGTGGTCGACAACACGTCGGCCCCAGAGCCCGCAGCGGCAATCAACGCGAACAGCAAGGGCATGGTCGCACCGACCAAAAGTTCCGGCGCGAAAAACAACGGGAAGGTGACGCGGCGCAGCCGCGCCCAGCGAGCCTGGCGCGACCAGACGGCTTCGAGCTTGCGGTGTCCGAGCGGCTGTTCGAAGGGCGATGCCACCAGATGTACCTTGCGGCCGAGCCCGTTGACGAGCTTGGTGGCGGCGGCGTCCTCGGCGATCTCGGCAGCCAGGGCCTGGATGCCGCCATTGGCGTCGAGCAGCGGCTTCGACCACAGCATACTCTTGCCTTGCGCGAAGCCGAGGCCCGCGGCCGCTCCGGTATATTGCCAGCGCGCCTGCAGCGTGTTGAGGAAGGCGCATTCCACCTCCGACCAGAAGCCGTCCGGGCGCGAGCCGACCGGCGTCGAACAGACGAGGCCGCTGTCGGGACGCCAGGCCTGCATCATGTGCTGGATGTAATCGCGCGGCATCAGCACATTGGAATCGGCCAGGATCACCCAGTCATGGCGCGCCGCTTCCCAGCCTTTGACGCAATTGTTCAGCTTGGGATTGCCGCTGATACGGTCGTCGCCGAACAAGAGGCGGGCAGGCACGTCTGGATACCGCGCCATGGTGGTGCGGATGGCCACTGCCACCGGGTCGTCGGTGTGGGCCACGCAGAAAATCAGTTCGTAATCCGGCCAGTCGAGCCGGAAGGCGCGGTCGAGCGTCTCGGAGGTGAATGGCTCAATGCCCCGCGCAGGGATGACGATGGAAACCGGAGGGGCGTCGCCCCGCGGCGGTGCGACCGTGCGGCGCCGTTCCAGCTGGGTCCAGGCCAGGACGATGGAAACGAAATTGGTGAGAAGCAAAGCGGCGGAGAAGGATGCGGCGGCGATTGTCAGGTCCATGAAGTCAGGTCACTCCCGGAAACACGGGTCTTAGAGCGCCGCGGACGCTCCAAAACTTTGATCCGGCGCATGATCCTTCCGAAAATCGATGTCTGATTTTCGCGGTCACGCACCAGCCTTGCAATCTGATGTCCGGGAATCGTCACGGGACCGGACGCGATCCGGCGCACACCATCACCGTTTCATGTCGTGCACATGACAGAAGGTTGACCATGACGGCCTGCGAGCGGAAACTCGCAACAGTTTTCGCCAGAGTCGCCCGGATCGCCCATCCATGTACAGTGCAGTCACCCGCAACATCGTGGTCGAGGTGGAACCCTTCTATCTCGAAGACCGGTCCGACCCGGACGAGGGCCGCTATGTCTGGGGCTACAGGGTGACGATCGACAACCGCTCGGACGAATTCGTCCAGCTTCTGTCGCGCTACTGGCATATCACCGACGGCGCGGGACAAGTGGAAGAAGTGCACGGCCCTGGTGTCGTCGGCGAAAAGCCGGAACTGAACCCCGGCGACAGCTACCAGTACACCTCGGGCTGCCCGCTTTCGACGCCGTCCGGCATCATGGTCGGGCACTACACCATGAGAAATGCGCGCGGCGAACAGTTCAACATCGCGATCCCAGCCTTCTCACTGGACCTGCCGAATGCCAGGCGTGTGGTGAACTAGAGGCGCGAAGCTGGTGAAAACCGGGAATGATCCAACGGCTTCCTGACGAGCTCGACCTGTCACAGCCGGGGCTTCCTGGCGTGCAAAGGTCTGCCTGCGGAAGACGCTCAGCCTGATCTGCCCGGACGAAACCGATTGCCAGCGCTGTTCATGCTGAACTGATGCGCGCTGGGACAGCTGAACAAAAAAATCCCCGGAAGCCTCTCGACCTCCGGGGTGTTGGGAAAACGAAAATCGATCGGTTCTACCCGGCGGCACCTTCGATGACGCGGCAGATGGCGTCGCGCGTAGCGCCTTCCGGCGCCACCTGGCCCGCCTGCACCTTGAACACCACGTCGACGCGGCTGCCCTTGCCGGACTTGCGCACGACGACACGCAGCGTCTGCTCGCGGCCGGAGCCGGACGTTTCCTGCTTGGCGGTCAGCGAGCCCATCGCCTTGTCGACATCGATGTCCTCGAAACCTTCGGCGAGCATCGCGCGATGGGCATTGTCCAACGCCTTCCGGGCGTCGAGCTTAGGAAAGGTGCCGGAGCTCTTATAGCTGACGGCCGTTATCATCGGCACGCCTTCGGTCTTGAAGTTCTTCTGGCAGGACTGGGCGCTCGCCGCAGAGACCGCCAGCAGGGAAGCCCCCGCGGCAACCAAAATCTTGATCATGAAACCTGTGCCTCTACCCCAATTCCCGACGCAAAACCGCTGCGCACTTTTGCCTAGTCGCTCCCAGCAATAATAGCCAAGCCGGCAACATGCCAGCCCGAGCCTATAGCCTGAATGTACTAGTCGGGTCGCTTGCCTCAGACGACGCGCCGCCGCGCAGACAGTCCACGAACCGCCTCACCATGGCGGCGCGACGGCCGTGAGAGGCTGGATGTCGGCAAGGAAAGACGCCACCGCCGAGGGCAGGCTGGCGGAGGTCGGCGCATAGACGCCGCAGGCGGAAATCAGGCTGCGCTTGTTTGCGGTGACGCCGACATGGCGCCAGATGGTGCGTGTGGCATAGGGCATGTTGTTGTTGCGCCAGGACACGCCCATCGTCAGGCCGCGAAGGTAGCGGCGCTGATAGGTCTCGAACGGCATCAGGATCGTCTGTCCGAAGGTCGGCGCTTCGCCCCGAGTCAATTCGGTCAGGAAAATGCGCTGGCGACGGTAGGCAGCGAGGCCGACATAGCGCGAACGCTGCGCAATGCCGCTTTCATGGTCGATGATCCGCTCCAGCGACGTCACTAGGACCTGACCATCCCTCTCCCGCAAATGGGCGCAGGAACAGACGACCCGGCCCGGCCAGGAGAGCGACACGTGCCAGGTCTGATAGAAGCCGAGATGCGGCCGCAGCGCCGGCAGGTCGCCTGGAAAGGCGTCGTCCAGCGGCCCCTCGTGCATCGCCGGGCGGCTTCTTTCGCTCAGCTTGCGCCGAAATGCCTGTGGAGGCAGGCCGAAATCCGCCGGATCGAGATCGAAGGCAGCCGCGATCCGCAAGCGATTGTGTGCTGACGGCAGTGTCCCGGCATTGAGATAGCGGTTGAACTGCTGCCTGTTGACGCCGATGGCACGGCACAGGTCGGAAATCGATCGCCGCGTGCTGCAGGCGAATTTGAGATTGGCCGGGAAGTTGGCCAGAGGTTCCTGCATCAGGGCGCAACCAGAAAAAGGGAAAGCCGGTTTAGGGATAGGGACATGCGCAACACGAAAGTGAGAGTGGGTAGAAGAGATCGTCAGCTACAGTGTAAACTCGCTTAAAGCAGCGTCAACGCGCGAAATTGCGCTGCAGCGGGCCAGGATCATTATCGCTCCCGAGACGCCATTCCGGCGGCTCCAATCAACGGGAACACAATGATCAAGCTGGGCAATACGTTGAACCTCTCGCGCCGTACCTTCCTTCAGGGCAGCACGCTTCTCGGCCTTTCGGCGGCAGCCGGTAGCTTTGCCTCGCCGGCCAGGGCCGAGGAACCGGTTCGCGGCGGCACGCTGCGCATGGGCCTCGAGGGCGGTGCTTCCGCCGACGCGCTGGACCCTGCCCTGGCATCGGCAAGCGTGCTGTTCGTGATCGCGCATTGCTGGGGCGATACGCTGGTCGAATCCGACCCCAAGACCGGTGCGGCGGTGCCTTCCCTGGCCGAATCCTGGTCGCCATCGCCGGATGCCAAGGTTTGGACCTTCAAGATCCGCAAGGATGTGCGCTTCCATGACGGAAAGCCGATGACGGTGGCCGATGCGGTCGCCACGTTGCAGCGCCATGCCGGCGAGAAATCGCAATCGGGGGCGCTCGGGCTGCTCACCGGCATCGACAAGATCGAGGACAAGGCAGGCGACCTGGTCATCACGCTGAAGGAAGGCAATGCCGACCTGCCGCTCGTGCTCACCGACTATCATCTGCAGATCCAGCCGAATGGCGGCAACGACAACCCCAACGCAGCGATCGGCACCGGGCCTTACAAGCTGGTCAAGTTCGAGCCGGGCGTGCGTACCGCCTTCGAACGCAACAAGGACGACTGGCGCCAGGACCGCGGCTATGTCGACGCGGTCGAGATCACGGTCATGAACGACCTTACGGCGCGCATCAACGCGCTGCGGTCGGGGCAGGTCGATTTCATCAATGTCGTTCAGCCAAAGGTCGTCCCGCTGCTGAAGCGACTGCCGGAAGTCGAAATCCTGCGTACGCCCAGTAAGGGTTTCTATGCCTTCCTCATGCATTGCGACACAGCACCGTTCGACAATGCCGATCTGCGCATGGCCTTGAAGCTGGCGATCGATCGCGAGGCGATCCTCAAACAGGTGGTGGGCGGCTTCGGCACCATCGGCAACGACTATCCGATCAATGCCAGCTATGCGCTGGCTCCGACCGACATCGAGCAGCGTCTCTACGATCCCGAAAAGGCAGCCTTCCACTACAAGAAGTCCGGGCATGACGGACCGATCCTGCTGCGCACCTCCGATGCCGCCTTCCCCGGTGCGGTCGACGCAGCGCAGCTCTTCCAGATCAGCGCCGCCAAGGCCGGCATCAAGCTCGACGTGCAGCGGGAGCCGAGCGACGGCTACTGGACGGAGGTCTGGAACAAGCAGCCCTTCTGCGCTTCCTACTGGGGCGGCCGCCCGACCCAGGATGCGCGCTACTCCACCTCCTATGTGTCGAATGCGGAATGGAATGATACGCGCTTCAAGCGGCCGGACTTCGACAAACTGGTCGCCCAGGCGCGCGGCGAGCTCGACGAGGACAAGCGCCGCGCCCTTTACCGCCAGATGGCGGTCACGGTGCGCGACGAGGGCGGACTGATCCTGCCGGTGTTCAACGACTATCTGAACGCGTCCTCGAAGAAGCTGAAGGGCTTTGTCGACGACATCGGCAACGATCTTTCCAACGGCCGTATCGCCAGCCGGGTCTGGCTCCAGGCCTGAGGCGCTTCACTCGCCCGTTAGAGCGTTTCCATTTTTGCGGAAACGCTCTAACTCTTTGTTTTCACGCAATTTCGGACGAAAAATCGCTACGCATTTTTCCCGGAATTGCTTTGGCCAAGTAGCGGCGCGCCCGCGCGCTGCCGGCACTTTCATGGTTGGATTTCATGACGAACACGAACTTTCACGTCATCGAGAACGAATGGATCACTCTCAAGGACGGCACGCGGCTCGCGGCGCGCATCTGGATGCCGGACGATGCGAGGAAGACTGCGCCGGTACCCGCCGTGCTGGAGTTCCTCCCCTACCGCAAGCGCAACGGCACCGCACCGCGTGACGAATCCACCTATCCGGTGTTTGCCGCCGCCGGCATCGCCGGGGTGCGCGTCGATATCCGCGGCAGCGGCGAATCCGACGGCGTGATCGATGGCGAATACACGCCGCGCGAGCTTTCCGACGCCGTCGAGGTGATCGAGTGGATCACGGCACAGCCCTGGTCGAACGGCAGCGTCGGCATGATGGGGATTTCCTGGGGTGGCTTCAACTGCCTGCAGGTGGCCGCACTCAAGCCGCCGGCACTGAAGGCGGTGATCTCCATCGCCTCCACGGTCGATCGCTACAATGACGACATCCATTACAAGAACGGCACGCATCTTTCGGCACAGCTGTCCTGGGCAGCGACGATGAGCGCCTACCAGTCGCGCTCGCCGGATCCCGAGATCGTCGGCGACCGCTGGCGCGCCATGTGGCTGGAGCGGCTGGAGCAGGAACCCTTCTTCATGGAGGAATGGCTGTCCCACCAGCGCCGCGACGAATTCTGGCGGCACGGTTCCATCGGCGAGGATTTCGACGGCTTTCCGGTTCCCGCACTGGTGATTTCCGGCTGGGCCGACGGCTACCGCAACACGCCGCTGAAGGCGGTGGCCGGCATGCCCGGCAAGGCCAAGGCGCTGGTCGGCCCGTGGGTGCACAAATATCCGCATTTCGCCTATCCGAAACCGCGCGCCGATTTCCACGCCGAAGCGATCGCCTGGTGGCGCCGATGGCTCTGCGACGAGCAGAACGGCGCCGAGGCCGTGCCGCAGGTGCGCGCCTATATCCTCGACGGGCCCCGCCCGGCGCGCTGGCGTGAGGCGGATCCGGGCTACTGGGTCGCCAAGGATGCGTGGAGCGAGCCCCAAACCATGACGCTGGCGATCGGCTCCAACGGCCGGCTCGAGCATGATCCAGCAGGCCGCGCCGGCGGCAGCGCCCTGCTCAAGTCGCCGCTGGATACGGGAACGGGGGCCGGCGAGTTCTTCACGCTCAAGCCCGATACCGAGATGGCGGGAGACCAGCGCCTCGACGATGCCGGTTCGCTGACGTTCGAAACCGACCTTTTGACCGACGAGAGCGTCATCCTCGGCCAGCCCGTGCTGAAGCTCCGCCTCTCCAGCGACGCCCCGCTTGCCAATCTGGCCGCAAGGCTGGTGGATGTGCATGCCGATGGCACCGCCACCCGGGTCTCCTTCGGTGTGCTCAATCTCGCGCATCGCGACGGCAATGCCGAACCGAGAGTGCTCGAGCCCGGCAAGACGGTCGAGGTGGAGTTGGTGCTCGACGCATGCGGCTATCGCTTCGGGCCAGGGCATCGCATCCGGTTGTCGCTATCCAGCGCCTATTGGCCGATGATCCTGCCGCCGCCTTACGACGCTACACTCGACATCGACCTATCCTCCGTCGCCTTGAACCTGCCGCTGCTCGGCGAGCACAGCCGTATCGACGTGCCGGAGCCGGCCAACCCCGATCCTTTGCCGCGTTACGAGACGCTGGAGGAAGGGAAAGCCGGCCGCGTGGTCGAGCGCGATATGCTCAATGGCATCACCCGCTACAAAGTCAGCGAGGACACCGGCCTCAACCGCCACCCCGGCAATGGTTTGAGCGCACGCGACACCACCGAACAGGTGTGGTCGATCGTGCCGGGCGATCCGCTGTCGATGGCTGCCGAAATCACGTCGCACAGCACCATCGCCCGCGAGGGCTGGGAAACCGCAACCCGCAGCGTCATCACGCTTTCCTGCACCGAAACCGAGTGGCTCATCTCCGAACACATGCAGGCCTTCCATGACGGAAGCAAAGTGTTCGACCGCAAGCGCAACGCGCGCATCCGCCGCGATCACATGTGAGGTAGCAATGGGGCTTCTCCTTCTCCCCGTTTACGGGGAGAAGGTGGCCCGAACGGCCGGATGAGGGGCGGCGCCATGCAGGCAGAAGCCAGCTCTGCCCCTCACTGCCCTGCCGGGCATTTTGCCGGGGCGAGCCACGCGTCTTGCGCGTCCTTCGGACTCCCGTAAACGGGGCGAGAAAGGCAGCTTCGGCGCGGCACTCAAAAGTCGAGCCACCAGCAAAGCGTTTCCGCTTATTCGACAGCCACGAAGTCGGCCGGGTCGAACTCGTAGCGTGTCGAGCAGAATTCACACTCGACGCGGATGCGGCCTTCTTCCGTACTTTCCTTGATCTCCTCGGCGGTGAAACCGTCGAGGATGCCGCGGATCTTGTCCGGCGAGCACGAGCAGCGGTCGGCGACATGAACCTCGTCGAACACGCGCACGCCATGTTCGTGGAACAGGCGATAGAGCAGCCGCTCGGTGCCGACCGTCGGGTCGATCAGCTCAGCCGGCTCGATGGTTGCCAGCAGCGCCAGCAATTCCTGCCAGGAATTGTCGGTCGGATCGAGCACGGCCTCGGCGGTGTCACCGTCGCCGCCTGGAAGGTCGGCCAGGCGCATGCGTTCCGGCGCTTCGGGCAGGAACTGCGCGAGCAGGCCACCGGCGCGCCATTGCTTGCGGCCGCCCGGCAGCACGAGCTGGGCGACGGCAAGCCTCAAGTCGGTCGGGATCTGCTCCGACTGCCTGAAATAGGTGCGCGCGGCCTCTTCCAGCGACGTGTTGTCGAGCTGGACAATGCCCTGGTAGCGCTGCGTGTAGGTTCCCTGGTCGATGGTGAGCGCGAGCACGCCGGAACCCAGCAGGGCCTCCGCCGTCACGTCGCCGGCAGCGGTGGCCGCCGCCAGTTTGTCGGCGTCGAAACGGGCATAGGCGCGCAGCGCGTTCGGCGTCGAGAAGTCGGCGACGAGCATATCCACCGGCCCGTCGGTACGGGTCTGCAGGATGAACTTGCCTTCGAACTTGAGCGACGTGCCGAGCAGCACGGTGACGACGCAGGCTTCCGCCAGCAATCGGGCAACGGGCTCGGGATAATCATGGCGCGACAGGATGGCGTCGAGCATAGGCCCGAGTTGCACGGCGCGGCCGCGGACGTCGAGCGGGCCGACCTCGAACGGCACGACATGATCGTCGCCGGCATGGCCGAATTCGCCGAGTTTGGTTCCGTGTTCAGTCAAGATATTCGTTTCCAACATGACAAAGTCTCCCGGCGCGGCATAACCGCCTTTCCGGGGGATGCCTTACAACGCCAACGATTTGCGTGATGCCCGGGAGATAGGCATCACACCGCACTCTATCAAGTCGCAGGCCCTGACCGCAAAACCGCGTGACCCTTTTGCGATCTGCCCGACATCAGGCACCGAGGCACCAGGCCAGCACCGCCTTCTGCGCATGCAGCCGGTTCTCGGCCTCGTCGAACACCACCGAATGCGGGCCGTCGATCACCTCGTCGGTCACTTCCTCGCCGCGATGCGCCGGCAGGCAGTGCATGAACAGGGCGTCGGGCTTGGCCTTGGCCATCAATGCGGCATTGACCTGATAAGGCACGAACACGTTGTGCCCGCGGGCGCGATGTTCCTGGCCCATCGAAACCCACGTGTCGGTGACGACGCAGTCGGCCTGGCCGACCGCGTCCTCGGCCGAGCGGGTGAAGCGGAGCTTGCCGCCATTGCTCTTGGCCCAGTCGACGAATTTCTGCTCCGGCTCGCTGCCTTCCGGCACGGCGACGTTCAGGTTGAACGAGAAGCGTGCCGAAGCCTCGATAAGGGAATGCAGCACGTTGTTGCCGTCGCCGGTCCAGGCGAAGGTCTTGCCGGCCACCGGCCCGCGATGTTCCTCATAGGTGAGGATGTCGGCCATCAGCTGGCACGGATGGGTGTCGTCGGTCAGTCCGTTGATGACCGGCACCGTCGCATTCTCGGTCAGTTCGAGCAGCCGGTTGTGCGCCGTGGTGCGGATCATGATGGCGTCGACATAGCGCGACAGCACCTTGGCGGTGTCGGCGATGGATTCCGAACGGCCGAGCTGCATTTCGGTGCCGGTCAGCATGATCGTCTCGCCGCCGAGCTGGCGCATGCCGACATCGAAGGAGATGCGGGTGCGGGTCGACGGCTTGTCGAAGATCATCGCCAGCACCTTGCCGTCGAGCGGCTTCGAGCGCTCGCCGGCCTTGAGGCGGGCCTTGCGCGCGGATGCGTCGTCCAGCATGGCGCGCAGGTCAGTTGCTGAAACGGTGGACAGATCGGTGAAGTGACGAACGCTCATGATGTCGTCCGGTCTACTTCGCAGCGGCCGCAACGGCGTCCGACAAGCCCTTGGCGGCGCTTCGGATACGCTTCAGCGCTTCCTGGATATCGGCATCGGTCGCGGTGAGCGGCGGCAGCAGGCGGATGACGTTGTCGCCGGCCGGCACTGCCAGCAGATGCTGGTCACGCAGGGCGCCATTGACCGTGCCGTTGGGCATGACGCATTTGAGACCGAGCATCAGGCCATCGCCGCGGATGCCCTCGATGACGTCCGGATATTCGTCGGCAACGGCTGCCAGACCCTGCTTGAACAGCAGGGCCTTGCGGTTGACGTCTTCCAGGAAGCCCTCCTCCAGCACGACGTCGAGCACGGCATTGCCGACGGCCATGGCGAGCGGATTGCCGCCGAAGGTGGTGCCGTGCACGCCGGCGGTCATGCCGCGCGCGGCCTCGTCCGTTGCCAGGCAGGCGCCCATCGGGAAGCCGCCGCCGATGCCCTTGGCGATCGCCATCAGGTCCGGCGTGACACCTGCCCATTCATGCGCGAACAGCTTGCCGGTGCGGCCGATGCCGCACTGGACCTCGTCGAAGATCAACAGCAGGCCTCGGCTGTCGCAGAGCTGACGCAACCGCTTCAGCGACTGCAGCGGGAAGGAGCGGATGCCGCCCTCACCCTGCAGCGGCTCGAGCAGGATCGCCGCCGTTTCCGGCGTGATCGCCTTTTCGGCAGCCTCGATGTCGTCGAACGGCACCTGGTCGAAACCGTCGACCTTGGGGCCGAAGCCTTCCAGATATTTGTACTGGCCGCCGGCTGCGATCGTCGCCAGCGTGCGGCCGTGGAAGGCGCCTTCGAAGGTGATGACGCGGAAACGTTCGGGGTGACCGGTGACAAACTGGTAGCGGCGCGCCGTCTTGATCGCGCATTCCAGCGCCTCGGCGCCGGAATTGGTGAAGAACACCTTGTCGGCGAAGGTCGCCTCGACCAGCCGTTCACCGAGGCGGCGCTGTCCGGGGATCTCATAGAGATTGGAGACATGCCAGAGCTTTTCGGCCTGGTCCTTCAGCGCGGTAACCAGATGCGGATGGCCGTGACCCAGCGAATTGACGGCGATGCCGGCAGCAAAATCGAGGTATCGGTCGCCCTTTTCCGTCACCAGCCAGGAACCCTCTCCTCGCTCGAAAGCCAGGGGTGCACGGGCAAAGGTCTCGTAAAGCGCCGAACCGCTCATTATATGCTGCTCCGGTACTGAAAAAATAAAAGCCGCCCAAGCGGCGGCTAGTGGCAGCTTATCGTGTTTTTCGGCCATGAAGTCAACGAAAAGCTCTTTTACAGCACCGCCTGGACCAACCTGTTTCGGCTCGCGGAATTTTTCAATGTGGAACCGCAGCCACAGCCAAGTTGGGGAAAACTGCGAAATCCGATTCGTGTTGCAGTCGGGACTCTTGTCACCGAGTCAGCGCATCGGTAATTGTGAATGAGAAATAGCTAGATTTCGTACGGCGGATCCAATCACCCCAGATATGTGGTGCCCGCCCGGCGCGAGCCGGAACGATTTTGGATTCCGAAACCACCGGACGGTTCAAAGGAGCGCGGTCTTATGAACTGGACTGACGAGCGAGTAGAACTCTTGAGGAAACTGTGGTCGGAAGGTCTGAGCGCAAGCCAGATCGCGGCACAGCTCGGCGGGGTGAGCCGCAATGCGGTCATTGGCAAGGTACACCGGCTGAAGCTGTCCGGCCGTGGCCGCACGACAGCGGCGCCGGCACGCCAGAAGAAGGCACCGGCTGCCAACAGCGGCGCCTCCGCGTCGAAGTCGACCACACGCGCTGCTGCCAGCAGCAGCCACCGCCACGTCACCGCATCGGTCGGCGCGACCGCGCTGCAGGTGCAGTTCGATGCCGAGCCGGTGGCGCGCCAGTATCTGCGCCCGGTCGAAAACGTGGTGGTGCCGATCTCGCGGCGCCTGCAGCTCACCGAACTGACCGAGCGCACCTGCAAGTGGCCGAACGGCGACCCGCTGACGGAAGAATTCCACTTCTGCGGCAACGATGCCGGCGAGAGCGGTCCCTACTGCGCTTACCACTCCCGCATCGCCTTCCAGCCGGCCTCGGAACGCCGCCGGCTGCGTTAAGGGGATAGGGCAGTAAGGGAATAAGGCATTAGGGCAGTGGGCGATTTGTCTGCTGCCCTTTCTATTGCCCTACTGCCTTGATCCCCTATTCCCTTCACAACCACCCATTCTTCCTGAAGCGCCAGTACAGGAAGACGCAGATGCCCACGATAATGGCCAACACCGTCGGGTAGCCATACTCCATCCTCAGCTCAGGCATGTCGTTGAAATTCATGCCGTAGATGCCGGCGAAGGCCGTCGGCACCGCCAGGATGGCGGCCCAGGAGGCTAGTTTTTTCGAGATCGCCGTTTCCTGGCTCTGGCCGACCAGAAGGCTGGCTTCGAAGGCGAAGGCCAGCACCTCGCGCAAGGAATCGATCTTTTCCTGCACGGTGCGGATATGGTCGGTGACATCGCGAAACAGCGGATGCATGTCGGCATCGATCTGCGGCAGTTCGGAACTGGTCAGCCGGCGGCAGACCTCCACCAGCGGCAGCGCCGCATTGCGCAGGCGCAGCAGGTCGCGGCGCAGCATGTAAAGGCGCTCGATGGCCTTGGCGTCCATGGGTTTGACCAGCACGCCGTCCTCGATCTCCTCGACCTCGTCCTCGATCTGCTCCAGCACCGGGAAGTAGTTGTCGACGATGAAATCGAGGATGGCATAGAGGACGAAATCCTCGCCTTTGGCCAAGGATGTCGGGCACGTCTCCCAGTGCTGACGCACAGTCGAATAGGAGGTCGACGGCCCGTGCCGGACGCTGACCAGATATCCCCTGCCGATGAAGAGATGCGTCTCGCCGAAGCTGACCCGCTTCTCGACAAGTTGCGCCGTGCGCGCAACGATGAACAGGGCGTCACCATATTGCTCCAGCTTTGGCCGCTGATGCGCGTGCTCGGCATCCTCGATGGCGAGATCATGAAGATTGAACTGCGCTTGGACGCGCCTCAACAAATCGCGGTCGGGTTCGAGCAGACCGATCCAGACGACATGATCCTTCTTGCGTGACCATTCGCCAGCTTCCTCGATCGGGATATCGGCCACACGCCTGCCGGCGACATAGACACTGGAAGCGACAATCCGCGAATCCTGCGGGCCCGGCGTGAAATCACGGGGATGGTCCATCGTCGCCTCCCGAGGAACCTCAGTCTTCGGCGTAGAGTGGACCTGGCTAGGCGGGATGGCAAGGGAAGAAGGGAGTAAGGCAGTAGGGGAATATGGCAGTGAGGCAACATGTTGCCTCTTGGGCTGCGGCCAGAATGGCGGCTGACAGAAAGGAAATAAAGAGAAGGCAATGGCGACTGCCCTACTGCCCTATTCCCTTACTCCCTCTTGCTACTTCGCCACTTCCGGCTGCTGCACCACCACCCGATCCGTCTTGTCCTCCTTCGGGCGGTCGGCCGGCATCTGGTCGCCGGTGACGATGTAATAGATCGTCTCGGCGATGTTGGTGGCGTGGTCGCCGATGCGCTCGATGTTCTTGGCGCAGAACAAGAGATGCGTGCAGGAGGTGATGTTGCGCGGATCTTCCATCATGTAGGTGAGCAGCTCGCGAAACAGCGAGGTGTACATGGCGTCGATCTGCTCGTCGCGGTCGCGCACGACCCCGATCTTCTCGACCGAGCGCGAGGCATAGACGTCGAGCACGTCCTTGAGCTGGATCAGGGCCAGATTCGCCAGCGCCTCCAGCCCGCGATAGAGGCTGGTGGCGTCGCGGCCGTCCGTCACCGACATCACGCGCTTGGCGACATTCTTGCCGAGGTCGCCGACGCGCTCCAGATCAGCGGAGATGCGGATGGCGCCGACGATCTCGCGCAGGTCGGTCGCCATAGGCTGACGCCGCGCAATGATGAGGATGGCCTTGTCGTCGATCTCGCGCTGGCCTTCATCGAGCACGATGTCGTCGCGGATCACCTTCTGGGCAAGATCCTGGTCGGCGCTGACAAGAGCCGCCACCGCCTGCTCGACCATGCGCTCCGCGTGACCGCCCATGGCGGCAATGCGCTTGGCCAGGAACTTCAGTTCCTCGTCGTAAGCGCTGACAATATGCACGGACTGCATGGCTACGGCCTTCTGGAAGCTGCGATGATTCGCATGTCAATTGACTGCTGATACGCCAGCCATGTGACAGTAAGACGAAACACTTTCCCCAGAGATAGTCTGCATTTGCGCTAAAATCTAGTTTGCTGGCAAATGGACCGTGAAAGCAGCTCCTTTGCCGAGTTCCGAGCGGATCGACATGCGCGCGTTGTGGCGGGTCAAGATGTGCTTGACGATGGAGAGGCCGAGGCCGGTTCCCTTTTGCGCGCGGCTGGTTTCGACGTCGACGCGGTAGAAGCGCTCGGTGATGCGGGGAATGTGTTCCTCGGGGATGCCGGGGCCGAAATCGCGGATGGTGACATCGACGGTCGGCTCGGCGACGGTCCCGCCCGGCGCGACGCTGACCGAGACACGGCCGCCGGACTGGCCGTATTTGCAGGCGTTCTCCAGGAGGTTCTCGAACACCTGGAAAAGCTCGTCGCGATCGCCCGGCACGGCAAACTGGCCTTCGGCGAAATCGCGCTCGACGACAAGATTGCTGTCGCGGGCCAGGGGGCCGAGCGAATCGATGACGCTTTCCAGCGTCTGCCGCAGGTCGACCCGTGCACCGGCCTTCAGATAGGGTTTCATCTCCAGCCGCGACAGCGACAGCAGATCGTCGATCAGGCGCGCCATGCGGCTGGTCTGGTTCTGCATGATCTGCAGGAACTGCTCGCGCGCCGCCGGATCGTTGCGGGCCGGCCCTCGCAAGGTCTCGATAAAGCCCGAGATCGAGGCCAGCGGGGTGCGCAGCTCGTGGCTGGCATTGGCAATGAAGTCGGCGCGCATGCGGTCGATGCGGCGCGCCTCGCTCTGGTCCTTGAACACCAGAACGAACAGATCGGTGCCGTGGCCGACGGAGGAAGCGCTGACCCGGTAGACGCGTTCGACCGGCAGCTTCTCGAGATAGTCGAGTTCATCGGAGGCGATCTTGCCGGAGACGACACTGTCGAGCAGCGCCTGCATTTCCGGCGCACGGAACTTCAGCGGCAGCGACAGGCCGGGCGACATGCCACCGAAGGCGACGAAGGCAGCGGCATTGGCGTGCACGACCGTGGTGCTGCGGTCGAAGATGATGAGCGGGTCGGCGACGGCGGCGGCCAGATATTCACCGGAAAGGCGCTGCAGGCCTTCGGCCTCGACCTCTCCCGCCTTTTCGGCGATGCGGACGGCACGCGGCTTGGCGCTGAAAAGCGCTGCAAACAGAAGCAGGACAGCCACCGGCAAGGCCCAGGCCCGGCCCGGCCCGAAGCCGTAGGCGACCGTAACGGCCGCGAGACCCGCCAGGAGATACCAGCGCGCCTCCCACAGCCTGACCATCAAACTCGTCCTGGAATGGCGATCCTCACCCGTAACGTCGCTCATATGCACTCCAATCCATTCGGGCGGACTACCGCAATTCAAGGAAAGATATGTGACGGTTTTCCATCCCGAATTGCGGATACAAAGCCTAGGGCGTTTCCGCGTTCCCGAGAGAATCGGAAACGCCCTAGTGCCAATTCCCGCTGGACCTCATTACTTCGTCCCCCATAACATGAGTTTGAAAGTTGTGCCGATATCCCAATTATGACCGAGCCTTGGATTCACCCTGGCTAAATACTATACGGAGCGCCTCAGCCGTTGACGAACTCCATGCACACCGTAATTTGTAATAGCGAGAAAATGCATTATTACGGCCTGCTCTAATGTAAGTATTCCGCAATATAGATTGATTGAGGTACCCCATGAATCTCGAGGTCGCGGCGGCTTCGTTCATTCAAGCGGAGCGTATTTTACGCCTGGAGACACCGCTGGGT
>NZ_JAKREW010000028.1 GCF_022347545.1 Terribium retamae
GCACCGGCGCCGCGCCAGGCGCCGCCGTCGCAGAGTTCCGGCAAGCGCGGCGTGCCCGGCATCGAGGCGATCATCGCGGTCGCTTCCGGCAAGGGCGGCGTCGGCAAATCCACCACCGCCGTCAACATCGCGCTGGGTCTCGCCGCCAATGGCCTGAAGGTCGGCGTTCTCGATGCCGATATCTACGGGCCTTCGATGCCGAAGCTGCTCGGCATTCACGGCAAGCCGGAGACTGTCGACGGCAAGGTGCTGAAGCCGAAGGAAAATTACGGCCTCAAGGTGATGTCGATGGGCTTCCTCGTCGATGAGGAAACGCCGATGATCTGGCGCGGACCGATGGTGATGTCGGCGCTCACCCAGATGCTGCGCGAGGTCGAATGGGGCCCGCTCGACGTGCTGGTGGTCGACATGCCTCCCGGCACCGGCGACGCCCAGCTGACCATGGCTCAGCAGGTGCCGCTGGCCGGCGCGGTGATCGTTTCCACGCCGCAGGACCTTGCCTTGATTGACGCGCGCAAGGGGCTGAACATGTTCAAGAAGGTCGACGTGCCGTTGCTCGGCATCGTCGAGAACATGAGCTATTTCATCGCTCCCGACACCGGCAAACGTTACGACATCTTCGGCCATGGCGGGGCGCAGAGGGAAGCCGAGCGCCTGGGCGTGCCGTTCCTCGGCGCCGTGCCGCTGGAGATGGGCATTCGCGAGAGTTCCGACGCGGGCTCGCCAGTGGTTGCCGCCAAGCCTGATGGCGCGGAGGCCAAAATCTACAAAGACATCGCCGCCAAGACCTGGGCGCAGCTGCAGGCCGGGAAGGGTGCTGCTGAGACCGGCCCGAGCATCGTTTTCGAATAGGTTGAGCTGACAAGGGCGGCGTGTTTTCGGTGCGTCCTTCGAGGCTCGCCCGCTAGTGGTTGCGCATATTTTTCACGGGTTTTGCGGGCTCGCACCTCAGGACGAGGACCGCTGGCGCTTGCTCGCCAAATAGTCGAACAGTTCGAAACTTGAGCGGTGCTGCACAACCGCCCTCATCCTGAGGTGCGAGCCCGCAACGCATTGGAAAATATGCGCAACCACTAGCGGGCGAGCCTCGAAGGACGCACCACCGTCCGGCCGAGTTCAGCCGGCGGCCCCCACCTTCTTGCCGAAAGTGGAGAAGAATTCGCCGGCGAGCTTCTTCGAGGTCGAGGTGATCAGGCGGCTGCCCAATTGCGCGATCTTGCCGCCGACATCCGCCTTGGCGGCATATTTCAGCAGCGTCGCGCCGTCGCCATCGGCGGTCAGTGTCACGTCAGCGCCGCCCTTGGCGAAGCCGGCGATGCCGCCCTTGCCTTCTCCCTGGATGGTGTAGGAGTGCGGCGGCTTGAGGTTCTTCAGCGTCACCTCGCCGTTGAAGGTCGCCTTGATCGGTCCGATCTTCAGCACCACCGTGGCCGCCATGTCGGTGGGTGACTTCATCTCCAGGCTCTGGCAGCCGGGAATGCTCTCCTTGAGCACGACGGGGTCGTTGAGCGCCGCCCACACCTTCTCCACCGGGGCTGCAATGCGTTCCTCGCCTTCGATCACCAGAGCCATGCAATCCTCCCATTGAGGCAGCCAAAACTGCCCACTGGTCAAAGCCGTACCGTAGTGCATCAATGCTGTCCATCGCACCAAAGTCCGGGGCATGCCCCTTGCCCGAATGCGTACGATGACATATCCATTTGTCAGACAAATAGGGAGACAGCCATGGCAGGCGCGCCTAGCGATAAGAAGAAGTTCCGGTCGCAGGAATGGTTCGACAATCCTGATAATCCGGGCATGACCGCGCTCTATCTGGAGCGCTACCTGAACTATGGCCTCACCCGCGCCGAACTGCAGTCGGGCAAGCCGCTGATCGGTATCGCCCAGACAGGCTCGGACCTTTCGCCTTGCAACCGCCATCATCTCGAACTGGCCAAGCGCGTGCGCGAAGGCATCGTTGCGGCCGGTGGCATCCCGTTCGAATTCCCCTGCCATCCGATCCAGGAAACGGGCAAGCGCCCGACCGCTGCGCTCGACCGCAACCTCGCCTATCTCTCGCTGGTGGAAGTGCTCTACGGCTACCCGCTCGATGGCGTCGTGCTCACCATCGGCTGCGACAAGACCACGCCGGCCATGCTGATGGCCGCCGCGACCGTCAACATTCCGGCCATCGCGCTTTCCGTCGGGCCGATGCTGAATGGCTGGCACAAGGGCAAGCGCACCGGCTCCGGCACCATCGTGTGGGAATCGCGCCAGCGTCTGTCGGCAGGCGAGATCGATTATGATGAGTTCATGGAGATCGTGGCTTCCTCCGCCCCCTCGGTCGGCTACTGCAACACCATGGGCACAGCTACCACCATGAACAGCCTGGCCGAAGCGCTCGGCATGCAACTGCCCGGCTCGGCCGCCATTCCGGCGCCCTATCGCGAGCGTGGCCAGATCGCCTACGAAACCGGCAAGCGCATCGTCGATATGGTCCATGAAGATCTGAAACCGTCAGACATCATGACGCGCGAAGCCTTCGAGAACGCCATCGTCGTCAACTCCGCGATCGGCGGCTCGACCAACGCACCGATCCATTTGAATGCGATAGCCCGTCATCTCGGCGTCCGGCTGGACAATGACGACTGGCAGGCGATCGGCCACAAGATACCGCTGCTCGTCAATCTGCAGCCGGCCGGAGAATATCTGGGCGAGGACTACCATCATGCCGGCGGCGTTCCGGCCGTGGTGGCCGAGCTGATGAAGGCAGGGCTGCTGCCGCATCCGGGTGCTGTCACGGCCAACGGCAGGACCATGGGGGAGAATTGTGGCAAGGCCGAGAATCTCGACCCCAAGGTGATCTTGCCCGTGGCCGAACCGCTGAAGAAGGAAGCCGGCTTCATCAATCTCAAGGGCAACCTGTTCGACAGCGCCATCATGAAGACCAGCGTGATCTCGAAGGAATTCCGCGACCGCTATCTCTCCAACCCGGATGATCCCGAGGCCTTCGAAGGCAAGGCTGCGGTGTTCGACGGGCCGGAGGATTATCACGCCCGCATCGACGATCCTGCCGAAGGCATCGATGAATATACCATCCTCTTCATGCGTGGCGCCGGTCCGGTTGGTTATCCGGGCGGCGCCGAAGTGGTGAACATGCAGCCGCCTGCCTACCTCATCAAGAAGGGCGTGCATTCGTTGCCTTGCGTCGGCGATGGCCGCCAGTCGGGCACATCCGGCACGCCTTCTATCCTCAACGCTTCACCGGAAGCTGCCGCTGGTGGCGGCCTGGCGCTGTTGCAGAAGGGCGACCGCGTGCGCATCGACCTGCGCAAGGGCACCGCCGACATGCTGGTGCCGGAGGATGAGCTTGCTCGCCGTCGGGCCGCGCTCAACGGCAATGGCGGCTATCACTATCCACAGCACCAGACGCCGTGGCAGGAAATCCAGCGTTCGATGGTCGACCAGTTCTCGGAAGGGATGGTGCTGAAGCCGGCAGTCAAATACCAGGATGTCGCCCACACCGCAGGCATGCCGCGCGACAATCACTAGCTGCGGCATGATCATGTGCCGGGACTTCAGACGGTCCCGGTCACGGCTCTGAGCCGCACCTAGAGCGTTTCCGTTTTTCACGGAAACGCGGAAACGCTCTAACGGTTTGTTTTCGTCGCATTTTTGTAACGCCAAGTGCTCTAGTGGCGCTTGAAATATTGCACCTCGCGCTCGTGTTTCTCGGCCGCTTCCCTGGATTTGAAGGTGCCGAGGTTCCTGCGCTTGTGGGTCTTCGGGTCGACCTTGCGCGAGTAGAGCCGGTATTCACCGGACTTCAGCTTGCGGATCATGGAAACCTCCTTTCCGGTCAATAACCTTGCGCAGGTGCCGGAGGTTCCCGACAATCGCCGATGTCATATGGTCATAGTCGCGACGTCTGGCTTCCCGATTTAGCGGTGAAGACCGCCAATTGGGCATCGAAGGCGCGCTGGTAGGCAGGCCGTGCCTGGCCGCGGGCGACATAGGCTGAGAGGTTCGGATATTCCTCCACCAGGCCCGTTCCTTCCAATCTGCGCAGCACCATCACCATCATCAGGTCGCCGGCGCTGAATGCGCCGTCGAGCCAGTCGGCCTCGCCGAGCCGGTTCGAAAGCTGATCCAGCCGCACGCGGACCCGATCGTCCATCAGAGGCACGCGTTCCGCGTGCCAGGGCCTGTCGCCCTCCGCATAGGGAATCTGTTCGCGCTCGATGATCGGCGGCTCCATCGTGCTGAGTGCGGCAAACATCCAGGTGATTGCGCGCGCCCGGGCATTCTCATTCTTCGGCAGCAGGCCGGGATGGCGCTGCGCTATGTGGAAGATGATGGAGCCCGTTTCGAACAGTGCGAGGTCGCCTTCCTGATAGGTCGGGATCTGCCCGAAGGGATGAAGCGCGAGATGCGCGGGTTGCTTCAGTTCCTTGAACGACACGAGGCGGACCTCATAGGGCTGCCCCACCTCCTCGAGCGCCCAGCGAACGCGCATGTCGCGCGCCAGGCCCTGGCCTTCATCGGGTGATTGCTCAAAGGCTGTGATGGTAGGGATCATCAAAAGGTTCCTGTGATTGCAGGTTCCGGTCGGGAGGTACGCGCGATTGCGGCGATCTCTTTATGACCAGCTGTCCGTTCTTGCGTTGCATACCAAGGACGAACGAAGGGGGCTGTTTCCGACATTCCGCTCCATTTCAGACGCGATAGGGTGCCGGATGCCCTGGCGTTCGCAAGGGTTTCTAGTGAGGCATCGCTTGCGTGAGAGCTGCTTAGGTCGCGATGTCGTTGATCGCCGGCAGCGGCGCCGGCAGGCTGCTTTCCCCGAGGGCTCCGCGCAGCTCGATCTCGATATCCCGGCAGATCTGGGAGATGGGCACGTCGTTGGCGCCGCCTTCGAACGGGTTGGCGCTGCTCTCGCCGACCAGGTCGAGCGACATGTAGACCCATCCCAGGAGGGCACTGAACGGGATGGTGAGCCAGATCGCGACCGGCCCGAGCAGGCCGCCCAGCTTGCCCATGTCCGCAAAGACGGGAACGACGCCGAACGGCAGCAAGGTGCAGAAGATGATCATGAACATCGAGCTGATGATCGCGTATTGGCGCGGATAGGGGTTGTTCTTGATGCGGTCGCACCGCGCCTGCTGGTCGTGGAAGTCGCGCATGAGCTTGGTCAGCTCCGAATAAACCTGCGTCGGCACGGCGGAATTCTTGAGCAGCTTGTTGACCTGGGCCAACTGAATGTCGAGCAAGGCAATCGCCGGCTGGGCCGACTTCAGGACGGTTTCAGCGTCTGCGGCCAGCAGTGCTCGCAGTTCCTCGGCAACCGAGCTTTTGTCCTCCTGGATGTGATAGCGCCGCCGGCGGAATTCGATGTTAGCGGCACGCGCGAGGGACTCCCACGGCATCGGCCGCCGCAGCGAAAACCGTAGCGCCGTCAACCAGGCGAGATGACGATAGATCAGCTGTCTTGCCGTTGCGGCATCGGTGAAGTCCCTGCAGAAGCTGGACCACAGCCGGCTGCTTGCGGTGATTTGGGAAAACGCCTGCAGGGCCTCGTTGCTGCGGGTGAACACCTGCGAGTTCTTGAACCCGGTGACAAGCGAAACCGTGGTGCCGAGCACCAACACGACGGACCAGGGAACGGAGAACCCTGCTGTGCCGGGAAAACGGTAAAGCACGATCGCCAATGCGCTCACCGCGACCATGTAAATAACGCTGCGCCGCGACCAGAGCGCGAAATCCAGCAATCTGTAAGAGCGGCCTACATACATCGGGAATGCAATCCTCCGCCTACAAACGACACCAATAGGCAAGGCATATCATGAACCGCTGAGATTGCTTCGATTGCCGCAGCCGCAAGATCGCGTTCTGCACAACCGAAACGGCGGCTTTTAAGGACGAACGCCCTATTTCGCCGTGACGACGGCGTCGGGTTGCCCGTTGCCCGACAGGATTTGTGCGGTTCCGCGCAAGGCATTGCGGAACGAGTCGTCAAAGCCGAAGCCCCGCGACTGCCAGACATGGTTCCGGGTCCTGGAAATGAGCTGCCAGTCAGCAACCCAACCGAGCGCTTCCTCGCGCCAGACCATGGTGCCGATCAGGAGGAGGTCGCCGCCCAGCGCCCTGGCTCTCCTTGCAAGCCCTTTAGGCTCCGATTTCCGGGTTCGAATGGCCTCGGCCTCATTCTGTGCAGGCAACTGCAACGGCATGCCGGTCTGCTGGGCGGCCGCCAACAATGCTGCACGCATATCCGCGGCCAAAAGATTGTCGCTCTTGCTTGCCAGCATGAAACTGTCGCCCTTCATCGGTGCGACCTCGACCAGGGCGACCACCTTCGGTCGCGGCAACGGCCAGGGCTTGCGTCCGAGCGATGCCAGCAGAGCGTTGATCTTGTCCGGATCGAAGTTGGCAGTGAGATATTGCGGCCGGTCGTAGGTGCCCTGTTCGTCATGCGGCGGGCGATTGTTAAGCAAGTCGCGATAGCTGAACGTCTTGACATAGTCGGGAGCGTGTCGCGCCATTTCGGCGACGCGCGGATCGCCGATCAGGCGAGGGTCGCCGGAAACCTTGACCAATACGTCTTGCAGGCTAGGGGCCAGCGCGCGCCCGGTTCACTTCGCCGAAGCCGTTGGTCACCGACCGGCCACGATAGAGGCTGGCGCGGTCGACTTCCGCGGCTCCCGCGGAAACCGCAGCCACCAACATTGCCGCAACGATCCCGGGCTTCAAACC
Source organism: Terribium retamae (assembly GCF_022347545.1). GTDB lineage: Bacteria > Pseudomonadota > Alphaproteobacteria > Rhizobiales > Rhizobiaceae > Mesorhizobium > Mesorhizobium retamae. The sequence goes on from NZ_JAKREW010000028.1 coordinate 6,733, forward strand.
ACCAAACATGCCAATTCTCCTGGTTTGACGGCGGCAGCTTAGAGCAATTCCAGGAAAAGTGTGTAACGGTTTTCCGTCCGGAACTGCGTAAAAACAAAGAGTTAGAGCGTTTCTGCGTTTCCGTGAAAAACGGAAACGCTCCAGAGACGACGGCAGACAATGCAAATTTGCAGGATGACGCCGGCGCCTGTTCGAACTTTTTCGCCGGGACTTTGTCGCGAATGGCCGAGTTCGATCGTCTTTAGGGGATGGCGTTCTTTAACGTCCAAACGCACGCGTGCCGTTTTGAGGAGAAGCCCATGAATTTCACCGACGACGAACTCCTGAATTTCGACGCGCATGGCGCCGCGCCGCTTCCCGCCGCGGTGACGGAGGGGTTCGTGGAAAACGACGGCGCTCGCATCTGGCACGCTGTCTATGGATCCGGTCCCGCCGTGATCCTATTGCATGGCGGGTTGGGCAATGCCGGCAATTGGGGCCACCAGGTCCCGGCGCTCGTCCAGGCGGGCAGGACAGTGGTCGTCATCGACAGTCGCGGGCATGGCCGCAGCACACGCGACGCCGGACCGTTCGGTTATGAGCGGATGGCGGACGACGTACTGGCCGTCATGGATCATCTTGGCCTCACGAAAGCGGCGCTGGTCGGCTGGAGCGATGGTGCCTGCACGGCGCTGATCCTGGCGGACAAGTATCCGCAGCGTGTGTCGGGCGTCTTCTTCTTCGCCTGCAACATGGATCCCAGCGGCACGCTGGAGTTCAAGCCGACGCCGCTGACCGATCGCTGCTTCAGCCGTCACAAGAAGGACTACGAGGCCATGTCGGCAACGCCCGACGACTTCTCGACATTGGTGGCGGATGTCGGTCGCATGATGCAGAGCGAGCCGAACTACACTGCCGGTCAGCTCAGAGGCATCCGGGTGCCGGTCGCTGTCGTCATCGGCGAACAGGACGAATTCATCCGGCAGGATCATGCCGATTACCTGGCGCTCAGCATCCCGGGCGCCGAACTCGCCGTGCTCCCCCGCATCGGCCATTTCGCGCCGTTGCAGCGTCCGGTTCAGTTCAACCGGGAAGTGCGCCGCTTCCTCGACCGGATAGGATGAATATCACGGGGTCAGACCTGGCGCTTGGGCAGCGCCACGATATTCGCGTCGATGATGAGGTTGCGCAGGTTGCTGGCCACGACTCGGTTACGCCCCTGCCGTTTCGCCTGGTAGAGGGCAGCATCGGCTGCCTCGAACAGCGAGCCGTCGTCGTCGGCGAAGGCGGGGCGGATGGTCGAGCAGCCGACGCTGACAGTTACGATCCCATATTCGCTGGCATCGTGTCGTATATTGAGGTCTCGCACCGCCGCACAGATGTCCTCGCCGATCTTCAGCGCCCCGGCTCCGTCGGTGCCAGGCAACATCGCGACGAACTCCTCGCCGCCGTAGCGCGCACAGAAATCATCCGGCCGTTTCAAGACCTTGCGGATCGCGGATGCCACCTCGCGCAGGCACTTGTCGCCCTTGGCGTGGCCATAGACGTCGTTATAGGCCTTGAAGAAATCGATATCGATGACATGCAGGGACAGGAAGTCGCTGTGCCGCGCGGCAAGACGCCATTTCAGGCGGCTCTGCTCATTGAGCTGGCGCCTGTTGGGCAATCCAGTGAGAACATCGACGGCGGCCATTTTTTCCAATTGCTGTTCGCGCAACACGCGGGCCGTCACCTCGCGTGTCGAGCCAACGATGTAGCGCGGCCCGTCCTTGGACGTGGCGGTCGACAGGCGCACGCGGTTTTCGAACCACAGTTCGTTGCCGCCGGCATCGAAGGCGCGGAAGAGATAGTCGACGTCCTCTTCGCCACGGCCCACCCGCTGCAAGGCGGCGTCGATGGTGCCGAGATCGTCCGGGTGTATGTGGTTGCGCCAGTCGAAATTGCTGAGCGCGCTCTCGGCGAGCCCGAGCACCTGTGCAGCCACCGGCGAAATGAAGACGATGCGCCCGTCGAGATCGCTGACGAAGGCCATGTCGCCGGATTGGCGGGCGACCATTTCGTAGATGTCGCGATCGGCTTGCGCCATGCGCTGCAACTGTTCGCGCTCGTGCAGAAGTGCCGCGATCATCACGACGACAATGAAGGTAAGCACCAGGAACACGCGGCAAAGCAGCAGTGCCTGATGCACATCGGCTCCCTTCTGCGCGCTCCCGGTCAAATGCAGATGGTCGATGGCATGAAAAGGACCCTGGCCCGCACCGGTCAAAAGCACCGCGATCGGCACCAGCAAGGCCATGGCCACTGAAAGCCCGATGAAGCCGACGCGAAACAGGATGATGATCAGTGGCGGCAGGATCAGGAACAGCGGCAACACCGATGACTGCGTGAAGATCAACGCAGCGAACGCGCCGAAGCCGGCGATCAGGGCGATTGCTTCCGGCAGTTTCCCGCTGCGGTAGAGATCGCGCCATTGCCGTGGACGCGCCCGCAGCACCGGCGGCGTCAGCACCAGATAGGCCAGCGCCACGTTGGAATAGACGTTCAACCAGTATTCCGTCGAACCGTAGCCTGGTGGTGGCATGCGTACGAGGGCAAATATGCTGGCGCTGATAAGCGGCAGCACCACCACTGTGACAAAACCGGCCGTTGCCCAGGCGCCGAGCTGGTCTGAACGGCCTTCGACCCAGTCACGATCGCGCGACAGGATGGCGGCACCGGCCGTGGCGGCGAGGATCGACGTTATGGTACTGACCAACGCAAAAAGGCTGGTCAGCTCGGAGAGTGAGCCGATCGCCAACGCCCGCACGATGATCAGCATCGGAAATGCAGTGATCAGATAGGCGGGCCACTGTCGGCGCGGCGTCAGCAGCAGGATCGCCAGCAACAAGGCATAGGTAAGCTGCAAGGCAACCATGCCCTGAATGCGAAACAGCGAATTCGAAAGGTAGTTGGCGAGGCCGAGCAGGGCGATCCAGAACACGAACCGTGCCGTGGTTCCTGTTCTTTGACTGGAGCCAAGTATTTGTAATTGCTGCATTAGCCGTGCGTGATCGAGTGCGCCTTGCCCGCCCCCTATCTAGCTTGCCGCCTTTAAGAATGAGATGCCAGCGGCAATTGCCTTTAAATCAAATTCGATGAATGCCCGATGACGCTTGAACACCGGCAAATGCCGGCCTTGAAGCAAACAAGCCGCATGGCACCGGAGATTTACTGTCCGGAAACGAAACTGTCGGGCGCTTGGCGGGCGCCGCCGCGCTTAAAGATAAGCCGTGATTTGAGGCGCCTCTAGCTGCCGATCGCGCTTGCCGTCTTCATAGATGACAGGCGCCGCCGCCAGTTCTTCTTCGGTGGCATCGTCCAGGCAGGCGACGTTCACGGCCCAGAAATTTCCACCCATGAAATCGAGATAACCGCGCGAGAAGGGATGCACGCCGCATTTCGGGCACATGTAGTGGTTGATGTCGCCTTCGGGCCAATTCGAGGGCGTGGGTTGGTAGTCGATCATCTCGGCCTTGCCGCTGGTGATCTCGACCGCTTCGTAGGCGGCGAAGGATTTCTTGTACCCGACCTTCAGGCAGAAGCTGCAATTGCAGCGGCGGATGCCGTCGTCGAAATCGAGTTCGGCGGAAAAGCGGATAGAGCCGCAATGGCAGCTGCCATGATAGGTCTTCCTCATCCTTTTCCCATCCTCTGTCCGACCAGCTTCGCAAGCATGCACATTGCGGGTGGCGATGATACCCGCCTTGCCATGCAACTGGCATCGTTGTGGCCAGTTCTTGCCACCGCAGCGCAGGGATCATATGCCGACAGTTTTACCCGGGTAATATTGACGTAAGCGGCAAAGCCGGGCATAGAGCTGCCGTTTCGACAATGGCAGTATTTTTTCGCTACAGTCACTGAAGCATTCCCGCTTCTTCCGGAAATGCTCCAACTCCTTGTTTTTTCGCAATTCCAGACGGAAACCCTTCACACTTCTCCTGGAATTGCTCTGGACGGCGGAATCAGGAACGACCGGCAATGAACGACAAGACTTCCCGCCGCCCGTGCGACCTCACCAACGGGCCGATCGCTTCCACGCTTCTGATTTTCGCGCTGCCGGTTCTCGGCTCCAATGTGCTGCAATCGCTGAACGGTTCGATCAACTCGGTCTGGGTCGGCCGCTTTCTCGGCGAAACGGCGCTGGCCGCGACGTCCAACGCCAATCTGGTGCTCTTCCTTCTGCTCGGGACCATGTTCGGCATCGGCATGGCGGCAACCATCCTGGTGGCACAGTCGGTGGGCGCCCGCGACATGGTCGAGGCAAGGCGCATCGTCGGCACCAGCGCGACGTTCTTCTTCCTGGTTTCCCTGGTCTTCGCCTTTGGCGGATGGCTGTTTGTCGACCAGATCCTTGGGCTGCTCGGCACGCCGGCCGACGTCATGCCGCTGGCGCGCGCCTACCTTGTCATCATCTTCGCGGCGGTGCCGGCGGCCAACCTCTTGTCTTTCGTGATGACCATCCTGCGGGGTGCAGGGGACTCCCGCACGCCCTTCTACTTCATGGCGCTCGCCGTGGTGCTCGACATCATTCTCAATCCGCTGCTCATCATCGGTTTCGGTCCGATACCGGGTTTCGGCATCGCTGGCTCCGCGCTCGCGACGCTGATCGGCCAGACGGTGAGCGTGGCAGCGATCCTGATCCTGCTCTACCGGCGCAAGCATCCGCTGCGTTTGGCCGGACCGGATCTCGCTTTGCTCAAGCCGGATCCCAGGCTGCTGCGCATCGTCGTCACCAAGGGCATCCCGATGGGCCTGCAGATGATCGTCATCTCGATGGCGGCGCTCGTGCTGATGGGCATGGTCAATGGCTACGGCTCGCAAGTGGCCGCCGCCTACGGCATCGCCGCGCAGCTCTGGACCTATATCCAGATGCCGGCGCTGGCGATCGGCGCCGCGGTGTCATCGATGGCGGCACAGAATGTCGGCGCCCGCCGCTGGGATCGGATCGGGCGGATCGCCGCTGCCGGCGTCGGCTTCAATCTCCTGCTCACCGGTACGCTGGTGTTGCTGCTCTATGTCTTCGACCGCGCGATGCTCGGTCTGTTCCTCGCAGCCGACGGTGCCGCGGTGGACATCGCCCAGCACATCAACAACCTGGCGTCATGGTCGTTCATCCTGTTCGGCGTCACCATCGTCCTGTTCGCCACCGTTCGCGCCACCGGCGCGGTTATGCCGCCATTGATCATTCTCATCATCTCGGTGCTGTTCATTCGCACCGGCTTTGCCTATGCGCTGCGCGATATGCTTGGCCAGGACGCGTTGTGGTGGAGCTTCCCGGCCGGCTCGATCGCCTCGCTGGTGCTGGCCGTCGCCTACTATCGTTTCGGCAAATGGCGCACCATGCATATGATCGAGGAGGAGCGGCCGGCGGCGGGCGAGCCGCCGGATACCGGCCTCGGCGTGCCGCGCGGGCGCGCTGCGCTGACGCCGCAGGGAGAGAGCTGAAGGGTGTTTGCTGGCGGCATATCGAATATCGGCATGCTCGCCGTTCTATTCTCAGGGGGAGATTGTGTCAGATGCCACTATTCTGGTCAGTGAGCCTGACTATCCTTGTTGCCGTGGTTTTGAACCTGAAGACGGCGGCGCTGATGGCATCGGTCGGCAACTGGGGCGAGGCGGTCGGCTCGATGTTTTTTGGCCCTATCGTCTTTTTCCTGATCGTGCAGGTCGTTCTTTTCCACGCGACGCGGCTTGTGCGCGGCAGTCAGGCAGTCGCGAAGTTCACCACGTCACGGCTGAATTATATCTCGGGGTTGATTACGCTGCTGGGCGTGTTGGGTGCTGCCGTGAATCCAGCGTAGCAGACTTCGAACTCTCGCCAAGAGAGGCAGGACGTATCGCATTGCGGGTGCTTGCCCTTCGATCCTGACCCGATAGGATCGCCGCCGAAACGGGGCGCCAGCGGCGAGGGTGGACGGTGACGGGGGAGAATGATGAAGCGGCATCGCGAGGATCGCGCATCGCCGAGGTGTTCCGCGTTTTTCTCCAGCTTGGCCTGACTTCCTTCGGCGGTCCGATCGCGCATCTCGGCTATTTTCGCGACGCCTTCGTGGTGCGCAGGAAGTGGATCGACGACGCCGGTTACGCCGATCTCGTCGCGCTGTGCCAGTTCCTCCCTGGCCCTGCCTCCAGTCAGGTCGGCTTTTCGCTCGGCGTGCTGCGCGGCGGCGGTCTCGTCGGCGGCCTCGCGGCCTGGGCCGGCTTTACGCTGCCGTCGGCATTGCTGCTGCTTGTCTTCGCGCTGGGTGCCGGCGCACTCGACAATCCTGTCGGCCAGGGCATCCTGCATGGGCTGAAACTGGTGGCGGTGGCCGTGGTGGCGCAGGCGTTATGGGGCATGGCGCGCACGCTGACGCCGGACCGCCAGCGCATCGCCATTGCGCTTGGTGCTCTCTTGCTTGCCACGCTTGTCGGCGGCTGGTTCGGCCAAGTCGGCGCCATAGCGGCCGGTGCGGTCGCCGGGCTCTTCCTGTGCCGGAGTGAAGCTGGCGAGCCGTCGTTTCACCCGGCTTTCCCGGTCAGCCGTCGGGCCGGCACTGCAGCGCTTGCCTTATTCTCCATCTTGCTCCTGCTCCCTCCGCTGTTGGTTGCCTGGACCGGCAACCATGCGCTGGCCTTCTTCGACGCTTTCTACCGGTCCGGGGCGCTGGTGTTCGGTGGCGGCCATGTCGTGCTGCCGCTGCTGGAAAACGCCGTTGCGGCGCCCGGCTGGGTGCCGGTGCAGGATTTCCTTGCCGGTTATGGCGCGGCACAGGCCGTGCCCGGCCCGCTTTTCACCTTCGCCGCCTATCTCGGCGCCGTGTCCGGTGTCGTGCCCAACGGTCTCCTCGGCGCTTCGCTGGCGCTTGTCGCCATCTTCCTGCCCGGGCTGTTGCTTGTCTATGGCGCGCTACCGTTCTGGGACAAGCTGCGCGGCCTGCCGAAGGCGCAGGCGGCAATGCGCGGCACCAATGCCGCCGTCGTCGGCATCCTTGCTGCCGCCTTCTATGATCCGGTATTGACCAGCGCCATCACCGGGCCGCTCGATGTCTTGCTCGGCCTGGGTGGCTTCCTGCTGCTGGTCTTCGCCAAGGCGCCGCCCTGGGTGGTGGTGCTTTTGCTGGCGGCGGCAGGAGCCGTGGCGTGACCCCTTTCGCCTATGGCAGAGGCAGGCACCAGATCGCGAACAGCGGCTGGTTCCCCGAGCGCATGGCGTGGATGATGTTGGCGGGATTGTGGATCAGGCCGCCGATGCCGGGCTCGATCCACGGGTCGTCATCCTGCCGCCAGTGCCCCTTCGACAAGGCGATGTAGACTTCTTCCGGTGGGTGCCGGTGGTTCGGATAATCCGTGTTCGGGCTCAGGATAGACGCGCCGATCTCGACCGTTTTGCTGGGTATCGCGCCGCCGTCCCCGACGATCGTCGCCTCGGCATAGTTTTCGGCAAGCGTGTCGGAGATGCGCCGCTCGGCGCGGCTGCTCCAGGCCAGAAGCGGCTCGATCTCCCGGAAGGATGCCGCCAGCTTGCGCAGTCCTGCATTTTCCAGATTGCGATAGCTGGTTTCCAGATGGATACAGGCTGGCCGTCGAGCTGGTTCTGTCGAGCCGGTTTCGGCCTCGCCACGCGGAATGGCCACCGCTACACGCTGCCAGCCAAGCGCCAGCGGCGTGTCGCCGGTTGCTTTCGGCCCGATCGCGGCAGTCAGATCATCGAGGAAGGTTGCCAGCTTTTCCCGGTTGGTTGCTGCCATATTGCCGCTCCGCCGTTACAGCCGCATTGTTCCACGATCGTGCGGACGGGGGCAATGCCTGCGGATGCCCACCTACCCACCCATGCCTGAGCGGGGCAGGTGGATGATACCGTCGAAGCGCTGGCGCAGGCGGTCGTCGATGGCGCGGGGCACGTGGCTCGGGAAACGTTCCGCCAGGATGCGCTTCTTCTCGGCGATGGCACGCTGCAGGATGTCGGGCTTGCCCTTTTCGTTCCATTCCTTCGGCGAGAAACGGTCGCCGATGGCCGGGTAGAAATATTCCGTCTGCATCAACTTCAGCGTCTGGTCGTTGCCGAGATAGTGGCCGGGACCGTTGAGGCAGACTTCAGTGATGGTGTCGATCGACAGGGCCTCGTCGCTGACCTCGATGCCGCGCACGCAGCGCAGGCACTGGCCGATCATGTCGTTGTCGATGATCAGGCTTTCCAGGCAGAAGCCGAGCAGGGAAGCGTGCATGCCCGCGGATTCGTAGACGAGGTTGAGGCCCGACAGGCCGGCCATCACGTCGGTGATGCCCTTTTCGAAACCCGACTGGATGTCGGGCAGTTTGGAATCGGCCATGCCGGCGGCCGAGCCGCCGGGCAGGTCGTAGAATTGCGCCATCTGCGCGCAGGCCGCGGTCAACAGCGCCTGCTCGGCAGAGCCGCCGGACATTGCGCCGGTGCGCAGGTCCGAGACGAAGGGCCAGGTGCCGAAAATAGCGGGATGGCCGGGTTTGATGGCATTGACGTACACCAGTCCCGCCAGCACTTCGGCCACCGCCTGCACCACTGCGCCTGCAATTGCGGCCGGTGCGGTCGCGCCGGCCTGGCCGGCGGAAAGCAGCAGGATCGGGATGCCGCCCTCGACACAGGCCTCCAGCACGCCGCAGGCATCTTCGGCGAATTTCATTGGCGGTACGACGAAACAGTTGGAGTTGGAGACGAAGGGCCGGGCACGGAAGTTCTCCTCCCCGCCGGCGATCGTATAGAGCATCTCCAGTGCAGGCTTCACATTCTCGCGCACCGTGAAGGAGGTGCCGACATGTTTGGAGGTTCCCATCACGCAGGCATAAAGCGTGTTGAAATCCATCTCGAGCGGATCGGGGATGTCACGCGGCACCATCGGTCGCTGGAAGAAGTGGATGTTGTCCAGGCCGTCGACGATGCGTGCAGCATCGTAGATGTCCTGCAGCAGGCTCTCGCGATATTCGCGCTTTTCGACATCGACCAGGTGCACGGCTGCACCGGCGGTGCCGTAATGGACGCGCTTGCCTTGGATCAACATGTCGTGCTTCGGGTCCTGGCCGTGCAGCGTGAAGTTGCGTGCCGCCTTGCGGATCGTGTCGAGCACCAGCGCCCGCGGGAAGCGGATGCGGCCGTCTTCGCTGTAGCTGGCGCCGACCGCCGTCAGTGCTTCGATGCAGGATGGAATGGCATTGGCGAAGCCGACGGTTTCCAAAAGCGTCAGCACCGCCTCATGGATGCGTTCGAGGTCGTTTTGGGCCAATGGGCCGTAGCGTCCACCCTCCAGGCCAGCCCTCACTGGCCTAATATCATCAGCCAGAGGTGCCGCGCGCATGGCGCGTCGCGCTTCGCGCCCGCCGGACCGGCGAGATCGGCCGTCGCCTTGCAAATCCTGCTTTTCCGCGGTCATAGACATGGAAAACCTCCACTTTTTGTCTTGAAGCTTTGCATGTGGTGGTTGGTCCACCATCAGCGCGCTTCTCCCCTTCTTTCGCCGAACTATGCCAATCGTGTTGGTACAGCATATGGGCCAGCGATTCCCGGAAGATGGACCAGGCAAAAGGCAAAAATGCGGTTCACGAGCGACGCGATTATGAGATCGGGAAGCGGCTTGCTTCCACGGTTCGCGCCTTTGTCAGGCCCTCGCAGGCAGGGTGTCGGGAACTGCTGAAGGTAGTGGACAGCGGCAGGTGAACGGCATTGCTCGACCGCTTGAGATCCGAGCGCGAGGGGCCGACTTTCGGCGATGAACGAGAAAGCGGCAGCGGCAATTTATAAACCCTCCCCCCGTTCAAGGGGGAGGGTTGATTGTTGCTTGGGAGGTGGATTTATGCCGCTGCCGGCCGTCGGCCTGCTGCGGTCGCGAGTTCGCGAATGCCGGGTTCGATATGTTGCAGCGAAATGGACGAGATGCCCAGTCGCATGAACCGAGACGGCTTGTCCGTGCGGTCGAAGAAGCGGTCGCCCGGCTCGATGATGACGCTGCGGCTGGCTGCCGCCGCAGCGAGATCGCGCGAGTCGGTGCCGCGCGGTCCTTCCAGCCACAACGAGGTGCCTCCGGCCGAGTCGGTGGCACGCCAATCCGGCAGGAAGGCCGAGATCGCGTTCACCAGCCGCTTGCGCCGCTCGTCGAACGCCGTCGAAAGACGACGCACCAGCGCCTCGTGGTGGCCAAGCGACAGGAAAAGGGCCACGGCGCGCTGGTTGTTGGCTGGCGGGTGGCGCAGCATGAAGCGGCGCAGCGCGCGCAGTTCGGCGATCAGGCCGGCCGAAGCAACGATGTAGCCGAGGCGCAGGCCCGGAGCCAGCGTCTTCGACATCGAGCCGACATAGACGACGCGGCCGGAGCGATCGATGCTCTTCAGCGCCTGCTGCGGCGCTTCGTCCAGCAACTGGCTGTCATAGCCGTCCTCGATGATGATGTGGTTGTTGCGGTTGGCGCGGGCCAGAAGATCCTGGCGACGCTCCTGCGACAACGGCACCATCGTTGGGCACTGGTGGCTCGGCGTCACGAAGACGAAGCCGGAATCGGACGGGATCGCCGAGGTGACGATGCCCGACTGATCGACCGGGATCGGCTGGATGTCGGCGCCGGCCAGTCTGAAGATCGAGCGGGCATCCGGGTAACCGGGGTCTTCCATCGCCACCTTCGAGCCCTTGGTCATCAAGAGCGTGGCCAGCATGTAGAGCGCGTTCTGGGCGCCAAGCGTCACGATGATCTCGTCCGGATTGGCGAAGATGCCGCGCCGCGGCAACAGCCGTGCCTGGATCTGTTCGATCAGCAGCGGGTCGTCGCGGTCGACCATGTCGGAGGCCCAGTTGCGGATCTCCAGCACGGCCAGCGCCATGCGGTTGCACTCGCGCCATTCCGCGGTCGGGAACAGCGCCGGATCGAACTGGCCGTATACGAACGGATATGACGACTTGATCCAGTTGTCGTGCTTGTTCGGCGGTGGCATGTCGCTGGCGGCGATCTGGCGCAGCTTCTTCCAGTCGATCTCATTGGCCTGTTCGGGTGCCTTCTGCGGCCGCGCCGGTGTGGCAAGGACCTCCGGATTCACGAAGTGGCCGCGCCGTTCGCGCGCCACCAGGAAGCCCTGGTCGACGAGTTGCTGGAAGGCGAGCACCACGGTGCCGCGCGCAACGCCGAGCTTCTCGGCAAGGATGCGGCAGGACGGGAGCGGCATGGACGCAGCGATTTGGCGGTCGAGGATGGCGGCCACGATCGCCTGGCGGATCTGTGCCTGCAGGGTCTGGCCGGATTCGGCCGAAATCCTGAAAAGGCCTGACCATATCGCTGTGTCGTTACGCTGTGGCATATTCGGGCGCTCCTCGTTGGTCAGTCTTTTTTGTTTTGTGGACCATTGGACTGTATGATTGGTACAAGGGGTTGCGCCAATCAATTTTTCTGATCGCTGGGATTTATGCCAGTGATCCTTCATTCCCGCCGGTGAACGACAAAAGGCAGAAATTTCCCGCTCTGGTCGGCGTGACGGAATGCGCCGTCGGTTCCATTTCGCGCGGACGCAAAATGTGCGCGGCACTCGGCTTGAACCGATTGAAACTCCGCTAGATAAGTTCGCTGCAAACCTGTCGTTTGCGCTACTCACTCTGCTAAAGTCTGAACCGACCCTGCCATAGTCTGGAGATCGCCGTGGACCGCACCGCCTTCGACAAACAGCTCGCTTCCCTGCGCGCCCATCGCGCCGCAACCCCGATGAACATGCGCGAGGCCTTCGCCGCCGATCCTGATCGTTTCGAGCGCTTCTCGGCGCTGGACGGCGACCTGCTGCTCGACTGGTCCAAATGCGCCGTCGACGACAGGACGATGGAATTGCTCGAGGGCCTGGCCAAGGCGACCGATCTCGAGGGCCGGCGCGCAGCGATGTTTTCCGGCGAGCACATCAACATCACCGAGGACCGCGCCGTCCTGCACACGGCGCTGCGCAACCTCGACGGCAAGGGGCTCACTGTCGACGGCCAGGACGTGCAGAAGGATGTCCGCTCGGTGCTCGATGCGATGAGCGCTTTTGCCGATGCCATCCGCTCCGGCAAGGCGACGGGCCATACCGGCAAGAAGATCACCGACATCGTCAACATCGGCATCGGCGGTTCCGATCTCGGCCCGGTGATGGCGACGCTGGCGCTCGCCCCTTACCACGACGGGCCGCGCACGCATTATGTCTCCAACATCGACGGCGCCCACATGCATGACACGCTGAAAGGCCTGTCGGCGGAAACCACGCTGTTCATCGTCGCGTCCAAGACCTTCACCACCGTCGAGACCATGACCAACGCCGAGACGGCGCGCAGATGGGTCGAGGCCAAGCTTGGCAAGGAAGCTGTGGGCAAGCATTTCGCAGCCGTTTCCACCGCGCTGGACCTGGTCGCCAAGTTCGGCATCGAGAAGGACCGCGTCTTCGGTTTCTGGGATTGGGTCGGCGGGCGCTACTCCGTCTGGGGCGCCATCGGCCTGCCGGTGATGATCGCCGTCGGTCCTGCAAACTTCCGCGCCTTCCTGGCCGGTGCGCACGAAATGGATGAGCATTTCCGGTCCGCGCCGCTGAACAAGAACCTGCCGGCGCTGCTCGGCCTAATCGGTTTCTGGCATCGCGTCGTCTGCGGCTATCCGGCCCGTGCCGTCATTCCTTACGACCAGCGCCTGTCGCGCCTGCCGGCCTATCTCCAGCAGCTCGACATGGAATCGAACGGCAAGAGCGTCATGCTGGACAGTAGCAAGGCCGTGACGCCGACCGGTCCTCTGGTATGGGGCGAGCCCGGTACCAACGGCCAGCACGCCTTCTTCCAGCTGCTGCACCAGGGCACCGACATCATTCCGGTCGAGTTCATAGCCGCTGCCGTCGGCCATGAGCCGGATCTCAAGCATCATCATGATCTGCTGCTCGCCAATGTGGTGGCGCAGTCTGAAGCCCTCATGAAGGGCCGCACGCTGGAGGAAGCGCGCACACAGATGCTGGCCAAGGGCATGAAACCTGAACAGGTCGACAGGATAGCGCCGCATCGCGTCTTTTCCGGCAACCGGCCCTCGCTCACCATCCTCTATCGCAAGCTCGACCCGCGCACCTTCGGCCGGCTGATCGCGATCTATGAGCACCGCGTCTTCGTCGAAGGCACGCTCTACGACATCAATTCCTTCGACCAATGGGGGGTCGAACTCGGCAAGGAACTCGCCACCAGCCTGTTGCCTGTCGTTGAGGGCAAGGAGAATGCCGCCAAGAGAGATGCCTCGACAGCCGGGCTGATAGGACATATTCACCGGCTAAACGAATAGGAGTACGGGGATTTGGCGGGCATCAAGGGCATTCTTTTCGACAAGGATGGCACACTGATCGATTTCCACGCCACCTGGGGCGGCGTGGCCGATCGCATGGCACTGGAAGCGGCGAACGGCGATCGCGCCAGGGCCGACGTGCTCCTGGCCAAGGCCGGCTATGATTTCCAGACGAAGGGCTTCAAGCCGGACTCCATCTTCGCTGCCGGCACAAATGCCGACATCATCGCGCTGTGGTTCCCCGAATTGTCCGCTGTCGAGCAGCGCGATGCGCTGGATCACTTCAACGAGATCAGCACCGAACAGGGCTCCGCGCTCGCCGTGCCGTTGCCCGGCATTGCCGAGTCGCTCGCCGCGCTTCATGCCAAATCCTACCGCCTGGGCGTCGCCACCAACGATTCCACCGCCGGCTGCGAGCGCACGCTGTCGGCCATCGGCATGGCGCAGCTGTTCGACGCCGCCTATGGCTACGATGCGGTCGCCAACCCGAAACCAGCGCCCGATGCGGTGATCGCCTTCTGCGACCTCACCGGCCTGAAGCCGTCCGAAATCGCCATGGTCGGTGACAACCGTCACGATCTCGACATGGCCCGCGCCGGCGGCTGTGGTCTGGCGATCGGCGTACTGTCGGGCACCGGCACGCGCGAGTCGCTCGCGCCGCTGGCCGATGTGGTGCTGGCCTCCGTCGCGGATTTGCCGGCGTTTCTGGCTGGGCGAGGGTAAGCGCCCCCCTACTTTCGCGCGGAGTCGAAGAGTGGGCTTGCTTTAAACAGACAGCAGGTCGCGGAGCGCTTCACCGACCGCGGTTGCCGATTGCGGATTCTGCCCGGTAATGAGCCTGCCGTCGACAACGACCTTTTTCGTCCAGTCCTGCGCTGGATGATGGATCGCGCCACGCTTGACGAGTGTGGTTGCCAGAAGAAAGGGAACCGTCTTGTCGAGGCCAACGGCCCGTTCCTCGGAATCCGTGAAGGCGCTCACGTTGCGGCCCGCGACCAGATAGCTGCCGTCGCTGAGCTTGACGTTCACCAGAGCTGCCGGGCCGTGACACACGGCAGCGACAACGCCCCCGGCTTCGAAAATCTCGCGTGTCGTCCGATCGACATCGGCACTCGTCGGCATGTCCCATATCGCTCCATGCCCTCCGGCAAAGAAAATCGCCGAGTACCGGGACGTGTCGACGTCGGCCAGCTTCGCGGTGTTCTTTATCGCGCGCCTGAAATTTTCGTCGTTCCAGTATCGGGCATTGGTCGCGTCCTCCAGGTCGAAGCCGTCCACCGGCGGCTCGCCGCCCTGGATCGACGCGAATTCAACTGGGATTCCGGCGGCGTCCATCACGGCCAGGGGGTGGGTCACTTCGCCGAGAAAGAAGCCCGTCGGTTGACCGGTGTCGCCTTTGATGCCGTGACTCGTGAGGACGAATAGAACCGGCTTGCGTGTCGAAGGATTGGCATCTGTCATCTCTGTCTCCTGCCTTGTGAGGAATGTCGTGGCTGCTTGGCCAAACATTTATTGTTGTGCCAAATGGCGATAAATGGGTCACAGTGGAAAAGATCTGTTCCCTGGAGGCTCGAATGGCGCGTCGTTTTGATCATCTGGGGGACGTGGAAGCCTTCGTGACGGTTGTCGAAAAGGGGTCGTTCACGTCGGGGGCGGTCGCACTCTCCACGACAGCATCGGTTCTCAGTCGAGCGATCACACGCCTCGAAGTCCGGCTGGGCACCCAGCTCCTTCGTCGTACCACACGGCAACTCAACCTGACCGAGGCAGGCCGCGACTATCTGGAGCAAGCCCGCGCGGCTTTCTCTCTGATTGACGACGCCGAACGCGCGATAGGGGGTCGGGAGGGGGCGTTGACTGGACGTGTCCGTCTCAGCGTCTCCACCACCTACGGACATTTTCGTCTGCCCGAAAAGCTGGCGCGTTTTGCGGCGGCTCATCCACATGTGAAGGTCGAGGTGAATATAGCCAATCGTAATGTCGATCTCATCGCCGAGGGCTATGACATCGCCATCCGAGGCGGTGAGCTTCCCGACAGCGGGCTGATCGGCCGCAAGCTCGAAGAAGCAACGCTGCAACTTGTCGCGGCGCCGAGTTATTTGGAACGCAAGGGCATGCCGCAAGATATCCATGAGCTGACACGGCATGTCTGTCTGCCATTCATCATGCCGAGCACGGGCAAGCCTGCACCTTGGCTGTTTTCTGTCGAAGGCAAGAATCTGGATTGGGTACCGGAAGGAGATATCCAGGTCTTCGACGACATTCTCGGCGTCGTCTCTCTGGCGGAAGCCGGCGCGGGAATCTGCCAAGCCTACGATTTTGTTGTGCGCGATCGCCTCGAACGCGGCAAGCTGGTCAGGGTGATGCCGCAAGTTGCAGGGCGCTCGCGCGCCTTTTCCCTACTCTATGCCCCCCATCGCAGCCTTCCGGCCGCGGTCCGAACGCTGATCGATTTCCTGGTTACATGATTTTTTCGGTTTCTATGTCTAGACCTTTGCCGAGACCGCGCGGCATGTGCCGCGCGACGAAGCGGAGCGCTTGAGTGACTACAGGATCAACGGCTGGCACCTGGAATAGTGCCACTATCCCTTTCCCTCTGGGAAGGAGATCTTGGCGTCCAACCAGTCACTCGCACCTCGTTTGACACAGCTTTCACATTCCTCTGGCTTGATGGCCGCGGATCGGAGATTGTCTGCGTCTCGGTTGCGTCGGCTGATGCCGGCGGGCAGGGCGATCGGGCAGGCCAATGTAAGCAGCAGGATAGAAATATGCAGATCGGAATGATGGGACTGGGCAGGATGGGCGCCAACATGGTCAGGCGCCTGCAGCGCGACGGCCATGAATGCGTCGTCTACGATATCAACCCGGCCAGTGTCGAAGCCCTGGTCAAGGAAGGGGCGATCGGCTCCGGTTCTCTGGAAGAGTTCATCGGCAAGCTGGCCAAGCCGCGCGCCGTCTGGCTGATGCTGCCGGCTGCCATCACCGGCAAGGTCGCCGACCAGGTCGCAGCGCTTCTGGACAAGGGCGACATCATCATCGACGGCGGCAATTCCAACTATCGCGATGCGGTCGATCTCGCCGCCAGATATGCCGAAAAGGGCCTGGCCTTCGTCGATGTCGGCACCAGCGGCGGTGTCTGGGGCCTGGAGCGCGGCTACTGCCTGATGATCGGCGGTCCGGATGCTGCGGTGAAGCATCTCGACCCGATCTTCGCTTCGCTGGCGCCGGGCGCCGACCAAGGGGCTACGCCCGACAAGGCCGCCGGCACCGCGCCCTTCGGTTATCTGCACTGCGGCCCGAGCGGCGCCGGCCATTTCGTCAAGATGGTGCACAACGGCATCGAATACGGCGTCATGGCCGCCTATGCCGAGGGCGTGAACATCCTCAAGGCAGCCAGTTCCGGCAAGGCCAAGCGCAGCGCCGATGCCGAGACGACACCGTTGTCCGAACCGCAATATTATCAGTTCGACATCGACCTGCCGGCAGTGACCGAAGTGTGGCGGCATGGGTCGGTCATCGGCTCCTGGCTGCTCGATCTCACAGCGGGTGCGCTGAAGGCAGATCCGGCGCTGGCGCAGTTCGGCGGCCGGGTTTCGGATTCCGGCGAAGGCCGCTGGACGTTGAAGGCCGCCATCGACACCGGCGTGCCGGCACCGGTGCTTTCCGCGGCCCTTTTCGACCGCTTCTCCTCGCAGGGCGAGTCGGCCTTTGCCGACAAGCTTCTGTCCGCCATGCGCTATGCCTTCGGCGGCCATCTCGAAAAGCCGAAGGCGTAAGGGGCACAATCATGGCAGTAGCGGCTGAAACCCGATCGGACGTGCTTGTGCTCTTCGGGGCCACCGGCGACCTGGCGCACAAGAAGATCTTCCCGGCGCTCTATTCGATGGTGGAACGCAACCATCTGAAGGAGCCGATCATCGGCATCGCCTATGACGACTGGACGGTGGAGAAGCTTGCCGAACGCGCGCATGACGGCATAAAGGCGGCACTCGGCAAGGTGGATGAGAAGGTGTTCGCCAGGCTGGTCGGGCTGCTGCGCTATGTCAGCGGCGATTACCGCAATCAGGAAACCTTCGACAAATTGAAGGAAGAGCTGAACGGCTTCCGGCATCCGCTCTATTACCTTGCCGTGCCGCCCTCGATGTTCGAGCCGGTGGTGCAGGGGTTGGAGCAGTCGGGCGGTGCGACCGGCGCCAGACTGATGGTGGAAAAGCCGTTCGGACGCGACCTGCAGTCGGCGCGTTGGCTGAACCGGGTCCTGCACATCGTCTTCGACGAGAATTCGATCTTCCGCATCGACCATTATCTCGGCAAGGAAGCGATCCAGAACCTGCTCTATTTCCGTTTCGCCAACTCCTTCCTGGAGCCGATCTGGAACCGCAACTATGTCGAGAGCGTCCAGATCACCATGGCCGAGAATTTCGGCGTGCAGGGGCGCGGCAAGTTCTATGACGAGGTCGGCTGCATCCGCGACGTCATCGAGAACCATCTGCTCAACATCATGCTGCTTCTGGCCATGGAGCCGCCTTCCGGCCGCTCGGCCGAGGACCTGATCGACGAGAAGGTGCAGGTGCTGAAGGCCGTTCGTACGTTGACCAAGGACGATGTGGTGCGCGGCCAGTTTGCCGGCTATCTGAAGGAGCCGGGCGTCGCGCCGGGCTCGACCGTCGAGACTTTTGCCGCCGTGCGCTTCTTCGTCGACACCTGGCGCTGGCAGGATGTGCCTTTCTTCATCCGCGCCGGCAAGAACCTGCCGGTGCGGGCCACCGAGGTTGTGGTCAGGCTGAAGCGGCCGCCGCTCGATGTCTTCGACACGATCGCGCCGGGCGAGGCAAATTATGTGCGTTTCCGCATCAACCCGGAAATCTCCATCAGCATCGGCGCGCGCCGCAAGCAGGCCGGCGACGCGATGATCGGCGAACAGGTCGAGCTTTCGGCCGTCGACGATTCAGCGGGTGACATGGAGCCGTATGAGCGCCTGATCGGCGATGCCATGAACGGCGACGTGCGCCTGTTCACGCGGCAGGATGCGTCTGAAGCAGCCTGGCGCATCGTTGGTCCGATACTCGACGACAAGAGCCAGCCTGCGATCTATGAGCCGGGTACCTGGGGCCCGACCGAAGCCATGGCCAAGTTCGGGCCGCCGAACGGCTGGATCGACCCGGCCAAATAGACCCTGAAAACAACACTGCAGCACAGAAAAAGACCGGGACGCCTGGCGTCCCGGCCGAAGCAGAGGCTTAAGAGCCTCTCGGGAGGGAAGAACACATCCAGTGCTACGGGAGGAATCACCGGATGATTTTTTTAGCTTGCAGCAAGAATCTTGTGCACGCGAAGCATGAGATTCTGTTTTTTGGGCAATCCACGCAAAAATAGGTGCCATCTTTCCGGGCAATCGCAGGTGGCGTAGAAGTCTGTTCTGCCGCCAGGGTTGAATTAGCTATTCTGCATGAAAGTGAAGACCATCGCTGGGGTGGCCACGCCGGCCGCTGCGCCGAAGTCGGTCACTGGGTATTCGGCGATCGCTGCCAGCCGCTCGCGAGGCAGATAGGCGCGGCCCGGATCGCCGACCAGGATCGTGATGCCGGTGGCAAGACAGCGATCCATGAATGCCGTGACCCGTCTGGCGAGCCGACGTTCGTAGAACAGGTCGCCGACCAGCAGCAGGTCGATGTGAGGCGGCTCTCCAGTTGTAAGATCTGCCAGCACAGGCTCTACCGCCACGTCGTTCAATTCCGCGTTGAGACGCAGCGCGGCGATCGCATGCGGATCGATGTCTGTGCCTATCACCTTTGCGGCGCCGGCCTTCGCGGCGGCGATGGCGACAAGACCGGAGCCGGAGCCGAGATCGAGCACGGTCCGCCCTCGTACCGTTTCCGGATGGTCGAGCAGATGGCGTGCCAGCACCGCGCCGCCAGCCCATTGATAGGCCCAGTAGGGGGAGAGCTTGCTCCGCTGCTCAACGACGCGGCGCAGATTGCTGCCCGGCCGCGCTCCATGCAGCCGGATCTCCGGAATGCCCGGGACAGGTGCGACCGGCAGGTTGGTGGCTATGAAGGCTGTGACATCATCCATCGCCACGGCAGCTTGGTACGGATCGGATATCGGCACGCTCATGCGAGCTAACCTAGACCGCCACCTGGTCTCACGCCATGAAGATCAGCCCCATGCCAGCAACCACGAGGGCGGCACCCGCCCAGGCGCCGGCGGCCGGTCGCTCACCGGTGCGCAGCCACAGCAGCGGTAGGATGATGACGGGCGAGGTTGCCGACAATGTCGAGACGATGCCGACCTTGCCGCCGGACAGCGCGAACAGAAGCAGCGTCATGCCGATCGCCAGGGCCAGGATGCCGGTGAGCGCAGTCATGACCGCCACCTTCCAGGTCAGCGGGCCTTTGGGCTTCAACGCGGGAATGGGCAGCTGGATCATGACGCTGAGGCAGGCCGCGGCGATGCCGACCCGGAGCATCGAAGCCACGAACGGATCGATGCCGGTTTCCATCACCGGCCGCGCGATGATGGATCCGATCGCCTGCCCCGTTGCAGCGCCGAGCCCAAGCGCCACGCCGATCCAGAGCGGTCCTTTCACCGTTTCCCATTGATGCAGCTGCGCGCGGCGCTTGCCGAACAGGATGGCCAGCAGCACGCCGGCCACGACCAGCGCCATCCCGGCGAGCGCCTTCATGGTCAGCGTCTCGCCGAGCAGCAGCCAGCCGAGAATGGCCGCGATCGGCGCATTGAGCGCAAACAGGATGCCGGAGCGGCGGGGGCCGACACGGTTCAGCGTGGCGAACAGCAGCGTGTCGCCGATGAAGATGCCGATGAACCCTGACAGCAGAAGTGGAAGCACATTGGCTGCATCGAGTTCGCGCCACGCGCCGGTCGCTAGCACGTAAAGGGCCAGCATGGCGGTGACGAAGATCTGGCGCAGGCGATTGAAGGCCGGAGCGCCGAGGTGGCCGGCCGGCCCTGCCGAGATGATGCCGGTCAGCGCCCAGCAGGTTGCGGCGCCGAGCGCCGCGAGTTCGTGGATGGGCATTGGTCCTCGGTTAGATCAGGTTCGGAAGGCTGGCCTTGCCGTCGGCTCGATATGCGGCGCCGGCCAAACGACAAGTCAGCGTTCGTCTACGAAAGTGTCTTCAGCCTTCCGGCAAGGCGGTCGTCGATCTCGCGTAATTCAATGCCTTCCGCAAGCGGGTAGTTGGTGTGGATTGGTTGCGCCAGCACGTCCAGCAGGGAGCTACGCTCAAACTCCCTTGCAATTTCGTGCGCAAACCCGAGCACTTTGCTGGAATTGCAGGAGGTCGCCGGCTTTTTCTAACAGTTGACGCAAAACGCACCGTTTATATTAACGTCTGCGCAAGTGGCGAACCCGTAGGAGGAGAGCTTCGCCCAGGACATTGTGATGAAACTCGACTTCCTCACGCTTTACATCGTCATCCTGCTCAACTCGCTGACGGTTGCGGTCATCTGGGGCGCCATCGCCTACCGCTATCGGAACTTCGCGGCAGCGCGCGTCTGGCTGGCTGGTTGCGTGCTTTCCACCATCGGTGGCTGCGTGCTCGCCCTGCAGGGCAACGAGGGCAGCTATGTGCCGGCCGTGATCGGCAATGGTTTCGTCATCTTCGGCTTCTGCATGTTCTGGGTCGGCGTGCGCGTTTTCTACGGCCAGTCCGGCGGGCTGAAGGCAAGCGCGACGATCACTGCCGGCAGCCTGGTTTTGCTGCTCCTCCTGTTCGGCAGCCTGCAGGGCCGCAATCTCGTCTATGCCGCTGGTCAGTCGGTGCCGCTGGTGCTCGCCGCCTGGTATCTGCTGCGCTGGCATCGCAAGGACCTCGGCGCAATGATTGCGGCCACCGCCATGATCGTCGGCATCCTCGGCCATCTCATCGAAAGCGTCTTGAACGTAGGATTGATGCTGGGGCGCGTCGATCAGGAATTCTACACGGCGGTGGAATCCTACGCACTGCTGTGTGTCATCTTCTCGGGGGTGGTCTGGAACTTCGGCTTCACCGTCATGTCGATCGGGCGGCTGCGTGAGGAGCTTGCCGAGCTTGCCCAGACCGACGATCTCACCGGCGTGCCCAATCGCCGCCATTTTCTGGCTGTGCTGGAGGCGGAGGACAAACGCACGCGCCGCACCGGCCGCCATTTCTCGCTGATGCTGATCGATATCGATCACTTCAAGAGCTTCAACGATACGCACGGCCATGCTTTCGGCGACCGCATCCTGCGCCAGTTCGCCGAGATCGCCAAGGCGATGGTACGCGGCAGCGATACGGTCTTCCGGCTTGGCGGCGACGAGTTTGCGATCCTGCTGCCGGAAACGACTGCGCGCCAGGCGGAAAAAGTCGCTTCCGTTCTCGTCGCCACCGTGCGCGAAGGCAGCGGCAAAGCGGAAGACGAGGACCGTTTCACCATCAGCGTCGGCATCGCGGAGTGGACGCCGGACATCTATGTCGCCGCTGTCGACCTCACCGCCAGGGCGGACGAGGCGCTCTATCGCGCCAAGGAAGCCGGTCGCAACGGCTATGCCATTTCCGGCATGAAGAATCGTCGTCCGGCGGGGCAGAGTCATCTCAAGCTGGTGGTTTCATAAGCGGAACAGCCGTTGCCAAAGAAGGTCGCTCAGCCAGGAGTGATGGCGGGTGCTCCTTCCTTTTTGAACTCCGAAACGTCGTATTGACAGGATTTGGATGCCCGTCTAACGTTTCCTTCGCCTGTTAAGCAGGCAGGTGGCAACGAGGCCACCCAATCAGATCAAGGCAAGAAGGCCTCCCTTTGACTTCGGACACGAAGCCATCGGGAGGCCTTTGTCGTTTTGGCGATACCGACCGAGATGCCGATGGGGAACCGGCGCCGGACGGCTATGACAAGGGGCTTGCGCCGGCGAACCGCCAGTGGTTCACGCCGCGCGCCTTTGGGACCATGGCCTGAATGCGCTTCCACCGGGGAAAGCGGGTGAGGACAAGGACGTCCGATCGCGACGACAGCCGCACACGCAACGCGATTGACCCCTGGGAGGGTGGCATGAACAACAAGACGGAGATCGAGACGCTCGATAGCGTCGATCACATACTCGGAGAAGAATACGAGCATCAGCCCGTGCCGATGGCGGCGCGGCGCTCCACCTTTTCGGTGACAACGGTCTGGATCGGCTTTCCGATGATCATCACCGGTGCCATGACCGGTTCGATCCTCGTGCTCGGCATGGGCTTCACCAGTGCACTCTGGGCGATGGTGATCGGCAACCTCATCATGTTCGCCTATGTCGGCGCGCTGGGACTTCTTGGCACCAACCGCGGCATGAACTTCGCCCTGCTCGCCTCGATCGTGTTCGGCCGCAAGGGTTATGTCTTCGCCTCTGGCCTTCTGTCGACGTTGCTGCTCGGCTGGTATGCGGTGCAGACCGGCATCACCGGTGCGCTGATCAGTTCGGCCTATGATCTCAATTATGTCGCGATGACCATCATCGCCGGTCTGCTCTACATCGGCATCACCTTCGTCGGCGTGCACGGGCTGCATCTGGTCGGGTTGGTTTCGGTTCCGCTCTTCGTCATTCTCGGCGGCTGGGTGGTGTTCGACGCCGCGTCAGCCTCCGGCTGGCAAGCCATCCTCGCTTATCCCGGCAACAATGGCGCAGCCACCATGTCCATGGGCGTGGGATTGACCGTCGTCATCGCGCTCTTCATCGACGCCGGCACGGTGAGCGCCGACTTCAACCGCTGGGCCAAGGATGGCAGGGCCTCGCTGATCGCGACCTTCAGCGCCTTCCCCTTCGCCAACCTGATCGCCATGCTGGTCGGCGGTATCATGACGGCAGCGCTTGCCGTTCCGAATGCCAACCCGTTCGGTGCCGACAACATGTTCGGCTACATGAACGGCAAGCAGGTGGCCTTCCTCAGCGCGCTTGCCTTCGTGTTCCTTTACCTGAACCTCGGCTCGGTCTGCGCGCATTGCCTGTACAATGCCGCCACCGGTTGGTCGCGCATCTTCCACACCCGCATGCGCGTGATGGCTGTCATCCTCGGCGCCATCGGCATCGCGGTCGCCGCCGGCAATGTCTGGGCCTTCTTCATCCAGTGGCTGTCGTTGCTCGGCATCCTGGTTCCGCCGATCGGCGCGATCATCCTGGTCGACCAGTATGTCGCTCGCAAGAATGCCGAGATCGATCGCGACTGGCGGCCGACCGCCTTCATTGCCTGGATCATCGGCTCGGCGGTGGCCGTCATCGTCGAATTCTACCTGCCGCATTTCTCGACCGCGATCAGCGCGGCGCTCGCCGGCGGCATCGCCTATGCCGCTCTGTCGCTGCGCGCATCGCCGGAACGCGCAACCGCATGATGTTCCGGATGGGGCCCGGTCGCCGGGCCTCGTCTCAACGTTCGCAAGTAAAGGAAACTGCCTGATGCCTGACTATGAGATCTATTCGCTGGGCGACTTCGTCCTGCAAAGGGGGGCGACGCTGCGCGACGCCAAGCTTGCCTACAAGACCTTCGGCAAGCTGAATGCGAAGAAGGACAACGTCATCGTCTTCCCCACCTGGTACTCCGGCCAGCACGTCGACAATGAATGGCTGATCGGCAAGGGCATGACGCTCGACCCGGCCAAATATTTCATCATCATCCCGAACATGTTCGGCAACGGGCTGTCCTCTTCGCCCAGCAACACGCCGGAACCCTACAACAAGTCGCGGTTCCCGCAGGTGACGGCCTATGACAACGTCCGTGCCCAGCACCAGCTGGTCACCGAGAAGTTCGGCGTCAAGAAGCTGAAGCTGGTGGTCGGCTGGTCGATGGGCGCGCTGCAGACCTTCCATTGGGGCGCCATGTATCCCGACATGGTCGAGCGCATCGCGCCGTTCTGCGGCTCGGCCAAATGCTCGCGCCACAATTTCGTATTCCTGGAAGGCGTCAAGGCCGCGCTCACCGCCGACTCTGCATGGAACAATGGCTGGTACGACAACAAGCCGGAGAAGGGTTTGCGCGCCATGGCCCGCGTCTATGCCGGCTGGGGCTTCTCGCAGACCTTCTATCGCCAGGAACTAGACCTCAAGGCGCTCGGCTACTCCTCGCTGGAGGATTTCCTGGTAGCTTTCTGGGAAGGCTTCTTCCTGCCGAAGGACGCCAACAACCTTCTGACCATGCTGTGGACCTGGCAGAATGGCGACATCAGCGACAACGAACTCTACAAGGGCGACTTCAAGAAGGCGCTCAAGGCCATCAAGGCCAAGGCCTTCGTCATGCCCAGCCGCACCGATCTCTATTTCCCGCCCGAAGACAGCGAGTTCGAAGTGGCCAACATGCCGAATGCTGAGTTCGTTCCCTATGAGTCGGTCTGGGGCCATTTCGCCGGCGGGCCGGGAACCAGCCCGAACGATGTCAAATTTCTCGACGGCAAGCTGAAGGAACTTCTGGCCAGTTGACCCGTGAAGCGGCCGGCTTCAAGCTGCGAGGCCGGCCGCGACATACAGAAAAAACAAGCGGCATTGGGGAATCGTGGGAGCGTATATTGACGAGATCAAGCAATACCTCCGAACCGTGGCGCGTCGGCGTCCTCTTCTCGCGAACCGGCTTCATGGCCGTGATCGAGGAGACGCAATTGCGTGGCACACTGACGGCGATCGAAGAAATCAACGCCGGCGGCGGCGTCAATGGCCGGCCGCTGGAGCCGGTCGTCTATGACCCCGGCTCGGAGGCCAGCGCCTTCGGCCGCTACGCCAAGAAGCTGATGGTCGAGGATGGCGTTTCCACCATCTTCGGCTGCTACACCTCATCCAGCCGCAAGGCCGTGCTGCCGGTGGTCGAAAGGCTCAACGGGCTGCTGTGGTATCCAACCCTCTATGAGGGTTTTGAATTCTCGCCCAACGTCATCTACACCGGGGCGACGCCGAACCAGAACAGCGTCGAGCTCTGTCGCATCCTGATGGAGCGCTACGGCACCCGCTTCTATTTCATCGGCGCCGATTACATCTATCCACGCGAATCCAACCGCATCATGCGCGAATTGATCCGCAACAGCGGCGGCACGGTCGTCGGCGAGTCCTATGTACGCATGGGCGCTTCGCGTGAGGAATTCCTGCCGGTGATGCGCGACGTCAAGCGGGCGCAGCCCGATGTCATCTTCTCCACCGTCGTCGGCGACGGCACGGTCTATCTCTACCAGGCCTATGCCGATCTTGGGCTCGACCCGAAGGTCATGCCGATCGCTTCGCTGACCACGACGGAGGCCGAGATCCGCGCCATGGGTTATGACGTCGGTGAAGGCCACATCACCGCGGCGCCCTATTTCCAGGGCGTCGGCAACGAGCGCAACTCGTCCTTCGTGCGTGATTACAAGAAACGATACGGCGATGACGAGCCGACCAACATGTGCCTGGAAGCGTCCTATTTCCAGGTCAACGCCTTCGCCAAGACGCTGGAGCAGACCAACTCGATGGACACCGAGATCCTGCGTGCTTCGGTGATGGGATCGGAGTTCGAAGCGCCGCAGGGCGACGTCGCCATCAATCCGATCTGGGGTCACGCCGACCTGTGGACGCGTATCGGCCGCGCCAACCGGCAAGGCCAGTTCGACCTTGTTTATGAATCGCCATCCTGCGTTCTCTCCGACCCCTATCTGCTGGGGTATGGGCGCAGCCTTGGCCAGAAGAATCTCGAGCTCGCATAGGCGGCGGCGGGGAGGAACAGACAGTGCAGGAAACCATCGACATCGCAAGATTCACCCGCGATCGACAGGGTGCGGGTGCCAAGAAGGAAGGCGGTCGCGATGCGCCATCCGGGCCACCGTCGTCGCGTTCGTTCTGGAACCTCAAGGTCGCGGTCATCGTCGATCGCAATGACGACGGCGAGCGGCTGATCCGTGAACTGCAGCGCCTGCGTTGCGACGTGCACCACGAATGGCCGATGCCGTCGCAGATACCGGCGCAGTATGACGTCGTCTTCTGCGTGCTTTCGCCAGACCTGCCGCAGCGCCTGCCCTGGATCCCGGGAGAGCCGGCCTCGGCCCTGGTGGTCATCGATCCCGGCGCCGGCATGCTCGATCTCAACCTGCTGCACAATTGCGCGGCCCACGGCGTGCTGCATTATCCGGTGACCTCGCGTTCGGTGCAGTCGACCCTCGCGCTGGCGCGCGGCCATTTCCTCTACGAGCGCCGACTGCGCGGACGCATTGAAAAGCTGGACGAGAGCCTGCGCACCATGCGCAGTGTCGAGCGGGCGAAATCGTTGCTTATGCGGCTAAAGAATGTCAGCGAGGAAGAGGCCTACAACTATCTCAGGCGCCAGGCGATGGAACGGCGCGTGACGATCGGCGCGGTGGCCACCGCCATCATTGACTCCTACGAACTTCTTGGCTAGCGTTCGGGTATCGGCAGCAACGACGCTGCCGGCGAAATGAAGGTAACGGAACCTCACGACTTTCGCGGAAGCGGGACGTGGGGTTTTTTGTTGCGTACGACCTTACTCTAGCGAGCCCTTGGAGGGTTCGCAGCGGCGTTGCTGCCGCGAAAAACAACAGGGCAATACGGCCTCGAAACGGTCTGCTTCGGCAGCTCGCTTCGGGGCCTTTTCTGTTTTCAGGGGAGAAGAAAGGTGAAAAGCAATCGTCGCAGTTTTCTGAAGGCCACCGCCGCTTTCGGCACCGTGTCCCTCGTCGGTTTCCCGCATATCTGGAGCAAGAATTCGTCGCTGGCCTATGCCGCCGACGGTGAGATCAAGGTGGGTGTGCTGTTCTCGCTCACCGGCACCACGGCCATCATCGAGGAGTCGCTCAACAAGGCGACGATCATGGCGATCGAGGAGATCAACGCCGCCGGTGGCATCAACGGCAGGAAGCTGGTGCCGGTGGTCGAAGATCCGGCCTCCGATCCGGCGACCTTCGCCGAGAAGGCCCGCAAGCTGGTGCTGTCCGACAAATGTGTTTCGGTGTTCGGCTCCTACACCTCGGCCAGCCGCAAGGCTGTGCTGCCGGTGTTCGAGAAGCAGAACAATCTCTACTGGTACCCGACCCTCTATGAGGGCCGCGAATGTTCGAAGAACGTCATCTATACCGGTGCTGTGCCGAACCAGCAGCAGGACGACTTCGTGCCATGGCTGGTCGAGAAGTTCGGCAAGCGCTGGTACCTGATCGGCTCGAATTACATCTATCCGAAGGAAGAGAACAACTACTGCAAGAAGCTGCTGGCCGAACTCGGCGCCGAAGTGGTGGCCGAGGAGTATGTGCCGCTCGGCCATTCGGAATTCTCGTCCGTCATCAACAAGCTGAAGGCTGAGAAGCCGAACGTCATCTTCTCCACCGTGGTCGGCGATTCCGTCGTGGCGCTGCACCGCCAGTACCATGCCGCCGGCCTCGACCCCGAGAAGATGCCGATGGCCAGCCTTACCACCTCCGAAAACGAGGTGGCGGCGATGGGCGGCGAGGCGGCCGCGGGCCACTTCACCTCGGCGCCCTACTTCATGGTGTGGGACTCGCCCGAGAACCACAAATTCGTCGACGCCTACAAGAAGCGCTGGGGCGGCGACAAGGTCACCCACTTCGTGTCCGAGCCATCCTACTTCCAGATCTACCTGTTCAAGCAGGCGGTCGAGAAACTGGCCGGCTCCGACATCTCGCCCACCGCCATCCGCGAAGCGGTGAAGGGCCAGGAACTGGTCGCGCCGCAGGGCAAGGTACGCATCGAGCCGGAGAACCTGCACAGCTGGCTGTGGCCGAAGATCGGCCAGTGCCAGGCCGATGGTCAGTTCAAGATCCTGAAGCAGTCGGCCAACTGGCTCGAGCCTTCGCCTTACAAGGCCTACCCCAACCAGCATTGCACGGCCGAAGGACTGAAGCAGAGCTGATTGCCACAACAATGGTGGCGGTCTCGCACCGCCACCATCCCCTCTTTCCCGGAAGAAGCGGCGCCATGGAAATCTTCGTCTCCCAGATCATGACGGGCCTGAGCATCGGCTCCATCCTGCTGTTGGTCGCGCTCGGCCTCGCCATCATCTACGGCGTCACTGGCGTCATCAATCTTGCCCATGGCGAGTTCGTCATGCTCGGCGCCTACGCGGCCTGGTTCCTGCAGACGCAGTTCGGGCTCGGTCTGCTGGCGAGCCTTGTGCCGATCTTCCTGCTGCTCGCCTTGTTCGGCTGGCTCATCGAGACGCTGGTCATCCGCCATCTCTACGATCGGCCGCTCGACACGATCCTCGCGACCTGGGGCATCGGCGTCATGGCGCAGCAGGCGATCCGCCTGACCGCCGGTGGCGAGCTGCGCTATGTGCAGATGCCGGAATCGCTGTCGCAGAGCGTCAACATCCTCGGCGCGACCGATTCCGCCTATCGCCTGTTCATCCTGTTCCTGGCGCTCGGCCTGTTCGCGCTGACCTGGGGCATCTACCGCTACACCAGTTTCGGCCTGAAGCTGCGCGCCATCACCCAGAACCGGGCGGTCGCCTCCTCCTTCGGCATCAATGCCGGCCGCATCTATCGCTCGACCTTCGCCTATGGCGCCGGCATGGCCGGCCTTGCCGGCGCGCTGGTGTCGCCGCTGAAGAGCGTGTCGCCGGAGATGGGCACCACCTATGTCGTCGACGCCTTCATGGTGGTGGTGCTCGGCGGCACGCAAAGCCTGATGGGCACGCTGGCCAGCTCCGGCATCCTCGGCGAGCTGTCGGGTTATCTCGCCTTCTATTCCAACGACACGATCGCCAAGGCGCTGGTGCTGCTCGCCATCGTCGTGCTCATCCGCTTCCGGCCGCAGGGCCTATTCACCGCTCGCGTGCGGGCCTGAGACCGATCATGTCCAATCAAGGAAACAACAGAGTGCCAGAGCAAATCCAGGAAAAGGGCGTAGCGGTTTTCCGTCCGGAATTGCGTGAAAACGAAGAACTAGAGCGTTTCCGCGTTTCCGTGAAAAACGGAAACGCTCTAGCCAGAACGAAGACCGAAATCGCGCTCTACGCGGCGGTGTGTTTGGCCATCCTGCTGGTGCCGGTGTTCCTGCAGGACGCTTTCCTGCTCAACAAATATGCCCGCTACTTGGTCTTCGGCATGCTGGCTGTCTCGCTCAGCCTGTCCTGGGGTTATGCCGGCATCCTCAACCTCGGCCAGGCGATGACCTTCGGCATCGGTTCCTACTGCATGGCGATGATGCTGAAGCTGAAGACCATTCCGGTGCACACCGGCGCAGATGGCCTGCCCGACTTCATGGTCTGGAACAACGTCACCGAACTGCCCTGGTTCTGGACGCCGTTCTATTCGCCGCTGTTCGGCGTGCTGGCCGGCATCCTGCTGCCAGCGGGCGTCGCTGCCCTGCTCGGCTGGTTCGTCTTCAAGGGCAGAGTGACCGGCGTCTACGCCGCCATCATCACGCTCGCCGCCATGGTGGTGGTGCAACTCGTCATCATCGACCAGCAGGCCTTCACCGGCGGTTTCAACGGCATCACCGACCTCGGCCAGTTCGATGTCGCCGGTTTCACCTTCGATGCTTATGGCTCGTCGAGCTACTATCTTGTCGCCATCTGCCTGACGGTCACGCTGTTCCTGGCGCTGGCCATCACCAAGAGCAAGGCCGGCCTGATCGTACAGGCGATCCGGGATCAGGAGGACCGCGTCCGCTTCTTCGGCTACGACGTCGCGCTCTACAAGATCTTCATCTTCTCGGTTTCGGCGGCGATCGCGGGCCTTGCCGGCATGCTCTACACCGTCGTCATGGAGTTCGCCTCGCCGACCTTCCTCGGCGTGCCGCTCTCGCTTTCGGTCGTCATTTGGGTCGCGGTCGGCGGTCGCCAGAGCCTGCTCGGCGCCATGCTCGGCGCCCTCATCGTCACCGGCGTCCAGGGCGCACTGTCGGAATCGGAAACCTTCCTCGACACCTGGACCCTGATCATGGGCCTGCTGTTCGTGCTCGTCGTGCTGTTCCTGCCGCAAGGCATCGCCGGCGCTTTCGCCAGCCTTGCCAGGCGTTTCGAACGGCAGCGCCCGGCCCCGAAGCAGGCGCAACATGCTGAGCCCATCGCCAATGGCCGCGAGATTGAGAGCACGCGATGACCACTGAAAATCAACTTGTTGTCGAGAATGCCAGCGTGTCCTTCAGCGGCTTTCGCGCCGTGTCGGACCTCTGCCTCAAGGTCCGCGCTGGCGAACTGCGCTGCCTGATCGGTCCGAACGGCGCCGGCAAGACCACCGCACTCGACCTGATCTGCGGCAAGACTCGTCTGTCGGGTGGCGAGATCGTGTTCAAGGGCAAGCCGATCCATCGGCTCAGCGAACACGCCATCGCGCGCGCTGGCATTGGCCGCAAGTTCCAGGTGCCCAGCGTGTTCCGGGCGCTCAGCGTGCGCGACAACCTGCACATCGGCCACTCGAGAAAGCCCGGCGTGCTGGCCAACCTGGCGACCTTCGGCCAAAGCGGCGACACCGAAGACATCGAGCGGCTGGCCGAACTGGTCGGCCTCGAGGACGAGCTCGACACGCCGGCCGCGCATCTTTCGCACGGGCAGACGCAATGGCTGGAGATCGCTCTGATCCTCGCGCAGGACCCGTCGCTGATCCTGATGGACGAGCCCACCGCCGGCATGACGGCGCAGGAGACCAAGAAGACGGCGCAGCTCTTCACCCGGCTCGGCGGACGCCACACGCTGATCGTCGTCGAACACGACATGGGTTTCGTGCGCGACATCGCCCAGACCATCTCGGTGATGCACCAGGGCAAGCTGCTCGCCGAGGGCAGCATCACCGACATCGAAAGCAACCAGGCGGTGCGTGACGCCTATCTCGGTTCCGGAGGAATCGGCCATGCTTGAGCTTGCCAATGTCGACGGCTTCTATGGCCGCAGCCGCGCACTGCAATCGGTGTCGATGACGGTGGAGAAGGGCGACTTCTTCTCCGTGCTCGGCCGCAACGGCGTCGGCAAGACCACCCTGCTGCGCACCATGCTTGGCTTGATGAGTCGCACCTCCGGTTCGATCAAGCTGGATGGTGAGGAACTGGTGGCCAAGCCGACCCATGAGCGCGCGCTGGCCGGCCTCGGCTATGTCCCACAAGGGCGCGGCGTCCTGCCCGGCTTCACCGTGCGCGAGAACCTGATGGTCGGCACCTTTGCCGCCAGGGGCGGCGGCGGCCGTATCGCCGAATGGGTGCTCGACCTGTTCCCGATCCTCAAGGAATTCCTCAATCGCCGCGGCGGCAACCTCTCCGGCGGCCAGCAGCAGCAGCTGGCGATCGCGCGGGCGCTGCTGTCGGAACCCAAGGTGATGCTGCTCGACGAGCCGACCGAGGGCATTCAGCCCAACATCGTCGAGCAGATCGAGGACGTGCTGATCGATCTCAATCGCAAGCAGGGCCTGACCATCGTGCTGGTCGAGCAGAACATCGCTTTTGCTCGCCGCGCCTCCAAACACTTCGCGATCCTCAATCGCGGCAGCGTCGCCGTCGGCGGCGCGATCACCGAGCTAAGCGACGACCTCATCCACAAACATCTCGTCGTCTAGATGCGGAGCATGATCCCGAAAAGTGGTTCCCGGTTTTCGGAAAAGATCATGCCCCAACAAAGAGTTCAGCAACCACAGGAGGAGACTGAAAAATGTACCATGGCGATATTTCGAGCAGCAACGACACCGTCGGTGTTGCCGTCGTCAACTACAAGATGCCGCGGCTGCATACACGCGAAGAAGTGCTCGCCAATGCCCGCAAGATCGCCGAGATGGTGGAAGGCATGAAGCGTGGCCTGCCCGGCATGGATCTGGTGATTTTCCCGGAATATTCCACGCACGGCATCATGTACGACCAGAAGGAAATGTACGAGACCGCCTCCGCCATTCCAGGCGAGGAGACCAAGATCTTCGCCGAAGCATGCAAGAAGGCGCGTGTCTGGGGCGTGTTCTCGCTGACCGGAGAGCGCCATGAGGAGCACCCCAACAAGGCGCCCTACAACACGCTGATCCTGATGAACGACAAGGGCGAGATCGTGCAGAAGTATCGCAAGATCATGCCCTGGGTACCGATCGAAGGCTGGTATCCTGGCGACTGCACCTATGTCTCCGACGGTCCCAAGGGCCTGAAGATCTCGCTGATCATCTGCGACGATGGCAACTATCCCGAGATCTGGCGCGACTGCGCCATGCGCGGCGCCGAGCTGATCATCCGCTGCCAGGGCTATATGTACCCGGCTAAAGAACAGCAGGTGCTGATCTCGAAATCCATGGCCTGGGCCAACAATGTCTATGTCGCGGTCGCCAATGCGTCCGGCTTCGACGGCGTTTATTCCTATTTCGGTCATTCGGCGATCATCGGCTTCGACGGCCGCACGCTCGGCGAATGCGGCACCGAGGAGAACGGCATCCAGTATGCCCAGCTGTCGACCTCGCTGCTGCGCGACGCGCGCCGCAACATGCAGTCGCAGAACCACCTCTTCAAGCTGCTGCACCGCGGTTACACCGGCCTGATCAACTCCGGTGACGACACTCGCGGCCACGCCGTGTGCCCGTACAACTTCTACCATCAGTGGATCACCGATCCGGAAGGCACGCGCGAGAAGGTCGAGGCGATGACCCGTCAGACGGTCGGCACGCCGGAAAGCCCGATCGAAGGCATCCCGAACAAGGTGGCGGCGCACCGCTGAACGGCGCGGCCACCAAAGTGTCGCGGCAGGCGAGGGGCCGCGACACGTTTGGCCCAGGTTTCCGATTCACGCTTCTTCGCTCGCGGTGGCTTTGCCGTGGGCTCGCTCTGCCAGGGCTCGGGAAAGCAAGCGGGCGGGCGGAACTGACAGGCAATTGCATCGAGGTTGGAAATGCACAGCACCAGCGGCGCCAAATCGGCTCACGATCCTGCGCTCGACGATTTCAGGATCGACCGGGAACCCTATTACCGCTCCGTCGGGCACGAGGTCGCACTGTTCCAGGCCGCCTATGGCGCGCGCATGCCGGTAATGCTCAAGGGGCCGACCGGCTGCGGGAAGACCCGCTTCGTCGAACACATGGCCTGGCGGCTCAAGCGTCCGCTGGTCACCGTGTCCTGCCATGAGGACATGACCGCCTCCGACCTGGTCGGTCGCTACCTGCTCGATGCGGACGGCACCGTCTGGCATGACGGCCCGCTGACTTTAGCCGTGCGCTCCGGCGCTATCTGCTACCTCGACGAGATCGTCGAGGCCAGGCAAGACACCACTGTCGTCATCCACTCGCTGACCGACGACCGCCGCATCCTGCCGCTGGAAAAGAAGAACGAGGTCTTGAAGGCGCATCCCGATTTCCAGCTCGTCATCTCCTACAATCCCGGCTACCAGAGCGTACTCAAGGACTTGAAGGAATCGACCAAGCAGCGTTTCGCGGCCATCGCCTTCACCTATCCGGATGCCGCGATCGAAGCCGAGATCGTGGCCTCGGAAGCCGGCGTCGAGCGGCCCGTTGCCGAAACGCTGGTGCGCATCGCGCAGCGCTCGCGCAATCTGAAAGGGCATGGGCTGGAAGAGGGCGCCTCGACGCGCATGCTGATCAATGCCGGTCAGCTCGTCGCCGGCGGCATCGCGCTCGACCAGGCCTGCGAGGTGGCACTGGTGCTGCCGATCACCGACGATACCGACATGCGCGACGCCCTCACCGCCGCGATCGCCGCCTGTCTCTGACGGCGATGACCGCTGAGCACAAGACGGTCAGGGCGATGCATCCGGGCGAAACCATCCGGTCTGCTTTCCCGGGGGATCTCTACGAATCCTGGGACGACGTCTGCCGTCGTC
The DNA here is from genome assembly GCF_022347545.1 of Terribium retamae. Classification (GTDB taxonomy): domain Bacteria; phylum Pseudomonadota; class Alphaproteobacteria; order Rhizobiales; family Rhizobiaceae; genus Mesorhizobium; species Mesorhizobium retamae. Next base: position 40,742 of record NZ_JAKREW010000028.1, read on the forward strand.
TTGCGGGTGCCGGTTATGGCAATGTCGTCACCGACAGCTATCTGAGGCACTCGCCCGAACTCGCGCGCCTGGCTTCGCCACAGGCGGCAATCGTCCTGGCGACGATCGTGTCCGGCCTTGCGATCAGGGCTGGCCGCCGCGCAGCAGCGGTGGCACCGGTCGCCGCGATCGTCGCGGCAAAACGCTATAACGATGCCGCCTCGCTGCAGGAGTGGCTGCGGCTGATCGAGCAGGTTGGCGATCAGGCGCCGGAATCGGCAGGCGCCCTGCTCGACCAGACCGCCAGCCTCACCGCACGCCTGGACGTGCACGCGCTGGCGTCCTGGATCAGGATTGGCCTGCGTTCGAACAATGGCGAGCCGGAGCGGCGCCTGCGCTTCTTCACGCTGGAAGACCCCAATGCGCGGCGCTGGCTGCTGCGCGAAAGCGGCGAGGTCGGCTTCCTCGACCTCGAAGCGCGACTGAAACCCTATCTGACCGCCCTGTGGGGCGAGACGCCGCCGATGCGCGAGACGCCGGCCAACGCGCCGGAACAGGCCAGGCGACGACCGGGTTTCGACGGCAGCGTCGTCAGGTTGCCCGCCGCCTATCCGGGCTTCTCCGGCAGCGACAGCGAAAAACTCTACCGCGCCGCCGTTGCCCATATCGGCGCCCACCTCAAATTCTCCCACGAACGCTTTCCGGTTGGTGGTTTGAAGCCGGCCCAGATCGCGCTGGTGTCGCTGATCGAGGACGCCAGGGTGGAGCACCTGGCTATGCGCGAATTGCCCGGCCTTGCGCGCCTGTTCACGCCTTTCCATGCGGCCGAACCCTCCGGCACCGCCACCGCACCCGGCCTGTTCGCGCGGCTGGCCCGGGCGCTCGCCGATCCGGGCTACGACGATCCCGATCCCTGGGTGCAGAAGGGCCGTCGCGCCTTCTTCGAAGCCGAAGCAGACTGGGCCAGCCAGCAGATCAGCCGCCGCATCGGCGACCTGCTCGGCAACGATCTCGGCCAGATGCGCGTGCAGTTCGACCCGAAGAACTATGTCGTGCAGCCGCCCTACCGCGATGACAATCTCGGCCTTTGGGATTTCGGCGACGACGACCAGCAGCAATCGTCCGAGGCCGAGCAGGTGCTGTCTTCGGCGCGCATCCGCGAGGAGCTGGACGACAGCCGTCCGCCCGACCGTACTGAAACCGAAATGGGTGACGCCGGCGGGTGCGTCGAGCTGATCGAGCAGGCGCAGGACGGTGTGCTCGTCGCCCGATATCCAGAATACGACTATGTCGCTGCGCGCGAGCAGCCGGAATGGACATCGGTCAAGGAATACGCGCCGAAAGCCGTCGCCAGCGGTCCGGCCGCGCGGCTTGTCGAAGAGCATGCCGATCTCGTCGCGCGGGTGAAGGCACTTATCCGCTCCGCTCGCGTCAGCCGCGCCGAGCGCCTGCGTCGCCAGCCGGAAGGCGAGTTCCTCGACATGGACGCCTGCATCGAGGCGATGGTTGCCCGCCGCATCGGCGAGGCCCCCGACCATCGCCTTCACGGACGTTATGAGCGGCGCAGCCGCGACCTATCGGTACTCCTGCTGCTCGACATCTCGCAGTCGACGGCAGAAAAGGTGCGTGGCTCGACGCGGACGGTGCTGGATGTCGAGCGTCAGTCGGCCGCCCTGCTGGCAAGGGCCATGGCGGGACTGGGCGATCCCTTCGCCATCGCTGCCTTCTGCTCCGACAAGCGTGACGACGTGCGTTATGTCCGCATCAAGGATTTCAACCAGACTTATGATGATCTCGTCGACGCCCGGCTCGACGGCCTCGAAAGCGGGCTCTCTACCCGCATCGGCGCGGCCATGCGCCATGCCGGAGCCGACCTTGCCTGCGAACGCAGTTACCGCCGCCTGCTGCTGGTTGTCACCGACGGGGAACCCTCCGACATCGACATCGAGGATCGCCAATATCTGGTCGAGGATGCCCGCAAGGCGGTGCATCACCTCAACCTTTTCGGCATCGACACGTTTTGTGTCGGGCTGGACTCCAACGCCGATTCCTATCTCGGCCGCATCTTCGGCCAGCGCAACGCCATCACCATCGCGGCGGTCGAGCGGCTGACCGATCTTTTGCCGAAGCTCTATCTGACGCTGAGCCGATGACGGAAATGCAGCATGCAGGATTTGGGGCTCAAGGCGCCAGTAAAGGGGCCGTCGCTTAAGCCCCGAGCAATCGAAGCAGAGGGGGAACGAGAGCGATGCACCATACGGAAACGGCCGCCATAGCGGCGCGGTTGCTGGGCCTGCGCCAGCTGCGCAATGTCACCCAGATGGAGTTGGCCACTCATATCGGCGTTTCCTACCAGCAGTTGCAGAAATACGAACGGGGCCGCAACCGTATCTCGCCGGCGATGCTGCAGCGTTGTGCCGAATATCTCAGCGTGCCGATCGACTATTTTTCTCCGAGCATGCCCGAAGCCCGGGCGGCAATGGTGCCAGCCGCAACATGGAAATCGCCGGGCTCGACCCGGCGGATCGGAAGATGTGGCGGGAATTCTCGGCGCTGCCGTCAAACCTGCAGGACTCGATCCGTTCACTGGTGGCCGGCATTCATGATGTGCAGCTGGGAAAAAAGGGAATTGACGAACGAAAGGCGGCACGTCCCGCACGGTTGGCCAGACGCACGCGAGCCGTCGCTGCCGCCCAGACGGGGCTGACGGATTTTCCGGTTGCCGGGACCATGCATCCCCGCAACCGGTGAGCGCCCTACGAGCGCTGCTTCTTCTTGCGCCAGGGCGCGCCGACTTCCCAGTCACCGGCCATGATGCAGCCATAAGGCAGCACCTCGTCGACGATCTCGGCGAGACCGTAATGTTCGATCTGCCGACGCACCGCCGCAGCGTTCTTGTACGCGCTGGGCAGTTCGGAAATGTCGGTCACGCCGCAGAAGAAACGGGTGTCGATGCCCTTTGTCTCTTCAGCGAAGATCTCTTCATTCGTTCGTCCCGCCTTCTGCTTGCGGTGCTGCGTGCGCGAAAAGTTGCGCCCGGCACCGTGTGGCGAGAAGCCCAGACCGTTCGGGGCGTTCTTTCCGCGCGCGATCAACACCGGCTCCGCCATGTTGAGCGGGATCAGTGTCAGGTCCGTCGCGTCATCGGCCCAGTTGTCGAAGGCCGGCGTCGCACCCTTGCCGTGGTAGAACAGTCCGTCGGAGCGCCTGAAGACGAAGTTGTGCTCGTTCCAGAACCGATCCGCGACCTTGGCCGACAGGCGTTCCGCGGCCATTTCGTGGATCAGTTCGTGGTTCGCCTTCGTCCAGGCGCGGATTGTCTGCAAGGCATCCCAATAGTCCTCACCCTCGCTTGTATCGGCTGGGATCCAGGCGTTCTGTGGCAGCGTTTCGGGCGAGAGCTGCTTGCGGTAGCTCTCGGCGATCTTCATGCCCTTGCTGTAGAGCCTGGCGCCCGGCGCCCGCGATCCGTGATGGGTCACCAGCGCCGTTTCTCCCGTCGACTTGATCGTGCCGACGAAGGCGAAATGGTTACCGTCTCCCTGCGTGCCGAAATGCTCGATGGCGGCGCTCATCACGTCGCGCAGCAACAGGTTGCCGTCGATGCGCTCCGCGACATCCTTCGGAGGCCGCATCTGCTGGCCGCGCGGCCGGCCACCCGGGCCAAAATGCGTCACGGCATGGACGGCATCGAGCAGCGCGGCTGGCGCAACACCTGGAAAGGTCGAGATCGCCATCGAGCAGCAGATGTCGGCCGAATGCATGCCTGGGTGGATGGCTTCCGAGATCGCCACGCCGCCGACTGGGATCGTGCCGGATGGGCCGGCGGGACACGCATCGGGCATGATCGCGCCGGCCTTGATGACAGGCGTGCGCATCAGCTCCGTCATGCTCCGGCTCACCGCCTCGACATTGGCGGCTTCCTCGGGCGTTTCCGCTTCGATGTTCACGTGGAAAGGCACCGAACCGGCAGGATGCGGGGCAATCACCGGCGGCGGCGCGAAACCCTGCGCCACCTGCATCGCCTGATCCATCGAGCCGCCGCCTTCGAGCACGGCATTGGCGGCGGCCAGCGCCTTGCCGAACCACTTGCCCTGCGCCAGCCCGGCGTCTATCAGATCCTGTCCACTCAATACCTCAACCATAACCACATTCCCTTCAAGAGAGCGGAAACGCTCTAAGCTTTTGTTTTAGCATCATTTTTGTAACGCCAAGTGATTCTACTTGGCTACAAAATGCTCTAGATCGTGATGGCCGAATAGCGGCCAGGATCGGCAAGACTTGTTCCGCCACTTCGCAGACGTTGCGAAGGAAGGACACGAACCTTCACGTCTTTCGACACCTGCCTGCGCAGGTTGCGTCTACCTGTAGTCTGGCCTGCATCCGCCATTCGGCCGGAAGACAATTCGGCGGAATCCGCCGGGCGGATTCGAACCGCCAGTCCCAATCTAGTCCTGCATTCATTCGTCTTCCCCGCGAACACGGCGACAAGATTTGCGAGACGGTACTGAGCTACTTTTCCGGAAGAACCCGAAAGGGGTGGATTGAACACCCGACCTCCCGCCTTTCTCAAGGCAGGCGCTCTATCCCTGTAGTCCCGCAGGCATTCGCCGCACCGGCGACGAGATCGGCAAGACCGTTTCTGCTGCGCCACTCCGCCCGAAGGCGAAGGGATGATTTGAACATCCGACCTCCCGTCTTGCGACGGGCGCGCTACCTGTAGTCCTGCCAGCATTCGCCGGCTATTCGTTGTCGCAGCGACAAGGGTGGACGAAACTCCGGGATCCCGCTCGTGCCAGAGAGCGCCTGCCAGGCGAGGAGTCGAACCTCGCGGATTGCCCCGATCGGTGCTGTAGTTCCGTCCGGCATTCGCCGCGGCAAATCTTGGTCGTGGCGGCAAGGGGTGATGAAACATTTTTCCCGCCTGATCACTCGGCCACACGCTCTGCATGAGCATGACAGGATTTGAACCTGCGTAAGGAGCACCTGAAGCTGTAGTTTCACCGGCATCCGCCACGTCGTTGTCTTCTTTCTGTGTACCTTTCAGAGTCGAGGGTCATGACGACAAGAATGATGAAACGTCGCCGGTCCGTTCGGATCGGCACCTGCTCTAACCGCTGAGCTACGGACCCGTATCTGGTGGATCCGGCGGGATTCGAACCCGCGACCTGGAGGTAACAGCCTGTAGTTCCATCGGCATTCGTCATGCCTGTTCAATATCACCGCTGGTGATCCCGGCGGGTCATCCGCCGGGATCGTCGTTGGAGCGTTTCCATTTTTCATGGAAACGCGAATACACTCTAACTCTTGACGCAATTCCGTACGGAAAACCGCTACACACTCTTCCTGGAATTGCTCTAAAGTTCGGTCGCCTCGATGCGGCGGACCCAATGGTCCGGATCGCCCTTCGAAGAGAGCATCGTCCCGACCACCTCGAAGACCCGGTCGGAGAAACCGCCGACATTCAGGATGTCGGCTCCCGGCTTGGCCTGCACCGTGGTGTAGGGCTGGATGTCGATGCAGACCAGCTTCGCCCCAGGATTCAACGCCTTGAGCTTGCGCCATTCCTGCATCGTCGCCGTTCCCTGATGCGGATAGGAGGTTCCATCCACCCAGGACTGGTTGTCCGACACGAACACCATGAGGTCGACCTTGGCGCGCTCCTTGACGAGGCGGGCAAGCGGAGCCGAACAATTGGTTCCACCTCCGCCGACCGCGGCAAGCTTCTGCGCATTGGTCATCACCGAGTCGCGCGCGTTGAGTCGGACGTCCACCACATCGTTCTCGAACGGTAGCACCTTAGCCGTCGGGTTGCGCCGTAGCAGGGCCGCCGCCACCAGGGCAGCCACGTCGATGCAGCGCACGACCGAGGTCGACCCCTTGCGGTGGCCTGTAACGGGTGAGCTCATCGAGCCCGACACGTCCGGCGCCACCACAACATGGCCGTTCACCTCGGGCACGTTGCCGAGCGCGACTTCCATCGCATCCTGCAATGCATCGCGCACGACATTCGGTACCCCGGCATCGACACTGTTGAACGCAACCATCAGCTGGTAAGGGAAGACGCGGGCGCGCTTCACTTCCGCTGGGTCACGCAGCCGCGCCGCCAGCTTCTCGGCGAAACCTTCCACCTCGAACACGCCGTTGCGCGCAAAGGTGTTGAGGTTCTGCCGCAGCATCTGCCATCCGGCCGTCTCCGCGATCTGCACCCAATGCGCCTTCGTCAGCGGCATCGAGGTCAGCATCTGGAACGGCACTTCGGGCACCGGCAACGACGGATCGCGCTTGAAGGCCTCGAAGGCCTTCACCAGATCCGGCAGCGCCAGCACGTCGTGCGGCTTGCCGATGAGGTAGCCGTAAAGCGCCGCACGCGAGGCCGAAACCGGCTTCGGATGCATCATCTTCACGACATCCGCCAGCGACGGGTCGTTCCCGACGGCTGCCCGCATGATCTCGAGGTCCGAGGCACGCTCGAGCCAGTTGAGCACGAGCCGCCTCGGCCGCGTTCCAAGCGACTTGCGTCCGACCGTTCCCGAGCGCATGACCTGCACGAAATTGCGCAGCATGCGCCCGTTTTTCACGATCCGCACGAAGGCACGTTCGAAGGCGTCGCCCTGCATCATGGAGAGCACGGCCAGCAGCAGCGCCGGCATGTCCTTCATGTAGCCGGTTTCGTAGGCATGCACGGCAGTCTTCGCCAGGAATTCCGGCTCGACCTGCCAGGCCAGCTTCAGCACTTCATCCAGCTGCTCCCGCGGCTCTGCATAGAAGGTCGCGTTCATCGTTCCTGTCGATGCCAACTGCGCCAGAGCCTGGTGCGGTGTCAGAGCATAGGCCTGGGCACCTGCCTGGTTCATGGCGTCAGCGCGCGGGAGCAGCTTTCCCTGGATCGTCGCAAACACGGATTTGTTTGCCATTGTTCTCGTTCCTTCTGTTCACGCCATCTACATTCCAAGTTGCGTGCCAACCTGCGTGCTATGAGCCGACCGGAGAGAAGATTTTTTATAACCTGCTGATTTTGCTGACATAAAAAAATTGCATCGGGTTTAATGCTAAGCTGGCGTGATTGAGTTGGTTCTCGGTTCCTGATATTGTCAGATAACAGGTTAGATTTTTGGATAAGAGATGCGTCGTCGGGTCGTTATCGGTTTTCTTGGAACCACGCTGGATATGGGACGAGGGGGACGCTGGCAGCGGTGGCGACCGACGGTGGCTCTATGCCAGCAACCCGAACTCTTCATCGACCGGCTCGAACTGATCCATGGTTCTGGATCGGCAGCGGGGCTGGCCGCACAGGTGACGGCCGATATTAACGAGATATCGCCTGCAACCGAGGTGCGCTCGCATGTGATCGACTTTAAGGATCCCTGGGACTTCAGCGAGGTCTACACCAGCCTGCACGCATTTGCCCGCGGCTATGCGTTCGATCCGGACCGCGAGGACTATCTCGTCAACATCACCACGGGCACGCATGTCGCCCAGATCTGCTGGTTCTTGCTCACCGAAGCCCATTTCATTCCGGCGCGACTTCTGCAGCTCTCGCCGCCCAAAGACCGCGGCGAGAGCGGCAATGTCGCGGGCAGCTATTCGATCATCGATCTCGACCTGTCACGTTACGATGCCATAGCCACACGGTTCGCGGCAGAACGTGAGGAGGCGACGTCTTTCCTGAAATCGGGCATCGCTACGCGCAACCCATCCTTCAATTCCATGATCGACCAAATCGAGAAGGTGGCGATCCGTTCGCGAGCGCCGGTTTTGCTGACTGGCCCTACGGGAGCCGGCAAGTCGCAGCTTGCCAAGCGCATCTACGAGCTCAAGAAAGCCCAGCACCAGGTCAGCGGCGCTTTCATTGAGGTCAATTGCGCAACGCTGCGCGGTGACCAGGCGATGTCCACCTTGTTTGGCCATGTGAAGGGCGCCTTCACCGGTGCGCAGGCCGCCCGCGCCGGTTTGATGAAGGCAGCCGACAAGGGTGTCCTCTTCCTTGACGAGATCGGAGAACTTGGCGCCGACGAGCAGGCGATGTGCTTGCGGGCTATCGAGGAGAAACGCTTTCTCCCGGTCGGTGCCGACCAGGACGTCGCCTCGGATTTCCAGCTGCTTGCGGGGACCAACAGAGACCTCGCAATCGCAGTCAACGAAGGTCGCTTTCGGGAAGATTTGTTTGCGCGGCTCAATCTGTGGACGTTCAGGCTTCCTGCCCTAAAAGACCGTCGCGAGGATATCGAGCCGAACCTCGACTTCGAATTGAAGCGGTTTTCTGAGCTTGAGGGGCAGAGCGTGTCCTTCAACAAGGAGGCTCGCAACCTCTATCTGGCTTTCGCCATGGCGCCGGATGCAGCCTGGCGTGCGAACTTCCGCGACCTGTCCGCATCGGTAACCCGCATGGCGACGCTCGCGCCGGAAGGGCGCATCAATGAAGAGACCGTGCGCGACGAGATCGGCCGCCTCAGGCAGATATGGGCGCCCGCCGAAACCGATGCGGCGCCGGGCAAGTCGCTGCTGGCGATACTCGGCGCAGACCGCGTTGAAGCAATCGACCCGTTCGATCGCACGCAACTGGCCAATGTGATCGATGTCTGCCGCGAAAGCGGCTCGATAAGCGCTGCAGGACGGAAGCTTTTTGCCGTTTCCCGCCTTCAGAAGAAGAGCGGCAACGATGCGGACCGCTTACGCAAATATCTCATACGGTTCGGGCTGACATTCGAGGAGCTGACCTCAGCCCCGGTTTGAACACGCCACCCTGCCGGGCACAGCATTCAAGTTCCATTTCTGCATTGAAGCGGGTGCCGGCTTCGTCTATGAAGCCGTTGACCGGCCCCGGCGGGCTGGTTCGTTTTCTGGATCTTGCGATCCCGGAAGCACCCGTAGCTCAGCTGGATAGAGTACTGCCCTCCGAAGGCAGGGGTCACAGGTTCGAATCCTGTCGGGTGCGCCAACCAATGTCTCGCCGTCGAAAGAACCCAATCGCGATCCATGAAGCTGCAGACCCTGGCGGCGGTGGAGCGCGACCGATCGCCCCTCCATCCCCAGCCGGATGAACGTCAAGTGCCGGCAAGTTGTGTTAAGTTGGGTAAAATCCAGTCGCACGCGCGCACTTGTGCCTTATGGGTGGCCGGCATGAATGACGGACGGAGTGCAATGAGCAAGGTCCTCCTCATCGACGACGATGTCGAGCTGACGACGCTGCTGCAGGAATACCTAACCGAAGAAGGGTATGACGTCGCGACGGGCACGGATGGCGGTGCTGCGATTGCTGCTGCTGCGCGCAACTCGGTCGATCTGATCGTGCTCGATATCATGATGCCTCGCATGAACGGCATCGAGGTCCTGCAACGGATCAGGAAACTCAGCCAGATTCCCGTGCTGATGCTGACGGCGAGGGGTGATGACATCGACCGGATATCAGGCCTGAACCTCGGTGCGGACGATTATGTGACGAAACCCTGCTCGCCAGGAGAACTCGCGGCCAGGGTGCGCGCGATTCTTCGTCGTGCCAACCAGCCTGCGGCCGGTTCCCCTGCCGAGACAATACGCGCCGGCCGGCTCGCGGTTCATCCAGGCAACAGGACAGCCGAATGGGACGGACAGCCGCTGGACCTTACCGGCACCGAGTTCAGCCTGCTCGAAGTCCTCGCCCGCAATGCCGGCCAGCTGGTATCGAAGCAGGACATTTCGAAACGGGCTTTCGGGAAGCCACTGGCCCCGTTCGATCGGCGCATCGATGTCCACATCAGCAGCGTGCGTCAGAAGCTCGGCCTCAGGGAAGAAGGACAGTCACGGATAAAGTCTGTCCGCGGCCAAGGCTACCAGCTTCTTTTGGACTGACATGCCCCGGCTGTTTACGAAGTTCTTCCTGATAACCTGGCTAACGCTCGTCGCCGTAGCGATCATAATCCTGACGCTCAATTTCTATCAGACGCTCCCTTCCGCTTCGAAACTGGAACGTCAGAAGCGGGAAGTCGTCCTCGACCTGACGGAAAAACTGCTTGCCAAGGACGGTGAGGATGCGGCTCGGCGCTTTGCCCGCACAAGCGAGGATACGGTACCGGTCGGCCTCACGATCTCCAGGACAACGGAGCCCGGCGCATGTATCGACACGAGCGAGGCGGAGACCAGAATCGTTCTGAAGGACGGGATTTGCTACCGGATTTCCGCGCCGCAGCCATACACGGTCATTCCCGCCACGTTCGGTCGTTTCCTGCCGGCAGTGGGTATCCTGATTTCGAGTGCGATATCGGCCGCTGCACTCGCCCTCTATCTCATTCGCCCGGTTGTGCACCTGCGCGATGGTTTGAGCGCTCTCGCCCAAGGTCGTTTCGACGTCCGCATCGGGCATAAGATGGCGGGTCGGAAGGACGAGGTCTCCGCGCTCGCTCACGATTTCGATTCCAGCGCCGCGCGGTTGCAGGACCTCCAGGATACGCAGCAGAGACTTTTCCACGACGTGTCCCATGAATTGCGCTCTCCATTGTCCCGTCTGCAGGCCGTCGGCGGCGTGCTGCGGCAAAATCCGGCGAAGCTCGATGCCATGCTGGATCGCATGGACCGGGAGGTCGAGCGGCTCGATACGCTGGTCGGCGAAGTGCTCACGCTCGCCAGGCTGACAGCCGGTTCCCGCCTTCCGCTGAAGACACAGACGCTGGACGTCATCGATCTCCTCAACGAAATCCTGGCCGATGCAGCCTTCGAAGCCCAGGCGCGCAATGTTTCGATCACTCCCATTGTCGACGACAGCTTCCTTGCCGAGGTCGAGGGTGAGCTGATCTATCGCGCGCTGGAAAACATCATCCGCAACGCCGTCAAATACACCGCCGAACATTCGCACATCACCGTGCAATGCGAGACGAAGGGTGACCTTCTCAAAGTATGCGTTGCGGATCAGGGGCCGGGCGTCAGGCGAGACGAAGTTGAGCGGATTTTCCAGCCATTCTCCCGCGGGAGCGACGCGGCTCCGAGCGGCGGCTACGGCCTTGGCCTTGCGATCGCCAGACAGGCCATCGAGCGCCATGGCGGGCGGGTCTGTGCGTCGCTGCCGCACACCGGCGGATTGACTGTCACATTGGAGATCCCCCGGCAGCCGGCGACGCGCCCGCCTGCGAACGCATAGAGCATTTTAGAGCCAGGTGGAATCATTTGGCGTTACAAAAATGCAACGAAAACAGAAACTTAGAGCGTTTCCGCGTTCCGTCAAAACGGGAACGCTCTAGGCCTGATCGTAAGTTTTACCGAACTTTGCACTGTCTTTACCGCCATTAACGCTGGCGTCGCTACGGCTGGACCGGGAGCCCGGTTTCCAGTGCGAAAGTGAACCAATGTCGGTGACTATGATGGCGTTTCAGCAGGGCAAGAGGGTGCGGTTCCTCTGGCTGGCCGTCCCGCTGCTTCTGACGCCCATCCTGTTCTCTCAGAGCGCGTGGTCGCCGCAGACCCTTCCCCGCCACGTCATAGAGTTTGTGGGATCGGCCCTCATCATCCTATGTGTCGCCGGGCGGTGCTGGGCATCGTTATACATAGGCGGGCGCAAGAATCGGGAGCTCATTGCCAACGGCCCTTATCGCTACACCCGCAATCCGCTGTATTTCTTTTCTTCGCTGGGACTGGCCGGCATCGGACTTGCGTTCGGCTCGCTCACGATAGCGGTTGTCTATTTCTTGTTCGGATATCTGGTATTCGCTTATGTCTCCGCCCGCGAAGCGATTTCTTTGGACGGGCTCTTCGGCGAAGCCTACTGGAAATATTGCCGGCAGGTGCCGGCCTTCTTTCCACGTTTCAGGCCAGGCGCCGGCACACACCAAATGTCCGCGACGTTCAATCCGGTTGCGCTGAAGCGCACTGCCATCGACAGTTCTTGCTTTCTTCTCGCGATCCCTGCGTCCGACTTCATCCAGGCGCTGCAGTTTGCGGGGCTCATCAGGCCTATGTTGCGGCTTTTTTGACAGCCGAGTTGCCTGTCCTGCCGGCCAATCGCTCCGCTGCCGTTGGGCGGCGGCGCCACGCTTGGCGCTTTGCGGCAATCGGCAAAGCCTGATCGTGACTTTTACCGAACTTTACACGGCCCTTACCGCCCTTAACGCCGGGGTCGGTAAAAGCCTGATCCATCATCCCGGTTCACAGGGCGGACAATGACCTTGAAGCTCCGACGACTTGAAAAGCAGCCGCGAGCAGCGCTCAGCGTCGCCCTGTTCTGGTGTCTGTCCGCATGCACAAGTGTGCCCTTGCCCGAGGGAACGTCCCTCAGTTCCTACGCCGGAATGAGCCCATCGGGCGGAACCCTCACAAAAGCAAAATTGCGTTTGGATTCCACGCCGGTGCTGGCAGCAAAGACGGTGCGCATCGTGCCGACCTCGACGCGAATCGGCAGCCATGGTTTCAATGCCCGAGATCTCGCGCTGGTCAGCAACGCGATCGACCGGGCGATCTGCACCAACCTTAGCGACCGTTTCCAGATTGTGCCTCCGAGCCAGCCGGCAGACCTCGTCATCCACGCAACGGTCACCGACATCGTTGCGACCAATCGTCTGGCCGCCGCGGGCTCCATCGCAGCGTCGCTCGGCGCCTCCGTGGCAGATCTCGGAGTTCCGATTCCGCGCCTTCCGATCGGCCTTGGCGGGCTGGCCATCGAGGCGGAAGCGCTCGATAAGGATGGTTTGCAGAAGGCCGCCATGGTCTGGTCGCGTGGTGCCAACATGATCACGACAAAGGCTCGGATATCCACTGTCGGAGATGCGTATTCCCTCTCCTCCACGTTCGCCGCAGATTTCAGCCGCATGCTCGTCAAGGGCAAGGATCCGTTCAAGGGAATACCGGCTATCCCGTCGATGCAAAAATTGCGGGTTTCGCTCGGTGGCAATCCGAAATACGACGCCTGCAGGGTTTTCGGGAGGGCTCCCGGCATTCCGGGAATGGTCGCTGCCCGATTTGGCCTGCCGCCAACCTGGGTCGACAAAGGCGCCGTAGCCTCCCGATAGCGACAGACAATAGATCTCGTCACAAATCGTGAGTGCGGCCGCCGAGCGCCGCGCCATCACTTCCTCTCATTCCAGCCCGTTTTCGGAAGGGACTGTTAACCATCGGTTCCTATGTCTCAGGAGGCATTCAAATCGGCGAGTCTCCAGTATGGCATCCATGCGTTTTTCTCGGGCAAATCTGACGGCTGTTGCGTCTGAGGAGGATGAGCAGCCTCGCCACCAGGTCGCGCCGAATGCGGTCGACTTCGCCGGCCGCATCGCTGGCCGCAGTGGCACCGAACACACATATATGAAACCCAAGAGCGACGGCGCGGTGTTTCCCAATTTCGGCGGCGACGGCGAATTCGCGCGCCCGGAATGGCAGGATTATTTCTTCCTGGCGCCCAATGTTCGCTTCACGCGCACCCCCGATCGCGAGGTCAAGAAGATCAAGGACGGCGAGCAAGGGGAGCCGGTGCAGCCCGTGCAGTCGCTCGAGCGGCCCGTCATCCCCACGCCTCAGCCATCAAGACCCGCCATGGCTGCCAGGCCGGCCCAGGCAACCGTGCCGTCTCAGCAGCCGCACCCCGCCAGTGGTGCCGTCGAAAGCAAGCAAGCCGCCCCCACTCCACCGGCTGCCGTGACCTGCACGGCTGTGTCTCATCAACCGGCAGCGAAAGCCGCCGCGCCCGCGGCCAGAACACGCTGGTCCTATCTCTCCGACCACGCCTTCTTTGAGTTCGCCTCCGGATTCGTGCCGCAGTCCGCCCCGGTGGCATCCGCTCAGGCACAGGCGGCCTCTGTATCCCCCAAGGCAGCAGCGCCTGTCTCTGCTCCCCGCCGGGCCGAGCCCCGGCCGGTCGTCACCCCTGACGCGACATCTCTCTACAGGGTCATCGAGGTTTCGGCTTCCATGCAGATGACCTCGACCGAAACGGTCAGGACCGTCGTGCCGGCCGTGGCGGAGACGGTCGCCACAGCAGCCGTTGAAGCCCCGGTCGTCGCGACCACACCGGTCAACCGGCCCGTCGCTGCAAACGATGCAGCACCAGCCGTTCCCTCGCGCACGGTCGAGATCACCATGCCGGCGCCGCGCCAGTCGCTGCCCATGGTCGGCAGGATGGCTGAGGTTGAGCCGGGCGACTACGAGCTGCCGTCGGAGGAGCTGCTGCAGCTGCCCCCGGAAGGGCAGGGCTTCTACATGTCGCAGGAGCGGCTGGAGCAGAATGCCGATCTTCTCGAAAGCGTGCTTGAGGATTTCGGCGTCAAGGGCGAGATCATCCATGTCCGTCCGGGGCCGGTCGTCACGCTTTATGAGTTCGAACCGGCGCCGGGCGTGAAATCCTCGCGTGTCATCGGGCTGGCCGACGACATCGCTCGTTCCATGTCGGCAATCTCGGCTCGTGTCGCCGTCATTCCGGGCCGCAATGTCATCGGCATCGAATTGCCGAATGAGACCCGCGAAACCGTCTATTTCCGCGAACTGATCGAATCCGACGGTTTCCAGAATACGGCCTGCAAGCTGGCGCTTTGCCTGGGCAAGACCATCGGCGGCGAGCCCGTCATCGCCGAACTTGCCAAGATGCCGCATCTGCTCGTCGCCGGCACCACCGGCTCGGGCAAGTCGGTGGCCATCAACACCATGATCCTGTCGCTGCTCTACCGGCTGAAGCCAGAAGAATGCCGCCTCATCATGGTCGATCCGAAGATGCTGGAACTGTCGATCTATGACGGCATCCCGCACCTTCTGACGCCAGTCGTCACCGATCCCAAGAAGGCGGTCACCGCGCTGAAATGGGCAGTGCGCGAAATGGAGGACCGCTATCGCAAGATGGCTCGGCTCGGCGTGCGCAACATCGACGGCTACAACCAGCGCGCCGCTGTCGCCCGCGACAAGGGCGAGGTCGTGGTCATGCAGGTGCAGACCGGCTTCGAGAAAGGCAGCGGCGCGCCGCTGTTCGAGGACCAGGAGATTGACCTGGCGCCGATGCCCTACATCGTCGTCATCGTCGACGAGATGGCCGACCTGATGATGGTCGCCGGCAAGGAGATCGAGGGCGCCATCCAGCGTCTTGCCCAGATGGCGCGTGCCGCCGGCATCCATTTGATCATGGCCACGCAGCGCCCCTCGGTTGACGTCATCACCGGCACCATCAAGGCCAATTTCCCGACCCGCATCTCCTTCCAGGTGACATCGAAGATCGACAGTCGCACCATTCTCGGCGAACAGGGTGCCGAACAATTGCTCGGCCAGGGCGACATGCTGCACATGGCCGGCGGCGGCCGCATTGCCCGCGTGCACGGTCCATTCGTCTCCGACGCCGAAGTCGAGCACGTCGTCAATCACCTCAAGTCCCAGGGACGTCCTGAATATCTCGAGACGGTCACCGCCGACGAAGAGGAAGAGCTGCCCGAAGTCGACGACAGCCCGGTGTTCGACAAGAGCGGCATGGGCGCCGAGGATGGCGACAACCTCTATGACGAGGCGGTCAAGGTGGTGCTGCGCGACAAGAAGTGCTCGACCTCCTACATCCAGCGCCGGCTCGGCATCGGCTATAACCGTGCCGCCTCGATCGTCGAGCGCATGGAGAAGGAAGGCATTGTCGGCGAGCCCAACCATGTCGGCAAGCGCGAGATCATTCGCTAGAGCATTTTGTAGCCAAGTGGAATCACTTGGCGTTACAAAAAATGCGACAAAAAACAAAAGCTTAGAGCGTTTCCGCGTTTCCGTGAAAAACGGAAACGCTCTAGCTGGAATCTGCCACCAAAGGACGCGCTCCATCTGGGCCACGCGTCCGCGGTGGTGGATGCCGTGCGGCGGTCGATGCGGGCAACCTGAACGGGGTTTGAGTCCGGCGCTCCGTCGTCGGGGGACGCTTAGCTGTCCGCGATCAGCTTCTTGATCTCCAGGCCGCTGGATTGCCGCCTGGCCGAGTCGAGCTGCTTGTCGGCGATACGCAGCAATTCGGTGACGGTCGTGGCGTCCTCGAACGAAATGCCGCCGACCTGCACGGCCAGTTCGATCGCCTTGCCCTGCGGGGCAAAATAGACTTTGCCGACTTCACCGCGAATGCGCTCGCCGACCTCTAGGGCGTCTTCCTCACTCGCATGGTGCAGGAAAACGCCGAACTCGGTCTCACCCAGCCGGCCGACAAAATCTTCCTTGCGCACTGATGACCGAATGGTGGTGGCAATCGACCTCAGCGCTTCATTGGCCCATTCGAAGCCGTACTGCTCGGCGGTGGATCTCAACTGGCCGGCATCGACCACCAGCAAGGCGCCTTGCGGGCGCGTTTTCCCCATCGGTGCGCGCACGCGCCGGTCCACAAGCGAGGAGAACACATCGGCATGATAGAGATCCGTCGTTCTGTCATGGCTGGCCGAATGGGTCAGTTCCTTCCTCAGCCGGCGAATCTCTTCCATCTTCAGGCTAAGCAGCGTGAAGACGGGCACCCCTATGACGATGGGGATAGCCAGCGACGTGATAACCGTCCGCTGGAAGCTGGAGAAGGAACCGAACAGCAGCAGGTAGCTGAAGATCGCCGAGACGCCGATGCAGATGGCCGTGCCGATCAGGACCAGTTTTGCAACCGGTCGCCAGTCAACCGGATAGCGGCTTTTAGGATCTTCGTTCGCCAACTGTCATTCTCCATGCCAACGTTATGTGAATAAACCACAATGCGTTCAGCCTTGGTTTCGAAAACCGCTCATATTGAAGACAATTTTCAACTTAGTTCCTACAGATTCTAGAAGCCGTCTCGATCAACATATGTTGCAGCTTCTCAGCATGCCGGCCCGTTAATGTGATCTGAATTTGCGAAGACCTTATGTCGGCCAAATATCACGGGAGCTTGTTCCAAGCTGAGACGTGTCAAGACGAAACTTGCCAAGGCAAGGCAACTTTAATTGGGTGTATGTGCCTTTTTTACTACATGAAGAAAGATTCGGGGTCAGTAACGAATATTCTTCCATTTGAACGCCCTCAAGCTTGTCGACTCTTACAATTTTTTGGATATTGCCGGATACTGTACAATCTCCGCGGGGTCGCAGGAGAGTGTTGGGCGAGTTAGGGCTGGGGGAAATGGCTTCAAGAAAATTGGCGCATCTGCGCCTGTACGCAGCAGTGCTGTTGACGGCTACAACCTTGACGGGAGGGGCCGCAAATGCGCTGTCCCTGAAGGAAGCCATCGCCGTCGCAGTCGAATCCAACCCGGAGATCGGGCAAGCGATTGAAAATCGCGAAGCCATCGAATTCGAACTCAGGCAAGCCAAGGGCCTCTATCTGCCGAGCGTCGATCTCGAAGCTTCAACCGGTGCGCGCCGGCTGGACAATCCCTCGCGCCGGACGCTCGCCATCGAAAACGACACGCTCTATCCGTCCGAAGCCGGCGTGACGGTGAGCCAGAAGCTGTTCGACAGCGGCGCACGCCGCGCGGAAGTCGACCGTCAGGCCTCTCGCGTCGACGGTGCCTCCTTCCGCGTGCTGGAGCGCTCCGAGTTCATCGCCCTGTCGGTCGTGCAGGACTATCTCGAATACATGCTTCAAGGCTCCATCGTTAACGAAGCAAAGAGGAACCTTTCCTTCCATCAGGGCATCCTGGGCGACATTCGCGAAAGCGTTTCCGGTGGTGCCTTGACCGATGCCGACCGCCAGCAGGCCGAGGAACGCGTGCTTTCGGCAAAGGCGCGGCTTCAGGAGGCCTCCGAAGAGCTGGAAGCCGCGAAGATCCGTTTCTTCAAGACGGTCGGCAAACCTCTGACCAATCCAAGCAAGCCGCCATCCGTCGCCAAGGCGCTGCCTCGCTCGCTCGACGAAGCGATCGGCCTTGCCAGGCAGAACAATCCGCGCATCCATATGGCCAACAGCGACATCGACGCCGCGAGTGCGCTGGTGGATGCGGCCCGCGCCAAATACGGCCCGGAAATCATCGCCGAAGGTTCGGCTCGCGCCGGACAGGACATTGACGGTGCCGATGGACGCACCGACGACCTGCAGGCCCGGCTGGTGATGCGCTGGAATCTCTATCGCGGCGGCATCGACAAGGCCAATGAGCAGGAACAGATCCGCCGCGCCAGTGAGCAGCGGCTGGCTCTCCACCAGGCCCATCGCGAGATCGAGGAAGCCGTGCGCACCTCGTGGGACCGCCGCTTCAAGCAGGCAGATCTCGCAAAGACCCTGCGCCAGCAGGCGGCCGCCAACGAGCGGCTGGTCGGCTCCTACCGCGAACAGTTCAAGGTCGGCCAACGCTCGCTGCTCGATGTGCTCGATGCGCAGAACACGCGCTTCAACACCGCGACGCTGGCGGATACGGCGATCTACGCCTCGCTCTTTGCCGAATACCGTCTCCTGGCGGCGACCGGACAGCTGTTGCGCAACCAGGGCATAAGCCCGCCGAAGCAGGCTGCAGCCTATGCGCGGGCCGAGTTCAACGTGCCGCAGACTGCGGATGTCGAAACCTATGCGCGCACGCCTTCGGAACAGGCAAACGATCTGCCGCTGGATATACTCGCACCCGTACGCAAGAAGAAATAAGCTCGGGCCGCGAACAGTAAGAGCCGGTTGAGCGTCTCGTGAACCAGCAACCTCAACTTCGTTCGCCGGGAACTGGCTTCAGAAGCTGCTTCTCGGCGGTCGCTGCCTTTCTTGGCCGGCCAAGCGCCGAAACGGTGCTTTTTGCCGGGGTGCCGCTTTCGGACACGCGCATAAACATCGATGAAATCCGGCACTTGGCCGAACGCATCGGCCTGGACGTCAAGGACTTCGACGGGCGCGATTTCCGCGCCGGGCGGGTCGATCTTCCCGCCATCCTGTTCAGGGCCAACCGGCCGCCTATCGCGCTGCTGTCGGAAGACGGCGCCGACGGCTACCTGACGGCGCCGCAGGAAAACGGGCAGGTCGTCGTCGACAGGGCCGAACTCGAGCGAG
Source organism: Terribium retamae (assembly GCF_022347545.1). Taxonomy (GTDB): domain Bacteria; phylum Pseudomonadota; class Alphaproteobacteria; order Rhizobiales; family Rhizobiaceae; genus Mesorhizobium; species Mesorhizobium retamae. Next base: position 59,600 of record NZ_JAKREW010000028.1, read on the forward strand.
AAGCCATCATCGGCGGCGCGTCTTTTTCGATCATCTATGCCAATGCCGCCGAAAACATGAATGTCGGCAACGCCCAGAGGATCGAGCGGCGACATTGGTTGACGGGAACGATGGGGGCGTTCTGGCGCTCCTACACCAAGGTGATCCTGGCGGCGGTCTTCATCAACCTGCTCGCCCTTGCCTCGCCGATCTTCACCATGAACGTGTACGACCGCATCTTGCCCAACAAGGCGGTCTCGACCTTGTGGGTGCTGGCGCTCGGCGTTGGTCTGGTGGTGCTCTTCGACCTGTTGCTGAAGACGGCCCGCGCATCTTTGATCGACTATGCCGGCCGCAAGGCCGACCTGCGCATCTCCTATATGCTGTTCGACAAGGTGTTGAATTCCTCCCTGGTGGCCAGGCCAGGATCCACCGGCGAATACGCAAACAGGGTTACGCAGTATGAATTCGCGCGCGAGTTCTTTACCTCCAATACCATCAGCGTGTTCATCGACACTGCGTTCGTCTTCATCTTCCTGATCGTCATCTATGCCATTGGCGGCTGGCTGGTGATCATCCCTGCCATCGCCTTCGTCATCACCATCGCGGTCGGCCTCGTCACGCAGCGCCGCATCGCCAAATGCGTGGCGGCATCGCTGAACGAATCCTCGCAGCGCCAGGCGCTGCTGGTCGAGTCGATCTCCACCCTGGAAACGATCAAGTCGCTGCGTGCGGAAGCCTATCTGCTGCGCAAATGGAGCGAGCATTCCAAGAATGCCGCCAACACGTCGGAAAAGATCAAGCAACTGTCGGCAGCAGCCGGCAACATCACCCAGGCCGTGCAGCAATTGGTGACGGTCGCCCTGGTGGTGGCCGGAGCCTATGCCTTCGCCGAAGGCCATGTCTCCACCGGTGCGATCATCGGCACGGTGATGCTGGCCGGGCGTGCGGTTGCGCCGCTTGGGCAGATCGCCATCACGCTGGCGCGTTTCCGGCAGGCGACGCTTGCGCTCAAGATCGTCAACGGCATCATGGCGCAGCCGGAGGACAGGCCGGATACGGTGGGTTTCGTCAACCGGCCGATCCGCAATGGGGCGCTGGTGTTCCGCAATGTCGGCTTCGCCTATCCGGGATCCGATGCCGAAGTTCTCAACGGCCTCAGCTTCAACATCAAGCCGGGGGAACGGGTCGGCATCATCGGCCGCATCGGCTCGGGCAAGACGACGCTCGGTCGCCTGATCGGCCGGCTTTTCCTGCCGACATCCGGTGAACTGCTGTTCGACGGCATCGACGTGCGGCAATATCATCCATCCGAAGTCCGCGCCGCCGTCGGCATAGTGGCGCAGGCGGGTGATCTGTTCTCGGGAACGATCAAGGAGAATCTCCTGATGGCACGGCCCGATGCCACCGACGAGGAGATCATCGATGCGGCCAAGGCCGCCGGCGTCGATGAGTTCGTGTCGCGCCATCCGCGCGGCTACGACATGAATGTCGGTGAGCGCGGCACCAATCTTTCCGGCGGCCAGCGGCAGGCGGTGGCCATCGCGCGTCTGCTTTTGGGCAAGCCGAAGATCGTTTTCCTGGATGAACCGTCCGGCTCAATGGACCTGGCTTCGGAGCGGCAATTGATCCGCCAGTTGAAGGTGGCTTTCGGTTCGGACACGACTCTGATCGTCTCGACGCATCGTTTCAGCATGCTTGAGCTGGTCGATCGCCTGATGGTCATCGACCAGGGCAAGATCGTCGCGGACGGACCGAAAGATCAGGTGATACAGGCGCTGCAGAAATCCGGGCGCGGCGCGTGATGCAAGGCACCGGTATTATGGTCGACTGGATATGGGTTGATGCTCGCTAGGGATGATCGGCCACCGCTGTTCGCAACGGCCACGGTTGCAATCGTGGGCCTCCTTCTGGTCGTCTTCGTCGGGTGGTCGTCTTTTGCCGAGATCGACGAGATCGCGCGCGGCGAAGGCAAGGTCATCCCTGCATCCAAGACCCAGATCATCCAGACCAGCGAAGCCGGCGTCGTGCAGGAGATCGCAGTCAAGATCGGCCAGGTGGTCAAGAAGGATGATCTCATCATCCGCCTCGACAACACCTTGAACTCATCAAGCCTCGGCGAACAGCAGGCCAAAGCCCGCGCCTTGAGGGCGCGCGTGGCGCGGCTCAAGCAGGAGCAGGGTGGAAAGATCGGCGATCCTTTCATCTGCCCGGCCGAGATCCGGAAGAACGCGCCGGAGATCTGCGACAACGAAGAAAAACTGCTCAATGCCAGGCAAGACAACTTCAACAACAAGCTTTCGGTGCTAAAGTCGCGCCTGGAACAGCGCCAGAAGGAACTCGACGAGGCCAATGCCAATCTCGATCGCCTGAGCAGGAACCGCGAGGTCAGTGCGCGCGAGGCGAAACTGGTAAATTCGATGGCCCAGAAAGGCCTCATCGCCCAGACCGAGCAGCTGCGGGTGGAGCGCGAGCAGACGGAGCTGGCGGGGCAGATCAAGCTTGCCGGCGAAACGATCCTGCGTGGCAAGGCCGCCATCAACGAGGCGCAGCTGCAGGTCAACGAGGTCAATCTCGAGCTGCAGCAGGAGGCTCTCAACGATCTGACGCAGACGCTGGCGGACCTGTCGGTCGTCGAGGAGACGATCCGTGGCGCCACCGATCGTGTCGCACGCACCGATATCCGCTCGCCGGTCGATGGCATCGTCAACACGCTCGACGTCAACACGCTGGGCGCCTTCGTGCAGCCGGGCGCCGTCGTCGCCGGCATCGTTCCCACTTCGGAAACATTGCTTGTCGAGGCCCGCGTTTCGCCGCGCGATGTCGCCTTCATCCGCCCCGAGCAGGACGCGCTGATCAAGATCACCGCCTATGACTTCTCCATCTTCGGTGGCATCGAGGGCAAGGTTGCGAACATCACCGCCGACAGCCTGGTCGATGAAAAGACCGGCGAGCCTTATTACCAGGTGCGCGTCGCCACGGAAAAATCGACGCTGCAGCGCGACGGCAAGACCTATTCCATCATCCCAGGCATGATCTGTTCGGTCGACATCAAGACCGGCCGCAAGACCATCCTCAGCTATCTGTTGAAGCCCATCAACAAAGCCAGGGAGGAGGCCATGCGTGAGCGATAGCGCGACGCCTTCCGGCGGTCCGGCTTCGGGGCCCGGTCAGCAGATGCCAAGCCAGCCCTTGCTGCGCGATCAGGAGCCTGAATTCCGGGTAGTCGTGCGCAATGGACAACGACGCGGCATCCGGCTGGAGCGCGGCTTCTGGGACATGCTGAAACGCATGGCGGCGCGCAATCAGGAAACGCTTGGCGCTGTTGTCGACCGGATCGCGGCGGCCTCGGGGCCGGATGCCAATCTGACCTCGGCCATCAGGGTGGCCTGCCTTCATGACGCCAACGCCGAAAACGCCTTGCTGCGCCGGTTGACCTCGATCGAGATGATCAAGGCCATCCTGTTCGCCTGCCCGGCGCCGGCTTTTGCCTTGGAAAGCACCCGCAAGATCTTGACCTTCAACCCGTCGTTCCAGAACCTGGTTCGCCGCCAGTTGCCGGCCGGGCAGGATGACGACGCCCGCAAGGATATGAGGCTCGCGCTCGACCTGAGCGTGGCGGATATTTTGGAAAGGCTGAAGCAGAATGGCAATCTGCCGGTTGGCACGGGCTTCGTCATCGGCATCGGCGAACGCCGTCACCGCGGGCAGATCAACGTGGTGCGGGCGCCAGTGCCGGCGCCCGATCTGCTGCTGGCTTTTGTCGTCAACGGCTAAGCCGGCTCAGTTCTCCGGGCCTTCGCCCGGCGCTATGTCGGAAAGTCCGCCTTTCAGCGACGCCACGCGGCTCTCGCCGGTCTTGGTGCCATGCACCCAGGCGCGCTCGGTGCTGAAGGAATAAAGCGGCACATAGTTGGGAAGCGCCGTGTCCATGACCACCTTGTTGCCGAGGCTGTCGAGAATGAAGGTTCCGCTCGACGTGCTCACCGAAAGAACGGCGTGGAAGACGTCCCTCTTCTTGTCCTGCAGCACCACCAGGGACATGCTTGTCGCCGGTACTCCGGCTTCCACAAGGGCCGCCATCTTCAGGATGGCGAAATCCTCGCAATCGCCGGAGCGGCGGGCAAGCGTCTCCTCGGGCGTCGCCCAATAGTCGAGCTTTCCGTAGGTGGCTTCGTCCTTGCGGTAGGCGATGAGCTGGTTGATGCCGCTGTTCACGAAAGCGAGCTTGTCGGTGAAGCTTTTGTCCTTCACCGCCTTGACGATATACGCATAGCCAGGGCTGGTCTGGTCGCAGACCTTGTCGCAGTTGCGCACCGAACGATAGACCGATGCCCAGCGTGTTGCAGCCGGGAAATTCTTCATCGAGATTGCCATGGAGCCGAACACGCCAGGAATGATGGCGGCGGTCTGGATCAGGTCCAGTTCCGGTTTCTCTTCGGCGACATCGTGCAGAGCGAGGCTGTAGGCGCTATTGATCCCTGCCCGATAGACACTGCTTGCGATCGCGAATTCAGGCTTCGACAGGGAAATGCCACCCAGGAACTCAACCGTCTGAACCGGTTTCACCAGGCTTTCCCGAGCCTCGAGAGTTGTCGGGTCAGTGGCGGCGTAAGCGGACGAGGTCGCGACCATGACGGCCGAGAACGCAAGACTTCGCAAGTGTTTTATCGATGAGAACTTTTGTTTTGCTTTCATCACATCCACCCTTTACGATGGATGCTAACCGGCGCGACTAAATATACAGAAAATATAGATAGATAATCATAGTATAAATTATACAGCGTGATTTAATTCAAATTTGAATCAAGGTTTTTCGTTATCTTCGAATCCCCTTGCCAATAAAGGGGTCTGGCGAAAAACATATACGCCTTTATGTCGTTGGCATTTACTAAAAGTAAAATTTAGCATCTTCCGCATATGCCGTTATATGGAAGCGGTTCTCTGCCTGTTGCCAAACGCAAAACACCTCTGTTTTCTCCGAATGTAAAGTAAGGGGTGGTGGGTCATGGCAAACAATTTCGATCGCGAAAGCAATTCCGCAAGCTGGGAACAGCAAAACCAGCGGGATGAACATGATCAACCATCCGCTCCACTGCAGGTGGCGCAAGCTACTACTGAAGGGAAGCCGTCTGGCGAAGCAAACCAGCCGGCTGCGGCGGCATCTGAGCCGAAGCCCGTAGATGTCGGCGCCACGCCGGCTCCGTCTGGACAGCAAAGTCCTGCCCAGGCCACAGCAACGCTGCCTTCCTCTGCGAATGAATACATGGTCGGGGCCGACAAGATGGTCCATCTGCCGGCGAACACTTCCATCGACAACATTCGCGTTGAAGGAACAAACCTCGTCCTGCAGCAGGCCGATGGGTCGGCCGTCGTCATCAAGGATGGCGCGGTCAATGTTCCGACCTTTATTGTCGGCGACGTCGAGTTTCCGCGTGTGGCTCTGCTTGCCGCGCTCCAGACCAGCGGCGTCGACGTCGCCTTCGGCGCGGACGGCTCGATCTCGGCCGGACAAGGTGCCGCTGCGAACCCCAGTGCCGGCGGCAATTTCGAGCGACCGGCGGGCGGCATCGGCGACGGCTTCGACCTCAGCGATCTGCTGCCGCCGACCGCCCTACAGTTCGGCTTGCTCGATCGGCACGAATTGTATCCGGCCGCACCCAATCGCGATCCGCTCTTTTCGGATTTCTCCATTTCTTCCTTGTCGGAGGAAGGGCTCGCCGGCGGCAATCTGGACAGTGACGGCTCCAACGACACGACCAACGCCACGCTCATCACCGGTACCTTCCCGGCAACCGATCCCGACGGCGACACGCTGTCCTTCACCTTCGGCGAGCCTTCCGGGCTCACATCCGGTGGCATTCCGCTGGTCTGGACCGGACAAGGCACGGCAGCCCTGGTCGGTTCGGTGAACGGCGTTCCAGTCATCACGATCACCGCCAACGGCCAAAGCTACACCGTCCAGATTCTAGGCCCCATCGACCATCCAAACGATGCGCGCCCCGGTTCCGAAGACGACCTGACCTTGGTCGTGCCGGTCACTGTCACCGACGGCAGGGACGGCACCGCCACAGTCAACATGTCGATCACCATCGAAGATGACAGCCCGGCCTTCGTGAGCACCGGCCAGACTGTGCTTCGCGTCGACGAAGATGGCCTTGCGGCGGCGAACGCGGATTCCGGCCGTGGCGGGGAAGCCGACTTCGGCAAGCAGACCGTGAGCCATGTCGAGCTTTCGAGCATCATCAATCCGGGCGCGGATGGGCTGGGTTCATACCATTTTGTCTCGAGCGCGCTGACGCAGTTGGCGGGCCTCGGCCTGTCGAGCAATGGCGCTGCGATTAGTTACGCCCTTTCGCCCGACGGTCACACCATCATCGGTTCGGCCGGTGGCGGATCCGTCTTCACTGTGGAATTGACAGCGACCGGTTCGCTGACATTCACCCTGTTGGGGCAGGTCGATCACGTCAACAGCCCGGGAAATGTCGAAACCAATCTGACGATCGATCTGTCCGGTCTGATCGAGATGGTGGACGGGGACGGTGATACGCTCACGCCGCCGGTCGGCAGCGTTGTCGTTGCTGTTGGCGATGACATTCCGGTTGTCGGGCTGGCGCTAAGAGAGGGCGCTTCGATCCTGGTTGACGAGAGCCTTGGCCAGAACGCGGGCGAGGCCGAGGGTGGTGCGGCTGGTCTTGGCAGTGTAACGGTTGCAGGCGCGTCGTTGTTCAGTACCACCGGTTTGTCGGCAGGCTCCGACAGCGCGGGTGCGACGACGGCTTTCTCGCTTGAGATTGCAGCCGGTGGCCACACCGGACTTTACCTGACAGGCCAGAGCGGTCCTGCCAACGAGATCCTTTTGGTGGACAATGGCGGTGTCATCGAAGGTCGCGTCGGTGGAGCCGGCGGCACGCTCGCCTTCACGGTATCGATCGATGCATCCACCGGCAATGTGACGCTGACCCAGTTTGAGTCGCTGAATCACCTGACGCCGGGCGCCAGCTATGACGAGGCCCTGTTCCTGGCTTCGGGTGCGCTGAAGGCTGTCTATACCGTCACCGATGGCGACCAGGACGTCGCCACGGCGAGCGTCGATCTCGGCGGTCAGGCCGGCGTGATCGCCTTCGAAGACGATGGTCCGACGGCGGTGCTGGCGCTGGCCGGCAAGGCATCGATCGTTGTCGACGAGAGCCTTGGCCAGAACGGAGCGCCGGAAACGGAGCCGGCCGGAACGCTCGGCCAGGTTACGGTCCTCGGCACTTCGCTGTTCGACACGACGGGTTCGGCGGTCGGCCAGGACAATGAAGGTGCGACAACGGCGTTTTCGCTTGAGATTGCGGCCGGCGGCCATACCGGTCTGTTCCTCACAGGCCAGAGCGGTGCGGGCTATGAGATCATTCTGGTCGACAATGGCGGCGTCATCGAAGGCCGCGTCGGCGGAGCCGGTGGCACGCTCGCCTTCACGGTGTCGATCGATGCGTCGACCGGCAATGTGACGCTGACGCAGTACGAGTCGCTGAACCACCCGACGCCTGGCGCGAGCTATGACGAGGCCCTGTTCCTGGCTTCGGGTGCGCTGAAGGCTGTCTATACCGTCACCGATGGCGACCAGGACGTCGCCACGGCGAGCGTCGATCTCGGCGGTCAGGCCGGCGTGATTGCCTTCGAGGATGACGGTCCGGCGGCGATGCTGGCACTCGCCGGCAAGGCATCGATCGTTGTCGACGAGAGCCTTGGCCAGAACGGAGCGCCGGAAACGGAGCCGGCCGGCACGCTCGGCCAAGTTACGGTCCTCGGCACTTCGCTGTTCGACACGACGGGTTCGGCGGTCGGCCAGGACAATGAAGGTGCGACGACGGCGTTCTCGCTGGAGATTGCAGCCGGTGGCCACACCGGACTTTACCTGACAGGCCAGAGCGGCGCGGCCAACGAGATCCTTTTGGTGGACAATGGCGGCGTCATTGAAGGCCGTGTCGGCGGAGCCGGCGGCACGCTCGCCTTCACGGTATCGATCGATGCATCCACCGGCAATGTGACGCTGACCCAGTACGAGTCACTGAATCACCTGACGCCGGGCGCCAGCTACGACGAGGCCCTGTTCCTGGCGACGGGTGCGCTGAAGGCAGTCTATACCGTCACCGATGGCGACCAGGATGTTGCTACGGCGAGCGTCGATCTCGGCGGCCAGGCCGGCGTGATCGCTTTCGAGGATGACGGCCCGACGGCCGTGCTGGCACTCGCCGGCAAGGCATCGATCGTTGTCGATGAGAGCCTTGGCCAGAACGGAGCGCCGGAGACGGAGCCGGCCGGAACGCTCGGCCAGGTTACAGTCCTCGGCACTTCGCTGTTCGACACGACGGGTTCGGCGGTCGGCCAGGACAATGAAGGTGCGACGACGGCGTTCTCGCTTGAGATTGCGGCCGGCGGCCACACCGGTCTGTTCCTGACCGGTCAGAGCGGCGCGGCCAACGAAATCCTTTTGGTCGACAATGGCGGCGTCATCGAAGGCCGTGTCGGCGGAGCCGGCGGCACGCTGGCCTTCACGGTATCGATCGATGCGTCGACCGGCAATGTGACGCTGACCCAGTACGAGTCGCTGAATCACCTGACGCCGGGCGCCAGCTATGACGAGGCCCTGTTCCTGGCCACGGGTGCGCTGAAGGCTGTCTATACCATCACCGATGGCGACCAGGATGTTGCTACGGCGAGCGTCGATCTCGGCGGCCAGGCCGGCGTGATCGCGTTCGAGGATGATGGTCCGACGGCGGTGCTTGGGCTGAAGGAAGGCGTCACGATCATCGTGGACGAGACCCGCGGCCAGAATGCGGGCGAGACCGAGGGTGGCGCAGATGGCCTTGGCAAGGTGACGGTTTCGGGTGCCTCGCTGTTCGACGCGTCGGGTTCGTCGACGGGACAGGACAATGAAGGTGCGACGAAGGTGTTCTCGCTCGAGATCGCCAACGGTGGCCGCACTGGGCTCTACTTGACGAATGCGGCACATGTCTCGGCCAACGAAATCATCCTGATCAACAACAATGGTGTGATCGAGGGGCATGTTGGCGGCGCGAACGGTGCGCTCGCCTTTACGGTGGCCATCGATGCCTCGACGGGCAATGTGACGCTGACCCAGTTCAAGTCGCTGGATCATCCGACTGGTGGTTCGAGCTATGACGAAGCGCTGTACCTATCCACCGGTACGCTGAAGGCGGTCTATACGGTGACAGACGGTGACAACGACGTCGCCACCGCCAAGGTCGATCTTGGTGGCGAGGAAGGCGTGATCGCCTTCGAGGACGACGGGCCGACTGCAGCTCTCGCGCTGAGGCACGATGCGTCGGTTGTTGTAGACGAGAGCCTTGGGAACTGGTGGGAGTATGAGGGCGGCTCGGCTGGTCTTGGCCGGGTGACGGTCTCCGGCTCCTCTCTGTTCAGCACGGCGGGCTCGTCGTTCGGTCAGGACAATGAGGGTGCCACGGCGGTATTCTCGCTCGAAGTCGTCAATGGAGGCCATACCGGCCTCTATCTGACGGGCCAGAATAGTGGGGCCAATGAGATCCTGCTGGTCGACAAGGGCGGCGGTCTGATCGAAGGCCGTGTCAATGGCACCGGTACACTTGCCTTTACCATCCAGATTAACGGCTCGAACGGCAATGTGACATTGACGCAGTACGAGTCGTTGAATCATCCCACAGGTGGTTCGAGCTACGACGAGGCCCTGTACCTGGCCGGAAATGCGCTGAAGGCGGTCTACACGGTGACGGACGGCGACAATGACGTGGCCTCCGCCAAGGTCGATCTTGGCGGCAAGGCCGGTGTGATCGCCTTTGAAGACGACGGCCCGAATGCCGAGTTGGAACTGAGGCATTATGCGTCGATCGTTGTCGACGAAACCCTCGGGCGGAACTCCGGCGAACTCGAAGGTGGCCAATACGGTCTGGGCCAGGTGACGGTCTCTGGTTCCTCGCTGTTCAGCACCTGGGGTTCATGGGTTGGCCAGGACGACGAAGGCGCGACGAACGTATTCTCTCTGGAGGTCGCCAATGGCGGCCGTACCGGGCTATATCTGACGAATGCGGCGCATATCTCAGCCAACGAAATCGTGTTGGTAAACAATGGCGGCGTGATCGAGGGCCGCGTCGGCGGCGTCGGCGGCACGCTAGCCTTCACGGTTTCGATCAATGCGTCGAACGGCAATGTGACGCTGACGCAGCTTCAGTCGCTGGATCATCCGATTGGTGGTTCGATCTATGACGAAGCGCTGTATCTCGCGAACAACGTGCTCAAGGCGGTTTACACGATAACGGATGGCGATAAGGACGTTTCCACGGCGAAAGTCGATCTCGGCGGCAAATGGGGCGTGATCGCCTTCGAGGACGACGGCCCCACGGCGGCGCTCGCGCTGAAGAATGGCGTTTCGATCGTTGTCGACGAGAGCCTAGGCCAGAATGTCGGTGAAACCGAGGGCGGTGCGGCCGCCCTCGGCCGAGTGACGGTCTCCGGATCCTCATTGTTCGACATATCGGGTTCTTCGACCGGTCAGGACAACGAGGGCGCGACGACGGCGTTCTCGCTCGAGATCGGCAATGGAGGCCGTACCGGGCTCTATCTGACGAATGCGGCGCATACGTGGGGCAATGAGATCCTGCTGGTCGACAAGGGCGGTGGCCTGATCGAAGGTCGCGTCGGTGGTGGCAATGGCATGCTCGCCTTCACCATCCAGATCAACCCAGCGAACGGCAATGTGACGCTGACGCAACTGCAGTCGCTGGACCATCCGACGGGTGGTTCGAGTTACGACGAGGCATTGTATCTCGCCAACGGTACGCTGAAGGCAGTCTATACCGTTACGGATGGCGATGGCGACGTTGACACCGCCAAGGTCGACCTAGGCGGCACCAAGGGTGTGATTGCCTTTGAGGACGATGGTCCGACGGCGGCACTTGCACTGAAGGGCGGCGCGTCGATCGTTGTCGACGAAAGCCTAGGCCAGAATGCGGGTGAGACCGAAGGTGGCGCGGCTGGTCTCGGCCGGATAACGGTCTCCGGTTCCTCGTTGTTCGCCACATCGGGTTCTTCGACCGGCCAGGACAACGAGGGCGCAACGACCGCGTTCTCGCTTGAGATCGGCAACGGTGGCCTTACCGGGCTCTATCTGACGAATGCGGCGCATATCTCGGCCAACGAAATCGTCTTGGTGAGCAATGGTGGCGTGATCGAAGGGCGTGTTGGCGGCGCGGGTGGTACTCTCGCCTTCACGGTTTCGATTAACGCATCGAACGGCAATGTAACCTTGACGCAGCTTCAGTCGCTGGATCACCCGACAGGTGGTTCGAGCTATGACGAGGCATTGTATCTCGCCAATGGTACGCTGAAGGCGGTCTATAAGATCACCGATGGTGACGATGACGTTGCCAGCACCACAGTCGACCTTGGCGGCACCAAGGGCGTGATCGCTTTTGAGGATGATGGTCCGACGGCGGCGCTTGCCCTGAAGGGCGGCGCATCGATCATTGTCGACGAAAGCCTCGGGCAGAATGTCGGTGAAACCGAAGGCGGCGCGGCGGGCCTGGGCAGGGTGACGATCTCCGGCTCCTCTCTGTTCAGCACGGTGGGTTCGGCGGTCGGCCAGGACAATGAAGGTGCGACGACGGCTTTCTCGCTTGAGATTGCCGCCGGTGGCCACACCGGACTTTACCTGACAGGCCAGAGCGGTTCTGCCAACGAGATCCTTCTGGTCGACAATGGCGGCGTTATCGAAGGCCGCGTCGGCGGGGCCGGCGGCACGCTGGCCTTCACGGTGTCGATCGATGCGTCGACCGGCAATGTGACGCTGACCCAATATCAATCGCTGAATCATCCGGATCCCACGAATTCCGACGAGGCGCTGTTCCTGGCTTCAGGTGTCCTGAAGGCGGTCTACACGGTGACGGATGGCGACAAGGATGTCGCCAGCGCCAGTGTCGACCTTGGTGGCCAGGCCGGTGTCATTGCCTTCGAAGACGATGGCCCGACGGCGATTGCCGGAGGCGCCGGTGTCCAGGCGACAGTCGCTGAAGACACGATGTCGACCGCCGATGGCGATGCCTCCACCGGCATCCCCGATGCGGGCCAGACGTCCTCCAGCGACGAAGCCTCGGGCACTCTGGGTTCGCTGGCTGCGCTGTTCAATGCCGGCGCCGACGATCCGCTCACCTTCAGCCTCAACCCGTCGACCAGTGGCCTTCCGGTGCTCTATTCGCACGGCATCCAGCTCGTCTACACCGTCTCCGGCGGCGTTCTGACAGCTACGGCCGGCGCCAACACCGTATTCACGCTGACCGTCAACGCCAACGGCTCCTGGAATTTCGATCTGAAGGATCAGCTCGATCATGTCGACGGCAGCGGCGACGCCGGCACGGCACTGCGGACTGCAGGCGGCAGCGTGCCGTCGATCGACTTCTCGTCGATGATTGTCGCCACCGACGCCGATGGCGACAAGGCCACCGGTGCCACGCCGGGTTCGTTCACCATTACCGTCCAGAACGACGTTCCGGTGGTCGTGGCGCTCCCGCCGCAGATCGTCATCGAGACGACGTCCTATACTCTCAGTGGGGTTTCCGGCGGCCACGACCGCTACAAGGTGCTCAACGGTGCCGAGGACCGGGACATCCTGCTGAGCGCCAGGACGGGCAGCACCCAAGATGCGGTCAACACCTCCGGTGATATCGGTGTCGGCCAAGGGCAGAACATCAACGGCAAGGACAGCAACAATGCCGAGGAGTATCTGATCCTCGACTTTGTGAAGAATGGTGCCGCCACCGGCAACAATATGTCGACGACCTTCACGGCGACCGAGCATTATTCCGTTGTTTCCGTGACGTTCACCGTGCCCCAGGTGCAGTCGGGACCGGCTTCGCTGTTCCTGCAGCTGTTCAGTGTGCCCACAGGCAGCGACAACAATTCAGGGACGGCGAACTTCACCGACGATGCCGGCGTTCCGGTTACGACTGTCAGCGTCAATGGTACCGCCGTACCGGTCACCATTGTCTACGCGGCGGACGGCGTTACGCCGATCGGCTATCTCGTGGAAGGCGTCAACCAAGGCGACTCCATCAAGGTTACCGGCGCTGCCGAGTTCGGTCGCCTCGTCATCTCCAACTATGACGGCGTGACGATCAACACTGGAGGAGCCACCTCCGTCGTCGATGGTGCGACGAGCTTCTCGGTTCTCATATCTTCAACGGAAACCAAGGTCGTTCAGGCATTCGAGGTCCGACACGACGAAACCCAGAGCCCGGTTCTGGTCAACGACAATCCGGATCCGAACGATGCCGATGATACTGCGGCGCCTCTGCCGGCCAGCCTGGCATCGCGGATCGGCGCCCTGACGCTGACGGAAATCGGCCACGCGGTTTCGGCCGGTTCCGTCGCTGGCTTCTTCACGTCCGCGCCGGGCGCCGACGAACCCGTCTCGATCGCCTATCAACTCTCGAACGGCACGGTGAACAGCCTCTTCAACGGCGAAGACAGCGGTTTGAAGACGACCGACGGCGGCGTCGCCATCAGGCTCTTCAGCGATCCAACCGATCCGCGCATCCTGTGGGGTGTGGCCGGCAGTGATTTTGCCAGTGGCGAAAAGGTCTTTGCCGCTTATGTCGACGATGCCGGCAAGCTTTGGCTGGTCCAGTTCGAGGCGATTTCCAATCCCGCTGCCGGCTCAACGGCCGCGACTTACGACGATGCTGTCTCGGTGATCGGCAATATCCATGTCACCGCCAATGTCACCGATGCCGATGGTGACGTGGCGTCGGCAGTGTCGGGCACTCCGATCAAGCTGACTTTCCAGGATGATGGCCCGCAAGCGGTGAACGATGCCGACTCCGTTGTCGGCGCGAATCTGACGGCGACCGGCAATGTTCTCACCGCTGTCGACATTGCTTCCGGCTTCGATGCCAACACCACCGATGGCGCTGCAGACAAACTGGGTACCGATGGCGCAAAGATCGCGTCCGTGACTGGCGTGACCGCCGATTCTTCACCGGATGCCCAGCATAACTTCCAAGTCAACGGTCAGTATGGTTCGCTGGTCCTCAACGAGGACGGCTCCTACGTCTACACTCGCTTCAACGGCAATCCGGTCGTAGCCACTGAAACCTTCACCTATGTGCTGAAGGATGGTGATGGAGATACGTCCGCCGCGACCCTGACCATCTCGCTGCGGGATAACGGCACTTCCATCACGAACCTGACGCCGGCCGCCGGTGGCGGCGATGCCACCGTCTGGGAGGCCAATCTTTCCGATGGCTCCAGCAGCAACCCAGCGGCCCTCGTCCAGACCGGTACTTTCAATGTTTCCGCTCCCGATGGCCTGCAGTCCGTCCAGATCGGCAACACCATTCTCACGCTTGCCGCCCTGGGAACGGCGTCGGCGGCGACGCCGATCGCCATCAGCGGCAATCCGGCCTATGGCGCGCTCGAAATCATCGGGTTCGACAGCGCAACCGGACAGATCAGCTACCGGTTCACGCTCACCGACAATACGCTGACCCATACCAACACCACGGCCGATGCGACGCCGGGCGATCGCGGTACCGCCGATCCGGTCTTCGCCAACTACACGGTGACGGTCACGGACGTCGACAACGACAGCAATTCGGGGACGCTCGCCATCCGGGTGCTGGATGATGGTCCGACGGCGCGTGCCGACACCAACAGTGTGACGGAAGGTGCCGATGTCAGCGGCAATGTTCTGACGGACGGCACGGA
>NZ_JAKREW010000029.1 GCF_022347545.1 Terribium retamae
CAATCGTAGTGCCTACCGGCGGTGATGGCACCGGAGGCGCTGCTGCCGGCGGCAATGGCGGCGCAGGCGGCGCAGGCGGCATCGTGACGAACGGAGCCGGCGGTGGCGGTGGTGATGGCGGCATGTGGGGATCCAACAATGGCCATGACAGCTATGTGAATGGCCTGTCTGAAGCCCATGCCGATGCGACCATCGACACCAGCGCGTTCAACCAGAGCATCGTCACGGGCGCCAATCTGATGGAAAACCTGCTCAGCCAGACGATCGTTGGCGGGAACTACGACAGCATGAACAACGGCGACGATTCCTGAGGATGTTGCTCCCACGAGCTGTGACTACGCGGTGCGTGCCGCGTAGTCACCAATCGCGTTACGCCAGGCGCGACGCGGCGGCAGATGGAAGGACGGCTCCGTGTATTTGGACAGGATAAGCGAGGCGATCGCCCACTTTATAGGGCTGTTCCACATTGCGGCGGAACAGTCGCGGTTGCGCGACGACTACCTTGAGTTCAAAGCCCGGCAGGTAACGCCGGATCCGACGCCGCCGGACGACCATCTTCCGATCGCCTTTCGATCTCCATATGATTTCAACGACCCCGATCCGGGCCTGCACTATGTTCCAGCTGGTCCTGAGCTCGAAAAGCAGTCCACGCTAACCCAACTGGCCTACGTCCGGATGGGGATTCCGATCGGCGCCGAGGTGCCGCCCGTGGTCTATCCCGACTACCTTGCGCTTACGCCGCACCTCTCTCAGGCGGCGTATCAGACGGCCCATTCCGGCGCTCCGGTTTTCAAGCTCGAACCTGTCGGCTCCGTCGCTGTGCATGTCGCGCAGATCAACAACCTTTTCGACAATGATTTTGTCACTGTCGGCGCAACAAACGTCGATTTCCATTCGATCGGTTCGCCGAACGTTGTTCTCGAAACGCTGCATAACGACGCGCTGCAATTCCTTCCGATCCAGCCGCTATCGTCGGGTATCCCCGCCGACATCGGTTCCTTCGTCGCCGACACGGCGGCGTCGCTCGACCGGTTTGCCGAGGCAGCCAGCAAAATGGCGGAGGAGCCTGCCCCAGACAGTTCAGGCGACGCCTCTTCCTTGCCCGCCGATGCCGACGGGATTTCCGTTCACGCGCGTGTCTCGGTCGTGACGGAGCCGGTTGGAAGCGGGACATATGTCAACGGGCAGGTGGCGGAAGAGCCGGAACTGAACGACAAGCTTCCAGCGGCATCCCCTCTTGTCCATGAACCGGCGTCGACCGCTTCCGGCACAGATTCGAACGGTGGCGACCCTGAGGCCGGCAATGTCGGGTCGACCGTCACCGGAGGTACGGTCCACGGAGAGGGCCTAGTGTCGACAGGCACCTCTGTGGAACTCAGCACCGGCGGCAATGCCCTGGTCAATTCCGCAACCGTGATAAACGCCGCGCTTGCTGGCGGAGTCTTCGCGGTGGCCGGCAATCATTTCTCGCTCGATGCCATCATCCAGATCAATGCGTGGAGCGATTCCGATGCGATTGGATCGAGCGTGAACGGCTGGGACGCCGCCAAGCATCAGGCCGCGACCGCAGCATTCAACATCGCGGAGATGGTGCGAATAGACGGAGCCGAAACCGGGGGCGACGATCAAGCTGCCGTTGCATTCCCACGCAGCTGGGTTGTCACGGAGATCAGCGGTGACTTCATTTCCCTGAATTGGATACAGCAACTCAATTTCGTCATTGATCACGACACTGCGGTCATTTCCTCTTCCTTCGGGGTGACGACACAGGTCGGCACCGGCGGGAACCAGGCCTTCAACGGCCTCTCGATATTCGATCTCGGAAGAAGCTACGATCTCGTGCTGATCGGCGGAAATTACTACGACGCGAATATCATCTCGCAGACGAATGTGCTTCTCGACAACGACATCGTGGGTGCGGTTGCCGGGTTTCATAGCTCCGGCCACGGCTCGGCGTCGACCGGTGACAACCTGCTCTGGAACAGCGCCAGCATTATGTCGGTCGGCTCCGGGGCCGCGGAGGGATTGCCGGACGGCTTCCTGCACGCGATCCAGGAATTCGGGAACGGCAACAAGACGCTTTCCTCAGAGGTGTTGAACGACAGCGCCTTCCTTGGTCTTCCCGGCCTCAAGGTTCTCTACATCTCGGGCAGCATCTACGACCTGCAATATATCCACCAGACCAATGTGCTTGGCGACGCCGACGAAGTCGCGCTGGCGATGGACTCTGCCCTTCAGGCCGTCGACGGCAATTGGTCAATAACGACCGGCTCCAATGCTCTCGTCAATTCGGCCCAGATCGTCGATGTCGACCCGGGCAGTGAGATCTATGTCGGGGGTGATCGCTACACGGATGAACTGCTGGTTCAGACCGACGTCATCCGCACCGATCACCTGCTGGAGACACAGGATGCCGATCATCTTGTCAATGAAGCAGTGGCATTCCTCAGCGATGACATGGCCGGCTCGGGCCATGACGACCCGGTTTCACATTTGACGGACCCACTCGATGTCCATCCCGGTCACAGCGACATCATGCAGTCAGTAGTTTCCTGAGGCCAACATCCTATCGAGGGAGGCGATGAACGAGCATTCGGGAAATCACGCGGAAATGACGGCGACCCATCATGATGCCGAAACCGATTTTGGCGATCCCCGCAAGTCTGGCGCCACGCCGTCGGATGCCAACGAGAAGCTGGACCAGCGGTTCGCGGTCTTCATGGCGGAGATCGATCGGGCGGCCGCCGAACTGAGGAGGAACAAGACAAATTCGATTTGGTTTCGTCCGGCCAATGACGACGAGGAAGCAGCGCCCGGATTCGGTCGAGACGATTTTCGAAGCAAGGATAAGGATCCGGCGGAGGCGATGGACGAGCCGGCATTCGGGCGAAACGGACGGTTCCGGCGTCAGGGAGAGCGGGACATGGCTGCCGGCGGCCTCAAGTTGATGGATGCCGACAACGGTCCAATAAAGACGGAGGCGCACCTCTCCGGTTCCAAAACTCCGAAAAAGCGCGCCGGGAGTGCAGACGCTGGTACCGCCGACGTATTCCACCGTCGTCTCGGGCCGATCAATCTCGCCGACAATATGAAGGCTGGAATACGCGCCGTCCGCCGCAATCTCGCAGTTGTCATGGCCTTTACTGTGGCGACCAACGTCCTGGTCCTTGCGATCCCGATCTATCTCTTCCAGATATCCGATCGCGTGCTGACCAGCCGTTCGATCGACACGCTTGTCATGCTGACGATATTGATCGCAGGCGCAGTCGTCCTCAATGCTGTACTCGACGCCATCCGCCGTTTCATCCTGATGCGAACGGCGGTCGAAGTGGCGGTCCAACTCGGTGCGCCCATTCTTGGCGCCGCTGCCCGTGCTTCTCTTCATAGCAACGGGCGCGAATATCAGACGCTCGGCGACCTGCAGCAATTGCGGTCGTTTCTCGTTTCGGGCACGCTCCTTGCGTTTCTTGATGCACCGCTGACGCCGCTGTTCATGCTTGCGGTATTTCTGGTGCATCCCCACCTCGGTTTCATCACGGTGGTCGCTGCCAGTCTGCTTTTGGTGATCGCGTTCATCAATCAACGGATGACCGCTGCGTCGTTCCATGAGGCAAACAATTTCCAGAGCAGGGCGAACCTGCATCTCGATTCCATGTCGCGCAATTCCCAGATCATCAACGCGCTTGCCATGATCCCGGAGGCGGTGAAGATATGGGGCCAGGATACTGCGGGGTCCTTAAAGGCCCAAGTGCTCGCCCAGGACCGCAACGTCATTTCCGCTTCGATCTCCAAGGGAATACGCCTGCTTGCGCAGGTAGCCATGCTGGGGTGGGGGGCGTATCTTTCTCTGGAGGGCCAACTGACGGGCGGCATGGTCATTGCTGCTTCGATCATCGCCGGCCGCGCGTTGGCTCCTGTCGAAGGCGCCATCGAAGGTTGGCACCAATTCATCAATACACGTTCCGCCTATGAGAGGATTTCGGCTCTGCTCAAATCGTCTCCCTTGAATTTCGAGCGGCTGAAATTGCCCCGGCCGCAAGGACGGCTCGATGTCGAACGTCTGCTCTTCGTGCCGCATGGAACCAAGCGGGTCGTGCTGAACGGGATATCGTTCACGCTCGCACCTGGTGAATCGCTTGCTGTCATCGGGGATTCGGGCGCCGGCAAGACAACGCTCGGCAAGATGCTTGTCGGTTCGATCTTGCCAACATCCGGCAGCGTGCGTCTGGATCTGATGGACCTGCGCAACTGGGACCAGCGCCAGTTCGGTGAGAACATCGGCTATCTGCCCCAGGACGTTCAACTTTTTCCCGGCTCAATCAAAGCCAATATCGGCCGCATGCGTGAAGATGCCAGCGATGAGGACATCTACAAGGCCGCTATGCTGGCCGATGTGCACGAGCTCATCTCGAGCTTTCCCCAGGGCTACGAAACGATGGTCGCAGCCGATGGCGCGCCTTTGTCGGGAGGCCAGAAACAGCGGATCGCGCTCGCTCGAGCTTTTTTCGGCAATCCGCGCCTGGTCGTTCTTGACGAGCCCAATTCCAATCTGGACGGGGCGGGCGATGCTGCGCTGCTGCGAGCCCTAGCGCACGCGAAAGAGGAAAAGATCACGGTGATCACCATCACGCAACGGCCGTCGCTGCTCAATTGTGTCGACAAGATCCTGCTCTTGTCCAACGGCACCGTATCGATGTTCGGTGTGCGCCAGGACGTTCTCAAAGCTCTCGCGCCTTATAACGCCGCGAACGGCCGTCCCGCTGTGGCGCCCCAGACGGCACAGGTAGCGTGATGACCACGAGCATCGCAAACGTTCATGATATCGAATGGTATGGCGAGGTGCCGCGTTCGATACGCAGGCATGCACTCGTCGGCCTGGCCCTGATCCTGGCTGTGTTTGGCGGTTTCGGGACATGGGCGGCGACCGCGCCGCTAGCAGCTGCGGTGATCAGCGCGGGCAGTTTCGTCGCAACCGGCGAGAACAAGGTGGTTCAGCACCTCGAAGGCGGGATCATCCAGGAGATACTGGTCAGTGAGGGTGATCACGTCACCGCCGGCCGGCCCCTGATCCGGCTCGACGGAATCGCCGCACAGGTGAAGCAGCGGCAGCTTTTTCTGCGCCAGGCGCGGCTCGAAGCGAATGCGGCGCGCCTTTCCGCGCAGGTCGCCAACAAGCCCGAAATCAAGTTTCCCGACATCATTATCGACAACAGGAACGATAGCGACATCAGCTCGATCGTCGACGGACAGATCGCCAGTTTCCGTTCGGCCCAGAGCCGCGTGGAAAGCGAGGTCGGATTGCTCAAGCAGAACATGGAATCCCTGAAATTCCGTGCGGAAGGCTTCCGTCGGCAAAGTCGATCCATGTCCGAACAGCTTTCCTTCCTGCAGGAAGAATATGCAGGGAAGCTGAAGCTTCTAAACCAGGGGCTCATGCGCAAGCCGGAGGTCAACGCGATCCAGCGGGCCATCGCCGACGCACAGGGCCAGATTGGCAGGCTGAATGCGGAAGTTGCCGAGACGGACGCCCAGGTGGAAAAATTTCGTCAGCAGATCGATCAGACAATCACCGAACTGAACCAGAAAGCGCTGGACGAGCTGCAAAGCAGCGAGGGGGAACTCGACGCCGTACGAGAGGAGGCCCGCCAGGCACAAAATATCATGCAGCGCTCGACGATAAATGCGCCGGTTTCGGGCACGGTTGTGCGGATGTATTATCACACTTCCGGTGGGGTCATCGAAAGCGGCAAGAAGATCCTCGAGATTCTCCCGGCCAACGTCCCGCTCATCATCGAGACGCAAATCCAGCGCAAGGACATAGACGCGGTCAAGCCGGGCCAGAGGGCAACCATCCACCTCGTTGCGCTCAATCGGCGTACGACGCCGGTGCTGTATGGCGATGTCTACTACGTCTCCGCCGACGCCTTGTCCGATGCGGCGCTCCCGAACACCGAGGTTTATCTGGCGCGTATTCGCTTGTCGGCAAGCGAACTTGCCCGGATTCCCGGCTTCACCGCGACACCAGGCATGCCTGTCGAGGTGATGATTGAGACGGCGGAGCGGACTTTCCTGGACTATCTGACAAAGCCGATCCGCGAAAGCATGTCGCGGGCTTTCACCGAACGATAGCCGAATGCGGTCGCCGACAGCGTAGTCGCGGTATCGCCGTCGCGTTGTGTATGGATGTCAAAGGCGGATTGCGTTTGTGGGCCCGAAGATGCTTCGCGTTCAAGGTGGGACAAACCCTAGGGCGATCTGGAGTTTCCCGCAACACGGCTGTCGGCAATGCCGGCAAGCCCATCGGCGAAAGGAACTGGCTACACGCTTGGTCGGACTATTCACGAGTTGGCAAGCAACTCCCCGGATCAATGCGTCTGACCGTTCGCGAGCAATTCCAACATCTCATTGCGCGAAAACCGCATCGTGTAGCGGTAGAGAGATTTGTCGTCGTAAAGGCCGCCAGCGCAAAACCGCAGTTCGACCTCATCGCCATTGATGTCCACCTCGACGAGATTAAGTGGCTGTCTAAGGATTGTCTTCTCGACCCCCGGCCGCTTTGCTGGCCCGATCTTTAAGTCCATGATGAACTGCCCCTGCCGACCCAATTGATGCGATTGGACGAAGGGTGCTCAACACACCCCTTCTCACAAATGTTGCCATTTGCGTCCAACCCAGGCCGGATGAACTGCCTCGTTGAATGAGGCCCACGTACATCTGGGAACTTTAAGAGCAACAGACTATCCTCTCGCAGGCCTGAGCTCCAGTCCCATTTGGGGTACTCCCGAAGACGTAATAGATGCCCAACTGGTATGATCACCAACGTCAACCGAGAAGATGATGTTCGCCTCCTGTCGCTGCGGGATCGCGTAATTCTGGAAACAGTTAGCGCCATCCAAACGGCATGACCTTTCGCTTTCCCGTCGTGGGCTGCGAACTGAAACGGGGACGGGGAAGCGCGCTAAGGCGTTCGATCAGGTCCCGCCCTTCGGTGACTTGCTCGCTGCACGATGTGCGGCTGAAAATTCGGCCAATGTCGGGAAATGGCCACCTATCTTTGGCAGCTTGTGTGGGCGCTTTGTTGCGCCCGAACCTTCCATTCCGAACCGGCGATCGATCCACACGGTGGCGAGCCCGCTAGCTTCCGCCGGTACGTGATCATGATACAAGCTCTGAGCGAGATGAAGCAGTTCGTCCTGCTGGATACCCAGCTCCTGATCCAATCGTTGAATCAGAAAGTTGAAGTTGTTTGAGTCCGGCTTGTATGTGCCAATGTTCTCGGCGGTGTAGACCGCGTCGAATGTGACACCGAGGGTACGATTTGACGCCGCGAAGCTCTCGTCATCGATGTTTGACAGGACGACCAGCCTGTAGTGCTGCTTCAAGTAGCCAAGCGCTTCCCTCGAATCTGGAAAGGCAGGCCAATCCGGCACCGATCCACCAAAACGCTCGTGCAAATCGGCGTGTGCCGAGATGCCCCAGCGTCGGGCGAGCCTCGCATGCACCACCGCCAGCAATGTCCTGTAGTGCAGGGAAGGCGTCTCTGCCTCCTGCATCGTCTCGACTTCTCCATAGGCTTCCAACGCCTCATTGCGGCAAATTGAGCGATTGCCTACGCTGAGAAGCGGCTGAAGCGCGTTCCAGATGCCGGTTTCCCAGTCGATAAGTGTACCGTAGACGTCGAAAGACAACGCCTTGAAGCGGGTGAAATCCATTTTGTGATCCTCGCGCTGGCAAATTCTGCGCTTTCCGTAACGCGTGGCGAGGCGAATATCTTGGAGCCATCTCCCAGATTTTAGGCGTTTCCTTCCGTTCTTCCGAGGAGAAGCTTTCGAAGCGCGGCTGGAGATGTGCCGCGCTCTCGACGCATTATGCGTGTCAGAGCGCTCTGGTCCGCGTGGCCGCTTCGGACGGCCACCTCTGCGATGGTAAGGCGTGAGTCGGCGAGCATGCGTTCGGCGGCGTCAAGACGCATCGTAATCAGCTGTCCATGGGGCGTGGTTGCACGCCGCCTGGCGAACGCGTCGTGCAAGCGGGTAGAGCTCGTTCCCGCTGCCGCCGCGATATCGGCGATGCGAATAGGGCTGGCAAGTTTTCGCTTCATGAACGCCATGGCTCGGCGGACGATGAGTTCAGTGCGATCGGGGTAATGTCGGTGATCGCGGATGCGATCGAGAAGCAGCGTTGTCCAGGCTTGTCGCAGCGGGGCAAGCGGCGGCAGCGAGGACGGGAACGCGGCCATGTAGTCGATCAGGCCGTGAACTTCCGGGCCGATTGCAAAAAATGGAGACGTATCTTCGCCACCTGGTCGCGCGACGAAGCTTGCGGGCACATCCAAAACGATGAATTTATTCGATTGACGAGAGTAAAACGTATGTCCGCAACCGGCCGGTACGAACAAGCCGATACTCCCGGTGACCCGTCCCGCGTTGAAACCCAGGTCAATCTCAAGTGCGCCGACGACAGGCAAGATGACTTGATGGTAATCGTGCTGATGCTGTTCGACTTCCCCTGAGAATTTTCGAACTTCCACTATCGGTTCGTTCATCAACCAATCCACCCACGCGAAAACTGATGGATGACCCTTGCCCGGCGCGGCGAGCCGTTTGGTTCGCAGTCGTAGACAGAATTTCCATGATCGGGAAGCTGGCTATCTTCGCAATCTAACATGGGTCACAACGACACCCTGCGCGCCGATCCTCCGTTGTGGAAGCGATGCAGAGTTTGCAGACCGATGCTTGCTCTGGCGCGCTGGATGGCATCTTCGTTCATGGTCAAGCCCCTGCCGGTGCCATGACGCTCTGTCACCGATGGCGTTGACTCCTTATTACGCCTCAAATATCCTGAATTAGGGAATAATGGGTATCAATTAGGAATAATGACAACCGAATTCTTGACCGTGGAGGCGGCCGCTCATCTCCTGCAATTGCATCCGAAGACCGTTTTGCGGTTTATTCGCGAAGGCCGGCTGCGTGCGGCCAAGGTGGGCAAGCAGTACCGCGTGATGCGGTCCGACCTGAATACCTTCGCTGGTTCGAACAGTCCGAATGACGGGCGCGACGCCAGGGCCACCAGTATCGTCGACATTGCAGATG
This sequence comes from Terribium retamae, assembly GCF_022347545.1. GTDB lineage: Bacteria > Pseudomonadota > Alphaproteobacteria > Rhizobiales > Rhizobiaceae > Mesorhizobium > Mesorhizobium retamae. The sequence goes on from NZ_JAKREW010000029.1 coordinate 9,093, forward strand.
TCGATATGGTGCTTCTGCAACGTCTTTCAGCAGTTCTGCTCGGAGCGTCCAAAGGCAAAGAACCTTCCGGCACTTCCATCTCGGTCGATATCGCGCATGACCCCGAGCGTCGCAGCGTCAAGGTCATTCTTGTCGCGTCGCCGGCCGATGCCGCGATGTTGCTCAAGCTCGTTAGCGCATGCTTGGGGACCAGCTCGTGATCTAGAGAACCGAGGTGCCGGGAAGAAGTTATAAAAGGGCATCATCTCCAGAGCGAGTGGTCAACTTATCTAAACAACAGCCCGTCCAGCTATCAGCGGCACCAACGAAATGTCCTCTCCGAAGCCTCAACAAATATGCCCATGAGCCCTCTTGAATCCGCTTTTGCCAACCCTGACCCATCACTGCGTCTCGACGCGGCCCTCCGAGCGGGAATGAGCCCTTCGTTGTCGGACCTGGAGATATTGCTGCGTCAATGTGCGGTCGAGCCAGATTTCCAGGTCCGGGAAATGCTGACTTGGGCGCTGATCCGACTTCCGGCGAACAGGGTTGTGCCGCGCGTGATCGAAGACCTGACCCGGCCGGAACCACAGGCTCGATGTCAGGCCCTCCACACGCTTTCCAAGTTCAAAGATGAAACGGCGTGGCCAGCCGTGGCGAGTCGCTTGGATGACGAGAATCAGAGCGTTGTCCGCACAGCCTGGTATTCGGCCGTGGCGCTGGTGCCCAAAGGAGAGCGCGACTGGCTGGCCGAAAAACTTGCGACAAGGCTTGGTCATGGGGATGCGGAGACGCAACTCAGCTTGAGCAGAGCCCTTGTTGCGTTAGGAAAGGATGTGATCGAGCCTCTCCTTGCTGTCGCCGCGGAACGCGGAGACGCGACGGTTCGGCAGCACGTTGATGCGACGGTACGGTTGTTGCAAGATCCCGATTCAGGGTTCGCCACTTCCCTTAAACGTGCCCGCCGTGAAGTTGCCCTGGGCCGTACAAGGTCGACGAAGGGCTGAAGCGAAATGTTGGTCGATCGCTTCAATGATCAGGGCAGGAGTGGCTTGTGTCGACAATGCGGTCGTTTGCCGAACGGCAGTTATCTGCTGTGTGCGAGGTGAAACCGGATAGTCGGCAATCAGCCCTTGGCGGCTGCGCCGCCGAGACTTTCCAAATTCCAACTGGCCAACGCGGCTTTGTCCGTCGGGGTTTGGCGGGACCTGCGGGCATGATCGATCACAACAAGATGACGGTCAGCGAGCTAGAAGCTCTGGAGCCTTGGCATCGAACGCATGACCGGCCCGCGCGAGTGACCGTGCAGGCGGGTTTGGATTTCTCACAGGTCTACGAGCGCGCTTCGCAAGTTTCTCCGAGCCCTAATCCCGGTCAGGCCATGGTGAGGCCACCGTCGACCAGATATTGGCTGCCCGTCACGTAGGCTGCCTCATCAGAGAGCAGGAACAGCGCGACGGCGGCCGCGTCACCTGGCGCGCCTACACGTCCCAGAACCGTGCGGCCCACCACGTCCGCCTCGAACGCAGAGCGGAAATCCTTCGGCATGAAATCTCTGAATCCGGTCGCGATCGCCCCTGGGACCAGAGCGTTAACCCGGATACCGCGAGGCCCGAGCGCTGATGCCCAGCACCGGCACAGCGAAACCAGCGCTCCCTTCGTCGCTGCGTAGATGCTCGCGTTCGGTGACCCTTCGTGGATCGCAGTCGAGGATGTCACGACGACGGAGGCGTCGTCGTTGAGGCGATCGCACAGAGCGGACATCTGCAGGACCGGCCCGCGGACATTGGTGTGCATCATGCGGTCGAAAAAAACCGCGTCGATCTCTGACAAAGGCGCCACCTCGGCAAACCCCGCATTGAGCCATAGACCGTCAAAGCCGCCTTCATCAGGGAGGGCTTGAAGCAATTCCTTCCCAGCATCGGGGTCGGTGGCATCATTGCGAACGAAGTGGACGCTATCTGACAACCGGCCGCTCGTCGGTTCCTTCCGACCGGTTATGAAGACTTCGGCGCCCTCCGCCGCCAACCGTTCTGCGCCGGCCAGCCCTATGCCACTTGTCCCGCCGGTGACAATGATCCGTTTGCTGGAAAATCTGCCCATGGATTCTGCTCCTTATGCTGGTTGCTGGAAACTGGCTCCCTTCAAAACAGTGCTTCTCTATCGGTTGTTCCTTTAATGGCTTCGGTGAGCGCACAAGCCGTCGAGGTAGAAATCGAGGTGACGATGAGCAAGCGAGCGCTCCTCTTCGGGTGGCAATCCGACCGCCAATGGCCGAGCAAAGCGGGTCAAGGCGAATACGATGTCGCGCTCGGATAAATCCTTGCGAAGTGGTCCCTCCCGCACGGCGCGACCGACGATCGATTTCATGAGCACCGTTGCACGAGTTCGGAGATCTGGCCATTCCGGTCTTTCCAGCAGTGGATGGAGGATGTTCACCACCCCAATCCCGCTATCGAGGGCGACATGCATGTACTGGCGGAGCGCATCGACACCGTCGGGAACGGTTTCGGCCAGCGCCTCTCCGGCGCCGATGCTTTTCTCCAGGACGTGACGCACAGCGGCGTGAAGCAGGGACTGCCGGTCCGGGAAGTGCCTGTACAGGGTCCCGATACCGACACCGGCGCGCCCTGCTATGGTGTCTCGTGCCGGCTCGCCGCCAACTTCGAGAACGAGTTCAACCGTCGCTTCGATAAGTCGCTGCCTGTTCTTCAGTGCATCAGCCCGCATTCTTCCACCCTTCTGTCAGCCGGGCTTTCTTGACGCATCCACAAGCGGAGTATATTCCTCCGCTTTCCGGCGTCAATGTCACGGCGAGAAGGCTACCTGGGGGCGGGAAACATAGCGTGAGGAGTCACTCATGTACGCAAAGGACGTTCCCGTCGGTACCGTGTTCTATCACGGCACCAAAGCCGACCTTCAAATAGGCGATCTGATCGCGCCGGGCTTTGAAAGCAATTTCGTCGAGCGCGGGCTGAAACACGTATATTTCAGCGCTACGCTCGAAGCGGCGACTTGGGGAGCGGAACTCGCTAAGGGCCAAGGCCGAGGTCGCATCTATGTTGTTAAACCGACCGGCCCGTTCGAGGACGACCCCAACCTCACCGACAAAAAGTTCCCCGGCAACGTCACCGCATCATACCGCTCAGTCGATCCATTGCGGATCACCGGCGAGGTCAAGGACTGGGTTGGCCATTTGCCTGAGCAACTGCAACACATGAAGGACAATCTAGCACGCATGAGGCAGGAGGGGAGCGACGTCATTATCGAGGACTGATTGCGGGAGATTGCAATGGGCAAAGTTCGGGTCTGTGGCTTTGGAGCATCGGCAAACGGGGTTCGGGGCGGGTTCCGATCTGCTCTCGACAACCATTTGGGCGTCCGCGGCGAGCAGTCGACCGATGGTCATTCGCGACGGCAGCGTTAGCGATCGCCAGCCCGATTACACCGGCCCAAAAGTACATATTTCAACAACCCATCGCGTATCATTTCTCCAAGCGACAGAACGTCGCTGACATAGGCTGGTCCAACGGGAAGGATGCCGGCGGTCATTGCAGCTGGCAGTTCTGCCTCGCCATTCTGTTGCTGCACACCGCATTTCGCGGGGCATGCAGCGGGACAGCAAGACAAAGGCACGGATGGGGATGCAGCCACCAACGGAACAAGTGAATTCCAACGAAACCATGCCACGTCGGGCTGAAGTTGTCGTCGTCGGCGGTGGCATCATCGGTGTCAGCACGGCCCTGTTTCTGGCAATGGCTGGAGTGCCGGTCGTCCTGTGTGAGAAGGGCGAGGTCGCGGGCGAACAATCCAGCCGCAACTGGGGTTGGGTTCGCCGGATGGGGCGTGACCCGCGAGAACTCCCTCTGATCGTAGAGGCGATCAAGATCTGGGAAGGCCTGTCTCAGTTGCTGGGTGAAGACGTTGGCTTCCGGCAAACAGGTATTCTGTACGCCTGTGAAAATGTCGAAGAGGAAGGGCAACGAGAAGCTTGGCTCAAGGCAGCTGGGCCTCACGGTTTGGACACGCACATGATCAAAGGTCAGGCACTTGCCGACCTGATGCCCGGTGCAACGAAGCCGTGGCGAAGCGGTCTTTATACGCCAAGCGATGGACGCGCCGAACCGCAAAAAGCAGCTCCTGCGATAGCGCGCGCGGCACAGCGGCAGGGGGCGATCATTCTGCAGCGATGTGCCGTGCGGGGAATCGAAATGGCATCCGGCCGAGTAGCGTCGGTGGTGACGGAGCGCGGTCCGATTGCATGCAACACGGTGGTTCTCGCCGGAGGTGTCTGGAGCACACTTTTCTGCCGCAGCCTGGGTATTCGTTTGCCCCAACTTGGTGTGAGGGCCTCCGTCTTACGGACCAGCGTCGTTGACGGGCCACCTGGAGCGGCATGGTCGTCGCAGTTCGCCTATCGCAAGCGCCTTGATGGCGGATATACGATCGCGAACGGTTCGGAGAACCGTGCGGAAATTACCCCGGATAGCTTTCGGTTTTTCAAGGAATTCCTGCCGCTGCTCAAGATCGAAGGGCGGCACCTCCAATTGAGGTTCGGACGTCCATTTTTCGAAAGTTGGCGGTTGTCGCGCCCGTGGGCTCTGGATGATATTTCGCCGTTTGAACGTGTTCGCACTCTTGACCCGGATCCTGTCGAGATGACCCTCGATAGGGCTTATCGGTCGCTGATGCGCATCTTTCCTCAGTTTAAAGAAGCCAAGATCGTGCAAAGGTGGGGCGGGATGATCGATGCGATGCCTGATACCGTTCCGGTCATTTCTCCCATCGATGCCGTGCCAGGCCTGATCGTCGGCACGGGCTTCTCCGGCCATGGCTTCGGAATTGGACCCGGCGCAGGCCGTCTCCTAGCGGACCTCGCGCTCGGGCGGGAACCGATTGTGGACCCGTCTCCGTTCAGGCACTCGCGGTTTAACGATGGCTCTCCCATCCGCCCGCTTGGAGGCGTTTGATAGTCGGAACGTATCACCAGCCGGATAGCCGCCGTGCCCTCTCCGCAATCAAGATAGAGACGCGGCTGCGATCGATGTTCTAAAACAACTCGTCGTTACGCGTGGAGCGGCTGAGCTGTCCGAATCAGTGACACCGTTCGCTTTCAAATCAGCCAGGTCGGTCACCGGCCTTGCAGCCGGCACCAAAATCCCCATGTCGCTCCGATTTTGTTTATGACCGAAAACGGGAAGTGCCATTCCAGGCAGGGATCATACAAAGCGGCACGGCTACGGCATTTCGACCTTCCGTTCCGACGCCTGGCGTGCCCTGCCACCCTACGTTTCGAACCTCTCCCAGGAATGTTGCGTTAACCTTTTGTTAACCATTTCGCCGGTACATCTTCGCAATCAAAAATTAACCAAGATCACCAGCGTGTTAACGAAACCCCGGCCCATCCGCCTCAAGGGGCGGTCCTTCCTTGCCCTTTCGCTTGCCCCGGAATTGCCCTTCGAGGATTGGCTGGCCGGACTCGACGATCTTGCGGCGCGTTCTGCAGGCTTTTTCCTGCGGCGGCCCGTGGTGCTTGATGTCAGCAGCCTTGTCGAGATCAAGAAGGCGGACCTGCGCGAATTGGTCAATGAACTCAGCCAGCGCAACGTCCGTGTCATGGGCTTGGAAGGTGCACGGCATTCCTTGCTCGGGCCGGACATGCCGCCGGCCATGAATGACGGGCGCCCGGCCTCGGACTTCGATCCGGCAGCCGAAGATGAAATAGCCGTGGCCAAGGAATCGGTCGAGGCGCAGGAAGCGCCGGCGGTGGAAACGATCGCGGCTGCCGGGCCTTCGATCCAGGTCACAGGATCGCTGGTCGTTACCGAACCGGTTCGTTCCGGCCAGTCGGTGTTCTTCCCGGAGGGAGATGTCACCATCGTCGGTTCGGTCGCGTCGGGCGCGGAAATCGTCGCCGGCGGTTCCATCCACGTCTATGGCACGCTGCGGGGGCGTGCGCTCGCCGGCACTACCGGCAACGGTACGGCGCGCATCTTCTGCCGCAAGCTCGAGGCGGAAATGATGGCGATCGATGGCTTCTACCTCACGGCAGAGGATATGGAGCCGGATTTGCGGGGGCGGGCAGTGCAGGTGTGGCTGGAAGGTCATGCGCTCAAAACTGGAATTCTAGGCTGACCCGAACGAAGGTCCATAAAGGAGAGGTCGATGGGCAAGGTTATCGTGGTGACTTCGGGCAAGGGTGGCGTGGGCAAGACCACGTCCTCGGCCGCGCTGGGCGCCGCCCTGGCGCAGAACGGCGAGAAGGTTGTGGTCGTCGATTTCGACGTCGGCTTGCGCAATCTCGACCTGGTCATGGGGGCTGAACGGCGCGTCGTCTATGACCTGGTCAATGTCATTCAGGGCGAGGCGAAGCTCACCCAGGCACTGATCCGCGACAAGCGGGTCGAGACCCTCTATCTGCTGCCGGCCTCGCAGACGCGCGACAAGGACAATCTCACGCCGGAGGGCGTTGAGAAGGTCATCGCTTCACTGAAGAAAGCCTTCGACTGGGTCATCTGCGACAGCCCGGCCGGCATCGAGCGCGGCGCCACGCTTGCCATGCGCCATGCCGATGTGGCGATCGTCGTGACCAATCCGGAAGTCTCTTCGGTGCGCGATTCTGACCGCATCATCGGTCTGCTCGATTCCAAGACCGTGAAGGCCGAAAACGGCGAGCGCATGGAAAAGCACTTGCTCCTGACCCGCTACGACCCGACGCGGGCCGAGCGGGGCGATATGCTGAAAGTGGACGACGTGCTGGAGATCCTATCGATCCCGCTGCTTGGTATCATTCCCGAAAGCATGGACGTGCTGCGCGCTTCGAACCTCGGCTCGCCGGTCACGCTGGCAGACGAAGGCAGCGCGCCGTCGCGGGCTTATTTCGACGCCGTGCGCAGGCTGCGGGGCGAAGCCCTGCCGGTAACCGTTCCGGGTGAAAGACGAGGCTTCTTCGGCAAGCTCTTTGGGAGGAAAGCGGCATGAATCTGTTCCGGTTCTTTTCCAAGCCGCAGTCGGCGCCGGCAGCGCGCGAGCGCCTGCAGGTACTGCTTGCTCATGAGCGCGCCAGTGCAGGGGGCTCGGATCTGGTCGCCAAGCTGAAAGACGAGATCTTGCGCGTCATCTCCAGGCATATGCAGATCGACCAGGACAAGGTGAGCGTAAAGATGGAACGCGGCGAGCAGATGTCGACGCTCGCTGTCGACGTCGAGATTCCATTCAGTGCGGTCAAGGCGGCTGCCGGCAGGAAGAAGGCGGCTTAAGCAGCCGCCTTCGTTGAGCGTTCTTCGGAGGCATGGGGGACAAGACAAGCGTAGGTGCCGAGCCCGGATGCGAAAGGCATCCGGCAGCAAGTCGCCGGGCAAACCATCAACAACAAAGGAGCTACGCCATGACCCGTATTTCACTTCTGGAACGGCTGAAGGAACTCCAGCAGATGCCGCGCTATCAGGGCCGCGACATCACGACGATCAGCGCAGTGCTGTCGAATCAGGCGCTGGCCAAACATATCGAAGTCTGCGAACAGGGTGCCGGTCTCGCGCCGCGTCCGGAAGGCAAGGCAGCGTAGCACAAATCCGCTCAGGCAATTCAGCCGGTGCCCCATCCCCTCACGGGTATGGGGCTTGTTATTTTCGTTATTCTGCAGCGTTCCCGAGGCGCTGATCCAGAAGCCAATCCCACAATTTGGCGTCGTTCAAGGCAGCTCCCTCGATCCCCGAATGATCGACGCCTTCGAGCACGCTCAGCCGTACATTGCGCTTGAGACCCTTGAGCCGCTCATAGAGGACAACGGAATCGGATAGCGGAATGACGTCGTCGTCCGTTCCGTGGAACACCCAGAACGCGGCCTTTTCGTTCGTTCGGCTCAGATAATGTCGATTGCCGCCGCCCGCGATGGGCACGATGGCAGCAAAACGTCCCGGAAATTGCTCGGCCATGGCCCAGGCACCAAAGCCACCGCGGCTATAACCGATCACATAAACGCGGCTGCGGTCGACACGGTTGCTGGCGATGACCTCTTCGAGCGCGGCCTCCACTTTTTCGATGGGATAGAGCAGTTCCTCACTCGGATTCTGCGGAGAGAAGACGAGGAATGGAAATTCCTTCCCACCCTCGATCAGCTTCGGCAGTCCGCTCCTTCTGACCTTCTCGATATCGTTGCCGCCCTGGTCTCCGCCGTGAAGCCAGACAACGAGCGGATATGTCTTGCCGGAACTATCGTAATCGGAAGGCTTATAGAGCAGATAGTTCAGGTCATTTTTGATGCTCGCGCTCGACGTCAGCGCGGTCTGGTCGGCCATCGCTGGGATCGGGCTTAAAAAAGCAATCGACGCGACCGCGACCACTGACAATAACGCTCGAAACATGATCCATCCTTCGCTTGCTGGAAATATCAATCAAATAGACTGAATTCGCTAACCACATCCATCTGGATCGAATTGTGCCCGAGCCCGCTGTTGGTGCGTCGAGCAAAAGCTCGTCCGAAGTTCGACTTGCCAGCCTTTTCATTGGGTGGGTGGAGATAGTCCGAAGGGGAACTACATGCCGCGATCCGGCACGTAGAGGCAAAGCGAATGCCGGGAGGTGGTCATGCCGCCCGGCTTGCATGCGTGAAAGAACTCGTCGCGAGACGGTCTGATGCGGCGATCGCCGTAGGGAATGAGTTCTCCTGTCGACAGCAAGTATCCCTCCTTCGTCTCTCTCACATCGGCAGCCGGTGCCTGGTAGCAATCCAGGCCGGAGCAGCACTCGATGTCATAACTCCAGCCGGAAGGTGCGCTGTGCGCGTTCGCCGAGGGGCAAAGGAAGGCCAATCCGACCAGCGCAAGCAGCACAACGACACATCCGCCGGAACAATCCGCGGCTCCGAAACGACGCCCTTTCCGGGCTTGGTGTGGCTTGCGCATCGCTGATCAGCTTCGCAGCCCTTCTGCGCATTTTCTGCGAGCCTCACCACACAACGCTACTGTGAGGCATAATCATAACCCTAAAAGGAGGAGGCGGGTTCCATGGAGTTTTCAAACAGGTTGAAAAAGGAAAACCCGCTCCACGTTGGGAGCGGGCGATATTCCGGTGAAGCTCAGGGGAGGCGACCGAACCAATTATCGACGTCTTCTCTGACCTGATCCTTGGCAATGCCATAGCGTTCCTGGATTTTCCCCTCCAGTTGATCGCGTCGTCCTGCAATCTGATCGATATCGTCGTCAGTGAGCTTGCCCCACTGTTCTTTCACCTGGCCCTTGAATTGCTTCCAGTTTCCTTCCACGCGGTTCCAATCCATGATTTTCCATCTCTTTGTTTTGTCGCTTGATCCGCTGCCTTCCACCCGTGATCATGCTGCAGGGCGGATGCCCCGTTTCCTTGCATTGCGGCCGAGGCCGCGGCGAAATCAGCCAGCCCGGCGACGAGGGAAGTTGGCGGCTAGCCGGGCTGGCTGCAAAGCGACGTCCGCTTTGACTGGTGCTCCGAGGGACGGGAAACGCCAGCACTTATCAAAACATCGGCACTGGGCCGGGGTTCCAGATTTCTGCTGGGTTCGGACGCCAGGGTCCGTTAGTGGATAGGGCTCTATCCCACGGAGGACGGCAGAAAGAGATGAACCGTGGTTCCGATGCCGAGTTGGCTCTCGATCTGAACGTGCCCGCCGGATTGCCGGGTAAAGTCATACACTTGGCTTAGTCCAAGTCCCGTTCCCTGCTCCGGTCCCTTGGTGGTGAAAAACGGCTCCATAACCTGGGCCAGGACTTCGCCCGTCATGCCGCAGCCGGTGTCAGTCACAGAAATCCTGATGAAGGGGGCGACATCGCCTTTGTCGCCTACCGGCTGCCGCACATTGCCGACAGTGGTTATGAAAAGCATGCCATTTCCAGCCATCGCGTCCCTGGCATTAATGGCAAGGTTGAGGATCGCGATGTCGAGCTGATCGGCATCGAGACGCAGCTTTCCTACGCTGCGGTCAAGCTCGGTCTTTATTTCGATGCCCTTGCCCAGCGTCTGGCCGAGCAGGTCAGCAAGGGAAAGAATCCGCTCGTTGGGATCGAGTATCTCCGGTCCCAAGGATTGACCTCTCGCGAAAAAAAGCAGCCGCTGGGCAAGTGCCGTCCCATTATGCGTGCGGCCCAACATCTCTTCGATCAATGCCGCAACCGCCGGATCGGCAGTGTCGCCGAGACGGCGCTGCAGCACCCTGAGGCCGGATTCCAATATGGCGATCAGATTATTGAAGTCGTGGGCGACGCTAGCCGCCAGCCGGCCCGTCGCTTCAAGTTTTCGAGCTCTTCGCTGGCGAGCTTCTTTCACTTTGCGCCGCGACACATCGCGCAGTCGTACAAGCGTTGCCGGCCTGTCGCGCCACACGGTTTCGGACGTGTGTAGCTCTGCGGAGATGCCACCCCGGGTTGGGTTGTGGATGACGATCTCGGTCCGGGTGGCGTTCGTGAGCGGATGGCCGAACACGGCTTGCAGCAGATCGTCGGGCTGGCGGTCGAACATCCGGCTGGCAACGGCGTTGGCGGAGAGAATCACGCCATTGGCGTCGACGACCAGAAGGGCGTCGCTGGTGTCCCGGTGCGCCGACCTGTCCCGCCCACGCGGCCTGCGAAATCCCGGCAACGAGCTCCCGGGCGAAGCAGAGGTTGCGTGGTAATCGCCGCCGACAATCTTCATGAGATGGTCCCCGTTCCTTGCAGATCGAAGTGTTCCACGATCCGGTCGAGAGCACTGAGATCCCCCACCAACCTGCGCGGTGGCGAGCGCGTGTCATCACTCAGTGTCGGAGTGGCAAGAACACCAGCGCTTTGAGCTGCCTGAGGGGTGGCGAGAATATCGATGACGGCGATATCGATCTTTTGGTCGCTGAACTCCAGCAGCTTTTCCCGGCATTCCAGTGCCGCCTGCATGGCAGGGCCATCGCCCGCGATATACAGCCGCAGCGTGGGCGGAACGTCAGTGCGAAGTTTCATGGTCATATGTCACGCCTGCTGTTTGGCGCGACCGATGCGCCACGCCCTCTGAGAATCCAGTCGTCGACAAAAGCGTTTCCGCTTTTCGCGGAAGCGCTCCAACTTCTTGTTACGCAATTCGACGCAAAACCGCTGCGTACTTTGCTTTTCAGATATCTTCCGGGCGGGCACATGACTCGTCCGACCGAACGGGCAGCGCTCCAACAATCGATACTTCGCCTGGATTGTTCGGAAGCCTTCAGAACCGCACCTTGTGTGCTGTTGTAGACAGACACACTGCAGCCCGTCTGCATACTAGTGAACATATCTCGGCTTTTCGCGTTGCCTCTACCAAGACTGAGACAAAGAGGGATTTATCGACGATGCCGGTCTCGTTTGACGAACTCGACAACAACCTTTTGCGTGCGTTGAAGCCGGATGACTGGGCTGTTCTCCAGCCTCACCTCGAAGACTGGTCGGCCCATTCCGGTTTGATGATTCACGAGCCTGGCGATACCGTGCGCCATGCTTATTTTCCGCGTGCCGCCAGCCTGATTTCGTATTTTGTCGATCTTAGCGATGGCCAAGGCATTGAAACGGTGCTGGTCGGCCGGGAAGGGGCGATTGGCGGCATTGTCAGCCAGGGAAAATTGCCGGCTTTCGCCCGCGCCGTGGTCCAAGTTGGAGGCTCTTTCTGGCGGATCGATCTGGCACAGCTGGAAGAAGCGAAATCCCAATCGCCGAGCCTGCGGCATCTGTTCGCACGCTACGCTGATTGCTTGCTGGCCCAGATATTTCAATCTGTGGCCTGCAATGCAGCCCACTCGATCGAGCAGCGCACGGCCAAATGGCTGCTGGCGGCCATGGATCGAACCGGCAGGCATGACTTGACGCTGACGCAGGAGCAGCTTGCCGCCATGCTCGGCGTGGGACGCAGCTATCTGAGTCGAGTCTTCCGGGAATTGCGCGACGACGGCGTCATCGAGACGAGGCGAGGCCGCATTGTCGTGCAAAAGTCCCTTCGGCTTCGTTCAATCGCTTGCGAATGCAATGCCGCCGTCAGCCGGCATTTCGAGGCCGTGCTGAAAGGGGTTTATCCGAATGGTCACAACGGTTCGGAAAAACACTGAGTGCCTGGTTTGCAACGCCCGATGCAGATTTTTGGAACGAGACATTTCCATCGACATTCTAAGACGGTCCGGGTTGTTCCGGGCGGCGACTACGGATCAGGCCGATCAAGCCAACGGAGGGATAATGCCACCATTCAAAGCGGTCATCTTTCGCACGACCCGGGACTACAAGATCCCCGTCACGACCTTGTACGACGTGGAGAGAGCGATGGGCATGTCTTGGCCGAACAAGTCCTCGGACAGCTATCGCAGCGCTGCTTGCATCCTGGAGCAGGCGAAATTGGGATGGTGCAGCCCCCGCGCTGCGTTCGATGCTTTCGTCTTTGCAGCTCAGGAGCAGGGTCGGATCGTCGAGTGCCGAAGGCTCAAGGACCGTGTCGCGCGCGAACTGGCTTCCATCGAGCCGGAGACCATCCGGCCGGAGCGCCAGTCATTCGGTCACCAAATCAGGCGACGTGCCCGAGTGACAAAGCCGATTTTGGCAAGCGCCCGTGTGTATTGAATCAAAACCTTGGAGGCCGTACGAGCTGGCCGCTTCGCGGCCGGCTCGTTGAGAATTGCCCCCGTTCAGGTTGAGCGAAATGCCATCCTGATCTGCCTTTTTGTTTGGAGCATGATCTCACGAAGCCGGCTCCACTTCCGCGATCGTGCTCTAAGGCAGCGTATAGGCGATGACGTAATCGCCTGGCTTGGTTCCCACCGAGCCATGCCCGCCGGCGACCATCACCACATATTGCTTGCCGTCGGCGGTGGCGTAGCTCATCGGCGTTGCCTGGCCACCCGCGGGTAGCCTTGCGCGCCAGAGTTCTCTGCCATTCGTCACGTCATAGGCGCGCAGATAATTGTCGACCGCGGCGCCGAGGAATGCCACGCCGCCCCGCGTCAGCATCGGGCCGCCAATGCCGGGAACGCCTAATTTGAAAGGTAACGGCAGTGGCGTCATGTCGTAGACCGTGCCGTTCTTGTGCTTGTAGGCGATCTTGCCGGACTTGAGGTCGACGCCAGTGACATAGCCCCAGGGCGGAGATTGGCAGGGGATGCCGAGCGGCCCCAGAAACGGGCCCATATAGACACCGTAAGGCGCACCCTCATTGCGGTTCAGTCCTTGCTCGCTGCCCTTCTCATTGCTGCCTTTGGGCGGGATGTCGGCTCGAGGCACGAGGCGCGAGGTGAAAGCGAGATAGGTCGGCATGCCGAACATGATCTGCCGTTCGGGATCGACCGCGACGCTGCCCCAGTTGAAGACGCCGAAATTACCTGGATAGACGATCGTGCCTTGCAATGAAGGCGGCGTGTAGCGTCCCTCATATTTCAGGCGATGAAAGTCGATGCGGCACATCAACTGGTCGAATAACGAAACGCCCCACATGTCCTTCTCCTGGAGCGGTGGCGGTGAGAAGGTCAGATCAGAGATCGGTTGTGTCGGCGCGGTGAAATCTTCCGGAATGGCGCCGCCCGGCGCCGGTATTTCCTTCACGGGAATGATGGGTTCGCCGGTGCGCCGGTCGAGCACATAGATGTCGCCCTGTTTGGTGGGCCCGACCAGCGCCGGCACGATGGAGCCGTCTGCCTTGGTCAGGTCGAACAGGACAGGCTGGGCGGGAACGTCCATGTCCCAGAGGTCGTGATGCACGGTCTGGCGCACCCAGCGGAGCTTGCCGGTGAGAATGTCCAGCGCCACGATGGAGGACGAGAATCGCTCGACATTTTCGCTGCGACCCATGCCGAGCTGATCCGGCACCTGATTGCCGAGCGGGATGTAAACCAACCCCAGCCGATCGTCGACGCTGAACACCGACCAGCTGTTCGGCGAGTTGGTCGTATAGGTCTTGCCCTCCGCGATCGGCGCGGTGTCCTCGGGATTGCCGGAATCCCAGTTCCACAGCAGGGCGCCGGTGCGAATGTCGAAGGCGCGGATGACGCCGGATTGTTCCTCGGTCGAATAGTTGTCGTTGACGGCGCCGCCGATGATCAGCTTGTCGTCGACCGCTGTCGGCGGCGAGGTCGAATAATAGTATCCGGCTGGATTGTATTTCATGCCGGCTTCCAGATGCAGCACGCCCTTGTCGGCGAAGCTCTCACAGACCTTCCCGGTGACTGCATCAAGCGCGATCAGCCTGGCGTCGGAGGTCGGCAAGTAGACACGCGCAGCACACGGCTGGTCAGCCGCCACTCGCGTCTCCGCCCAATAGGTGACACCGCGGCAGGTCTGGTGCTGCCGGTCGGGATTGAGGCCTGGCTTGGCGTCGAATTTCCACTTTTCCTTGCCACTTTCGGCATCGAGCGCGATGGCCAGATTGTGCGGCGTGCAGAGATAAAGTGTGTCGCCGACCTTCAACGGCGTCACTTGATAGGTTGTTTCGCCGATATCGTCAGGCAGCTTCACGTCGCCGGTCTGATAGCGCCAGGCTTCCTTCAGGTTGGCCACATTGCCGGTGTTGATCTGGTCCAGCGGGGAATAACGCTGGCCGAACTGTGTGCGGCCATATTGATGCCAGTCGCCGGGCGGCATGAGATTGCCAAGGGAAGCGACCGCGGCCCCTTCCTTCGGCAGCTCACCCGGCATGTCATGCGGATCGATGGTCATCGAATAACCCGCAACCGCGATGGCCGCCAACACTGGGATCGCCAACGGCCAGGCGCTCGGAACGGCACCGTCGCCCGACCGGAGCGAGCGGCGTATCCAGGGCGTCAGCAGCCAGAGCCCGATCAGGATGATCAAGCCGCCGCGCGGACCGAGCTGCCACCAGTCGAAGCCGACCTCCCAGATTGCCCAAGCGAGCGCCGCAAGGATCAGCAGCGCATGGACCCAGAGAGCGAAGGCGCTGCGCCTGTACAGCAATAGCGCCACAAGCAGCAGAACGATGCCGATTGCGAGATAAACCGGACTGCCGCCCAGCACGACGAGCCAGATGCCGCCGGCACCGAGCACGAGACCGAACAAGGTGAGCAATAACGATGTGATTAAAATCATGGTGCCGCCCAGAGATGAGATGCCGGACTAAAGAACAGTTCGTAGAACCCCGCGACCGAGGCGACCTTAACCCGTTATTGCGATTGGTCCAAGGCATGCGGTGCCGGCTGGCCGGGCGTCGGCGCTTCTCCCATCCTGACGAACAGGTAAATGGCCAACAGGGCAAGGACGGCGGCAATGGCTATGCGAAGCATATCTTTTCACCCATGTTTTTCCTCCCGCGCACTTAGCTGGAACCGGTGAACCGGCAGAACTGTTCCCTGAAACATCGGAAATGGGATACTGCGCAGGCATGGCATCGCAATCCAGGAAGGTCATCTATGCCGCGCTTGCCGGCAATCTCGGGATCGCGCTCGCGAAGTTTGCTGCTGCTGGGTGGACCGGTAGCTCGGCGATGCTTAGCGAAGGGGTTCATTCGCTGGTCGATACAGGCAATCAGGGGCTACTTCTCTATGGGCTGAAACGCTCCGAGCATCCGCCAGATCGCGCGCATCCACTCGGCTACGGACGGGAGCTCTATTTCTGGGCGTTCATCGTAGCGCTTCTGATCTTTTCTCTCGGGGCCGGGGTCTCCATCTACGAAGGTGTTCTCCACATCATCTCTCCACAGAGGATCGAGAACCCGCTGATAAGCTATGCGGTGCTCGGGGTGTCGATGCTTTTCGAAGGCACATCCTGGTGGATCGCGCTCAAGGAATTCCGAAAGGACAAAGAACCGGGGAGTTACCTGAAGGCGGTTCTGCGAAGCAAAGACCCGACAACATTTACCGTGCTGTTCGAAGACAGTGCGGCGCTGGTCGGGCTGCTGATCGCCTTCGTCGGCATCTCTGCGGCCCAGTTCTTCGACATGCCAGAGCTGGACGGCGTGGCGTCGATCGGCATCGGTCTCGTCCTGGCATTCGTTGCGGTGATCCTCGCCCGCGAGAGCAAGGGGCTGTTGATTGGGGAAGCAGCAGCACCGGCTCTGCAACGCGCAATCCTCTCAATTGCCGATCGGGATCCGGCCGTCGACCATGCCAACGGGGTTCTGACTGTGCATCTGGCGCCACGCCAGATAGTGGCGAATATAAGCCTGGAGTTCGTCGACGCGTTGCCGGCTTCGGAGATCGAGTTAGCCGTGGAGCGGATCGAAGCCGAGATCAAGGCAAGCCACCCGGAAGTCACATCGCTTTTCGTGAAGCCACAGCGGGCGGGGACTTATCTCGAGCGAAGCAAGGTGGTTTTGGCTAGCTGAAACTTCCGCCCGCAGAAACAGACCGATCGGAGTTATCCGACGATGTTCAGCAAACCGAGGCGTCCGTTCTTAGGCTGTCAGTCTTCTAGCAATATTCTTTCGTCGTCTGAAAGTGCCGCGAAGGCTTCACGCGCTTCCGCCGGTGTCGTCTGGCCGTCGATAGCTCCTTCAACGATATCCCTTGTCGCGTGATATGCCGGTCCGCGTCGAGACTGCGGCCAGTCGATCAGCACGTCGATCGCGCCCTGCACGGAGGTGACCAGTCTGGACGACGCGCCCGTAGCGCCGGTTCTTATCCGAACCGGAGCGTCGAATGGAAGGCTGCCATCCATGGCGTCGCTGATGTCGACGGTCGCCTTCGCCAAGACGTTGGCCTCCCGCGCTGCGTCCGCAAAGGCCTCCCTTGCTTCGACGGGTTTTTGCTGCCCGTGCAGAACAGCCAGGCACACTGTTCTTGCCCTGATGTGCATGGCCGTGCCTTGCCGAGGCCAGCGGTTGATCAGCAAATGAGCGGCTTCCCTGGCATTGGAAACCTGATGGACTGTCCTCACCGTACCGACCACGACCGGTATCGGTCTGTCGAACCATCCTTTTTCCATGAGAGGTCCTCCCAACGTATTTGACGATCAAGGTCAACGCGATCTGCGGGCAGAGGTTGCATGGGTCTGCAACTCGCCTTCCACAGGAGCAGCCAAGTGTCAGTTGCGGATCGCGGTGCTAGCTGGAGGCGAAGTTGGCGTGCTGCCAGCAACGAATAATGTGACCTTCAGCGATCACGCTCCGCGGGGGGGCTGCCTCAAGGCAAGTTGGCTGCGCCAGCGGGCATCGGCCGGCAAATGCGCAGCCTTTATCCGATATGCCTTCTGGGGCAGGGGAAAAGGGGCTCGCGCTGTCGATACCCGCATTGTCCGCGGCGAGCAGCATCGCGGTATAGGGGTGATTGGGGCCCTGGAAAATCTGATCGGACGAACCTTCTTCCACAAGGCGACCGCGATAGAGCACGCCGATCCTGTCGGCCATGTAGCGCACGACCCGGAGATCATGACTTATGAACAGATAGGCAGTGTCGTCGCGGCGTTGCAGATCGTTGAGCAGGTTCAGCACGGTTGCCTGCACCGAGACGTCGAGGGCGGAGGTTGGTTCATCCAGGACAACGAGCTTCGGCGTGCCCGAGAAGGCGCGCGCGATTGCCGCACGCTGGCGCTGGCCGCCGGAAAGCGCGCCGGGCCGACGCTCGGCAAATGCAGTGGAAAGCCGCACAGATTGCAGCAATTCGGCTACTCTCTGCGTTCTGGCCGATCGCGACAGGCCAGCCAACCGATGCAACGAGCGGCCAAGAATCGTGCCAATCCGTTGGCGCGGATTCAAAGTGCGATCGGGCGACTGAAAAACCATCTGCACGTTGCGGCGCTCGACCGGCTTGCGTCGCTCCACGCGAGCGGCAGCGGCTTGGCCCAAGAGTTCGACTGTGCCTGCGACGGGTGCCTGCAGGCCTGTCACGATCCTGGCGAGGGTCGACTTGCCTGAACCGGATTCACCAATCAACCCATAGGTCTCACCGGCGCCGATCCTCAGGTCGATTCCATGCAGCACTGGATGGCCACCGAAGGATTGTCGGATGTCCTTGCAGAGGAGCACCGGCTCGCGCAGACGCTCAACGGTAGAGATATGTTCAGCTGGTTTTATCGAGTCGCTATGAGAGGCCCCGGGTTCCGCAAGAAGGCCGTCGCGCTTGGTGTATGCCAGTGTCGGAATGCTGCGGACCAGCATTTGAGTATAGGAATGCCGCGGTTCTTCGAAAAGCGCGTTTGCATTGCCGCTTTCGACGACAGCGCCCGATTGCATCACAGCGACACGCTCGCAACAGCGTTTGACCAGATCGATGTCATGACTGATCAAAAGGACGCTGGTTTGATGGCTTCGGCGCAACTCCTCTAGGATCGCGATGATCTCGGACTGTACGCTGGCATCGAGCGCGGTCGTCGGCTCGTCCAGGATCAGCAGGGCAGGGTCGAGTGCTATGGCAATGGCGATGTTGGCACGCTGCTGCATACCGCCCGACAATTCATGCGGATAAAGCCGGAGCATGCGCTCCGGATCGGCAACGCGTACGCGGCGCAACAGATCTGCCGCTTGCCGGGCTGCATCCTTTTGGCCGGCATTGCGGTGCCGCACGATCGTTTCGGTAATCTGGCGGCCGATCGTCAGGCTGGGATTGAGCGCCGAACCGGGGTGCTGGTAGACGGCCGAGATGCGGTCTCCGCGCAGCCGCCGCAGCTCTTCTGTGGAAAGTGTTCGCAGGTCACGCCCCAGAAATTGCAGCGCGGAAGCTTCCACCTCTGTATGTTTCGGCAGGTAGCGCAAGGCCGCCAGCGCCACCGAACTCTTGCCCGAACCTGACTCTCCAACGATCCCCAACGCCTCGCCCGGCTTGACGCTCAGGGAGACGTTGCTGACTGCACGTTGCAGTGAACGGCCCGATCGGTAGCTCACGGAGAGGCGTTCGATGTTCAGAACGAATGGCGATGATGTCTCTTTCGGAACCACATTCTTCTCACTTTGCCGTCCGGGGCAACGGCTTCCGGATGTGAGATCCATAATGTCTATAAAATTACTCGTATTGAATATGCGCGCAATCTAACCTTTTGCCGATTTGGAGATTTTCGGCCGCTTGCTTCGTCGACGCGGCGAAAGTTTTGACTGCAAAAGGGAAGGAGCCAGCCATGGCGCACGGTCACATCATCCTCAGCGCGTTCTTCTTCAACCCGCAGGGCGATCATCGCATGTCATGGCGGCATCCACGCGCGCCGGGCCGCGAAATCCTCGATTTCGACTATTATCGGGATCTTGTGCAGGCGGCCGAACGAGCCAAGATCGATACGATCTTCGTCGCCGACCACGTATCGATCTGGGATTCGGTGAAAAGCGGCGTCGCCCACTATGCCAATGCCCGCCTCGAGCCGTTGACGCTTTTGGCGGCGCTGGCGGGGGTGACCAGGCACATCGGATTGATCACCACCGCCTCGAGTTCCTACAGCGAGCCCTACAATGTGGCGCGCTTCTTTGCCTCGCTCGACCATATCAGCAAAGGCCGGGCTTCCTGGAACGTGGTGACCTCCGCCATGGAAGAGGAAGCCAAGAATTTCGGACGCGACGGCAACATCGATCATGCGCTGCGTTACGAAAGGGCTGCTGAGTACCTCGATATCGTCAAGGCACTGTGGGACAGCTGGGAAGATGAGGCGCTGCTGATCGACAAGGAGAGCGGCTATTTCGCCGATCCGGCCAGGGTCCACGCCATCAATCACAAGGGGCCGCATTTTAGGGTGCGCGGCCCGCTCAACGTCTCGCGTCCGCCGCAGGGCCATCCGCTGATCGTACAGGCCGGCTCCTCGGAGGACGGCAAGAATTTCGCGACGGCCCATGCCGACGCCCATTTCGCGATCTTCAGTACCAAGGAAGATGGTGTCGGCTACCGCAAGGACATCAACGAGCGCCTGGCCCGCCATGGAAGACGCCCGGAAAGCTTCAAGATCCTGCCTGGGATCCTACCGATCGTTGCAGGCTCGAAGGACGAGGCACTCGAGCGCCAGGAATACCTGCAAACCCTGCTTCCCGATCAGGTTGGCATCGACCTTCTGTCGAGCTGGAGCGGGCTCGACCTCTCCGCCTACCCGCCGGACGGGCCGGTGCCGCCGCTGCCGGACGAAAGCACGTTCAACGGCGGTCACACCTCACTCAATCGCGTTCGGCAATGGGCCAAGCAGAACCTCACCTTGCGCGAGGTCGCACGCCGTCTTTCCAACAGCGGTTCGGTTCCGACAGTCGCCGGAACGCCGGTGGAGATCGCGGATCAACTGGAAGATTGGTTCGTTGCCGGTGCCGCCGACGGCTTCAACCTGATGTTCCCGCTGCTGCCCGAAGACTGGCACGCCTTTGCCGAGAAGGTGGTGCCAGAGCTGCAGCGCCGTGGCCTTTTCCGGACCGAATACGAGCCGGGCACGCTGCGCGATCGTCTCGGCCTCCCTCGTCCGGCCAACCGCTTCGCAGAGCAACGTGACAATGAACGTGCGGTCTCGTGATCGCTTCAGAGGGAATGATGCCATGAACGCGCCCGTCACAAACACGAAGCTGCAGCCACGCGAAGTCACCACGCCTCAGCTCATCAATGTCCTTTCCAGTCCCAAGCGCATCCGTGTGCGTTTCAATGGTGGGACGATAGCCGACAGCCGCGACGCGCTCGTGCTGCGCTCAAACCATTTCCTGCCGATCTATTTCTTTCCGCCTGCATCCGTCCTGCCATCTGTCCTCAAACCTTCTGGACACCGCGACCCGCATGAGGTCGGCGGCGAGCGTCAATATTGGGACCTGGACACCGGTGGTCGCCGAGTGGCGAACGCCGCCTGGACCTTCGTGTCGCCGCCGGACGAAGAGCTTGGTCCGCTTGCCGGCCGTATCGCCTTTGTCTGGAACGCCGTCGACCAATGGCTCGAAGAAGAGGAAGAGGTCTTCGTCCATGCGCGCGACCCTTACGCCCGCATTGATGTGCTGCACAGCTCAAGCCATGTCCGAGTCTGGTTCGACGGTGAGCTTATCGCCGACAGCCGGCGCCCGGTGCTGCTGTTCGAGACCCATCTGCCGACCCGCTACTACATCCATCCGGACGACGTGCGGCTCGATCGCCTCGTTGCGTCCGACAGCACGACCCGGTGTCCCTACAAAGGCATCGCCTCCTATTGGTCGGGCAAGCTCAAGGATGGCTCGATCACCCAGGATATCGCGTGGAGCTACCGCGATCCGATCGACGAGATCCCGAAGATCAAAGGGCTGATCGCCTTCTATCCGCAAGCCGTGGACCGCATCGAACTCGACGGCGAAATCGTCTCCTAGCCGTTCCCCTCACTTCCTCCATTCATCGGAAAAACAATGACCAAACGTTCTGACATCGATGCCTTGCGCGGCCTGTCTGGCGACCTCTGGAACATCGCCGTGGATGAGCATGCCTCGGGGTTCCTCAAGCGGCGAGACCTGCTCAAATACGCCATGCTGATCGGCCTGACAGGGTTCGCGACATCGCAAGGACTCGGCTTTTCAGGCACGGCACGCGCCGCCGCTAAGCCCGGCGGCACGGTCCGGGTCGGCCTCGACCAACCGACAGCCGCCATCGATCCCATCCTTGTGACGGACCCGGCCAGCATCGCGCTGATCAGCCAGGTTGGGGAATATCTGCTGCTGGATGACCCGAGGGATGGCCTGCTGCCGCGACTCGCCGTTTCCTGGGAAGCCGACGAGACCGCCCAGCGCTGGACCTTCAAGCTGAGGCAGGGCGTCAAGTTCAACGACGGTCGAACGGTCACGGCGAAGGATGTCGTCGCCTCTTTCGAGCGGCTGGTCGACCCGAAGAGCGGCTCATCCGCTTTGTCTGCCTACAAGGGGATCCTTTCCAAGGGTGGCATCCGACAGGTCGATGAGCAGACGGTTGCCTTCGAACTCGATGCGCCCAACAGCAACTTTCCATTTTATGTCTCGTCCGACGTCGTCAACGCCATTATCCTGCCCGCCGACTATGGCGGCGACTTCGAAAAGACCTTCATCGGTACCGGTCCGTTCAAGCTGGAATCCTTCCGCCCCAAGCAGGGCGCGACCTTCGTGCGCAATCCCGACTACTGGGGCGAGCAGGCGCTGCCCGACAAGATCGAAATCAAGTTCTTCGATGACTCGCAGGCGCAACTGCTGGCCCTGCAGGCCGGCCAACTGGACGTAATCCCCGAAACCACTCGATCTTCCCTGGCGATCGAGGGCAATCCAGCCTTCCGGATCATCAGCGTGCAGGCAAGCTCGCACGACGAGGTGCATCTGCGTACCGACCAGGCGCCGTTCACCGATAAGCGCGTGCGCCGCGCGCTTGCGTTGACGATCGACCGCGAAGCCGTGGTGAAGGGCCTGCTCAAAGGCCGCGCAATCGTCGGCAACGACACGCCGTTTGCGCCGATCTTCCCGTCATCGGATCCATCGGTTCCGCAGCGCAAGCAGGATCTTGCCGAAGCGAAGCGCCTGCTCGGGGAAGCGGGCTTTGCCAATGGCTTCGACGTCACGCTGACCACCGAGCGCGCCTACGACATCCCGGACTATGCCGTGCTGATCCAGAACTTCGCGAAGAAGGCCGGCATCAACATCAAGCTCAACGTGCTGCCTCAGGACGCTTATTATGGCTCGGCCACTTTCGGCAGCTCACCTTGGCTGGATTCCGTGCTCGGCATCACCGATTTCGGCCACCGCGGCACGCCCGATATATTCCTAAACGCAACACTCAAGAGCAGCGGCACCTGGAACGCGGCGCATTTCAACAATCCTGCTTATGACGGGCTGTTACTCGACTACAGCAAGGCACGCGATCTTCAGGCACAGAGGCTGGTCGCCGGCAAAATCCAGAACCTGCTGCTGGACGAGACGCCGCTGATCATCAGCTACTTCTCGCAATACAGCCGTATCACCAGCGCAAAGATCGAGGGCGTGCGGTTTACTGCGATATCGCATCTCCTGCTCGATCGCGCCTCCTTCGCATGAGCGGGGGATATCGATGACGCTGTACCGAACCATCGCTGCACGCATCGGTTCGCTGCTGTTGACGCTGTGGCTGGTCAGCGCGCTGGTCTTTTTCGCCGGGCAGGTTCTGCCGGGCGATGTCGGACGCGTGATGCTGGGGCCATTTGCCGATGCTGAGGCGGTTGCTGCACTCAACCAAAAGCTCGGCACCGATCAGCCCGTGCTCGTGCAATATTGGCGTTGGTTCGAAAAGGCGATCCAGGGCGACTTCGGCGTATCGTTGTCGTTGCGCCAGCCGGTTGGCCCCTTGGTTCTGGAAAGTCTCCGCAATTCGGCAGCACTGGCCGGTGTCTCGCTCGCCCTGCTGATCCCGCTGGGCATCGGCGCCGGTATTGTCGCTGGCTTGAAAGCCGGGAGTCTTGTTGACCGGGCAATCGTGTTTTCTGGCGTTTCCCTGGGAATCGTGCCGGACTTCGTTTCCGGCCTTCTGTTGCTGATCGTGTTCGGCCTATGGTTGAACTGGTTCCCTATATCAGGGGTTGCTCCGGTCGGTTCAGGCTTCTGGACGAACAGCTATTACCTGATCCTGCCGGCATTGCCGCTCGTGCTCAATCTCCTGGGCTATATTGCGCGCATGATTCGTGCCGGCGTGATCGAGGCCGTCAATGCCGACTATACGCGGTCAGCGGTGCTGAAGGGGCTTACCCGGCGCGAAATCATCTTTCGCCATATGCTGCCCAACGCGTTGACGCCGACCATCGCAGTGATCGCAACGCAGAGCGGCTTCCTGCTCGGCGGGCTCATCGTCATCGAAGCGCTGTTCGGCATCCAGGGACTAGGTAATCTCGTCCTGACCGCGGCGAAGGGGCGAGACTTTCCCACTCTGGAAGCCGGCGTTCTGGTGATCGCCGCCATTTTCGTGGTTTCGGCGACTGTCGGCGATCTCATCCAGATGCTCCTCGACCCGCGTCAGCGGCGTAGGGCGGCAGCATGACCGATCTTGTCCATTCTCCGGCTTCCGACACTGCTGCAGGGAAACCGAGCTTGCGGGTGCGGTTGCGCAATCGGCTTCCCGCGCCGTCGACGCTGATTGGCAGCGTCATCCTGCTGTTCTGGGTTGCGTGCGCCGCATTTGGCCACCTGTTCGTGCCTTTCGACCCCTATGCGGAAGATTTCCTTGCCATGCTGGCGCCGCCGGATGCCACCCATTGGTTCGGAACCGACGCGCTGGGCCGCGACATCCTTTCCCGCATCGTGGTCGGTTCGCGCGATATCCTGCTGGTCGCGCCGCTTGCCACATTGGCCGGCGTCGCGGCAGGCAGTCTGATCGGCTTGGTGTTCGGCTATTTGGGCGGCTGGGTGGATGCTATCGGCGCGAGGTTGCTCGACGCCCTCATGGCGTTTCCCTTCATCGTGCTGGTTACCATGACGTTGGTCGCGCTCGGCCCGTCGAACCTGACGGTCATCCTGGTGATCGGCATCGCCTACGCGCCATTGGTGGCGCGGACCGTACGAACCGCTGTGAGGCAGGAGCGCGAGCGGGATTACGTGAGTGCGGCGCGGCTGGCGGGCGAGAGCTCGATTGGCATCATGCTGTTCGAAATCCTGCCGAATATCCGCGAGACGATCCTCGTCGAGCTCATCACGCGGCTCGGCTACGCCTTTTTTTCCATCGCCACACTGAGTTTCCTGGGGCTCGGTATCCAGCCGCCTTCGGCGGACTGGGGGCTCGCCATCGCGGAAGGATACGGGTTCCTGACCGGAGGCAAATGGTGGATCGTCGTCTTCAATTCCGGCGCGATCGTATCGCTCGTCATGGCGGCGAACCTGATCGCGCAAGGAGTGGATTCGTCCGAGCGGAACTAAGGGAATTTCTTGCCCTTCAGTCCTTTGGGTTTCATCCCATCGGCCGTTTCCATGAACTGAGCAACCGTATCGATCCACGCGGCTGCCTTTGGAGGGATCTCGGCTTCTTCGGTCAGCCATGCCTCGACCAGAGATACGTCGCATCCTAGAACTTCAGCCAAGGTCTCAACCGGCCAGTGGACCACGGAAAGGCATTCTTCGAGGCGTTCAGGTGTCATCGGAGTCCGCTTTTAGCTTGGATTGGCTTGCAGCTCTTTTGGGAGCGGTTGGCTCGAGCATTGCAAATGGAGCTCGCGCGCGAGCAGTTTTCGCTGTTTTTGCTGATGCTCCTTGATAGCCAGCGCAATCCCGATGCCATATGGGCCAAGCAGGAGACCAGGAGCCAATTTGCGGGTCTCCTTTTCCTTGGCCTCGTAGGCCAATGCCTTTGTGCGGACTTGCTCACACTGCTTCGACTGCCATTTGGGATCCTGGGTCGAGAGCGTGGCGGCATAGTTCGAAGGGGTCGTCGTACATCCCGCGACTGCTGCCACCAACAAAATCGCAATTAACGTTGACAAGTGTCTCATTGTCCTGAGCCTCAAATATCATTGGCTGCGCGCGTACCATCCTGCCGTTCGACCGGCACGTCGCGCTTCAACAATTCGCCCAAAACATGCGCCGTTTCCCGCAACAGCCAATCGACATCGGATGGCTCAAGCTTATCCTGATGGTCGATCGCATCCATTACCGTGACCAGCAGGTCGACGCCTCTCTGGTGTAATTGCATTCCTGCCTCATCTCTTGCCCGAATGCTCCTCGCAACGAACAAAGAACACCATCCGCTTTGATCCTCAAGAGAAACTCATTCGGCTTGCTTAACATCGGGCAGGCGGGGCAATCCAGTCCCGGCAGTTTATTGGAACTGCACATCCTTGCTGGAGTTCCTCCCCTACAACCAAGGAGGATTTTATGCTTAGAGGCGCCTTGCTCTGGATTGTTGGTATTCCGTTGCCGGTGATCATCATCCTTTGGCTTCTAGGGTACCTCCATTAGAGGCGTTTCCGCTTTCGTGGCAACGCTTGCGCAATTCCGGACGTAAAATCGCGACCTTCGGAGATTGCCGTAAATCGATCGCCAAGATGAAGAGCAAAGGAGATGCCGTGATGGCTGATCCGAAAAAGCCTAATCCCGACGAAGATGTGCCGGACCCGATGCCCAAACCGGGCCCGCGGCCAGACGAAGAACCTGACCCTGGAAGGCTGCCGGAAGAGATACCGGTACCAGGTCCGGACGAGGTAAAGGACATTCCGCCCTACGCCTTCACGCCGCCGCGGCCCATACCGGACCCGATGCCACCAGGACCTGATCCTGATCCCGGGCCGCCAACGCCTCCCGGTCCTTTTCCTGATCCTGCACCGCCTCCCATACCAACAAGATAGCACGATTGCCGCCGGCCGGCCGTTCCTGCTCTAGACGGCGTCGCTGGATTCGGAATACGAGACGACGGTTCGGAAGTCGTAATTGAAGCTGCAGCCGCCGGCAGGTTGACCCACCGGCGACGTTTTCGATTGTCTGACAAGTCGATCTTATTCGGCTGCGCCGATTGCCTTCAGCCCGACGACCGCGCACTTGGCGTCGATGTCGCCCGAAGGGGCGCCGCCCACACCGATACCGCCGACCAGCGCCTTGCCGAATTTGACCGGCAGGCCACCGGCCTGGATCACCATGCGGCTGTCCATGTCGCGCATGCCCTCATTGGCCGGCTTGCCGGCGATGAATTCCGCCAGCCCTGCGGTGTCGCGGCCGAGTGCGGCCGAAGTGAAGGCCTTGCCCTCAGCGCTTGCGCCGGTGTGCGGGCCGGAATTGTCGCCTTTCAGCACAACCTTGGTTGCGCCGTCGTGCGCCACGATGGCGACGCTGACATTGTGACCTTCGGCAACGCAGGCCTTGAGCGCGGCGTCGGCCGCCTTGGTCGCCAGCTCAAGCGGCAGATAAGGGGTTGTCGGCAGTTCCTGCGCGGTTGCGGCAAGCGGAGCAACGACAGCGGCTGCAAGTACGAGAGTGCGGATCATCATGGTCTCCTGTCCAGTTGATGTGGAAAAGATACCGTTCGATCGGTGCCGTCGGTATTCGTAGGACTTGCGGCCGGCTCCGTAGTTCTACGGAGTTTCTCGGCCCTCCAGCCACAGCCGCGTCATCTCGGCCTGCGATGTCGTGCCAAGCTTGGCGCCGATGGCGGCGCGATGGCTCTCCACGGTGCGAGGCGACAGGCCAAGCCCCTCGGCGATCTGCCGGGTGGTGAAACCTGAGGCGATACGGTCGAGCACCTCGCTCTCCCGCGCCGTCAACGCCGCGAGCAACGTGATCGTTTCGGCTGTTTCGGCGCGTTTGCGCAAGGTACGCTCCAGCACCTGTTGGCCTTTCTGGATCGCATCGATCAGATCCTGCTCATCGATGGGCTTCGACAGGAAATCGACAGCGCCGTTACGAAAAGCACGCCGGCAGGCCTCGATGTCGCCATGACCGGAAATGACGATGGTGGGCCAGTCGACGCCTTGTTCCGCCAGTCTTTCCTGTAGTTTCAATCCGGAAATGACCGGCATGCGGATGTCGAGGATGAGGCAGCCGGGCTCTAGCCGGGCGACCTGCGCCAGAAAAGCCTGCGGATCGGCGAAGCCGGTGACTTTCACGTCGACTGTCGAGAGCAGCAGGCTGAGCGCACGACGTACCGCTTCATCATCGTCGACGAGATAGACAGGACTGCTCATTGCGCGGCCTCCGCGATTTGCTCTCTCCGCGGCAAAACGACCCGGAAGGTGGCACCCGGACCGGTATTGATCAGCGTAATCTCGCCGCCTGCGCGTTCCACCAGGCGCTGGCTGAGCGCCAGGCCCAGCCCCGTGCCGTCGGTGCGGGTCGTGGCAAAAGGAGTGAACAGTTTGTTTCGCACGGCTTCGGCCACGCCCGGCCCGTTATCGCTGATTTCGAAAACAGCGTGTGTACCATCATCCTTCAAGCTCATCGTCACTTGCGCAGCATCGCCACGTTCAGCCTCCAGAGCCTCCATCGCGTTGCGCACAAGATTGAAGGCGACTTGTTCCATTTCGACAGGATCGGCAACGATCACAACCGGCTTTTCGGGAAGGCGGACATCGAGCCGGATGCTGCGTGTCGCCGCTTCCGGTCCAAGTAGTGTTTGCACATTGGTCAATGCGCTGCGCAGGTCGAATGCCGACGCTGGCGTGTTCTGCGGCCGCGACCAGTTGCGGAATCGCTCCAGGATGCCGGAAGCCCGTTTGGCCTGGGTGACTGTGTCGTCCAGAACCGCCGCAAGGGCCGCGACGTCGCCCTTGCTCGCCAGTCGGCGTCCGGCTTGCGTCTGTGCCAGGATGGCAGTGAGCGGTTGCGTCAACTCATGCGCCATACCGCTGGCCATCTCGCCGAGCGCATTGACGCGCGAAGCGTGTGCGAGCCGCGATTCCAAGGCACTGAGCCGCGCCTGTTCAACGGCAGCCCGTGTGCGTACCCGCTGGTGCAAGATGCCCAGCACGGCAATGTATGCGAGGCTGACGGCAAGCAGCGTCACAAGCGTCTGGAAGGGAGGAAGGAGATCTGCGATCCCAATTTCCACGCCGGTTTCGAGAATGAGAGGCTGGGAGGCGCTGCCGAGCGGCCGGGAAAAGCCGATTGCGGCAGGCATGGTAGGCGGACCAACCACAAGCTGCCTGTCGGGCAGGGACAGCCGTGTAATCACGCCAGGACGCGTCCAGAAGGGAGCCTCGTCGCTGATCAGCTTGCCGGCATCGATACCCAGCATAAGCCCGTAGCGGGCAGCCGCACTGTTCGGGCTACGTTTGATCATGACGTAGTGGCCGGGTCGGGTAGGATGTCGCAGTAGCGCTATCCGGCCATCCGAAGCCCGGGCTGCCGCGCGGACCAATTCCGCCGCTGCTGTGTCGAGCGGCGCCGTACCGGCGATTTCAGCCTGGGCATCCAGCGGAACAAGCTGCACCTCGTCGATCCGTGGATAAAACCGGGCAATGGTCGATGCGACGTCGATGAACAGGTCGAAGCTGCGGCCGTCGGAAGCCGTCGCGATGGCGGAAAGCGCCGTCATATGAGCGTCGTGCTGGTCAGCCCGCTGTGAGGCCAGTCGGTGCAGAACGAAACTCTCCTGAGCAAGTTCGTTGCTGAGCGCGCGATATTGCCAGGCTGCCAACACGCCAGCCGCAGCCAGCAGCAGGAGGCACCAGACGACAATCAGGCTGGACGGCCGAGCGAGGATCGAACGTGTCATCGGACCATTGTGGCAGTTTGTGCGCTTTAGCTAAAGGGAACAACTGACCGTTGCCAGACGGCAGGTAGGGTCGGAAAACATTGCGATGGACTTGGCATCGCCAGTGTCCGAAAGGGCTAGATCGAAACGACCGCGGTCGCCAGCAGTTATCCTGCCTCGCGAAACGCTCCGGGCGAGAGACCGCGCATGGATTTGAACAGCCGGGTAAGGTGGCTCTGGTCGGCAAAGCCGGTCTCGAAAGCGATTTCAGCCAGAGGCTTGCCTGCGCGCATCAGGGCCGAAGCGGCGCGGATGCGGCTGTCGCGCAGATATTGGCCCGGCGTCATGCCGGCGATGCGCTTGAAGTCGCGGATCACTTGGAAGCGGGTCACGCCCGCGGTCTCGGCGAGGCTACCCAGGTCGAAGGCACGGGCAAGGTCGGCTTCGACGAGATCGCGATAAAGTCGAAAGCGCCTGGCCGCCTCGCTGTCGTCAGGCGAAGGATTGCGGCCGCTACGGTCTGCGAAGCGCCGGGTCAATCCACGTAAGGCCATCAGCATCGCCGTTTCCGCTTCCATTGTCCTGCCTGCAACGGCAAGGCGATGTGCCTGGACGAAATCGCTGGCAAGATCGGGCGCCTCGATGATCCCCTGGCGGAACATCGGCAGGTGGCCAAGCTCGAGATCCTCCGCAACCTCACGCATCAGCTCGGCGCTGGGATAGCATGTCCGATATGCCCAGCCAGCATCGCAGCCCTTCTCGCCGTCATGCGGATCCTCGGGATTGACGACGATGATCGAGCCAGCAGGAGCCAAATACGTTTGGCGGTTGATGCGCAGCTTCTCGGCGCCGGCTACCACGACGCCGAACACGTAGCTGTCATGGGTGTGCAGTGCATAGGCATGGTCGCGGTAGCGGGCAGTCAGTAATTCGAGATCGCCGAGCCCCGCATGCCGTGTCAGCCGTGCTTCCTCGCGTTCTCCGCGCTCATCGCTCATTTGTGGCAGCCTTCCGGAAACCGGCCTTTTGGTCAATCCCGTTCAAGACGGGGTTCTTTCTCCACATCTAGGGTCGCTGTCATTCCGAGAGAAGTGAACCGTGAGACAATCGATGCCCACCAACGACAGAGTTGCCGAGATCACGCCCGAAGTGGTCGCTTGGCGCAAGCATATCCACGCCAATCCCGAACTCGGTTTTGCTGAACATGAGACCGCTGCCTTCGTTGCGGCAAAGCTTTCCGAATTCGGCCTGGCGGTGCACACGGATGTCAGCCAGACCGCAGTTGTCGCCACGCTGACCAAAGGAAGCGGCAAGCGGGCGATCGCGCTGCGCGCCGAACTCGATGCGCTGCCGATCGAGGAGGCGACGGACGTCGACTATGCATCCAGGAACAAGGGCGTCATGCACGCCTGCGGCCATGACGGCCACACTGCGATCCTGCTGGGGACCGCGCAGCTGCTTGCCGAGAGCGGCGATTTCGATGGCACGGTTGTTTTCATCTTCCAGCCGGCCGAAGAAGTTGTCGGTGGCGGCAAGAAGATGATCGAAGACGGGCTGCTGAAGCGCTTCCCGGTCGAGAAAGTGTTTGCCATCCACAATTGGCCGGGTTTCCCGAAAGACCAGATCGGTGTCTTGACCGGCCCGCAGATGGCGGCGGTCGACGATTTCGAGATCCGGTTCCACGGCAGCGGCTGTCATGCGGCGATGCCGCATCTCGGTGATGACCCGGTGCTGGCCGCGGCTAGCTTCGTCACCGCAATACAGCGCGTGGTCAGCCGTAGCATCGATCCACTTTCGGCCGCCGTCCTTTCGGTCACGCAGATCCATGGCGGACGGTTCAACAATTTCGTGCCGACGGAAGCCACCGTCGAGGGGACCTGCCGTTTCTATGATCCAGCCTTGTCGGACCATTGCGCGGCGGAGATCGGCCGGGTGGCGCAGGCCGTGGCAGCCATGCATGGCGTGGCGGCAGATCTGAATTACAAGCGCGGCTATCCGCCGGTGGTCAATCCCGTCGCGGGTGCCGAACTGGCTACCCTTGCCGGACGGGATACGGTCGGTATCGAGCGCGTCAGTACCGATTTCCCGCCCAGCATGGGCTGCGAGGATTTCGCCTTTCTGCTGCGCGGTGTCGGAGACGGCGCTTATGCCTGGATCGGTGTAGGCGATGTCGGCCCGGGCGAAGGCTTGCATGGCGACCGCTTCGTCTTCGACGATGACATCGTGCCGGTGGGCATGCGTTATTTCCTGAACGTCGTGCATCGAGCGTTGCCGCGCGTGCGGTAACTTAGAGCAAGCTTTACCGGTCCGAGCGGCTGCGTTCGCCGCTCGCAGATGAAGTGCCTTCGTAGACTGGCGTGGATCATCGACTACGTTTGACGACGACCACAAGAGGGATCGCCGAACTAACCTTCATGGCCCAGCCGTCGAATGTTAGCGACGAGTTCGGTGGCAAGTCTGGTGCCTGCAGCCGTGGCGACGATCATCTGCGGCAGGATCATCCATTCCAGCGTCCAGGCGGCTCCCGACCGCTCCTGCTCGTGCACCAGGGCGCCATGCATGCCGGCAAGCTGCGTTGCGTTGAAACGGGCCAGTGTCACCAACACTTCAGCCGAAACCGGGTTCTGCTTGTGCGGCATGGCCGAAGAGCCGCCACCGGCGGCGAGTTCGATCTCGTTGCCCGATAGCGCCATGAGAGCCACGTCCTGCCCAAATTTGCCCAAGCTTCCGGAGATCAACGAAAGAACAGAAGCCAGCTCGGCGATGCGGTCACGCTGACTGTGCCATTGTGGCCGATCGGTGAGCCCGAGTTCGCTCGCAAGTGCTGCGCACACCGCGTTCGCCTTGTCGCCGAGTTTGTCGAGCGTGCCGGCGGCACCACCAAATTGCAGCGCAAGCCCGTCCATCATCCACGCGCGCAGCCGTTCCAGATTGCGTTCAGCCGGCCCACGCCAGCTCTCGATACGGTCGCCCGCGTGGATCAGGATTGCCGGCTGCATGCGTGTTGCAGCCATCAGCGTCTTCTCGCCGTCGCGTTTTGCGAGGTTGCCCAGCGCGTTCAGGAAGACGGCGAGACGCTGCTCGACGACGGCAAGCACCGGTTTCAGGCGCAACATCAAGCCGGTGTCGATGACATCCTGGCTGGTGGCGCCGAAATGGATATGCGATGCCATTTTGCCACCAACTGCCGCTCGCAGTTGCCGCACCAGTTCCGGCACGACAACGCCGTCCACCGAGACTGCAATGCGCAGCCGGTCGATGTCGGGCTCGAAGGTCGAGATCGCGTCGACGATGGCAGTAGCCGCCTCGTCCGGTATCAGCCCGACCTTTGCCTCGGCGGAGGCCAAAGCGGCCTCGAAGGCGAGCATTGCCTTCACTTCCGCCTCGGCGGAAAAATAGCCGTTGACCTCTTCGTCGCCGAGAAGGCCGCCAA
This sequence comes from Terribium retamae, assembly GCF_022347545.1. Lineage (GTDB taxonomy): Bacteria > Pseudomonadota > Alphaproteobacteria > Rhizobiales > Rhizobiaceae > Mesorhizobium > Mesorhizobium retamae. The sequence goes on from NZ_JAKREW010000029.1 coordinate 41,450, forward strand.
GGACGGGATGGTCGAAGGGGCAGACGCTCATCGGGCTCAGATGTCCAGGAACACGGTTTCCCGCTCGCCCTGCAGATGGATGTCGAAGCGATAGCTGTCTTTGCCTTCGCCCTGCGCGACCATGGTTTTCATCCGATCGCGATGTTCGAGACGCAGAAGCAGCGGATCTTCCGCGTTCGCCTGCATTTCTTCCGGAAAATACATGCGCGTGTGCAGGCCGAGATTGATGCCGCGCGCGACGATCCAGAAGGTGATGTGCGGTGCCATCAGTCGACCATCCTTGAATGGTACCCGGCCAGGTTTGATGGTGTGGAATATGAACTCGCCATTGTCGCCGTCGCATGCACAGCGACCCCAGCCGGTGAATTCGGGGTCAGCCCCTCCGCGGGGTTCGCTAGGGCTGTTATAGAGGCCAGCCGCATCCGCTTGCCAGATCTCAACCAGCCCGTCACGCAGCGGTGCGTTGCCGCCGTCGATAACGCGGCCGCGGATGATGATCCGCGTGCCTTTGGTCCGGTCATTCAGCATCGTCGCGCCGAGATCGGCTGGATAGACACCCGTGATGCCTGAGGCGTTCGGCGTCAATCCGATATGCACATATGGGCCTGCCGTCTGCGAGGCGGTCTCCTTCAGATAGCTGAGATCCTGCGTCATTGCGGTCGCGAGCTCTTTGCCGTTTCAAGTACCATTTCGATCTTCATGGGTTTACGACTTAGTTGCCGTCCAGCCGGTTTTCGAAAAGCGTCGAGCGTCTGCCACGCAGGACGATGTCGAACTTGTAGGTGCGTGCATCCATGGGGATGGTATTGGCCATGTCTAGCGGCGCGATCAGCAGCTCCACCGCGCGCCGGTCTGGAATGGTGCGCACGATCGGGCAGCGCCAGATAAGCGGGTCTCCCTCGAAATACATCTGCGTGATCAGCCTCTGGCCAAAGCCATGGCCGAACACCGAAAAATGGATGTGTGCGGGACGCCAATCATTGGGACCATTCGGCCAGGGATAGGGGCCAGGTTTTACCGTCCGGAAACGGTAGTTGCCGTTCTCGTCGGTGATGCAGCGACCGCAGCCACCGAAATTGGGGTCGAGCGCCGCCAGATAACCTTCCTTCTTGTGACGGTAACGTCCGCCGGCATTGGCCTGCCAAACCTCGATCAGCGCGTCTGGCACAGCGCGGCCGCTTTCGTCGAGGACGCGGCCATGCACGATGATGCGCTCGCCGATTGCGGCTTCGCCGGGGCGGGCGAAATTATGGATGAGGTCGTTGTCAAGTTCGCCGAGGATCGCATGGCCGAAGACCGGGCCGGTGATTTCGGAGAGCGTGTTGTCCAATGCAAGCAGCGCCCGCTGCGGTGAACGCAGCACCGTAGTCTTGTAGTCCGGCGTATAAGCCGGCGGATGCCAGGTGCGGTCGCGCGTGAAAAAGGCGCCTGTGTCGGGCTTGAGGTCCGTCATGGTCAGGCTTCCTTTTCGGCGTCGAGGGTCTCGTAGACCTGCTTGGCGATGCGGATCGCACGATTGGCCGCGGGCACGCCGGCATAGATCGCGACATGTAACATGGCCTCGGTTATGTCCTCGCGCGTCGCGCCGGTGTTGGCGGTGGCGCGCACATGCATGGCCACTTCTTCGTCATGTCCAAGCGCGGCAAGCAGTGCGATGGTGACGATCGAACGTTCGCGCGCCGTCCAGGTCGGACGCGCCCAAACCGTGCCCCACGCTGCCTCGGTGATCAACTCCTGGAAAGGACGGTCGAAGTCGGTGACGGCGCGTTCCGCCTTGTCGACATGGGCATCGCCCAGCACCGCGCGGCGGGTTTTTGTTCCCTGCCGGTAGCGCTCTGACATCGTCTCGCCTGCGGCCATATCAGCTTCCCGATGATTGCGAGCGGATGAAGGCGCTGATGAGCGCCGTGAAGGTTTCCGGCTGTTCGACGCAAGGGATGTGCCCCGCACCGTCGATGATTTCATAGCGTGCGCCAGGCACCAGATCGGCAAGGGCTCGAACGAGCGCTGGCGGCGTCGAGCCGTCCTTGTCGCCGACGATGCAGAGTGTCGGCACGGAAATGCGTTGGGCGGTTTGCGTCAAGTCGGCACTTGCCAGCGCGCGGCACGCTGCGACATAGCCGGCGACCGGCTGCCGGATCAGCATGTTGCGGTAGCCTGCAAGCTCGTCGGCGCGTTCAGCGTGAAAGGCCGGCGTGAACCATTTTTCCATCACGCCATCGGCAAAGGCGGCGATGCCCTTGGTTTCGGAAATCTCGATGCGCTCGTTCCAGGATTGGGCGGTGCCGATCTTGTGGGCAGTGTTGCTCAGGATCATGGCCTGAATGAGGTCGGGGCGGCTGGCGTAGAGCTGGAGCGCGATGAGGCCGCCGATCGAAAGTCCGCAGACGATCACACGTTTGATGGCGAGGTGGTCGAGCAGGGCTACAAGGTCGGCGGCATGGGTGGCGATACTCGGCTGGGCGTCGCCGAGATCCGAAAGACCATGGCCGCGCTTGTCGTAGACCAGTGTGGCGCATTCACCTGCGAGGCGAGCCACGGTCTCGTCCCAGATGCGGAAATCGGTGCCGAGCGAATTGATGAACACGACGACCGGGCCCTCGGATGGCGTGGCCGTCAGGCGATGGTGCAGGACGATATCGTTGATCCGTGTCAGTCGCATGCACACCTCCTCTGCTGTTGTTGCCCTTTCGTTTGGTTAAGTAAAATAATAAATTGCGCCAGTCTGTTAACTCACGGGTTATGGGCTACGTGATCGACCACCGCATCAAGTTCCGACATCTGCAGACATTCGTCGAGGTCTCGCGCCAGAAAAGCGTGATGAAGGCGGCTGAAATGCTGCATGTCAGCCAACCGGCAGTGACCAAGACCATACGAGAACTGGAGGACGCGCTCGGCGTGCGCGTATTGGAGCGGGATGGGCGCGGCATCCGCGTCACGCGACTTGGCGAAGTGTTCCTGCGCCACGCCGGTGCCGCGATTTCGGCACTGCGGCAGGGGATGGATTCCATCGCTGCGGATCGATTGGGCCGTGCCGAACCGGTTCGGATCGGTGCGCTGCCGACGGTATCCACACGCATCATGCCGCGTGCCATATCGCTGTTGCTCGGCGAAAACACCGGCAGCCGTGTCAAGATCGTCACCGGGGAGAACGCCGTGCTGCTCGGGCAGTTGCGTGTCGGCGATCTCGACATCGTCGTCGGGCGGCTGGCTGCGCCGGAGCAGATGGCCGGATTCTCGTTCGAACATCTGTATTCGGAAGAGGTGCGTTTCGTGGTGCGCGCCGGCCATCCACTGCTGGCCGGGGGCGCCTTCGATTTCGCCGACCTCACCCGCTATGTCGCGCTGATGCCGACGCGAACCTCGATCATCCGTCCCTTCGTCGAGCGATTGCTGATTGCCAACGGGGTGCCGAATTGGCCGACACAAATCGAAACGGTTTCGCACGCTTTTGGCCACGCTTTCGTGCGCTCGACCGATGCGGTGTGGATCATATCGGAAGGGGTGGTGGCTGCCGACATAGAAGATGGCGCGTTGGCCGTTCTTCCGATCGACACAAGCGAAACCAAAGGCCCGGTCGGCCTCACCATCCGCGCCGACCAGCAACCGACACTGGGACTAGGGTTGCTGATGCAGACGCTGCGCGAGGCGGCTGCGGAGTTGCCGCAATAGGCATGGGGACCGGTTGCTGCAGAATTCAGTAGGGCAGGCCGACATAATTCTCTGCAAGCGCTGTCGCTGCCGCCTGCGAATGCGTCAGATAGTCGAGCTCCGCGTCCTGAATCCTGCGCTCGAAGTCGCTGCTGTCGGGGAAACGGTGGAGCAGGGTGGTCATCCACCATGAGAAACGCACGGCCTTCCAGACTCTTGCCAATGCGCGCCCGGAATAGGCGTCGATGCCGGCAGATGATTTATCGAGGAAGAAGTCGCGCAGGCCTTCGAACAGGTAATGCACGTCACTGGCGGCAAGGTTCAGCCCCTTGGCACCGGTCGGTGGCACGATATGGGCGGCATCGCCGACGAGGATGAGGCGGCCGAAGCGCAGCGGCTCGGCCACGAAGGACCGTAGCGGCGCGATCGATTTCTCGAACGAAGGGCCGGTGACGACTGCTTCGGCATGATGACGCGGGAGCCGGCTGCGCAGTTCATCCCAGAAGCGATCATCGCTCCAGCCTTCCACCCGTTCGTCGGCGGGCACCTGCAGATAATAACGCGAGCGCGTCATCGAACGCATCGAGCAGAGAGCGAAGCCGCGTTCGTGATTGGCATAGACCAGTTCCTCGCTGACCGGTGGCACCTCGGCTAATAACCCCAGCCAGCCGAATGGATAGGCGCGCTCGAAGGTTCTTATCGCCCCAGCAGGGATGCTGCGGCGGCTGATGCCGTGGAATCCGTCGCAGCCGGCGATGATGTCGCAATCGATCCGCCCGGCAACGCCGCTCCTTGTATAGGTCACGAACGGGCTGTTGGTGTCGAACCCGTGCAAGGCGACATCTTTGACGTCATAGAGGGTCTTTGTGCCTGCGGCTTCGCGTATGGCCATCAGGTCGCGCGTGATCTCGGTCTGGCCATAGATGGTGACATGTTTGCCGGTGAGGCCGGCAAGATCGATGCGATGATCGCGTCCACCGAAGGCGATGGAAAAGCCGTCATGAACCAAGCCTTCATGGCTCAGCCGCTGGTCGGCATCGGTTCTGCGCACGAGATCGACCGTGCCTTGTTCCAGCACGCCGGCACGGACACGACCGAGGATGTAATCCTTGCCGACCCTGTCGAGAATGATGTTGTCGATGCCGGCTCGGGTCAGGAGCTGGCCAAGCAGCAGCCCCGAAGGGCCGGAACCGATAATAACGACCTGTGTTCGCATCCGGTGCTCAGAATAGCGGCGTGACTGGCTGCAACTCCAGCCTGAGGACGGCACCATCGCCCAACCGTACGGTTCGGTAAAATGATATCTAAAGCCGCTTGCATATATGGATCGTTATGAAAGCGGAATGAGGACTGCAGTCCAGATGCTCTGGAAAGGGTGATCGGACCCACCACGGCCCAGAGCAACCGTGTTGCCCGAGTCCGCCATGAGCCGCCTTTGCGATGAGCCCGACCGAGTTCGGGGCTATTCGACTCGGAGTGCCGATGCGAAACGTTTCGTTTCGACAATCACAGCTGCCGCCCACATTGGTAAATCAATGCTTAACGAAAATGACGGGGCCGGTGCAAATCACCAAGGTCGTCCGTCCGCAAGCTGCCTAGCGGTTACTGCATATCTTTACCCATGAAGGTCAAAAAAGTATCATTGCACATGTCCAAACGTGGTGGCGCCATCGTGGCGTGGGGACTAGCGTTTGTTTCGAAGGTCAGAGCTGGAGCACATCCAGCCGATTGGGAAAGGGCGCAGCGGCAAACCGCCTAGCGCCCGGAGGAAACAAGCATGGGTCCGGACCTGGAAGTCGTCCAGATTCGACAAGGCGAGTCGTTCAAGGCCTGGTCGCATGGCTATCCGTTCCATACGGTGCGCTGGCATTTCCATCCCGAATATGAACTCCACCTCGTGGTTGCCACTGCGGGCCGTTATTTCGTCGGCGATTTCATCGGCGAATTCGAACCCGGCAATTTGGTGCTGACCGGCCCAAACCTGCCGCACAACTGGGTCAGCGACATTCCTCCCGGGTCGACCATCCCGCTGCGGTGCCGCATCCTGCAATTCAATGAAGGCTTTATCGGCGACACCATGCGGGTGTTGCCGGAGCTGGCAGCACTTGCGCCGGTGCTGGAGCAGTCGCGGCGCGGTGTGATGTTTTCGGCCGAGACCAGCCGGCAGGTCGCTCCGGTGATGGAAGAGCTGATGAAGGCGCAGGGTGTGCGCCGCATAGAGCTGTTCATGGCGATCGCAGGTTTGCTGAGCCGTAGCCATGGCGCACGCATGCTGGCGAGCCCGAATTATCTGCCCGACCCATCCGGCTACATGTCTGCTGGCATCAACAAGGCGCTCAGCTATCTGCGCGAAAATCTGACCAATCCGTTCAGCGAAGCTGATCTGGCGGCCATCGCAGGACAGTCGACCTCCGCCTTTTCCCGCGCCTTCCGTCGCCACACCGGCATGACGCTGGTGCAGTATGTGAAACGGCTGCGCATCAATCTTGCGTGCCAGATCCTGACCAGCGACGAAGAGGCGCCGATCACCGACATCTGCTTCGAGGTCGGCTTCAACAATCTTTCGAACTTCAACCGCCAGTTCCTGGCGGAGAAGGGCATGACGCCGTCGCGGTTCCGGCGGCTGACGATCGACCACATAAACGCGGCGAAAGCCGCGTGAACAACCGCGGCGAAAGCCGACTGAAGCAACGCGGCCGAGGCCGCTAGAACGGAGGATCGGGAGGAAAAACCAGCAGAAGAATAACAACGTGAGCGGTCGCGTACCGCTCGCGAGGGGAAAGCTTTTTCCCGAAGCGACGTTCGGTGCTGCGAGATGGCCACAAGCCAATGCGCAAGCCGGCCGGAATGCTGACGGATTCACGCTGCCTGGGAGGGCAGCTCTTCAGTTCACCCATTGCCATATCGTCCAAGGGAGAAGATGCAATGAAACATTCATGGAAAATGACGGGCCTGGCGGTGCTGGCCCTGTCTCTTGCCAGCGGCTCGGCACTTGCCCAGAGCGCTGATGGCGCCACCGTGGCCTTCCTGATGCCGGACCAGGCGTCGACCCGCTATGAAGAGCATGACTATCCGGGCTTCAAGGCCGAGATGGAAAAGCTCTGCGCATCCTGCAAGGTTCTCTATCAGAACGCAGACGCCGATGCCGCGCGCCAGCAGCAGCAGTTCAATTCAATGATTTCACAAGGCGCCAAGGTCATCGTCATCGACCCCGTCGATTCCACCGCGGCCGCTTCGCTGGTCAAGCAAGCGCAGGCCCAGGGCGTGAAGGTGGTTGCCTATGACCGCCCAATTCCCGATGCCAAGGCCGACTTTTATGTGTCGTTCGACAATGAAGCCATCGGCAAGTCGATCGCCGACTCCCTCGTCAAGCATCTGAAGGACAAGGGTGTGAAAGCCGACGAGGGCACCGGCGTGCTCCAGATCAACGGTTCGCCGACGGATGCGGCTGCCGGGCTGATCAAGAAGGGCATCCATGCCGGCCTCGACAACAGCGGCTATCCGATCCTGGCCGAATACGACACGCCGGAATGGGCGCCGCCGAAGGCCCAGCAATGGGCGAGCGGACAGATCACGCGTTTCGACAAGAAGATCCTTGGCGTGGTTGCCGCCAATGACGGCACCGCCGGTGGCGCCATCGCGGCGTTCAAGGCTGGTGGCTTCAATCCGGTTCCGCCGGTTACCGGCAATGATGCTACGCTCGCAGCCCTGCAACTGATCATCGCCGGCGACCAGTACAACACCATCAACAAGCCGAGCGAGATCGTTGCCGCTGCCGCTGCCAATGTCGCTGTGCAGCTGATAAAGGGCGAAACGCCAAAGGCAGAGACAACGCTGTTCAACACGCCTTCGCAGCTCTTCGTACCCGTGGTCGTCACCCAGGAGAACCTGAAGGCCGAGATCATCGACAAGAAGATCGCGACCGCCGAACAGCTGTGCGTCGACCGCTATGCCGAGGGCTGCAAGAAGCTCGGCATCACCCAGTAACCAATGATCGCGACTGCCCCGCCGCTTACCGGCGGGGCAGCACCGCCATTGTGGCGAACACTCTTGGGAAGGCTTGCATCATGACAGGGACATCACAGGAGCCGGCCCCGGCACGTGAGCTTGTGCTCAGCCTGCGCGGCATCTCCAAGCAATTCGGCGCCGTATCCGCGCTGACCGATATCGATCTCGATGTTCATGCCGGCGAAGTTGTCGCTCTGGTCGGCGACAACGGCGCTGGCAAGTCGACCTTGGTCAAGGTCCTCGCCGGCGTCCATCAGCCGACCTCGGGGACGATCACCTTCAAAGGCGAACCCGTCACATTGTCCGATCCGGCGACGGCACTCAGCCTCGGCATCGCCACCGTCTTCCAGGACCTGGCACTGTGCGAGAATCTCGATGTGGTCGCCAACATCTTCCTCGGCAAGGAGCTCAGCCCGATGCGGCTGGACGAGGTGTCGATGGAGATCAAGGCCTGGAAGCTGCTCAACGAACTCTCGGCGCGCATTCCAAGCGTGCGTGAACCAATCGCCTCATTGTCGGGCGGGCAACGCCAGACTGTGGCGATCGCGCGTTCGCTGCTGCTCGATCCCAAACTCATCATGCTCGACGAGCCGACGGCCGCTCTCGGCGTCGCCCAGACGGCGGAAGTGCTCGATCTCATCGAGCGTGTGCGCGAACGCGGCCTCGGCGTGATCATGATCAGCCACAACATGGAAGACGTGCGCGCCGTCGCCGATCGCATCGTCGTTCTGAGGCTCGGCAAGAACAACGGCATCTTCCTCCCCGATGCCTCCAACCAGGAACTGGTCAGCGCGATCACCGGTGCCGAAAACAACTCTGTTTCCCGCCGGGCCAGCCGCCGCGCGCAAGCTCAGGAGAGCCAGCCATGACCGATAAAGTCACACAGAATGCGCCGCAGCCACAGCTTCTCGATCGTGCCGACGTGCGCGTGAAACACGCCGAAGGGCTTGGCGGCACGATCAGCGCCTTCTTCGACCGGGTGCGATCGGGCGATCTCGGCTCGTTGCCGGTCATCGTCGGGCTTGCCATCATCTGGACGGTGTTTCAGAGCCTGAACCCGGTGTTCCTGTCGGCGAACAATCTGGTCAACCTACTGTTCGACTGCTCAACGGTCGGCGTCATCGCGCTCGGCATCGTCTGCATCCTGATGCTGGGCGAGATCGACCTGTCAGTGGGGTCCGTCAGCGGTTTCGCTTCGGCGCTGGTCGGTGTGCTCTGGGTCAACCAGGGCTGGCCGGTCGGCTTCGCCATCGTCACCGCCATGGCAGCAGGCGCGGTCATCGGATCGGTTTACGCCCTGCTGCTCAATCGTTTCGGCATGCCGAGCTTCGTCTCGACGCTGGCCGGACTGCTCGCCGTGCTGGGCCTCCAGCTTTATTTGCTCGGCTCGACCGGTTCGATCAACCTGCCGTATGAATCGCCGTTGGTGAATTTCGGCCAGCTTATGGTGATGCCGGCCTGGGTTTCCTATGGGCTCGCCGCGATAGCTGGCATCGGCATTTTCTGGACCGGCTATCGCGAAGCCACGCGCCGCCGCGAGGCGGGGCTTTCGGCGCAGTCGATGGCAGGCATCGTTGCGCGCGCTGTCGTCATCGTCGTCGTACTCGAGGCCATCGTCTTCTACCTCAACAGTTCGCGTGGCATCCCATGGATGTTCGGCCTGTTCGTCGGTCTGGTCGTGGCGATGAACTATGCGCTGAAACGCACCCAATGGGGCCGTTCGATGCATGCCGTTGGCGGCAACCGTGAAGCGGCTCGCCGTGCCGGTATCAACGTGCGTTATATCTACACCACCGCTTTCATGCTGTGTTCAACGCTGGCGGCGACCGGTGGTATCCTGGCTGCGGCGCGCCTTGCTTCATCCAGCCAGCAGGCCGGCACCGGCGACGTCAATCTCAACGCCATCGCTGCGGCGGTGATCGGCGGCACCAGTCTGTTCGGCGGCCGGGGCAGCGCTTACTCAGCCTTGCTCGGCATCATCGTCATCCAGTCGATCGCGAGCGGACTGACGCTGCTCGATCTGTCGTCGTCGCTTCGCTACATGATCACCGGCGCCGTTCTGGCGATCGCCGTGATCGTCGACTCGCTGGCGCGCAGGTCTCGTGTCTCGCACGGCCGCGCCTGATCCTGGAGCGTTTCCGTTTTCACGAGATCGCGGAAACGCTCCAGTTTTGTTTTCACGCAATTCCGGACGGAAAACGCTACGCGCACCTTTCCTGGAATTGTTCTAGCTCCCCAAGCAACCAAACAGAACAAGAGGCAGAAATGGCTCAGGACCTTACCGGCAAAGTCGCGGCGATTACCGGTGCCGCATCGGGCATTGGCCTGGAATGCGCCAGGCACTTGGTCGCGGCCGGCGTGCGAGTCGCGCTCGTCGACCGCAATCAAGATGCGCTGAAAGCCGTTTGCGAGGACCTTGGGCAGCAGGCGTTCCCCGTGGTGGTCGACTTGATGGACCCGCAAAGCGTGGCCGGCATGATGCCGCAGATCCTGGACAAGGCCGGTCAGCTCGACATCTTTCACGCCAATGCCGGTTCATACGTTGGTGGCGAGGTGGTTGATGGGGATCCGGATGCCTGGGACCGCATGCTGAACCTCAACATCAATGCTGCGTTTCGTTCCATTCACGCGGTGTTGCCGCACATGGTCGAACGCAAGACCGGCGACATTGTCGTCACCAGCTCGATCGCCGGCCTTGTGCCGGTGGTGTGGGAGCCGATCTACACGGCTTCGAAACATGCCATCCAGGCCTTTGTCCACACGCTGCGCCGCCAGGTGGCCAAGCACGGCCTGCGCGTCGGTGCGGTCGCGCCCGGCCCGGTGGTGACGGCGTTGATCAGCGACTGGCCAAAGCAGAAGCTGGAAGACGAGCTGGCGGCAGGCGGCTTGATGCAGCCTGTGGAGGTGGCGGAGGCGGTGATGTTCATGCTGACCAGGCCGCGCAACATCACCATCCGCGACCTGGTGATCCTTCCGCAGAGCAACGATCTCTAGTTTCGACGGCCGCCAGCTCGCGTGCCGGCGGCGTTTTTTCGTTTTCTCGCTATTACGGGTGATCGCATGACTTCGGCAAAGCATTTCATCGGCATCGATGTCGGCACCGGCAGCGCTCGTGCAGGCGTGTTCGATGTGAGCGGTGCCATGCTCGCCTCCGCCAAACGCGACATTGCGCTGTTTCGCGAAGCGGGTGACATCGTCGAGCAATCAAGCCGCGATATCTGGCAAGCAGTGGCAGCCAGCACGCGCGAAGCCGTCGCCACTTCTGGCGTGCTGGCAGAGTCGATCGCTGGTATCGGCTATGATGCCACCTGTTCGCTGGTGGTGCTGGGCGACGGTGGACAGCCACTCAGCGTGGGGCCAACCAATGAGGCCGAGCGCAACATCATCGTGTGGATGGATCACCGTGCCACCGAGCAGGCTGCGCGTATCAACCGGACCGGCGAGGGCGTGCTGAATTATGTCGGCGGCGCCATATCGCCGGAGATGGAAACGCCGAAACTGCTGTGGCTGGCCGAGCATAAGCCGGAGACTTTTGCCCATGCCTGGCAATTCATGGATTTGACCGATTTCCTGACCTGGAAATCGACAGCCAGCCTTGCCCGGTCGGTGTGCACTGTTACCTGCAAATGGACTTACCTGGCGCATGAACAGCGCTGGGACGAGCGCTATTTCCGCACTGTCGGGCTTGGCGCGCTGGCTGACGAGCAGTTCCGCCGCATCGGCAGGGAGGTCGGGCCGGCAGGCACGGCGCTGGGCAGCGGACTGACGGCCGAGGCAGCGCGTGATCTCGGCCTTGCCGAAGGCACACCGGTTGGTGCCGGCCTCATCGACGCCCATGCCGGCGGTATCGGCACGGTGGGCGCACGCGGCGACGCAGGCAGCGTGCTTTCGCGCATGGCCTATGTGTTCGGCACGTCAGCCTGCACCATGTCGACCACCGCCGAGCCAGCCTTCGTGGACGGCGTCTGGGGACCGTATTTCTCGGCCATGGTGCCGGGGCTGTGGCTGAACGAAGGGGGGCAGTCAGCCGCAGGAGCTGCGATCGATCATCTGGTGCGCATGCACCCGGCTTCCGCCGAGGCGTCGGTGCAAGCCGATAAGAACGGCATGAGCCTGAGCCAATGGCTGGCGACGGAGGCCGACAAGCGCGGCGGCGCCGAGAAGGCGCCTGAACTCATCGGCAAACTGCATGTCGTGCCGGAATTTCTTGGCAACCGTGCGCCATTCGCCGATCCTGAGGCGCTCGGTCTGATCGCCGGCATCGGTATGGACACCAGCCTGGATGGGTTGGTGGGTCTTTATCTCGCAGGCATTTGCGGTCTTGGGTACGGTGCGCGCCAGATTGTCGGCGTGTTGGCCGAGAAGGGCGTTGTGACTGACACCATTGTCGTCAGCGGCGGCGCCGGTCAGAGCCCTTTGGTTCGCCAGCTTCTCGCAGACACGACAGGGCTAGTCGTGGCCGCGTCGACTTCGCCGGAACCTGTCCTGCTCGGTTCCGCCATCCTGGGCGCCGTTGCGGCAGGCCATTTTCCGGATGTCGCCACAGCCATGGCGGCGATGTCGGAACTCGGCGATATTTATCGAGCGAATCCGGCTCAAGCCGGTTGGCACGCGAAACGCTTCCATGCGTTTGAACTGCTGCAGAAGGCGGGCAGGGCGGTACGCGCGGAAGTCTAAGTTAGTCTCTTTCTCCGGTCAGAGGGATGTACCCTGCCATCTTTGGGTCTATTTCGCTCCGCCGTCTTGCGGCGGATGGACTTTCCCAGCCTATGGCGTAAGACGCTGCCGGATTGCAATGCGCTGCGAGGGCGAAACCGCCTTTTGCGCCAGATCGGGGGATAAGGCATGACTGCAGAAAATGGCGCGACGACAGCTCCGGCAACGGACGCGTTTCCGCTTTTCTATGCCAAGCCGGAGGCGATGAACCCCGACCGCCACGGCTCACTTGGTCTCGCCGCGCGTGCCGATTTTTCCTTCACGCGCGCTGCGCACGCACTGCCCGTGGTGACGGGCGAAATGCCGGCGGCCATGCGCTCCTATCCGATCGTCTTTGTCGGCCCAGGCAACCAACCTGTCGTCATCACGGGGCTGCGTCAGGGCGAGAATCTGTTCGTCGAAAAGGACGGCCAGTGGGCCAAGCCGCATTACATTCCCGCCTATGTGCGTCGTTATCCTTTCATTCTCGCTGATGATGGCGGACAAGGCAGCGGACGACTGGCTCTGTGCGTTGATCGCACTTGCCACCGTGTGGTCGAGCAGGCCGCGGCAGCGGCGCGCGGCGAGAAGGTCGCACCGTTCTTTGCGGGGACAGAGGCGACGGAAGCCACCAAACAGGCGCTCGCCTTCTGCAACCAATACCAGATGGATTTTGCCGCCACGCGCACCATGGTCGACAAGATCGCCGCGCACGGACTGTTCGTCGAACGCCGCAGCACGGTGACGCTGGAAAACGGCGAGGTGCTGAACCTCACCGATTTCAAGGTCATCGACGAGGATCTCTTCAACAAGCTGAGCGACGAAGCCTTCCTCGATCTCAGGAAATCCGGCGCGCTGACGCTGGTCTATTGCCACCTCGCCTCGACCAACAGCTGGAGTTCGCTGATCCACCAGGCGGCATTGTATCAGGCTCGCTGAGCCGTCTTCCCTGTATGTATTAGCAGTTGACGAAACACGTCTTGGCTCCTACCCATAAATCAAATTGATTTATTCGGTGCAATGCGAGACGCCGGGGATCTCCGCTCACGGTTTCCGGTGGCTTGATCTATCTCGACAACAGCGCACCTTCTCATCGGCCGAAGGGGTAGGTCGTCTCGGCGGGCTTCGACTGGATCGATCAATTTGATCGTCCCGTGCGCATCCAGAACAGGTGGCAAAGCAGCATGGATTATCTCGTCAACCTTTCCCTCTTGAGACCGGAACCTGTATTGGATGAGCGCATGCAAAGGGCGGGGGTCACGATCCGCCGGGCCTTGGCACCCGAGCTTGAACTGGTCACTGACTGGGTGCGCAAGACATTTGGTGCCGGCTGGTCGAGCGAGACGGCAGTCGCCATCATGCGCCAGCCGCCGACCTGTTTCCTGGCGACGCGGGCGGAAAAGCTGGTCGGGTTTTCCTGCCACGAATCCATCGCACGCGGCTTCTTTGGCCCGACGGGCGTAGAAAAGGCAGCAAGAGGGCTCGGCATCGGCCATGCGTTGCTGCTTGCCTCACTGCTCGATCTGAAAACGATGGGCTACGGCTACGCGATTATCGGCGATGTCGGTCCGTCGGCGTTCTATGAGCGCACGGTGGGTGCCACGATGATCCCCAACTCCGAACCCGGCATCTATGCCGGACTGTTGAAGTGGCCACCGTCTCATGAATAATGCGCCGGCTCGCCGATGTGGCGAGCAGGGCATGGCGCCGGAAGCTTCCCCTTTCCCTTAGAAAAGAAAGGTCCGGCCGGGGACGGAAGCGCGAAGAAGAGCCTGCAACGCAACGCTTGCCAGACTGAAAGTTCGACATGACCATCCAGCCGAAATCAGCCCTCCGCCTTCAAACCCATTGGACCCCGGCCATCGAGGATGAAAGCCTCGCCTATTCGCTGACATTGACCAATCTTTCGGCAAGGCCCGTCTCCGGCTTCAAGCTTTGCGTAAATGGGCCCGGCCGAATCGACCCCGAGGCAATGGTCGAGGGCGGTAGCCTGACCGCGCGGCTTTCCAATCACTCCGAATTATCGCCGCCCGACGGCTTCGTGCTTGAGCCGGGAGCTTCGTGGACGGTGACCGCACGTGGACTGTCCTATCCCCTGCGCCATTGGACTGATGGCGCCAACACCGCCTATGTCGCCTTTGCCGATGGCACGACGGTGCCGGTGTCCGTCGCCCCGACGCAGGCGAAGGGTGACAATGCGCCGCTGAAGCGTGGTGCTGAAATCTATCCCGTGCCGCATGTGGCACCGGTGCCTGTGGCGATCGTACCCTGGCCGAACAGCGTTTCCGTGTCAGGCCGTGTCGCGGTGCCGCAAGGCCTAGCGATCGAGGCCAAAGGCGACGAGGCCAAGGCTGCCGCCGCCGCTTTCGCGGAACTGGTCGAGGGCTTGTTTCCGGTAGAAGGCATCGTGCGACCGGAAAGCGAAGGCGGCATACCGGTGTCCCTTGTCGTGGCCGATGATTTCGCCTCCGAAGCCTATGCTATCCGTTTCGCTGGCGATCGCGTGATGATCTCCGCCGCGACGCGGTCTGGTCTGCTGTACGGCTTGATCACCCTCGGACAGATCCTGCGCGGGGCGCGCCATCATCCGGAGACCTTTCTCTTTCCGCTGGAAGGCGAGATCAGGGACGAGCCGTCGCTCGGCTGGCGTGGAACGCATCTGGACGTGGCTCGTCAGTTCTACGGCACAGCGGAAGTCAGCCGCTTCCTCAAGATCATGGCCTGGAACAAGCTCAACCGTTTCCATTGGCACCTCTCCGATGATGAAGCCTGGCGCATCGAGATTGACGCCTATCCGGAACTGACCCGCATCGGCGCCTGGCGCGGCCACGGCCTGCCGCTGCCGCCATTGCTGGGTTCGGGACCCGAACGCACGGGCGGCTACTACAGCAAGGCTTCGGTGCGCGAGATCGTTGCGCTGGCCGGCCGTCTCGGTATCGAGGTGATCCCCGAGATCGATGTCCCGGGTCACTGCTATGCCATGCTGCAGGCGATCCCCGAACTGCGCGACCCGGCCGAGCACGGTGTGTACTATTCAGTGCAGGGCTTCCCCAACAATTGCCTCAACCCAGCGCGCGAGGAAACCTACCAGGTGCTCGAGACCATCCTCGACGAGGTAATCGAGCTGTTCCCATACAAGCGCATCCATGTCGGCGCCGACGAGGTGCCGATCGGCGCCTGGTCGGGTTCACCTAAGGCGCTGGCGAAACTCGGTGAGTTGGCCGGCGCGGATGTCGCAGCCGTTCACGCCAAGCGCGTCAACATCATCACCAACCGGCACAATGCCGACGAGATCGACGGCTCCGGTGCGGCTGTCTTACAAGCCGAGTTTCTGCGACGCGTTCAGGCTTTCCTCGCCTCGCGCGGCTGTATCACAGGGGGCTGGGAAGAAGCTGCACATGGCGACGTCATCGAAAAGGAAAAGTCTTTCCTGAACGGCTGGCGATCCGTGGAAGTATCGGCGGCGCTCGCCGGGCGTGGTTACGACATCGTCGTGTGTCCTGGCCAGGTCTATTATCTCGACATGGCAAACAGCCCGGCCTGGTCGGAACCGGGGGCGGCCTGGGCCGGCTGGTCGGAGCCTGAGAGCCTCTACGATTTCGACCCGGTCGAGGGATGGACGGACGAACAGAAAAGACATTTCCTTGGCGTGCAATGCTGCATCTGGTCGGAGCCGATGACCGACCGCGGCGTGTTCGACCGGCTCGTGTTTCCGCGCATCTCCGCGCTGGCCGAGACCGGCTGGACGAGGCCTGAGCGTAAATCATGGGAGCGCTTCAAGGCACTCGCCGGCTTGATGCCGATCCTCTACGGCATCACCGCGGCTGCATAGGGTTCAATCTCCATCCTCGACACGAGGATGGAGACCTTTTGCGCTTTGCCCAGACTTCTACGGTGTCGGGCGGAAGACGCCGTCCTTGTCGCGTTTCAGTGGCGCGGTCTGCTCCGGCAGCGGGGCACCCGGCGCGTCGTTGACTGAAACCCCTTCCGACCAGTCGGCCGGTGCGATTGCGATGTAGCGTGCATAACCGCCCGAGCCGCCCTGCGGTTTGGCGAAGCCAATCGTCACCAACGCACCGGCTTCGGGTACCTTGTCGAGATTGGCCACGCCTTCGGCTTGCACGAAATTGTTGTGCATGAGCCAGTATTCGCCTTCGAGATTCGGCGTGGTGTCGGTGTCGAGCGGCTCGTGGCCATGAAACAGTATCTTGCGTTCCAGATGCAGGAACTTCAGCGCGTCGAGGCTCACCCCTGGAAATGGCGCCTTGGCGAAGCGTGCTGGCTCGCTCCACTTCTTGTACCAGTCGGAGCGTACAAACACGACCGAGCCCTCCGGTATGCGGCCGTGCTTCTTCTCCCACTCCTCGATGTCGGAGACCTTGAGATGGTAGCCCTCATCAGTCTTTGCCTTGCCACTGATGTCGATGATCACAAGCGGCCTTACCGCAAAAGTCGGCGGCAGGTCGCTGATGGTGGCACCTTTCGGGTTCCAGTGTGAGGGCGGGTCGAGTTGGGTGCCGTACTGGTCGGTGGTCAGTTCATAGGAACTGGCGACGAAGCCGTGCTTCTCATAGGTGAATTCGTCGCCCTTCTTGACGTAGCCTTCGATGTCGGCCCCGGCCACTGCCGGCTTGAATTTGGCGGGGCCGAAGCCCGGCCAGACCGGCTGTACGGGCGCAAAGGCATGGGTGAGATCAATGTATTTCGCCGACTTCAGCGACTGTTCATAGAATTTCCAGAATGCCGGCTCTTCTGCCGATGCGATACTGCTTGCAGCGAGTATGGCACCAAGCGTGACGAGCCGCACAAAGCCCATTGCCTTCATGATCCTCTCCTGTCGACGTGAACGACGCAACGATCATGCAATCTCAACGGAACGGCAAGCATTGCAATTGCGCCTTCGCCTGGCCGTGCGCAAAATCGCTGGTGTGGCCGCGGCCTTATGTAGGCGGCTTCAGCCGAGCGGCTTCTGCAGCACGTCGAACTGCGGATTGGTTTCGGAGAAGATCGGCAGCGCGGCCGCGCCGAGCACAGACGTGTCCTTGCCAGCCGCACCGATCAGGACTCGGGGCACGGTGCGCGTGCGAGCCGAAGAAACCGACAGATGCAAAGGCTCCAGCCGGCTTACCAAAAGTTCGATGACGGCGAGAGGCATGAAGCCGCCCAGGACCACCGTTTCCGGATCGAATGCGAGCTCGAGGACGTCGATGGCTTGTCTCAGCGGTGCCGCGGCTTGATCGGCCCAGGCAAGCAGGCGCTCGTTACCGGCAGCAAGCAATTCGTCCAGCTTTTCTGGTGAAGCATGATCCGGATCGGGGATTTCGAGGCAATCGTAGGCAGCACGCAGCGAGACGTAACGTTCCAGGCAGCCATGCTTGCCACAAAAGCAGGCGAGCCCGTCCGGCTTGACGATCATGTGGCCGATTTCGCCGGCATTATGGCGGCTTCCCTTGTAGAGATGACCGTCGAGGAAAAGGCCGGCGCCAAGGCCCGTGCCTATGAAGAGATAGACAAAGCTGTTGAGATTTCTGGCGACGCCATAAAGCCGTTCGCCGATGGCGGCGGCAGTGGCGTCGTTCTCGAAAGTCACCGGCAGGCCGGTCAGCCGTTCCAACTCCAAAGCCACCGGAAAATCCTGCCAGCCGGGCAGGGCGGTCGGCCCGACCGAAGTCATGCCCTCGACATCGAAGGGGCCGGGCATCGCCATGCCGACACCGAGCAGACGGCTGCGGTCGAAGCGGAAGGAGCGCACGAGTTCGTCGGTCATCGTGGCAAGCGACGGCATCGCTTCTGCCGGCGTCGGCCTGTCGACCCTACGCTCGATGCGCGAGCGCAATGTGCCGGATAGGTCGGTAACGACACCGACCGCCGTCTGATGGTCGAGCTGCAGGCCAATCGAATAGCCGCCGTTCGGGTCGATCGAATAAGGCACGGCAGGTTGCCCGCGAGCGCCCTTCTGCGTCGCTTCGGGGCGCAGCAGGCCGGCCCGCTCCAATTCGTCGACGATGTTGGAAATGGTCTGTGAACTCAAAGCGGTAAGACGCGCGATCTGGGCGCGCGAGAGCGCGCCATTCGTCCGGATCGCCTCGATGACGACGCGACGATTGTGCGACTTGGCTTGTTCGAGATTGGTGCCGGCAACGGATCTCTTAAGGGTCATGAACAGTCTCTACGCGAGTTCCGTCGATTATGGGTAAAAATATAAGCCAATCAACTTGATTTAATTAATTCTGCATGGTCTAGTTTGCACGGCTGTAGAGGCCGCAAAGGCTGCATGGCCAACCAATCGGGAGGAATCAATGAACAGCTTCTTCAAGGGTGCGGCCTGCGGGCTTGCGCTGCTGATCCATCAGTCACTTCCGGCTTTCGCCGAAGACGTGACGCTGAACGCCATTTTCATGAAGCAGGCCGCCTATAGCGAGGACGATACCAAGGCGATGGCCAAGGCGTTCGAGGAGGCCAATCCGGGTCTCAAGGTCAATCTGGAATTCGTGCCGTACGAAGCGTTGCACGACAAGATCGTGGCGGCTCAGGGCGCCGGCTCTTCCGGATATGACGTCGTCCTGTTCGATGTGATCTGGCCGCCGGAATTCGCAACCAAAGGTTTCCTGCAGGATGTTACCGCCCGTGTTCCGAAAGGCGACAGGGACAAGGTGTTCGACGGCGCTTGGACCACGGTGGACTATGACGGCAAGATCTGGGGCATGCCCTGGATTCTTGACACCAAGTATCTGTTCTACAACGAGGACATGCTGAAGCAGGCGGGTATTTCCGCTCCGCCCAAAACCTTCGAGGAACTGGCCGAGCAGGCCAAGATCATCAAGGACAAGGGCATCGCCAAATATCCGATCGTATGGAGCTGGAGCCAGGCAGAGGCACTGATCTGCGACTACACGTCGATGGTCGGCGGCGCCAAGGGCTCCTTCATCCAGGACGGCAAGCTCTCCTTCGACACGGGCGGTTCGGTCGAAGCCGTCAACTACATGAAAAAGACGCTCGACGATGGCGTCACCAATCCGAACTCGCGCGAATATCTGGAAGAAGACGTACGCAAGGTGTTCTCGGCAGGCGAGGCGGCCTTCGCGATGAACTGGACCTACATGTTCAATATGGCCAACGACCCGAAGGAGAGCAAAGTCGCCGGCAAGGTCGGCATCGTTCCGGCGCCCGGCTTCAAGGGCAAGGCGGAAGCCTCGGCCATCAACGGTTCGATGGGGTTGGGCATCTCCGCCGGCTCCAAGCATCCCGATGAGGCATGGAAGTTCATCACCTTCATGACCTCGCAGGAGACGCAGAACAAATACGCCAAGCTCAGCCTGCCGATCTGGAAATCATCCTATGAGGATCCGGCGGTGACAAAAGGGCAGGAGAAGCTGATCGACGCCGCCAAGATTTCGCTCGGCGTGATGTTCGCACGACCGATGACGCCATCCTATCCGGAACTGTCGTCGATCCTGCAGAAGAATATCCAGCAGGTGTTGCTGGGCCAGGCTTCGACGGACGACGCCATGAGGGCGGCGACCAAGGCTGCTGGGCGGCTGCGTTAATCCCGTCTGCCAGGAAGAGAGCTAAAGCCGTCATGGCCCCAGCCCAACAGGACCGTACGGCTTGGCTGCTGCTGACACCCATGATTTCGATCATGGTGCTGGTCACGGCCTTTCCTCTGCTCAACACCTTGTGGCTGGCGTTCACCGACGCCGGCCTGACCGGCCAAGGCTATGTGTGGCAGTGGATCGGGTTGGAGAATTTTGCTTATATTCTCGACGACAGCGACTTTCGTGCCGCCGTCGGTCGCACTGCCTATTTCACCGTGATCTCGGTTTCGGCCGAAGTGGTGCTCGGCGTCCTGGTCGCGCTGCTGCTCAACCAGGAATTCAAGGGCCGGACACTGGTACGAGCGCTGCTCATCCTGCCCTGGGCGCTACCGACCATCGTCAATGCAGTGATGTGGCGCCTCATCTACAATCCCGAATATGGCAGTTTGAACGCGCTGCTCACGCAGATAGGCCTGCTTGACGCTTACCGCTCCTGGCTGGGCGATCCTGCGACGGCGATGAACATGGTCATCCTCGCTGATATCTGGAAGAACTATCCGCTGATCGCACTGATCGCGCTGGCGGGCCTGCAGACTGTACCGAAGGATCTCTATGAAGCCGCGATCATGGATGGCGCGAATGCCTGGACGCGGTTCTGGAAGATCACGCTG
The DNA here is from genome assembly GCF_022347545.1 of Terribium retamae. GTDB lineage: Bacteria > Pseudomonadota > Alphaproteobacteria > Rhizobiales > Rhizobiaceae > Mesorhizobium > Mesorhizobium retamae. The sequence goes on from NZ_JAKREW010000029.1 coordinate 62,010, forward strand.
CCCGGCATCATGGGCGCGCTTAGCGTCGCCATGGTGTTGCGCGCCATCGAAGCCTTCAAGGTCTTCGACATCTTCTATGTGATGACGCGTGGCGGTCCGGCCGATTCGACCAAGACGGTGTCCTTCTTCGTCTATCAGGAATCCTTCACCTATCTGCGCGCCGGCAGCGGGGCAGCCTATGCGCTGACGGTGACTGCAATGAGCGCGCTGATGATCGCAATCTATGTCGTCTTGCTGGTGCGACGGGAGAAGCGCTCATGAGACGCAGCCTGACCGCCACCATCCTGGTTTATGCCGCCGTAGCGGTGTTCGCGATGTCCGTCCTGGCGCCGGTTGCCTGGCTGTTCGTCATGAGCATCTCCACTGCCAACGACCTCACCACCATTCCGCTGCGCTGGATTCCGGAGCAACCGGATTTCTCGCGCTATGCGCGATTGTTTTCGCTGGAGGAGGGGTCGGCAGGCCTCGCCTTCCTTTCGGCGCTGCGCAATTCGGTCATCGTGGCGGTCAGTGCCACGGCGATCGCGCTTGCAGCCGGTATTCCTGCCGCCTACTCCTTCTCGCGCTTTTCAGGCCGCATGCCGCTGCTTTATGCGGTGATCGTCACCTACATGATGCCGCCTGTCGCACTGATCCTGCCGCTCTACAAGGTGTTTTCCGCTCTTGGCCTGCTCAACAATGTCACCTCGCTGATCATAGTCTACTGCACGATCCTGCTACCTTTCGTGACCTGGCTGATGAAATCGGGTTTCCACAGCGTGCCGGTGGAGATCGAACAGGCGGCGTCGATCGATGGCGCAAACCTGTTCCAGATTATGACCCGCATCACATTGCCGGTGGCAGCGGCCTCGACCGGCGCGGCCGCGCTGTTTGCGCTGCTGCTCGCATGGGACGAATTCTTCTACGCGCTGCTCTACACCAGCGATACACGCGCCAAGACCCTACCGGTCGCGATAGCCGACTTCGCCGCCGGGCGCGCAACCGACTATGGGCTGATCTCGGCAGTTGGACTGCTGGCGGCGCTACCGCCGGTCTTGATCGGCTTCTTCCTGCAGAAATCGCTGCTTTCCGGCCTTTCGGCCGGCGGCGTGAAAGGCTGACCACGATGATCGGGGATATGAAAGGCAAGGGACTCGCATTGCTGCAGGCCGAGATGGGGCGGCAGGGCACTGATGCGATCGCCTCGCTGGCCTCGAACGGAGCAATAGCGGCCGAACTGGCTGCCAGCATCGCGCGCACGGGTGAGCTTGTTCTGGTCGGTATGGGAGCATCTCACCACGCCAACCGCATGGCCGAAACCGCCTGGCGGCGGCTCGGCGTCGATTGCCGCGCTGAAACGGCCGGCGATATGTTGCTCCAGGGCTTGCCGGTGCAGCCGCATACAATCGTGCTGGTTTCGCAATCTGGTGAATCCGGGGAAATCCTGCAGTTGCTGGATCTTCTGTCACGCCGTGCCGACTCGTTCGGCATGACACTGGCACCGCAGGGCACGCTCGGACGGACCTTGCCATGCCTCGTCGGTGCCGGCGGACAGGAGGTGGCCTTCGCGGCAACACGGAGCCTTACAGTCACGCTTGCCCTGCATGCAGCGGTTCTGGCCGCAGCGGGGGGCGAGATCGACGGCTTTGCGGCTGCTCTTGCCACGTCGCCTCACCCTTTCTTAGACGAGGCCCTCGATGCGCTGGCAGACAAGAGTTCGGTCATCATCGCCGGGCGAGGCGAATTGCGGGGCCTCGCCGAAGCCAACGGTCTGATGCTGATGGAATTGGCTCGCATTCCGGCATTCGGCTTCGAATTCGGCCAGTTCCGCCATGGCCCACTGGAGGCACTGACGCCGGATCTTGGCGTGCTTCTGCTGCGAGGGCCGGGTCCGCTCGGCGCCGGTACGGCGACGCTTGCCAAAGCGGCGCTCAGCGCAGGGGCCGTGCCGGTGATCTTCGATTGCAGCGGTCAAACGCCGATCGAAGGGGCCGTGACCGTCGCATTCTCCCGCAACGAGGGGCTCTCCGCAGTCGCTGCGATGCTGCCTTCGTTGCAAGAGCTCATCATCGCCGTTTCCGGCCGCAAGGTTGCGGGTGTCGGTGAACCGGTGCGATCGACGAAAATAACCGGAATTGACCATGAAGCATGAACGCCTGCATCGGCCCGATGGGCCATCCATCCATGTCATAGGCGGCGTCATGGTCGATCTTATCATGGGGCCGGTGACACCCTGGCCGCGACCCGGAACGGAGACCTTCGTCGACCATTCGGAGTTGCGGGCAGGCGGGCCTGCAGGCAACACAGGGCTTGCACTCAAGGCACTCGGTGTGCCGCATCACATCGTCTGCAATGTCGGAAACGACATGTTCGGCGCCTGGCTGGTGGAAACCTTCGGCGAGGTCGCCCACGGCTGGCCCAAGGTGGGAACCCCCACGGCGCTGTCGGTCGGTGTCGAGCATCCGGGTGGCGAGCGGTCATTCCTCACCACCGCGGGCAATCTTGCCGTGCAGACGCCTGAGAGCATGCTGGCCATGCTGCCGGAGCAAGCTACTGCCGGTGACATTGCGCTGCTGACCGGCTCGTTCCTCTATCTCGACCTGATCGCTTCCTTTGACGCTATGCTGGCGGCGATTTCAGCGCGGGGGTTCGCCGTGGCGTTGGACACAGGCTGGCCATCACATGGCTGGACGGATGCGATCAAGGCACACACCACGGCCTGTCTCGCGCATTGCGACCACGTGCTGTTGAACGAGATCGAAAGTCTTTCCTTGTCGGGCGAGAAGACCGTCGAGGCTGCTGCGGGATGGTTGGCGAACCACGCCAAGCCTGGTGCGATCGTTGTTATAAAACGGGGTGGAGAGGGTGCTGCTGCCTGGCGAGATGGCATCGTCACGCGTGTGCCGGCGCCCGCCGTCCAGGTGATCGACACCACGGGTGCTGGTGACACATTCAATGCAGGTTATCTCGGTGCCCTGCTGGACGGTGCCTCGCTGGAAGAGGCGCTGCGTGCCGGCGTGGCGGTGGCCTCCGCAGCAATTGCTTCCTCGCCGCGGCGTTACGTTTCGCTCGACGTGGCACTGAGCTGAATTCTTCTCTGCGTTGATGCCTTGACATGCCGGCCAAGCCCAGACTTGTTGAGCGGAGATACAGGCCCGATTGTTGGTCTGCTGCCGACAAGGAAAAGCATGCGCGCGGCCAAGGGGAAGGCAAAAAGCGACAAGAGTGCCGAGAAGCTGAAGCCCGCCGAGCGCCGAGCTGGTTCCAGCGTGCACGCACATGTCGCCAACGAGATCGGTCTCGCCATCGTGCGCGGCGATTATCCACCCGGAACCATCTTGCCCAATGAAACGAAATGGGCGGAAACCTTCAATGTCAGCCGCTCGGCGGTGCGCGAAGCCATCAAGATGCTGATGGCCAAGAGCCTGCTCGCGTCACGTCCAAAGGTCGGCAGCCGGGTCGAGCCGCGCGAGCGCTGGAACCTGCTCGACAGGGATGTGCTGGGTTGGTACGCGACCTCGCCCGATCGCGGGGCGTTCCTGCGTACGGTTCAGGAGTTTCGTCACCTGATCGAGCCCGAAGCTACGGCGTTCGCCGCAATGCGCCGGACGGAAGAGCAGATGGAGGAAATCTCGCGTGCATGCCGGGAAATGAACAGCGCCGAAACGCTGGAAGACCGCACGCGCGCCGACACGCGGTTCCACCTTGCCATCCTTCGGGCATCCGGCAACGACCTGCTGGTGCCGCTTGGTGTTTTGATAGAGCAGGCTTTCGACCATTTGTTCGTGCATGTGACGCGGGAAGGTGACGATCTCGAGACTGCCCAGAAACTGCATGAACTGATCGAGAAGAACATCCGTCTGCGACGCCCGGATGCCGCGCGTGCCGCGGTCCGAAAACTGCTCGCCAACACCGATCAGGTGGTGGGGCGCGAACCTGAATGAGCCTCAAGACATGACTCGCCGTCCGAATGTACTGCTGATCTGCGCCGACCAGTGGCGTGGCGATTGCCTGTCAGCGCTTGGCCATCCCAATGTACGCACCCCGAACCTTGACGCTTTGGCCGCGGGCGGGATGTTGTTCAAGAAGCATTTCGGTCAGTGCACGCCCTGCGGCCCTTCGCGCACCAGCCTGCTGACCGGGCTTTACCTGATGAACCATCGTTCCGGCCGCAATGGCACGCCGCTCGATGCGCGCCACACCAACATCGCCTTGGAAGCCCGCAAGGCTGGCTATCGGCCTGCGTTGTTCGGGTACACCGACACCAGTGCCGACCCGCGCAATGTCGACGCCAATGATCCGTCGCTCAAAACCTATGAAAGTGTAATGCCGGGGTTTGAGGCGGCTCTGCACCTACCCGACGAAATGGAAGAATGGATCGCGGATCTTCTCGCCAAAGGCTACGACCTGCCTGATGGCCGGGCGGGCGTCTTCCGCCCGAAAGCCGATTTCGACAAGCCGGACGACCGTGGTTTCCGCTACATCCCGACGATCTATCCGGCGGAACACAGCGAAGCCGCATTCCTGACTGACGCCTTCCTGAAATGGCTTTCGGTGCGGCGCGACAGTCCATGGTTCGCGCATTTCGTGTTCCTGCGGCCGCATCCGCCGCTGATCGCACCGGAGCCCTACAATGCCACGGTTGATCCGGCGGATGTGGTCCTGCCGGCGCGCGCGCCGAGTCTTGCCGATGAAAAGCGGCAGCATCCGATGCTCGCCTATGAATTGGATCGGGTGAGCGTTCCCGGTGCCTATGACGAGCACAGCCCATTCGATCCGGTTTCGGCGAACGAGTTGGAAATTCGGCAGATGCGGGCGACCTATTACGGGCTGATCGCCGAAGTCGATCACCATCTCGGCCGCATCATCGAACACCTGAAACAGACCGGCGAGTATGATCGTACGCTGATCGTCGTCACCAGCGATCATGCCGAAATGCTGGGTGAGCATCATGCATGGGGCAAGGAGGTCTATTTCGACGGCGCCTTCCATCTGCCACTGGTGATCCGCGACCCGCGAACGGCTGCAGACGGTGCGCGCGGCTCGACGGTGGACGCCTTCACGGAGGCCGTCGACATCATGCCGACCATTCTGGATTGGCTTGGGCTGGAAAAACCACGCGCTTGCGATGGTCGCTCGCTGTTGCCGCTCCTGCGTGGCGAAAAGCCCGTCGATTGGCGGGACGCAGTCTTTTTCGAGCACGATTTCCGCACAGTTGCGACACAGAAGGCCGAGACGACGCTTGGCATCACGTCCGACCAATGCAACTACGCGGTCATACGCGACAACCGCTACAAATATGTGCATTTCGCCGCCTTGCCGCCGCTGCTGTTCGATCTCGTCGCGGACCCGCATGAGACAACCAATCTGGCTGATCGGCCGGAAATGGCATCGACGGTGCTGCGCTGTGCGCAGAAGATGCTCGACTGGCGGCTGACCCATGCGGAGCGCACGCTGACCAATATGATGATCACCCAGAATGGTGTGGTGTCGCGGCCCTGACAGCATTTCTGGCATCAATTTTTGATCCAGCTTGGCGCTGCCGGTCCTGGGTATGGTGAAGGATAAGTGCGGGCACTGCCGTAACGGAGCCCGCCATGACCCAGCATCCCATCCAGTCGGCAGACGCTACCTCCGTGATCGATGGCCGCGAAGCCTGGCTGAGGCTCGCCGTCTCCATCGTCTTGGGTACGATTGGTGCCGTCGGCATGTGGGCAGTCGTGGTCGTCTTGCCTGCTGTGCAAGCTGAATTCGGTGTCGACCGCGCCGATGCATCCCTGCCGTATACGGCGACAATGATCGGTTTTGCCGCCGGCAACGTGCTGGTCGGACGTGCCGTCGATCGCATGGGATATTGGATGCCAGCGCTGTTATCCTCGCTGGCGCTCGCTGCAGGCATGATCCTGGCGTCCTTTGCCGGCTCGATCCTGCAGTTCACGCTGGCGCAAGGAGTTCTCGTCGGCTTCGGCACGGCTGCGATCTTCGGACCGCTGGTCGCCGACATCTCGCATTGGTTCAACCGGCGTCGTGGGGTGGCCGTTGCTGCAGCGGCTTGTGGCAACTATCTGGCCGGTGCGTTGTGGCCTGTGGTGATGCCGCCGCTCATCGCTGCCGAGGGATGGCGTTTCACCTATCTGGTCATCGGCATCTTCTGCCTCGTCACCATGATCCCGCTGGTTCTGATGATGCGGCAGCCCGCGCCGCGCGAAGCGTTCACCGGTTCGCATTCTTCGACTGCTCGCCGCGTACAGCCGATCGCGCTGTCACCCGCAATGCTGCAAGGTCTGCTGATCGTCGCGGGTTTCGGCTGTTGCATGGCGATGGCGATGCCGCAGGTGCATATCGTCGCCTATTGCATGGATCTCGGCTATGGCGTGGCGCGCGGCGCCGAGATGCTGTCGATCATGCTTGCCGGCGGTGTCGTCAGCAGACTGGTGTCCGGTTTCGTCGCCGACCGCATCGGCGGTATCAAGACGCTGCTGATCGGCTCGGCGCTGCAATGCCTATCGCTATTCTTCTACATCCCGTTCGATGGGCTGGCGTCGCTTTACATCGTATCGCTGGTGTTCGGTCTTTCCCAGGGTGGCATTGTGCCGTGCTACGCTATCATCGTGCGTGAATACATGCCGGCGACTGAAGCGGGCCAGCGCGTTGGGCTGGTCATCATGGCCACGATCATCGGCATGGCCGTGGGTGGCTGGAGTTCGGGCTGGATCTACGATCTTACCGGTTCTTACGCTGCCGCCTTCCTCAACGGCATCGCCTGGAACGTTGTGAACCTGGCTGTGATGGTGCTGGTCTTGTGGCGGGTAGGGCGGCCTCGGCCCGCAACCGCGTAACCGCCCGATACACCGGACTGTGTTTCGCTGTCAGTTAGATTGGGACGAGAGTTCCAGCGGATAGTCGTCGTTGTCGGCGTCACGCATCGCCGCGAGGCTGCGATTATCCAGTACGTCGGCGATTGCCTGGCGCACTTCAAGCATCATGTGGCGGACTTCGCAGGTTTCCTCATTGCAGTCCTCACAGCGCTGGTACTGCGTCCGGCTAGCGCAAGGGATCGGTGCCAGCGGCCCGTCCAGCACGCGCACGACATGGCCTATCTTGATCTCGGCCGCCGGACGAGCGAGGCGGTAGCCGCCATCCTTGCCCTTGCGGCTCTGCACGAAGCCGGCATTGCGCAACTCGCCAAGGATCGCGTCGAGGAACTTCTTGGGGATGTTGTTGGCGACCGCGATGTCGTTCACAAAGGCCAGTTGCCCAGCCGGCATCCGCGACAGATGCACCAGGGCTTTGAGCCCATACTTGCCTTTTTTGGTGAGCATGCCTGTCACTGCCTGAGCCGCAATCCGATCAGCCGTTTGCCGACTGTTTGTGCGCAAATCATGGCGAAACGACCAGCCAGGACGCACGCGAAGAGAATAGAGTCCAGTTTGTCGATATACAATGAAAAGAGCGTTGATTTTCCGTGCATTTTCGAAACGCGAACAGTTGTGCTGCAAAAGTGGCACTATCGTCTCGCGGAAACGAAAAAGCCGGCTTGCGCCGGCTTTTCCAGAAATTGAATGTCAACGGCATCAGCGATTGCCGTAGATCTCGTCCAGCAGAGCGTCTTCGGCGAAATGGTCCTTCTGGACTTTCTCCCAGCCGCCGAACGCCTCCTCGACCGTGACCAGCCGTACTTCGGGGAACTTGTCCTTGAATTCGGCTGCGACCTTTTCATCACGCACGCGCAGTCCGTTTTCGGCTTCGATCTTCTGGCCTTCCGGCGTGTAGAGGAAGTCGAGATAGGTCTTGGCGAGTTCGCGGGTGCCGTGCTCGTCAGCAACCTTGTCGACGATGGCGACCGGGAATTCCGCCAGCAGGCTGACCGACGGAACGACCTGCTGATACTTGTCGGTGCCGTATTCGCGCGCGATGCCCTGCGTTTCCGACTCGAAGGTGATCAGCACGTCGCCGATGCCACGTTCGGCGAAAGTGGTGGTTGCAGCACGACCGCCGGTATCGAACACCGGCACATTGGCGAAGATCTTGGCGACGAACTCCTTGACCTTGGCTTCGTCGCCATTGAACTTCTCCTTGGCGTAGGCAGTGGCGGCCAGATAGGTGTAGCGCGCGTTGCCAGAGGTTTTCGGGTTGGGGAAGATGACCTGGACGCCGTCGCGCGCGAGATCATCCCAATCCTTGATGTTCTTGGGGTTGCCGGCCCTGACCAGGAAGGAGGGCAGGGAGTAGAAAGGCGAGGCGTTGTTGGCGAAGTCCTTCTGCCAGTCTGCCGAGACAAAACCCTGCTTGACCAGGAAGTCGACATCCGGAACCTGGTTGAAGGTCACGACGTCCGCGCCAAGACCTTCGACGATCGAGCGTGCCAGCTTCGAAGTCCCCGCATGCGACTGGTCGATGGTGATGCCGGGGTGCTTTTCGATGAAAGCCTTGTTGACCTGAGCGAACAGTTCGCGACCGACGTCGTACGAAGCGTTGAGCAGCTTCTCGGCGGCAGAGGCGGGCACTGCTGCGAGGACCAAGCCGGCCAGCGCAACACCGGCGAGCGAAAGGCGTTTCATGAAAGGACTCCGTTGGAAAAATATGCTGCAGGAGCCCTTAGATTAGAACTTGATACCACAAAGACGAGGAATGCCGGTCTGTAGGCATTGTCGGAAATAGAAAAACCATCCTGGATGTCGGCGTTTCCGGAATGGTTTTTCTGTATTTCTTGCGAAGTGGCTGCGGCAGCTAGTTTCCTGCGCCGTTTGCGGGAAAGAGCTTCCAGCGGCTTGGCCGGAACGCGATGCGGCTCTTTTGTGCCGCGATATGGTCGACGGGGAGTTCGATCTCAACACGCTGGCGTTCGCCGCCAATCTCCAGTTCGACGCGCCGGGTGCCCGCGACGCGGCGGCTGGCGGCTACCGTGCCTGCAATGCAGCCGCTGCAGCCATCGAGCAGTTCGATGTCGTGCGGACGGAAGTAGAGCAAGGCATCACCGGGCGGGTGGTTCGGCGCCGAAAGGCCGATCGGCCGGTCGGCGACCCAGACCTGGCCGTCAGTGATCCTGACCGGCAGCGAGCTCGACTCCCCGATGAAGCCGAAGACGAAGGGCGAGTTCGGCGTGTCATAGACCTCGTCGGCGGTGCCGATCTGTTCGATCTGCCCCTGGCTCATCACCACCACGCGATCGGCCAGCTCCAGCGCTTCTTCCTGGTCATGGGTGACGAAGACGGTGGTGTGGCCCGTGGTGTCGTGGATTTCGCGCAACCAGCGGCGCAGTTCGCGGCGCACCTGCGCATCAAGGGCCCCGAAAGGCTCGTCGAGCAGCAGCACCTTCGGTTCGATCGCCATGGCGCGGGGGGGGGCGGCCCCCCGGGGGGGGGGGGCGGGGGGGGGGGGCCGGGGGCGGCGGGTGTCGAGCGAAAAAGAGGGCAAGAAAAGACCACACCACCCCC
>NZ_JAKREW010000002.1 GCF_022347545.1 Terribium retamae
GGGTGCGCGTCGGCTCGGGGGGTGCGGGCGGGGCGCGCGCGCGGCCCCCCGCCCCCCCGCCCCCGCCCCCCCCCCCCCCCCCCCCCCCCCCCCCCGTCCATCTGTCCGGGCGTCTCACGACGTTCGGCACAGGGACATGCCGCCTCACGGCGGGAAAACGTGCGGGCTCGCTACCCATTTCAATCATTCGGCCGCCTCGTTGAGCGCGCCGGCGGCGGCTGCAAACTCAGATCCTCCGACAAAGCGCTCGAAACCGACGCCGGATGCGTTTGTCACCACTGCGTGGAAAGCGTTGCCAAACGACAACATCTCGGTAGCACGGCCCTTGGCCTTGGCGTCCTCCGCCATCCCCAGGAATTCGTGCACGAATTCAACTTTCTGTGGACCGAGGAACGCAGCGCTATCTTCGCCACCGTCAGTCAGCTCATCGATCACGGAATGCGAAAGCAGGAAGGTGAATGCTCCCATCGGCACAGGACCCTTCACGCGCATTTCCAAACCAGGCACGTCAATCGCATCGTCACCGTAGAAGCCTTCCGGCATCGGGGAATGCCAGATGACGCGGTCGGTCTCGCCGCGACGATAGAGGCGAATAAAACCCTCTGCGAAATCGAGAAACTTCGCATCATCCGCCAAATCCATCTCACGACGCAGGATCGACACGAGCTTCGAGTGCTTTTGACCCGGCGCGACATGCATATTGGCGTACTGAAGGAAGTTCGGCAGGTTAGCCGGGCCGGTTGAGAGAATTGCCAACAGAAGCTTGGCGGCGTCCATATCGGACTTCTTGCGCGCTCCGCGTCCACGCTTGGGGCGCTCCCACCAGCCAATGCGGCTCAGGGTACTGGTGTACGCTTCGATCGTCGGAAAGGGCACGCGCAAACTCGCGCTCAATGCCCTCACCAAATCTGCTGCCGTCCCTGCCATTCGACCAAGCCTGCCATGTCAATCAAGAGAAACATAGCAGGCCATGTTATGGCTTACAAGACAAAACCTCGCACTCCATGTTTTACATAGGCTATAGGTCGCCCAAAGCAGCCACTCGGTCCTCGTAGGCTTCCCAAGGGTTTAAGTGGAAGGACATCAGCCTATCGATGCCGAAGCTCATGCGATCTAACCCCGCATCACGCATCAAAACACCCATCGCCGAGTGCATGAGCCTGCGGAACGTCCGTTCGAGTTTTCCGATTTCGGCGTCGGGCAGATCGAACCCCACCATGTCCGAAACGATGGTGTTTGCAACAGCAAGTTGGATGACTGCCGCCTTGATCGACGTGGCTTCGACTGATGACATGGCTTCCTTGATTGCCTCAATGCGATCCAGGAAATCTACTTGTTCCGCCTTGCGATAGTTTTCATGGAACGACGGCGCATCCTTCTTAATCGCCGCTTCTTCCAATGCAGAGTACCGCTGCTCAAGCACACTCAACTCATCTGCGAGGATCAAGATAAGATCGCGACTGCTGGTCTGGAGGTCTTGCGGGTTAATGTGCTTGTTCATGGTAATTTCCTTCTGGTGTTTGCGCTTGCCGGGAAGTCCCGGCGACAGATCACTCGTCTTCGAAGAAACGAGCCCCTGTGAGGCTCCCTCATGTGGAAGACGGGGATAACCTTGGCTGACTTTGACGCCTGCCTGAACCGACTGTTTCGGCATTGGAGACCTCCTCTTAACCTGATATCAACATTTAATGTTGATAAATATGCCCACCGACAACGTCAATAGAAAATGTTGAAATGACCCCTGCACAGTGTCGCGCAGCACGCGCGCTTATCGATATGACGCAACCGCAATTGGCCGCCTCAGCGGGCATTGGACTGTCAACAGTAGTGGACTTCGAAAAGGAACGTAGGCAGGTTTCTGAGACCGCGCGCGGCTCGATTCTTCAGGCTCTAGTTCGCGCTGGCGTTGAGTTCATTCCAGAAAATGGCGGCGGCCCGGGTGTCCGCCTCAAAGGGAAACACTGATGTTCGAAATCGGCAAATGGTACTGGGTGTGGTTGATCGAGGGCGGAGACGAAGGTCAAAGCAGCTACAAGGTAGTTGATTATCAAGCGCCGCTGCTTCGCTTGCACAATCCGCACATGGGCGAAGACATGATCGTGAACACATCCTCACCGATGTTCGTGCGCGCCCAACTCAGCCCGCATCAGGGCGAACGCCCAGTTCTAGAATTTCCGGAATAGATATCATGCTACCAGTTCAGCCAGGCAGGCTGGCAGCGTTTCCGGCTCGTGCCGTTTCGAGATGCTGAGCGCCATTGCCAACGCTACAAGACCGTCGATCCTGCCCGCTGCCTTCGACTTGTCGAGTTTCCGTCCGCCGGCAGGATCGCGCGTCACCACGGCGTTCGCCGCGCACATGTTGAGCACTGGATTGCCGCCGTGCCGCAGCAGCTTTTCGGCCACGCACCTTTCGAGCATGTCGACGGCCGGCGAGAAGTCCTTGAAGCCTTGGCCAAACGGCGTGATCGGCAGCGCAGCGCCGATTAGCCCCAGCTCGCGTTTCAGGTCTTCGATCCGCCAACGATCGTATGCAAGTGCTTGCATGCTGTAGCGTGAAGCCGCGTTTGCCAGCACGTCCGCGACGAAGCCCGGATCGATCGTCGCGCCGGGAATAAGCGTGATGTGCCCCTGCTTCGCCCATAGATCGTAGGGCACGCGGTCCTCGTTCGATCGATCCTCGATGTTAGCTTCGGGCATGAAGAACCGCGCCAGCACATCATAGCGTCCCTTCTCGTCCGGAAAGACCATGACGAAGGCCGTCAGGTCGCGCGTCGCGCCCAGGTCGAGGCCGGCATAACATTCGCGGCCGTCGAGGCTGGCAGCGTCGACGGTGCCGGCGTTCGCATCCCATTCGGCCTTGTGGATGAACCGCGAGACGGCGGAAACGCGCTGGTTGAGGATCAAGTTGCGGAAGGCCGCTTCCTTCGACGGCACAAGCCGCGCCTGCCCCGCCTGCCGCTGCACGTCTTCCAGAGAGCGGAAATCGCCGATCGCCGGGTTTGCCAGCAGCCAGGTCGCCGGCTCCCACGGGTCCGCGTCTTCCGGTGCGGCGTAGAGCGTCAGGTGGAAGGACGGGTCCGCAACGTCGCCCGACTGGACGCGCAAGCCATAGTCGACCAGCTCGGACATGACGGCGTGATCCGCCGCCGCCTGAGTGGAAATCACCATCATCAACGGGTTGTCGCGAGCGCCCGACGCGGTATCCATCGCATCGAACAGGGCACGGTTCGGCGCGCTCCCCAGCTCGTCATAGACGACGAAGGACGGCGACAAGCCCAGCTTGCTCCCGGCGTCTGCCGACAGGGCGGAATAGATGGAGCCGGCCCCGTCGCCGGTCAGCACCTCGATTTGCTTTGTGAACCGGACGATGTTGCAGCGGTCGTCAAGCTCCGGGTGGCCCTGCAGGATCGCCGCCATTTCAGCATAGAGCTTCGCCGCCTGGTCGCGGGTAAGCGCGCAGGAATAGACCTCGCCGCGCGGCTCGGCTTCCGGCCCCAGTAGGTGGCAGAGCGCCAGCGCCGCCGCGAGCTGCGTCTTGCCGTTCTTGCGGCCCATCGACAGCACGGCAGTGCGCACCGGCCGCCGGCCGGCCGTGTCCTCGGCATAGACGGCGCGGATGAACTCTCGCTGCCATTCGCGGAGTTGCATCGAGGATCCGGCAAGCTTGCCGGCGGTGATCGGTAGGTCTTCACAGAACGCGATCACGCGATCGGCGCGGCTCAGACCCGGCTCATTCCAAGGCAAAACCTCACGGCCGTCGACCTTGCCACGCTCCGAAAGCGGCTTCGCTCCCACGCCTCTCAGTGCCATTTTCTCTTACCCTTCATCCTGCTAAGTCTATGAAACTAAGTATTTTCCCAACTCCCACGCCGGTCCTACACCCCGCGTTCCCCGTGATCTCAGGCACCCCCACCATGCCAATCGTCACCCGGATCGATCGGATTGCCGTGCACGTCGAAGCCTTTGAACCGTCGACCGGACGCGGCGCGGTCAGGCCGATCAACCGCATTCGTCTTCTCATTGTGGCAGCGCTCGCAAAGGCTCATCAGCCCGTCGAACGACGGGAAAGGATCGCCGCCGGCCTTGATCGCCTTCACATGGTCGACGGCCACGGCCGGCGCGATGCGCCCTCTCAGTTCGCAAGCGTGGCACAACGGGTTCTCGGCAAGCTTCGCCAGCCTGAGCCGCTGCCAGTTCCTTGTGTTGTATGGCCATTCAGCCATTGGCGCGCTCTCCCGTTCCCGGTTGCCCTCGCCGTCGCCCTCGCTCCCTCTCATAAGCCCCTTGCGGCCTATCAACCGGCTTGGCGTGGAAGGATTTAGATGACTGGTTTCCCGTGGTAGGACACGAATGTCCCCCTATCGGGCGAGGCTTCGGCCCCATCTTGATCCATGTCGACCATTCGCTAGACACGATGCGCACGACGTTGGACAGGTGTTTGCGGCCTTCGATCGGCCGTTCCGCGACCGTGATCCATCCCAGCTCAGCAAGGCGATCCTGGGCGCGCTTCGCAGTCTTGCGGCACATGCCGCCGCGCGCGGCGATCTCGTCAAGGGTCAGCTCGCACCGGCCAGTGCGATGAACCTCATCCGCGATGAGCCGCGCATAGGCGACTTGGCTGGTTGTGAGCATGCCGGCCATAACGGGAGGCATGGGCCAGGTCGCGGCGAGGGTGCGGCGACGATGGATCGATTTTTCCCGATCGGGTGAGCGTTGCGGGCGCGACTTGCTAAAGCGACCCTGAAACCGACGCATGGCGCGGCTGGCCGTCGATCGTGCTGGGCGCGTGACGATCTCACCGGAAGCGTAGCCGGCGATCAGTTCGGGATTGGAAGGACCGTTCTTGACCAGCCGCGAGTTGAGCAGCGCGGCGCTGACCTGCAAGGGCGCGCTCATCGCGGCACCCCGTTGGCCACGCGGATCGCCTGGACGGCTTCGAGCGCCGACAGGCCGAACATGCGCCTAAGCGTCGGCACCACCGGACGCGGGCAAGTATCGCGGTTTTCCGCATACCAGAGGCCCGCCCGCGTTGCGGCGTTCAGGACGCTGTGGTAGGAATTTCCTTCGAAAGCGCTGTCGTGCTTTTCAATTGTCTTGTCGCCGCTCCCGATGCCAGTCGGGGCGGCGATTTGCTTTTCTGGACCAGCCGTTGCGTGAACAGACGGCGAACCGCTTGTGTCAGTTTTGTGCCACTTCGGCTGACACGTTCCAGCTTCGTTCTGCACGATGCTGCACGAACCGGCACAGCAACTTCTTTTATCTCTTGCGGTTTTCGGGACGTTCGGGTAATGCCGCGAGTGGGCCACCCCTCCCCACCGAGGGGCTTACTATCTGGAAGGATAGACCACGATGACTGCTCTCCCCATGCCGGACGTGCGTCCGGCTAATCCTAATTTCTCTTCAGGTCCTTGCGCGAAACGTCCCGGCTGGTCGGTCGAGGCGCTCCGGAATGCTGCTTTGGGCCGTTCGCATCGCGCCAAGATCGGCAAGGCCAAGCTGGCCGATGCCATCGACCTCACCCGCGAAATTCTCCAGGTTCCGGCGGACTACCGCATCGGTATCGTTCCGGCTTCCGACACCGGCGCCGTCGAAATGGCATTGTGGTCGCTGCTCGGCGAACGCGGTGTCGACATGGTCGCCTGGGAGAGCTTCGGCGCCGGCTGGATCACCGACGTGGTCAAGCAGCTCAAGCTGGAAGACGTTCGCAAGTTCGAGGCGCCCTATGGCGAACTCCCCGATCTGACCAAGGTCGATTTCGACCGCGATATCGTCTTCACCTGGAACGGCACGACATCCGGGGTGCGCGTACCCAACGGCGACTTCATTCCGGCCGACCGCAAGGGCCTGACCATCTGCGACGCCACTTCGGCAGCCTTCGCCCAGCGGCTGGATTTCGCCAAGCTCGACGTCGTCACCTTCTCCTGGCAGAAGGCTCTGGGCGGCGAAGGCGCACACGGCATGCTGATCCTGTCGCCCCGCGCCGTCGAGCGGCTTGAAAATTACAAGCCGGCCTGGCCATTGCCGAAAATCTTCCGCCTCACCTCGGGCGGCAAGCTGATCGAGGGGATCTTCAAGGGCGAAACCATCAACACGCCGTCGATGCTGTGCGTGGAAGACTATCTCGATGCCCTGAACTGGGCAAAGAGCCTGGGCGGCCTCGACGCGCTGATTGCCAGGGCGGACGCCAATTTTGCGGCACTTGACGCGTTCGTGCAAAAATCCGCCTGGCTGGACAATCTGGCTGTGGCTCCGGAAACCCGGTCCAACACCTCCATCTGCCTGTCGATCGTCGACTCGGACGTCACAGCGCTGGATGCCGAGGGCCAGGCAGCCTTCGCCAAGGGCATCGTCTCCGCACTCGACAAGCAGGGCGTGGCTTTTGACATCGGTCACTATCGCGACGCCCCTCCCGGCCTTCGCATCTGGGCCGGTGCGACGGTTGAGACGGCCGATCTGGTTGCGCTGACCGCGTGGCTCGACTGGGCCTTTGCCAATCAAAAGGCGGCGCTCAAGGCGGCTGCCTGACACAGGCTTGTGGCGGCCTTACAGCGTGATCCCGAAGAGTGGAAATCGGTTTTCGGAAAAGATCACGCTCCAACAAAGGGGCCGCCTCTTCTCGAACCATTCAATCATTCTTCAAGGAGGCAGCAATGGCGCCCCGCGTACTCGTTTCCGATAAACTCTCCACCACCGCCGTCCAGATCTTCAAGGATCGCGGCGTCGAGGTCGATTACCTACCCGATCTCGGCAAGGACAAAGAAAAATTGCTCGAAGTCATCGGCCAATATGATGGCCTGGCAATCCGCTCGGCCACGAAGGTCACCGAGAAGTTGATTGCCGCAGCAACCAATCTGAAGGTTGTCGGCCGAGCCGGCATCGGCGTCGACAACGTCGACATCCCTGCCGCGTCGCGACGCGGTATCATCGTCATGAACACGCCGTTCGGCAATTCCATCACCACGGCGGAACACGCCATCGCGCTGATGTTCGCGGTCGCCCGCCAGATTCCGGAAGCCAACACCTCGACCCATGCCGGCAAGTGGGAGAAGAACCGCTTCATGGGTGTGGAGATCACCGGCAAGACGCTCGGCTTGATCGGTTGCGGCAACATCGGATCCATCGTCGCCACCCGTGCCGTCGGCCTGAAGATGCATGTGGTCGCTTTCGACCCGTTCCTCTCCGAACAACGCGCCGAAGAACTGGGTGTCGAGAAGGTGGAACTGGACGAACTTTTCGCCCGTGCCGACTTCATCACCCTGCACACGCCGCTGACGGACAAGACGCGCAACATCATCAACGCCGAGGCGATCGCCAAGATGAAGGATGGCGTGCGCATCATCAACTGTGCGCGTGGGGGTCTCGTCGTCGAGAAGGACCTGATCGCAGGCCTGAAGAGCGGCAAGGTCGCGGGCGCCGGCATCGACGTTTTTGAAGTCGAGCCTGCCGAACAGAACGAACTCTTCAACATGGAGAATGTCGTCTGTACGCCGCATCTTGGTGCGTCCACCTCCGAAGCACAGGAAAACGTCGCGCTCCAGGTGGCCGAGCAGATGGCTGACTACCTGGTCAAGGGCGCCGTCACCAACGCCATCAACATGCCCTCGATCACCGCGGAAGAAGCCCCGCGACTGAAGCCCTTCGTCAAGCTGGCCGAAGTGCTCGGTGCCTTCGTCGGCCAGGTCACCGAAGACCCGATCAAGGAAGTCGAGATCCTGTTCGATGGTTCGACCGCGCAGATGAACACCAAGGCGTTGATCAGCGCAGCTCTCGCCGGCTTGATCCGGCCCCAGGTGGCCGACGTCAACATGGTGTCGGCTCCGATCATGGTGAAGGAGCGCGGCATTATCGTTGCGGAGGTCAAGCGCGACAAATCCGGCGTTTTCGATGGCTACATCAAGCTGACCGTCAAGACCGAGCACATGACCCGTTCGATCGCCGGCACCTGTTTCTCCGACGGCAAGCCGCGCTTCATCCAGATCAAGGGTATCAATCTCGATGCCGAGGTTGGGCAGCACATGCTTTACACCACCAACGCCGATGCGCCAGGCATCATCGGCTTGCTTGGCACGGTCTGCGGCCAGAACGGCGTCAACATCGCCAACTTCCAGCTCGGCCGCAACCGCCCGGGCGGCGACGCTATCGCACTGCTCTACCTCGATGCGCCGTTCCCGGAGGAAGTACTTGCCAAGCTACGTGCACATGAGACGATCGATTCGGCCAAACGGCTACAGTTCGATGTCGGGCCAGCTTGATTTCACCGCCCGGTAAACCTCAAAAGGCGCGGCTCGGCCGCGCCTTTTTCATAACGTTCAGGCCCCTTGCTGGACTGTTCTTCGGCGGCTGCCATGCTCGGCCAGCCAGATGCCACCAAAGACCAGCGCCAAGGCGATGGCATGATACAGGTGGAAATCCTCACCCAGGATCAGAATGGACAGCAGGGTGCCAAAAATCGGCACAAGATTGATAAACAGCCCGGCACGGTTGGCGCCGATGAGCTCAATGCCGCGAATATAGGTGACCTGTGAGATCACCGAGGCCCCGAGCGCCGTGTAAAGCGTGATTGCCCATCCCGGTCCGTCGGGGAAGATAGCAGTGCCACTCGCGACCTCCCAAATGAAGAATGGCACTGAAACCAAGAGGGCAGCGATCGACAGGGCCAGCATCAAGCTCTGCCACTGCAAGGTCGGCTTCAGCCGAAGACCAACCGAATAGCCGCTGTAGAGCACGACGGCGACCAGCATGATCGCGTCGCCGAAATTCAAGTTGAGTTTCAGGAGCTGGGTCGGGTCTCCATGGCTGGCGGTAAGAATGACGCCGACAATGGTGAGCAAAACACCGAACCCTTGCAGCCAGCCGATCTTGAGGCGGAAGAATAGGAAATTCGCAACGATGATCAAGATCGGCATGCTGGCTTGCTCGATCGATACGTTGATCGCCGTCGTATAGTTGAGCGCTGCGTAGAAAATTACATTGAACAACGAAAAGCCGCAGGCGCCGAGAATGAGAAGAAGGAACAGGTGGCGCCGAACAATCGGCCAGTCTTCCAGCAAGGCACGCCCGCTGATCGGCAGCAGGATCAAGACCGCCATAGCCCAGCGAAAGAACACCAGTGTCATCGGTGAAACATGGCCAACGGCGAGTTTTCCAGCCACAGCGTTGCCGCCCCATAGCAGCGTGGTCAGAAGAAGCAGGAGATAGGCTTTGCGGTGCATACGGCAGACTCCGCCGGATCGTCTCTTGGCGCGAAGACACCGACCTATGGTGCCGCGACACCCAAGTAAATGATGCAAAAGGCGAAAATCTTGTGCCTAGGAATGGCATTAACGGCAAAGAAAGGTCGCGCGACGGAGGGCTTGACGCTATATGGGCCTGTCGTGGCGGGCTTCGGAGCTCGCTTTTAGTGTCGAACAAGGGATAGTGACATGGCCAATGTGGTGGTCGTCGGCTCGCAATGGGGCGACGAAGGCAAAGGCAAGATCGTGGACTGGCTAGCCGACCGCGCCGATGTGGTCGTGCGCTTCCATGGTGGCCACAATGCCGGCCACACTCTGGTGATCGACGGTGTCAGCTACAAGCTCGCATTGCTGCCGTCGGGTCTCGTGCAGGGCAAGCTCTCGGTCATCGGAAACGGGGTCGTCGTCGACCCTCATCATTTCGTCCAGGAGCTGGAAAAGCTGCGCGGCCAGGGCGTGACGATCACGCCGGAGATCCTGCGCATCGCCGACAATGCGCCGCTGATCCTGTCCCTGCATCGCGAACTCGATGCCATCAGGGAAGACGCGAATTCAGGTCTCAAGATCGGCACCACCCGCCGCGGCATCGGCCCGGCCTACGAAGACAAGGTCGGCCGCCGCTCGATCCGCCTGGTGGACCTAGCAGAACCCGAAACGCTGATGCTCAAGATCGAGCGGCTGTTGACCCATCACAATGCGCTGAGGCGCGGCATGGGACTGGACGAGATCGCAGCTGAGACGATCCATGCAGAACTGACTTCCATCGCCGATCAGATCCTGCCCTTCATGGATCAGGTCTGGCGGGTACTGGACGAAAAGCGCCGCACCGGTGCGCGTATCCTGTTTGAAGGTGCGCAAGGCGCCTTGCTTGACAATGACCATGGCACCTATCCGTTTGTCACCTCGTCAAACACGGTCGCGGGCCAGGCTGCCGCAGGCTCCGGCCTCGGCCCGACTGCGATCGGTTATGTCCTGGGTATCACCAAGGCCTACACCACGCGTGTGGGCGAAGGTCCCTTCCCCTGCGAGCTGGATGACGAGATCGGCCGTCATCTGGCCAAGGTCGGCCGAGAGGTCGGCGTCAACACCGGACGCCCGCGTCGCTGCGGCTGGTTCGATGCCGTACTCGTGCGCCAGACAGTCAAGACTTCCGGCATCACGGGCATTGCGCTGACCAAGCTAGACGTCCTCGATGGGCTGAAGGAAATCAAAATCTGCGTCGGATATGAGCTCGACGGCCAGCAGATTGACTATTTGCCTGCCTCAATGCGGGCACAAGCTGCAGTTAAGCCGATTTATGAAACATTGGAAGGCTGGTCTCAGACGACCGCCGGAGCGAGAAGTTGGGCCGAATTGCCGGCTCAGGCGGTCAAATATGTGCGTTACATTGAGGAGTTGATCGGTGCCCCCGTGGCGCTTCTCTCCACCAGTCCGGAACGGGACGACACCATACTTGTGACTGATCCGTTTCAAGATTAATTGTCAAAAGCCTGGCGGGCACGCTGATTTGTTAAAGCCCGCCCTGGAAGCGAACGACAGGTTCGATTGAAGCATGGCAGATTTCGTTGCAGTTCTGAAGAAGACTCTCGATGGGCTCGGCGAGACGACGCCGGATGTGCGTGCCAAGGTCTACGACAAGGCGCGCGCCACCATCGAGGCCAAGCTGGCTGCTATCAATCCACCACCGCCCGCTGCGGTCGCCGATCGCCAGCGCAAGGCGCTCGAAGATGCCATCGTCTCCGTCGAAAAGGACTATAACAAGATCGCGCAACCGCTCGATCCGCTGGCGGAACTCGAGAACATCTTCTCCTCGATCGATCGCAACCGTACGCAGCAGACCCATGTGCGCCCTGCGACGAAGACCGAACCTGCAGCACCTGCGCCTCGGCCGCAGCCTGCCGTTCCTCCCCGTGTGGAGGAACGCCCGGTCCAACCGCAGCCGTCCTGGCAAAGGTCGAAAGCGGAAACGAGCCAGCCGGACCCCAGGCCACAACCTGCAACGACCGCCAAGTCGGATCCGGTTCCGTCCGCTCCAAAACCACCGCCTGCGCCGGTATGGCCGAAACCCAAAAGCGACACCGGCCCCACTTTCGATCTCGGTGAGGAAAAGGCATCGCCTTCTGAACGGCCGCTGGCGCAGGCCTTCGAGACCGACAAACGACTGCCAAACGTCCACGATTCGCTTTTCTCGACGCAGCAGCCCGCTGAAGACGATATTGCGGACGAGCATTTCGACGACATCGACGAGCCGGAAAAGAAGCGCAGCTTCGGCCCCATCATCGTGGCGCTTCTCGCGCTGGCTGTTCTGGCCGGGGGCGGCTATGGTGTCTGGCTGAACCGGGATACCTTCAAAGATATGCTCGGTCTCAATCAGACGCAGACCGCTGACACCACGCCCAAGCCTGCAGAGCAGGCAACCCCGGCCCCGACACCGGCGCAATCTCCGGCAGAGACACCCCCCTCGCCTGCACCAGCGCCAGCTGCCGAAAATGGCGAGCAACAGAAATTCACCCAACGCCTGATGCCCGACGGTAAGGAGACAGACCCTGGCCGTGCGGCCGGCGCTGCCGGCGTCGGCGAAGGCACATCGATCGTCGCGTTGACCACACCGCCTCCGGCGACACCCCCGGCCCAGACGCAGCCTGCCGACGGACAGCCGGCCGCGCCGGGAGCGCAGACACCGAATGATCCTGCTGCACCAGGGGGAGCGACAACACCCGCAACGCCCGGGGCCTCCGCCACGCAGCCGGCCATTCCGGTCGGTCAGAAGGCGATCTACTATGAAGAGCGCACCAGCGCGGCCGAAGGATCAGCGCAACCGGGCAACATCGTCTGGACGGTGGTTCAGGAGTCGCCTGGTGGCGACGCTCCGCCGGAACCTGCGATCCGCGCGGAAGTGACGGTGCCCGGCAAGGATGTGCAGTTACGCATGACGATCCGCCGCAATGCCGACCAGACCTTGCCGGCAAGCCACATCATCGAAATGATCTTTCTGACCCCGCAAGGTTTCGAAGGCGGCGGCATCGACAACGTGCTTCGCATCGCTATGAAGACATCGGAGCAGGAGGCCGGCAGTCCGCTGATCGGCGTGCCGGCGAAGATAGCCGACGGCTATTTTCTCGTTGCCCTCAACGACACCAAAGCCGACCAGGATGCCAACCTGACTTTGCTGCGCAATCAGCAGTGGATCGACATCCCTGTCGTCTACAAATCCGGTCGTCGCGCCCTGATCACGATGGAGAAGGGGCTTCCCGGCGACAAGGTCTTCGACGAAGCGCTCAAGGCCTGGCAGGGCAAGACGTCCGGCTGATCGCTGCCCGCAGTTTCAGAAGCGGGCAGACCGATCGAGGTCTGCCCATTCAGCTTGCGGAACAACAGCTCCGGTACGGGAAACAAAGGACAGTACCCGTGTCGCGTTGGCGTCGACCTCGCATTTGAAGCTGACCCTGTACCAAGCCGATCGCGTGCGGAAGGTAGCGTCTGCGTCGGCTAGGACATTGCCAGCCTTAAGCCGCCGGTATGGGAGCAATTCGGCGGAGTAACCTTCATCCCGGAGCTTCCGCTGCAATGCGCTTGCACAAAGTTTGCCGACCCGCTGATCGCGCGGCACCCCCTCCATAGAGGTCGTTGCAAACGGGTCGCCGGTCGCACCTTGCGAAAAAAGGCGACGGACGCCGGGAAGGCTGGAATATCCTTGCGACGACGAAGCGATTTCCACATCCGCGGCACCCGATCTTCTCGCGCTCTCCCTCGCCGGCTTTGGAGCTTTTGTGGGTCGGGGCCGCGGCGTTGCGGCTGCCATGGGAAGCTCGATTTCAGCATCGGTCGTCGATGGTTCTTGCTCGTCGGGCTCAAGCGCGCCTGTATCCTTTGCTGCAGTTGCAGCCTCCACGGCAGATTGACTCTCGCCGTCCGTCACCGCGGCGGGCTGTTTCGGATCGTCAGTCTTCGCCGGCGCTGGGTTTTCTTGCGCACTGTCTCCAGCCAGGGATTTTCGAGGGCCTTCGTCTTCGGCGCCGAACCTGGACACCGGCTTCAGCTCCTCGAGGGGCGAAGGCTTTGGCTGCAAAGCGGCCTTCTGCTCAACTGGTTCTTCGGCCTTCGGCTCGGGCGGCGCCGGAACCGGTTTCGGTTCCGTTCGGTCAGGCGGTGGAACCATGACGACATTGACCGTTCCATCATCCTGCGGCTGCAGGGGAAGGCTTGAAGTCCCGTAGACCAAGAGAGCGATGATCAGCGCATGCAGAATCAGCGACGGGGCCAATCCCCAAAGCCAACCCGCATCAAGCTGTCGTGCCTTGTTGTTCATCTTAGTGGATGTGGAGCGGAATAACGGCGGCATCAAGTATACGCGCGTCGTCCGGCCCAAATCACAATGGACTGGTTCGCCACTAAATATCTCAGGCATCTCCCAGCATGCGGCTGCATTGCGTCGACCAAAAGCAAAAGCCGCCTGCTGGTTCTTTCAAGAATCCGGCAGGAAGACGGGGCCGACGATGCGGACCGCTTTGTTGGCTGCAGGTTCTTCGGCGAGCGCCATCGGCGCTGGGGGCTCCGCAACAGTTGCCGATGAGACGATCGAATCCTGTTGAGGCTTCTCGGTCGGCAGCGGAATGATGGCATTGGCCATATTGCCCGGCGTTACCGTTCGCGCCCGCATTTCGTTGACCCGGCTGTAGTAGTTGCGCAAATCGCAGCTCTTGAAAGTCGAAGCGTCGCGATAGCGGAAGGCGGCCGGCAGATCTTTGTAGGGCTTGCGCTCAGCCACCGAGATCATCTCTTCCGTTTCCAGGCTGGGATCCGTGAGGGCGTAGACCTCCATGCTCGGATCGTCGCAAATGAATCGGCACTGATCGATCGTCTCTTTCAGATCGGAATCTCTCGCAAACTGCGATTTTGGCGCGGGAAAGAAATAGCCGTCGGACGGGCGCACGCAGTAAAGCATCGACGTGCCGCCGATCGCCATCGAACCCGAAGAGGCCTCGCGAACAGCCTGGGGTTTAGGCTGCGCACGCCGTTCCGGCGCACAGCCGAGCGCAGCATAGCGCGCCCGAAGATTGGACACGTCGCGCCCGCCGCTGCTCGCCGACATCTGCCGCATCACGTCATCGCGCATGCGTGCCAGATCGGCGCAGGGATTGAAGAAACCGCTTGTACTTTTGCCTGAACACTGCCGGCGCCGTTCCAGTGCCTGGATGGCCACGAGCTGTCGCCGTAACTGTGCCTGCTGTGGACTGGCTCCACCGCTGCCGCCGCTTCGGATCTGGCGTGCCAGCGACGAACATTCATCCGCGAATGCCGTGGAAGCAGTCATTGCGGTGAACGCAAGGACCAGAATAGCCGCAAGCGAACGCACCCGAGCGGTACGACGTGAAAGAGGAAAAAACATGCGGTGCCGAGCAGGATGGCCCGGGCCAGTCTCAAGATTACGCATCCCTGCAACGCCTTGATACAACCGGTCTTTTTCGGTCGGTCTTTTTGCCGATATATCAAGCTATATCAATATTGCTGCTTTATGAAAGAGCTTCATAATATATTGAACAACATGGTTACATGCCGGATCAGGCTCAGACACCATCCGTTAAGCATGAGCCGTGGCACGATTTTGGAAAGCCGACCGGTTACACGGACAGCGCGGTTTGCAGCGTTCTCGGTTTAAATTCCCGAGCCGTAGAGTTCCTCTTCACTGCCCTCCCATGGGCTTGGCATATCGGCCAAGGCGGAGGCATTCGCGTTGGCGCGCGGCAGCGGCATCCAGCATTTCAGCTCGGGATCGGCGTATTCGATCATATGGCCTGGATAGGAATCGTTCGCGCGCCAGCCTTCCATGCCGTATTGATCGGCCCGGGCCCAATAGGCGACATCGACTTCGGCAGGCCCTTGCTCGGACGACCTGACCGTCACCAGGACGCGGCTGCCGTCCTTCGGCGCGCTCGACATGTGACGCCACCCGGTTGGTTCTGCCATGAAATCCTCCTCCCAGAGCATTTTGTAGCCAAGTGGAATCACTTGGCGTTACAATAATGCCGCGAAAAAAGCTTAGAGCGTTTCCGCGTTTCCGTAAAAAACGGAAACGCTCTAGGCTCGGCGCATCGATCGACCGCCGCGACAACGGTAGCACGACCCGCCCCGCTGGAATCAATGCCGGATTTGATGATGCCGGCACAAGCCACGCCCGAGAGGCACAATCAGCCTTCCAACTCCTCGCGCAACATTTCCAGTTCCAGCCATTCTTCCTCGAGCACCGCGAGGTCCGAGCGCTCCTTGTCGAGCGCCGCAATCGTCTTCTGGAAGCCGACTGGATCGCGTTCGTAGAAGGCCGGATCGGCGATGTTGTTTTCAAGTCGCGCGATCGACGCCGTCACCGCATCGATCTTCTTCGGCAGGTTTTCCAAGGCGAATTTCTGCTTGAAGGAAAGTTTCCTGGCCGGTTCCTTCGATGCTTCGGCACGCGGCTTTTCAGCCTTCGGCTCGGCCGCTTGACCGTTGCGGGCCTTGCGGTCCTCGAGCTTCGTGCCGCCGCGCTGCGCCAGCATATCGGAATAGCCGCCGGCATATTCGACCCAACGGCCAGCGCCGTCCGGCGCGATCACGCTGGTCACCGTGCGGTCCAGGAAATCGCGGTCATGGCTGACCAGGATGACCGTACCGGCGAAACCCGCCACCAGTTCCTGCAGAAGCTCCAGCGTCTCCATGTCGAGGTCGTTGGTCGGCTCGTCCAGGACCAGAAGGTTGGCTGGCCGCGCCAGGACACGGGCAAGCAGCAGTCGCGCCCGCTCGCCGCCGGAAAGCTCCCGGACCGGCGTGCGTGCCTGTTCCGGCTTGAACAGAAAATCCTTCATGTAGGATACGACATGGCGCTGCTCGCCATTGATGACGAGATTCTCGCCGCGCCCGTCGGTGAGATAGTGGGCCAGCGTCTCCTCGGGGCTCGCGGCCTCGCGCTTCTGGTCGAGTGTTGCGATCTCCAGATTGACGCCCAGTCGAACCGAACCTGCATCGGGCGCTAGTTCTCCCGTCAGCATCTTGAGCAGCGTCGTCTTGCCGGCACCGTTGGGCCCGACCAAACCAACCCGATCGCCACGCTGGATGCGGGTTGAAAACCCTTTCACCACGGTGAGCTCGCCGAAGCTCTTGTCGATATTCTTGGCTTCGATGACCAGCTTGCCGGACTCCGCGGCATCGCTCGCGACCAGCGTTGCCGTACCTTCGGCGCCGCGATGACTGCGAAAGCGCTGGCGCATGGACTGCAACTCGCCGAGCCGGCGCATATTGCGCTTGCGCCGCGCGGTCACACCATAGCGCAACCAGTGCTCCTCGCGCACGATCTGCCGGCCGAGCTTGTGCTGCTCGCGCTCTTCTTCTTCCAGCACCTGGTCACGCCATTCCTCGAAATGGGCGAACCCCTTTTCCAGCCGTCGCGTCTGACCACGGTCGAGCCACACGGTGGCGCGCGAAACGCGCTGCAGAAAGCGGCGATCGTGGGAAATGACGATCAGGGCCGACGATGTGCGTGCCAGTTCCTCTTCCAGCCATTCGATCACGGCAAGGTCGAGATGGTTGGTCGGTTCGTCGAGCAACAGGATGTCCGGCTCCGGAGCCATCACGCGAGCCAGGGCGGCCCTGCGCGCCTCTCCGCCGGAAAGATCCGACGGCCTCTCCTCGCCCGTCAGGCCCAGATGGTCCATCAGATAGGTGGCACGATGCGGATCGTCAGCCGGACCAAGTCCTGCTTCGACATAGGCGCGCACGCTGGCGAAGCCATCCATGTCGGGAACCTGGGGCAGATACCGCACGGTCGCCGTTGGTTGACGAAACACCTCGCCATCCTGCGGCTCGATCATATCGGCGGCTATCTTGAGCAGCGTCGACTTGCCCGATCCGTTGCGGCCGACCAATGCAATCTTGTCGCCGGGAGCAGCCACGAGGTCCGCGCCGTCGAGCAGCGGTGTACCGCCGAAGGTCAGCTTGATACCGGTCAGGTTGAGAAGTGGCGGCGCCATGTCAGCTTTCAGGTAGTGGGTAAGGATGCGCAAGCAAGAGGGCGCGGCCGGAGCCAAGCGCCATTTCGAGCTTGCCCTTTACCGCATTGGAAATGGTGAGCGAGGACCCGAAAGGTACTTCCACCGCCGTTAACGGCCATTTGGCCCCCGTAATGGTGAGTCCATCGAGGTTTGAGAAGCCAAGCACGGAAAACAGCGTTCCGTCGGCATAGTCGAAGGCGGCGGTTTTTCCTGGCAGCAGCGGGATGCCTTCCTGCGCGCCGCTGCTCAGAAGCACCTCGATCCCCTGCTCCGCCAACCGTACAGCCAAGGCCAAATGCAGGAAGGCGTGGTCGGCCCGGGCGCCGCCAAAAGCGCCGACCAGATTCAGCCTCGTCGCGCCGTGCTTGAGTGCGATGGAGACCGCAAGTTCACCGTCCGTAGAATCCTTCTCGGCCGGAAACCGCTGCTTTGGCACGCTTGCCAGATGCAGCGGCAGGTTGTCCGGTGCGGAATCGAAATCCCCCACCCACAGCTCGGGCAAGAGCTTCAGCACGTCGGCATGACGAATACCGGAATCGGCGGCGATGACGCGCGTGCCGGCGACCTGCGTTTCGAGCCGCGGCGTATGGATGACCTCGCCGCCGAGCAGAAGGGTGAATGTGCTCATGGGCGTCGCCCTTACCAGCCCGCATGCGGAAACGGAAGGGCACGCGAGTGGCCGCGTAGCGACTCGATGTGACCCGGCAAACTAAGGCTTGCGCGCCATCTCTGCCCGCTCTATGTCTCAGGCCGCTCTAACGGGGTGCCGGATCGTGGTTTCACGAACCGGCTGAGAGGCTAAAAGCCAACCCGCTGAACCTGATCCGGCTTGTACCGGCGGAGGGATTAGACGCTTAGCCAAAGCGCCAGTTCCCTTGTCACGAAGTGAAGGAGGCGCCGATGCGCAAAACGTTATCTGTTCTGGTTTCGGCACTCGCTCTCGTTGCCGCCACGCTGCCCGCGGCAGCGAAAGACAAGCTCACCGTCTATACCTATGAGAGCTTCACCGCCGAATGGGGTCCGGGCCCGCAGGTGAAGAAAGCATTCGAAGAGGGATGCGACTGCGAGGTCGACTTCGTCTCGGTGGCTGACGGCGTCGCACTCCTCAACCGCGTCAAACTGGAAGGGGCTTCCACCAAGGCCGACATCGTGCTTGGCCTCGACACCAACCTGACAGCCGACGCCAAGGCGAGCGGTTTGTTCGTTCCACACGGCACGGCCGCAACGCTGGAGGTACCGGGGGGCTGGAACGACGAAACCTTCCTGCCCTACGACTATGGCTACTTCGCTGTCGTCTACGACACCGAAAAATTGAAGACGCCCCCGACAAGCCTCAAGGAACTGGTCGAGGGTGACGCTTCGCAGAAGATTGCGATCCAGGATCCTCGCACGTCCACGCCCGGGCTCGGCCTGCTGCTCTGGGTACGCTCCGTCTATGGAGACAAGGCGCCGGAGGCATGGGCAAAGCTGAAGAACCGCGTGCTCACCGTCACGCCGGGCTGGAGCGAGGCCTATGGCCTGTTCACCAAGGGTGAGGCGCCGATGGTTTTGTCCTATACCACTTCGCCGGCCTACCATATGGTCGCCGAAAAGACCGATCGCTATCAGGCTGCTTCGTTCTCCGAAGGCCATTATCTGCAGGTCGAAGTGGCCGCCATCACCACGACAGGCGCCAAGAACCCTCTGTCGCAGAAGTTCATGGCTTTCATGACCAGTCCGAAATTCCAGGACGTGATTCCTGAAACCAACTGGATGTTCCCCGCCGCCAAGACGGACAAACCGCTCGACCCCGCTTTCGAAAAACTGGTGAAGCCGACCGAGACCCTGACTTTCAGCCCGGAAGAGATCGCCAAGAACCGCAAGGCCTGGGTGGACGAATGGCTGGCCGTGATGAGCAAATAACGTCTGCCGCGGTTGCAGAGGGGCGGAGCGCGGCATCAGGGAGCGATCCGCGCATCGCAGCCGGCATCTGCGCGCTGATCTTTACGAGCACCCTGATCGGTGGCGCCCTCCTTGGCTTGGTCATCGAAAGTGCTGGTGATTTTTCCGGCGCGGCCGCGGCCTTCGATTCCTATCTCTTCCGCATAACCCGCTTCACTCTTTGGCAGGCCCTGCTGTCGACGCTTCTGTCAGTCGTGCCGGCGCTGTTCGTTGCGCGTGCGCTGTCGCGTCATCCCCATTTCCCGGGGCGAAGCTTCATTCTGCAGCTCTTTGCTGTGCCGCTGGCACTGCCGGCGATTGTCGCAGCGCTCGGGGTTCTCGCCCTCTACGGCCGCGCCGGCTACTTTGCAGAACTGTACATGCGCGCAGGTGCGGGCGACTGGCCAGGAATCTACGGGCTTTCCGGAATCCTCGTCGCCCATGTCTTCTTCAATCTGCCACTTTGCGTGCGCTTGTTTCTCGAAGCGTTGCAGACCGTGCCAACCGACCAGTGGCGGCTGGCCAGCCAGCTTGGCATGGGCGCACGGCCCACCTTCCGTTTCATCGAGTGGCCAGCAATGAGGCAGGCTTTGCCAGGCGTTGCCGGTCTGGTCTTCATGCTGTGCATCACCTCCTTCACCATCGTGCTCATCCTGGGCGGCGGACCGCGCGCGACCACGCTGGAGGTCGCCATCTATCAGGCGCTGCGCTTCGACTTCGATCCAGCGCGCGCCGTTGTGTTGACGTTGCTGCAGATCCTGCTGACCTTCGTGGTCATCGCTCTGCTGACCCGGCTGGGGGCCAACACGACCGGTGAGACCAATCTCTCGGTGTCGCAGCGCCGTTATCTTTCGATCGGGAGCGGTGAGTTCGCCCTGAACGCCACACTCATCGTTTTGGCTTTGCTCTTTGTTGCGGGACCGATGGGAGCCACGGTCGCTGCCGGACTGCAATCCGACCTTGTTCGCCTGGCAGGGGAAAAAGCCGTGCATCTTGCGACCGCGACCAGTGCTGTACTCGCTTTTCTGTCGGCACTGCTGGCGGCAACACTTTCCCTGTCACTGGTAATGGCGCGCCGCGCCTTGGCGGCCAGGCGCGGGAGGACCGACAAGCGATCGTTGCTGGAATATGCCAGCGATACCGGCGCCGGCCTGGTGCTTGTCGTGCCGCCGATTGTCATCGGCGCCGGCTGGTTCCTGCCTTTGCGCCATATCGGCGGCGCGTTTGCGGTTGCCCCAATCATGGTCGTCGCGGTGAATGCCGTCATGGCGATGCCGTTTGCCTTGCGTGCCGTCCGTCCGGCCTATGATGCGGCCAGCGAACGGCATGAACGGCTTTGCGCGCAGTTGGGCATTGTCGGCTGGAATCGTTTGAGGCTCGTCGAGTGGCCGGTTCTGCGACGTCCCTTGGCCACTGCCTTTGCCTTTGCCATGGCGCTGTCGCTCGGCGATCTTGGCGTGATCGCGCTCTTCGGTTCGGATTCCCTGCAGACCCTGCCCTACCTTCTGCTGGCGCGCATGGGCAGCTATCGTACGGCAGACGCCGCCGGCTTGGCCCTGTTTCTGGGTATCCTGTGCCTGGCGTTGATCGTGCTCGCCGATCGGCTCGGAAAGGAACGCTCCGCATGATCGCCGACAAGCCGGCTCGACAGGTCGCCTCGCTCACGCTCGACAAGACGACGTTCAGCTATGGCGAAACAACGCTTGCCTTCGACGTCGAATTTCCCGCAGGCAAAATCAGCGCCGTCATGGGACCAAGCGGTTCAGGCAAATCGACACTGCTCAATCTCGTGGCCGGGTTCGAAATTCCGAGTTCCGGACGCATCCTGATAAACGGCAAGGACTTTACTGCGACCTCGCCGGCAGAACGTCCGGTTTCCATGGTTTTTCAAGAGAACAATCTGTTCGCTCATCTCGATGTCTTCCGTAATGTCGGCCTGGGAATATCTCCTTCGCTGACGCTCGATTCCGGCGGCCATGCCGCCATTGCCGACGCGCTGGCCCGCACCGGCTTGGCGGGCAAGGAAAAGCGTCTGCCGCGGGAACTTTCCGGCGGTGAACGCCAGCGTGTCGCCCTGGCCCGTGCGCTGGTGCGGGACCGTCCGGTTCTTCTGCTCGACGAACCTTTCGCATCGCTCGGGCCGGCATTGCGCGAAGACATGCTCGAGCTTGTCGCAGCCATGCAGATCGAGCGGAAGATGACGACACTCTTCGTCACTCACCAGCCGGAAGATGCCCGCCGCCTTGCCTCGCACGTCGTTTTTCTGGAGAACGGCACGGTTGCAGCGGCCGGCGAGGCCGCCGATTTCTTCTCCGCGGATGGCCCTGAAGCATTTCGGCGCTATGCCGGCTCGGCCGGAAGTACGCCGCTCGCTTCAAACGCGCATTAGGACGACAAGCAATGTGACTGCCAAAGACACATTTTTGACGCGCGGGGGTCTTTGGACATCTGGAACAGATTTTGCGACTCAGGCATTCGTCTTGCCTGGAAGCCGACATAATTTGCGATCAAACCGGTTTGGGGTGCGACAGTCCTCGCTTGTAAATCGGCCTTGCATATGTCTAGGTCCGCACAAGACTATGTCTGGCCCAGCTGCCGATGCCCCGTCGAGACGAAAGGAAGCCGACCTGCCGACCGGCCTGCGCATGACCGAAAAGAAAGCCCCGGCGCGCGTCCTCGCGCTGGCAGGGGTGATTTTTGCACTCGCTTCCTGCCAGTCGGTGATGCCGAACACGGTGGAGGAATCCGGCTTCCAACCGTCGAACAGGCCGATCACGGTCGACAACGCCCAGGCCAACAGCCGACTGGCCGACCTCGCCAAGGCGCAGCATCCGCGCATTCTTGCCACCTATGGCGGAGAGTATTCCGACCCAAAGCTGGAGCGCATGGTAGCCAAGATCGTCGGCAGGCTGACCGTGGTGTCGGCTAACCCGACGCAGACCTATCGCATCACCATCCTCAACTCGCCCAACGTCAACGCCTTTGCGCTGCCGGGCGGCTATCTCTACATCACCCGTGGCCTGCTGGCGCTTGCCAACGATTCATCCGAAATCGCCGCGGTGATCGCCCACGAAATGGGTCACGTCACTGCCAATCATGGCCTGCAACGCCAGCAGCTCGAGGCCGAGGCAGGGTTGGCCACCAAGGTGGTGTCCGACGTTCTCGGCGACAACCCGACCGCAAAGGCAGCGCTGATCCGCGGCAAGCTGAGGCTCGCGCAATTCTCGCGCAACCAGGAACTCGAAGCCGACGCCATCGGCATCAAGTCGGTGGGTGAAGCTGGCTACGATCCCTACGCAGCGGGTCGCTTCCTGCAGTCGATGGCCTCCTACGCCGGCTTCCGCTCGGTCAGCGGCGCGACGGATGCCAGCCTCGACTTCCTTGCCACCCATCCGAATACGCCGCAGCGTATCGATTTGGCGCAACGTCATGCGCGCATGTTCGGCCAGCCCGGATTTGGCACGCGCGACCGTGATTCCTACCTCGCCGGCATCGATGGCCTTCTTTATGGCGACACGCCCGAGGAGGGTTACGTCCGCGGCCACACCTTCCTTCACCCGAAACTCGGCGTCTCCTTCTCGGTGCCCGATGGTTTTGTCATCGACAATTCGGCCGCTGCCGTCACGGCGACCGGCCCGGGTGACATGGCGGTGCGTTTCGATGGCGTGACCATCGACAAGGACGTCACGCTGCCCGACTACATCCGTAGCGGCTGGGTTGCCGGGCTGGAGGAGGCCAGCGTCCGCCAGGAAACGATCAACGGCAATGAAGCAGCGGTTGCCAAGGCACGCGCCGATGGCTGGCAGTTCGACATCGTGGTCATTCGCGCCGGCGGTCAGGTCTATCGCCTTCTCACTGCAGCGCCCGCTGCCGGCACGACGCTCGAATCCGTCGCGCGTTCGGTCAGCGGGACCTTCCGTGTTCTGAGTGCCGCCGAAAAAGCCGCGCTGAAGCCACTGCGCATCCGTATCGCCACCGTGCGGCCCGGTGAGACCATCGGCACTTTGTCAGCGCAGATGGTAGGAGTGGACCGCAAGCTCGACCTGTTCCGCGTGCTCAATGCCATGGGTCCCGGCGCAACGGTTTCGGCCGGCGACAAGGTCAAGATCGTCACCGACAGGTAAAGCTGCGATCTGCGGGCCTACTGGTCGGCCCCGCTTTCCTGTACCTCCAAGCTTTCCCCGCCGACATTCGCGCGCAAGCGTGCAAGGATCGATCGGGCGGCATCAATCTCGCCCAGGGCAAGGCCGGCCCGCAACTGCCGGTCGAAGGCAATCGCCGTGTCACGTAGGCGCAGGAATAGTGCCTCGCCACTCGGTGTGAGTTCGACAAGATGCTTGCGCCGATTGGCGGGATCGCGGCGACGGGTCACCAGCCCATCCGCCTCCATGGCATTGAGGTGATGCGTCAGCGTAGCTCCCTGGATACCGACCGATTCCGCCAACTCGCGCTGATGGCCGAACTGACGCGACTTCACCGAAATCAGCACGGACCAGACGGGCAGCGACCCTCCCTTGGCCACCATGGCATCATCGAACGCGCGCCGGACGATTTTCGCGGTTTGAGCAAGGTCGAGACCAATCGGTGTGGAAGCGAGTTCGAACATGACAGGACAGTAGCACGGAAACCGATCACGTCTAATAGATTGACATCTAACGGTTAGATATCTATCATTTAGTTCAGTTCAGCCCTCGTCTGTCGTGGAGATCCCGATGCAGATCGTTTTCATGCTCGCGCTTGCATTGCATGTCATGTCTGGCGTGTTCTGGGCAGGCTCCACCTTCGTGCTGGCGCGCACCGGTGACGGTCGCCAGGCCATCTCGCTCTTCGGACCACAAATGGGCGCTGCGACCGCCGCCGTGCTTTCGGGTGCCGTTTTGTGGCACCTGTTCCACGGTACGGGCTACTTCGGTCCGCAAGAACAGGTCCTGGCGGTCGGAGCAATTGCCGCCATCACCGCTGCCGGTGTCCAGGGAGCGCTTGTGGGCCGGGCTCGGCGGAGCCAAAGCCACACCGGTGAAACTGGTGTGGAGCAAGCAATACGCGGCCAGCGAATAGCCACGGGACTTCTGGCCATAACCGTCATCACGATGGCGATCGCAAGGGTGGTTTAGGGTCTTTCTGCTCGGTGACTGGACAGCCGTGAATGATCAGGCGGCCAGGAACTCCGGGTTCTGCTTGACGAGTGCTGCTTTGAGCTTCTCCAGCGCACGCACCTCGATCTGCCGCACGCGCTCCTTGGAAATGCCCAGCGTTTCGCCCAGCTCTTCCAGCGTCGCGCTTTCGTCGCCGAGCCGGCGCTCTTCGATGATCCGCAGCTCGCGCTCGTTGAGCGCTTCCAGCGCATGCTTGAGCCATCCCGATCGGCGCTCGATGTCGATCACGTTGCCGACCACCTCGTCCTGCAGCGGCGCGTCCGAAACCAGGAAATCCATACGCTCGGCACCGTTGCCGTCGTCAGCCAGGGGAGCGTTAAGAGAGCTGTCGGGTGCCGACAGCCGCGCATCCATGATTGCCACATCTTCGTCGGAAACGCCGAGGGCAGTCGCGACCTGGTGATAGAGCACATGATTGGACAGGGCTTCGGTTCCGGTGCCAAGACGGGCACGCAGCCGGCGCAGGTTGAAGAACAGCGCTTTTTGCGCCGAACTTGTACCGCCTCGCACGATCGACCAGTTGCGGAGAATGTAATCCTGCATCGAGGCCCGGATCCACCAGGTCGCATAAGTGGAAAAGCGAACCTCGCGTTCAGGATCGAAGCGGGCGGCAGCCTCCAGAAGGCCGATATGTCCCTCCTGGATCAAATCCGAGACGGGCAAGCCAAAATAGCGGAATTTCGCTGCCATCGAGATAACCAGCCGCATATGGGCAATGACGATCTGATTGAGTGCATGCTGGTCGCGACGATCTTTCCATCGTTGTGCCAACTCATGTTCGTGATCTCGTTCCAGGTAAGGAGCGGCCATCGCCGCACGGACCATGATGCGCCCTGCACTGTCTTGAATCATCGCGACTTTCCCGTCTGCCCGTTGAACCTGGACGGATCGACCGGCGGGTCTGCGTCCCAAGGCGTCTCCCAAACGTGTCACGCGGGTAATGGTTCCCGGAGCGCCGACAAGAAACGCGATGACGCTTTCCTCATGTCCACCAGGCATTTTCTCAAATATTGGTACGAAATTCCGTAGGGAGGGAATATTTAGAATAGGATTCCTTATTCGCTGAGCTGGCTTCTGCCAGATTTCACCACCTCTCCAGAGCCTGCCTTCTACCGGCAGACTGAATTACGGGATCACAAAAAAATGAAATGGCTGAAATCGCTGCTCCTAGCCGGCACCCTGCAGGTGCTGGCCATCACCGCTGGCCATGCCGGCGCTGACTTCGATCAGATCAAGCAGACGGGTGTCTTCAAGATCGGCACCGAAGGCACTTATGCCCCGTTCACCTATCATGACGCTTCCGGCGCTCTGGTCGGTTTCGATGTCGAGATCGGCCGCGAGATCGCCAAGCGGCTCGGCGTCAAGGCCGAGTTCCTCGAGGGCAAGTGGGACGGTCTCATCGCCGGCATCGATGCCAAGCGCTATGACGCCGTCATCAACCAGGTCGGCATCACCGAGGCGCGTAAGGCAAAGTACGACTTCTCCGATCCTTACATCGCCTCCAAGGCCGTGCTGATCGTGCGCGACGACAACACCGACATCAAGGATTTCCCGGATCTCAAGGGCAAGAAGTCGGCACAGTCGCTTACTTCGAATTTCGGCAAGCTTGCCGAAAAGAACGGCGCTGAACTGGTCGGCACCGACGGTTTCGACCAGTCGATCCAGCTGGTCCTCAACGGCCGCGCCGATGCCACCATCAATGACAGCCTGTCCTTCTACGACTTCAAGAAACACAAGCCCGATGCCAAGGTGAAGATCGCGGCGCAGGAAGCCAATGCCGATTATTCCGGCGTGATCGTGCGCAAGGGCGATCCCGAACTGGTCGCGGCGATCAACAAGGCGCTGGCCGATATCAAGGCCGATGGCACCTACAAGAAGATTTCCGAGACCTATTTCGGCCAGGACGTTTCGAACTAGGATCGTAACGGGCGGACTGCACAAATTCCTGAAAACGTGTGAACGGGTTTTCCGTCCGTATTTGCTCAACAAAAAGATCCGCGCGTTCCCCCAAAAAACGCAATCGCTATATGGCCCAGCCCTTTCAAACGGGGGGGGGCCTTTGCCGGCACGCCGCTTTTGTGTTTTCTGCCACCATTTATGCTATCGCAACTCCAAAGCATGTCGCGCAAAAGTGCGCAGCGGTT
Source organism: Terribium retamae (assembly GCF_022347545.1). Lineage (GTDB taxonomy): Bacteria > Pseudomonadota > Alphaproteobacteria > Rhizobiales > Rhizobiaceae > Mesorhizobium > Mesorhizobium retamae. Next base: position 26,480 of record NZ_JAKREW010000002.1, read on the forward strand.
TTGCGACAACGACATGCGTGAATCAAAGACGTGATGCGCAGGAGCGAACTGAAAGTTCGCGACGCGCAATAGAACAAGTCGGAGGGAGAACCGTTCGTGCCGCCTTGGCTGCAATTGATGCTGGATTCACTCGGCCCCCTGCTGTGGGCCGGACTTGTTTTCACCATACCGCTCACCCTCCTGTCTTTCGCATTCGGGCTTGCCGTCGGGCTTGGCGCGGCGTTGCTGCGCTTGTTCGGTCCTCGCCCATTGGCCGCCATCGTGCGCTTCTACGTATGGATTATCCGCGGCACCCCGCTTCTGGTGCAGTTGTTTCTCATCTTCTATGGCCTGCCGAGCATCGGCGTCGTGCTTGATGCGTTCCCGGCGGCTCTGATCGGCTTTACGCTCAACATCGGCGCTTATTCGTCCGAGATCATCCGCGCGGTGATCAGCTCGGTGCCGAAAGGTCAATGGGAGGCCGCCTACTCCATCGGCATGACCTGGAGCCAGGCCATGCGCCGCACGATCCTGCCACAGGCAGGCAGGGTCGCGGTGCCGCCGCTTTCCAACACCTTCATCTCGCTGGTCAAGGACACATCGCTGGCTGCGGCCATCACCGTGCCTGAGCTGTTCCAATCGGCGCAGCGCATCGTGGCCGTCACCTACGAGCCGCTGATCCTCTATATCGAGGCGGCTCTGATCTATCTTGCGATGAGCTCGGTGCTCTCGGCATTGCAGGTACGGTTGGAGGAACGGCTCAGCCGTTATGGCGGTTTCCTGGAGGCACGCTCGTGATCGAACTCTCCAATCTGGAAAAGCGCTTCGGCGACAACATCGTTTTGAACGACATCAATGTCGCCATGGCCGAACGCAGCGTCACCGCGCTCGTCGGCCCCTCCGGCGGCGGCAAGTCGACGCTTCTGCGCTGCATCAACCTCCTGGAAATCCCGACTGCCGGCACCGTACGCATCGGATCGGAAAGATTGACCTTCCAACCCGGTGGCAAGGTTTCTTCCGGCGATATACTGAAGCTGCGACGCCAGACCGGTATGGTGTTCCAGAATTTCCAGCTGTTTCCGCATCGCACGGCGATCGAGAACGTCATGGAAGGGCTGGTGACCGTATTGAAATGGCCTGAAGACAGAGCGCGCGAACGCGCGCTTTCACTGCTCGAAAAGGTCGGCATGAAACACAAAGCCCATGCCTGGCCTGCAACGCTGTCCGGTGGGCAACAGCAGCGTGTCGCCATCGCCCGCGCACTGGCACCTTCGCCGCGCGTGCTTTTGTGCGACGAGCCGACTTCGGCACTCGATCCCGAGCTAGCACAGGAAGTGGTCGACGTGCTCGGCCAGCTCGCCGGCGAAGGCACCACCATGGTGATGGCCACGCACGACCTGAGGCTCGCTTCGAAAGTGGCGCGCGAAGTGGTGTTCCTCGAAGCCGGCGTCATCGTAGAAAAAGGACCGGTGGAAACCGTGTTCGGCAATCCGCAGCACCAGCGCACCAAGCGCTTCATCGCCACGCTGAGGCAGGAACAGGAAAGCGCCGGCAGCGGAATCTGAGCGACGCCGGTGCTGTGCAGGCGCGTAACAAATCCCTATGTTTGGGCGAACACCCTTTGCAACGAACAACAAGCCGCAAAGGCAAGGAGACCCTCATGGACACTCACACCTACCCCGTCACCCGCACCGATGCCGAATGGCGCGCTTTGTTGACGCCGGAACAGTATCAGGTGATGCGCCAGCACGGCACGGAGCGGCCAGGAAGCTGCGCCCTCCTCTATGAGAAGCGCGCCGGTACTTTCAAATGCGTGGGCTGCGACAGCCCGCTTTTCGAAGCCAAGCTGAAATTCGAAAGCGGCACCGGCTGGCCGAGCTTCAACGATCCCGTCGAAGGTTCGGTCGAGACCACGGTCGACCGTAGCTACGGTATGGTGCGCACGGAAGTGCATTGCGCCACCTGTGGCAGCCACCTTGGCCATGTCTTCGAGGATGGCCCGCCACCGACCGGCCTGCGTTATTGTATCAACGGCGTGGCCCTCAATTTCGAACCGGCCTGATAGCAACTGCGCTCATTCCGGCTCTTCCGTATTGCTTCCGGCTGACCTATGTCCCCTTGGGGTGGAAAGCCGGAGGAGAAGAATGGCGCGCTTTATGTGCCTGCAGTGCGGCGTGCAGTTCGCCGAAAGTGAACTGCCGCCAGACCATTGCCCGATCTGCGAGGACGAGCGCCAATATGTGCGCTGGGAAGGCCAGGCATGGACGACCTACGAGGACCTCGCAAAAACCCACAGACTGGCGATGAAGGACGACGCGGGTGTGCTTGCCTTCGGCATCGAGCCGCGCTTTGCCATCGGACAACGTGCGCTGCTTGCTGAAACACCCGATGGCAATGTTCTGTGGGACTGCATCAGCCTGGTCAGCGATGAGGCCGTCGCCGAGATCAAACGCCGAGGCGGCCTGCAGGCGATCGCGATCTCGCACTGCCACTACTATTCAGCGATGGTCGAGTGGAGCGAGGCCTTCGGCGGCGTGCCGATCCATATCCATGCCGACGACAGCCAATGGGTGATGCGGCCGCATCCGTCCATCACCTTCTGGCAAGGCGAAACGCTGGCTCTAAATCCCTCGCTCACCCTCATTCGTTGCGGCGGTCACTTTCCCGGCGGACAAGTCCTGCACTGGAGGCGCGGCAACGGCGGCAACGCCATCCTCTCCGGCGATATCCTGCAGGTAGTGCCGACGCGCCGCCACCTCTCCTTCATGTATAGCTATCCCAACCAGATCCCGCTCAACGCACCGACCGTAAAACGCATCGCATCGGCGGTCGAACCGTTCGACTACGATCATATCTATGGAGCCTGGTGGGGAAGCAACGTGATCGGTGGCGCCAAGGAAGCGATGCGCTTTTCCGTGGAGCGCTATCTGGCAGCCATTGCATGAATCGGTTGCGTGCTTGACGCGCAACCTTCGACGCCGACAGCGGCTCGCAGGGTGATTTGCGTCCCGCTGCTCCAGATAGGTATAGGTGAATCTGCCAGGCTCCCCCTCCACCTGTACGACCTCCAGTGTGATGGCGTGCCGAAGCAAACTCTTGAGATGTGAACATGAACCGCGCGGCGAAGCGAAATTACGATCTGGAGCGAAAAGTAAAATGAGTACCAACCCTCTGGAAATCGCTCAGCCGAACCAATCCCGCGAAACCGTGATTGAACTCAAGGATATCCAGATATCATTCAAGCTCGCCGATGGCGGTCGATTTGACGCTGTCGCGGAAAGCAATCTCAAAGTGGCCGAAAACGAATTCGTTGCCATCGTCGGCCCGACCGGTTGCGGAAAATCGACTTTGCTCAATGCAGTGGCCGGTCTTCTTGTTCCCGCAGGCGGGGCTGTGGAAATTGGTGGCCAACGCCTGCAGGGACTCAACCGAAAGGCAGGTTACCTCTTTCAGCAAGATGCTCTCATGCCGTGGAAAACGGTGCTTGAGAACGTCGCGATCGGCCTGGAGATTGCTGGAGTACCCAAGGCGCAGGCTCGCGAACAGGCGCGAGGATGGTTGGAAAAAGTCGGATTGGGGAATTTCGGCGACCGGTATCCGCATATGCTTTCCGGCGGTCAGCGCAAGCGCGTCGGGCTTGCGCAGGTACTCATCCGCAATCCGAAATACCTCTTGATGGATGAGCCGTTCGGTCCGCTCGATGCGCAGACGCGGGTGATCATGGGTGATCTCCTTCTCGATCTATGGTCTCAAGACAAGAAGGCGGTGATATTCGTGACGCACGACCTGGAGGAAGCCATCGCGCTTGCCGACCGGGTCGTCATCATGTCCGCCGGACCGCGTGCGCGCATCATGGCCGAATACCGCATTCCGCTCGCCCGGCCCCGCGAAATCTCGGAGATCCGCCTCGACAACCAGTTCCATCATATTCACCGCGAAATATGGGGTGCGTTGAAAGAAGAGGTCCTCAAGGGCTACAGACAGACCAGCGGAGATCGCCAATGAAGAAACCGATGCTATTTCTGGCGCAGCTCAGCGTCGCTGCTTTTGTCATCGTTGCCTGGCATCTTTTCACGGCTACGGACCTGTTCGGCAATCCTTCCAAGGCCAAGTTCTTTTTCGCAACGCCCGGCGATGTGGCGCTGCGAACCTATAAATGGTTTGCCGAAGGGACCATCTGGTACCATCTCGGCATCACGCTGCTGGAAGCCATTCTGGCTTTCGCCATCGGCGCGGCCGGTGGCGTGCTGATCGGTTTCTGGTTCGCCCGCAAACCGGTGCTGGCCGCAATCTTCGATCCCTACGTCAAAGCCGCCAACTCGCTGCCACGTGTGGTCCTCGCGCCTATTTTCGCGTTGTGGCTTGGCCTTGGCATCTGGTCGAAAGTGGCACTTGGCGTATCGCTGGTTTTTTTCATCGTTTTTTTCAACGTTTACCAGGGCGTGAAGGAGGTCAACCAGAACGTACTCGCCAATGCCCGGATGCTCGGCATGAACGAACGGCAGTTGCTGCGCAACGTCTACCTGCCTTCCGCGCTGTCCTGGATGTTCTCAAGCCTGCACACAGCCGTGGGCTTCGCGGTCGTCGGCGCCGTGGTCGGTGAATATCTCGGTTCCTCGGCAGGTCTCGGTTACCTTATCCATCAAGCCGAGGGCGTGTTCGATGTGACGGGCGTTTTTGCGGGCATGCTGGTGCTCACCGCTTTCGTGCTGCTGATCGATTGGGGCGTGACGATCATCGAGGAACGCTTGCTGGTGTGGCGGCCGAAGGCGACCGGGCAGAACAGCATCTGAGCGCCGAAATCATCAAGGAGGAAGACCATGAGGATCACCCGCAGAAATTTGTTGGAAGGGGCGGCTGCTTTCGGCCTTGCCAGTGCTGTGTCCCGCTTGCCGGCCTATGCGCAGGATGCGTCGGCAGCGCCTGAGAAAGCCGAACTCATGTTCGGCGTTGGTGGGAAACCGCTGTTTTATTATCTGCCGTTGACGATCGCAGAGCGTAAGGGGTTTTTCGAAGAAGAGGGCATCAAGGCGACGATCAATGATTTCGGCGGCGGCGCGAAATCATTGCAAGCCTTGGTCGGCGGTTCGGTCGACATCGTGACCGGCGCCTACGAACATACGATCCGAATGCAGAACAAGGGACAGGACATCAAGGCCGTCTGCGAACTCGGCCGCTTTCCCGGCATATGCATCGGTGTACGCAAGGATTTGGCAAACGAAATCAAGACGATTGCCGACTTGAAGGGCAAAAATGTCGGCGTCACGGCACCCGGCTCTTCTACCGCGCTGCTGCTTCAATATGCGTTGATCAGGAACGGCCAATCGGCCGATGCCGCTTCGATCATTGGGGTTGGCGGCGGTGCAAGCGCTGTTGCCGCCATCAAGAAAGGTGAAATCGCCGCTCTTGTTCACCTCGACCCGGTCATCACCCGATTGGAAGTCGATGGTGACATCACGCTGTTGCTGGACACGCGGACCGAGGAGGGCACGCGTCAGCTTTTCGGCGGCACGAACCCGGCCGCCACCGTCTATTTGCAGCAAAGCTTCATCGACGCCAATCCGATCACCACCCAGCGTGTCGTCAATGCTTTCACCAAATCGCTCGCATGGATCCACAAGGCGTCGGCCGACGACATTGCCGATGTCGTACCGGAGGAATTCCTGCTGGGCGACCGCGAGCTGTACAAGACCGGTTTTGAAAAATCGCGTGCCATGTATTCCGAAAGAGGCCTGATCGCTGAAGAAGGGTTCAAAAGTCTCCTGGAAATGCTCAAGACGCTCGATCCGGAACTTGCCAACGCGAATATCGCGTTCTCCCAAACTTTTGACCCGCGTTTCTTGAAAACCGCGTAGTTGGCAAAGGACACGCTTGCGGCATTGCACGCCGCAAGCGTTTTTCGATCTTTATCTCCGCAGGTCGATCCGGGGCGAATACAAGTTGATCCGATCCGGCCCGGATAGCCGCTTCAGATGCTCCCCTCGCCAATCAGAATCAGCTCAATCGAGGTCATGGCTGGACCACCATCGCCGTAAATGGCCAGACATAGGCCTGCAACATGACGAGCACACCAACCAGGCAGGCCAGCACAATCGAGTGCCAGAAGACGAAGCGCAGGATCGATCCTTCGTGACCGAACCAATTTGTCGCTGTCGACGCGACAACGATCGATTGCGCATCGATCATCTTGCCCATCACACCCCCTGATGAGTTGGCCGCTCCCATAAGGATCGGCGACAGACCCAGCTGTTCCGATGTCACCTTCTGGAGATTCCCGAACAACACGTTGGAGGCGGTGTCGGAACCGGTCAACGCAACACCCAGCCAGCCAAGCAGAGTGCCAAAGAACGGGTAGAGAATTCCCGTCGTGGCGAACGCAAGGCCAAGTGTGGAATCGATACCGGACAGCCTGGTCAAGGTTCCAATCGCCAGCATCGCGGAGATGGTAATCAAGGAATAGGCGCAGAGTTTTACGGTCTGCCCATAAGTCTTCAGCATTTGCAGTGGACTGAAACCCATGGCGAAGCCGGAGAAGATTGCCGCGATCAGCATGCCCGTGCCGGTATAGGACAGCCATGTGAACGCAAATGTCGCGCCCTCGGGCGTTGGAGCCGGAGCAACCGGCGGCATTTTTGCGATCATCTTGTCGAGACCCGGGACCGGATAGTTCCAGACAGCCCAACTGTTGACCGCGCTCTTGAACATGCCCGTGCCCCAGATGAGCAGCACCGCACATACGATAATCCACGGCGTCAGCGCCTTCCAGATTTCCTGGCGGCTTGGCCGCTCTACCGGCTTGGCCGCCGCGAGGCGTCCGTCATCGGAAACATCGTGGCCGCGCAGTTTGGGCGAGGTCCAGATTTCGCTTGGCTGCCACACCTGCAAGAACCCGATAATGCAAGCCATCGAGATCAGCGACGCGCCGATGTCGACGATCCAGGGATTGATATAGTTGGATATCAGAAACTGGGGCACGGCGAAGGAAACGCCGGCAACCAGGATCATTGGCCAGATCTGCATCATGCCACGCCAGCCGGCAAAGACCCAGATAAGCCAGAATGGCACCAGCACGGAAAAGAATGGCAGCTGTCGCCCCACCATGGCGCCGAGCAGATAGGGGTCGATGTCGGTGACTTGGGAAAGGCCCTGGATGGGCGTACCGAGCGCGCCGAAGGCAACGGGCGCCGTGTTGGCGATCAGCGACAGGCCGGATGCTGCCAGAGGTGAGAAGCCGAGACCGATGAGGATTGCGCCGGTAACAGCGACGGGTGTCCCAAATCCGGAAGCGCCCTCGAAAAAGGCGCCGAAGGCGAAGGCGATCAGCAGCAACTGGATACGCCTATCGTCGGTCACGCTGCCGATGGTTTGCTGCAACTTCTCGAACTGCCCTTTCTCGACCGTGAGGCGATAGAGAAAGATGACGTTGAGCACGATCCAGCCGATAGGGAAAAAGCCGGTGACCGCACCGAGCACCGTAGCGCGCAAGGACATGTCGACTGGCATCGTGAAAACAAAAATCGCGACCAGATTGGCCGCGATGAGTGCGATTAGCGCTGCGATATGCGCCTTGACGGCATTCGAGGCAATCAACCCCAAAAGGATGACGACCGGCACGGCGGCCACGATCGTCGAGAGGGTTGCATTGCCGAAAGGGTCATAAACCTGATTCCACATCAAAGGCCTCCTCCTCACGGAACACCGGCTCGCGACGACGTTCCGTCCATTCAAAGAATGCGATCTTGGGCCCCCTCCGCCGTTATCTGATCATTGCAGTGGAAAGATATCAACGAGACATCCGCAAAGTCTGGCTATCGACCCGGCCGAAAAAGAACGATCGAAATTACGTCCCCGGGTTCAGAACCTCGGTCACCGCTCGCTCGAAACGACTGGCCTCTGTAACCAGCCAGTCGGCCATCGCCGGCCAATTGTCATCGGCAAAACAGTTGACCCGCCAGATCGCGTTGACGCCGAAACCCTGCGCGCTCTGTTCCGGTTTAAGCCTCAGCCTGTCTTCAATCGCGGCTCTGAATGGCTCCAGTCGCCTCATTGTATCGACCGCGCCAAGCCGCTCGTTGCGGCCGAAAAAGACACCGACGAGGCTCTGCTCGGGCGCCACATACATCGTGATGACGAGATTGAGTTCCGGCAGGCCACGCTGCCAGACCAGGGACCGTGTCTCACTCTGCCGGAACGCTCCGCGGGATGCCGCTCCTCGAAAAGCGCCCAGAAGCTCCGGTGCCGGAATTCCCTGGCGCTGCGAGCACCGAAATCGAATTCGCTCATCGAATTAGCTCGCTTTTAGCGTCCAACGGACGCGAGCGCGGGTTGACCTTTGGCCACTCCGGAGAGACAGGTGGCTACAGTCCTACTGAGGGATGGCACCGGATTTGGTCAAGGGCCTCCTTCTCAAGCCGTTGATCATCACACCGGCTGCAGGCCGGTGATCATGGCGATGATCTCGTTCTTGTCGGTCTTTGCCGTCTCGCGCACGCCAATCTGCTTGCCGCGACGCAGCACGCAAATACGGTCGGAGAGCCGGAAGACCTGATCGAGGCTGTGGCTAATGATCAGGACGCCAATGTTGCGCCGTTTCAAGGACAGTACGATTTCCTCGACCTTGGCGGTTTCGGCAACGCCCAGCGCAGCGGTCGGTTCATCGAGCAATATCAGCTTGCTCGCCCAATGCGTCGCACGCGCGATCGCCACACCCTGGCGCTGACCACCTGACAGGTCGCGAATGGTGGCGTGCGCGGAAGGAATGCGCACGTCCAGTTCCTTCACCAGACTTTCGGTCTCCGCGATCATGCGACGCCGATCCAGCAAGCCGAAACCATTCACCGGTTCCCTGCCCAGGAACATGTTCATGTAGACGCTTTGCTGATCGGCGAGAGCAAGATCCTGGTAAACCACCTCAATGCCGTGCGACCGCGCCATGGTGGCGTTGGACATCGTTACCGTCTCGCCCTCGATGGAGATCGTGCCCGAAGTCGGCGAATAAACCCCGGAGATGATCTTGATCAACGTCGACTTGCCGGCCCCATTGTCGCCGACCAGCGCAACGATCTCGCCCGGATAGACCTCCAGCGAGAAATTCTCGATCGCGGTGATGCCGCTGAACGTCTTGTGGATGTCCTGCAGCTTGAGCACCGGTGCATTTGCCTCGGAGGGAATCATGACACGTCTCCTAGACCGGCCAGGCGGCCGTCTCGCCAAAGCCGTTTTCGATTGTCTCGACCTTCGGCTGTCCTTTCGAAATGCCCGAAACACCGACGACGAAGGCGCGGGTGACGAAAGCCTGCCCGCGGAAGCCGAAGACAGCGGTGTCTCCTGGTTTGGGCGCAGAGGAACCAGCAGCATCAATCATCGCGTAGTAGTCGATCGCCGAAGGTGGTGGCACCTCGACACTGCGCAAAGCGGCCGACGCCACGGTGGGCTCGGCGCTAACCAGAGCCCTCACGTCATAGTCCGGGAAAATCGGATCGATGTAGAAACCGCCACCCAGGCAATAGGCCTTGCCGCCCGAAAGATGCGATACTTCGGTAAGGTAAAGCACCGCCGGCAGTTCCGGCAGATCCTCCATGACGTGCAGCGCGGTCGTGCCGTGCAGGCCATTGCCGGGCTCGCATTGTGTAGCGCCCGCATCCGCAAGAGCTTGCAGCATCACCGCGGAAGTGGTGCCGGGTGCGTTGATCTCGATATCCTTACGGCCGGATTTCGCCAGCGTCTCCGCGGCCTTTGAAAGGGTCGAAAGATTATGCGTCGGCAAGACCTTGCGCGTAGCGTGGTTGAACAGCAGGGCGGGGAACGTTGTGATCCCGGCGAAGCGCCCCCCATCCAGCGTATCCAGCCGATCAGCCACAACCGCGATATCTGCCGCGTCATAGCCGCCCTCATGCCCGCGATAGAATGTGTCTCCTTCGGCGCGGATGCGCGCAAGCAAATCCTGGGTGTATCCGGCCGCCTTCGCCCCGGCGGCAGCCTCCTGCGCCTTGCTGTCGTTGAAAACCGTCCAATAGTCCGGGCTGAATGTCTTCGCCGCAGCCGCAGCTTCGTGGCGTGCGACCTGCTGGAGATGTCCGAGATGGCCAAGCTTCAGGCCCGCCTTGTGGGTTGCACGCGCACACGCCATGTCGACGGCGACCGCGCGGTCGACACCGCCGCGCTTGACGGCCTGGCAAAATGAACTGGAACGACCGACCTGCTTGGTCATCGCAAAGGTCTTCAGCCCAAGCCGCGTGGCCTCGTCCGACAACAGGCGTGCATTGCGTTCGACCGTATCCAGGTCGAGCACATATGCGTTCGCCGGGATTTTCCCCTGCTGATGCAGGGCCATCGCCACTTCGATGAAAGCCGGGTTGCGGCGGCGCAGAACGTCGAGAAACATGGTTGCTCCTTCAGCGGGACTTTTCGCGCAGCGACACGGCGACTGCAGCCAGGATGATGAGGCCTCTCACGATCATCTGGTCCGAGACCGACAGGCCCATGAGGATGAGACCATTGTTGAGCATGCCCATCATCAGCGAGCCGACCAGCGCACCGATGATCGACCCTCGACCGCCATTCAGCAGCGTACCGCCCACGATCACGGCGGCGATGACGGTCATCAGATCGGTTTCACCGAGCGTGTATTTGGCAGCCTGCAGACGGCCGGCATAAAGCAGGCCGGCAAGACCGGCGAGGCAGCCGCTGATGGCCATGACGGCCAGACGGATGCGTGGCACGCTGATGCCTGACACGCTGGCAGCCCGGGCATTGTCGCCCGTCGCCAGGACATGCGCGCCGAAACGGGTCTCGCGATAAATGATGTGACCAATGGCGACAGCGATTGCCGTCCACCAGATCAACGATGGAATGCCTAGAAAAGCGCCTGAGCCGAAGAAGCCCGTGAAAACGCTGTCGGTGACCGGGATGGAGCGAAGATCAGTCATCGATCGCGACACGCCTGCAAACAATCCAAGCGTCGCCAATGTGACCAGAAAGGACGGCAGTTTGACATAGGCGACCAGTGCGCCGTTGAGCAGGCCGACAAGCAGGCCGGCGCCGAGACCCGTCAGGACGCCGGCAATGAGCCCGTACTGGCCAAGTGTCACCGCCGCGGCCAAAGCAGCGACGGCGACTGTCGAGCCGATCGAAAGATCGATTTCTCCTGCCGACATGACAAAGACCAGGCCAATCGCCATGATCGTGGCTGGTGCGGTCTGCAGCACGATGTTGGAGAGGTTCCGAACCGTCAGGAAACCGCTGTCCCTCAGCACCACGGCGAAGAACAGGAAAATGGCCAGGAAGCCAAGATAGACAACATACTGCTGCAGATTGAAGCGATTGGCCAAGCCTTGGCCGGCAGCGCTCGTATTGGCACTGGACATCATTTTTCCTCCGGAAAGGCAGGAGCGCGAGCCCCTGCATCCTTGTTACTTCGTGGCTTGCGCAATGCTGGTAGGCATGTCCTTGTGAAGTGACCTTTTCCAGCCATCGGCAACGGTCTCCCTGGTGACGGCCAGCGAGTCGACCACCAGGAACGGTTCTGCCTGCCGACCGACTAGTGAGCCGGCGGCCGCACGCGCGACGGTGACACCGATATCGTAGGCTTCGTCGGCAACGAGCGCTGCGATGTTACCGCCCTTGACCATATCCAGTGCTGCAGGTTCATTGAGGTCGAGCGTGACGATCTTGGTATGGGTGTTGCCGGCGTTGCGCAGGGTGGAAAGCACGCTGAGCGCGGGCTCCGCCCAAGTGACGTAGATACCGTCGAGATCCGGATTCTGAGTGACCATCGCCTGTGCGATCTCCTCGGCGCGCGCAGGATCGGCCATGCCCGCCTCGGCGACGATCTTCATCTCAGGATAATCTTTTTCGATCGTGACCTTGAAGGCGCCGTCACGCTGGTTGGTAACGTAGAAATCGGCGTCGTGGAAAATGTAGCCGACCTTGCCTTTCTTACCGAGCGCTTCTGCCATGGCAATGCCGGCCTTGTTGCCCATCTGGAACAGGTCGTCGGAAACGATGGTGACATAATCTTTGCCGTGTTCGTAGCCGGCCGGGGAATTGTCGACGAAAGCCAGTTTCACGCCGGCCGCCCGTGCCGGATCATAGACGCTTGCCGCGCTGGCCGGGTCGACTGGCAACGAGACGATGATCGAAGGCTTCTTGGCCAGCACCGTCTCCACGTCGGCCTTCTGACGGGCGCCGTCGAAACCGGCATCCGTCTGGGCAACGACCTCGATGCCAAGGCGCTTGAACTCGTCCTGGGCGCCGCGGTTCACCGCATTGGTGTATTCGCTCATCTCGTGCCAGACCAGCGCCGCGGTGAATTTTCCGTCCCTTATTTTCTGTTCCTGTTCCTGGTTCAGCGTCATGGTGGCCGCCGGTGTCGGCTTCTCGCCATGCGGACCGGTGGTCACACCTTCGGCAGCAAAAGCGGATGTCGCCGCCACCAGACCTGCGAACAGCGCGAGGCTGAGGCTATTGAGTTTCATCGACATTGTCTCCTCTCCGTGGAGCCCATTGGGGGACCCTGCGGCAAGCCGCAGGTGGTCCCACTACTTGGCGGCATCGAGCACCGATTCCGGCGCATCGCGATTGAGCGACTCCTTCCAACCATCGGCGACGTTTCCCTTGGTAACGGTCAGTGCAGGCGCGATCACGAAAGCCGGCGTCTGTTGGCCGAGCAGCGATTTCAAGCCGGCCGCCGCCATGGCGCGGCCAAGCTCGTAGGCCTTGTCGGCGACAAGCGCCGTGACGTTACCGCCCTTGACCATGTCGAGCGCCACCGGTTCAGCCAGATCCAGCGTTACGATCTTGGTCTTGGCATTGCCGGCCGAACGCAGTGCCGAAAGCACGCCGTCGGCAGGTTCGGCCCAAGTCACGTAGATGCCGTCCAGATCCGGGTTCTGCAGCAGCATCGCATTGGCGATCTCTTCGGCGCGTGCCGGATCCGATATCCCTTTTTCGGCAACGATCTTGATTTCGGGATAGCTCTTTTCAATCGTGGTCTTGAACGCCTGATCGCGCTGGTTTGTCACGTAATAGGTGGCGTCGTGGAAAATGTAGCCGACCTTGCCTTTGCTGCCGATCGACTTGGCCAGCGCATCGGCAGCCTGCTTGCCCATCTGGAACAGGTCGTCCGTCACGATCGAGGCATAATCGCTGCCCTGCTTGTAGCCGCTGGGCACGTTGGACAGGAACACCAGCTTGGTGCCGTCCTTGACCGCCTGACGGAATGCCTCGGCCGAGGTAACGGGATCGAGCGGCAGCGCCAATATGACATTTGGTTTGGCAGCCAGCGCGGTTTCGATGTCGCTGCGCTGGCGGGCCGCGTCGAACCCCGCATCCGTGGTCACTGCGATATCGACGCCGGCACGCGCGAATTCGTCCTTGGCGCCTGCCGAGACCGCATTGGTGAAGTCCGAAGAGGTGTGCCACAGTAAGGCGGCCTTGTAGCCCTTGCCTTTCAGCGCGCCAATATCAGCCTCGTTCAGCTTGACATCGGCGCTCGGTGTTGCGGCCTCCCCAGCCGGTCCGACCGTCTGCACGAGGGTGACACTGGCAGTCAGCGCCAAGGCACCCGCCAGTGAAGCTCCCAACAATTTCTTCAAGATCATTTTCTCCTCCTTTTGTTGTTCGTTAGAATTTCAGGATCATTCGACGACACCGCAATAGCGGGCCATGAAGGCGGCGAAACCGACGACGCCGGCCAGGTACTCCTCGACGTCCACATGTTCCTCATAGGTGTGGCAATTGCGGATATCGCCCGGCGCGCAATAGACGGCGGGAATGCCGAGTCGGTTCACGAAAAAGGGCTGCTCCGACCAGAACGGAGCGCCTTCGATGATCCCACGCCCAGCCATCGCGGCAGCCATTTCGGCCGACAGCATGCGCACTTCCGGTGCCGCCGCATCGATCTCGGCGGCAGTGCCGCCGAGCGCGTGGTCGCGGCCGGCCGGATAGGAGAACTCGACCTGGATTTCCGGATCGGTGATGGCCTCGCGCACCGTCCGCTCGATGTCGGCTGCGGCCGTATCGAGGGACTCGCCCGGAAGCAGCTTGCGGATCAGTGACAACGAGCAGCGCTCGGGAACGGCGATATAGCCGCCACCGGTCAGGCCGGTGATCAGCAGGAAGCCGCGGCCCGCCAGTTTGTGCTCAGCCCGCGCCGCGATCTCGTCGGAGTGCTTCCACAACGCGGTCATGACGGCATGGCTGGCGCGCAGCGCGTCCTTGCCCAGTTCCGGCACGCCGAAATAGGCGGATTTGCCGGTGATCGCGATGTCGGTGATGAAGAAGCCGATCTGCGCCGGATAGACCGAAAGCCGCGTGGGTTCGACATAGATGACGAAATCGGGAGCCGCCACCTCGCCTGCCTCGATGCGGGAAACGAAATCCTTGATGCCCGCGGATACGCCTGTGCCGGGTTGGCCGCTCTCCTCGTCGCCGACAAAAGCGAAGGCGACGTCGCCGGCCAGCTTGATCCCGACTCTATCCAGCAATGAAAGCGCAGCGAGAGACGCCGAGATGCCGGCCTTCAGATCGCCCGAGCCTCTCCCCCAGACCGCATTGTCAATCACCGGTGCACCGAATGGGTCTTCGCGCTCTGTGCCGCCCCAATATTCTCGCCAGCCATCGACGTGGACGGTGTCGGTATGGCCGATGAACAGCAGACTCCGGCCTTGCCCCACGCCCTTGCGTTCTCCCCAGATGTTGGGCCGACCTGGCAGAAAATCGGCGGTCTTCAAACCCGTCAGGCCGAGCGTACGCAACTTCTCTTCCAGATAGGCGACGAAGTTCGCCTCGTTGCCGGTGACGCTTTCCCGTTGAACGGCACCCCGGAAGAGCGTCAGAGCTTCGTCACGATCAAGCGCGGCAAGCAACCGGCTGGTCAAATCATTCGTGGCCACCATCACACCGCCTCCCGAAGTGCCGCACTCATATTGGCGGGTGGCAGCGAAATCCTGCCGTCGGGCGCATTGACCCCGAACAGGGAGTTATGCAGTTGGCCAAGGCCGATCGCCGCCGCGCCGATGATCGCTGCACGCGATCCAAGCTCGCCGGTCTCGACCTTGACGGGATAAGGAAAACACTGCGGCAAAAAGGTTCTCACCCGGGCCAGCATTTCCGGACGCAGACCGATCGACCCGCCGAGGATGACTTTTTCCGGATTGGCGATCGCAGCAATGGCCGCGATGCCACGGGTCAGATAGCGAGCGGTTTCGTCCAGGACGGCCAGCGCTGCCCTGTCTCCTGCCTCAGCTTTTTCGAAGATGGCCGGAACGCCCAGCCGCTCACCGGAAAGGGCGGCATAACGCTCGACGATGCCATGCGAGGCGACAACGCGTTCGAAAGCACCGGTGCGCAGCGACTCGGCCTCGAAGGGGTCAGCACCTAAAGGCAGGAAACCCAACTCACCGGCTGCATTGATGGCGCCGCGAACCAGATGGCCGCCAACCATTAGCCCGGAGCCCACGCCGGTGCCCAGCGCAACATAGGCGAGATTGTCGAGGCCTTGGCCCTGGCCCAGCCAGTTCTCGCCGAGAACTGCTAGGTTAACGTCATTCTCAAGCATGGTATCGAAACCGAATCCGCGCTCGAATGCCGCGACTACGTCCATCGTGTCGAAGCCGGCAATATTGGGCGCCATGAGTACGCGGCCCGTCGCATTGTCCGGCGCGCCTGGGACACCGATCACCGCAAGGCGAATCTTCTTCCGAGGAATTCCGCGGCGCGATGCTGCCTGGAAAGCCAGCGCGACGATCTGGTCGACAATGTACTGACCACCCCGTGGATCGGTTGGCACGGTGTCTTCTGCGAAGATCTGGCAGGCAAGATCAGTGATGGCAACCCTAACCTTGGTGCCACCAAGATCCACAGCAACGATGTGGGCAGCATCATAGACCAGTTCGTACGTAACGGCGGTGCGTCCGACGTGGCCGCTTGTACGCCCCGTCTCCTGTACCCAGCCATCCTGCTCCAGGGCCCGCACGATCTCCGAGATCGTCTGCTTTGACAGCCCGGTCTGCTTGGCGATGGATGCGCGCGAGATCGGCCCACCCTGCACGATCGCCTCCATGACCGAGCGTTGCGAAAACCGTCGGGAGATCCGCAGGCTGTCTGTCACTGCCGCCTCATTAATTCGTTCTGTTACCGAACTTATTAAGCGCGAGACTTCACGTCAACCCGGAATCTCGCAGCTTTCCTTTTCCATCCGTGCAACGTTCACCGAACCGCTCCGGAGCTTAAGTCCGTTACGGTGTGTGCCGCGGAGTTTGCTGCAAGGAACTTTAGCGACGATCTTACCCGGCTGCCTTGCGCCCGGATTCGCCTAGCGCCGAGAGACGCGACAAGGCTTCGGCG
The DNA here is from genome assembly GCF_022347545.1 of Terribium retamae. Classification (GTDB taxonomy): domain Bacteria; phylum Pseudomonadota; class Alphaproteobacteria; order Rhizobiales; family Rhizobiaceae; genus Mesorhizobium; species Mesorhizobium retamae. The sequence continues at coordinate 42,806 of NZ_JAKREW010000002.1, forward strand.
GCAAGGTTGCGGGTCAGTTCGCCAGCGGAGAGCTCCCTGCACAGGCTGGCAGACTGCCCCGACCAAAGAGACATGAAGTCGCCGGAGCCTGCCTTCTCGGTCGCCGCCCGCAGAGGGGCAAGGGCTCCACCAGCAAGCGGAAAGGCCGGTGCTGCCTCGCTCATCGGACCCATTTCGCGCATGACACGATTGACGATGCCGCGCGCGGGCCTGCCGGTGAACACATTGGTCAGGGCTGTGTGCACCACCAACGAGCTGCGCAAAGCGGCATGGTGCGGTTTGGAGATGCGCGCCTCAGGCGTAAACAGATATGCGGTGCCGATCTGGACTGCGGAAGCGCCGAGCGCGAAAGCTGCTACGATCCCTCTGGCATCGGCTATCCCCCCAGCCGCGATAACGGGAACTTTCACCGCATCGACAATCTGCGGTACCAGAGCAAAAGTACCGATCTGGCTGGCGACATCTTCGGTCAAGAAGATGCCTCGATGGCCTCCGGCTTCAAGTCCTTGCGCGATGATGACATCGCAGCCGTGGTCTTCCAGCCAGCGCGCCTCGTCGAGCGTCGTAGCCGACGAAAGGATCTTTGCGCCCGTCGCCCGCACCCGCTCAAGCAATTGGCGCTCCGGCAGTCCGAAATGAAAACTCACCACCTCGGGTCTGAATTCTTCGACCAGGGTGCAGAGCCGGTCATCGAACGGTGTGCGGTTGGAGGTCGGAATTGGTCCATCTGGGTCAAGACCGAATTCCTCGTAGTAAGGCCTGAGTTGCCTTCGCCAGTTGGCCTCGCGTGCCGCATCCACCGCCGGCGCGACATGGCAGAAAAAGTTGACATTGATCGGACGTCTGGTTCGACTCCTGATCGTGCCGAGCTCGGCTCGCACCTGCTCGGCATCCATCATCGCACAGGGAAGCGAGCCCAACCCTCCCGCCTCAGCGACCGCGACAACCATATCGGAGAAAACAGGGCCAGCCATCGGCGCCTGGATGATCGGCAACTCGATGCCGAAGAGGTCAACGATCCGTCGGTTCGGCCACATCGCAATGCTCCACGTCACAGCGGCTGGTATTATCCATATCGCTGGTCACGCTCTCAAATGAAAAACGCTCTGCCCGGACGCAACATTCTTGCAGATAAACCACCGGATCGCCTGGCACTCACGAATACAGTCTGGACGTCGTCCGGTGAAACGATGCCTTGATCACGCTTATTTCGCCTCAATGAGTTTGGCAGACAGCAGTTCTTCACCACCATGTTGCTTGAGGGCGCTGCCCAGCACCTTCTCGTAATCGGGCTGGGCACTCGCGAGCCGCGAGCGGCCCTTGTCGGTCAGAACCGCGTAAACACCACGCTTGTCGTCGGGGCAAAGGTCCCGAAGGGCAAGCCCGTCACGCTCCAGGCGCTCGACCATGCGTGAAACCGAACTTTGGTTCAGCCGCAGATATGTAGCCAAGTCCTGCATCCTGAGTTCGGATTTCGGAGAGCGCGATAAGATCTGCAGCGCACGATATTCCGACAGACCCAGATCGTGTTGTCCTTGCAGCATCTGGCCAAGCGTGGACTCGATAGTCGCCACGGCATGGATCAGCTTGAGCCATGAATCGCTTTTTTTGGGCATGGTCTTCGGGCTCCGCTATGAGCGATGAGTATGATCACTATGTATGTCCATGCAAAAGATTTATTCAAGGACGGCGCCGTTTGGATGCGTGCGTGTCCGACTTTGAAAATTCAAGAAATGGACATTAGTCACCTGAGACGGCCAACTCGCTGATACTCTCCATAAGTTACGAGCAACGGGCAAGAACATCAGTGAGCATTCACTTCGCCCTGAAGCTTCGCGCTGTCGGCAAGCTTCAGCCAGACGACACCGGCAATAATGACCCCGAGCCAGAACGTCTGAACCAGCGTAAGCGGTTGATCGAGCAGGACGCTGCCGAAAGCCGCGGCACCGACGGAACCGATGCCCGCCCACGCCGCATAACCGATCCCGACATCGATGGTTCGCAAGGCGGCGCTGAGGAAGTAGAGCGTCAGCAGGAAGAAGATCAATGCGGCGACCGACCAGCCTGGAACGGTGAACGCCTGGCTGCCGCCGACGCTGAGGGCATAGCCGATTTCAAACGCGCCGGCGAACAGCAGCATGACCCATGCGCGGCCGTCACCCTGATGCTTTTCATTTGAACATGTCATCTCTGTTTCTTTCCGTTTCACGAGGTTTGGGAGGATAGGCCGCCTTCTAGGCAGCCCCGCTCAGACGGAGACCGACGACACCTCCGATGACCAGAGCGATGCCGAAGGCCTTCTTCCAGTTAAGTCTCTGTCCGAAGAAGAGCACGCCCAGGATGACGATCCCCACCCCGGAAACCGAAGTCCAGATCGCATAGCCGACTCCTACGTCGAAGGTGAGCAGAGCCAAACTGAGAAAGAAGGTGCCGATCGCGCCACTCACCAGCGTGGCAACTGTCCACCAGAGGTTCGTGAACCCCTTCGCGTTGCCCGCGCTGATCGCGACCGCGATTTCGAAAATCACGGCGATGCCAAGATACAGCCAGTTCATTGTGCTTTTCCTTTCATGACTAATGCGCCAGCAACGGCATTTCGTCGACGACCTCCGTCGGGACCTCGCCTTCACTGCTCCTCACGTTGCAGGTAAACCGCCGTCGCATTCCTCATATATTTGTATGTGCATGCAAATATCAAGAAAAAAGCTTGTCAAATAGGACATGAGCAATTCTTGGGGCCCTTGCTACGCCAAGCCTCATCAGCGTCGCGGCGAGAGACATCCCCGCCAGTGATCACGTCGGCTCTAGTCAGCAAGGTTCAACTCATAGGTAACCCAATGTGTTTTGGCTCCCACATCGTCGTAAAGCCGTCTGGCCGGCGCATTGTCTTCCGCCGTGATCCACCGCACGAACGGCCACCCTCGCGCCTTGGCGATTTTCGCAACGCCGTTGATCAAAGCTCGTCCGACACCTTTGTCGCGTTGCGCCGGTGACACGAACAGATCATCCAGAAATCCCGCGTCGCGACCGAGAAGTGTTTCCGAAAAAGCGCGATAATGGGCAAGGCCGACCATCGTGTTGTCCGGCGCGATCGCCAGGATAGCGTTCAAGGGATGCCCCGCATCGAGCAGCCAGTTCCACACGCGATCCAGGACGTCTTCGTCTAGGGACGTTTGATAGAATTCGCCATACTGGCGGTAGAGCTCCCTCCATGTGAGTGCATCGACCGGTTCCGCGGGGCGAATGACGAGAGTTGGCTGGATAGCGGACATCATCTCTTCCTTGTCTGATAACATCGTCGGTTACGCATCGGATCGCGGCGGGAAGTTGGGCGGAGCGACGGGCGACGGCGCGTGAAACGCTCTACGCCAATGCAGAAGCGGCAGGGATTGGCTGGTTTCGCCGAACGCAACCGAGGCCGTGATCAACCTGTGGTCGCCCAGTCTCACGCGCTGTTGGACGCGCGCCGGTATCCAGGCCAGGGCGTCATCGATACGCGGTAGCGCGAACTCCTCGCACCATCGGATGCCATCGAAGCGGTCGATTGCCGCCGTTGCAAACTGCCGGGCAATGTCGGTCTGGTCGGCTGCGAGAAGGTTTATGCCTATCGCTGCACCGGTATGCAGTCGTGGCAGCAAGCGCGAAGCTGCGTTGACCGCGAACATCACCAATGGCGGCTCGAGCGACAGGGTGTTCAACGTGCCTACCGTCAGCCCATAAGCCCCGGCACGGCCACCGACCGTGACCACCGCGACCGACGTCGGTATATGCGCGAAAAGCTCCTTGAGGGCTTCGGTCGACGGCTTGTTGCTGGTATGGTTCACCATTGGGTCGACAGCGGCTGCGGCCCCTCCAGCGAGGGGAAAAGCGGCAGGACCTCTTCGGCGAGTTCCTGTATGATTTCGCCCGCAGGACGCCTTGCAAACTGGATGCCTAGCGCGGCGTGATTGACGCCGGCGCCATGCCATTCTGTCAGCAGATCGATCAGGCCCTTGCGGCCGGTCTGCAGGACAAAACCTCCCCTGAGCGGCGTACGCGGAAAATCCGGATCCTCCACCAGATCGAGCCATTCATTGGTCATATGCGGCCTGAAGCCGCCGCCCGGTATCTTCGCGCGCCAGTCGCGAATGATGGTAGCTAATCGCTGTGGTCCTTCCGGCGAGTGGGCAGCCTGGGGATAGGTCAGCCAGCCGTCGGCATTCTCCGCCACCCAGGATCGCTCCTGGCGGCTTGCGCCGGTGACGATCAGAGGGATTCGCCCGAAAACCGGCTTCGGGTAAAAATCCACGCCGCGCATCCTACCCAGGCTCGAGGCGATCTCGGGTCGGCCGGCCGCGATAAGTTGGCGGAAATACGCAACCGTCTCGGCAAACCGTTCGCCGCGGCTTTCCATGTCGATGCCATAGGCAGGGAATTCGACCGGCCGGTCGCCTGAGGCAATTCCAAGTATCAGCCGCCCGCCGGAGAGATGATCGATGGTCGTTGCTGCCTTCGCCAAGTCGATCGGATGCCGCAGCGTGAAAATCGCACTGCCGGTCGCCAGAGCGACCTTCTGCGTGCGTGCCGCCAGATAGGACAGGTAGGTGAAGGGGTCGAACAGTTGGCCGGCATCGCCGAAGGCGGGATCGAATAACGGCACGTCGCGAACCCAGACAGCCGAAAAGCCAAGGTGATCGATTTCCGTGACAAGCTCGGCCTGCCCTTGCAGGACAGCCATACTTCCCTGAAAAAAACGCAAAGGCAGGAAGATGCCGATGGTCAGCCGGTCGGGCGCGAACATGCGCCGATAGCCCGGATGATCTGCAAAGGCCTCGAACGAGGACCCGGAAAGCGCGGTTGCGCGATCTGTTTTTGAAGCGGCTATGTTCATGACAAACTCCTTTGCGCGACAGCGTGCCTTGCCGCTGGCTCAGGCCAGCAGGCTCGGCCGTCTCCGACCGAATCCACGACTGTCTTCGGCTGCGATGTTTATGGAGACCGGTTGGCGAAGAGAAACGATCGTTTCTCTCTTTGGAGTTAGGCCAGCTAAATTCTAAAGTTCATAGACCGATCTCTATCAGCTTAACTGACTGCCAACCTCAGGCTTAGGTTTTGCATTAGGGGAACACCAAGAGGTAATTGACACGCTCAAAAGAAAATTTAGTTTTGTTAAATCCTGGACGAGATACCGAATGGGCCGCGTACTTCCCCTCCTTGCCTTGCGAGCCTTCGCGGAAGCCGGACGCTACGGCAGCATAAAACGCGCAGCCGATGTCATGGGCGTGACCTCCGGCGCCGTCAGCCAGCAATTGCGGCTTCTGGAGGAGCGTGTCGCCGCGCCCCTTTTTTCCCGCACACGCTACGGTGTCGAATTGACCGAAGCTGCGGCCAAAGTGCATCCGGCAATGCTTCGCGCCTTCGATCAGATCGAAAGCGGTCTGGAAACGCTGGAGGCAAGCAAGGCCGCCCAATCGCTCACGGTCTGCACGGTGCCTTCCTTCGCCGCTTCCTGGCTGGTGCCACGGCTGGGGCGCTTCACGGAGCGCCATCCGCAGATCGAGGTTCGCGTGGAGGCTTCATCGGCACTCGCCGATCTGCGCAAGCAGCGGGTGGATATCGCGATCCGCCATGGGCTTGGCGACTATCCTGGCCTTGAGGCCACTCACCTGATGGCGCCCGAATTGATCCCGGTGGCCAGTCCGCGACTACTTGCCGATGGCCCCAGAATCGATAGCCCGGCCGATTGCCTCGCCTACCCCCTGCTGCAGGATTCCGACCGCGCGGACTGGCGCCTCTGGCTCCAGGCCTTTGGCGTCGAGGGCGACCCCCGAATCGAACGCGGGCAGGCTTTCGACGAGGATTTCCTGCTCGTGCGGGCTGCCGAGGCCGGTCAGGGAATTGCCCTGGTCCGCGACATCTATGCCCGCGAAGAAGTCAGGGCAGGACGACTGGCTGTTGCCCTCGACCGTCCCTGGCCAACCGAATTCGCCTACTATGTGGTGACCTTGCCGCAGGCCAGAGAAAGACCCGCCGTTGCAGCGTTCGTTTCCTGGCTGACCTCTGAAGCGAAAGCTTAGTCCTCGCTGCGCCTGAAGCGCCAACGCCGTCGCTTTCGAAGCAGAACTCCGTCGTTGCCGGTGACATGGTTCCCCATGTTGGGTGGACATGCCAGCTCAGCGGTTTATATAACGGAGCGCAACAAACGAATCTCTCCAATCCTGGGGAGGGCGTTTGTGTATAGTATTCGTGGCGCGGTGTTCTTCTGCGCATTTGCCGGAACAAAGGAGAGATTATCCGCCGAAGCAAGCGGATTGTAATCTTAGAGTGCCCTTGACTATAAAAAGCATAGAATACAATAGACAATCTGTTGTTAAAATCAGTCTGAAAAATATCTATAAGGTATTTGGAGACGATTCCGAGCAGGCGCTGCGTATGGCGCGAGCCTGCAAGAGCAAAGCCGAGATCTACGCGTCCACCGGCTGTACGATCGGTGTCGACAATGCAAGCTTCGACATCATGGCCGGTGAGACCTTTGTCATCATGGGCCTGTCCGGCTCCGGCAAGTCGACCCTGCTCCGCCTTCTCAACCGCCTGATCGAATCAACTGCCGGTGCCGTTGAGATCGACGGCCGCGATATCACGAAAATGTCGAAGCGCGAGTTGATCGAATTGCGCCGGCGCGACATGAGCATGGTGTTTCAATCGTTCGCCTTGCTTCCCAATCGCGATGTCCTCGGCAACGCCGCATTCGGCTTGGAGATCGCCGGTGTGGGCGAGGCGCAGCGCACCGCGAAAGCGCTTGCCGCACTCGATGCGGTTGGGCTCAAGCCCTATGCGAAAAGCAGGCCGGACGAACTCTCAGGTGGCATGAAACAGCGGGTCGGCCTGGCGCGGGCGCTGGCCGGCGAGCCGACCATCCTGCTCATGGACGAGGCCTTTTCGGCACTCGACCCGCTGATCCGCACAGAGATGCAAGATGAGTTGATGCGTCTTCAAGCCGAGAAGAGCCGCACGATCATCTTCGTCAGCCACGATCTCGACGAGGCAATGCGCATCGGCGACCGAATCTGCATCATGCAACACGGCAAGGTCGTGCAGGTTGGCACGCCGGATGAGATCGTTTCCAAGCCGGCCAACGACTATGTGCGATCCTTCTTTCGCAACGTGGATGTCTCGCAGGTCTTCAAAGCCGGCGATATCGCCCGCAAGACCCAACTGACCATTATCGATCGGCAAGGCGCGTCAGTGGCTGCCACGCTGGAGCAGATGGAACAGTCCGGACGCGATGTCGCTATCGTAGTCGGCCGCGACAAGAAATTCCACGGCATGATCAGCCAGGATGCGCTGATCGAAAAGGTTAAGACAAAGGCCGTAGAGCCCTCCCGCAACGCCTTCCTTCAGGACGTAGCACCCATACCCGCCGGTGAACCCCTGTCCAATGTTCTGAGTCGTGTGGCCGAAAGCCGCTGGCCCGTTCCCGTGGTCGACGAGCATGGCCGCTATGTCGGCTCCATCAGCAAATCGGCGCTTCTGGAAACGCTCGACCGGACCGGCTGAGCCGAACCGAAGGTAACAATCAATGGATTTCAGTTTCAGTGTCGGCCATGGCGCCGATGTCACCGTCAATTACATTCTCGACAACTTCACTCCTGCGCTGGACGCTATCGCCACGGCAATCGGTTTCGTTACCGACAACATCCAAGGCACCTTGACCGGGATTCCGCCGACTGCAGGTATTGCCATACTGACGATGCTGTCGCTGTGGCGTGTGGGCTGGAAATTTGCCGGCTTCACATTGCTTGCGCTTGCCCTGGTCGATCATATGGGCCTGTGGCAAGGCACCATGGAGACATTGTCGTTGGTGCTTTCTGCCACCATCATCGCGATGGTTTTCGGCATCCCTGCCGGCATAGCGATGGCAAGGTCGGACAAGGTGGCAAGCCTGTTCCGCCCCGTGCTCGATCTCATGCAGACGATGCCGGCTTTCGTCTACCTGATCCCGGCCGCGATGTTTTTCGGCCTTGGGGCCGTGCCGGGCACGATTGCCACGGTTATTTTTTCAATGCCGCCGGTCGTGCGCCTCACCAATCTTGGCATACGCCAGGTGCACCCGGAATTCGTTGAGGCCGGACTGGCTTTCGGCTGTACGCCCTCGCAGCTTCTATTCAAGGTTCAACTGCCGAATGCCATGCCTTCGATCATGGCCGGCGTGAATCAGACGATCATGCTCTCGCTTTCGATGGTGGTGATCGCCTCGATGATCGGCGCCGGCGGGCTCGGCAATTCCGTGCTGACAGGCATCCAGCGGCTCGACGTCGGCGCCGGCTTCGAAGGTGGTCTGGCTGTCGTGATTCTGGCCGTGGTGCTCGACCGGATCACGCAAAGCTGCGGCAAGGGCAGCTCGGGCTTCCTGAGCTTCCTGGCCTTCCGCAACGGCAAGGGACGCCCGCAATCGACTTCGTCGGACGGCGCTCCGACCGACGACGAGCAGCGCTCCGTCGCTGCCTGAACTTCCAAATACGAAGGAGAAAATATGTTCAGAACACTGACCCGTATTGGACTTGCCGCGCTCGTCGCGGCCAGCATGACCACATCGGCCTTCGCGCAGGACGGAAAACCTGTGAAACTGGGCTGGGCTGCGTGGTCGGACGCGGAATTCGTCACCAAGCTCGCTGCTAAACTCATCGAGGACAAGCTCGGCCAGAAAGTCGAGCTGGTACAGACCGACGTCGCGCCGCTCTACCAGGGTGTCAGCCGCGGCGACATCGACGCCATGATGATGGCCTGGCTGCCGGAAACCCATGCCGACTATTTCAAGCGCGTGGAATCCAAGGTGGAGACGCTCGGCACCGTCTATGACGGCGCGAAACTGGGCTGGGTCGTTCCGCAATATATTCCCGAAAGCGAAATCAGCTCGATCGAAGATCTGAAGAAGGACGAGGTGAAGGAGAAGCTTGGCGGTGAAGTGCAGGGCATCGACCCTGGTGCCGGCCTGACACGACTTTCCGAGCAGGCGGTCAAGGACTATGACCTGGACTACAAGCTGAAGATCTCCAGCGAGGCTGGCATGCTGACCACGATCGACCGGGACATGCGTTCCGAGAAGTGGTTCGTCGCCACAGCCTGGAGCCCGCACTGGATGTTCGGCAAGTACAAGCTGCGTTACATCGACGACCCCAAGGGGGCGCTCGGCAAGGCCGAACACATCGACATCCTCGCCCGCAAGGGATTCAAGGATGAAAACCCCAAGGTCGCGGAATTGCTTTCGCGCATCAAACTGCCGATCCCCGAACTCGAGGCGGCAATGTTCAATGCGCAGGAAACCTCCTACGAAAAGGCGGTCGACAAATACATCGTCGACCATCCGGACAAGATCAAGCAATGGGTTGAAGGCGACTAGGCGCCCCGGCGAACGAGCGGGCTGTCGCGCCCGCTCCAGCCGGCAGGCCAGCAGCGAAACTCGGTGAACAGCCGGCGTGCCGACGGCATGCACCGCCGCCGTCTGCGGGCTGGTCCACCCTGCCTCAATATCCTGACGAACTGGAGAATGAAACATGCTTGACGACAATCGCCTCGCACACAATGACGAAACGCTCGGCGGTCGCATATCGCTCGCCCGGGACGCGAAGGCCTTTTCCATGGAGCATGCGGCCGAGAGACTTGGTGTCCTTCCGTCGAGCTGGCGCGCCTGGGAATGCGACCGCGACGTTCCGCGCGGAAACAGGCTGACGACCATGGCAGGCATTCTCGGTGTCAGCCCATCCTGGCTTCTGACCGGACTTGGCAGAGGGCCGATGAGACCGGGCATCGACGGTCATGCGCAGGATCTGCCACAAGTGATGCGTCGGATCTCGAAAGAGATCGAGGCGCTCAACGAACGCATGCGGCAGATCGCATTGCATCTCGACGATGACGCGAGCGCGCGTAACAAGGGGCCTTAACCGGCGGCTTGATGGACGCAGGCCGACGGTGGCGACCGGCATAGCATGCCCTGACAAACAGGATCAGCAGACCGTGCGAATGCAGGTTTAGCGAACCCGCTGCGCGCTATCTGGGTTTGGCGGCAGCTGCCGAAATTGCGTGAGCCACGCGATCGACCTCCGACAGCGGAAGCACGCTTGTGGCAATGCGGATGGCGTTGATTGGTTTCAGTGAAAATCTCGAACCAGCACTTACGGCGATGCCACGCGAAGCGAGCGTCACCAGCGCGAAGCTTTCCGTCTCCACAGGCACGAACACGCTGAGCCCCTCCCCCTCATTGATTTCGATCCCCAATGCGAAAAGGGCAGAGGCCAGGGCATGCCGGCGGGCCTGGTACACGGTTCGTGCGCGACGAACAATGTTTTCGGTTTCAGCATCCTGGAGCAGCCAGGATGCTGCAGCCTGCAGGATGCGGCTGGTCCAGCCTGCGCTGAAGCTGCGATAGGACTGGATCTGCTCCACAATGCTTGCCGAACTTGACAGAATGGCCAGCCTGAGATCAGGCCCGAGCGTCTTCGAATAGGACAGGACATGAATAACGCGATCCGGAAAACGCTTTCCCAGTGATTGCCGAGCGGTCTCCGACACGTCGCCGACGCCGTCGTCTTCGATGATCAACGCATCCGAGCCCTTGAGCACATCGCCAAGCGCTTCGAGGCGGTCTCGGGTCACGGAACTGCCCGTGACCGAATGGATCCTTGGCTGGAATAGAAACGCCACGGGCTTCGCTTTCAGCGCTTCCGCCAGAGCCTCGGGGATTGGTCCCTGGGCATCGCATCGGACCGGGATGATTGGAACATTGAGATCCTCGAGAATGTCGAGCAGACGCAAGGCTGTCGGATCTTCGATGGCAACCGGCGCCCCGGGCGGCACCAGCGCATGCAGCAATGTGTAGACGGCGTTGTATCCGCCGTTGGTGACGAGGAAGGCACCCGGATCATAGGGCCAACTGGGCCGAACGACCTGCTCGAGTTCCGGCAGGATGCGTTCCCGCTGATAGCTGTTCAGCTGGCTGGCCTTCGCGCCATGCAGCAGTGCCTGTTCGAGCGGAGGCAGCAATTCGACGTCCGGAGAGGCGATCCCGAGATTAAGGACATCCGGGCCGTAATTGCCGGTGCTCACCAGTCGAGTTGGACGTGGAGCAAAACGATCTCCCATCACCCACGCGCCATTCCGGCCTCGCCCGCCGATGATCTTGTGACGCCTGAGGTCGGCCCAGGCAATGGAGATTGTCGCCGGACTGATGCCGAGCCGAAAGGCGAGATCGCGCACCGATGGCAACTTCGTTCCGACGGGAAGAAGCCCCGAGCGGATCATGGCTCCGGTTTCGAGGGCTATGCCGCGAGACGTTCGATCGCCAAGCCGATCCGCAAACCATTGAGCATCATATCGATCAGCCATCGTCGCAACTTTAAATGTTTAATGCCATAATAACATTTGCTGGAACGGACTTAAACATTTACGGAGCGGTCGTCAATTTTAGCAGTACGAGGAAATTCATGCGCGTTCCGGTCAAGTTCGCCACAAGGGATTGGGACTACCTGACGCCGCTTGTGCTGGGCGACGTGACCTCCGAACGTCTCGATATCCAGGTCGATCGCGTCGGAACGCTGATACCCGACCTCGCAGCGAGCGAGATCTACGATGCGGCGGAAGTATCCTTCAGTCGCTACACATCCGCGATGGCCAAAGGCGTAGAGACCGCTGTGGGCATCCCCTGCTTCATCATGCGCGGCTTTCGTCACCGGTGCATCATCACCACCGAAGCCAGCCCCATGACCAAGCTGTCGGATCTCGCCGGCAAGCGCATCGGCGTTACCGGCTGGCGGGATTCCGGCAACACGTGGACACGTGCAGCACTTCGGCGCGAAGGGGTAGGAGTGGAAGACGCCTACTGGTTCGCCGGGCGCCTGACGTCTTCCCATCCCGTCGTGGATCGCCTGGACGGCTTTGGCCGGCCGGGACGCATCGAGGCAGCTCCCGGTGACCGTCCGATGATGGAACTGCTCGCCGAAGGCCGGCTCGATGCCGTTTTCACGCCCTTCATGCCCGACGGCTATTTTGACGACGGGTCGGGGTTCCGCCAGTTGCTGCCGGATTTCGTCGCAGCGGAAAAGGCCTATTTCGACGCCGTCGGCTATGTGCCGGGCATGCACATCGTCGCAGTCAAGCAGCAGCTTGCCGAAACGCATCCGTGGCTTCCCGGCGAACTGGCACGCCTTGTCGACGAGAGCCAGCGGCTTTGGACCTCGAAGCGGCGCAAATATGCCGAGACGACGCCGTGGATGTTTGACGAACTGCTGCGCTCGGCGCGCGCCCTGCCGACGAGCTGGAACGACAGCGGACTGGAAGCCAATAGCCCGATGATCGAGGACTTCATCACAGAACTGTCCGAGCAGGGCATCCTGGAATCGGACCTCACGCCCCAGACCCTTTTTCCCTTCGAAGACAAGTTTTAGGCGACCAAACCCGAAGCAATCGGACAAAATCACGGAGGAATGCCATGAAGAAACCTGCCTTTATTCTCGCCGCCCTGACAGCGATCCTTGCAGCGAACGCTGCCTGGTCCCAAGACATCCAGAGGCAGTCCCAGGACGACGCGTTGCGAGCACGTCTGCCCCAGGAAATCCGCGACGCAGGCAAGATGATCGCCGTCAACAACGGCTCGTTCCCTCCTTATGAAATCGTGACCGGCACCGAACTCACCGGGGCGACCAAGGATATATCGACCGCAATCGGCGAATTGCTCGGCATCACCATCGACCATGCCTCGGTTGCAGGCCTTCCCGCTCTGCTCAGCGGCATCAATTCCGGCCGCTATCAGTTCGCCATGGGTCCGGTCGGTGACTATCCCGACCGGCAGAAGGCGAACGACTTCGTCGACTGGGCCCGCGAATATGTCGTCTTCGCTGTAGAAAAAGGCAATCCGTCCGGCATCACCTCACTCGATGCGACCTGCGGCAAGCGTATCGCGGTGATGGCCGGCGGCTCGGCGGAAAAGGTCATCAAGGAGCAGTCGAAGAAATGCACGGATGGCGGAAAATCTGCCGTCGAGGTTCAATCCTACACCGACCAGCCGAGCTCGATCCTGGCCGTGAGATCGAAGCGTTCGGACGCATTCTTCTCCTCGCAGGCCCCGCTTACATACTTCGTGCAGCAGGCGAACGGCCAGCTCGAACTTGCGGCCGTCGGCCAGGCGAACGGCTTCAAGGACATCTATCAGGGCGCCGTCGTCAAGAAGGACTCGCCTCTGGGCGGGGTGCTGCTCGATGCCTTCACGATCCTGATCAAGAACGGCACCTATGCCCAGATCATGAAGAAGTGGGGCCTCGAGAACAACATGATCGACAAACCCGGCATCAATCAGGGACAGTAGCCATGTCCGGTTTCAACCCGTCGGATGATGCGCTGCGCGATGTCAAACTCGCGCACGTGCCCTTCCCCCTCCCCCGCGTCGCCCTATGGGCATTCACCCTGGCCGTCGCTCTGGGTTTCGCCTACATCGTTGCGATCAACCCGAACTTCGGCTGGCCGGTCGTCGCTCAGTATTTCTTCGACCCGACTGTGATGCAGGGTCTGTCGGTGACGCTGGGGCTGACGGTTGTCGCCATGATCATCGGCGTCGCGCTCGGGTTGATTTTGGCGATCGCACGCATGTCGCAGGACAGGCTGGCGTCTTCGCTGGCGGGACTGTTCATCTGGTTCTTCCGCGGAACGCCGCTGCTGGTGCAGCTCATCTTCTGGTACAACATGTCGACGTTGTTCCCGCGCATTTCGATAGGCATCGCGAGCTGGAACACCAATGACCTTATCACGCCCCTGACTGCAGCCATTGTCGGCCTAGCCCTCAACGAGGCAGCCTATATGGCGGAAATCATCCGCGGCGGCCTGCTTTCGGTGGACAAGGGCCAAGCCGAGACTGCGCAAGCCTTCGGCATGACCAAGGCGCGCGCTCTGCGCCGCATCATCATTCCGCAGGCGATGAAGTCGATCGTCCCTCCCACCGGCAATCAGCTGATCAGCATGATCAAGGCGACCTCTCTGGTCAGCGTGATCGCCATGGCGGATCTGCTCTATTCCGTCCAGTCGATCTACAACCGGACGTTCGAAATCATCCCGCTGCTGCTTGTTGCGGTCCTGTGGTACCTGCTCATCACGTCGATCCTGAACATCGGGCAAAGTGCCATCGAGCGCCATTACAGCCGCGGAGACCGTGGTCTCACCACCGACAAGAAAAAGGAAAATCCCATGCCTTCAGGAGCCGTCGATGAGCGCGCCTGAAACCGTTCTCGTTCGCGCTCGCGGCGTCCACAAGGCGTTCGGTCCGCTTGAAGTCCTGAAAGGTATCGACCTGGATGTGGCTGCCGGCGAGGTTGTGGTCATCCTCGGACCGTCCGGCTCGGGCAAGTCGACATTTCTGCGCTGCATCAACCATCTCGAGACGATCGATCAAGGCTTTGTCGAGGTGGATGGGGAGCAGATCGGCTTCCGTCTCAAGAACGGCCGGCTTAACAAACTCACCAATCGCGAGATTGCCGCCCAGCGCAGCAGGATCGGCATGGTGTTCCAGCAGTTCAATCTCTATCCGCATATGACTGCGTTGGAGAATGTGATCGAGGCACCCATCGGAGTGCACAAGCAGAGCCGCGACGAAGCCACGCGCTATGCCCGTGAGCTGCTGACACGGGTCGGTCTTTCCGAGAAGTTCGATGCCTATCCCCGGCAATTGTCGGGCGGCCAGCAACAGCGCGTGGCGATCGCGCGTGCCCTGGCGATCCGCCCACGCTTGATGCTCTTCGACGAACCCACCTCTGCACTCGACCCCGAGCTCGTTGGCGAAGTGTTGGCCACGATGCGCGACCTGGCCAAGGAAGGGCTCACCATGATCGTCGTCACGCACGAGATCGGTTTTGCCAAGGAGGCTGCCGACCGCGTCGTCTTCATGGATGGGGGCGTTGTCGTCGAACAGGGACCTCCCGGTGAAGTTCTGGCCAATCCCAAACACGCCCGGACCAGAAGTTTCCTCAGCCGCTTCATCTGATCGCCGCGTACGACCAAGGAACACATTTCATGGCCCCTGCTTCAAATCAGTTCGCCCGCATCTCGGATCTCGAGGACCGGGCCGGGGAACTCGTCGCGACACGCCGGCACCTCCACGCCCATCCGGAATTGTCCTTCGAAGAGCATGAAACGGCCTCCTATGTCGCCGGACAGCTCGAAAGCTGGGGCTACGAGGTGACAAGGAATGTCGGCGGTCTCGGTGTCGTGGGGCGTCTGAAGCAAGGCAATGGCGGTCGCAGCATCGCGATCCGTGCAGACATGGATGCCTTGCCGATTCAGGAAGCCACCGGCTTGTCCTATGCCAGCACGACCGACGGGAAGATGCATGCCTGCGGCCACGACGGCCATACGACCATGTTGCTCGGCGCCGCCGAATATCTTGCGCGCACACGCCATTTCAATGGGACGATCAACCTGATCTTCCAGCCGGCGGAAGAGGCCGGCAAGGGGAGTGGCGCCCAAGCCATGATCGCGGACGGGCTTTTCGAACGCTTCCCCTGCGATGCGATCTTTGGCCTGCACAACCATCCGGGCGCACCGGCAGGGACCTTCCTGATGCGATCAGGACCGTTGATGGCTGCAGCCGACACGGCCACGATCACCATCGCCGGCCGCGGCGGCCACGCGTCCCGCCCACATCTGACGGTCGATCCGATTGTCGTTGCCGCTAACATGGTCATGACGTTGCAGACAATCGTGTCGCGCAACGTCAATCCGACGGAGACCGCCGTCGTGACGGTCGGAACCATTCACGGCGGAACCGCGTCCAACGTGATACCCGAAAGCGCGGAAATAACCGTCAGCATCCGTTCCTTTTCGCCCGAGGTGCGCGACACACTCGAGCAGCGGGTACGTGACATCGCTTCTTCGGTAGCCGGGGCGCATGGCGCCAGCGTTTCCATCGATTATGAACGCGGCTACCCGGTGGTCATCAACTCGGAACAGGAAACCGCCTTCGCCAGCGAGGTGGCCAGGGAACTGGTGGGAGAAGACAAGGTCGGCATCTGCCCGATGATTCCAGGCAGCGAGGACTTCGCTTATTTTCTGGAACACAAGCCGGGCTGCTTCCTGCGCCTCGGAAACGGTGTCGATTCCGCGATCCTGCACAGCTCGAAATACGACTTCAATGACGACAGCCTGACCACCGGCGCTGCAATGTGGGCCCGACTGACGGAGCGGTTTCTGTCCGCCTAAGACGACCGGGCAGCGGAATCGAAGCGGTATCCCGGCTAGTCTCAATGATCGGCCGGGCACTTCGGCCTACACGGTCTGGAGAGTGCAGGCATCTCCGGCGCGGAATGCTGCTACGGTCGGCTCCAGCCGGTGACGGCTGGAATAGCCTTCCCGCAAATGAAAACCGGAAGCACAAGGCTTCCGGACCAACTCACGATTTCTCGTACGGCCTTGCCGCGCCGAGAAAAATCACACCATGCCGAGCGCGGCCTTGTACAGATCAAGGATCGATTCCGCTTCCTGGCGCTCGGCCTGGTCCTGCTTGCGCAGGCGCACGATGGTGCGGATCGCCTTGGTGTCGAAGCCTGTGCCTTTGGCTTCCGCATAGACGTCCTTGATGTCGTCCGCGATCGTCTTCTTCTCTTCCTCGAGACGCTCGATGCGCTCGATGAGCGCGCGCAACTGGCCGGCGGCTACAGTCTGGCTGGTTTCGGTGATTTCGTCGGCCATAATGGTCTCCATTCTTCTTCAGCGGCCACGACTCGGGCAAGCGGCAGCCGGTTTTCCGGCCGGTTCGATGCCCGACCGGACATGGCAGGTCAAGGCCTGATTGTCAGCAATGCCTCTGGTATTGCCTCAGCCGAACACCACCAGGAGATCCTTGGCATCGATCTGATCACCTGCCTTGACCAGCACCTCGGCAACGACGCCGTCGCGCTCGGCATGCAGCGCGGTCTCCATCTTCATCGCTTCGATGGAGAGCAGTACGTCACCGGCCTTGACGCTCTGGCCAGCGGAGACCGATACGCCCGAAACCACACCAGGCATCGGCGCCCCGAGATGCGCGTCGTTTCCGGGCTCGGACTTCGGCCTGGCCTTGCCGTTCGAAGCGCCATGCGCCCGGTCCGGTACCTTGACGCGGCGAGGCTGGCCGTTCAGCTCGAAGAAGACGGTGACCATGCCCTTCTCGTCGGTATCGCCGACAGCGAGGCAGCGAATGACCAGCGTCTTGCCCTTTTCGATATCGACGAAAACCTCATCTTCCGGCTTCATGCCGTAGAAATAGGTCGGGGTCGGCAACACGCTGACCGGACCATAAGTCTCCTGGGCGGCAGCGAAATCGGAAAACACCTTCGGATACATCAGCCATGAGGCGAACTCGTTCTCGGCCAGCTTTCGGCCGAGCTTCTCCTCGATCTCCTTGCGGCTCTTCTTCAGGTCCGCCGGCTTGAGCAGCGATCCCGGACGCACCGTGATCGGCTTGTCGCCTTTCAGCGCCTTCTTCTGCAAGGCTTGCGGCCAGCCGCCCGGCGATTGACCGAGATCACCACGCAGCATCGAAACGACGGAATCGGGGAAGGCGATATCCTTCGCCGGGTTCTCGACATCGGAGACCGTCAGGTCCTGGCTGACCATCATCAGCGCCATGTCGCCAACGACCTTGGAGGACGGCGTCACCTTGACGATATCGCCGAACATCAGGTTGACGTCGTGATAGGCCTGGGCCACCTCGTGCCAGCGTGTTTCCAACCCGAGCGAACGCGCCTGTTCCTTGAGGTTGGTGAACTGCCCACCGGGCATCTCGTGCAGATAGACTTCGGAAGCCGGTCCTTTGAGGTCACTTTCGAAGGCGGCATACTGGTTGCGCACCGCTTCCCAGTAGAACGAGATCTTGCGGATCCACTTCGGATCGAGACCCGGGTCGCGGTCGGTACCTTTCAACGCCTCGACGATTGAGCCCAGGCAAGGCTGCGACGTGTTCCCGGAGAAGGCATCCATAGCCGCGTCGACCGCATCGACACCGCTCTCCACCGCTGCCAGCACGGTCGCTGCCGACAGGCCGGAGGTATCGTGCGTGTGGAAATGGATGGGCAGGTCGGTCGCTTCGCGCAGCGCCTTGAACAGAACGCGCGCGGCCGCCGGCTTGAGCAGACCGGCCATGTCCTTGACGGCGATGATGTGCGCACCGGCAGCTTCTAGCTCCTTGGCCAGCCCGACATAATAGTTCAGGCTGTATTTGGCCCTGTCCGGATCGAGGATATCGCCGGTGTAGCACATCGCCGCTTCGACCAGCTTGCCCTCGGCGCCGACTGCATCCATGGCGACGCGCATGTTTTCGACCCAGTTAAGGCAGTCGAAGACGCGGAACAGGTCGATGCCGCCTTCCGCGGCCTGTTTGACGAAATGCTGCACCACATTGTCGGGATAATTGGTGTAGCCGACGCCATTGGCGCCGCGCAGCAGCATCTGCAGAAGGATATTCGGCGCCCGTTCGCGCACCAGCGACAGCCGCTCCCACGGATCCTCGGTCAGGAAGCGCATGGCCACGTCGAACGTGGCGCCACCCCAGCATTCGAGCGACAGCAGCTGCGGCAAGGCACGTGCATAGGTGCCGGCGATACGCGCGATGTCATGCGTGCGCATGCGCGTCGCCAGCAACGACTGGTGTCCGTCACGCATGGTCGTGTCGGTGACCAGTACCTGATCTTGTTCGCGCATCCATCTGGCGAAGCCTTCCGGACCAAGCTGGTCGAGCTTCTGCTTGGTTCCGTCCGGAATCGGTGCCGTGAACCATGGGATGATCGGCGCAGCCGCATCCGGGTTCGGCTTCGGCCGGCCGCGCGTCTCGGGGTGACCGTTGACGGTCACGTCAGCCAGATAGTTGAGCAATTTGGTCGCGCGATCCTGACGCTTGACCTGCGCGAACAGTTCCGGCGTCGAGTCGATGAACTTCGTCGTGTAGGAATTGTCGGCGAAGCTCGGGTGATTGATGATCGCTTCGAGGAAAGTGAGGTTGGTTGCCACGCCGCGGATGCGGAACTCGCGCAGGGCGCGGTTCATGCGGGAGATCGCTTCATCCGAGGTCGCCGCCCAAGCTGTGACTTTCTCGAGCAGCGGATCGTAGTAGCGGGTGATCACCGCGCCCGAATAGGCCGTGCCACCATCCAGCCGAATGCCGAAACCAGTGGCGCCGCGATAAGCAGTGATGCGACCATAGTCGGGAATGAAGTTCTGCTCCGGATCCTCGGTCGTGATGCGGCACTGCAGGGCATGGCCGTTCAGCCGGATATCCTTCTGCGCCGGCACACCCGATTCCGGCGTGCCGATGGCGAAGTCGTCGAGGATGTGGATCTGTGCCTTGACGATATCGATACCGGTCACCTGCTCGGTGACGGTGTGTTCCACCTGGATACGCGGATTGACCTCGATGAAGTAGAACTTGCCGGTATCGGCATCTTGCAGGAACTCGACCGTGCCGGCGCCGATATAGCTGGTCTCGTTGGCGATCTTCAGCGCATAGCCGCACAGCTCCTGGCGCAGTTCGTTGCTGAGATAGGGTGCGGGGGCCCGCTCCACCACCTTCTGGTTGCGGCGCTGGATCGAACAGTCACGCTCGAACAGATGCACGGCGTTGCCATGCGTGTCGCCGAGGATCTGCACCTCGACGTGGCGGGCCCGCTCGATCAGCTTTTCGAGATAGACCTCATCCTTGCCGAAAGCCGCCTTGGCTTCGCGTTTGCCCTCGGTGACCTCGCGGATGAGATCGGCTTCGCTGCGGATGGCGCGCATGCCACGCCCGCCACCGCCCCAGGAGGCCTTGAGCATGACCGGATAACCGATCGCCTTGGCCAACTTCTTGATTTCCTCGGCATCGTCCGGAAGCGGATCGGTCGCCGGCACGACAGGCACGCCGACTTCGATGGCAAGGTTGCGCGCCGCCACCTTGTTGCCAAGCCGACGCATGGTCTCCGGCTTCGGACCGATGAAGGTGATGCCGTTGGCGACGCAGGCCTCGGCGAATTCGGGGCTCTCAGACAGAAGGCCATATCCCGGATGGATGGCGTCCGCGCCCGAGAGTTTGGCAACACGGATCACCTCGTCGATCGACAGGTAGCTTTCGATCGGACCCATGTCCTTGGCAAGCCAGGGACCGCGACCGACCTGGTAGCTCTCGTCGGCCTTGAAGCGATGCAGCGAGTATTTGTCCTCCTCCGCCCAGATCGCCACCGTTTTGAGTCCCAGTTCGTTGGCCGCGCGAAACACGCGGATTGCGATCTCGGAACGGTTGGCGACAAGGATCTTCGTGATTGCCAAGGAGGTACTCCAGCCGACCAGAGCAATTCCAGGAAAAGCGCGTAGCGTTTTCTGCCTGGAATTGCGTAAAAACAAAGAGTTAGAGCGTTTACGCGTTCCGTGAGAACGGAAACGCTCTATCGAAGAAAGGCGGGCGCATGATTAGCGGGAAAATGCTGCAGTGCAACTAAAATAAGCACCCCTGCGGAATGAATACGGATCAGGCAACGGCGGCACTCGGAAGCGAGAAAGCCATCGAAAATTCCGTTGCGGCATGGGGACAGGAATCGCCAGGATAATCGTGCCCGCGGGCGACTCTCCCCGGTCGTTTTCTGAATAAACTGACCTGCAAAACGAAAAATGCCCGGCGCTCGGCCGGGCATCTCATCAGGATTGAACGAAAGATCAGTCGACCTTCGGCACGTAGGTATACTTGCCGTCGTCGCCCTTCTTCCAGATGTACATGACGTAGCCCGGAAGCTTGGGGTCACCCTTTTCATCATAGGAGAGTTCGCCGAGAACGGTCTTGAACGGACCCTTCTCGTGCATCGCCTTGGCGACCTCCTGGGTGTCGTTCGACTTGGCGGCGGCCGCGGCCTGAGCGATCACCTGCACGGCTGCATAGGAGTACAGCGTGTAGGCTTCCGGCTCGAAGCCCTGGGCGCGGAACTTCGCAACCAGGTCGTTGTTGGCCGGGTTGAGGCGCGGATCGGCACCGAACGTGTTCAGCGTGCCTGCTACCGCGTCGCCGGCGATCGAGGCAAGCTCGTTCGAGACGATGCCGTCACCCGACATCAGAGGGGCCTTCAGGCCCTGGTCGGTCGACTGGCGGATGATCAGGCCGGCTTCGGTGTGGAGGCCACCCCAGTAGATCAGGGTGACGCCAGCTTCCTTCATCTTGGCGATCAGAGCCGAGAAGTCCTTGTCGCCGACGTTGACGCCTTCGTACATGACTTCCTTGACGCCAGCGGCATTCATTGCCTTCTTGGTCTCGTCGGCAAGGCCCTGACCATAAGGGGTCTTGTCGTGAATGACCGCGATCTTGGCGTCCTTGAAGTTCTTGGCGATGTAGGCGCCGGCAATGCCACCCTGCTGGTCGTCACGGCCGCAGGTGCGGAATACGTTCCACAGGCCGCGTTCGGTGAAGACCGGGTTGGTGGCGGCAGGCGTCACTTCGACGATGCCGTTCTCGGCATAGACTTCCGAGGCCGGGATCGACACGCCCGAATTGAAGTGGCCGACCACGAACTTGACGCCGTCCGCGACGAACTTGTTGGCAACCGAAATACCCTGCTTCGGATCGGACACGTCGTCGCCGACCGACAGCTTGACCTGCTCGCCATTGATGCCGCCAGCCGCATTGATCTCGGCGATGGCCATTTCGGCACCCTTCTGCAATTGCGCGCCGAAGGCAGCATTGGGGCCAGTGATCGGGGCACCAACGGCAATCTGAAGGTCAGCCCACGCGCTGCCGCTGAACGCGAGCAGCGCGGTCAGGGCCACGGCGGACAAAAGTGATTTTTTCATTGAAACGCTCCCATTTCCCGGGCGGGCGATGATAGAGTTTTCACGCGATGCCCACCCCAATCGCAGAAAACGTACTTTGCCTCATTTTAAGGTCTTGTCACGCCGATTCTTGGTCGAAGGGCGCAGGTCAAAACATTAGGCTTTGGGCTTCCAGCTAAGCGGCGAAACCTTTTCGTATAGCCAGCTATACTGCGTCACCATTTGGTTCGTGCGGGTATACTGGTAACCGAGGAACGCGAGTACCATCAGCACGACCGTATCGACGATGTAGTATTGCAGCGTGAACATCGTACCCTCGAAAAGGGCGTGATGAATGAAGCGCACGCCGAGGCCCAGGCCCAGGATGTAGAGGAACAGCATTGGCCGTGTGCGCCATGTCTGCGCACAGGCTCTGCCTGTCATCCAGGCTGCCCATCCGCCCAACAGGCAGGTGACGAAGAAGAACTGCCAGATGGAGGCCTCTTCATAGATGATACCCTGCATGATGAAGACCCCCTGAACTTGAGCAATTCCGGCACGTGTAGCGGCCTGGAATTGCGTGAAAACAAAAATTGGAACGTCTCCGCGAACGGAAACGCTCTAGTGGTGTCCGCCTTCGAGATAGGCGGCGCGCACTTCCGGATTGGCGAGCAGATCCTTGCCGGTACCGCTCATGGTGACGTTGCCGTTCACCATGACATAGCCACGCGTGGCGAGCTTGAGCGCACCGAAGGCATTCTGCTCAACCAGGAACACCGTCAGTCCCTGTGTGCGATTGAGCTCGCGGATGGCATCGAAAATCTGCTTGACGATCAGCGGGGCCAAACCAAGCGACGGCTCATCCAGCAGCAGCAGCTTCGGCCGTGCCATCAGCGCACGCCCGATCGACAGCATCTGCTGCTCACCGCCCGAAAGCGTGCCGCCGCGCTGGTTGATGCGCTCCTTCAGCCTGGGGAACAGCGTGAACACCTTTTCGACGTCCTCATCGTAATATTTGAGGTTGTCGAGGCTTGCCCCCATCTGCAGATTTTCCATCACCGTCATGCGCGGGAAGATGCGGCGTCCTTCCGGCGACTGCGCGATGCGCAGCCTGGCGATTTCATGCGTCGGCATCTGCGTGATGTCGGTGCCGGCGAAGGTGATCGTTCCCGTGCGCGCCCGCGGCGCGCCGAACACAGTCATCATCAGCGTCGACTTGCCGGCGCCGTTGGCTCCGATCAAGGCGACGATCTCGCCTTCGTTGACACTGACATTGACGCCATTCAGCGCCCGGATGTTGCCGTAGTAGGTATGGACGCCCTTGATATCGAGCAGTGGTGCACCGGCCATTACTTACGCCCTCCGCGCTTGGCCGCTGCGGACTTTGCCGAGACATGGCTGGTTGGTACGTCACCCGCGTCGACCCGACGCGAGAATTCCGTGTCCTTGCCCTTGGCAAGCAGCTTCGCCTGGCCGATCCAGTCTTCGCGGGCAATGCGCCCGTCAAAGGCGAGGTAGGCTTCCGCGGCAACGACATCTGCCTTCTTCCAGGTGGCGATCTGATCGAAATGATAGATGCCGTGATCGTTCAGCTTCTTTTCGTTGACCGAGCCGATGCCCTTGATGCGCGTCAAATTATCGGCCTTGCCGCCACGTGGCGCGGAAAGGCGATTCGAAATCCCGGCTGTGGGCTTCGCTGCCGCGGCCGTCTTGGCCCCGGGTGCTTTGGCTGTCTTAGCCGCGGACGCTGTTGCTGCCTTAGATCCGGTTTTGGCGGGAGCGGCCGCACTTGAGGTCGCACCGACTTCCGCGAGTTCTTTTTGAGCAGGTTTTGCCTTGGCGGGGCCGTCACCCTTCCCTTTTATGGCTTTGCTCCTTGCCGGCTTGGCCTTCGCGATGGCCGCCAAGGCGGAAGGCACGCCGGAGGCGACATCCCCGCGTGCTTCCACCAGGGCGGCTTTCGATGCACCTTTGGAGACCGTGACGCGCTCACCTTCGACGTGATCGATAGTCTCGCTGATCGGCCCGGCCATCATCGAAGCGGACGTATTTGGTCCATGTGCGGTATCGGGATGCGCTTCGAGCTGCTCGATGATGTTCTCGTCGCCGACATCGGTGAGCACAGTCTCGACCTCCTCGTCGTCGACGCCGAGATAGGCGGCGATGACCCTGGGATCCGAGCGGACAAAAGCCGGATCACCATCGGAGATCTTGCGGCCATATTCCAGCACCACGATGTGATCGGAGATCTGCATCACCACCGACATGTCGTGCTCGATGAGCAGGATCGAGGTGCCGGTGCTGTTCTTGATGTCCATCAGCAGATCGTTGAGCGCCAGCGACTCCTTCGGATTGAGACCGGCAGCGGGCTCATCGAGGCAGAGGAGCTCAGGGCCCGTGCACATGGCGCGGGCAATCTCCAGCCGACGTTGCGCACCATAAGGCAGGTCTCCGGCGGGATCGTCGGCACGATCCATGAGATCGGCTTTTTCCAGCCAGTGTTTGGCCAGCTCGACCGATTCACTCGACGCGCGACGGTAGCTGCCGAGGCCGAGCATGCCGACAATCGTATAGCCGGAAGCCTTCATCAGCTTGTTGTGCTGGGCGACGAGCAGGTTTTCCAGCACCGTCATGCCCGAGAACAGGCGGATGTTCTGGAAGGTGCGTGCGACCTTGGCCTTGGCCGTGATCTGAAAATCCGGCATGCGTTCCAGAAGGAACTCGCCGCCACTTTGGTCGGTGAAGCGGATCATGCCTTCTGTCGGCTTATAAAAGCCGGTGATGCAGTTAAACACCGTCGTCTTGCCGGCACCATTCGGACCGATAAGCGCGGTGATCTCGCCGCGCCTGGCCTCGAAGGACAGGTCGCCGATGGCGACGAGGCCGCCGAATTTCATCGACAGGTGCTCGACCTGAAGAAGTGTCTTGTTCATGGGAGCACTCGCGTCCATCAGCCGTGGCCTTCCTTTGTGAAGGAGCTCGAAACCGCTTTTCGTTCCTTGAGGAACGCAGTCGGTTCTCGACTGCCGACGAAGCCGCGCGGCTTCCACAACATCACGATGACCATGGCCATGCCGAACAGGAGCATACGGTACAGTTCCGGCGTGAAATCGGGCCCGAACACGACTTTCAGGAACTCCAGCTCGCGCAGGATCTCGGTGCCGCCGATCATCACCACCGCTGCGACCGCGATACCGGCGAGGGAACCCATGCCGCCCAACACCACGATCGCCAGGATGATGGCCGATTCGATGAAGACGAAAGATTCCGGTGACACGAAACCTTGCCGCGCCGCAAAGAAAGAACCGGCGAAACCGCCGAACATCGCGCCCGTGGCAAAAGCGGTGAGTTTGGTGGTGGTGGTGTTGATGCCAAGCGACCGGCAGGCGATCTCATCCTCGCGCAATGCCTCCCAGGCTCGCCCCACCGGCATGCGACGCAGGCGGATGGTGACGAAGGCGGTCAGCAGCGCCAAGGCGAGCGCCAGATAATACAGGAATATCTTGTAGTAGGCGCCCGATTGGGCAATGCCCAACACTTTGGAGATGTAGTTCGGATCCGACACATTGAACGACATCAGGCCGAAGAATGAGACCTTGGGGATGCCGGATATACCGGCGGCTCCGTTGGTGACCTCGCGCCAGTTGATCAGCACCAGACGGATGATTTCACCGAAAGCGAGCGTCACGATGGCAAGATAATCACCGCGCAGGCGCAATACCGGGAAGCCGAGCAGCACGCCCCAGAACGCGGCCATGATGCCGGCGGCCGGCAGCAGGATCCAGAAAGACAGGCCGTAATGCGTACCGAGCAGCGCGTAGGCGTAGGCGCCCACAGCATAGAATGCGACATAGCCGAGATCGAGCAGGCCCGCGAGACCAACGACGATGTTCAGCCCCCAGGCCAACATCACATAGATCAGGATCTGGATGCCGAAATTATCGACCCATTTCAGTGAGCTCTGAAAGCCGACCAGCGACACCACCACGACGGGATAAAGCAGCAGCACCGCAATGCCGAGCCAGTTGAAATTGCGGCGAATAAAGCCCGGCTCGGCAACCGCCGCAGGCGCAGCCGCTTTTTCCGCCTTGGCGCGTTCGATCGCAGGTATGACAAACGCCACGTAGAGAAACCGCCCCACGGCGGTGATCACCACCACGGTCGCCAGCAGCCCCCAGCGCTGGATCAGCACCAGTTCGTTGCGAATGTTCTGGTCTGT
The DNA here is from genome assembly GCF_022347545.1 of Terribium retamae. GTDB lineage: Bacteria > Pseudomonadota > Alphaproteobacteria > Rhizobiales > Rhizobiaceae > Mesorhizobium > Mesorhizobium retamae. The sequence goes on from NZ_JAKREW010000002.1 coordinate 68,778, forward strand.
CCTCAGACCTATAAACAGGATGAACAAGCCAAGCGCGATCAGGCCGGCATAGATTGCCTCGCGCAAGGCGCGAGCCATCGGGTTGGCGACGGTCTCGCCGGTATTGTTTGAAACGGTAACGGCCATGGGCTCAGACCTTTTCGACTTCTGGCCGGCCGAGGATGCCGGAAGGCAGGAAGATCAGAACGATCGCCAAGATCGAGAAGGCGGCGACGTCCTTGTAGTCGATGGAGAAATAGGCCGACCACATGCTTTCGATGAAGCCGATGAGCAAGCCGCCCAGCACAGCGCCAGGCAGGGAGCCGATGCCCCCGAGAACAGCCGCAGTGAAGGCTTTCACGCCCGGCACGAAACCATCGGAGAAGGAAACGACGCCATAATACATGAGGAACAGCGTGCCGGCGACGGCGGCGAGGGCTGCGCCCATGATGAAGGTGATGGAGATGGTGCGGTCGACATCGATACCGAGAAGCGCAGCCATCTTGCGGTCCTGCTCGCAGGCGCGCTGGGCACGTCCGAGCGCCGTTCTGTTGACCAGATACCAGAACAGCGCCAGCAGCACCGCCGTGACGACCACGATGATGATCTGCTTCAGCGAAATGGAAATGCCACCGATGTTGTAGACCTGGCTGACCATCGGCGGGATCGGCTTGTTGCGCGGACCCTGCGTGACCTGCACGAAATTGGAAAGTGCGATCGACATGCCGATGGCCGTGATCAGCGGGGCAAGGCGGAAGGAGCCACGCAACGGACGATAGGCGACCTTTTCGATCGTCCAGTTGTAGAGGCTGGTAAGCAGCATCGCCACGATCATCATCACCAGCAGGGCGACCACGATCGGTACCGAGCCGAAGGCCGCTGCCAGGATCAGGAACACGATCAACGCCGTGAACGCCCCGACCATGAAGATATCGCCATGGGCGAAGTTGATCATGCCGATGATGCCATAGACCATAGTGTAGCCGATCGCGATGAGCCCATAAATGGACCCGAGCGTCAGCCCGTTCACAAGCTGCTGAACGAAATACTGCATATTCCCGAGGCTCCCCTGAGACGTCGTCGGCCCTGACGCGTCTCTCTCGTATTTCCCCTTAGTCCTAAGGTCTCAAACCCAGATTGCAACGGCATTTTTCTATCGTCTGGCGCGTGTTTCCTGCGCGCCTCGCGACTGCCTTATTGTCGTTGCCCGGTTCGTGGACTAGGGCGGACCGTATCATTGGCACAAAGCAATGTCTTTGACGATTCCGAATTAGTTTGCACCCATTTTCGAAACTTCCGTCTTCAAAATCGGTTGAGAAGACGATTCCTTGCGTCTTTTCGAGCGGTCATTTTTCCTCCTTATTCGCCGACAAACGCCTTTTGCGATGGTTGGTTGACAGCAAAGCAGGGTGCGAGCGGATCAGAACCGTCAAAGAAAACCGCATTCAGTCGCATCACGCGCGCCCAGTTCGCAGCCAGGAGCTCGGCGGCCGGCTCGCCACGCGCCGAAATCACCGCTCCACGCGCCCCGTCCACGCAGCGGCCAACGAGCCGATTCGCCACCTTGGCTGCCCCTCGTGGGCCGCGTTTCTCTTGACCCGGCTGGCTCGCGAATGAATCGCCAGAGGCCTTCGACATCGCCATCCCGTCTTACGTTTGGCCGTAGAGACCGCATGGCGATCGCACCGCCGCAATGAGCGATCCCTCTTCGGAAGCGCGAAACATCCAATGCACGGCTGATTGCATCAGAGAGCCATGAACTTGGCAGCAATGGCAGGGGAAAACCCATAGGGGCAGATTTCCGCCAGTGATATACCAATGATATATCTTCTACGAAGCCCTTAGATTTGTTGAGTTTTTCTACTGATATATCAAGCGGTATATCAAAAATGGGACAAGCGTATTGAATACAGTGCAGTTTGAAATATCGCAGAGCGAGACGGCTGAATCGATCAGCGCCAAGGCCTACCGGGCGCTCGAAAAAATGATCGTCACGCTGGATCTCGCTCCCGGCCGTCTGACCACCGAAAGAGCCCTGATCGAAAAATTGTCACTCGGTCGCACGCCGGTCAGGGAAGCAATCCAGCGTCTCGCCCTGGAAGGGCTCATCGAAATTCGTCCACGCGCCGGCCTCGAAATTGCCCCCTTGCATGCCGGCGATTGGCTGAAGGTGCTCGACGCACGGCGGGGCATGGAAGTCATTCTCGCACACGCGGCTGCCCGTTTCGCCACGCCAGAAATCATCGCTCGGCTGCAAACGATTGCGATCGCCATTCACGACGCAGTCGTCACCAACGATGTCGTCGGGTACCTCGAAGCAGACAAATCGCTCAACGAGGCAATCGCCGTTGCAGCAGACAATCAATTTGCCGCCCGCCTTGTCGCACCACTGCAGACCCACAGCCGACGTTTCTGGTTCCGCTTCCAAAGCGGTACCGGGCTTGCCGAAGCCGCAGGAAATCACGTCACACTGATCCGCGCCATCCTTGAACGCGATCAAGATGCGGCAGGGGCCGAAGCCGACAGGCTGATGGCATTGTTGCGCCTGCACGCCCAGGCTGCCGCGATGCGATGACAATCATCAGCTGTCACGATCCTTGACACTGGCCGTCAATGTGCTCTCCCAGCTGTCGCCGGCACCCATGATGCAGGTTTGGCCGCCCGCATCCGTCATCAACACCGTCCAAGTACCTGCTGCAGAGACATAGATCTCGACAACCGCGGCCTGGCCAACAAGCCCATAGCCGATCTGGTGCTCCTGGAAGAGTTGACCAAGCCGGGCGACGATGACGTCACGCGCGCCGCAACCAATCTGCGCTTCCGCCTGCAGCGGCAAAAGCGCCATCAGGACAGCAGTCGCAGCCAATTTGAACGATCGAAAAACAGGATAACGTGCCATCCGGCACCTCCTTCGCCCGCGCGCATCGGCCAAGGAGGCACAGCCTCAATATACCGGTACGCTTCAGGCTGAACGCAGCGATCTCATCGCATCGCTCATTCCGGCTTCCCGTCCCCTCCTGACTTATCGCAGGGCTTATGATTCGATATGGTGGCTATCGGGACGAAAACAAGCAGGGCACACCCGCCAAGCTCGTGTTGCAAAAGCATTCCCATGCAGATGGCCGATATATGCCGGCCGATCCCCTCGGTCTCTCGATAGATCCGAATTCGCCGCGCCCCTCGCGAAACAAAAACGGGCGCCTTCGCGCCCGTTCAATTTCACTGCCTGGGAAATCAATTCATCGTCGGAATGACGAATTCCGCACCGTCCTTGATACCTGACGGCCAGCGCGACGTGACCGTCTTGGTCTTGGTGTAGAAGCGGAACGCGTCCGGGCCGTGCTGGTTGAGGTCGCCGAAGGACGATGCCTTCCAGCCACCGAAAGTATAGTAGGCGATCGGAACCGGGATCGGCACGTTCACGCCGACCATACCGACCTGGACGCGGCTTGCGAAGTCGCGGGCCGCATCGCCGTCGCGGGTGAAGATGGCAACGCCATTACCCATCTCGTGATCGTTAGCGAGCTTGATCGCATCCTCGTAACGTGGCGCACGCACCACCGAAAGCACCGGGCCGAAGATCTCTTCCTTGTAGATCGTCATGTCAGGAGTCACTTCGTCGAACAGGCAGCCGCCCATGTAGTAGCCATTCTCATAGCCCTGCATCTTGAAGCCACGGCCGTCGACAACAAGTTTGGCGCCTTCCTTCACGCCGAGGTCGACGTACCCCTTGATGCGCTCCAGCGCCTGCTTGGTCACAACCGGACCGAAATCGGCGGCGGAATCGGTCGAAGGGCCGACCTTCAGGCTTTCGACACGCGGGATCAGCTTTTCCATCAGACGGTTGGCGGTATCGTTGCCGACCGGAACCGCGACCGAAATCGCCATGCAACGCTCGCCTGCCGAGCCGTAACCGGCGCCAATCAGCGCGTCGACGGTCTGATCCATGTCGGCATCGGGCATGATGATCATGTGGTTCTTGGCACCGCCGAAGCACTGCACGCGCTTGCCGGCCGCACAACCACGCGAATAGATGTACTGCGCGATCGGCGTCGAGCCGACGAAGCCGATGGCTTTGATGTCCGGGTCGTCGAGAATGGCGTCGACCACTTCCTTGTCGCCGTTGACGACATTGAGGACGCCTTCCGGCAGGCCGGCCTCGATGAACAGCTCGGCAATGCGCAGCGGCACGCCCGGATCGCGTTCGGACGGCTTGAGGATGAAGGCGTTGCCGCAGGCGATCGCCGGCGCGATCTTCCAGAGCGGGATCATGGCCGGGAAGTTGAAGGGGGTGATGCCGGCAACCACGCCGAGCGGCTGGCGCATCGAATAAACGTCGATGCCAGGGCCGGCGCCGTCGGTGAATTCGCCCTTCATCATGTGCGGCGCGCCGATGCAGACTTCGACCACTTCCAGGCCGCGCTGGATGTCGCCCTTGGCGTCGGCAATGGTCTTGCCGTGTTCGCGGGCCAGAATGTCGGCGAGCGAGTCATATTCGCGGTTGGCGAGTTCCAGGAACTTCATCAGCACGCGCACGCGGCGCTGCGGATTGACGGCAGCCCATTTCACCTGCGCCGCCTTGGCGTTCTCCACTGCCGCGCGGAGTTCCGATTTGGAAGCCAGCGCAACTGTGCCGCGCACGGAGCCGTCCATCGGCTGCATCACATCCTGCTTGCGCCCGCTGGTGCCAGCGACGCGCTTGCCGCCGATGAAATGACCGTAGTCAATCATGGTTCTCTCCCTGGATTTTGATGATGTCATTGTCCCCCTTTCGAGCCCGGAAGGCAACGCGAGGGAAATCGCAGCCGTTGTGCATGAATTATAGATCGGCCTGGACATAAGCATCAAACGACGCAAAGATATGGTGACCTTTCCCGTCGCTGCCACCAGCAAATCGCGATCGCCATGGAGACATCATGAACTGGGATGACGTGCGCATCTTCCTTGCCGTTGCCCGCTCCGGCCAGATCCTTGGAGCGGCCAAGCGCCTCGAATTGAACCATGCCACGGTGTCCCGGCGTATCGCCACTCTGGAAGAAGCTTTGCGTACCAAGCTATTCAGGCGGCTCACCACCGGCTCGGAGCTGACGCCTGCTGGCGAACGGTTCCTCGACATCGCTGAGCGCATGGAAGCCGAAATGATCGCCGCCCGTTCCACGGTTGCCGGTGAAGGCGACGACATTTCCGGCACGGTCCGCATTGGTGCGCCTGACGGCTTCGGGGTCGCTTATCTCGCGCCGCGGCTCGGCGCGCTGACCGCCTTACACCGGGAACTCACGGTGCAGTTGGTGCCGGTGCCGCGGTCGTTTTCCCTTTCGCGCCGCGAAGCGGATATCGCGATCACCGTCGAACGACCGACCGAAGGCCGGCTCGTTGCCGGCAAGCTGGTCGACTATACGCTCGGTCTCTACGCCTCTCGGCCTTACGCCGAAAAGCACGGCCTGCCGCAGAGCCGGTCAGAACTGAAGGACCATCCTTTGATCGGCTATGTGCCGGATCTGATCGTCAGTCAGTCGCTCGACTATGCCGCCGAATTCAGCCACGACTGGCATTCCACCTTCGCCATATCGTCTGCCATGGGCCAGGCCGAAGCAGTGCGTTCCGGAGCCGGCGTCGGCATCCTGCACACTTTTGTTGCCCGCTCGATGCCAGAACTGGTGCCCGTGGATGCCGCTCCTCCCATTCGCCGCGCCTATTGGCTCGTCTATCATGAGAGCGTGCGGCAGCTGCGGCGTATTCAGGTGGTGGCATCCTTCATTGCCGGGCTTGTCGAAAAGGATCGCGCCCTGTTTCTTTGAGCAATTCCAGGAAAAGTGTGTAGCGGTTTTCCGTCCGGAATTGCGTCAGAACACAGAGGCCGAGCGAATTGCTCGGGAGAGATACGTGTTGTCACGACCCTATGTGGAACTGCTTCGCCAGGCCCAACGCGCGTCGAGACGACCGGACGAAGCGGAAGATCTGCTACAAGCGGTGCTGCTCTCGGCGATCGAGGCCGGTCGTTCGGATCTCTCCTGTCCCGACAACCGCCGATGGTTGCAGGGCGCCATCCGCAAGCGGGCCGCATTCGAGGCGCGCACGGCCATCCGGCGCAGACAGCGCGAAACCCGTTGGCAAGCCGAACCGGCAACCGCATCCTCCGCACAGGAGGGCATGCCAAGGACTTTTGTGGCAGAGCTACCGGCGGCACTGCGAACCACCGCGCTTCTGGCGCTGACTGGCCACACGCGCCAGGAAATCACCTGGCTGCTGCGCCTGTCGGATCCTGCTTTGCGACAGCGTATCGCCGAAATCAGGCGGCGATGGCGCGATGCCGGCGGGCATCGGTTCGAAGAGATTCCCGGGCTCGACGGAACGCTGCATTTCGGGCGCATCCGCCGCGCTTTGCTGGGACCGGCGCGACGCGACGGCGTGCTTCTCGCCAGCCATGACCCCGACGGTCATCTTTTTTTGGTGAGCATCCCCTCACAAATCCGGGTGGCGCGGCAACAGGGCGAACGCAAACCCTCAACTCAGGAATAGACACCCGTGTTTCGCAACAGAAAGCTTGGCAGCATCTGCTATTTCGTCACCGACATCGCCCGCACCGAGACCTTCTATCGCGACGTTCTCGGTCTCGATATCGACAATATGGGCGACGACGGTGATGGCCATGGCTGGCTGATGGCGAAGACCGCCAACGGCATCGAACTGATTTTCTTCCAGCAGGAATCACGACCGGGCAATTCGCCCATCATCGTCTTCGAGATCGCGGAGGGCGGCATTGACGATGTCGTTGCCGGCCTGGCCGAAAAAGGCGCCACCATCGTCACGCCTGTCAGCCATGCCCCGGGGGGATGGTCGGCCGAGATCGCAGACCCGGACGGCCACCAGATCTCGATGTATCAGTCGGAAGAGCAGCCGCGCTCGTTGAAAAAGTAACGAAGCCTGCACAACCATCCAACACGCCGAACGTAGCGATGTTTCGGCGTGTTTGGAGACATCAGCCTAGAAGCATTTTGTAGCCAAGCGGAATCACTTGGCGTTACAAAAATGCTACGAAAACAAAAAGTTAGAGCGTTTCCGCGTTTCCGTAAAAACGGAAACGCTCTAGGCGTAGCGGGACATGCCGAGTTCGCTGACGTCGATGTCCGGCTTCTTGCCCGACACGATGTCGGCCAGCACCCGGCCCGATCCACAGGCCATGGTCCATCCCAGCGTGCCGTGGCCGGTGGAGAGGAAAAGGTTGTCGTAGCGTGTCTTGCCGATGATCGGCGGACCGTCCGGTGTCATCGGCCTGAGCCCGCACCAGAAACTGGCCTTGGACACGTCGCCGCCACGCGGGAACAAATCGGTCACCGAATGTTCGAGTGTCGCGCGTCGCGCCGGACGCAGAGCCAGGTCATAGCCCGAAATCTCGGCCGTGCCGCCGACACGGATGCGGTCGCCGAGGCGCGTGATTGCTACCTTGTAGGTCTCGTCCATGACGGTCGATTCCGGGGCGCCGGATGCATTGGTGATGGGCACCGTGATCGAATATCCCTTGATCGGATAGACCGGGATCGAAAGGCCGAGCGGCTTCAGCATGATCGGGGAATAGCTGCCGAGTGCACAGACATAGGCATCCGCCGTCAGCAGCCCTTCGCTTGTGTCGACGCCGGCTATGCGGCCGCCTTCGATGGCGATGCCCTTGATCGAGGTATTGAAGCGGAAGGTGACGCCACGTTTGGCTGCATGTTCAGCCAGTCGCTCGGTGAACATCTTGCAGTCGCCCGTTTCGTCACCGGGCAATCGGAGGCCGCCGACGAACTTGCCTTCGACATTGGCAAGCGCCGGCTCCGCGCCGATGCAGCCAGCCGGATCGAGTACTTCATAGGGCACACCGAACTGCTTCAGCACTTCGATATCACCGGCCGTGCCGTCGAGCTGCTTCTGGTTGCGGAACAACTGCAGGGTGCCCTTAGCGCGATCGTCATACTGGATGCCGATCTCGGCGCGCAGCGCCTTCAGGCAATCGCGGCTGTATTCGGCGATCGGCACCATGCGAGCCTTGTTCACGGCATAACGCGCCTCGGTGCAGTTGCGCAGCATCTTCAGCACCCAGGACACCATGGCCGGGTCGACCTTGGGGCGGATCACCAGCGGACCGAAATGCATCAGAAGCCACTTGATCGCCTTGACCGGAACGCCGGGGCCGGCCCAAGGCGAGGAGTAACCTGGCGATACCTCGCCGGCATTGCCGAAGCTGGTTTCCAGTGCCGGACCGCCTTGGCGATCCACCACCGTCACCTCATGGCCGGCCTCCGCCAGATAATAGGCAGCGGTCACACCGATCACGCCGCTGCCAAGCACTAGAATTCTCATACGCCCCGCTCCTAGGACATGACCCTGAAGTTTCGGAATCATGCGACAAAAAAACCAAATGAAGCGAAATGCTTTTGACCGCATTCAGCTCCAGCGCATCCGCCCTCGATCAAAAATGATCTTTGGCAGGCACGATACGCAACCTCAAACCCAAAGCGCCTTTGCGTCCAATGAACGAATGGCGCTCCTGCCCCGGTCACGCCGCAGTTGGGCCGCCGGGATCGTCATCGGGCCCTGTCTGCCGGATTTTCTCCACCGCGCCAAGTGGTGGCACAATGCTATTGGCACTGTAGACCAGTCTGAGCGTTGGCCGAGCTTGCCGGGCAACACTCGCACGGCGCGCCGCTTCCGGCTGGAACAACACTTTGACGACGCGAATCGGCTCCGTCTCGCCACTCGGTCTTTCGACAAGGCCGGTCTCGCCCTCTGCCAAGCCAAGCAGCGAAAGTCCCCATGGCGTCGTTACCGGCAGGCTAGCCCCGACGATGCCGCGCACTTCGTTTTGGATCACTGTCCGCGTCTCCGCGGGATTGGCGCCAATGCGGAAGGTGACGCGGCTGTTGATTGTGACGACATCGGCATCGACGGTATCGATCAACACCACACTGGCGTTAGCGAGCTTCTTCTCCAAAAGGGGGGCGAGCGGGTCGTTCACCGCGCGCCGGCGCTCCAGCATCGTTTCCAGGATTGCGAAGTCCTTGGTGGTGAGGCGGCAGATCTTGTTCATGTCCGTACCTCGCCTCAGGTCCGGTCCGCATGCGGCGGCAGGACTTCGACAATATCGAGCATCATCTCGCGGCCGTCGCGAGTCGTCCACTGCACGCAATGGCCGACTTGCGCGCCGATAAGGGCAGTACCAAGCGGGGTGAGCACGGAAATTCGTTGAGCAGCGATATCGGCGTCAGCTGGATAGACCAATGTCATACGCTGTTCGGCGCCGCCGCCATTGCGAGCGACGATCGTGGAGCCCATGCGCACTACATTGTCGGGTAACGCACCGGCTGTTGCGACCGTTGCGCGGTCCATTTCGGAAAGCAGTTCTTCGGCGGTATCGGGCAAACGGTCGAGCGATGCCCGCGCCAGGCCGGTCAGGCGGCCGTGATCGGTGGCTGACACCAATATGGTATCGGGCGGACGAACCTTGATCGATCTTTGCATGGTGGAACCTTTCGTGTTGGTAACGCATCGAGGCGATGCGCGGCCGGCCGCACAGAGGGCGCGGCCTTGGATCGAACCGACACGCGCACTCACGCCGCCTTCAGCTCGAATTTCATGTCTGGTTTTGAAAAAAGCCCCGGTACGGACGGACGCACAAAAGCGTCCGCGCCGGGGCTACGCTCCCGCGATAGGGCAGATCCTGAAACAGGTCCGGTTATGGGCAGAGGTGCTCATGCGACGAGCCTTGCCGACCCGGCACGGCTTGTCAAGCACGACAAAACCGCTCAGCCGCCGATGTAGCGCCGGTGAAAACGGTGACCGAGGCTGGTCAGCACCTCGTAACCGATCGTGCCGGCAACATCCGCCACCGTATCGAGCGGGTGAGAAGGCCCGATGAGTTCGACAAGATCGCCTTCTCGGAGACGCCCTGCCGGCAACGCCGAAATATCGAGGATGATCGAGTCCATCGATACCCGGCCGATAAAGGGCAATTTTATCCCTTCGAAGAACGCGGCCGCCGAGGTTCGGCGGTGCCAGCCATCGGCGTAACCCAGAGCGATCGTCGCAGTTCGAAGCGGGCCCGAGGCGTGAAAAGTGTGACCGTAGCCGACACCCGCTCCGGCATCGATCTGCCGGGTCTGGATCACCTTGGCTTCCAGCTTGACTACGGGCTGCATGGGATTCCCGTGACCCGGCGTCGGGTTGATACCGTAAAGCGCCGCCCCCGGTCGGGCCAGATCATGATGATAGGGCTTGCCGAGAAAGATGCCCGAGGAGTTGGCAAAAGACAGCGGCGCCGGCGGCAGCATCTTGCGCAGCCGGTCGAATTCCAGCCGCTCGGCCTCGTTGGCGCCGTGCTCGGGCTCGTCGGCGCAGGCGAGATGGCTCATCACCAGCTTGAGTTCAATGCCGTCGAAACCGGACGGATCGGCCGCCAACGCTTCGACCTCGACCGGCGCCATGCCGATGCGCGACATGCCGCTGTCGATCTGGATTGCAGCCGGCAGCTTCTTGCCAAGTCGATGTGCGAGGTCGCGCCAGGCAACAAGCTGCGCTGTGCTGTTGACGACAGGCGTGAGTGCGGCGGCTTCGCCCTGCGCCTCCGAGCCAGGCAGAAAACCATGCAGGACGAAAATCGTCGGCGCCGCACCCAGGGCGTCGCGCAATACGATACCCTCCCAAAGGTGCGCGACAAAGAAAGTATCGCAACCCTCCTTGCGCAAGGCGTTCGCCACTTCCACGGCACCCAGCCCATAACCGTCGGCCTTGACGACACCGGCACAGGCGACGCCGTCAAGGCGCGCCTTCAGGCGACGGTAGTTTTCGCGTATTGCACCGAGATCGATGGTGAGAATGGCTCCGGCCGCCGCTTCATCGGGCTGGGTATGCGTATGAGGCGTCGTTCCAGTCAATTCGGGTGGTCTAAAGCGTTTCCCCGTTTCATGGAAACGGTGAAACGCTCTATCTCCTTGTTTTTACGCAATTCCGGACGGAAAACCGCAACACACTTTTCCTGGAATTGCTCTAGCTCCTGCAATCCTGGCGGCATCGACCATCTTCGCCCCCGTGCAGCAATACGATTGGCTCTTGCAATCGTTATGCCACCAGATGCCGGAAAGCCGCAACGACCTCTTCGTAGACCTTGCGCTTGAACGGCACGATGAGACCGGGCAGGTCGGTCATCGGCTTCCAGCCCCAGTCGTCGAACTCCGCATCATGCCCGCCAGGAGGCGGGTTGATCTTGATCTCGTCTTCATCGCCGCGAAAGCGGAACGCGAACCATTTCTGCGTCTGGCCGCGATAGCGGCCCTTGAAGGCGATGCCGACCAGTTCGCGCGGCAGGTCGTAGTTGATCCAGCGCGGAGCCTCGGCGAGAAGATCGAGACTCTTCATCCCGGTCTCCTCGTAGATTTCGCGCGTGGCGGCCACAAACGGCTCTTCGCCTTGGTCGATACCGCCCTGAGGCATCTGCCAGAGCTGCGTGCCGGCAAACTCGCTGTCTGGTTCGGCGATGCGATGCCCCACCCAGACCAGGCCTTGGCTGTTCAGCACCATGACGCCGACGCAGGGCCGGTAGGGCAAGGTTTCAGGGTCGACGAGTTTCTTCTTTGCCATGCTCATTTCCGTTCGGGATCGATCGCCACTGCCGAGATCGGCACGATCTCGATGCCGCGCTTCTTGGCTTCGTTCACCCAGGAGACCACGGCATCGACGGTAACGTTGAAAGCTGAACCCGTGCCAACCGCATATCCCTTGGCGCGCGCCGTCGCCTCCAGTTCGTCGAGTTTCTTCAAGATGGCGCCGCGTTCCTGCACGCTGTCGATCGCGGTATCGGCAATCGCCAGCGGCACGCCGTCCTTCTTTGCAAGATCGGGCGCCACGCTACGTGCCGAGGAGCCGTCGTCGAGATACCCGATGCCCCGCCTGGCGAGTTCTGCCATCACCGGTCCGAAGGCCTCCGGGTCGGACGAGAAGCGCGCACCCATATAGTTCATCACTGCCGTGTAATTCGTGGTACGCGACAGCACCCAGCGCAGGTTGTTGAGGTTTTCTTCCTCGCTGGCATCGACGGTCAGCGTGTTGCGGCCCGGATTCACATTGGGATAATCGAACGGTTCCAATGGCAGTTGCATGATGATCTCATGGCCGCGCCGGCGCGCCTCCTGCATCCAACGGCCGATGCTGTTGCCTTGCGAGGCAAAGGCGAGCGTCACTTCGCCCGGCAGTTTGGCGATCGCCGATTGCGTACCTGTCTGCGACACGGCAAGTCCCCCAATGACAATGGCGACCCGGGCGCCACGCGTACCGGACCAGGGACGGGCATAGACATCGAACGGCCGTCGCCCATCCGCCGACCGGGTCGGCAGGGGACCGCCTTCGCCGTCTTCGATCAGCGCCTTGTCAGGCAGATGCGCGACGGAAAGATTCTGGCCGACCGCGGAAGCGTCCTGGATGACGATACCGGCTTGCCCGCCCGTATCGGTGGGCTGAACGCGGATGATCTGCGGGCCGTCGTTCTTTTTCGGCTGCGGTATCGGTTTTGGCTCTGCAGCCGGCGTCTGAGCCACAGCCTCAGCCGGCTTCACGTCCTGGGGTGCCGGAGTGGCGACAACCACAGGCTTGCGGAACGGCTTTTCGCCGAAGGCGATCAGCGTCGAAGCACCGATCACAGCCAAAACGCCTAAAATCCCTGCTGCCTGGCCGCGGCTGAACCGTCGCGCGGGACGCGACGCAGACGCTCGGACTGATTGTCCGAGTGGACGCTCGATCTCCTTGGTGAAATCTGCCAAGCCGCCAACCCCTGCCGCCTGCACGACGTTCTACGCAAGCCTCCGAATCAAACTGCCGGAACCTTGCGGTTCCGGCAGCATCGCATTGCTGCGTTCGAGCAGCCAGTGTCCTTTGGAAGAACGCCAGCTTTACTGGTTCATCACCGCCTTGTCTGGGTTCGGCGGGAAGGCTGGATCAGTCTTTTCGCCGCGCAGCAGCTGTTCGGCGAAGATCAGCTGCAGGTCATTCTTCGGATCCGGCGGCACGTAGGCGGCCGAGCCCGAGCCCTGCGAGCTCTCCTCGACACCCTTGATATGGCCCTTGAGGTCCGACTCCCCGCGGGTCAGGTCACGTCCCTGCAACTCGGCCGGCACCGGCTGATCGACCTTGATGTCGGGCGTGATGCCCTTGCCCTGGATCGATTTGCCGGACGGGGTGTAGTAGAGCGCCGTCGTCAGGCGCAGCGCCCCGTTCTCGCCGAGCGGGATGATGGTCTGCACTGAACCCTTGCCGAAGGACTGCGTGCCCACCACGGTTGCGCGCTTCATATCCTGCAGCGCGCCGGCAACGATCTCCGAGGCGCTGGCCGAGCCGCCGTTGACGAGCACCACCAGCGGCTTGCCGTCGATCTCGTCGGTCGTCTTGGTCTTGGCGTCGAAGCGGGTCACGTCCTTCGGATCGCGGCCGCGCGTCGAAACGATCTCGCCTCGCTTCAGGAATGCGTCGGAAACCGAAACGGCCTGATCGAGCAGACCGCCCGGATTGAGCCGCAGGTCGAGCACATAGCCTTTCAGCTTGTCCTTGGGCACCTGCTTCTTGATCTCGGCGATCGCGTTCTGCAGGTCGTCATAGGTCTTTTCGGTGAAGGAGTTGATCTTCATATAGCCGATGTCGTTCTCGACCCTGAATTTCACTGCCTTGACCTTGATGATGTCGCGCACGACGGTCAGCTCGATCGGCTTGTCTGCGCCTTGGCGCAGGATGGTCAGCTTGATCGGCGTGTTGACCGCGCCGCGCATCTTGTCGACGGCATCGTTCAGCGTCAGGCCGCGCACTTCGTCGCCATCGATCTTGGCGATGTAGTCGCCGGCCAGAACACCGGCCTTGGCGGCGGGCGTGTCGTCGATCGGGGCGATGACCTTGACGAGGTCGTTTTCCATCGTGACTTCGATGCCCAGGCCGCCGAACTCGCCCTTGGTCTGCACGCGCATATCCTGCGCCTGCTCGGAATTCATGTAGGACGAATGGGGATCGAGCGAAGACAGCATGCCGTTGATGGCATTTTCCACCAGCGACTTGTCGTCCGGCGGCGTCACATATTGCGCGCGCACGCGTTCGAAGATGTCACCGAAGATCGCAAGCTGCTTATAGGTTTCGGAGCCTGCCGCGTTCGCCGCGGAACTTGGAACCCCATAGACCAGGCTCATGGCAGACGCACCCATCAGCGCGCCGGCAACCAAGAGCGACAGTTTCCGCATCATTTCACGTCCTTCCAGAGAATCGCTCCGCCCACCATGGGTTAGGATCGACGGGTTTTCCATCCTTGCGGAACTCGATGTAGAGTTCCGGCGTGGTATTTCCATTCTGCGTTGCCGACGTGCTCGCCACACGGGCTTCGCCCATGGCACCGATTGGTTCGCCCGCGAGCACGGCTTGGCCTGCCGCTACGTTCAATTTGCTCATTCCCGCCAGGACGACATGATAGCCGTCGCCGGCGTTCAGGATCAAGAGTTGCCCATAGGAACGAAATGGTCCCGCATAAAGGACGCTCCCATCCGCCGGCGCGGTCACGATGGCGCCCGATTGTGTCGCAACCATGTCACCCTGCATGGTGCCGCCGGTGCCGTCCTCACCGCCGAAACGGCGCCGGATCTTGCCGGTAACGGGCAAGGCAACCTGGCCCTGCAGGGCGGAAAACGGAGCGGATGAGGCAAGGCGGTTCGCTTCCGGAACAGCGGCGGCTGCCGCCTTTGCATCGGCATCAGCCTGAGCAGCCGCGTCCTGCCTCGCCTTTTCGGCTGCCTTGCGTGTCTTTTCCGCCTCGGCGTCTAGGGAAGCGATCAAATCTTTGAGACTGGAGGCTTTCGCGGCAAGATCGCGGGCCTTCTTCTGCTCGTCCACGAGAGCCGTTTCGGTTTCGGCCTGCAGTTTTTCCTTTGCCTGCAGCAAAAGATTGAGCCGCTGCTTCTCCGCCACCTGGTCGGTGACGGCGGCGGTGAGCCGCGTTCGCTCCGCCTCGATCGAAGTCGTCACTCGCGTCAGTTCCTTCAATTCGGCCAGGACGACCTCGGCTCGCTGGCGCAGTTCCGGCACCACGGCGCCGAGAAGGATCGCACTGCGCACGGAAGACAACGCGTCTTCCGGTTTGACCAGGATGGCTGGAGGCGGGTTGAGCCCCATGCGCTGCAGTGCACCCAGCACTTCCGCAAGCACATCACGGCGCGCCGCCAGCGATTCGCGTAGCTTTTTCTCCTGGTCTTTGAGGCCGTCCAGCTTGCCGCTGATGTCTTCGATATCCTGCCCGAGCTTCTGCTCGGTCTTGGCAGACTGGATGAGTGCGGCGGTAATCGACGCGGAGTCTTTCTTCACCGTGGCGATGTCGGCGGCGAGCTTGCTCAGGCGCTCCGCCGAAAGCGTGATTTCCCTGGAGATCCGTTCATATTCGGCGCGATTCCCGTCAGCATCGGGTGCAGCCTCGGGCGTATCTTCCGCCTTTGCCGAAAACGACGCGACGAGCGCGGCGGCAATCAAGCAGCCGCGCACGAAGCCGGTTTTCGATCTTGCACGCTCAATCATGGAAGCCTGACTGTATTTCCGGCTTCGTTAACGAACCATCAACCATAAGTGCTCGCCCCTTCAGCACCCAGGGCTTCTCAGGCCGCAATGGGGCGAAAATCGGTCAAGAGCTATGAACGATGATAGGGATGACCCGCAAGGATCGTCGCTGCCCGGTAGAGCTGTTCACCCAGCATGACCCGCACCAGTTGATGCGGCCAAGTCATGGCGCCCAATGAGACCACCAGATCGGCCTGGTCACGCAGCGACTGGTCGTGGCCGTCGGCGCCACCGATGGCTAAGACCACGGCTTTGCGGCCGCCATCGCGAAACAATCCGATGCGACCTGCGAACTCTTCGGAGGAAAAATGCCGTCCCCGCTCGTCAAGCAGGATCAATGCTCCACCTGGCTGCAGCTGGGTCTGGAGCTTCTGGCCTTCCTCGCGCCGGCGTTCGCTGGCGGTCTGGCCACGGCTTTCGGGAACTTCGGTAACGCCGGAGAATTCCAGGCCGATCGCGGGACCACTTTTCGCGAAGCGGTCGAAGTAACGAGCTGCCAAATCCCTTTCGGGGCCGGCTTTCATCCGGCCCACGGCATGTATGATGATCTTCATCCCTGCCTCTAAGAAGCCTTACGGCTCAGTGGAGGGTCTCTTCTTCAAGGTCGGGTGCCTGCCACATCTTTTCAAGATTGTAGAAGTCACGCACCTCGGGTCGGAAGACGTGGACGATGATATCGCCGGAATCGATCAGCACCCAGTCGGCGCTGGCCAGCCCCTCGACACGCGCATCGCCGTAGCCGGCGTCCTTGAGCGCTTTGAGGAGATGATCGGCAACCGCCGTCACATGACGGTTCGATCGGCCCGACGCGACGACCATGTAGTCGCCAAGGCTCGATTTTCCCTGGATGTCGATGGAGACGATGTTTTCGGCCTTGGAGTCTTCCAGACTGGCAAGGACTGTCTTGATGGCGCGGGCCGAGGCGTCGATGCCGCCTATCCCGGCCGCCGAAGGCACGATGTCGGCCTTCTTCCGCAGTGCTGTTCTCAGTGTCTTTCCTTTCGCGACAAGAACAACGAAGTCACCAACAAAATCAGGTGACGCTAATTAGATAGGCAGAGTCGCATTGCAGTTTCAAGACAAGCCGGGAGTAATTCCAGCAAAAGTGCGCAGCGGTTTTGCGTCCGGAATTACGGAAAAACAATGCCTTGGAGCGTATCCGCGTTTCCGTGAAACGAAAACGCTGTCGGCTCACATTTGCCCATCAAAGCGCTGATCTGTCTTGGAAAAGCGCTATTTCTTTGCTGCCCGCCGTATCGCAGTCGACGACAGCAGCGAACGCGGACCATGGATGAAGGTCCAGGCCGGCGCCCGCATATGCGCCAGAATGGGGGCGTCACCTTCGTCGACGCGGGCATAGTCGAAGGTCTTGGCGACGACCGACGACAGGAAAGACAAGGTCGCCCCCGGCCGGTCGATCACGGCAATCGGGAACGTCATGGCGATCTGGCGCCAGCGCTGCCAATGATGGAAGTCGCGCAGGGAATCCGCTCCCATGATCCAGACGAAATCGACACCCGGGTTCTTGGCACGCACCAGCGCCAGCGTATCGGCCGTATAGCGTATATGGTGGCTGGCCTCGAAGGCTGTCACCTTGATGCGCGGGTTCCTGGAGATCTTTTCCGAAAGCCGGATGCGTTCGGCGAGCGGTGCGAGCTCGCGTGTGCTCTTCAACGGATTTCCCGGCGTGACGATCCACCACAGTTGGTCGAGGGCAAGTCTTCTCAGGGCAATCTCGGCGACAAGCGCATGGCCGGCGTGCGGCGGGTTGAACGACCCTCCGAACAGGCCGACCTGCATGCCCTTTTCAACATAGGGCATGCGCAGGTACTGCGCAGGAAAACCGTCCGGCTTGCGCGCAGCTTCAATTCCTTGGCCAGTCTCGGTCGGAGGTCCATCGGATCTCAAATTCTGGTCCCCAACCGCCTGGACACGGGAGCGGCGCTAAGGCCGCACCTGCCCATTGCCGCGCACGCGATATTTGAACGAAGTGAGCTGTTCCACGCCGACCGGCCCGCGCGCGTGCATCTTGCCGGTGGCGATGCCGATTTCGGCCCCCATGCCGAACTCGCCGCCATCGGCGAATTGCGTGGACGCGTTATGCAGCAGGATGGCGGAATCGATTTCGTTGAAGAAGCGCTCTACGGCGGCAGCATCCTCGGCCACGATCGCCTCGGTGTGATGCGAGGAAAACGTCTCGATATGCTCGATGGCGCCGCCGACGCCGTCAACCAGCTTCACTGCAATGATGGCATCGAGATATTCTGTCACCCAGTCCGCATCCGTTGCCGGTGTCGCATCGGAAAACGCCTTCAGCACATCGGCATCGGCATGGAGTTCGCAGCCGGCATCGCGCAAGGCTTCCAGCACCGGAACGAGATGCGTGGAGGCCACGGCGCGGTCGATCAGCAGCGTTTCCGCCGCCCCACAGATGCCGGTGCGCCGCATCTTGGCGTTGACTGCGATCTTCACCGCCATGGCGAGATCGGCCGACTTGTCGATGTAGAGATGACAGATGCCTTCGAGATGCGCGAAGACCGGAACCCGGGCCTCGGTCTGCACGCGCTCGACAAGGCTGCGCCCGCCACGCGGAATGATGACGTCCAGATTGCCGGACAGGCCCTTCAGCATCTCGCCGACGGCAGCGCGATCGGTGGTCGGCACCAGCTGGATTGCATCTTCCGGCAGCCCGGCCGCCTTCAGCCCTTCGACGAGGCAGGCATGGATGGCGGCAGACGAATTGATCGAGTCGGAGCCGCCGCGCAGCACCACCGCATTGCCGGCCTTCAGGCACAGCGCCCCGGCATCCGCCGTCACATTCGGACGGCTCTCATAGATCACGCCGATGACGCCGAGCGGCGTGCGGACGCGCTCGATATTCAAGCCGTTCGGGCGGTCCCATTCGGCGATCACGTCGCCGACCGGATCCTTCAGCGCAGCGATTTCACGGATACCGTCGCTCATGGCGCCGATACGTGCCGGGTTGAGTTTCAAACGGTCCATGAAGGACGGCGAAAGTCCTGCTTCCTCGCCATTCGCCACATCGATGGCATTGGCTTCCAGGATTTCTTTTTCGTTGCGCAGGATGGCATCGGCCATCGCCGAGAGAGCGGCATTCTTGGCAGCGGTCGACGCAATGGCGAGCGGCCGAACGGCGGCGCGCGCCTTGCGGCCGATTGCAGCCATCAGCTGGCCCGTATCGGCCGCCGACCCTTCATGCAGCTTCAGCATGCTCATTCTCCACTTTGCCCGGCATGGCTGACCACCAGATCGTCACGGTGGATCATCGCCGAGCGCGCCTCATAGCCGAGAACCGTTTCGATCTCGGCCGTCTTGAGACCGGCGATTCTTACGGCATCGGCGGCATCATAGGCAACCAACCCGCGTGCGATCTCGCGCCCTTCGGGCGACAGGATAGCAACGGTATCGCCACGTGCAAAATTGCCGCTGACCAATTTCACGCCCGCCGGCAACAAGGATTTGCCTGACATCAGCGCGCCGATGGCGCCGGCATCGACGGTTAGTCGCCCCGCCGGCTCGAGTTGTCCCGCGATCCAGGTCTTGTAACCTTTCACCGGCGTCGGGCTCGGTTTGAAGAAGGTGGCGCGCTCGCCGCGTTCGATCGCCATCAGCGGCGACAGACGCGTGCCCGAGGTGATGACCATCGCAGTGCCTGCCGCATTGGCGATCTTGCCGGCATCGAGCTTGGTGCGCATGCCGCCACGCGACAGTTCGGAGGCCGCGGCACCCGCCATCGCTTCGATATCCGGCGTGATGCGCTCGACGACCGGAATGAACTCGGCATTTGGATCGCGTGCCGGCGGTGCCGTATAAAGCCCATCGATGTCGGAAAGCAGCACCAGGAGGTCGGCGCCCATCATTGTGGCGACACGCGCCGCCAGACGATCGTTGTCGCCATAGCGGATTTCGGACGTCGCCACCGTGTCGTTCTCGTTGATGACCGGCACCGCCTTCATCTTGAGCAAGGTCGAGATGGTGGCGCGCGCATTGAGATAGCGCCGACGCTCCTCGGTATCGCCCAAAGTGAGCAGGATCTGACCTGATTTCAGGCCATGACCGCCAAGGGCATCCGACCACGCACCAGCCAATGCGATCTGCCCGACGGCGGCGGCGGCCTGGCTTTCCTCGAGCTTCAAGGCGCGTTTGCCGAGCCCGAGGATTGTGCGGCCGAGCGCAATGGCGCCGGAGGATACGACGAGCACTTCCGCACCGTGGGCGGCCAGCGTGCCGATATCCTGCGCCAGCGAGGCCAGCCATTCGCGCTTCAACCCGGTTGTGCGGTCGACCAGCAGCGCCGAGCCGATCTTGACCGTGATGCGGCGGTATTTCTTCAGAGACTGCACGGACATTCCTATGGTTCCCAGCGCGTCTCGACTTTTGCCGACACGGCTTCACGCGCCTCGGCCACCACGGCCATCAGCGCGCGCAACACCGCTTCGACACCTTCGCCCGTGACTGCCGAGACCAGGAACGGCGCACGGCCGGCCGCGCGTTTCAGCGAAGCCAGCTTCTTCTTGCGTTCATCCTCGTCCAAAGTGTCGGCCTGTGAGAGCGCAACGACCTCGACCTTGTCCGCCAGCCCGTGACCATAGGCTTCCAGCTCCTTGCGCACGGTCTTGTAAGCCTTGCCCGGACTTTCCTCCTGCGCCGAGACCAGATGCAGCAACACGCGCGTGCGCTCGACATGGCCGAGGAAACGGTCGCCGATACCGACGCCCTCATGTGCGCCCTCGATCAGGCCGGGAATATCGGCCAGCACGAACTCGCGCGCG
Organism: Terribium retamae; assembly: GCF_022347545.1. Classification (GTDB taxonomy): domain Bacteria; phylum Pseudomonadota; class Alphaproteobacteria; order Rhizobiales; family Rhizobiaceae; genus Mesorhizobium; species Mesorhizobium retamae. The sequence continues at coordinate 89,153 of NZ_JAKREW010000002.1, forward strand.
TCGATGCGCGCGACGCCGAGGCCCGGATGCAGCGTCGTGAACGGGTAGTCGGCGATCTTCGGCTTTGCTGCCGTGACAGCGGCAAGGAAGGTTGATTTGCCGGCATTCGGCAGGCCGACGAGCCCGGCATCGGCGATCAGCTTGAGCCGCAGCCAGATCGTCAGTTCCTCGCCCGGCAGGCCTGGATTGGCGCGCCGCGGCGCCTGATTGGTCGACGTCTTGAAATGCTGGTTGCCGAAACCGCCATTTCCGCCGGCTGCCAGACGGAAGCGCTGGCCTTCCTCGGTCAGGTCGCAGATCAGCGTCTCGTTGTCCTCGGCATAGATCTGCGTGCCGGCCGGTACTTTCAGCGTCACATCGGCCCCCTTGGCACCGGTGCGGTTGCGACCCATGCCGTGAACGCCGGTCTTGGCGCGGAAATGCTGCTGGTAGCGATAGTCGATCAGCGTGTTCAGCCCGTTGACCACCTCGACCCAGACATCGCCGCCGCGGCCGCCATCGCCACCGTCCGGCCCACCGAATTCGATGAACTTCTCGCGCCGGAACGAGACGGCGCCGGCACCGCCGTCGCCGGAGCGGATATAGACCTTGGCCTGATCGAGGAATTTCATCGGACGCGATTTCTGTTGCTATGGAGTTTCATGAACCTGTCTGCTCTAAACCATGGAAAGGCCTAGAGCGAAAGCAGGCACGGCCGATTTTGCGGCCGGAGGCGGGAGAGTTGGTTATGCGGATTGTCTCTTACAACATCCAGTACGGCATCGGCCTCGACGGCCGCTACGACCTCGCCCGCATTGCCGATACCGTCCGCGGCGCCGACGTCATCGCCCTCCAGGAGGTGTCGCGCAACAATCCGCGCAATGGCGGACACGACATGGTGGCCGCGATCGGCGAAGCTTTGCCGGAGTATTTTGCCGTCTATGGCTCCAATTTCGAAGCGAATATCGGCTCGTCGATCGTTGGCGGCCGCGCCTGCACGGTCACGTTCCAGCTCGGTAACATGGTGCTCTCGAAGACACCGATCCATCTCTCGCGCAACCTGCTTCTGCCGCGAAGCCGATCCGTCGGCACCATGAACTTCCAGCGCGGCGCCATCGAAGCCCTCGTCGAGACGCCGCTCGGCTTCGTGCGCTTCTATTCGACCCATCTCGATCATCGCAATCCCGTCGAGCGCGCAAGGCAGATCCGCTTCCTGCGAGACCGTGTGCTCAGCTATCCGATCGAAGGCGGCGGCCTGAGCGGCCTCGACGAGATCGGCCTGCCGGAGCCGCCGTGCCCCGAAGCTTTTGTCGTGATGGGCGACTTCAACATGCTGGCCGGTTCGCCCGAATATGTCGAATTCGCCGGCCTGCCCGATCACGAATTCGGCCTGCATCTCAGCGCCGACCTTGCCGTCGACGCCGCCGTGCGGCTGGCCGTCGGGGAGACGGATCTCGTCACCTGGGTCGACCCTGAACGACCGAAGGACGAAAGCCGCCACAAGCGCATCGACTACATCTTCACCAGCGCTTCGCTGGCGGGCTCGCTGAAGCGCCTCTGGGTCGACCGCGGGGCGGACGGCTCCGACCATCTGCCCGTATGGCTCGAACTCGGCTGAATTCGAGCGGAATGACGATTCACAAAAATCGCATTCCGCTCTAGATCGTTGATCGCCACGCATCTCGGTTTGCCTTGTCGATCAACGCCATGAGGATCATGTCGCAATAGCGGCCATCGATGCAGGCCGCATCGCGTTCGACGCCTTCCTGGACGAACCCGACTTTACGATAGAGGGCGATGGCGCGTGCATTGTCGGCATAGGCGGACAGCTCGACACGCACAATGCCTTGCCGGCGCCCTTCCGTAAGCGTCGTCTCGATCAATTGCCGGCCAAGCCCGCGCCCACGATAATCCGGCACGATTCCCATGCCGAGCGTTCCCCGATGCGCCACAACGGGCCTCTCGAGGCGCGAAATATCGCACCAGCCAACGACTTCACGCTCCACCAGCGCCACGAATTGCGGATTGCGATTCTCGATCATGCCGCGCACGAAATCGCGCGTGGTCGCCAGCGGCGGCGCTTCCAGAAAGATAAGATATCTACGCTCCTGCGCCACGATATCGAGCGCACGATGAAAGCTCTCGATATGGGCTTCAGCCATTGGCACGATGGCAGGTGACGTCATTGGGGTCATTGTCTTGCCTGTTCCCGCTTGAAGCTGGCGACATCCATTGTCCGAATGCCGCCGGCCGAACGAGTTACAACCGCACCCAGCTTCTCAGGCTCGTCCAGGTCTTGCGGTCGAGCCGGTAGCGCTCGACGGGGACCTGACCGGCAACCATCGAATTCAGCATGCCCTGTCCGGCATACTGGAAGCCGCACTTGTGGATGACCCGGCGCGACGCCGGATTGATCACCCGGGTGGAGGCGTGCAGGACCTGGATGGTCGTGCGCGTGAAGGCGAGGTCGACCAGAGCATGCGCCGCCTCGGTGGCGTAGCCACGCTTCCAATGCGGCTCGCCGATCCAGTAGCCGAGTTCAAGGCCGCGGTCGGTGCTGTTCAGCCCGGCGCAACCGAGAAAGGCTCCGTTTTCGGCGAGCGTCAGCGCGTAGACCACGCCGCCACGCGGTGCTCGCGCCATCGCCAGGAAGCTGCGGGCTTCTTCGACGCCATAGGGATGCGGCATGCGGGCAAGCATTTCGGCAACATGGCGGTTGTCGGCGAGCGCCACCAATTGATCGATATCCGCCTCGCATGGCGGACGCATCACCAGGCGCTCGGTGCGCAGCACCGGCTGATCGATCGTGAAGCCTCCGTCGTCCGTGTAGTCCGCTTCGGCAACCATGTTGAAAGTCCTCCAGGCACGAGAAAAAGGGGAGATGGTCACCCATCTCCCCTGATCCTTTTCCTGGCTTGGCCAGACACCGGTTCCCGAGATGGGGTGCCGGTGTCGTGGTGCGGAACCGGCTACTCCGCGGCCTTAAGAGTCGGGTTTACCGACACGTAGGTTCGGCCATTGGCTTTTTTATTGAAGGCTACGACACCGGCTTCCAGCGCAAACAGGGTATGGTCCTTGCCCATGCCGACATTGGTGCCGGCATGCCACTTGGTGCCACGTTGACGAATAATAATGTTGCCTGCGACGACGGCTTCGCTGCCGAACTTCTTCACGCCAAGGCGCTTGGATTCCGAATCGCGACCGTTGCGCGACGAACCGCCAGCTTTCTTGTGTGCCATTTCATTGCTCCTTTGCGCCGCGGGGGCGCCTCAAAACCCTTATGAACGCGTTCGCGTTCCGTTTCAAGTCTACTCAGGCGGCTTCTGCCGCCTCAGCAGTCTTACTCAGCGGCGTCCTCGGCCTTGGCCTTCTTCGGCGCAGCCTTCTCCTTCTTCGGAGCGGCTTCGGCCTTGGCCTCTGCTGCGGTTTCCGCCTTCACTTCGGCCTTTGCAGCCGCCTTCTTGGAAGGCTTGGCACCGGCGACCAGAATCTCGGAGATGCGCACGGTGGTCTGCAGCTGGCGGTGGCCGATCTTGCGGCGCGAATTCTGCCGGCGGCGCTTCTTGAAAGCGATGACGGTGCGGTTCTTGCCCTGCTCGACGACTTCGGCGGTGACCACCGCGCCGTCGACGAACGGAGCGCCGATCACGACGTTCTCGCCTTCGCCATGCGCCAGAACCTGGCCGATTTCGACGACGTCGCCGACATTGGCCTCGAGCTTCTCGATCTTGAGCACATCGTTGGCGGCAACGCGATACTGCTTGCCGCCCGTTTTGATGACTGCGAACATTTTTTGCCTTTCGCTGTTCGGTCGGCCTTGTTGAACCGCTTGTCCTATCGGGGCGGTTCGGCCGTCTTTTTGTCAGTCTGCGGGTTCAAAAAACAAGCGGCGCGGAGAATCCCCCACGCCGAATGCGGGCCGTCCATAACCGTAGCTTCGCGGTGAGTCAAGGCAAAGGCCAGCCGGCTTCGCCAAAAAGGGCCGAAATCAGGCCATTTAGGGCCTTGTGTCCCGGCCAAGCACCCGTTATCTAGTGCGCCGCGCCGGCAAGGCCGACCACGCTGCGGAGAAGTGGCTGAGTGGTTGAAAGCACCGCACTCGAAATGCGGCATACTCGCAAGGGTATCGGGGGTTCGAATCCCTCCTTCTCCGCCAATTCCATACTGGATTACGCTGACAACGCCTCGGACAGCATGGCGATCAAACGGCCAAAGGCTTCACGCTCATTGGGCGTATGATCGGGGTTGACTTCAGTTATCGTCAGCGCACGCCAGTTGGGAGCCGCGACCAAGGGCGCAAGCGCCGCTGAGAGGGCTTCGAAACTCAAGCCATCGCAACGCCGAGTATTCTCAGCGATAGGAAAGTCGGTAAAATTCAGTACATCGACGTCGAGATGGATAAGAAGGCGCTTGTGACGCGCGCCCCAATCCACCGCTCGCCGGGCCGCGCCGATCGGATCTTCTTCGACCTCCGCGAGGCCGATGCGCTCGAGACGGAGCGCGTCCACCGCCTTGTTCTCGGCGGGAGTGATGTTTTCTGAAGCGAAATACAGCACATCGGCCGGACTGAGCATCGGCCGACGCGGGCCAAGGCCGCTCAATGCCGCCTCCGTATCCGGGAGGTCGAGCAGATGAGCAACGCCGGTCCAATCAAGTGCGCCGTCACTCGTCGCCGGTGAATTCAAGTCGACGTCGAAATCGATGTAGATGAGTCCGACCGAAGGTTCATCGCGCAACGCACCGGCCACGGTTCCCAGTTCGACCGTGCAATCGCCGCCGAGTACGAACACCGCTTCGCCGTTGGCCAACGCACCTCCGACCTTGTCGGCCACGGCAGCAGCTGTCCGTTGTACTGCATCGAGATTCATGGCCTTGGGACGTTGGTGGTCCGGCCGCCAACGAAAGCCTGGTGTATCTCCACGGTCATTCACGTGTAGGCCGTATTCCATTAGCGCCGGAACCAATCCATTGCGCCGAAAAGCTGCCGGAGCCTTCTCCTGCCCTGGCGCATAAGCGCCGGCGCTTGAGGGTGCACCAACGAGGCTGAGAGTGCGGATCATCGTCGCAGCTCCTTGGCTTAGGTCGCGGTGTAATCTTCTTCTACGGACTCGACGCAAGTAAGGTTCCACCAAATCGTCCATTACCGAGCCCTGGGCTGGGTCTGCGGACAGATGCAGATGAAGACGGAGTCGTTTCTTGGAAGCTACCGATGTCTCGGGTGCCGTGGCTGCGGCCAAATCGATCGCCTCGACCTTGGAACTGACGGTTGATCATGCCGTTGTTCTTCAGAATTCGAACACGCTCACCTTGCACCTCCTGCCCTGTGACACACTTGCCCGGGTCGCGCCCTCAGGGGATCACCTGATGCAGTCCGAGATCGAGCTCGCCGGGCTACTCGCTGAGACCGGCAGCCCCGCAGCTGCGCTCGAGCCCCGCGTTCCGTCGCGTGTCTACGAGCGCGATGGTTTCGCGGTTACGTTTTGGACCCACTACGCTTCCGGGATGCCTGACGTCGCGCCGGTCGATTATGCGGGCTCACTGCGGCGCCTGCACGTCGGTATGCGGAAGATCGGGATTGCCACGCCGCATTTCACCGACCGGGTCGCGGAAGCAGAACGACTTCTGGTCAACCGTCACCTGACGCCTGAACTGGCCGACGCGGACCGGGAATTTCTCGGCGGCATGCTGAAGAACCTCATACGAACAATCGTCGACAAGGGCGCTGCGGAGCAGCTGCTGCACGGCGAACCACATCCGGGCAACCTGCTGGCCACCAGGTTCGGGCCGCTGTTCATCGACCTCGAGACATTTTGCTGTGGGCCGGTGGAATTCGACCTGGCGCATGTGCCTGATGCGGTCGTCGAGCACTATCCCGACGTCGATCATGCTTTGCTGAACGAATGCCGTGCCCTCGTGCTCGTCATGGTCGCCGCGTGGCGGTGGGACGCGGACGACCAGTTTCCAGACGGCCGGCGCTGGGGCGAACACCTCATCCACACCCTGCGCGAGGGTCCGCCGTGGCCGTCGCTCGATGCGATGACGCGGCGCCTGGATGGCCGGCACGGTCTGTCGACCGCACCGGCTGATCGCTGAACCTGGACCTGATCAGGCCTCTTCCAGCCAGACGTTCTGCAGATCCATCTCGAAGGTCTGGTGGATGCCGTAGTTCTTCACCTTCTTGCTCATGTGGCAATAAAGCTTCTGCCAGTAGGGCTGGATGATGACGCCCGAATCCTGGAGGATCGTCTCGAGATCCTTCATCACCTCGCGCCGTTTCTCGACATCGTTGATGGACAGCGCCGTTTTAAGCTTGGCGTCGAAATCGGGGTTGGAATAGCCGGATTCGTTCCAGGCCTCGCCGGTGCGATAGCCGAGCGCCAGCACCTGGACGGCGAGCGGGCGCATGTACCAGATCGTCATCGAATAGGGGTACTTCGTCCAGTCGTTCCAGAAGGTCGAGCCAGGCAGCACGGTCCGCTTGACCTTGATGCCGGCCTCGCGCAGCTGCGCGGCGATCGCATCGCCGGTGTTCTTCTGCCAATCGTCCTCGATCGTTATCAACTCATGCTCGAAGTCGGCCTGGCCAGCCTCCGCCATCAGCTTCTTGGCGCCGGCAGCATCGCGCTCCTTCTTGGGCAGCGCATAATATTCGGGCTGGATCGGGCTGACGTGATGGTTTTCGCCGACCGTTCCGCGCCCGCTGTAGCCGAGCTGCAGGACGACATTGTTGTCGACCGCCATCTGCAGCGCGTTGCGGACGCGCTGATCATCATAAGGCTTGTGGGTGACGTTGGTGCGCGCAACCAGGGTCGTGGCGGTCGCAACCTCCGATTTCACCAGATCCATCTTGTCCAGTATGTCGATGAAGTCGGCCGGCGTCTCCAAATTGAGGTCGATCTCGCCTGATTCGAACGCGTTCACCGAGGCGTTGAAATCGGTGCCGTAGTCGGTGAATTCGACACCGTCGAGCGGTGCTTCGCCACCCCACCATTTGCCGTTCTCGCGCCGCTTGACCACGGCCTTCTGGCCGACCGCATAGGACACGAGTTCGAAAGGCCCGGTACCGATCGGCTTCTTGACCGGGTCGGCGCCATCCGCATCGAAATTGCGATGGACGATGAGTGCCGGATAGTCGGTGAAGTTGGGAATGAGCGCGATATCAGGCTCCTTGAGCTTCAGCTTCACCGTGTGCTCGTCGACCTTGGTGATGGCGCCGTCCATCGCCTTCCCGGTCTTCTCATCGATCAGCGCGCCCATGCGCCCTGCCATGGAGTTGCCGGCGGCCGCCTTTTCGCACCAGCGGGTCAGGTTGTAGGCGACGTCGTCGGCGTTGAAGGCATCGCCATTGTTCCAGGTCACGCCCTTGCGCACATGCAGCACATATTCGGTGGCGTCGTCGTTCACGTCCCAGCTTTCGAGCAGCACCGGCTCGAAGGTGAATTCGCGGGTGTAACGCACCAGCGGCTCGAGCCAGCTGCGCGAAACATTGGCAAGTTCCACCCAGTCATAGGTACGCGGATCCTTTTGCGCCTTGACCGGCATCGACACGCGAAGCGTGCCGCCCTTCCTCGGCTCTTCGGCGAAAGCGGGCGATGGCACCGCCAGGCCGACCATGCCATAAGCCAGGGCTGTCGAGGCACCAAGCGCACTTGCCAGCGCCAGGAATTCGCGCCGGTCGACCCGGCCTGCAGCGACCTCCCTGGCCATGTCCGCGACGGCCGCGGGCACGCGATCGCCGTTGCTTCCGAAGAATCCCATTTTCTCCTCCCTTTTTGTTTTCCCTGATCTGTTCCTCAGCGTGTGTTCCCTGTCAGCTGCGGGTTTTGGATGGCGCTCCTGTTCAAGACCTCAGCCCGAACCGCACCGCGTCATAGATGGCGGCATGGATGTTTCGGGACGCGACGGCATCGCCGACGCGGTAGAGGACGAAGCCGCCCTCCGCGTTACGATGCGGGAAGATATCGCCGCCTTTGACCAGCCGCTCATAGTCGACAGCGCCGCCATTCTTCGAAAGCGGCTTCAAGGTCAGGTACAGCTCGTCCAGCGGCACGGTGCCGTGCTCGACGACGACCTGGTCGACCAGCCTGGTTGCCTGCCATCCTTCGGCAAAGTCCGAGCCCAGCGTCGCCACGAGCTGGTTTCCGTCACGCCTGACCGAGCGCAGGCGCGTGTTGATGGTGATGGTCACGCCCTTTCTGTGGAAGGCACCCATATAGGGCACGTGGTTCAGCCCACCCATCTCCGGCGCGAAGAAACGCTCCGGCGAGACGAGCTCCAATTTGGCGCCTTGATTGGCGATGAGTTCTGCAGCGGTCATGCCCTGGTGACCGCCATTGTCATCGTAAAGCAGCACATTTTCGGCCGCCTTGACGGCACCGGAAGCGATGTCCCAGCTCGAAGTGACGAGATCGTCGCCTGCCTCCAGCGGAGGGTTCTGCGGAATGCCGCCGGTGGCAATCACCACCGCGTCAGGCTCCAGCGCCAGGACATCTTCGCTTTCGGCCCAGGCATCGTAGCGGATATCGACGCCGAGCCGCTCCAGCTCGGCAAGCCGCCACTCAACGATGCCGATCAGTTCCTTGCGGCGCGGGTTCTGAGCGGCCAGCCGGACCTGTCCACCAGCCTGCGAGGCCGCTTCCAGCACCGTCACCTTATGGCCGCGCTCGCCCGCTACGCGCGCGGCCTCAAGGCCGCCCGGCCCGGCGCCGACCACGACGATACGCTTCGACGCGTCCGTCCTTTTGATGATATGCGGGATCGTCGCTTCCCGGCCCGTTGCGGCGTTGTGAATGCACAATGCCTCGCCGCCTTCATAGATGCGGTCCAGGCAATAGGTGGCGCCGACACAGGGGCGAATCTCATGTTCGCGGCCTTCCATCACCTTGCGCATGATGTGCGGATCGGCGATGTGAGCGCGCGTCATGCCGACCATGTCGAGCTTGCCGGTGGCGATGGCATGGCGCGCGGTCGCCACGTCCTGGATGCGGGCGGCATGGAAGGTCGGGAACTTGGTGGCCGCCCGCACTTCGCCGGCGAAGTCGAGATGCGGTGACGAGCGCATGCCTGTCACCGGGATCACCTTGGTGAGTGCGGCATCGGTCTCGATCGAACCGCGGATGATGTTGAGGAAATCGACCTTGCCGGAATTGGCTAGCCGGCGAGCGATCTCGATGCCTTCCTCCTTCGAAAGGCCGGCGGCGAAATCCTCGTCCGCCACCATGCGGATGCCGACGATGAAGTCCTTGCCCACGGCTGCCCGCACCGCGTCCAGCACCATGTCGGTGAAGCGCAGCCGATTCTGCAGCGAACCGCCGAACTCGTCGTCCCGGTGGTTGGTCGCCGGCGACCAGAAGCCGTCGATGAGATGGCCATAGGCCTCGAACTCGATCCCGTCGAGGCCGGCGGCCTGGCAGCGCTGCGCCGCGGAAGCATAGTCCTTGACGATCCGCTCGATGTCCCAGTCTTCTGCCGTCTTCGGGAAAGCGCGATGCGCCGGCTCACGCACCGGCGAAGCCGACAGCACCGGCAGCCAGTCGGCCTTGTTCCAGCCGGTGCGGCGGCCGAGATGGGTGATCTGGATCATCACCTTGCAATCGTGCTCGTGGCAGGCGTCGGTAAGTTCTGCCAGCCAAGGCACGATGGCGTCGTCGTAGAGATGCAAATTGCCGAAGGCGGCCGGGCTGTCTCGGGAAACGATGGCCGAGCCTGCCGTCATCGTCAGCGCCATGCCACCCTTGGCCTTTTCGGCATGATAGAGGCGGTACCGCTCCTTCGGCATGCCGTCTTCCGAGTAAGCCGGTTCATGACTCGTCGACATCACCCGGTTCTTCAGCACCAGGTGCTTCAAACGGTATGGTTGAAGGAGAGGGTCGTTTGTCAGCGAAGTCATGCGGCTGCCTGTCTGGATCTGGATGGGACCTGCAGCCCGATCATGCCGATTTGTGACCCTGAGACCAACTTTTTCAATTGACGGTATCCGGCAGCCTTTCCTCGCGCCGCGCGATGAAATCTTCCAGCGCCTCCGCGATGCCCTCTTCGAGCTTCGGTTCCTCATAGTCGGCCAGCATGTTGCGCGCCTTTTCCCGGCCGCGTGTGTCGTGATCCTTCGCCCCTTCGGCGTTCCATTGCTCGTAGGAATTGAAGTCCATGATGCTGGGGCTGAAGAAGGCGTTCTCGAAATGATCGAGCGTGTGCTGGGTGCCGAGATAGTGGCCGGCCGGACCGACCTCGCGCACGGCCGCCATCGCGTCCTTGAAATCCTCGAACGGCACCCCGCCGGCATATTTGTACCAGCCGACCAGTTGCTCGCAGTCGGTGGCGAATTTCGAGTAACCGCAGGCCAGCCCAGCTTCCAGCCAGCCGGCGGAATGCCAGATGTAGTTGGCGCCGGCCAGGATCGCCGCGTGCATCAGCATATTCGCCTCGTAACCCGCCTGGGCGTCGTTCAGCTTGGAACCGACATGGAAGCCGGAAGTGCGCCAGGGCAACCGGTATTTCCGGGCTAGCGCACCCATGAGGTACATCATCTGGGCGGCTTCCGGCGTGCCGCCCATCGGGGCACCCGTTTTCATGTCCACCGCGACCATGAACTGCCCGTAGATCTGCGGCGAACCGGGACGCAGGAGCTGGGTGAAGGCGACGCCCGCCAGCGCCTCGGCATTGACCTGCGCGACCGCCCCCACCGACGAAGCCGGCGTCGAGGCGCCGCAAAGAGCGAAAGGGGCGAGGATCAAGGGCTGGTTGTTCCGTGCATACACCTTCATGGCGTCGAGCATGGTCGCATCCCACACCAGCGGCGAGTTGCAGTTGGTGATCGACACCAGCACCGGATTGTCGTGGACATAATCCTCGCCGAACACGATGCCGGCCATGGCCATCGTGTCCTCGGCGCGGTCTTTCGACGTCACGATGCCCATAAACGGCTTGTCGGAGTGCTTCAGCGCGGAGTGGATGATGTGGAGGTGCCGCTTCGGCACCGGGATTTCCATCGGCTCGCAAATGATCGAGCTCGACGAATGCAAGGCCGGCGCCATGTAGGCGAGCTTGTGGAAATTCTGCAGGTCGGCCAGCGTCCCGTAACGCCGATTGTTGTCGAGGTCACGCACATAGGGCGCGCCATACATCGGCACGAAGATGGAATTCTTGCCGCCGACCCGCACGGAGCGCTCTGGATTGCGCGCATTAAGCATGAATTCCGCGGGAACCTTCGATACCAAATCCATCAGCATGCCACGATCGAAGCGAACCCGCGTGCCGGAAACATCGGCTCCGGCCTGCCGCCACAACGCAATCGCCTCGTCATCGCGGAATTCGCAGCCGACCTCTTCCAGGATGGAAAGCGATTCCTGATGGATCAGCTCGACTGCTTCGTCGGGAACAATCTCATAGACAGGTATCTGACGCACCAACGTGGGAAAGGCGGGCATGGCGGCGCTTCTGAGCGCCTTGCGTCCGACACGCCCGCCGCCGCGGCGATGCGTGGCCGGCGTTTCCGGGTTGACCTCCGCAACAGTAGCAACACCCATGCTTGACGTTCTCCCTTTTGAGAAAGGAAACGCATTGCGCACTGGTTGTTCAAGCGAATAAGGAGCCCTGTTCGCTTGAATTCAACTCAACCATCAAGCGTAAGCAACCAGTCCCGCAACAACTCCGCGGGACGGCTGAGCGGACGGCGCGCGCTCCAGGTGACGAAGTAGGATTGCGGCGCCGCGATCTCAGCCGAGCCGAGTTGCACCAGATCGCCGCTTTCTATGAGTGGCGTGACCAGGCTTGACCAGCCCAGCACGGCGCCTTGCCCGCTGCGCGCCGCCTGCAGAGCGATCACATGGCTGTTGAAACGCCGCACGTTGAGGCGCCGGTTCGGCGAGCCGAGTTCGCGGAAAAAGTCCGCCCAAGTGGTCCAGCTCCAGTCAATGCCTTCGACGGAAAGCAACTGCAGCTTGGCAAGATCGTCGAGCGTCTCGATCGCGTGCTCGCGGGCAAAGTCGGGACTGGCGACCGGAAAAATGCGATCGTCATAGAGTTTGGCTGACAGTTCGTCCGGCCACTCGCCGCTGCCATAACGAAGCCTCAGATCGATGTCCGGCCGGTCAAGGCCGCGCGGATGGTCGGAGATGACATGGTCGACGGCGATATCCTGATGGCTGCCCCAGAAGGCGCTCATGCGTGGCATCAGCCACAGGTGGGCCATCGCCATGGTGCAGCCGATGGTAACGCTGGACTGCCCGCCCGAGCTCTTGACCTGACGAAAGGTCGAGGAAATGCGCTCGAAGCCTTCCTTGAGAGCCGTCGCCAGGGTTTCCCCTTCACGGGTCAGTTCGAGCGCGCGATGCCGGCGCAGGAATAGCGGGTTGCCGAGCTCCTCTTCCAGCATACGGATCTGTTTGGAGACGGCACCGATCGTGACGTTGAGCTCTTCGGCTGCCTTGGTGAGGCTCAGATGACGCGCGGCCGCTTCAAAAGCCGCGAGTGCGATCAGCGAAGGGAGGTTATAGTAGCGGCGAACCATGACCAGTCATTTGGCCCAGATAGATCGCGTCCCGCAAGAGGAGCGAAACCAGCGATGAAAACTGCGATCATCTTTGATTGCGAGTTCCTGTGCGCCGAAGGGTCACAGCGTCGTTTCTGGTGTGGCGCTGGCGATCCGGACCCGGTCATCGCCCAGATCGGGGCGGTGAAGCTCGACTTGGAGGGTCCGTATGCGATCCTCGACACCCACAAATCTTACGTTCGCCCCATGAATCGATTTGGCCAGCAATACGCCATCGATCCATTTTTTACGCAACTGACTGGAATAACGGCGGACATGATCGCCGCACAGGGCCTTCCACTACGCCAAGCCTTGCGCGAGCTCGACGATTTTTCGAATGGAGCGCGGTTCTGGTCCTGGGGCAAGGACGAGCTGAACATGGTCGCCATCAGTTGCTATGTCGAAGGCATTGCACCGACAATCCCGCCACAGCGTTTCGGCAATGCGGTGAAACTGTTGCTGGCGGCGGGCATGCCGATCGAAGATCTGGCCAGGACCCCCAGCAACAAGCTTGCAGAATATTACGGGGTTAGGCATCCATCGCTTCGAGGACATGACGCGCTCGATGACGCTCTATCAGTCGCCTACGCGCTGCAGCACCTGTTGCAGACCGGTAAGCTGAGCGCCTCCGCTTTCGAGTGAGCGTCGAGTTTGCGGCTTTCCACCCCTCACAGCGCGCCTGATTACTGGTTGCGCACCATGGTGCTCAGACAGATGGCGCCTTACCGAGCCTATAACCAGGCGGAATAGAGCGGACAAAACTCAATATTGGACGGAATGCCTTTCGTCTGACTAGTCTTCATCATCGGACGTGCCTCGACAGACGGATGGGTCTCGGCCCTGATTTCACAAGGTCCGACCGCAATCGACCGGCCAGGAAGCCGGATCGCAAAAACAGGGGAACACGATGACGAAGTCCAGAGGGGCCGTTGCTGCGGCCATCGTTGCGCTCATGGCGGCCGCGCCAGCGATGGCGCAGGAAGCACCGAACTTCAACCCGGATAAGATTACGACCGATCCCGCACTGGCCGCGAAGCTACCCGAGCACATCGCCAAGGCGGGCGTCCTGGTCGTCGGTTCGGATACGGCCTACGCACCTTGGGAGTATATTTCCGAGAAGGATGGCAAGACGCCCGAAGGCATCGACGTCGACATCGCTGAAGCCATGGCCAAGACGCTCGGGCTGAAACTGGATTTCCGCACGGCGGCTTTCGACGGCATTCTGCCGGCGCTCGGTGCCAAATATGATCTCGGCATCTCCGCCTTCTCGATCAGCAATGAACGGCTGAAGGCCGTCAACTTCGTCAGCTATTCGCAGACCGGCGCCCTGTGGGCCGTGAAGGCCGGCAACCCCAAGGCCTTCAAGCCGGACGAATTGTGCGGGCGCAATGTCGCGATCCAGAGCGGCAGCTACTTCCAGCGCTTGCTGCAGGACGAAAGCCAGGCCTGTGTGTCCGCCGGCAAGCCCGAGATCGAGATGATCCCGTTCGCGACGCAGGCCGAAGCGCTGACGCGTGTCGCCGCCGATGGCGCCGATGCCACGGTCTCCGGCTCTGCCACGATAGGCTATGCTGCCAAGCAGTCGAATGGCAGGCTGCAGACCATGCGCCCGGCCGGCAAGCTCGGCGGCTTCGGCCTCAATGGCATCGCCATCGCCAAGAAGGACACCGCGCTGACTGAACTCGTCGCGGAAGTCACCAACAAGCTCATCGTCGACGGCGTCTACAAGGAAATCTACGGCATGTGGGGTATCGACGATTCCAACATTCCGGTGGCCGAAATCAATCCGAAGGTGAAGGATTGAGGTCGCCGAAACGGGAGCCGATCAGGTGAGCATGGACATCGAGAAGGCCGCGCCGGACCGTCTGGTACCGACACGGCAAGCCGACCGGGTTGGTGCCGTCAAGCTGAACGAAGTGGTTCCAAGGCGCCATCCCGGCCGCTGGGTGGCGACGCTGCTGCTTCTGTGGCTGGCGATTTCCTTTGCTCAAAACGTGGCGACCAACGAGAACTTCCATTGGGACATCTTTGCCCAATACGTCTTCGCTCCGCAGGTGATACGCGGCGTCGGCTGGACGATCCTGCTCACGGTGGCGGCAATGGCCGTGGCGATCTCGATCGCGCTGCTGCTTGTCGTCATGCGCGGTTCCGACAATCCGATCCTGAGGACCTGCGCCTGGTTCTGGATCTGGTTCTTCCGCGGCACGCCCGTCTACACGCAGCTCTTGTTCTGGGGATTGTTTGCGGTGCTCTTTCCGCGCATCTCGCTGTCGTTGCCCTTTGGCGGGGAGATCGTCGGCCTCGACACCAAGATGCTGGTCACGCCGGCCGTGGCGGCGATCGTCGGGCTTGGCTTCAACGAATCCGCCTACCTCGCCGAGATCTTCCGCGCCGGCTTCAACGCCATCGACCGTGGCCAGCTCGAGGCAGCGCAGGCGCTGGGCATGCGGCAGGGCCGGATCTGGCGGCGCATCCTGCTGCCGCAGGCCATGCGCGTGATCGTGCCGCCGACCGGCAACGAGACGATCGGCATGCTGAAGATGACGTCGCTGGTGCTGGCCGTGCCGTTTACGCTCGACCTGATGTTCGCCACCAATGCCATCGCCAACCGGCTCTATCTGCCGGTACCGCTGCTGCTGGTCGCCGGCTTCTGGTACCTCTCGATCACCAGCCTGCTGATGGTCGGCCAGTATTATCTCGAGCGCCATTTCGGCAAGGGCGTCGACACGATCCGGGCGAGGACGGAATGAACGCCATCATGACACCGCCCCGCAGCACCGACGCACAGCCTTGCGTCCATCTGCAGGGCATCCATAAATTCTACGGTGCCGTGCATGCCTTGCGCGGCGTCGACCTCACCATCAAGCGCGGCGAGGTCTGCGTCGCCATCGGTCCATCCGGTTCCGGAAAGTCGACGCTGCTGCGCTGCATCAACCAGCTCGAACAGATTTCTGCCGGCCGGGTGTTCGTGCTCGGCGAACTCGCCGGCTACACCGAGATCGATGGGCGCATGCATGTGCTGGCCCCTAGGCGGGTCGCCGAGCAGCGCCGCCGCACTGGCATGGTCTTCCAGCGTTTCAACCTGTTCCCACACATGACGGCGATCGAAAACGTCATGGAAGGGCCGGTACAGGTGAAGAACATGCCTAGAGCCGAGGCGCGGGAAAACGCGCAGGCCTTGCTGAAGCGCGTCGGTCTCGCCGAGCTTGCCGGCCGCTATCCAAGCCAACTTTCGGGCGGCCAGCAGCAGCGTGTCGCCATCGCCAGGGCTCTCGCGATGGAGCCGGAGGTGATGCTGTTCGATGAGCCAACTTCGGCGCTGGACCCGGAATTGGTCGGGGAAGTACTGGATGTCATCAAGGATCTTGCCAAGTCCGGCATGACCATGATGCTGGTCACCCACGAAATCGGTTTCGCGCGCGAGGTCGCCAACCATCTGGTGTTCATGGACCAAGGCGCCGTCGTCGAGGAAGGTGACCCGCGCGACGTGCTGAACCGCCCGTCCAATCCTCGCACCAGGGCCTTCCTGTCCAAAGTTCTCTAGCCAATCGCCCTGATCGGAATTCCTAGCCATGACCCACATCGATCATGAACTGCTGGCCAGGCTGAAGGCATGGCGGCGTCACCTGCACCGGCATCCCGAAATGTCGGGCGAGGAACGCCAGACCAGCGCCTTCGTCAGCGAGCGGCTGACCGAACTCGGCATATCGCATGTCACCGGCGTTGGTGGAACCGGCGTGGTTGCAACGCTCAAGCGCGGCAACTCGAACCGCTCCGTGGGCCTCAGGGCCGACATGGACGCCCTGCCGATCGCCGAGGCCAACGAATTCGCCCATGCCTCCGTCAATCCGGGCATCATGCATGCCTGTGGCCATGATGGCCACACCGCCTGCCTGCTCGGAGCGGCTGCGGCACTTTCGCGCGACGATAGCTGGTCGGGCACCATCCATTTCGTCTTCCAGCCTGCCGAGGAGAATGGCGAGGGTGCCAAGGCGATGATCGCAGACGCGCTGTTCGAACGTTTCCCGATGGAGCGACTCTTTGCCTGCCACAACTGGCCGGGAATCGAGCCCGGCGTCGTCGCCGTTCATAACGGCCCGTCCATGGCCGCCGGCGGCGACTGGCACGTCACCTTGAAAGGCATCGCCGGCCACGCCGCATTGCCTCACGCGACGCGCGATCCGATCCTTGCCGCCGGCCACCTGATCGTCGCGTTGCACAGCATCGTCTCGCGCAATGTCGATCCGATCGACACGGTTGCGTTGACCGTCAGCATGGTCAATGGCGGGCTGGTCAGCAATCAGATCCCGGAGACCGTGGAGCTGGTCGGCACGCTCAGGACCTTCAATGCCGATGTGCGCACCATGGTCATCCAGCGCATGGGCGAGGTGATCGAGGGTATCGCGAAGTCCTTCGGGGTCGAGGCCGACTATGAGATCAAGTCGACCGGACGCGTCATGGCCGACACACCGGAAGAATCCCGCCTCGCGATCCTGGCTGCCGAAAGCGCCGGATTGAAGGTGACACGGGATATCCGGCCAGCCATGGGCGGCGACGACTTCGCCTTTTTGGTCGAAGGCAAAGGCGGGGCCTATGTGCTGATCGGCAACGGCCCGGTCGTGGATGGCGGCAAGCTCCACAACGAGCGCTACGACTTCAACGACGACATCATCGAGCCCGCCGTTCGTTGGCTGTCGGCGGTTGCGAAGATGGCGGTGGCGGAGTGACGACGGCCATGAATGACGGATATTACGACTTCGCTACCGGCATTCCGGCTGTTCCTATCCAGCTCCAGAGGTAGGTTGCCAAGCTGCGGTCGACATGGATGCGCAGCCCGGCGTCGTAGCGATACACGATCGCATTGACCCCGCCGAACAACATCGCAGCCGAGGCACTTGCCCGATAAGGGTCAACGGGTGTCGCTCGCGCAATCAGCTCCGGCAGGCCCGGACCTTCTCCTTCGAAGACATGCAGGCCGGCGCTGATTTCCGTCACGCCGAAGCCCTGTTCATGCCAGCCGTTTCCTATGTCGAGCGGTGTGGCGGAGACGACGAGCACGCGGTCGCGTGCGACCTGGACCGCATAGCGATCTCCGCCAGTGATGCCAAAAGCCCCCGCCCCACGCGTCGGCAGGCCCGACGCGCTGCTCCAGGCATCGAGGTTGCCACTGACCAGATACTGATGGAGACCCGCCCGCGAGCGGACGGCGAGGCCGGATAACTCGACGACGGCTTGATGCCAATCCGGCACGGCGGTCCATTTCTGCGCCAGATCACGCATTGAGCCGCCCTCCCTCCGGGTCGAAAGCACAAGGAGCGACAATCGTCGCACGCCGCAGCATGCCGAGATGCTGGAGGTCTATCGTCTCGCCGTGGCGGGTCGCGCCACGCTCGATCAGGGCCAACGCGATCGGTCGCCGCAGGATGGGGCTGTGGTAGCTGGACGTCACGAAGCCCTGGCTGCGGATCGCACCTTCCGGCTTCGCAATGGCATGAGCGCCGGTGGAAAGCGGAGCCTCGCCATCAGCAACCCTCAGGCCGACGAACTGCAGGCGATAGTCCGCGGTAGCGACATCGGTGAACAGGGAGCGTCGCCCGACATAGTCACTGCCGCGCTTCTGGCGCGGACCATCGACGCCGAGGTCGTGCGGCATGGTGGTGCCGTCGGTATCCTTGCCGATGACGATATAGCCTTTCTCGGCACGCAGGATCATCAATGCTTCGAGGCCGATGGTTGCGGCATCGAAGGCCTTGCCCGACTCCTGCAAAACTGCCCAGAGCGGCTTGGCCCGATCGGCGCGGATCGACAGCTCGTAGCTGCGGTCGCCGGTGAAGCTGACGCGCGCAACACGCACGGGATCGTTGCCGAATGTCCCCTTTCCGATCGCCATATGCGGCAGGGCTGCATCGTCGAGCGGCAGGCCAAGGCCGAGTGCCTCGACCAGTGCCTTGGAGCGCGGCCCCGACACGGTGAGCGTCGCCATTTCTGCGGTGGCGTTGTGAATATAGACGGCATCGCGACCGAACCGGTCCTGCCGCCATTCCTCCAGCCGCGCATGGACGGCTCCGACATGCGAGGACGAGCAGGAAACGATGAAGCGATGCTCATCGAGGCGGATGAGAATGCCATCGTCAAAGACGACGCCGTTTTCGGACAGCATGAAACCGTAGCGGCAACGGCCCGGCTTCAACGTCGACATAGTGTTGTAGTAGATGAAATCGACGAATTCGGCGGCCTTTGGCCCCATCACCTCGATCTTGCCGAGGGTCGAGCCATCGAACAATGCCACCGAGCCTCGCGCTCGCAACGCCTCGTCCCGGATCACCGCGTCGGCATCGGCATCCGTTCCGCCATAATGGGCCGGGCGCAGCCAGCCGCCATATTCCTGGAACACGGCACCGCTGGCGCGGTGGACGTTTTCGAGCGGCAGGCGGCGTACCGGCGACATCAGTTCGCCGCCGACCGCACCGGCAAAACTGGTCAGGGGAACAGGCGTGAAGGGCGGACGATAGGTGGTGGTGCCGACCTCCGGCACCGCGCGGCCGGTGATGCCGGCCATCAGGGCGAGGCCCGCAAGGTTCGAGGTCTTGCCCTGGTCGGTCGCCATGCCGAGCGTGGTGTAGCGTTTGAGGTGCTCGACCGAGACGAAGTTCTCCCGCGCTGCGAGTTCGACATCCTTTGCCGTGACATCGTTCTGGTAGTCGATCCATACGCGGCCCTTGGCACCAGGGACCGGCCATGCCGGCATGATCGCGCCAGTGGCCTCGGTGCCGGTGCTGCGCGGCAATCCAGTCTTGCTTTCAGCGAAGGATGCGGCTGCTCGCTCGACCGTGCCGAAGACATCGGAGAGCGAGACCGCCCCGGCGAGCGCACCCGCGACAGCGATGCCCTCGACGGTATCGCCGGGTAGGAAGGACGCGCGGTCTTCATGCCAGGCGAGCTTGCCGCGCGCCTGGCAAAAAAGGTGCACGGTGGGCGTCCAGCCGCCGGAAACCACGACGCTGTCGGCGGCAAGTGTCGTGCCGTCGTCGAGCCTGACGCCTTCCACGCGCATGCGACCGAGCGCCGAGACGACGGCGCGTCCCACATGCGGGCTGACGCCTGCAGGCATTGGCAGGGCATCTGCGCGCAGGTCGACCAGGGCGACCTCGGCACCAGCCGCGGCCAGGGCGCCGGAGACCTCATAGGCGCTGTCATTGTTGGTGGCGACGACGACGCGGCGGCCGAGCAGAACGCCGTAGCGACGCAGATAGACGAGCGCGGCATCCGCCGACATGATCCCGGGCAGATCATTGTCGGCAAAGGGCAGCGGCCGCTCGATGGCGCCGGTCGCCAGCACGACACGGCGCGGCCTTACCCGCCACAACGTATCGGGCCGGCCATCGTGATGGCGCTGGTTCAACCCGACGAGATTGTGGTCGTAAATACCGAAGGCCGTGGTCGACGATAATACGGGATGGCCCGCGGCCTCGAGCACAGCGACGGTCTCCTCGACCCAGGCAGCGGCAGGTGCCCCATCGATTTGGGCATCGCGATGCAGCAGCGAGCCGCCGGGGCGGTACTGCTCGTCAACGAGCATGACGGACTTTCCGGCGGCCGCGGCGAGCCTGGCCGCGGCAAGGCCGGCCGGGCCGGCGCCCACCACCAGCACATCACAATGATGGTTGATCTGCTCGGCGAATTCAGCCGGGCCTCGTGACTTCCAGTTTGGGTCGACCTTGCCCAGGCCGGCCATAGCCCGGATGCGCGGCTCGAACAGATGCCAGTCCGGCCACATGAAGGTCTTGTAGTAGAAGGCGGCCGGGATGAAGCGCGCAAAACGATCGATGAAGGCATTGCGGTCGGCCGCGGCATTCGGCGACGCATTGACGCTTGTCGACACCAGTCCCGCGCAAACCGGCTGGGTGGTGGCGCGCGTGTTCGGCGCGGCCCGCTGGCTGCCGCCGACATCCACCAGCGCGTTCGGCTCCTCGACACCGGCGCCCCAGATGCCGCGCGGGCGGTGATATTTGAAGCTGCGACCGACGACAGCGATATCCGCCGCCAGCAACGCCGAGGCAATGGTGTCGCCTTCGAAGGCCTCGACAATGCGACCGTCGAAGCTGAAGGAGACGGGACGGGAGCGGTCGATGGCGCTGCCGCCTGCAGAAAGGCGGGCGGCCGTCATTCGGCGTTCTCCCCCAGCGCGAGCGATCGTCCGATCTTGTGGTCGATCGTGTCGCGTTCCATCGCGAAGAACTCGCCGCACGTCATGTGGACCCAGATCTCACGCGTCGCGCCCTTGGGGTTGGCGCGCATATAGAGGTAGCCGGCCCAGCGATCGGCGCCGACCTCGGCGCCATCGGGCCGTAGGTTGCCGGCTTCGGCGCCGTAGTGGAACTCGGTTTCGGGACGCGGGCCGCAAAATGGACACGGGAAGAGCTGCATGGGGGCTGGTCCTAGTGGGCGATGCCCGAACCGGCCGCTTCATCGAGAAGGCGCCCGGTGGCGAAGCGGTCGAGATCGAAGGGGCGGCTGATGTCGTGATGCCGGCCGGTCGCCAGCAGATGCGCGAGCAACGTGCCGCCGGCCGGAATGGCCTTGAAGCCGCCGGTACCCCAGCCGCAGTTCAGGAACAGACCGGGCAGCGGCGACTCGCCGATAATGGGCGAGGAATCGGGAACCACATCGACGATACCGGCCCATTGCCGCATCAGTTTGAGCTGGCCGAAGGCGGGGAACATCTCCAAAAGGCCGGCGATGACGCTCTCCAGCGTCGGCAGGTTGCCGCGCTGGCCATAAGATGGCACGCGGTCAAGCCCTCCGCCGATGACGATTTCGCCCTTGTCGGATTGACTCGCATAGACGCCGGTGCCGGGCGATAGCACCACCGTGTCGAGAATCGGCTTGACCGGTTCCGAGACGCAGGCCTGCAAGGCGTAGGAATTGATCGGCAGACGGAACCCTGCCTTGGCTGCCAGAACCGAGGAGTGGCCCGCCACCGCCATGCCGACGCGATCGGCGCGGATGCTGCCCCGCTTCGTTTCGACACCGCGGCAGCGTCCGCCTTCGACGATGAATTCGGTGATCTCGCAATTCTGGACGATATCGACACCGAGGCGGCTTGCGGCGCGGGCATAGCCCCAGGCCACCGCATCGTGTCGAGCGGTGCCGGCGCGACCTTGCCAGACGCCACCGAAGACCGGGAAGCGCGCCTCCGGTGCGAAATTATAATTCGGCAGCACACGGCGCACGTCCTCCGCCGAGAACAGTTCGGCGTCGGTGCCGTTGATCTGCATGGCGTTGACGAGACGAGCGGCGACCTCCAGCTC
The DNA here is from genome assembly GCF_022347545.1 of Terribium retamae. Taxonomy (GTDB): domain Bacteria; phylum Pseudomonadota; class Alphaproteobacteria; order Rhizobiales; family Rhizobiaceae; genus Mesorhizobium; species Mesorhizobium retamae. The sequence continues at coordinate 110,972 of NZ_JAKREW010000002.1, forward strand.
GGCGACGCTATGGCAGAGCGTGACCATGCCGCGCTGCGAGAACATGACATTGTAGTTCAATTCATCCGACAGCGACTCGTAGAGCCTGTGCGCCAAGCCATAGAGCGCGACGCTTTCGGGATAATAATAGTTGGAGCGGACCACGGTGGTGTTGCGGCCGGTGTTGCCGCCGCCGATCCAGCCCTTTTCGAGCACGGCAACATTGGTGATGCCGTGGTTCTTGGCCAGATAATAGGCGGTCGCCAGACCATGGCCACCTCCCCCGACGACGAGCAGGTCATAGGTCTTGCGCGGCTGCGGCGAACGCCAGGCCGGCTCCCAGCCCTTCTGGCCGGCAATGCCTTCCCTGAAGAGGGAGAAGGCGGAATAGCGGCGGGTCATGCGCTTCTGGCTCCAGCCACCTGACGGCGTGTGCGCCGGTCTGCACGTCGGGGAATCTGCAAACAACCACCTCTGTGCCGCCGCCTCGATATGGTCAAAACCATACAGTGCTGTATTGTATAGTCAACGGCTCTTGATCGTGCTGTTCCGCACACCGGCGGTGGCCCATGGTAGCGAAGAAACGAAAACCGGTTCCGATTTTCGGGCTGATGCGATAGCAGCATGTGAGCTCTTCCGGAGACGACAGCATGACCACATCCCGAAGCCGCAAGCGCCCTGGGACTGCGTTGCCCAAGAAAGACCGTGCGGAACGCCTGGGGCGGATGGATTGGATTGCTGCGGCGCGCGAGGCGCTCATCAAAGGGGGAGTCCACGCCGTCAAGATCGATCTCATTGCCAATCGCCTCAAGATCACGCGCGGCAGCTTCTACTGGCATTTCAAGAACAGGGCTGAAGTCCTGGCCGCGCTGATAGAACTGTGGGAGTCGCAGAACACCGGACCGTTCGAAGAGATCGCAAAGCGTGCGGACATCGGTGCACCCGAAAAATATCTGGCAATGGCCAAGCTGTGGCTGGAGGAAAAGGCCTTCGATTGGCAATTCGATTCCGCGATGCGCGACTGGGCCCGCAGTTCGCGTGCCGTGGCAAGGAAATTGGCCGCGATCGATGATCTTCGCATGAAACTTTTCGAACAGGTCTTCATCGAAATGGGCTACCCACCCTACGAAGCGGGGATCCGCGCACGGGTCACCTACTACCATCAGGTCGGCTACTACACGCTGGGCATTCGGGAGGATCAGCGCGCACGCCGCGAGATGTTCCCCATGTACCTGCGCATCCTCGCGGGCGATGCGCAGGCCGACCAGATGACATTCGACTAGAACGCTGCGGTCGTTTTACTCTGAAAGGCGCTCAATCCAGCCGGCGCCACGCGTTCCGGTTTTGCCGGCCCACCATCACGAAACGGGCTCCGCGCCCCCTTGCGCAGTTCGCCGTGCAATGAACCCGTCGAGAGCCTCGCCGCAGGCGGCCGCCGAGGCCGGCGCCTCGAATTCGGCGAGCCTGCGCTTCCAGATGTCGTTGGCGCGTTCGGTGGCGGTACGCGCGCCTGCTTCGCTCCAGGCGCCGAAGTTGGAAAGGTCAGCGACCAGCGGCTCATAGAAAGCCGTCCGATAGCGCGCCATGGTGTGCTGTGCGGCGAAGAAATGCCCGCCTGGCTGCACTTCGGCTATCGCGTCGAAGCCGATCGAATCCGCATCGCCGGGAACTGCGATGCACAGTTCGGCGATAGTCTGCAGCGCCTCGACATCGGTGATCAGTTTTTCGAAGGAAACGCTCAGGCCCCCTTCCAGCCAACCAGCGGCGTGGATACACATGGTCGCCCCCGCGAGCACTGTGCCCCACAGCGAAAACTGTGTCTCATGCGCGGCCTGCACGTCGGAGATGTTGGCGGCGCTGCCGCCGCCGGAGCGCCAGGGCAGGCCTGTGAACCGCGCCAGTTGGCCGGCGCCCAGCGTCGCCTTGACATGTTCCGGCGTGCCGAACGCCGGCGCGCCCGACTTCATGTCCACATTGGAGGAGAAGCTGCCATAGATCACCGGCGCGCCCGCGCGACTGATCTGTGCCAGCGCCAGGCCGGCCAGTGCCTCCGCATGCTGCAGCGTCAACGCACCGGCTACCGTGATCGGCGCCATTGCGCCGGCCAGGCAGAAGGGCGTGATGACCGATACCTGGCCGGCGCGCGCGAAGTCGATGATGCCCTGTGCCATCGGGATATCGAGCTGGCGCGGCGAGTTACTGTTGATGACGGTGTAGCAGTGCACGTTCGACAGGAAGGCATCGTCCGAAAGGCCACGCGCCAGGCGAAGCATCTCGAAACTGTCCTCGACCTGCGACGTCCCCCGCGCATAGACGAAGGGCAGCTTGTCCGAGAGCGTCAACTGCGCCCGGTTGACCGCATAATGGCGGAACCGGTTCTCGACATCCTGGGCCTCGATGAACGGACCAATCATATGCAGCACATCGAAGCTCTGCACGATGCGCACGAGGTTTTCGAAATCGGCAAGGTTGCCGGGGCGGCGTCCGCGCTCGATATCCGTCACGTTGGGCGCACCGGAGCCGGCCAGGAAAGAGAGGAAGCCGAGTTCCAGCACAAGGTCCCTGGAGCGGTCACCGGCCAGGGCATGGATCGATCGTGGCGCGGAGGCAAGCGCTGCCCTGACGATCTCGCGGCCGATGCGCACCATCTGCGTGTCTTCATCGACCAGGGCGCCGGCGTTCCGGTAGAGTTCGCGCGCTTCCGCCAGCAGTACCTTGATGCCGAGTTCTTCCAATACGCGCAGCGCGGTGTCATGGATCGCCGCGACCTCGTCGTCGGAAAAGACCGGTTGCGGCTGAAAAGGATTGCGCAGGTTGCGGTAGTCGGACTTGCGATGGCTTGCCGCCTCGCCACCCCTGGCGCGGCGTCGCTCCCGGCGGCTTTCTCTGGCGACTTCGTCGATCATTTTTGCTTCCTCCTCGAGCGCGATGCCCAAAAGTCGCAGACTTTTCGGAGAAAGATCGTGCAGTAAAACGAAGGGTTAGAGCAGAATCTCGACCATCTTGGTCGTCTCTGCCTATGTCCGTATGGCCAGACCGGCCGGATCGTAGGGCGAGGAGGCAATCACGATCGCCGGACCTTCCACACCGACGATGCGGACAGCGATGTGCCTTCCTTGGCGAAATCCTTATCAAGCCTCGCCGTGGCGAAGTTCTTGCCCAAGATGTAACCGTAGCGGCAGAGGTAGCGAAGCCGACCTCCCTGCCAGACGGCTCGAAGTCGCTGGCGTCGATCTCGAGTGTGACCAGCAGGCTGCCGGCCACCACGGTCGCGTTCCGCGACGCGACTTCAGCAAGGGCAATGTCCTGCCCATATCGAGGCCATGTTCGCCAGCTGTCGACAGGTGCGCCACGCGGTAGCCGCATAACCAGCTTCACGCCGCGCCGGTCACCGAATTGCGGATACGCACCGACGTTTGAAAATGCGTCGTTGCCGGCGGCTCCGGCCTGACGCCGGTCCGGTGAAGCAACAATTCAGCTGCCGCGCGCCCCATCTCCAGTCCAGGCTGCGCCACAGTCGTCAGGGCCGGCTGCAGCAATTCGGCGGCGGCGATGTCATCGAAGCCGGTGATGCTGAGTTCGGCTGGAATGGCGATATCGTTCTCGCGGCAATAACGCATCACGCCGATGGCCATCAGGTCGTTGGCGCACAGGACGGCAGTGGGCCACTCCTCGCGCGGTCCAAGCAGGAAGCGGGCCGCGGCAAGGTAGCCGGAGCGTTCGCTGTAGTCGCCGGCGACATAAGGAGCCGCATCGGTGTCGATGCCGGCAGCGGCAAGAGACTCGCGAAAGCCAGCCAGTCTCTGCTCGCTCGTCCAGAGCCGCGGTGGCCCGCCGGCAATTGCGATGCGCCGGTGCCCCTGCTCGATGACATGCCTGGCGATGGCGCGCGCGCCGGCCAGATTGTTGCTCGAAACGAAGGGTACATCGATGCCGGGTAATACCTCGTCGACAAAGACTACCGATCCGGCGCGGGCAAGCTCCAGAAGCGAGGAACTGGGAAGACCCGTCCCGGTCAGGTAGATGACACCGTCCAGCCGCTGCGTGCGCAGGATGCGCGCGAAATATTCTTCACGCTCGGTCTGTGACCAGGTGATGCACAGCATCAGAAGAATGTCGTTGTCGCCGATACCGCGCTGCACGCCCTCTGCCACCGCCGCGAAGAAGGGATTATCGAGATCCGGCACCACGAAGCCGATCGAAGAGATGCGCCGGCGCTTGAGGCTGCGGGCAGTGTTGTTCGGCTCGAAGCCGAGTTCGGTGATGAAACGCTGCACGTGGCGCCGCGTTTCTTCCGCGACCTGACCGCGCTCGTTGATGACGGCACTCACCGTGCCGATCGAAACGCCCGCTTCGCGCGCGACATCGCGAATGGTTGGCCGGCCGTTACCCGAAGATCTCGATCCACTCATGCCTGCAGCGGCCTCAAACCATGTCGTGGCGCAAGGACGCGCCGGCTAAGTCAACTACGCGCTTTTGAACGAGATTTCCAAGGCCGAATGGGTATCCGGCCGCTTCGTCGATCATGCGCTTCCGCTCCCCCGTGCTGCCACCAAAATTGAACCGGTTCATGTCTCGTTTGTCAACCTTTGAAAAAATTCTAAATAGCACCATTGCAAAGCGGAGATTGTTGCGGCAGGCTGTAGACCTGAAACGGTTCAGGTAGATTTCACTTCATGTCGACCTGTTCAGATTTCGCTGCCAGTCGGAGCGAAGGAATTGATGGGAGATCGAAGCCTTGTCCAACACCAAGAAGAAAGTGCTGCTCGTCGGTGAAACCTGGTTGAGCTCGGCCACGCATTTCAAGGGCTTTGATCAATTCGGCAGCGTCACCTTCCATTCAGGCGCCGAACCGCTGATCAAGGCGCTGCAGGGTAGCGCCTTCGACCTCACCCACATGCCGGCGCATGAAGCTGTCGAGAAACTGCCTTTCGATCTCGACGGGCTGAACGCCTATGATGCGATCCTGCTCTCCGACATCGGTTCTTCATCACTGCTTCTTCATCCAGACGTCTGGTTGCATGGCAAGACGGTGCCCAACAGGCTCAAGCTGCTTAAGGAATGGACCGCTCAGGGCGGCGGCCTCGCGATGATCGGCGGCTATTTCTCTTTCCAGGGCATCGATGGTCGCGCGCGCTGGCGCCGCACCCCGATCGAAGACGTCCTGCCTGTAGAGTGCCTGCCCCATGACGATCGCATTGAAGTGCCCGAAGGTTTCAGCGCTGTTATCGATGCCGGCAGCAACCATCCCATCCTGGAAGGACTGGACGGCAAATGGCCGCTTCTGCTCGGCGCCAACGAAGTGCGCCTGAAGCCGGAGGCCGGCATCGAGGTACTGGCCAGCCTGCCGGAAGACCAGGGCGGCCACCCGCTTTTGGTCACCGGAACCTTCGGAAAAGGTCGCACACTTGCCTGGATGTCCGACGTCAGCCCGCACTGGCTTCCGGCGTCCTTTTCGGACTGGCCGGGCTATACCGCCCTGTGGCGCAATGCGCTTGGGTGGCTGACCCGGGTCTGACAAGTCAATCGGGACGTGGCTAGCGAGGAGAAAGACATGTCCGAAGCATTCCTGGTTGCCAAAGGCATCGCCAAACGATTCGGCGGCCTGACGGCGCTCTCGGATGTCGATCTCGAAATCCGAGCCGGAGAGGTTCTTGCCCTGCTGGGCGACAACGGTGCCGGCAAATCTACCTTCATAAAGGTTCTGGCCGGAGCGCACCCTCCAAGCGAAGGTCAGATCCTCGTCGCGGGGCAGCCGGTGTCCTTCGCCTCCCCGAAGGACGCGGCTGCCTCCGGCATCGCCACGATTTTCCAGGAGCTAGCACTCTCGGAAAACCTGTCGATCTCGGAGAACGTCTATCTCGGCCGCGAGCTGAAGCATTCCGTGCTTGGGGTCCCCTTCCTACGGCGCAAGGAAATGAAGCAGCGGGTCGCCGAACTTCTAAAGGAGCTGGACGCTCACATTTCCGACCCGGAAGCGCCGGTGGGTAGCCTTTCCGGAGGCCAGCGCCAGTCCGTCGCCATCTGCCGCGCCCTGAACCTAAATGCCAAGCTGGTCATCATGGATGAGCCGACGGCCGCGCTCGCCGTCGCCGAGACCCGCAAGGTGCTTGCCCTGATCCGCAAGCTCGCCGAGCGAGGCTGCGCAGTGGTGCTGATCAGCCACAACATTTCCGATGTCTTCGAGGTGGCCGACCGCATGGTCGTATTCCGCCGCGGCCGCAAGGTCGCCGAACGGCTGCGAGCCGAGACCGAGCTCGAGGAAATCGTCGCTCTCATAACAGGCGCTCACCCCGACGTGCGGGCGCTGGAAAAAGCACAATAGCAGCACGTCCAACCCAGAGAGGAACATCATGCTGAAACATCTCGCACGAGCCTTGGCTGCTTCGGCGATCCTTGCCGTCGCAACGGCAGCGATGGCGCAGGACAAGCCGAAGGTCGCTTTCGTTCCGCAGCTCATCGGCATCCCTTACTTCAACGCAATGGAGGCCGGCGGCAAAAAAGCCGGAGCAGACCTCGGCGTCGACTTCGTTTACACCGGTCCGGTCGATGCCAATCCGATCGACCAGCTGCAGATCGTCCAGAACCTGATCGATCAGGGCGTCAACGCGATCTCGGTCAGCGTGCTCGACGCATCGAGCATCGCACCGGTTGTCCAGGCGGCAGAGGCAAAGGGCATCAAGCTCTTCACCAGCGACAGCGATGCGCCCGACAGCGGCCGCGCCGTCTATGTGGCGCAGGCGACTGACGAAGGACTTGGCTATGCCATCGTCGACGAACTGGTCAAAAAGGTCGGGGAAGACGCCAAGGTGGGCATCGTCTCGGGCGAAGCAACTGCAACAAACCTCAATGCCTGGATCGGCTTCATGAAGAAGCGGGCCGCGGAAAAATATCCCAAGCTCGTTCTGCTTGAACCACAATTCGCTGGCGGCACCGCCCAGCGCGCAGCGCAGATATCGAGCGATCTGATCGCCGCCAATCCTGACCTGAAGGCCCTGATCGCGGTTGCATCCAGCACTTGCCCGGGCGTGGCACAAGCCATTGAAACCGCCGGCAAGATCGGCAAGGTGATTGGCACCGGCTATTGCAGCCCCAACACGGCGCGATCCTACATCAAGAGCGGGGCCTTCGGCTTCAGCGTGCTGTGGGATCCCTCGCAACTCGGCTATCTCACCGTCTGGGCCGGCAAGCAGTTGATCGATGGCAAGAAGCTCGAGGCATCGAACACCGTGCCTGGCTTTGCCGAACCTGTCACCTATGATGCCGAAAAGGGCATCCTGCTGCTCGGCCCGCCGGCGATCTTCACGGCCGAGAATGTCGACAAGTTCGACTTCTGACGCGGGAGAACTTATGCACCGCCTGACCCAGGCCACATCCCTGCTGACCGGCCGCGAGCTTATCCTGCTCGCGGCATGCGTGGTCATAACGATCGCCTTTGCTTCTGTCTCACCAGTGTTCGCCACGCCGGAGAATGCCGCGACCATCATGCGCAACAGCGTCGAGCTGCTGCTTATCGGGCTTGGCATGACGCTGCTGCTTGCCATGGGCGGCATCGACGTTTCGATCGGTGTCGTGATGGGACTGTCTGCCATCGCCGTCGGTCGCGCCCTGGGTGCCAATCTCGACCCGGCTCTTGCCGCTGCGATAGGACCTTTGACCGGGGCGCTGCTCGGCCTTGTGACGGCAGCGGTTGTGGTGCTCGGCCGTATCCCGGCCATTGTCGGCACGCTCGGTCTGCTTGGCGTCTACCGCACAGCGATATTCGTGGTGCTGGGCGGACAATGGCTTTCCGGCCTGCCGACAGGTCTTACCGAAATGCTCGGCACCAGCCTTGTCGGTGTGCCGCTTTCATTCTGGGTGATTGCCCTGGCCTATCTTGCCGTCTGGCTGGCCTTAAGGCGCACGCCCTTCGGCCTGCATCTGCTTGCCATCGGCAATTCGGAGGAAAAGGCGAGGCTCGCTGGCATCTCCGTGACCAAGGTCCGTTTCGCTGCCTTTCTCATCAGCGGCATGCTGGCCGGTCTGGCAGCAACCTTCTATGTCGCGACCTATCGGAACGTGGAGATGACGACCGGCAGCACGCTGGCTCTTGATGCAATCGCGGCGGTGGTGCTGGGCGGAACCAGCATTCTCGGCGGACGCTGCTCGCTCATCGGAACCGTGCTCGGGGTCATGCTCCTGCGCATCCTGCAGAACGGCCTGCTGCTGATCGGGGTGCCGTCGCTCTGGCAAACCGTCGTTACCGGCGGCCTGCTCATCGCAGTGCTCAGCTTCGAGGCGCTCGCTGGCCGTTTGTCTTTCGCGAAACTGGGGTGGGCCAGCAGATGAACCGGTTGCGCAGTCTTCACGGGCCTGTGCTGGTGCTGGCGATACTGGCCACCCTGTGGGTGGTCGTCCTTGCCGGATTGTTCGTGCTCAAGCCGACGGCGCTAGGCTCCGCCACCGTCACCACGGTCCTTCAGTTCTCAACGATCCTGGCGCTCGCAGCGCTTGGTCAGGCGCTGGTCATCCTAGCCGGCGGCGCCGGCATCGATCTTTCGGTCGGCGGCACCGTCTCACTTTCGGCGATCGCCGCCATGCTGGCCCTCAAGGCGGGAATGCCGCCCTTGCTGCTGCCGGTGGCCTGCATCGTCGCAGGGCTGCTTCTTGGCCTTTTCAACGGCCTGCTGGTCACGCGCCTTGCCATTTTGCCACTGATTGCCACGCTTGGAACCTTCTTTGCCTATTCCGGTCTGGCACTGGCTCTGACCGGCGGTTCTCCCCAACCGGGCGTGCCGCACTGGCTGCTGCCATGGGGACGCGGCACGTTGGGTGGCATTCCGCTGCCCTTCATCTCGGCCGCCTTGCCGGCCTTCGTGCTGGCCGGCATCGTGCTCGTCTTCACTGCCTGGGGTCGCTGGATCTATGCCATGGGCTTCAACGAAAGGTCGGCGCGCCTGGTGGGTATTCCGGTCGATCGCACGCGCCTCATCCTTTACGGGATTAGTGGCATGCTGGCCGGCATAGCCGGGCTGGTGTCGCTGGCGTGGTTCGGCAGCGGACGGCCCAACATCGGCCAGAACCTCGAGCTGGAATCGCTGACTGCAGCCATGCTTGGCGGCATTGCGATCTTCGGAGGCCGTGGCGGCGTCGGCGGCGTGCTCGCCGCCGTGGTTCTGCTGGTCACCCTCAAAACCGGGCTGCTGCAGCTCAACGTCAACACGGTCTGGCAGGTCGGCATTGTCGGCGCATTGCTGATCTTCGTGCTTCTCGCCGACCGCCTTTCACAACGCTGGAGATGATTGATGGTGTCCATCGAAGAGAGAATTGCCGAACGGGTCGAGGCCCGCGGCGATCAGATCGTCGAGACGCTGAGCGCGCTGATTTCCTTTCCGTCGATCGTCATGTCGGATCCGACCAAGGCTGGCCCCGGTGAACGCGACTGTCAGCTCTATCTGCAGACACGGCTGGAGAAGCTCGGCTTCACCACCGATCTGTGGGATCCGGACGGACCCGCGCTGTACGAGCAATATAAAGGCCGACCAGGCGCCAACAAGGGTCGTACATTCGAAGGCCGGCCCAATCTCGGCGGAACGCTGAAAGGCACCGGCGGCGGCAAGTCCATCATGCTCACCGGTCATATCGACGTCGTCCCGCCGGGTGCGCGCGAGCACTGGCAGACCGATCCCTTCGAGCCTGTGCTCAAGGATGGCTTCCTGCATGGCCGCGGTACGGTCGACATGAAAGGCGGCGTCGCCTGCATGCTCATGGCCGTCGAGATCCTGAAGGAGCTGGATGTCCCGCTTTCCGGCGACATCGTCTTCACCACGGTGGTCGACGAGGAGATCGGCGGCATGGGCTCGCTCGCCATGGTCGATCGCGGTTTTCGTGCCGACGCGGGCATCATGACCGAGCCGACCGCCAACCGCATCGCGCCGCTCTGCCATGGCATCCTGTGGGGACGCATCATCCTGGACGGCATCGGCGGTCACGCCGAACTCACACCCAATGCATGGTATTCGAGCGGGCCCGTCGATGCGGTGCAGCTATGCCGGCAGATGCTCGATGGCATCGACATCCTCAACCGCCGCTGGATGTTCGATCCCAAAAAGACGCATCCGCTCATGGATATGCCGAACCAGATCATGGTGACGCAGATCAACGCCGGCGAACATCCATCTTCGACTGCCGGCCGCGCCGAAATCATCATCGATGCTCAGTACCTGCCTCATGAGAAGGATGAATTCGGTCTGGGCGGCGCGGTAAAGCGCGAAATCGAAGAGCATGTCGCCAATGTCTGTCAGGCCGATCCCTACCTGCGCGCGCACCCTGCGCGCGTGGAATGGATCCTTGACGCTGACTGTGCCGAGGTGCCCGCCGATCATCCCTTCGTCGAGACATTCCAGAGCGCAGTCGGAATCGCAGGATTGTCGCCGAAGCTTTCCGGCTTCGGCGCACACAGCGATATCGGCCTGCCGACCGGACTCGGCAACACGCCGACCGTCAATTTCGGACCGGGCGATCCGGCCCAGTCGCATCAGCCGAACGAGCGCGTATCGGTGCGCGACCTCATCGACTGCACCAAGGCCATCGCGCTGACAGTACATCGCTGGTGCCGATAGGAAGAACAGGCGCGCGGCGGTGTGTATGGAAGTGTTCGCGATGCTTCACGCTGGAGCAACCCGCGCAAAAGTGCGCGACGGTTTTCCATCCGGAATCGCGTAAAACTCGGAGAGCTTCCGCGTTTTCCGTAAAATGGAACGCTCTAAGCGGCGTAGCGAACATTTCCGCGATGGCGGCGCGCCTTGAGCCAGGCAGCGACCGGTTTTTCAAGCAATTCGTGGCAGACCAATCCCGCTATGGTTCCGGCGACGATCGACAGGAGGAACACGGACAGCCCCGGCAAACCCAGGGCCTCGCTCGTCTTGACGACGACGGAGATCGCCAGCGTGTGCCAGAGGTAGATCGAGTAGGAGGCATCGCCGAGATAAGTCAGCGGCCGGATGTGCGGCACGCGGCTAGCCCTTTCGAGGACCAGAACGCCGACAAGAAGCATGCCGGACAAAGGGCCGAGCGCAGCCGGCCCGAAAGGCAGATGGCCAAACCCGACCAGGGCAAAGCCTGCTATCGACGCAACGATCAGAGGAAATCCCAGTGCGGATGGGGGCAAGCGATTTGCAAGCCACAATTTTCCGATCGCGGCCCCGATCAGGAACTCCGCCATCAAAGGGTTTGTATAGGTGCGAAGCACTGCGCCATCCGGCTGCAAAGCCAGGCCCAAGCAGACCAGCGCACCGAAAACCAGCGCGAGCACCAGAAATCGTTTCGCGGCCGGCAGGAACAGGACCGCCGAGAACAGCACGTAGAAAAACATCTCGTAATTGAGGGTCCAGCCTTGGACCAGAACCGGCCAGGTGCCCCCGTCGCTCGGCGAAACATGCGGAATGAAAGCGAACGATGCAAAGATATGAAAGGTCGTGAGCTTCATATTGGGGAAGAGTCCTGCAAGGCCGCCTGCCACCATTACTGCGGTCGCGATCCAGTAGAGCGGCACGATCCGCTCCGCCCGCTCGCGGAGGAACACTCTCGGTGAAGGCTGCCGCGTTTCGGCCAGCACCCACATAATGAACCCCGAAACGACAAAGAAAACGTCGACGCCGGCAGCTCCGATGACAAAATGACCGTCGGTGCGTTCGGCGGCGTGGAAGATCACCACTGCGAGTGCCGCGACGGCGCGCAGATATTGGATACCATAGAGCTTGTTCATGCCACGCTCTGCCAAAGCAAGTGAGGTGCCGTCGTAGCGGTGCCCCTTCTGGGCAAAGCGAGTTGTCCGGCTGCGTAGTAGACCAGGAACGAGCCGATGACGTAAGGGTTAATCACGTCCACCTCGACGAAGGACCGGATCAGGAACATCACGGCAATCCCAAGCAAGGTGAACGAGGCCGGATCCCGCCGCGCATCGATCAGGCGAAGCAGCAGACCGAAGGGAACGCGCACCATCAGCACAGCGATGGCAAGGATACCCGCGAGACCGAGTTCCACCAGCACTTCGATATAGGTGTTATGGAAATGGAAGCCGCTTCGGGAGCCGATGTAGAACTCCTGCCAAAGTCGTTCGGCCTCGGAAAATCCCTGCACCCAATAGCCCTGATAGCCGACCCCGAACCAGAAGGACTCCATGGCGGCCTCCCAGCCCTGCTGCCAGAGATAGGTTCGGCCTGTCAGGGTGGAATCCTTGCCGAAGGCACCGAGCACGGCATCGGCAGCACCCATGTTGAGCGCGACAAAGACGACGAGCAGGCCGATCGCCATGCCGGCGACCAGGCCGCCCTTGCGCGCTGAGGGCGAGAACCGCATCGCGAGCTTAAGACATATCAGCAGAGCGAGCGTCGCCCCTATGGCGAGCACCGAGGTCGCAGACTGCGCGGCAAGCAAGGTGTAGGCACACAACATGCCGCAAAAGATGGCCAGCAACCGCCAAAGACCACGCTCATGCTGCACGGCAACTGCCGTGAAGGCGAAGTAGATGCCGAGCGACGAGAAAAGGCCGAGTTGGTTCTTCGACGAAAACGCGCCGACAAAACTGTAGGTGCCATCAATCGGATCCAAATTGTATTGGCCGAAGGCGATGGAAAACAGCACCACCATGAGGATGCCGACCAGCGCACCGATGTTGAGCGTGCGGACCGAAACCGTACGCGCCGCAATCAGGGCGCAAACGACATGGGTGAGCAATTGCACACCCGCGCGCGCCGTCACACCGGGAGCATTCGACCAGAACATCGACAGGCATGCCAACACTGCGAAGGCGATGATCCAGGAGAAACGACGATAGTCGCCAAGCACCCGCTTGTAGTCCACCAGAATGAGCGGCAGCCAGCAGGCGTAATAGGCGAGAATGGAAACCTGTCCGAACCGGGTCGAATAAGCGAATACAAAGATCGACAGCGCGACCGCACCGGCGCCGTACCAGAAATTGCGGTCGGGATTCACAAGCAGTGCTTTTGCGATTCTCATGGCATCGCTCCGCAACAGGCGGTTTTGCGCCCATAAATGGCAGCGCCGCCCATTGGCGGCGCCGATCCTGCGGCTTTCATCACATATGGTCCGGGCAACGGTCTCAGTTGGACGTCACGCGCGGACCGGCAACCTCGATCTTGATCACGTCGCCAGGCAGCACGGGCGTGTTTTCGTCAGCTACGGTTTGGCTGTCCTTGCCGTCCTCACCCATGCGCACGATCGAATAGCTGATGATCGGCTCCGCGCCGTTGCCCGCGGTTCGCGCGGCGTCCGGCGCCCGCGACATCGCTTCAGTCATGAGGCCAGAATACATGCCCATCTTGTAGTTCAACTGCTCGAGATCGGCTTCCGTCTCCTGGCGGCTTTGAGCGACTTCGGTGTCGCGGTCGTTTTGCAGTTTGGTCGCGTCCTGTGTCGCCTTGGCGATGTCCTGCTTTGCACGCAGGCTGGCAGTCTCCAGGTCGAGCACCTGGCCTTCAAGCTCTGCGCTGGTCCGCTCGAGGTTCAGGATGCGCTGGTTCACCACCAACCCCTTCTCGGCGAGCCCGCTGATGCTTTTCAGCTCCGCCTTCGAAAGCTCAACCTGTCGATTCTGCGTGGCAATCTTCTTTGTCAGCGATTCGATCTCGGACTGCAGCAGCTTCTTGAGGTCGTCCAGCGCTGTCAGTTGCAGGCGCAGGCGCTTCTCACGAGCTTCCTTCAGCGCGGTCTCGTCTGCCATCAGTTTGCGGCCGACCTCGCTTTTGTTCAGCTCTTGCGGAAAGTCGATCTGATCCTTGTTGTCGGCCTCGGCGACCAATCGCGCGCGCCGAGCCAAAAGGCCATTCCGCTGCGCAACCAGCACGTCATAGTTGCCCTGCGCCTGGATGAAATCCCGTACGCCACCCGTTCCGCCATTGTCTGCGCGACGCAGCCCTCCGGCCAGGCTCATGGCTTTCAGCACCGTGAGGCCGGGCGCATAAGGATATTTGCCTGGGGTCTGAACATCACCGGCAAGGAATACCGGCCGGAATTCGGCGATCTCTACCGACGCTTCCGGACGATCGGGCAGGCCGAGTTTCTGCTGCAATCCCGCTGCGATCGCTGTCGCCACTTCGGTGGTCGTCTTGCCTTTGACTTCGAGTTCGCCAACGAAGGGCAGCGAAATCTCGCCCGTGGGATTCACGCTGTAGTCCCCGCTGATCGTAGCCCAGTCGCGAACCGCGCCCTCGGCGCTCTGCCATTCGGCAACCCGGATGCGCAGCTTATCCATCGCGTCGAGCCGATAGCCATCGGCCGCGGCCGCCGCGAAGGTCGCCGTCAGAAGAAGACCAAAGCATACAAAAACGCGGATGAACGGCCCAAAGGCCGCAATTGCGCGATAGTTCCTCAAGGGCGGTCGTCCTTTCTCAACTGGCGGCTTTCCCCATTCAATTGAACACACCCCATCAATAGCTGCCGCGCGACGAGAAAACGGCCGGAACGGTCCTGACCAGGATCTTGAGGTCGAAGACGAAGGACCAGTTCTCGACATAGTGCTGGTCGAAGGCGACGCGAGCGCCATAGGAAACGTCGTTGCGTCCGCTGACTTGCCACAAGCCGGTAAGGCCCGGGCGCGACTGCAAATAGTATTCCGCCGCAGTACCGTAGAGTTCGAGCTCGTCCTTCACCACGGGACGCGGGCCGACAAAGCTCATTTCACCGCGCAGGATATTGAAGATCTGGGGCAGCTCATCGAGGGAGAGCTTGCGCAGGACCATGCCGACATTGGTGACGCGCGGGTCGTTCTGCAGCTTGCGGGTGGCATTCCATTCTTCGCGGTCTTGCGGATTGTTGGCGAAATGAGCGGCCAGCACTTCATCGCCGTTCTCGACCATGCTGCGGAACTTCCAGCATCGGAAGACCGTGCCGTTCCGGCCGATTCGCGGGTGGCCATAAAGGACCGAACCACCATCGGTAGCCTTCACCAGGGCTGCCAGCATCAGCAGCAACGGGCTGAGCAGTACAATGCCAGCCAATGCACCTATAATGTCAAAACCACGCTTTATGGCGCCGCCGATCGCCGGAGGAGTCTCGGCGTCCGGCGGGCACGACAACCTGTTGGCCAATCTGGCGGCTTCTCTCATTTTGTTGCTCCGCAAAAAATGGTCAGGTCAACGATGCTGCATTGCAGCATACGAACAATAGAGCGCTGGATATGTCACCTCTATGATGAAAATCGGTCGCAATAACGAGACGGCAGTCATATTTTGTAACGAATCGAAACATTGCGGGTTCTGCGATGCTCGAACCCTCCATGAAAACTCACTTTTGTGTTTGATTTCCTTTATTTTTTCAATATTAAACTATAAAATATCGCAGATACGCCGGTATTTATCCAAATGTATTTTATTTTTCAATGAAAAGGCTACAGATATTACCAATAGCGCTAAAATAACGCGAGCACCATCACTTCAAGGTTTGCACGTACAACCGCAAGCGCGCATGTGTTGCAATAATATCTCCAACCAGCCCAAGGTAAATTGCGAGACGGGAAGTGATGCAGTGGTGTGTTGCCTAGTGTTGCCCAAATTCCTATATTTGTTGGTGTGCGGGCAAATGGGAAATCAGGGCTTCATGCTTCAAAGAAAGCGTGTCTTGATTTCATCGGCTGAGGTGTAAGACCAGCGCCCGTCACGGCGGGAGAGAGGTTTTGCCCAAGCGTTTCAACACGACACGAAATCAGAACGACAGGGAAGGATAAGATGTCTTTCCTGTTATTCCTTCGTGGCTTGATCGGCGTGTTGGTTGCATTCGCCATAGCAAGCTATGCCATTACGCAATCGGCTTGGACAACTTTCGTCCAGACTTTGATTTGCGCAATTATTATTCAGGTTGGCTATTTTATCGCCATCTTGTTCATGGTTTGGCGCTCCAGCGCGACCAACAACAGAGGCAAAGGCTTGGCTCGCGGTGAAAACATCGTCGCATCCTCCAAGGAAATCCAGCCCAAGGGTGAAACAGCCCAGCTACCGGGCGTGGGGCGTTCGCCGCTGCCTTAAGGTTCCTCCGAATAAACTGTCATCAAATCGCCTTGCGTTTCTGCCAACAGGCAGCCGCAGCGTGTGGCATGCTGTCAAATGGGCATTGGGGAATGGACGGGCCGCAAACGAACGGCCTCAATTGGAGTGTGGAGATGGCCTCATCCGCCACGGTCTGCGTGATCATCGCGGCCAGGAACGCCGAATCAACCATTGCACGCGCAGTTGCTTCGGCACTGCGCGAGAAGCGGGTTTCCGAAGTCGTCGTCGTCGATGACGGCTCCCAGGATGCGACAGGCCAAGCCGCCCTGGAGGTCAATGATTCCACCGGCCGGCTGCATCTCCTTCGTCTCGACCGCAATCAAGGACCGGCCCATGCCCGCAACCGGGCTATCGAACATTCCAAGGCGCCGCTGATTTCCATATTGGATGCCGACGACTTTTTCCTTGAAGGCAGGTTTGAAACGCTGCTCGACGGCGACGACTGGGATTTCGTCGCCGACAACATCGTCTTCATCGACAGTCGCAGCGCGCACAACACCGAGCCGCAGGTGCCGAATTTTGAACCCGCACCGCGCTTCCTCGACCTGCAGGGATTTGTGGAAGGCAACATTTCGAAGCGAGGCGCTTCGCGCGGTGAGATAGGCTTCCTGAAGCCCGTCATGCGCCGTTCTTTCCTGGATGCACACGACCTGCGCTATGACGAACAGCTGCGGCTGGGCGAAGATTATGATCTTTATGCCCGCGCATTGCTGAAGGCTGCCCGATACAAAATCGTCCATGGTTGCGGCTATGGTGCCGTCGTGCGCGCGGATTCGTTGAGCGGAAAACACAGGACCGAAGATCTGAAGCGGCTTTACGAAGCCGATTTGGCCATGTTGGCCGGCCCCTTGCCGGAAGCGGCAAGGAATGTGTTGAGCCGCCACGAGCGTCACGTCCGTGGCCGCTACGAGTTGCGCCATTTCCTCGATATCAAAGCGTCTCGCGGCTTGATCCGGGCAGGCGTCCACGCCCTGATGCATCCAACCGCGCTACCGGCGATTGCCGGCGGCGTTCTCGGCGACAAACTGGAAGCGCTGGGACGGCGGCAAGGGCCGACCACCGATCAGCCGGCACCTCTGCGTTACCTGCTGCCGGCTCACATCGGCATTCAGAAATAATCGCGCCGCACCTCCGCGAGAACTTCGCGGAAACGATCCTTCCGGTCCATCAGTCTTGCCTCGCTGCTGAGTTGCGGCTTGGCCTTGCGGGCCTGCCACAATGCCAGGATCGACGGTGCCGCCAGTGCTTGCTTGGCTACGGAGCGCAGCCTGGACGGTGGTGGATCGTTGCGAGCCATCACCAATGCCTCGCCCTGGGCACCGACATCCTCAGCCTTGACCGTCGGCTGCTCGAATCCGAAGCCCCAGAAGCGCGCACCTTTCGTGATCGCCTCGGCTCTCGACGAGATCGGTATCTGGCGCGGTTTATATTCGACCTCAAGCGATGTCGCCCAATCGCTCCATTTGAAGGAATTGATAGAGCGCGAGGTCGTGACGGCAACCCACGGCACCCTGAAGGCATCGGCAAGGATGGCGGCATGCATCGATTCGGCTACCACCATTTCTGCCTGGGCGATGGCACGGATTACCGACTTGGCTTCGCCGCACGGGTCCACGTAGCCCAGCCCCGCTGCCTGGCAGACGAGGGGCCAGATGCCACCGACAGTCGATTCCCAATGCGGAACGAAGATTGCGCCGCCGGTCTTCGGCAAGTTCCGGAATTCCGGCATCTCGGCCACCATGACAGCTGGATCAATGATGCCGAGTTCCCGTGGCAGCCCCAGTTTTTCGGCGGTCAATGGCCCACGGACGGCGCGGATATCCCATTCCGCCGCATTTGAAAAATCGGGCAGTGAGCCGTAACCGAAACCGCTTCCGATGACGAGTTTCTTCACATCGCTCGGCAGCAGCGCCTGGTTCAGCACTGTTCCGACACCGACCAGAAGCACTTCCGGATGCACGTTGCGGAAGCCGGGCAAAAGGAAATCCCATAGCCACAGGTTCAGATCGTCGCCAAAATTGCCGTGAGCGGATTCCCAATAGAAAGGCTGCATGGAAGCGTCCTATTTCGCGATCTTGGAAACAGCGAGATTGACAGCGCTGCTCAAAAGTTTCGGATCTCGCCATGCCCAAGCGGCCAACTGTTTGAATTGCGGCGCCTTCCGCGCCTTCACCAGTCGCGCCTGCCCCCACAGAGCCTGATTGCGGGCCGTCTGCTTGTAGGCCTCGAT
Organism: Terribium retamae; assembly: GCF_022347545.1. Lineage (GTDB taxonomy): Bacteria > Pseudomonadota > Alphaproteobacteria > Rhizobiales > Rhizobiaceae > Mesorhizobium > Mesorhizobium retamae. The sequence continues at coordinate 129,224 of NZ_JAKREW010000002.1, forward strand.
GGACGCGCGGTCTTCGGCAACATGCTGAAAGCGGTTCTCCAACTGGTCAAGTGCCACCCAGGTGTTGAATTGCTGCTTCAGGAATTGCGGCGAATCGCTATCCAGTCCGTGGAAGATGTTGATGCCTTCACCACGCACAGCACCGACGGCTTCGGAAAGGATCGCACGACGGGCTCCCCGAACGCAATCATAAAAGAAAAGCACGTCCTCGGCGGCCAGGCGCAGCGAAGCATCGAAACGAACCTTCCGGAATAGCGGTTCGCCTATGACCATGCAGGACAGATGCATGAAGCTCCAGTTCTTCAGCATGGTCGCGCCGAGCGCCGGGATCTCGACGAGCGGCGGCTCGTGGGCAAGCCGTATGACTTCGGTCACCTCGGCGAGGTCGGCCACGCCGAAGTGGTAATAAAAGGCATCGCCACCTTTGATCGAGGCCCAGTAACAATCCGCATCAAAAAGTGACAGCCCAGCCATGGCATTCTTCAGATGGTCGGGAGTCCACTCGTCGTCGGAATCGAGGAAGGCGGCATAGGCGCTGTCGGCGCCGATGTGATCGAGCCCGGTGTTGCGTGCCCCACCCGGTCCCGCATTCGGTTGTTTTACAACAGTTATTCGTTTTCGTTCGGCAAGAGCGAGATCTGAAAGATCGCTTTCAGCCGGCAGCGGGGAGGCATCGTCGACGACGATCACATCGAAATCCGGATGCGTTTGCGCTAACACAGATCTCAGCGCGCGGGCCAGGATTCCGGGCTCTCGCTGGTAGTAAGGTATGATGACAGTGCATTTCGTCATTTTTTCGCGCCTTCGGGAGTTTAGGAACCCGCGCAAGTGGTTCCGATGATTCCGGTCGGTGCCCCCCGTCCAGAGCTCGCTGACGCACGGCCGCTCGTTCAAACAAACGGTGTTCGTCCCATGCCGGCTGCTTTTAACCTGAAAAGCGTGACAAAAGATGTCGGCCGCAGCGCGCCCTCCAAAATCAGCACATTCGGGCTGAAATTTGTCGCCGTCCAGGCAACGTTTTCCGAACCCTTCGCACCCATCGAAAAGGATTGATCCCGTGACCAACATTCTCGTCGTCGGCGGCGCCGGATATATCGGATCCCACACTTGCCTGAATCTGGCCGAGCGCGGTTTCACGCCGGTCGTCTACGACAATCTGAGCAACGGCCATGCCGAATTCGTCAAATGGGGGCCATTGGAGCGAGGCGACATCCGCGACCGGGAAAGGCTTACCGCAGTCATCGAGGCTTACCGTCCCGCTGCCATCGTGCATTTCGCGGCCCTTATTGAAGTCGGCGAATCAGTGAAGGCGCCAGCCGCCTTTTACGAAAACAACGTCGCAGGCACGCTCAGCCTGCTCCTTGCGGCCCAACAGGCCCGTATCGACAAGCTAGTCTTCTCCTCGACCTGCGCCACCTACGGTCTGCCTGTCGATGTGCCCATGAAGGAAACGCATCCGCAGAATCCTATCAATCCTTATGGCCGTTCCAAGCTGATCGTGGAGCAGATGCTGGCCGATCTCGACCGCTACCAGGGCTTCCGCTCCGTCATCCTGCGCTATTTCAATGCAGCCGGCGCCGACCCTGAAGGCCGCATCGGCGAGCGGCATTCACCCGAAACACACGCGGTACCGCTCGCTATCGACGCCGCCCTCGGTCGCCGTGCCGGTTTCAACATCTTTGGCACCGACTACGACACGCGCGACGGCACCTGCGTGCGTGACTTTATCCATGTCGCCGATCTTGCCGATGCCCATGGGCGCGCCGTCGAATATCTTCTCGGCGGCGGAGAAAGCGTCGCGCTCAATCTTGGTACCGGCACCGGAACGACGGTTCAGGAATTGCTCACAGCGATCGCGCGGGAGGCCGGCAAGCCATTCCCGATTCAACGTGAAGGGCGTCGCGAAGGCGATGCTCCTGTCCTGGTCGCCGACAATGCCAAGGCAAGAGCCGTCCTGGGCTGGAATCCGAAACATGACCTCGAATCGATCGTGCGTTCGGCCTGGCGATGGCACGCCTCGACGGGACTGGCTGCGGCAGAGTAAGATAGCATCACGGGTGGGTAAGGTTGCGAACGGCAAGGAAGGACCGGCCATGGCCTTATTCAAATTCCAGGGGCAAAAACAGTTTCGAGTCAGAAGTCCTCGGCGGGATCGCGAAACCGACGCGGCACGTGCCGCCCGTCTGCTCGCCCTCGTCGATGGGTTGCGCAAGGAAATCGAGCGCGAGCGGGACGGCTTGCGCAATCGCCACGAGAGTGTCGCGTTCCAAGCTGCTTTTTCGCAACAAGCTCTCGAAGATGACGAGGCGACCTCCATGTCGCCAGCGATCAGCGACCTCACCGACATGATGATCCGCTATGCGGAACGCATCTCTGCACTGGAGAAGCAGATCGATTTTGTTACCGGATTACGCGCTCAGGCCAAGCTATTTCCCTTGGAAAACGAAGAGGTCGGAGCTTCCGCTGCGGGCAAGGGCCGACGCCTGGCTTAACCGACGATCATAAAAAGTTACCACGCGGCCTGCAGGAATGTGGGCTGACGTCACATTGTGATCCGCTAATTGATCTTATGTGCATTGCAACATTCGCCCGAAATTGACGCGGGTCGCAGCGCAGGCGAACGACCCGAAACGAAAGTAGCAAGCGGTATGGCTGTAAGTCTGAGAATACCGGCGCGAGCCGCCCTGACATGGTGTGTGATGGGTGTTTCGGCGCTTACCGTTTCTACGGCCGTCACTACCATAGTGCGTGCCGAAGAACAAAAAGAAGCAAAGGCGACGGGGAAATCCTTCGTCGAAACCTTCGACAAGCTGGACCGGAAGCGCTGGTACGTTTCTGATGGCTGGTCGAATGGCGATCACCAGAATTGTACCTGGTCGGCCAAGCAGGTCAGCGTTTCCGACGGCACGCTGAAGCTCGGCTTCCAGCCTGAAGAGAGCAAGGGCCGTTCCTATGTCTGCGGCGAAGTGCAGACGTTCAAACGATTCGCCTACGGCACCTTCGAAGTGCGCATGAAGGCCGTCGCCGGCTCGGGTCTCAACACCGGCTTCTTCTCCTTCATCGGCCCGGTCCACAAACAGCCGCATGACGAGATCGATTTCGAAGTCCTCGGCAAGGACCCTTCGAAGGTGCAGGTCAACCAGTACGTCAATGGCAAGAGCGTGGGTTCAGCCAAGCTGGTCGATGTTCCTGGCGGCGCGGATAAAGACTTCCACGACTATGCTTTCGTTTGGGAAAAGGACCGCATCGCCTGGTATGTCGACGGCAAGCTTGTTGAAGAAGCCACCGACCCTGCCAAGCTGCCTAGCCATCCGTCCAAGATCTATCTCAGCCTTTGGGGCAGCGACACGCTGAAATCCTGGATGGGTGCATTTGCCAGCCCTGAAAAGCAGATCACCGCCGAAGTGGATCGCGTTGCCTTTACCGCTTCCGGCGAGGCCTGCCAGTTTCCCGAATCGATCGTCTGCAAGTTGAACAAGAGCACGCAATGAGCGCGACTATCCATCCACGCCTCATCGCGCAGCGGCAACCAAGCTGACGGCACGGTCATGTTGAATATTCTCTACCTGGTCCATGATCTTTGCGACCCGGCGGTGCGTCGGCGCGTAACGATGCTCCAGACCGGCGGTGCCACGGTGACCCTAGCCGGCTTCCGGCGCGCCGAGACCGTTCCGGATTTCGGTGGCCTGACGCCAATCGATCTTGGAACCACCGCCGACCGCGCGTTTGCGCAGCGCCTCGCTGCGGTAGCGAAGGCGGCATTGTCTCTGGGATCCAGCCTCGCCGGCATCCGCAAACCGGATGTCATCATCGGCCGCAATCTCGAAATGTTGGCCTTGGCCAACAGGGCGCGCAGCCTTTTCGGTGGCTCGGCCCCGATCGTCTATGAATGCCTCGACATTCATCGGCTTCTTCTGGACCAGGGCGCCATCGGCCGAACACTGCGAGGTGCCGAACGTTTCTTCAGCCGCAACACGCAATTGTTGCTGACCAGTTCACCGGCTTTCCTGCGCGACTATTTCGAAGCCTACGGCCAGATCAGGGTACCGGCCGTATTGCTGCAGAACAAGATTCTCGATCTGAGCGGAAAACCACCTCAGCAAGCGAAGCCCCCGGTCCTGCCGACAGAAGGCGAACCATGGAGAATCGCCTGGTTTGGCGCACTTCGTTGCGCCAAGTCGCTTCAATTGCTGGCTGATTTCACACGTCGGATGCAGGGCCGTTTCGAAGTGATCTTGCGCGGCCGCCCGGCTCGCACCGAATTCGACGACTTCGACGGCTTCGTCCGTGCGGAACCCTACCTCTTCTTCGAGGGGGCCTACCGCAATCCTGAAGACCTCGCCGCAATCTATGGAGAAGTGCATTTCTGCTGGGCGATCGATTTTTTCGAAGAAGGCCTGAACTCGAGCTGGCTGCTGCCCAACCGGCTTTATGAAGGCTGTCGTTTTGGCGCCGTGCCGATAGCCATGAAGGGCACGGAGACTGCGCGTTTCCTCGCTGATCGCCATATCGGCCTCACGCTCGACGAGCCGTCGGTCGAGAACCTTTCTGAAGTGTTGGCGGGCATCGATACCGAGACCTATCTCGCTCAACGCGGCAGGATCACCGCCCAGGATCTCGGCATGTGGATTTGCAACCCGGCTGATTGCCAGGGCCTCGTCGACCGGCTTGGCCGCCTCGTCGGTTCGGAACGTCAGAACGTCTTGCTGGAGGTTGCGGCATGAATGCCGTCGACACCGATATTCCCGCAAACCAGGCGAATGCGGAGCCGCAAACCAGCGTCGGCAAGGCCGGCCGTTGCATGGTTGTGATCCCCTGTCTGAACGAAACAAGGCATATCGCGGCCCTGCTCGGCGAGCTGGCAGAACCGGCGGAACGCAACGACCTGCGTATTGTCGTCGCCGATGGCGGTAGCACGGATGGTACGCGCGACATCGTGCGCGAGATTGCCAGCAAGAACCCGCGCGTCCTGCTGCTCGACAACCCGCGACGTCTACAGAGTGCGGCGGTCAATTTGGCTGTCGCAACCTATGGCGACGAAGTCGATCTTTTCATCCGAATCGATGCACATGGCGGCTATCCGGCAGATTATTGCGACCGCCTGATCGAAGAGGCCTCCACCACCGGCGCTGATTCGGTGGTCGTCTCCATGGCGACCAAGGGGTTCGGGCTGTTCCAGAAGGCGACCGCGGTCGCCCAGAATTCAAAACTGGGCAATGGTGGCTCACCGCACCGCGAGGGCGCTCCCGGGCACTGGACAGACCACGGCCACCACGCGCTGATGCGTGTCGAGGCCTTCCGGGCCGTCGGTGGTTATGACGAAAGCTTCAGCCACAACGAGGATGCCGAATTGGACTATCGGCTGCGCGCCGGAGGTTACCGCATCTGGATGACCGACAAGACGTTCATGACCTACTACCCGCGTGAGTCGGCAACCGCATTGTTCCGTCAATATCTCGGTTACGGCCGAGGCCGGGCGCGCAACATTCTCAAACACCGCACAAAGCTGAAGCTGAGACAAGCTCTTCCGCTGCTGGTTTTCCCGGTTGTCGTCGGCGCCTCGCTGGCATTCCTCAGCCTGTCGGCACTTGTGCCCGCCGGCCTTTGGATTGCCGCCTGTCTTGCCTATGGAGCCTGGATGGCGATCGGGCAGCGCAATCCCTATGGCCTGCTCGCGAGCCTCTCGGCCATGATCATGCACTTCGCCTGGTCGATGGGCTTCTGGCTGCAGGTGCTGGGTTCCTGGAAACGCGGAGCGGCGACACCATGACCCCCCGCGATCACCCTTCTTCACCAGCTATTCGGGTCGATGTGTGCGTATGCACCTACCGCAGGCCATATCTCGCGGAAACCCTGCGCTCGCTCGCCGCTCTCAAACTCCCGGCCAACGCCGCGGCGCGCATCATCGTCAGCGATAACGACGCAACGCCCACCGCCCAGGAGCTAACCTCGTCCCTCGCTGCGTCGTTGCCTTTCGAGGTGACATACATCCATTGTCCGGCATCCAACATCTCGCTGGCGCGCAACGCCTGCCTGGAAGCCGCCAGCGGCGATTTCCTCGCTTTCGTCGATGATGATTCGGTCGTGACGCCGCAATGGTTGGCGGCGCTGATCGGGACCGCCGAGACCACCGGTGCGGATGCCGTGCTCGGCCCCGTGCAGTCCGTCTACGCGCCGACGGCTCCCAGCTGGATGCGTCGCGGCGATTTCCATTCGACCAATCCGGTCTGGGTCGATGGGCAGATTCGCACCGGCTATAGCGGCAACGTGCTTCTGCGCCGGACCTCGCCACATGTCGATGGCCGGCGCTTCAACCTTGCGCTCGGCAAAACCGGCGGGGAGGATACCGAATACTTTTCGCAACTTCACGCGGATGGTGGACAGATCGCCTTCGCCTCGGACGCCACCGTGCTCGAACCGGTGACCGAGAGCCGCGCCCAGTTCCAATGGCTGGCCAAGCGCCGCTTCCGTTCCGGCCAGACCCACGGCAGGCTGCTCGCCAGCCAACTGCCGGGCCGACGGCCGGCGCAGATCGGGCTGGCAGCAGCCAAGGCCGCCTATTGCTTTGCCGGCGCGGCGGCACTTGTCGCGATCCCGCATAAGCGCAATCGCCAGATGCTGCGCGGCATCATGCATGTCGGCGCCGTCAGCGGCCTGCTCGGTGTCCGCGAAATCCGCCTCTACGGCGACGAGCCGGCGGGAGGGCATACCCATGCAGCGTGATGTCAGCTTCATCATCGCCGCCTACAACGCCGAGGCCTCGATCGGGCGCGCCATCGAGAGCGCGCTTGCGCAGCGCGATGTCTCCATCGAAATCATCGTCGTGGATGACAGATCCGGCGACCGCACGGTTGAGATCGCACGCGCCTTTCCGCCCGAACAGGTCAAGGTCATTGCACTGGATCAGAACCGCGGCCCCGGCGGCGCGCGCAATGCCGGGCTGGAAGCTGCACGGGGCCGGTGGGTCGCGGTGCTCGATTCCGACGACACTGTGCATCCGGAGCGCCTGCAGCGCATGATCGCAAGAGCCGAAGGTCGGCAGGCACAGGTCGCTGTCGACAATCTCGAAGTGGTCCGCGACGCCGCAGGCATTCGCGAAGCGATGTTCGAAACAAAGCAGCTCGAGGCCCATCCGGAACTCACGCTGGCCGATTTCATTGCTGCCAACATCATGTTCGAAGCCACTTTCTCCTTCGGTTACATGAAACCGATCTTCGAGCGGCGCTTTCTGGAGCAGCACGGGCTACGTTACGACGAAGGCCTGCGCATAGGCGAGGATTACATCTTCCTGGCTTCGACCCTGGCTAAGGGCGGCCGCTGCGTCATCGAGCCGAGTGTCGGTTACGCTTATCACATCCGTGAAGGTTCGATTTCGCGGGTGCTGGAACTGCATCATGTCGAGGCGATGCTGAAGGCCGATGCCGTCTTTCTTGAACAGCATATCCTCGATCCGCGTTCGGCTGCTGCACAGACACGCCGCACCCGTAGCCTCAGACAGGCAGCTTCCTTCCTCAAGCTGGTCCATCATTTGAAGGCACGCGCACCTGTCCATGCTGTGGTCACGGCGCTGCGTGATCCGGCAGCACTTCGGCATCTGGGCATGCCGATCGCCGCAAGGTTGCGCCGTCTGGCCACCACCTTCCAACCTGGCCGGGCGCCATCGGAAGCCGGCTGACGAACCACTTTTGAAATTGGGCGGAGGGGCTCAATTGCAAACAGGGATAACGTGATGAAAAAGGTAAGAAAAGCGGTGATACCGGTTGCCGGTTTGGGCACGCGGTTCCTGCCGGCCACAAAGGCGATGCCGAAGGAAATGCTGACGGTGGTGGACCGTCCCGTCGTGCAATATGCGGTCGACGAGGCGCTGGAAGCCGGCATCGAACACATCGTCTTCGTCACTGGCCGCAACAAGCATGTGATCGAGGATTATTTCGACATCCAGCCCGAACTCGTCGAGACACTGACGCGCTCCGGCAAGAACGAGCAGCTTGCATCGCTCTCCCGCCTGCAGCCGCAGCCGGGCACGATTTCCTTCACTCGCCAGCAGGCGCCGCATGGCCTTGGTCACGCAGTTTGGTGTGCCCGCGACATCGTCGGCGACGAGCCCTTCGCCCTGTTGCTGCCCGACATGGTCTCGTTCGGCGATCGCGGCTGCCTGGCCGGCGCCATGGATCTCTATCGTGAAACCGGCGGCAACGTCGTCGCGGTCGAGCAATGCGATCCGCTGGAGACCGGCAGCTACGGCATCGTCGGCAAGGGCGCCAGCGTCGGTACAGGCTTTACCATCACCGAAATGGTGGAAAAACCGGCACCGGAAGCAGCACCTTCCAACCACTACATCAACGGCCGCTATGTGCTGCAGCCGGAGATCTTCGACATCCTCAGCACACAGGAACGTGGCGCCGGCAACGAGATCCAGCTCACCGACGCCATGGTCCGCCTGTCGGAGAGCCAGAAATTCTATGCCTCTCCATTTGAGGGCCGCATGTTCGATTGTGGCTCGAAGGACGGCTTCATCCAGGCCAATGTCGCCTTCGCGCTCGCGCGCAAGGATATCTGCGACCTGGTGTTCGAACCGATCGAGGAAATGATCGCTTCGCAGGCACGCCGCAGCCGCGCTGCCTGACGGAAGACTAAGACGAACGTAACGACGCGCCACGGCCATTTTGGCCGTGGCCGGCTTTTTCATTTCGCGACGGAGCGCCGGAGCAGCCATGAACCAGGGAAGTTATCCGTTGAAACCCATGTCCTCGGAAGATTCATCGGACTTCATCGATCTCGACGCCCTCCTGGCGGCGGCACGCCGGCAAGCCCGGCTGGTCGGCCTGTTCGGCTTGATCGGTCTGGTCCTGGGTGTGGTCTACCTCGTGGCGACGCCGCCGCAATACACGTCGGGAACGCGAATTCTCCTGGATGACAGCCTGACCCGCTTCGCCGAGGACAAGCCGACGCCGCCGGCGGGTCCTCAGGCTGACGCCATGGTGTCGTCGGAGGTCGAAATCCTCAAATCCAGCCGCCTCGCCCGCGCCGTCGTGCTGGCGGAAAAACTCCAGGACAACGAAGCGTTCCTCAACCCGCCGCGCTCGCCGCTCAGCGCGCTGAAAGCCACGATCAAGAGCATAGCCGGCTTCTTCTCGTCCTCGTCCGAGGGTGAGCCCGGCTCGGTGCAGGACGCCAAGATCGGCCGCGCCATTGGCATTCTCCAGGATGGAGTCCATGCCGAGCGCGTGGGCCGCAGCTTCGTCATCGACCTGTCCTACACCGCACCGGATCCCAAGCTGGCCGGCTCGATCGCACGCGCCTATGCCAATGCCTATCTTTCCGACCACCTCGATGCCAACTTCGACGCCACCCAGCGAGCCACGGTATGGCTGCAGAGCAGGCTCGACGAATTGCGGGAGAACTCGCAGAAAGCAGCTCTCGAGGTCGAACAATTCCGCGCTGCCAACGGGCTGACCGCCGCGCGCGGTGAACTGATGTCGGAACAGCAGCTGTCCGATCTCAACAAGCAGCTCATCCTGGCACAGGCCGACACCGCCAATGCGCTGGCCCGCTACAACCAGTTCAAGGCGATCGTCGACAGCGGACCCGAGAACGCAGTCAAGAACGCCACCATCCCGCAGGAAAAGGGCGCCAGCGGCCAGAACAGCGCCGCCATCAACGACATGAAGACGCGCTACCTCAGCGTCAGCAAGCGCGAGCAGGACATTTCCAGCCGCTTTGGCGAGGACCATCCACAAGCGGTGGCGCTGCGTGCCGAACAAGTCAACCTGACCAACCAGATTTACGCCGAGCTTCAGCGGCTCACGGAGAGCTACCGTAACGAATACCAGGTTGCGAAATCGCGCGAGGATTCGTTGCGCAGCAATGTCGGCGACCTGGCCGGGCAGAACTCCCAGACAGGCAGCGCGCAGGTAAAGCTGCGCGATCTGGAGCAGAAATCCCAGGCGCTCAACACGCTCTATCAGGCCTTCCTGGCACGCTATGAGCAAGCCGCACAGCAGCGCTCGTTCCCGATCGCCGAAGCCCGTGTCATTTCCACCGCCGGCAATCCGACCTCGGCCTCCAGCCCGCGCAAGACGATGGTGCTTGGCCTTTCGCTGGTGCTCGGCCTGTTCGCCGGCGCGGCCGCCGGCGCGCTGCAGGAATTCCGCGAGCGCTTCTTCCGCACGGGCGACGACGTACGCGACGCCCTCGACCTGAACTTCCTCGGCTACCTGCCTCTGATCGGCGGGCGCTTCGCCGATGCAAAACCGCGGGCTCAGCCCTCCGCCGACGCGCTGGCTGCGAATTCTTCCGGCCCAGAGACCGTCACCCCCCGAATTCTCAGGGTGGCGATCAACCAGCCCGCTTCTTCCTTTGCCGAGACGCTGCGCAACGTCAAACTGGCCAGCGACGTCGTCCTGCACCGAGCCAACGGCAAGGTCATCGGCTTCGTCTCCGTGCTGCCGCGCGAAGGCAAGACGACCACCGCCGCCAATTTCGCCGGACTGCTCGCTGCCAATGGCGCACGAACCCTGCTGATCGATGCCGACTTGCGCAATCCCGGCCTCAGCCGAGGCCTGTCGCTGACGCCCGACAAGGGTCTGGTCGAGGCCCTTGTCGGCGAGCATCGCTGGCAGAGCGCATGTCTTGTCGACCGCAAGACCAAGCTGGTCATCCTGCCCGCCGTGGTACGTCGGCGTCTGTCACACACCAGCGAACTCATTTCGGGGCCGGCGATGGCCGCCCTGCTGGAAGAGGCACGCAAGTCCTTTGACTATGTCGTGGTCGACCTGCCGCCACTCGGGCCGGTGGTCGATGCCAAGGCTTTCGCCCCGCTGGCAGACGGTTTCGTTCTGGTTGCCGAATGGGGTGCCACGCCACGCCTTCTTGTGCGCTCTGCCCTGCAGGCCGACCGCCAGATTGCGGCAAAGACGCTTGGCGTGGTGCTGAACCGCACCGACATGAAAAAGCTGGCGAGCTACGGCATGTTCGGTGCCGCCGAACAGTATCTCGACCGCTACGCGTCCTACTATGTCGAACAGACAGTGACGGAGCAGGAGCCGAACCGCACGGAGCCCGCCTGATCCGGTGACAGGAAGCGCTGCATATCCGGCCCGTCGGTTGCCCTCAACCTTCCTGAGGCAAGTTGCTGAAGTAGCGCCCCTTGTCCTGCCAGATGCGCAGCGCCGTCAGCCTGCCGCTGAAGAAGGCTCCGGTGTCGAGGTTGACGCGCATGCCTTCGCGGCCGGCTTCCTCGACCGGCGTATGGCCGTGAACCACATAGCGCGAAAGCAGATGCGCGCGCTCGAAAAAGGCCGAGCGGATGAAGACGAGATCCTCGTCCGTCTGCTTGTCCAGTGGGATGTCTGGCCGCACACCGGCATGGACAAAAATATATCGCGGCGTTTCGACCAGCACCGGCATCGAGCGCAGCAGCGCAAAATGGGCCGGCGGTATCGATCTGCGGATTGCATCGTCGACCTGCTCTGCGTCGCGGAAGATCTCGATCAGCCGCCGATGATCAATCCCGTAAGAGTGCAGGGTACTCTCCGCCCCCATGCGCAACCAGGCAGTGAGACTGGAGCGGCCTTCCAGATAGTCCAGCATGGCAAGCTCGTGATTGCCGGCCAGGCAGATGCGCTCCACGCCGATTGGCGGAGGCGCCGCGAGATGGTCGAGCACCTGGGCGGATGCTGGCCCACGGTCGACATAGTCGCCCAGCATGATGATAAGCGCGCGCCCAGGCAACGCCGAAGCGTCGCGGACGATAGCGTCTTCCAAAGCCAGAAGCTCGCTCAGGCAGCCGTGAACGTCCCCCACCGCATAAACGGCGGTACCGGCCATATCGAGGCGCAGGCGCGGCAGACGCGGCCGGGCGCCACCCGCCTTCAGGCCGAGAATGCGTCCGACACGCTTGATCATCTCGCGTTTTTCATGATTGCCCGGACCTTGGCAATGGCCCGGCCAGCACCCTGCCTCCATGCTGCTGTGTCAACCGGGGCCGTAATTCGTGAAGTCGTCAAACGGTCTGAACCCCTTAATACCACGCCCGGGCTTTATACAACGCCCGCTTATCGATGCGTCTCTGTGCTTCGCCTCCTGAGAGACCGCACCGCTCGCCGCTCCATCACGCGGAGCCGATCACGTCGAGGAGACGAATTTTGAAAAACCCCGCACCCCGGACCTCGCCTGTCCCGCCCGTTTCGCCGGTAATGTCCGACCGTGTCAGAATTGCGCGCGTTCTGTGCATCTTTCTCATGATGTTCGTTCACGTGCAGCCAGGCATCGCCGAGAATGTCTATGATCGGGACACGTCCGCTTTCGATTTCATCTATTTCGTTTTCACACGGATCCTGGGCTTGAGCTCCGTTTCCCTGCTCAGTGTGGTTTCAGGCTATTTCATTGTCGCCAGTCTGCTCAAGGCCGACCCGTTATCGCTGGCGCGATCCAAGTTCAAGACGCTTGTCGTACCGCTCGTGTCCTGGAACCTGGTCATGCTGGTGCTGCTTGTTGTGTACGGACTGATGACGGGCAAGTGGCGGGACATGCCGGATCCGACGTTGCTCGGCTGGGCGAACGCCTTCTTCGCCGTCACCGATTGGCCACTCGACGTGCCCTTGTGGTTCCTGCGTGACCTTTTCGTCTGCTGTCTGCTGTCCCCGCTGCTCTACCAGGCACTGAAACGTTTCGCGCTACCCACCATGGCGCTGCTGGTCGTCTATACGCTGTTCGGTGACGACCTTTATCTGCTTCAGCGCCCGCAGCTTCTTTTGTTTTTCTCTCTCGGCATGTGGCTACGCATTGCTGGCACCAGCATGATTACCGTCGATCGCTTGTCGCTGGCATTGACAGTGGGTCTGGTCGCGATGGGCGCTATTTTCATCACCATCCGTTTCCAGCGTGTCTTGCTTGGCGAGTTGGACGATCAGTTGCGGGTGACGCTCGATACGTTGCTGCGCATCACCATGGCTGGCGGTCTCTGGGTGCTGACCGGATTGATCCGGCATTCGGGATTTGCGTCGATCTTCATAAGGCTGGAGCCGTACGCCTTCGCCCTGTTCTGCAGCCACGCCATCCTGTTCAATTTTGCCGGCATCATCTTCCGACGATTCTTCGGCAACTATGGATCGGATTTGTTTCCGATCACTTTCTTCACATTGCCGCTCCTGGCAGTTCTATGCGCGGTGATCGGTCTGCAGACGATTCGCCGCTCGCCGACGCTGCTCTTCCTGCTCAACGCCGGCCACAGCGTACCGCCATGGCAGAAGACGGAGGCAAAGGAGCAGGACGGACAAGAGGATGACCGCCGGCGCGCTCGCGCCTGACGGGGGAAGAGCAACGGCTCCCGACCTTTCCCAGAGCGTTTCCGTTTTTATGGAAACGCGGAAACGCTCTAGCTTCAGAAAGGTCGGGATGATCGTCCGTCTTAGACGTCCGCCTTGAACGTCTGGCGTTGGCTGCCGAGCCCCTCGATACCGAGTTCGACAACGTCGCCGTCCTTGAGATAGCGAGGCGGTTTCATACCCATGCCGACACCGGGAGGCGTACCGGTGGAGATGATGTCGCCCGGCTGCAGGCTCATGAACTGGGACAGGTAGGAAACCAGGAAGGCGACACCGTAGACCATCGTCCTGGTCGAGCCATTCTGCATGGTCTCACCGTTCACGGTGAGCCACATCTTGAGATCCTGCGGATCCTTGATCTCGTCCTTGGTCACCAGCCAAGGTCCGGTCGGACCGAAGGTGTCGCAGCTCTTGCCCTTGGTCCATTGTCCCGACCGCTCGGTCTGGAACGCACGCTCCGAAACATCGTGGGCGACGCAGTAGCCGGCAACATAGTCCAAAGCCTCGGCTTCCGAGACATATTTGGCCGTCTTTCCGATGACGACGCCGAGTTCGACTTCCCAATCGGTCTTCTGCGAGCCGCGGGGGATCAAAACATCGTCATCCGGTCCGACGATGGCCGAAGTTGCCTTCATGAAGACCACCGGCTCGGGTGGCACCTGCAGGCCGGATTCCGCGGCATGGTCGGCATAATTGAGGCCGATGCAGATGAACTTGCCGGTCCCGGTCACACAGGCCCCCAAACGCGGCTTGCCGGAAACCGCCGGAAGCGATTTCGGGTCGAGCTTGGCAAGAGTTGCGAGAGACGCCGGATCCAGCGTCTTGCCGCCGATGTCGGCAACATGGCCCGAGAGGTCGCGGATCGTGCCGTCCGCCTCGACGAGGCCGGGCTTTTCGGCGCCGACGGCGCCATACCGAACAAGTTTCATACAGTCCTCCAGTTCAATTCAGGCACGGAGCATTTCCAGCCGAAGCGCGTTCGCTTCGGTGTGATATCACGCGGCAAAAACAACATCCTAGAGCGTCCAGCCACCATCGATGGCATAGGCCTGGCCGGTGGTATAGGTGGCACCGGCCAGATGCACGGCTAGCGCTGCGATTTCTTCTGGCGTTCCGAGCCGCCCGGTGGGTTGGCGCGCAAGAAACGCGGCGCGCGCAGCTTCATAATTGCCCTGGGCGCGCATACGCCCTTCCAGTGAAGGGCTCTCGACCGTGCCCGGGCAGATCGCGTTGCAGCGGATGCCTTTGGCGATGAAGTCCGCCGCAACCGACTTGGTCAACCCGATCACTGCCGCCTTGGTCAGGCCGTAGACGAAGCGGTTGGGCACGCCTTTGATGCTGGAAGCCACCGACGACATGTTGATGATCGCGCCGTCACCACGCTCGAGCATGCCGGGCAGGACGGCCTGTATGGTGCGCACCATGGCCTTGACGTTGAGGTCGAAGGCGAAATCGAGATCGCCGTCCTTCATCTCCAGCACCGAGCCGGAATGAACGAAGCCGGCGCAGTTGAAGAGAACGTCGACGCGGCCGATCTCGGCGAAGGCCTGCTTGACCTCTCCATCGTCGAGAACATCCAATTTGCGGGTCTTGATGCCCTTGGTCTTGGCCAGTTCGGCAAGCAGCGGTTCATTGATATCGGTGGCCACGACGCTCGCGCCAGCCTCTGCGAATGCCAATGCGCTTGCCCGTCCGATACCCTGCGCTGCCGCAGTGACCACTACGGTCTTGCCATCGAGTGCACCCATTGTCGTTTTCCTCCTCCATGCCGGCGCTTTCAACGCCTGCTGTCTTTGCGCTGGATGGTGTCCCGGCAGCACGCCCATGACCCGCAGGAGCGATTCCGCGGCGACTTCGCGCCGCTCCGTTCGCATCCTTCGTCATGGGATCGCGTGCACAGACCGTGCCGCCGATGGATACCGTCTCCGGTCGAGCGCACCTTAGGGAAAGCCGGTTGCCTTGGCCACTGCGTCTTGCCGTCGATGCGGCAAAAAAGCCTCCCTGGTGAAGCATTTCCTTCCCGGCGGAATGATGCTCTCATGGCGGAGAGGAAGGAAAGCCTTCCATCGTCACGGGGAGGCCCGCAGTGATCTTCGATACGCATCTGCACCTGATCGACAGGCAGGCATTGCGCTATCCGTGGCTTCAAAGCGTACCGGCACTCAATCGTGACTTCTCACATCAGGATTATGCCACCGAAGCGCGCAGAGCCGGTATCGACGCCGCCTTCCACATGGAGGTGGATGTCCATCCGGATGATATCGAAGCTGAAACCTCGCACACGAAGAAACTGGCGGCTGACGGGGGCAGTTTGCTGAAAGGCGCCATCGCCTCCTGTCGTCCGGAGGACAGCGGTTTTCCCGCCTATCTGGACCGCGTCCGTGGCGATCCATTTGTCAAAGGCTTTCGCCGGGTGCTGCATGTCGTGCCGGACGACGTTTCCGAAGGCGTGCTGTTTCGCGAGAACATCAAGCGAATCGGCAGCATCCTCACCTTCGATCTCTGCGTGTTGCCGCACCAGATCCCCAAGGCGATCGCGCTTGTCGACCTGGCGCCTGACACGACATTCGTTCTCGACCACTGCGGCGTGCCCGACATCAAGAGCAAGGCCGAACATCCCTGGCGCGACCATATCGTTGAAATCGCGCGCCGCCCCAACATGGCCGCCAAGATTTCCGGCATCGTCGCTTATGCTGACCCTGCGGACTGGACCGTGGAGACGTTGCGGCCTTATGCAGAACACGTCATCCAATGCTTCGGCTGGGATCGCGTGGTGTGGGGCAGCGACTGGCCGGTCTGTACGCTGGGCGGCGGGCTCTCGACCTGGGTTGCCGCGACCCAGGCTATGCTCGCTGGAACCAGCGATGAAGAGCGTACGAAACTGCTGTCGGCCAATGCACGACGGATTTGGAGAATTTAGGTTTCGCGCCCCTCCACCACGGTGTCACCTACCGCTCGCGAAAACGTGACCCCCGTCCAAGGCGGTTGACCAGCATACTGAAGAAATAGGCAAAAAGTGTTCCTCGCGCCGCAGGAGGGTAATGTGGGCCGCGCAGTGATCTTTGTTCTCTCGTTCCTTTGCCTTCTGCCTGCGGCTTTTGCCCAGGGTCCCAGTCGCTGCCTGGCGATCGCCGAAGGCCTGCCGAATGTCGTCTACATCAGTGCCGTGCCCGCGCAGGCCGCAGCAGCGCACGGCGATGTGACCATCACCTATGCCGGCCATTCGACCTATCTCATCGAAAGCCCCGCCGGCGTGCGTATCGCCACCGACTACAGCGGCGTCTATGGCCATGACCCACAGCCCGACGTGGTGACCATGAACAAGGCCCATCGCACGCACTTCACCGATACGCCGGACAGCGGCATCGCTCATGTCCTGCGTGGCTGGAACCCTTCAGGGGGCCCGGCGAAGTATGCCTTGGCGGTCGATGACGTCTATATCCGCAACGTACCGACCGACATCAGAAGTTGGGGCGGTGAACTCGAACGCGACGGCAACTCGATCTTCATCTTCGAGACGGCGGGGCTCTGCATCGGCCATCTTGGCCATCTTCACACACGCCTGAACGATGCTCAGTACGGTGCCGTAGGCCGTCTGGACGTGGTGATGGTGCCGATCGACGGCGGCCTGACACTGTCTTTGCCGGTCCTCAGCGAGATCATCACGAGGCTGCGCTCTTCCATTGTCCTGCCGATGCATCGGCAGTCCACACCGATCGACGAATTTACCAACATGATGCGAGACAGATTCGCGATCGAGGCGAGGAACGGCCGTTCGTTGACCCTGTCCCAGAAGACCTTGCCCCGCCAGCCGACCATCATCATTCTGGATGGAGTTTGATCGCAAAGCAGCGAACTCCAGCGTGCGCAAATAAAAAGCGGAGCAAATGCCCCGCTTTTCCAAACTCAGTTGACTGCGAACCTATGCCGGCAGGATCGCGCCTTCCAGCGTGGTGAGCTGGTGCAGGAACTGCTCGGCCTTGGTACGGGACGCATCGTCCTTGGCATCGGCGATGTCCTCGCGCGCTTCCTGAATGCGGCGGGCAATCTCGGCGCGATCGATGTCTTCGACAGCAACTGCAGATTCCGCCAGCAGTGTGCAGCCCGACGGCAGGATGTCGGCGAAACCACCGAACACCACGAAGCGCTGGATGTTGCCCGAAGCCGGCTTCACCGTAACGACACCCGGCTTGATGGTGGTCATCACCGGAGCATGCTCGGCCATGACCGTCATCTCGCCTTCCGCGCCCGGAATGACGACAGACTCAACCTCTTCCGAGACAAGCAGGCGCTCGGGCGAGACCAGTTCGAATTTGAAAGCTTTAGCCATGTTCAATCAGCGAATAGCGAATAGCGAAATAGCGAATAGAAACTCGCGATCTGCCGCACATTCGATCCCCTATTCGCTACTCCCTATTCGCTAGTCGCTTTACTTTAAGCTGCTTCCGCGGCCAGACGCTGGGCCTTCTCGACTGCTTCGTCGATGTTGCCGACCATGTAGAAGGCGGCTTCCGGCAGGTGGTCGTAGTCGCCGTTGCAAAGGCCCTTAAAGCCCTTGATGGTGTCTGCGAGGTCGACCAGCTTGCCCGGGGAACCCGTGAACACTTCGGCGACGAAGAACGGCTGCGACAGGAAACGCTCGATCTTGCGGGCGCGGGCAACCGTCTGCTTATCTTCTTCCGACAGTTCGTCCATGCCCAGGATGGCGATGATGTCCTGCAGCGACTTGTAGCGCTGAAGGATCGACTGCACCTGGCGGGCAACCTGGTAGTGCTCTTCACCGACGATCAGCGGATCGAGCATACGCGAAGTCGAGTCCAGCGGGTCCACCGCAGGATAGATGCCCTTTTCCGAGATGGCGCGGTTCAACACGGTCGTCGCATCAAGGTGCGCGAAGGAGGTTGCCGGCGCTGGATCGGTCAAGTCGTCGGCAGGCACGTAGATGGCCTGCACCGAGGTGATCGAACCCTTGGTCGTGGTGGTGATGCGTTCCTGCAGCGCGCCCATGTCGGTGGCCAGCGTCGGCTGATAACCCACCGCCGAAGGAATACGGCCGAGAAGAGCCGACACTTCCGAACCCGCCTGGGTGAAGCGGAAGATGTTGTCGACGAAGAACAGCACGTCCTGGCCCTGGTCGCGGAAGTACTCGGCGACGGTCAGACCGGTCAGAGCAACGCGGGCGCGGGCTCCCGGCGGCTCGTTCATCTGGCCGTACACCAGCGCCGCCTTCGAACCTTCACCGCCGCCCTTCTTGTTGACGCCCGATTCGATGAACTCGTGATAGAGGTCATTGCCCTCGCGGGTACGCTCGCCGACACCGGCGAACACCGAGTAACCGCCGTGCGCCTTGGCGACGTTGTTGATCAGTTCCTGAATGAGAACGGTCTTGCCGACGCCGGCGCCACCGAACAGGCCGATCTTACCGCCGCGGGCGTAAGGGGCGAGCAGGTCGAGAACCTTGATGCCGGTGACAAGGATCTGCGCTTCCGTCGACTGGTCGACATAGGCCGGGGCCGGCTGGTGGATGGCGCGGACTTCGACGCCGTCGACCGGGCCGGCTTCGTCAACCGGCTCGCCGATGACGTTGATGATGCGGCCAAGCATGCCTGGGCCGACCGGCACCGAGATCGGGGCGCCGGTGTCGACGACCGACTGGCCGCGCACCAGACCTTCGGTGGAGTCCATGGCGATGCAGCGCACGGTGTTTTCACCGAGGTGCTGGGCGACTTCGAGAACCAACCGGTTGCCGACGTTCTCGGTCTCCAGCGCGTTCAGGATCGCCGGCAGATGGTTGTCGAACTGGACGTCGACAACGGCGCCGATGACCTGGCGAACCCTGCCGGTAGCACCCGAGGCCTTGACCGCAACGGTCTTGGCCGGAGCCTTTGCGGCAACCGCTGCCTTGGCGGGAGCCGCCGCTTTAGCCGGGGCTGCTGCCTTGGCGGGAGCAGCCGCCTTCTTTTCCGGAGCGGCCTTTGCCGCCGCCGGCGCCTTGGAAGCAGCCGCGGCCTTGGCCGGTGCCTCCTTCTTCGGGGTCGCTGCTTTCGCCATCGTGTTTACCCTTTTCGTCCGTTTGGTTACCGCGTGCTCCGTGCGAAGGCCGCCTGCCTTCGCGGTTCACGCTTAGAGCGCCTCGGCGCCCGAAATGATCTCGATCAGTTCCTTGGTGATCTGCGCCTGGCGCTGGCGGTTGTAGGTGATCGACAATCTGTTGATCATGTCGCCCGCATTGCGCGTCGCATTGTCCATCGCACTCATCTTGGCGCCCATCTCGCCGGCTGCGTTTTCCAGCAACGCGCGGAAGATCTGCACTGCGATGTTGCGCGGGATGAGGTCGGAGAGGATTTCGCCCGGCTCCGGTTCGTATTCATAGACGGCGGCGCCGTTGCTGGCTTCGCCCGCCCCTTCCACCGCAGCGGCAGGAATGATCTGTTGTGCTGTGGGGATCTGGCTGATCACGGATTTGAAGTTCGAATAGAACAGCGTGCAGACATCGAACTGACCATCGTTGAAGAGGCCGATCACCTTCTTGGCGATGGCGTCCGCGTTGACGAAGCTCAGCGTGCGTACTTCGCGCAGATCGACACGGTCGATGATCAGCGAAGCGTAGTCACGACGCAGGATGTCGTAGCCTTTCTTGCCAACGCAGATGATCTTCACCTGCTTGCCGGCGGAGAGGAGCTTGCGGATATGGTCACGGGCCAGGCGCGCGATCTGCGAGTTGAAGCCGCCGCACAAGCCGCGTTCGGCGGTGCAGACGACGAGCAAATGCACGTCGTCCTTGCCGGTGCCTGTCATCAGCGCCGGGGCGTCACCGCCGCCACCGACGGCCTGGGTGATGTTGGCCAGCACCGCGCCCATCCGCTCGGAATAGGGACGTGCCGCTTCCGCAGCCTCCTGGGCACGACGCAGCTTCGCCGCGGCGACCATCTGCATCGCCTTGGTGATCTTCTGCGTCGCCTTGACCGAGGCGATGCGGTTACGAAGGTCTTTTAGTGAAGGCATGCTTCAAACCCGGTCCCGTCTTCCGCGCTCTTTAAGCGAAGGTCTTGGCGAAGTTGTCGATCTCGGCCTTGAGCTTGCCGCGCAGATCGTCCGACAGCGCCTTCTCCTTGCGGATCGCATCGAGAACCGCCTTGCCGGCGTTGCGCATATGCGAGAGCAGACCCTGCTCGAACTTGCCGACCTGGTTCAGCGCCAGCTTGTCGAGATAGCCGTTCACGCCGGCGAAGATCACAGCAACCTGCTCTTCCGTCTTCAGCGGCGAGAACTGCGGCTGCTTCAGGAGTTCGGTCAGGCGCGAACCACGATTCAGCAGGCGCTGCGTGGCGGCGTCGAGGTCAGAACCGAACTGTGCGAAGGCCGCCATTTCACGGTACTGCGCGAGTTCGCCCTTGATCGAGCCTGCGACCTGCTTCATCGCCTTGATCTGAGCCGAGGAGCCGACACGCGACACCGACAGACCGACGTTCACGGCCGGACGGATACCTTGGAAGAACAGATTGGTTTCCAGGAAGATCTGGCCGTCGGTGATCGAGATCACGTTGGTCGGGATATAGGCCGAAACGTCGTTAGCCTGCGTTTCGATGACCGGCAGCGCCGTCAGCGAGCCGTTGCCGTTGTCGTCGTTGAGCTTCGCAGCGCGCTCGAGCAGACGGGAGTGCAGGTAGAAGACGTCGCCCGGATAAGCTTCACGGCCCGGCGGGCGGCGCAGCAACAGCGACATCTGACGATAGGCGACGGCCTGCTTGGACAGATCATCGTAGGAGATGAGGGCGTGCTTGCCGTTGTCGCGGAAGTATTCGCCCATGGTGCAGCCGGTGAACGGCGCGAGGAACTGCATCGGCGCCGGATCCGAAGCGGTGGCGGCGATGATAATGGAGTAGTCGAGCGCGCCGCGCTCTTCCAGGACCTTCACGAACTGCGCGACGGTCGAACGCTTCTGGCCGACAGCGACGTAGACGCAGAACAGCTTTTCCGAATCCGGACCGGTTTCGTGGACCGACTTCTGGTTCAGCATGGTGTCCAGAATGATGGCGGTCTTGCCGGTCTGACGGTCACCGATGACCAGCTCGCGCTGGCCGCGGCCAACCGGGATCAGGGCATCGATGGCCTTGAGGCCGGTCGACATCGGCTCGTGCACCGACTTGCGGGGAATGATACCAGGGGCCTTCACGTCGACGCGGCGACGCTCGGTGGCCTTGATCGGGCCCTTGCCGTCGATCGGGTTGCCGAGCGCGTCGACGACGCGGCCGAGCAGGCCCGGACCGACGGGAACGTCCACGATGGCGCCGGTACGCTTAACGGTGTCGCCTTCCTTGATGTCGCGGTCGGCACCGAAGATAACGACGCCGACATTGTCGGCTTCGAGGTTCAGCGCCATGCCGCGGATGCCGCCGGGGAACTCCACCATCTCACCGGCCTGGACATTGTCGAGACCGTAGACGCGGGCGATACCGTCACCCACCGACAAGACCTGACCAACTTCGGAGACTTCGGCTTCCTTGCCGAAATTCTTGATCTGGTCTTTCAAAATTGCGGAGATTTCCGCGGCGCGGATGTCCATCAGCCGACCTCTTTCAGTGCAAGCTTGAGCGAATTGAGTTTGGTTTTAAGCGACGTGTCGATCTGGCGCGAACCCATCTTCACGATCATGCCGCCGAGCAGCGAAGGATCAACCGTGACGGTGATCGCAACGTCCTTGCCGGCGACGGCTTTCAGTGCGGTCTTCAGTTCCGCTTCCTGAGCCGAAGTCAGCGCGTGCGCCGACGTGACCTCGGCAGCGGTCTCGCCGCGATGCTCGGCGGCGATACGGCGGAATGCCTTGATCATGCCAGGCACCGCGAACAAGCGGCGATTGCCGGCCACTACGCGCAGGAAGTTCCCGGCGAGGCCGCTGATCTTGGCCTTGTCGACGATGGCGGAAATGGCGCGGACCTGCTCCTCGGTGGAAAACACCGGGCTCTCGATCAGGCGCTTCAGATCGGCGCTGTTGGCGAGCAGAGCTTCGAAGCTGCTGAGATCAGCTTCGACCTTGGCGACGGATTTCGCCTCGAGCGCCAGCTCGAAAAGCGACGACGCATAGCGTTCTGCGACAGCGGAGATTGGCGAGGACGTTTGGGCCACGGACCGTCTTTTCTCTTGTCTGAGAGGCCGCAGATCCTTGGCGCGAGCGAAAACTCTGGCTAAATCTTTGACCTTACTGCATTTTTTCAAGCCAAGGGACGCGGCTTCCGCTGTCCCCCGGTCGAAAGTCGGTTGCCGTCTAGCACAGGCTTTTCAGGACCGCAATGCGTCCACGGACATGCATTCAAGGCACTTTTGTCGCATCCGGCGGTCGAGTTCAATGCTTGGCTGCCGATTCAGTGCGATTCAGGCCAAAAAGCCGAAGGCAAAGGCGAGCGGCAGTGCTGCAAGCACGAATTCCACCACGACGGCAACCCAATTGTACGGCGTGTTGGCACCATCGGACATCATGGCAAGGATTCGTCCGAAGGCAGTAAACAGCCAGGAGAAGCCGAGCGCCATATAAAGCAATGGCTGGGCCAGCAGGATCGCGCAGAGACCGATCCCGAGATAGAAGCCAGCCATCCGGGCCCGCGCCTCGGCGATTGCCTCCGGTTTTTCCGGCTTGGGCTGCAGGCGCAGCAGCTTGAAGCAAAGCCCCGGCGCGAAGAACAAAGCCAGCCCGAGCAGCAGCGTAACCGCTGCGCTCGACCAGGCGAGCCACTCACCCTGGGTGGTCGGCCAAGGAAATGCGAATTCCATTTTGGTCCCCTCGAAACGAGACCGCATTGAAGATCATCATTTCGGGAAGTCAAGCACGCAGGCAGCGCGCGGACGTTCTCACACTTCCCACCATTTGACCTCATATCAAAGCACTGATATCAGAGCTTTGATATCTGAAAGGTGTTCGCATGCGTCATAAGATTTTTCTTGCCGGAGCCACCGGAGCGGTTGGGCGGCTTCTCGTACCGATGCTTGTCGAGAAAGGTCATTCGGTATGGGGCACCACTCGCTCGGCCTCGAAGGCTGTGGATTTGGAAGCGGCAGGTGCGCGGGCCGTGGTTGTCGATGTGTTTGATGCCGAGGCGCTGGCGGCAGCCATGATTGAAGCGAGGCCGGAGATCGTCATCCACCAGTTGACCGATCTGCCGAAAGATCTCGATCCGACCTGGATGGGCGAGGCGGTGGGGCGCAACGCCCGCATCCGCGACGAAGGCACCCGCAACTTGGTGGAGGCGGCGAAGCGGGCCGGTGCCAAGCGGTTGATCGCGCAGAGCATCGCCTGGGCCTATGCACCCGGCCCGCTGCCGTATGGCGAACACGATCCGTTGGATACCGGCGCGGCAGAACCTCGCTCCATCAGTGTCAACGGCGTCATTGCACTCGAACGTCAGGTTGTCGGGGCACCAATGGAGGCCGTCATCCTGCGCTACGGCCAGTTCTACGGTCCGGGGACCGGGTTTGGCGCGCCGAAACCCGGCGCCTCCGTGCATGTCGAAGCGGCCGCCTATGCGGCTCTGCTTGCCGTCGAGCGCGGCGGCGGAACCTACAATATCGCGGAACCGAATGGCCAGGTTTCCATCGAAAAAGCCATCGAGGAACTCGGTTGGGACGCCGATTTCAGGAGAACCATCGCATGAGCAGCCAAGTCTTCAACAACCCGCCTCCACACAGCCTCTCGAAGCGGCGCTATCTCATTGCATTGGTCGCAGTCGTAACGGCGGGCGCAATTCTGGCAGGACTGTATGTGGCAATCCAGGACCCGCAGCCAACCGCCATGCACATGGCAGAAGGCAGCGCACCCGCTGCGGCTTCGAGCCGACCCGCGACCGAAATCAAACCGATTTCCTGCACACCTCTGCCCGATATTCCAGGCAAGGCCGTAACCGTGGCCATCGTAGACTTCCCGCCCGATGCCTATACGCCGCGCCATCGCCATCCTGGCAACGTCACGGCCTTCGTGCTGAAGGGCACGCTGAAGTCCCAACTCGCGGGCGAGCCGCCCATGACCTACACAGAGGGACAAAGCTGGTTCGAACCGACAGGCGCGATTCATCTGTTTGCAGAGAACGCGAGCAAGACCGAGCCGGCGTCCCTGCTTGCGATGTTCGTTGCGGATGAGAACTGCGGACCCTTGACGGTGCTTCTGCCTGACGATCACGATGGTCACGCCGATTGAAGATGGGAGAGGAGCCATAACCCCACCGGTTTCCAAACAGGTCGTACCGCGTGCCGGCGAAGGCAAGCGCGGCGAGGACGGTTACTTCGGCTATCTGCTTCGCCAGGCGGCAGGCGCCTATCGCTATCGCATGGAAGCGACGCTCGCCGACCTGGGCATTACCCAGCCGCAATTTGCGGTGATGGCGATGCTGAGTGCCTATCCCGGCCTGTCCAATGCCGACCTGGCGCGCGCGGCGTTGCTGACACCGCAGACGCTCAGCGTGATCGTCGCCAATCTCGAAAAGGCCGGCACGATCGTAAAACGACGCCATGCCAGCAACGAGCGCATCCGCCAACTGGAACTGAGCGAAAAAGGCGAGGCGCTGTATGCCGTGGCACGCGGCCGCGTCCGACTGCTCGAAGCCGACCTCGCCAGCGGCTATTCCGAGGCTGAACAGAAGATCATTCGCCATTGGCTGGCAGCCGTCACGGCCGGCACGCCGGAAGGCTGAAACCGGCAGTCTGACCGTTTCGTTCAAGATTGTGGTGAGACCTCAGGGCATGATGTGACACGTTCACATCATGCGAGGTCTGCCATGCCCTTCTTCATTCAGCATCTCGGCTTCATCCTGCTCGGCGGCGTCTTTGTCTGGGCGGGGCTGGAGCATTTCCTGCGCTTCCGTGCCATCACCGGGCAGCTTGGCGAGCACGGCTTCCCGGCGCCTGTGCCGCTGCTTGCTGCCGGCTCAGCGCTTGAGGTCACGGCCGGCCTGTGTCTGGTTCTTGGTTTTTACAGACCTTATGCCGCGGTCGCCCTGATCATCTTCACGATCGCCGCAAGCGCACTGGCGCTCAATTTCTGGCGCTATTCCGGACCACAAAGGCAGGGCTTGCGCTCCACCTTCATCATCAACATTGCCGTTGTCGGCGGCCTGCTCCTGGCGATAACCTTATGAATTGCCGAGCATGCTTTCAGCGAGATGAAACCCACTGCTAAGCGCATCAAAGGTGATATATCAATTGATATATCAAAATAAAACAGAAACTTAATGCACGCCGGCGGCTTCCATCGCGATGATGTCCGCGAGCAGGTCCAACCCGTCGCCGGTACCCGCAATGCGCAATGGCAACATGCTGGCGTCGCCAAGCCAGGCGATCTGTTCCGTGAAGACCATTCGCGTTCGGGCTGCCTCGGCAAACAACTCGACCGTTGCCAGCGAAGCTGAAAGCCGCTCGCCAGCAAAGCTCATGTCGAAGGCATAGACAATGCGCTGCGCCGGCACGATATCGAGATAGCGGGCAAGGAAGGTCTGCTCATCCCCCTTGTCGGTGCGCCAGCGCTTGGCCTCGACACCGCCGACGCGGAAATCGAACGCCTCCTCAAGTACAGTCCAGTCGGGGTGGCAGGAGGTCCAACGCTCCTTCAGCGCCGGCTCTGAAAAAAAGCGGAAGGCATGTTTCGGACTGGCTGCCAGCTCGCGCTCGACGACAAAGGTTTTGTGTTCGATCGTCATCGTTGTTCCTCTTCAGGCATGTCGGCGATCACTTGGGCGAGGCGATCGAATGCCGCGTTGAGAGCGGTTTCGCGCGCGTTCACCCAATCGTTCACCAGCGCGAATGCGTCGCGCCGCATGGCATAGGTGCGGGTGCGGCCGGCCTTGCGCGAAACCACGATGCCGCCCTCTTCCAGAACCTTGAGATGTTTGACTGCTGACGGCAGCCGCATATTGGCCGGCTGCGCCAGTTCTTTCACCGTCGCCGGACCGCGTGCCAGCTGCTCGACCATACCGCGTCGGCCCGGATCGGCGAGCGCCAGGAAGATGCGGTCGAGGGGCTGGACTTGCTGCATGTATAACCTCAGACAAAGGCGGCACCGCTTGCAAAACGCTCCGGCATGGCAGCGCGGTAGGGAAACATCGAGAAGAACGGCCGCGCTTCTTCCAATGTTCTCTTGATCGACGGCCGCGCCAGCAAGCGTTCAAGATAGGCGGAGAGACTATCCTGATCGGCAGCAAATGGATGCACGATCGAGGAAAAAAACAGGCAGGGCGCGGCAGCGCAGTCGGCGATGGTGAAGTCGTCGCCGGTTGCCCACTTTTTTCCGGCCAATTGCCCATCGATCATGGCATAGGCCGTATCCAGTGTTTTCCTGGCGGAAGCGACGCCGACCGGATCCTTGCCGCCCTCCGGCCGCAGTTGGTCGGTAACCACCTTCTGCATCGGCTCGCTGACATAGAGATCGAAAAAGCGGTCCCACAAGCGAGCTTCGAGTTGCGCATCCGCAGCTTCCGGCAACATCGACAATGGGCCAGGATAGTGCCGCTGCACATATTCGATGATGATGCTGGTTTCCGGCACCACACGATTGCGCGCTGCGTCATGCAGAACCGGGATCTTGCCCACCGGCCATCGTGCGAGATGGCTCGCCGCCGAATCGGAATCCAGGAGGTCCACGGTCTCGGAGCGGAAATCGAGGTCGTTCTCGTAAAAGGCGATCAGCACCTTGTGGCAGAAGGCTGCAAGTGGGTGGAGATACAGGGTCAGCGACATCGATGGGCCTCTATAGTTTCCATGTGCGGAAACTATTTGCAACAGACCCTCAAGGCAACAAAAAGTTTCCGTTGGTGGAAACCTTTAGCGTTTCTTCCTGCCATCCCTTGCCAGCAATCCAACCAGTCCCTCAAATACGCCCCGCCCCTGACGGTGCGGATCAGCGATGAAAGTTCCTGAACGGCTTGCCTGGACAATCGACCGGCTCGGCATCGCCGGCCATGAAACGGTGCTTGAAATCGGTGGTGGCCGCGGCATCGCCGCGGCACTCGCGCTGTCGAAGCTGACCAGCGGAAGGTTGGTCGGCATCGACCGCTCCGAGACGGCGATCGCAGCGGCGCGCACGCTCAACGCGGTCGATGAGCGCGCCGGCAGGTTGCGGTTGATTCACGGCGCGATCGAAGACTTCGACGCCGGCGCAGAGCGCTTCGACATCGTCTTCGCCATCAATGTGAACCTGTTCTGGATCGACGCGAGCGCGGCACTGAAAAATATCCGTGGCATGCTCAGGCCCGGCGGCAGGCTTGTCCTTACTTGTGAACCGCCATCCCCGAGCCAGGTCGAATCGATCGGCGCCAAGTTCCGCACGAATCTCGAAATGGGAGGATGGCAGGTGCAGCGAATCGAGGAAGCGGATCGCGCGTCGCTGCTATCGGTGATCGCCATTCCGGACAGACAGGTTCCAATTCAGTTTGGCGATGCGATCTTGACGTAATTGGGATCAAAAATGCGATCCGGGCCCCAGTTTGTTGCCAGATACTCCGGTTGAGCCAGAATGAGCGCGTCCAACCGTGCAAGCGTTCCGGCACGCGAAACATCATTGCCCTCATACAAATCTTTCAAACCTTCGGCAGTGGTCTTGGTCATAAACACCACGATCGTATCGGAGCCTTCGACCTCATAGGAGTTGAATGACATCAAAGATCCATCCGGCATCGGCTTGATGACATGATTGCTGAAGGCGAAGCCATTGCTGCCTAACTTCGCCCGGATATCGGCGAGAGTGGTTTCGCCGAAACGGAAACCGGCAAAATCGCTGACCGCCCCGGATGCGCTTCCGTCCCAGTCCACTTCGGCATAGACGATCTTGTCGCCATCGATACGCCTGGTGACCGACAGGTAGTTGCCATTCGGCAATTTCCATTTCGTCAAAGCGTAGCCATCGATTTCATCGGTGGCGACAGGTGCCTGAGCCGGCTTGGCGCTGCTTGCAAAGACCTCGCCAACGCGGATTCCAGACAAGGACTGACTTTGGGCAAATCCCGCCAGTGAGAGAAACACCACACTCGACAAAACCAGCCTTCCAAACATCGAATTCTCCCCAAGTGACTTACCAGCCAGTTCCCACGGATGCCGGCCACAACGGCCTGACCAGCCGGCGCAGAATATGCTTTTTCAGGCCAATGTCTTGCGGCTCGAACGTCTTCTCCAGCACAAAACCTTCGCGCTCCCAGAACTGCGACCACGCCTGTTGACGTCGAGCACGGCAACCCAGCATCCGTCGCCGGCTCGCCTCGTCGACAAGATGATCCAAAAAACGCCGGCCAAGGCCTTGCGCCCTGATGCCGGGATCCATCAGCAACAGTCCGATATAGGCGCGTCCGACCTTTCGGGGAAACCGAATGCCATATCCGCTATGCCGAGGATGCGGCCCTGACCGTCCAGACAGGCAAGCTTGAGGGAAGCGTCCGGATCGCAACCGGGAGGGCAATCTTCGAAAAAATCCTGGACGGTTGTGGCATCGGGAAGCTGCCCGCGCTCCATCAGCGCATAGTCGGCCGCACGTTAAAAAATTCCAACACCGCCTCGCCGTGCCGCTCCCTGTCGAGAGAATGGAATTGCGGGTGGTATTCTTCGGCCTCGATCAAACCGTCTGCCTCACAAAAAGCTCTGTGGGTCGATATCGACACTCACCCGCACCGATCCCCTCACTTTCGGCCCCTCCGCCAGCATCTGGCGCACGAAACCCTGCATGTCGGAGCGCCGCTCGCCATGCACCAGCAGGCGGAAGCGGTGACGGCCGCCGACCATGGCCAATGGCGCTTCCGCGGGACCCAGCACGAAGATGTCCGACACTTCCGGCGCCGCCCGGCGCAAGCCGCGCGCATGGGCTTCCGCGTCGTGGCGCGTCTCCGCGCTGATAATGATACCGGCGAGCCTTCCGAACGGCGGCAGTGCTGCACGCTCCCTCTCGGCGATCTCGCGTTCATAGAAAGCACCCACGTCTCCCGAAACGATTGCCCGCATCACCGGGTGATCCGGCTGGTAGGTCTGCAGCAGCCCAAGGCTCTTCTTGCCTGTGCGGCCGGCACGGCCCGTTACCTGCGACAGGAGCTGGAAGGTGCGCTCGGCCGCGCGTGGGTCGCCATTGGCGAGGCCGAGATCCGCATCGACGATGCCGACCAGCGTCATATTTGGGAAATTGTGACCCTTGGCGACGAGCTGCGTGCCTATGACGATGTCGGCCTCGCCTTTCGCGATGGCCTCCAGCTCCAGCCTGAGCCGCCGCACGCCGCCGACGAGGTCGGACGACAGCACGATGGTGCGCGCGTCCGGGAACGTGGCGACCACTTCCTCGGCGATGCGTTCGACGCCCGGCCCGCATGCCACCAGATGATCGATCGTACCGCATTCCGGGCAGGCATCGGGACGTCTCTCATTGTGACCGCAATGATGACAGACCAGTTGCCCGCGAAAGCGATGCTCGACCAGCCATGCCGAACAGACCGGACAGCCGAAACGATGGCCGCAAGACCGGCACAGCGTCAGCGGCGCGTAGCCGCGCCGATTGAGGAACAGAAGCGACTGCTCTTGCCTTGCTAGGGTCTTGCTCATCGCCTCGACAAGCAGCGGCGATAGGAAACTTCCACGCGCCGGCGGCGCCCGGCGCATGTCGATCGAGCGCAAGGTAGGCAATGCAGCTTCGGCGAAGCGTGCGGGCAGGTCGACACGGGCATAGCGGCCCTGATTGGCATTGACCTGGCTTTCGACCGAAGGCGTGGCGGAAGCGAGCACGATCGGGAAGGAGCCGATGTGGCCGCGCACCACCGCCATGTCGCGAGCATTGTAGAAGACGCGATCCTCCTGCTTGTAGGCAGGATCGTGCTCCTCATCGACGACGATAAGGCCAAGCTCCTTGAAAGGAAGGAACAGCGCCGAACGGGCGCCGGCCACGACCCGCACAGTGCCTTCCGCGACCTGCCGCCACACACGCTCGCGCATTTTCGGTGCAAGGTCGGAGTGCCATTCCGCGGGTTTTGCGCCGAAGCGCGACTGGAAACGCTCGAGGAAGGCATGGGTGAGCGCGATTTCCGGTAGCAGGATCAGCACCTGCTTGCCCTTGTCCAGCGCGGTCGCCACCGCTTCGAAATAGACTTCCGTCTTGCCAGACCCGGTAACACCGTCCAGCAGCGTGACACCGAAGGTCCCCGCAGCCGTCCCTGCACGCAGGGTCTCGGCCGCGGCCGCCTGGTCCGGCGTCAATTCTGGCCGCGCATAGGTCGGATCGGGCGGGGCCACCACGGGACGCGGCGGGATCATCACCGTCTCGAATACGCCTTGCGCCTTCAAACCATCGATGACCGTCGAAGAGACACCCGCCGCATGCGCCAGACCCGAGCGTGTCCAGGCCAGCCCGCTCTCGGCCGTTTCCAGAACGCGAGACCTCGCGCCGGTCATCCTGCCTGGGGCGAGGGCAGTACGCTGCAGGCCTTCGATCCATGGTTCCGGGTCGAAGGCTTCCGGCGCGCGCAGCAGCATGCGCGCGACAAGACCGGGCGGGGTAAGCGTGTATTGCGCGATCCAATCGACGAAGCGGCGCATGTCGTGATCGATCGGCGGACAATCGAAGACATGATCAATGGGCCTGAGCTTCCTGGGATCGACCTGCTCGACCGCGCCGTCCCAAACCACCCCTGCCACCAGTCTGGGTCCGAGAGGCACGCGAACGATGGAACCCGGCACCACGCGCATGCGTTCCGGCACTGCGTAGGTATAGGCTCGTTCGGCCGGCATCGGCACCAGGACGGGTGCGGCCGTCGTGAGGGGCGAATCTTCTTTCATGACGCGTGACCTTGCCCCGACTTTGGTCTAGAGCAAAGAGCAACGCCAAGCCCCTGGCGCAGTGCCTCATTCCCTCCCAAGGAGACCATCATGAAATTCTTCGTCGACACCGCTGATGTGAAGGAAATCCAGGAACTCAACGCGCTGGGTCTGCTTGACGGCGTCACCACCAATCCGTCGCTGATCCTGAAGTCCGGCGGCAAGATCGATGAAGTCACCAAGCAGATCTGCGACATCGTCGAAGGCCCGGTCTCGGCCGAAGTCACCGCCACCGATTACGATGGCATGATGAAGGAAGCCACTTGGCTGGCCAAGATCGCCGACAATGTCTGCATCAAGGTGCCGCTGACCCTCGACGGCCTCAAGGCTTGCCGCGCCATCCGCGCGGAAGGCCGCATGGTCAATGTCACGCTGTGCTTCTCGGCCAACCAGGCGCTGCTCGCCGCCAAGGCTGGCGCCACTTTCATCTCGCCCTTTATCGGCCGTCTCGACGACATGGGCTTCGACGGCATGGAGCTGATCGCGGAGATCCGCCAGGTCTATGACAATTACGGCTTCGATACCGAGATCCTGGCCGCTTCGATCCGCACGCCGGATCACGTCAAGCGCGCCGCCCTGATCGGCGCCGACGTCGCCACCGTCCCGCCGGCCACGCTCAAGGCGCTCGTCAAGCACCCGCTGACCGACAAAGGCCTGGAACAATTCCTCGCCGACTGGGCCAAGACCGGTCAGAAGATCGGCTGATATCAGCTTCGAGTTGAATAGAACCGGCGCCTTCACGGCGCCGTTTCTTTTTGTACACCACAGTTCAAGCGAACGGAGGCAGCCGGCGCTTCACCGGCTGTGCTTTGACGATGGCACTGCTGGTCTCGGCCTTGTCGGTGATCTTGTCGAGGATGTGATCGAGGTCGCTGATCGAACGGATATGCAGCCGCGCGATGAAGCAGTCGTCGCCGGTCACCTTGTCGCATTCGGTGAACTCCGGGATTTCTTCGACCAGCTTCTGCACCTGATGCAGCCGGCCGGGCAATGGCTTGATACGCACGATTGCTTGCAGCGTGTAGCCGAGCGCGGCAGGGTCGACATCCACCGTGAAAGCACGGATAACGCCGCGCTCCTCCAACCGGCGCAGCCGCTCCGACGTGCTCGGTGACGACAGGTTCACGCGAGCCGCCAGCTCTTTCAATGAAATGCGCGCATCATCGACCAGGATTTCGACGATGCGCCGGTCAAGTTCGTCCAAAATCGGCTCTCCTTAGGTTCATTAGGTACAAAACCTTACAAGATTAGGA
Source organism: Terribium retamae (assembly GCF_022347545.1). Lineage (GTDB taxonomy): Bacteria > Pseudomonadota > Alphaproteobacteria > Rhizobiales > Rhizobiaceae > Mesorhizobium > Mesorhizobium retamae. The sequence continues at coordinate 161,622 of NZ_JAKREW010000002.1, forward strand.
AGAACCGCACAAATACCTTTCAGTAAACATATATCCCCGCCTTTCGAAGGCGTACAAAACGGCCGGTACGAAGAAAGGTGGCGTCATGTCGGACAACACACGCGGCACGGTTGAAATGACCGCTGCAATGATGATTTCGGGAACGATCGGCGTATTTGTCGTCCTCTCCGGACAGCCGGTCATGGACGTGGTCTTTTGGCGATGCGCCTTCGGTGCAGCCACGCTGCTGCTCGTCTGCGGCGCTCTCGGCCTGTTCAGGCGCGAGGTGATCTCGCGCCTGCAGATCGCCTATGCGATCATCGGCGGCATCGCCATCGTTTCCAACTGGCTGCTGCTCTTCGCCGCCTTCCCGCGCGCGTCGATCTCGATCGCTACAGCCGTCTACAACACTCAGCCTTTCATGCTTGTGGCATTGGGCGCACTGTTGTTCAGGGAGCGCCTGACGCTGACTAAACTGACATGGCTGGCAATTGCTTTCGCGGGCATGCTGCTGATCGTGCAGACCAAACCGGACGCAGCCCATACCGGCTCGAACTATCTCGTCGGGATCTTGCTGGCACTCGGGGCTGCATTTTTCTATGCGATCGCCGCGATTGTCGCGAAGAAGTTGAAGGGGGTGCCGCCGCACCTCATTGCTCTCATCCAGGTTACCGTCGGTATCCTGATGCTCATCCCGTTCACGAATCTCACGAACCCGCCGACAGACGCCCGCACCTGGGTTCTGCTTGCCGCGGTCGGCGTCATCCACACCGGACTGATGTACATCCTGCTCTACGGCGCGATTCAGAAACTGCCCACCAATCTTGTCGGCGCACTGTCCTTCATCTACCCGGTCGTCGCCATCATTGCCGACTTCGTGGTCTTCGGACAGCGCTTGCATCCGTTGCAACTGGTCGGCGCCATCGCCATTCTTGTCGCCGCTGCCGGAATGACGCTGGGCTGGAACCTGATCAAGCCACGCGCCAGCCAATCCACTAATCGTCCGATATCCGGCCGGTCAGCTTGAGGCCTTCGATGGTTGTTGCCCCATCCGGCCGCACCACGGTAAGCGCTCGCGCGCCGGTGCGGTCGGCAATCAGATCTGCCAGCTCTCGCGAATGAGTGACCACCCAAAGCTGCGTCCGTTCAGCCGCCTTGGCGATCATGTCGGCCAGCGCAGGCAGCATGCGTGGATGCAGGCTGGCCTCCGGCTCGTTGAGGGCCATCAGCCCCGGCAAACGATAGGACATCAGGGCTCCGGCGAGCGCGAGGAAGCGTATCTGCCCATCCGAGAGTTCCTGCGGCCGGAACAAGCGTTGCGGAAAATCCGGAAGCCGCAATCCGAAAGTGGCGGTCTCGCCCGGCTCCGGAACTTCCAGTTTTGCCCCCAGGGCATCGGCCAGCGCGCGGTCGAGATCGACCGTGTCCTGCCGGATGTGTGCGAGCGTTGCGAACACCGCCGCAAGGTTGCCGCCATCTTCATCCAGCAGCGTTGAGGTGATCGCCAGAGAAGCCTTCCTGACCGGCGAATCGGCATCGGTGCGAAAACCATGATAGAAGCGCCAACCCGAAACGGCGGCACGCAGGTCGCCCGCCTCAGGATAGCGGCCCGAAGCCCCAAGGACTGCCAGCGCAGTCTCCGAATTGAGCAGTTTTGTAGGGTGCTCGACACGCCTGCCGTCGCCATCGCGCCCGTAGGCCGTTGGCCCTTTGCGGCTCATCATCTCCACCGGACGGCGTCCAGTCTCGACCGTAAGGCTCTCTTCCTTGACGTGAGGTTCGAAGGCAAATCCCGCCGAAACGGGCGGCGGCAGGCCGATCTCCACCCGATAGGAGAACCGGGCCGCTGTCTCGTCATCCTCGACATCCGCCTGCAGGATGACGCGGACCGGTCTGCCTAGGCGGCGCGCGCCGGACCACAGCGCCGACTGCATGCCGCCTTCGCCGGCGATCGCACGAGCGAGCGTGCCTTCGCCTGCTGCCTTGATCAGTTGCAGCGCGCGGTAAAGATTGGATTTTCCGACGCCATTTTCACCGACGAACAGTCCGACTTGGCCGAGTTCAAGCCGGATCGACTTGAGCGATCGGTAGCCTTCGGCGACAAGCCCCGTCAGGCGCATGGCTTCAACGCCTTCCGGCGGCGCCGGCTACTTGGCGCCGGGCTTGGCCAGATCCTGCGCCAGTGCCATATGCAGCAGTTCGGCGAGTTCGCGGGCCGCGCGATTTTCGGCATCGATCTGCGCACGATAGGTGGCGAATTCCTGCCCAGGCCGGTCGAAAGACGAAGTGATTGAGCGCTGGCCATTGGCCACTGTCTTGCCCGTCTTGGCGTCTGTCAGCGTGTAGGCGGCCGTCATGATGACACTGCCGGCAGTCGGTTGGTCCTGGTCTTTCGCAACCTGGATGCTCGCCGTCGAGATCACCTGTTCCGTGACACCGAGCGTCAGCGAATAAGCGGGCGTCGTCGTCCGTTCGGCACCGCCGGTCAGAGCAAAGATCAGATTGTTGCGAACCTGCTGAGCATACCGCGAAGAAACCGGCTTCACGGCGATCGATGCGAGTTCCTCGCGCGCGCTCACGGTCGAACCAGTCGAGAGCGGCTGGTTCGAGTAGAGCGGCCTGACCTGGCAGGCAGAAACCAGCGCCATGCCGCCAAACAGGCCTAAAAGCGCGGCGCGACGCGCAAACGCAGCCGCTGTCTTGCGAGTGTCAGGCAACGACATTGACGATCCTCTGGGGCACGACGATCACCTTGCGCGGCGCCTTGCCCTCGAGCGCCTTCTGTACGAAGTCCAGTGCCATGACGGCCTGTTCGACCTGAGCTTGGTCTGCGTCGCGGGCGATTGTCAAATCGCCGCGCTTCTTGCCATTGATCTGTATCGGATAGACGACATCGTTGTCGACCACCAGTGCCGGATCAAAGCGTGGCCAGGGCTGATTCGCGACAAAGCCCTCGCCACCCAGTGTCGACCAGCATTCTTCCGCCAGATGCGGCATCATCGGAGCAATCATCACGACAAGCGCCTCGACGGCCTCGCGCAGCGCCGCTGCGCTCGCCTTGTCACCCCTGCCTTCGACCTGTGCGGTCGCCGCGGGCTGGATCGTGTTGACCAGTTCGTAGAGACGTGCCACGGCCTTGTTGAAGCCCAGGCGCTCGATATCCTCACCGACCGCCTTCACGGTTTTGTGGACAGACTTCGAAAGCGCCGACGCCTCTCCTTCTGTTGCGGCAGCTCCTTCAATGCCGGCCAACGCTGGTGCCGTCTCCGATACCAGCCGCCAGATGCGCTGCACGAAACGGTGCGCCCCTTCCACACCGGCCTCGGTCCAGATCACGTCGCGCTCCGGCGGCGAATCCGACAACATGAACCAGCGAGCCGTATCGGCGCCATAGCTCGCAAGAATGTCGTCGGGATCGACGACGTTCTTCTTCGACTTCGACATCTTCTCGATCGCACCGATCTCGACCGGGCTGCCATCCGCAATCAGCGTGGCGCTGCGCTTGCCGTCGACATCAACGATGTTCACGTCAACGGGCTGGACCCAATACGCATTCGGCCCGGTACCTGCACGATAGGTCTCGTGCACCACCATGCCTTGGGTGAACATGCCTTCGAACGGCTCCTTCACCTCATTGACGTGGCCAGTCACCTGCATGGCCCGCGTGAAGAAGCGCGAATAAAGCAGGTGCAGGATCGCATGCTCGATGCCGCCGATATACTGCCTGACCGGCAGCCAGCCGTTCTTGCCATCGACATAGTCGAGCGTGGTCGGCGCCTTTTCATTCCAAGGATCGGTGAAGCGCGCGAAATACCAGGACGAATCGACGAAGGTGTCCATGGTATCGGTGTCACGCCGCGCCGGCTTGCCGCATTGCGGGCACCCGACATGCTTCCAGGTCGGATGGTGGTCGAGTGGATTGCCAGGCTTGTCGAAGGTGACGTCGGTCGGCAGCTCGACCGGAAGATCCTTTGCCGGTACCGGCACAGCGCCGCAGGCCTCGCAATGGATGACCGGGATCGGGCAGCCCCAATAGCGCTGGCGCGAGATCAGCCAGTCGCGCAGGCGGAACTGCACCTTGCGTTCGGCCTGTGGCCGATTGCCGATCGTCACGCCGGACAACCTGGTCGCCACTTCGTCGAAAGCTTCCTTGAAACGCATGCCGTCGAGGAAACGCGAATTGATCATCGCGCCGTCGTCGACGAAGGCTTCTTCCGTGATGTGGAAGCTGGCGGCGTCGGCGCCGTCAGGCAGCACCACCGGGGTGACCGGCAGGCCATATTTGTTGGCGAAGTCGAGGTCGCGCTGATCGTGGCCCGGGCAGCCGAAGATCGCACCCGTGCCGTAGTCCATCAGCACGAAATTCGCGACATAGACCGGCAGCGTCCAGTTCTCGTCGAACGGATGGACGACGCGCAGCCCCGTATCGAAGCCCTTCTTCTCAGCCGTTTCGAGCGCCGCCGCCGACGTGCCCATATGGCGCACATCCTCGATGAAGGCGGCAAGTTCCGGATTGCCCGCGGCGACCTTCTTGGCCAGCGGATGGTCCGCGGCAATCGCCATGAAGGAGGCACCGAAGATCGTATCCGGGCGTGTCGTGTAGACTTCGAGTTCGGTTTCGCCGGCTGGCGGATTGGCCAGTGCCCAGCGGACCAGCAAGCCCTCGGAGCGGCCGATCCAGTTGGCCTGCATGACGCGGACCTTTTCAGGCCACTTGTCCAACGTGTCCAGCCCGTCGAGCAAGTCCTGGCTCATCGAGGTGATCTTGAAGAACCACTGCGTCAGGTCGCGCTGTTCCACGGGCGCGCCGGAGCGCCAGCCGCGCCCGTCGATCACCTGTTCATTGGCCAGCACCGTCATGTCGACCGGATCCCAGTTGACCTTGGCCGACTTGCGCTCGACCAGGCCGGACTTCCAGAAATCCAGGAAGATCTTCTGCTGATGCCTGTAATAACTCGGGTCGCAGGTCGCGATCTCGCGCGCCCAGTCGAGCGAGAGCCCCATAGTCTTCAGCTGGCCCTTCATCGTCTCGATGTTCTTGTAGGTCCAGTCGCGCGGATTGACCTTGTTGTCGCGCGCTGCGTTTTCCGCCGGCAGGCCGAACGCGTCCCAGCCCATCGGATGCAGCACGTTGTAGCCCATGGCCCGGCGCCAGCGCGCCACGACATCGCCCATCGTATAGTTGCGCACATGGCCCATATGGATGCGCCCCGATGGGTAGGGGAACATCTCGAGCACGTAGTATTTCGGCCGCGGGTCGTCGTTCTTCGTTTCGAAGAGCTTGGCCTCGTCCCATGCCTTCTGCCACTTGGGCTCTGCTGCGCGGGGATTGTATCGTTCGGTTGCCATGGCCGGTTTTTCACTTACAAAGCATGCGGGAAACCGCCGGTGGTCCGGCAGTTCAAGGACATGGTCCGGGTCTTCACCATGCTTTCGGTAACCCGTCAACCATATGGGTCTCAAGGCCCGGCAAAAACAGCAGGATCAGGACAGGTTGGCACATGAGTGACGCGGTTCAGCAACTCGAAACGGTGAAGGCGAGAATCGCTGCGGCGGAGCGCGAAGCGAGCCGGCAGGCCGACGCCGTGACCCTCGTCGCCGTTTCCAAGACCTTCGACGCCGACGCCATCCGCCCGGTACTCGCCGCCGGCCAGCGTGTCTTCGGCGAGAACCGTGTGCAGGAAGCGCAAGGCAAATGGCCAGCGTTACGCCTGGAATTCCCCGGTATCGAACTCCACCTGATCGGCCCGCTGCAATCCAACAAGGCCAAGGAAGCGGTCGCGCTGTTCGATGTCATCGAGACGGTCGACCGCGAAAAGATCGCGTCGGAACTGGCGAAGGAAATCACCCGGCAGGGCAAGGCGCCAAGGCTCTATGTGCAGGTCAACACCGGCTCGGAACCGCAGAAGGCCGGTATCGAGCCGAAGGAGGCCGTGGCTTTCGTCAAGCGCTGCCGCGACGTGCATGGTCTCGTCATCGAGGGGTTGATGTGCATCCCACCGGCCGACGAGAACCCCGGCCCGCATTTTGCGCTTCTGGAAAAACTCGCCCGCGAGGCGGGCCTCGAAAAACTGTCGATGGGCATGTCCGGCGACTATGAACTGGCCGTGGCCTTCGGGGCGAGTTCGGTACGAGTTGGCTCGGCCATCTTCGGCCACAGGTAGCACACCCCTGGCGGCAAGATCACAAAAGAAAGGCCGGGAATTTCCCGGCCTTTCCATTTCAAGAAGTCGACTGGCTTACTCCGCCGCGACGATCTTGCCGTCTTCCCATTTGAACAGTGAGAAGCTCGGGCTGGTCAGGTCGCCGGTCTCGCCATAGGTCAGCTTGCCGATAGCGGTCGCAATGGCCTCGCCACCCTTGAGCGCGGTGCCGACGGCTGCTGGATCGTCCTTGCCGGCCTTCTCGATTCCTGCCTTCAGCACCTGAACGGCTGCATAGGCATTGAGCGTGAAAGCTTCGGCCGGAATACCCTTGGCCTTGAGCGCTTCGACTGCCTGGGCCGAGTCTGGGTTCTTCAGTGCGTCGGTTGCGTTGGTGAACAGCGTGCCGGCAGCCGCCTGGTTGCCGATTGCCCAATATTCGGTGTTGGACAGGCCTTCGCCGCCGATGATCAGCGCCTTCACACCGGCATCGGCGAGCTGGCGGGCAAGCAGGCCACCCTCAGGGTGATAGCCGCCGAAGTAGATCACTTCAGCGCCGTCCGACTTCAGGCGCGTAACCAGGGCCGACAGATCCTTTTCACCGGGGGTCAGCGAATTGTGGCTGACTTCCTTGATACCGCCGGCATTGATCGCCTTCTTGAAGGAGTCTGCGAGACCCTTGCCGTAGGTGCCCTTGTCGTCGACGATCGCGACCTTCTTGTCCTTCAGATTCTTCACGACGTAGGCGGCCGCCACTTCCGCCTGCTGGTCGTCACGACCGCAGGTGCGCAGGACATTGGTCAGCCCACGATTGGTCAGGTCCGGCGACGTTGCGGTCGGCGTCACCATCAGCACGCCGTTTTCGGCGAACACGTCGGAGGCCGCCATGGCGACACCCGAGGTGACCGGGCCAACGACGAACTTGACGCCTTCGCCAACCAGCTGGTTGGCGGCTGAAACGCCTTGCTTCGGATCGCCGGCATCGTCGGCGAGCTTCAGCACGACCTTCTCACCCTTGATACCGCCGTCCTTGTTGATGACTTCCACGGCAGCTTCGGCGCCGTTCTTGACCTGATCGCCATAGGCGGCAACCGGACCGGTCAACGGCGCGACAAGGCCGATGACGATGTCGGCCCGGGCAGTCGATGCAAAAGCCATCAAAGTGGCCAAGGCCACGCCTGCGAGCATCTTGGTTTTCATAGCACCCTCTTAAAAATATTGATTCGGAAGGTGCAACAAAGGCTGCCCCCGGCAGAAGGCCAATCGGCCAGCAGCGGGATTCGATTGGTCGTCGCACGCTTCCTGCTAGGCTTGTGATAGAGCCGCCGAAGCCGTTGTCAATCGCCGGAGAGGATGACCTTGATGCTGCGGGTTCGGTCCAGTGCGAGCCTGAAAGCGTCCGGCGCTTCGGCGAGCGGTCGGGTCGCCGTGACCAGACGCTGCACGTCGACTGCGCCGGATACGATCAGTCCGACCGCCTGTTGGAACTCTTCGCCAAAGCGGAAAGTGCCTCTCACGTCGAGTTCCTTGGCCATGATGGCATTTGCCGGGACCGGGATTTCGCCTCCCGGAAGGTTTCCGATCGGAACGACCGTCCCGCCTCGCCGCACCGTCCGTATCGCCGATGCAAGCCCGGCGGCGGTACCCGAAACCTCCAGCGCGACATCGATGGGATTTCCAGCCGCGACTTCGCCCAGGCTGGCTTCCCCGGCGCCGGTGTCCACCACGCGATCGGCTCCCAGTGTCTTGGCAAAGGCCAGTGGCTGAGCCGCGATGTCGACCATGGTAATCTGACCGGCGCCTGCAAGCCGGGCAGCCAGCATCGTGAGCAGCCCGATCGGCCCGGCCCCGAACAGCGCGACATGTCGGCCCCGGACATCTCCGGCGCGCGCCACGGCATGCAACGCAACCGCCAGCGGCTCGGCCAATGCAGCTGCGGCAAAAGGCAGATCCTTCGGCACCTTCACGCATTGAGCGGGCGTCGCGTCGAACAGACCGGAGAACCCACCCTGCATATGCGGGGTCTTGGAAGCCGAGCCCATGAAATAGATATTCTCGCAAAGGTTGGGCCGGCCTTCACGACAGCGCACACATGTCCCGCACCAGCGGGACGGGTTTACGGCTACATGATCGCCGATGGCGAGGCCGTCGGCGTTGCCGTCGATCTCGACCACTTCCCCCGCCACCTCGTGGCCCAGGACGAGCGGCGATGTCACGATGAAATCGCCGGTACGGGCGTGGCGGAAATAGTGCATGTCCGAGCCGCAGATGCCGCCGGCGCGGAAACGGACACGCACCATCCCCGGCGGCAGCGCTCCGAGGTCGCGCTCGACGACGCGAAGATCCTCGGGACCGAACAATGTAGCGGCTTGTGTGGAATTCACCGGATAAGCTCCATCTGCGTTGGCAACCACAGCGTGATTTGAGGAATGAAGGTGATCAGGAGCAGCGCGATGACCAAGGGGACCAGCCAGGGCAGGATCGCCATGGTGGTGCGTTCCACCGACAATTTGGCGACTCGCGACAGCACGAACAGCACCATGCCGAGCGGCGGGTGCAACAGGCCTATCATCAGGTTAAGCGTCATGATCAGCCCGAAATGCACCGGATCGATGCCGTAAACCACCGCCACAGGCAAAAGGATCGGTACCAGGATGGTGATCGCGGCGATCGTGTCGAGGAAGCAGCCGACCACCAGCATCAGCACGTTGACCAGGATCAGGAACACCCACTTGTTCTCGGTCAGTCCGAAGATGAAGCCGGAAAACAGCTGCGCGGCCTGGCTGACGGTCAGCAGCCACGCGAAGATCGAAGCCGCCGTCACGATGAACAGCACCGACGCGGTGGTCTCGATCGTGTCGAGGCTGGCTTTGGCGAGCAAGGGCAATGTCATGGTACGGTAGCGGACCAGCCCGAGAAACAATGACCAGATGACCGCCGCCATTGCTGCTTCGGTCGGCGTGAACCAGCCCATCGTCATGCCCCCGATCAGGATGATCGGCGTCATCAACGCCATCACCGCCGAAAAGTCGAAGTACCAGTCGGCGGCCACGAGCAGGATCAAGGCGATGCCCACCGCCAGATTGACCGACAGGCCGGCCAGCACCAGGAGATAGACCATCACCGGGAAGGCCAGGACGACCAGGACCTCGACGCTCGCCTCCACGAGCCTGCGAATGGAAAATGGCGTATCGGAGCCCCAGCCGCGTTTGTAAGCGAAGATCGCTACGGTGATCATCATCAGCAGGGTCATGACGATGCCCGGCAATACGCCTGCCATGAACAGCGCGCCGATCGAAACATTCGCCATCATGCCGTAGATCACGAAAGGCAGCGATGGCGGAAAGATCGGTCCAAGCGTTGCGGACGCAGCCGTGACGCCGACTGCGGCCTCAACCGGATAGCCATGGTCCTTCATCGCCTTGATCTCGATCGTGCCGATGCCGGCCGCATCGGCCAGAGCCGTGCCTGACATGCCCGAGAAGATCACGGAGCCGATGATGTTGACCTGTGCCAGCCCGCCTTTCATCCAGCCGACAAGGGCCAATGCGAAGGAATAGATCCGGCCCGTAACACCGGCGATGTTCATCAGATTGCCGGCGAGGATGAAGAACGGCACGGCGAGCAGGGGAAAGCTTTCCACACCTGCGATCATGCGCTGCGCCGCGATGATGTCCGGCGCGACGCCATAGATGATGAGATAGAGCACCGACGCTACCGCCATGGAGACAGCAACGGGCACGCCGATTAGCATCAGAAGCAGGAAACCTCCAACCAACAGCAGCATGGCTCACACCCCTGTGGTTTCGAACGCTTCCGGCCGTTCGAGCACCGAATAGCCACGGCGATAGTTGCCGATGAGGACCTGGATCGAGCGCACCAGCATCAGAACGAAACCGGCCAATACCAGGTAGAAGAACCAGCGGCGCGGCAGGTCGACTGTGACCATGCGTTCGCGGGCCACGATCGCCACGTAGCGCCACATCAGCCAGGCAGCGTAGGTAAAGAATGCCACACGGATGATGTCGACGGAGATCGCGAGCCCTCGTCCGACGCGCTGTGGCAGGTAATGGTAGAGCACGTCCACATGGATGTGACGCGACGTTCGAACGCACATGGCCGCTCCCATGAAGACGACGACCACCAGCGCATTGATTGCGATCTCCTCGGTCCAAGCCAGGCTGTTGTTTAAGGCATAGCGGGTGAAAAACTGGAGAAAGACGCAAGCCACCATGCCCCAGAACACTGCAAGAGTGATCCAGTCTTCGAGGCCGCGGCCTGACAGGTCGACCGGAGCCGACTCCTCCTCGAAGGCCTGGGCGATCTCCTCGGTCGTGATCTGCGTATGATGTTCCTGGGCCATCGGCGCCGCTCCGAAGCTTAGAGCAATCCCAGCGCGAACGTGTCGGTTTTCCGTCCGGAACTGCGTAGAACAAAGGGGTAGAGCATTTCCGCGTTTCCATGAAAAACGAATCGCTCTGGTGGCAAGGGGTCAAAACCGCCCGGCTCGCGCCGGGCGGCAGAAGGTGACATCTATTGGATTGCGCGGATGGCCTCCCAGTCGGCCTTGTTGTAGCCGAACTCCTCGAAAGTGACTTTTTCCATCACGTTCTTCTCGAAGTCGGCACGGTCGACCTCGGTCACCGACAGGCCGCGATCCTTGAACACCTGCACAAGCTCTTTTTCGCGGGCCACGATCTTGGCGGTGGCGCGCGCAGCGGCTTCCTGCAGCACCTCGGTGAAGATCGCCTTGTCCTCATCAGACAACGATGCCCAGCGGGACTGCGAGACAATCGTGTTCAGATGATCGACGATGTGCCCCGTCAGGACGATGTTCTTCTGCACCTCGTAGAATTTTTTCGCCTCGATCGTGGTGAGCGGGTTCTCCTGCGCCTCGACCGTGCCGTTCTGCAGGGCCAGGTAGACTTCCGCGAAGGCGATCGGGGCAGTGTTGGCCCCACAAGCACGCGGCATGGCGAGATAGGCCGGCACATCGGGCACGCGTATCTTCAGTCCTTGCATGTCGGCACATTTGGCGATCGGCCGGTTCGAAGTCGTGTGCCGCGTCCCGTAATAGGTTGTCGCAGCGATATGGTGACCGGACTTCTCCTCATAGCCCTTGGTCAGCGCCTTATAGGTATCGCTCTTGGTATATTTGAGCAGGTGGTCGGCATCGCGGAAGATGAAGGGAAAATAGGTAACGCCGATCGGAGCGTATTCCCGCGCAGCAAAGCTGGAGCCGGATATGATGATGTCGACCGTGCCCAGCGTCAGGCCTTGGTTGATATCGGCTTCCTTGCCGAGTTGTGAGGCAGGAAAGACGTCTATCTTGTAGCGGCCTTCGGTGCGTTTGGCGATTTCCTCAGCGGCCCATACGGACTCGGTGTGGAACGGTTCGGATGTCTCGTAGACATGCGCCCATTTGAGCACTGTCTGCGCGAGCGCGGCCGGTGCCGAAAGGGCAAGCGCGATCGCGGCGGCGAATATTGTCGTCAGACGATAGGTCATTTCTCCTCCTCCCCGGAAGTTGCTGGTCTGCTGGCTGATCCTCATACGGTCTGTCTGGAGAGCGCGCCTTCCGGCGTCGTTCTCGGTTTGGATTTGCTGAAACTCTTCGAGAAACGCTCCTGGGATCTGCCCAGGTGGTTTTGCATCGCAGCCTTGGCACGAACCGTATCACCCGCGGCGATCGCATCACGGATATGGCGGTGCTCCTCCACCGCCGCCTGCCAGGTCGTTGGATCCTCGAAGTAGCTCGATAGCCGTTCGAAAAACGGCGTCAGGCGTTGGTCGAACAGTTCCCCAACGACGCGTACCAGCACCGCATTGCCCGGAATTGTTGCGATGGCTATGTGAAACGCGCGATCGAGGGCGATCGTCACATGATCGGGATTGGCCTTGCTTGCCATCTTCTCCAGGATTTCATCGAGGGCGGCCACATCAGCGGGCTTCGCCAGCCGAGCCGCCTCTTCGGCGATCGCGCTTTCGAGAAATTCCCGTGCCCGCAGCAACTCGAAAGGACCTTCGCCGGAGGTCGGGGCCGGCGGAACGGGCGGCGGCTCGACGACATAAATCCCCGATCCGACCCGAATGCGCACTCTGCCTTCGACCTCCAGCGCGATCAGGGCCTCACGAATGGTGGGACGTGAGATGCCCATCCGCTCCGCCAATTCGCGCTCCGGCGGCAAACGGTCGCCGACGACGAATTCGCCGCTGTCGAAGAGCTGCCTGAGTTGGTCGGCTACCTGGCGGTAGAGCCGACGCGGCACGATCGTCTCGATGGGCACAGCGCCCACCTCCTCCCTTGTGGTCAAGTACAGGCAATGCGGTCAATTGGCCTGACCAATTGACCGCATGACATTCATTCTCCTCTCTTTTGTCAAGGAGATTTCCGCAAGGGCAGATTCATGGATGGAAACGCACAGATGCGGCGGTCGAATCCTGGCGCCGATCTGCGACCGCGCTGCGATCCTAACCCGCTTGTAGGACTAGTCGCCTTTAGAACCGATCAGTGCAGGAGAATCTCGCCGTCCACCTTGCGCCATTCGTTTGTCGCGACCAGCTTCTGATGCGTGAAACATACCGAATGCAGCGGCCCTTCGAGTTTCTCGCGCCAGAACATGATGAAAGCACCCAGCACCGGGAATTTCGGAGCGATGTCGTAGTCCTGCCAGACATAGGTCTGCAGCAGATGCGGGTGGTCGGGATAATGGTAGAGGATGCGGGCCGTGGTCAGTCCATATCCCTTGAGCAGAAGTTCCAGTTCGGAGTGGTCGCGCATCGCAGCCCTCGCAAGTTGATCTCAGGTGTGCTGAGCCTCAACACACCTCTGCCGGTCCTCCCGGAAAAAACTGTGCGCCTCGAACGTTAACCATGCCTTTAAACGTGCGAACCGCGCTTCGGTTCGACCTAACCGTGTGTGGTCGCACGCAATTTTCTGTTACGGGCAGGCAAACCCAATGTCTAATATTGCCGTAACGTCCGAACTGATAATAATGCCCGCGATTTTCGCGGCCCGCGGGCCGCAGGTACTGCCACCCGGCGGCCGATTTCAGGAGGAAGACCAAAACATGACCGAGGCGAAGGTCCACCGCGTTCAACCAGCTTGGAAGAAGCATGCGCTGATCGACAACGAGACGTATGTGAAATGGTACGCGGAGAGCGTGAAAAATCCGGACAAATTCTGGGGCAAGCACGGCAAGCGCCTCGACTGGTTCAAGCCCTACACCAAGGTCAAGAACACCTCCTTCGACGGCAAGGTGTCGATCAAGTGGTTTGAGGACGGACAGCTGAACGTCTCGCATAACTGCATCGACCGGCACCTGAAGAAACGCGGCGATCAGGTCGCGATCATCTGGGAGGGCGACAACCCCTACGACGATAAGAAGATCACCTATAACGAGTTGTACGAGCATGTCTGCCGGCTCGCCAATGTGATGAAGAAGCACGGCGTCAAGAAGGGCGACCGTGTCACCATCTATATGCCGATGATCCCGGAAGCCGCCTATGCGATGCTGGCCTGCACCCGCATCGGCGCCGTCCATTCGGTGGTGTTCGGCGGTTTCTCGCCGGACGCGCTGGCCGGCCGCATCGTCGACGCCGCCTCCACCTTCGTCATCACGGCCGATGAGGGCCTGCGCGGCGGCAAGAGCATTCCGCTGAAGGAAAACACCGACAAGGCGATCGAGATCGCCGCCAAGCAGAAGACGGCTGTCAAGTCGGTTGTCGTGGTGCGCCGCACCGGCGGCAAGATAGGCTGGGTGGAAGGACGCGACCTCTGGTATCACGACGAGGTCAGGACGGTTAAAGCCGAATGCAAGCCGGAGAAGATGAAGGCGGAGGATCCGCTGTTCATCCTCTACACCTCAGGGTCGACCGGCAAGCCCAAAGGCGTCCTGCACACCACCGGCGGCTATCTCGTCTATGCCTCGATGACGCACCAATATGTCTTCGACTATCACGATGGCGATATCTACTGGTGTACCGCCGATGTCGGCTGGGTGACGGGGCACAGCTACATCCTCTACGGCCCCCTCGCCAATGGCGCCACCACGCTGATGTTCGAAGGCGTGCCCAACTACCCTTCGGTGTCGCGCTTCTGGGAAGTGGTCGACAAGCACAAGGTCAACATCTTCTACACCGCTCCAACCGCCATCCGCGCGCTTATGGGTGCCGGCGAAGAGCCGGTGAAGAAGACTTCGCGCAAGAGCCTGCGCGTGCTGGGTTCCGTGGGCGAACCGATCAACCCGGAAGCCTGGGAATGGTATTTCAACGTCGTCGGCGACAAGAAAGTCCCGATCGTCGACACATGGTGGCAAACGGAGACCGGCGGCATCCTGATCACGCCGCTGCCTGGTGCCACCGACCTCAAAGCCGGCTCGGCGACGCGGCCGTTCTTCGGCGTCAAGCCGCAGCTTGTCGATAATGACGGCAACGTGCTGGAAGGTGCAGCTGACGGCAATCTGTGCATCACCGATTCCTGGCCGGGCCAGATGCGCACGGTCTATGGCGACCATGAGCGCTTCGTGCAGACCTACTTCTCGACTTACAAGGGCAAGTATTTCACCGGCGACGGCTGCCGCCGCGACGAGGACGGATATTACTGGATCACCGGCCGCGTCGACGACGTCATCAACGTGTCGGGCCATCGCATGGGCACGGCTGAGGTCGAGTCGGCGCTGGTCGCCCATGACAAGGTCTCGGAAGCGGCCGTCGTCGGCTATCCGCATGACATCAAGGGTCAGGGTATCTATTCGTACGTCACGCTGATGGCGGGCGTGGAACCGACCGAGGACCTGCGCAAGGAACTGATCGCGCATGTGCGCAAGGAGATCGGCGCGATCGCCTCGCCCGACAAGATCCAGTTCGCGCCCGGTCTGCCCAAGACGCGGTCCGGCAAGATCATGCGCCGAATCCTGCGCAAGATCGCCGAGGACGACTTCGGTGCACTGGGTGACACTTCGACACTGGCCGACCCAGCCGTCGTCGACGACCTGGTGAACAATCGACAGAACAAGAAAGCTTGAGCATTCCGATCCTGTCGCAGCGAACTACTTGCCGGAGGCGTTTTCGTCTCCGGCGCTCTCACGGCTCCATCTGAGCTGGAACTCGATCTCTTCCTCGCCCTCACCGCGCTCGTGTTCGATGCTGGCCACCGCACCCGCGGGAACACGGATCTTTTCGCCACCGATGCTGATCTCGAATCTCTTCCCGCTTTCGAGCGAGTCTGCCAGCCGGCGCAGCTTGGCAACGAATTCCTGCCTCGGATAGATCTTGTCGACGTCACGGTCAGCGGGGCGGTTCATTCTTCAATTCTCCGTCAGCACCGCGTCATAGCCGACCAGCATGGCTGTCAGATGAACTTTGCCGGCTGGCGAGCTTCGCCAAGGTCCGTCAGCGCCCTGCAGCACTCCTGAAAGCGGCGGCGAGAACCTTCACCACTTCGCGTGCTTCGCGGCGCCCCGGCCGTGCCATCAGGACGATATCCTGCGGCGCCAGCAAGGGCAGGCCGAAACGCTCCCCGACGTCGACCGCGCCGGCAGGCGCCACCCTCTGAGCGAGAGCTGCCACCGCCAGACCGGCACTGACCGCCGCACCGAGGGCCAGGACGCCGCCGCCGACAAACGCCTCCCTCCATGGCAAACCGGCTTCGTCGAGTGCATCGATGGCGAGCGCACGAAAGCCGCACGGCGCGGCCAATGCGGCCAGTTTAAGCGGCTCTTCCGGTCGGTACTGGAAAGACGGCGATGCGAACCAGCGAAACGGCTCGCGGAAGAGGATCTCGCCATCGGCATTGTCGTCGCCGCGGCGTGCGATCGCCGCATCCAGTTCGCCATGGCCATAGCGGGCCACCACCTCGCGCGACGACGCGATGCGCACCTCAACCACAAGCGATGGGTCATAGGCATTCAGTCTGGCCAGCAGGAGCGGCAGTTCAGGTCCCGCAACATGGTCGCTGATGCCGAGCGTCAACCGGCTGGGTGGCGCCGGCTGGAGGCCCGATAGCGCGCGCTCGTGCGCATCGAGAAGGTTGCGCGCTGCCGGCAGGAAACGCTCGCCCTGGGCAGTCAGGCTGACATGGCGCGGCGTCCGCTCAAGCAGGCGATGGCCGAGCCGGGTCTCCAGCCGCTTGAGTTTCAGGCTGATGGTCGCCTGCGACGTGTCCAGCACCTCGGCGGCGCGGGTGAAACTCCCGAGGTCCGCAACCAGCATGAAGGCTTGGACCGTATCGATATCGAGTATCCGCGGCTGATCCATCATTTTCATATCTTATGATAGATATATTGCGTGATATGTTTTCACAATCGTCAACCCATGACAAGCTCCTTGCAAATGAAGGAGCAAAGCCATGTTGATGATGCAGTACATTCACCGTCTCCCTGCCGACTATGAGACGGACAGGATTGCCAAACGGGCGGCAAGTCTCGGTCCGGACTGGGATGATACGCCGGGCCTTGGCTTCAAGGCTTTCATCGCGCAGCGGCGCGGTGTCAATGGCGCCGTCAACAGCGCCTATTCCTCGCTTTATCTCTGGCTGGACGACGAGGCTGCCGGCGACTTCATCACCGGGGAGCGCTTCCAGAAAGTGATAGACGGCTTCGGCCGGCCGGCCATCGAGACCTGGCTGCCGCTCGACATCCATCTCGGATCGGCCACCACCGCGCGTTCCGTCTATCGTGAGGATGTGCTGATCGATGCGGCCACCGATTTTTCGGCGCTGAAACGCAGCGAAGCCGAACGCAACACCGCAGCCGTCAAGCAGCCCGACACCTATGCAGCGGTTACGGCAATCGATCTGGCGAATTGGCGCCTGTCACGCTTCCGGCTATCCGCCGAGGCGGCAAGGACACCCGAATGTGGCTCCGTCTTTGATATTCTGCATCTGGCAAAGCCCGGAATTCCAGCCCTTGTCGCGGCCGCGTGAAACTGTTGCGGCATTGCACTTGCGCTTTACGCCAAAGCACCCCACCTTGTGTGCGTGTTCAACGAACTGAAAGGAGGTGATCCGATGTCGAGTGATTTCGTTTTCCAGAGCGTGATCCCGGCGGATCGCCTTCACGGAGAGCAGCCTCTCCGTTGAAGCGCGAGACGCGCGGCGCACGGTCCGAAGGGATCGTGGCCACGGGCCGCGCCTGGACGAAAGCCACGGAAGGCCGCCCATCGCAAGATGTGGCGGCCTTTTCCATTTCCATCCCTAACGCAATTCAGAGAACTGACTACTTTGTCAGCGCCAATTTCTGCAGGTTGTTGGCGATCGCCTGAAATGCCTTGTCCAGTTCAGTACCAGTCGCGACATCATAGAAATGCTTGATGCCACCAGCATCTGGACTTGCGCAATTCTGCAGCGTTTCTCTGGCATTATCTTCATCGAGATCAAAGCCGATAGTAAATATCTCGATGCCTTGTTTCCTCATTTCCAAACACAGCCTCTTCGCGGAGTCGCGCGTGGCGACTTTTCCTCGGTCGTTGTAGACTTGGCTGACATCGCTGGCATCAAAATAAGACAAATTGAATTCGCCGTCGGTCATAAGGATGGCATATTTTGCTACCTTTGCCGGATCAAATGCCATTGGGCGCTGGGATTCTCCGAGCACACCAGCCCAACTCGGGGATAGTATGTACCATGTCCATTGAACGCCTATGTGTCCGGCCGTACCCCCGGACGCAACGAAGGATCCGATCCTTGCCTTGAGTGCAGCCGCGTCAGAAGTAAGCGGCATCAATTCGGCGTCTGGACAAGCTAATGTTCCCTCGCCACGATTCCCTTTTTTAATAAACTGGCTTAGCAAATAGTCACGTTTGACCATCGCGACATCCGGCCCAACATCGGAATATTGATAGTCACCCTTTCGTTCGGTCGCGCAGGAGCCGGGATTTATCGAGGAAGAAGGGGGGCGTTGTGTAGTGTTGCTCGGTGCCGGTTTGCTACGCTCGGCTACAGAGGTTTCGACATACACGGAGTTGGTCGCGAGACTGCTCCCAACCTTAACGGAATTCGCATACGGCACGAGCGCTACACGCACCCGTGGCCGCGATGGATCCTGATTGCGGAAGATTGTTGTGATCGCGTTCGTCGCTGCTGTCTGTAGTGAGCCTATTTTGTTACCTTCGTTCATCGATCCAGTCAGGTCGAGCATCATAGCCACTTCGATCTGTCGAAAGGAGTAAACGGCAGCGCCGGTTTGGGACACGCGCCTCGTCTTTTCTGAGCTGAACAGAGGAAAGAAGAGCGGTACATCGACGTAAGCAGACACTTCGAGCGTATGCGAGGTGCGATCGAGCGTTACTTTGCTAAGCACGATCTTGTCATAGGAGAGGATGCCACCGGTGCTATTGGCACTCAGATAGGCTTTGATGGCTTTAGCCGCCTCTTCCTCTGTCGCAGTTCCCGAGGTGAGATCCCGCGCCGTGGATGTCACCGCCGCATCGATGGCATTGCTCAGTGCCGAGCGAGCATTCATCATCTGGCCGATATCGACGGCAAAACCGACCGCCATTGCCAGCACCGCCAACACGACGCCTGCCATGACAATGAAATTGCCGCCGCGGTCCCGTGCGAAGCGACCGGACAACCACAAGAATTTACCCAATGCCATCGCCCTTCTCCGTCCTGCCGAACCTGATGTCCGCAATGCAGGATTCCCGCCGGATAGCGTGGCATCTGTGCCAGGATTGGTGATTACCCGGTAAAAGCCCGGCTTTCCGGGATCTCAAACCGCAACGAGAGTAAATGCAGGGTAAAGGTTGGTGCCCCAAGTCCTCACGGCAACCAACGGCACCTCCCCGGCTTGGCGCGGTCCAAGCACCCGGGGAGAAGCATCTCATTCAGCCACTCGCTGTGTCGGATCGGTCCAAGCACCGCTTCCGCTCAAGCGAGCCCTTACAGTCAAACTGTTCCGAAACTAGAGTGCGCCGTCGATCGCTTCGGCCAATGTAGGAGCGCCGCCGGAATAATTTTCGATCGACTGTGCGAGCGCGGGGTCATTTGCCTGCAGCTTGGCGTTCACGGCCGCGATGCTGCTGGTTGAAAGCGGCTTGTTCGCAGCGAGATCGAGGGAGGCCGCCACCTCAGCCAATGTCGGCGGGGTAACGCCCGGCTGCGGCGAAAGATAGTCCTGCAGCAGCCCGGCATAAGTGCGCACCTTACCGATCGCCGAATTCGGTGCGGCATTGGCATAGGCCTTCGGCGAGGCATGCAGGAAGCCGTTCAGTGAACCGAGTTCATTGGCAGGCACGGTCTTGGTCAACTTCTGGCTGGGAGAAACCGAGGCCTTCGTGACCTTTTGGCCTGTCGACGCCTTGGTTGTCTTGTGGCCATGCGCTTTTGTCGTCTTCTGGCCGCCGGATGCCGAGGCGCTATGGCCGGAATTTCCTTTGCCGCCGCCATGACCGCCGCCGTTTCCTCCACCATTGCCTCCGCCATTGCCATTACCGTTGCCCGCAAAGGCAGGCGACGATGCAATCGCTGTGCTTAAGAACACCGCAGCGGCGACCCGCAATATCTTTCCCGTAGGACGAAGGGATGGCATCGAGCTCTCCTGTACAAGTTTCGACCCGCCCACTTCCTCCGGGATTTTTCACCAATTCATGGTTGCAATGTGGCGGATCTTCAACGACTTCGCCTGTGGGAGACCGCCTCAAAAATCGCTGGTCAGGCCCTTCACTTCCCAATCGCCATAACGGTTGGGGTCATTGCCGCCGCGGCCGCCGATCTCCTTGGGCAGCGCAGCTTCGGCGCGCTTGTAGGCTTCACGCCGCTTTTCCGCCTCCGCAAGTGCGCGCTCGGCAGCCGGCGACAGCGCCTTATCCCGGCCAGCTTCGGCCGGCATTTGCTGCGTCTTGCGGTTTTCGTCCGACATGCTTTTCTTCCCGTGGATTGAAACGGCTCGAGCTTCTTACCATCATATAGCGAAACCAAGGCCAGGGATCGACCCTTGCCCGGCGATGGAGAAACATTTGAACACGATGCGCACAGCCATGCTTCTGGCCGCCATGACGGCGCTGTTCATGGGTGTCGGCTACCTGATCGGCGGCTCCGGCGGCATGATGATCGCGTTGATCATTGCAGCCGGCACCAACCTGTTCAGCTACTGGAATGCCGACAAGATGGTGCTGTCGATGAACCATGCCGTCGAGGTCGATGAACGCAGCGCACCGGAATTCTACGCCATCGTGAGGAGCCTTGCCGCCAATGCCGGCCTGCCCATGCCGCGCGTCTATCTGATCGATACCGATCAGCCCAACGCCTTCGCGACCGGCCGCAATCCCGAGAATGCTGCCGTTGCGGCTTCGACGGGGCTGCTGCAGCGCCTGTCACATGAGGAAGTCGCCGCCGTGATGGCGCATGAACTGGCGCATGTGCAGCATCGCGACACCCTCATCATGACGATCGTGGCGACCTTTGCCGGCGCCATTTCCATGCTCGGCAACTTCGCCTTCTTCTTTGGCGGCAACCGCGAGAACAACAACCCGCTCGGCTTCATCGGCGTGCTGGTGGCGATGATCGTCGCGCCTTTCGCGGCCATGATCGTGCAGATGGCGGTGAGCCGCACCCGCGAATATGAAGCCGACCGGCGCGGTGCCGAGATCTGTGGCCACCCACTCTGGCTTGCATCCGCCCTTGACAAGATCGCGCGCGGCGCCGAACGCATCCGCAACGACGATGCCGAGCGCAATCCAGCGACCGCCCATCTTTTTATCATCAATCCGCTTTCAGGCGAACGCATGGACAATCTCTTCTCCACCCACCCGAATACGGAAAACCGTATCGCCGCGCTTCAGGCGCTCGCCGTACAGATGGGCCAGGCTCGCGACACCGGCGATACGGCTTATCCGAAAGCTTCCTCATCACCGCGTCATGGTCAGACCGACGCAGCTGGCCCGTGGGGTGGCTCCGCATCTCGTCCGGATGCGGAGGGACAGCCCGACACGTCGAAATCCAATCCCTGGGGCCGCAATCCGTCCGGGCCGAAAGGCCCCTGGTCGTGAAGCAAGGCGGCAGGGCTGCCCGCGAGCCGAGCTCTCATCGTTTCGACACGGCACCACAAGCACCCGGCCTGGCAGCCCGCCAAGCTGCGGCAAGGCTGTTGGCCGCCGTCGTCGATGCCCGCACGCCGCTCGACGGACTGACCGACAATGAACACGGGCATCCGCAATACCGTGCTCTCGATGGGCGTGACCGTGCCCTGGTGCGCGCTATTTTGGTCACGGCACTGCGCTATCGCATGACCATTGCCGGCCTGCTGGCGCGGCGCCTGGAAAAGCCGCTGCCGGCCAATGCGACCACGCTCTCGCACATCCTCCACGTCGCAGCCGCACAGATATTGTTCCTGGACGTGCCTGACAGCGCCGCCGTCGATCTCGCCGTCACCCACGCCAAGGCCGATCCGCGCACCGCGCGTTTTTCCGGCCTCGTCAACGGTGTCTTGCGTGCGCTGGTGCGCGCCAAGGATACCGAGTTGCCACAGGCACTCGCCGCGACAGCCGATGCACCGGCATGGTTCAGCGATCGATTGCGCAATGCCTATGGCGATGAGGTCGCGCGCGCCATCCTTGCCATGCATCGGCTCGAAGCACCGGTCGACTTCACCGTCAAGGCCGATCCGGCACTCTGGGCCGAACGGTTCGGCGGCATCGTCTTGCCTACGGGCACGGTGCGGGTTGAAAAACTGCATGCGCCGGTCCCCGAACTGCCGGGATTTGCCGAAGGCTCCTGGTGGGTGCAGGATGCTGCGGCCGCCCTGCCGGCCAGGCTGCTTGGCGACATTGCCGGTAAGCGCGTGGCCGACCTTTGCGCCGCTCCCGGCGGCAAGACGGCACAGCTGGTGCTGGCCGGTGCAAAAGTCACCGCAGTCGACACGTCGAAAAGCCGGCTGACGCGGCTCAGGCAAAATCTCGACCGGCTCGGCATGAGCGCGGAAGTTGTCCAATCCGACCTGTTCGACTACACTCCGGGCGAACTTTTCGACGCGGTGCTGCTGGACGCACCCTGCTCGTCCACCGGCACAATCAGGCGCCACCCCGACGTGCCGTGGACCAAGACCCCGGCCGACATCGAAAAGCTTGCCGGCCTGCAACGCCGGCTGCTGGAGAAAGCTGCCATGCTGGTCAAACCCGGCGGTTGCATTGTCTTTTCCAACTGCTCGCTGGATCCGCTGGAAGGGGAGGAATTGCATCGCGATTTCCTGGCCGAAGGGGCGGACGTTGCAGATGACCCGATCCGGCCGGGCGAAGTGCCTGGCATTGGACCTTTCGTGACGGTACAAGGCTCGCTACGCACCACTCCAAATGGGTTTGATCTCGGCAATCCGGCAATTTCCGGCCTCGACGGGTTCTTTGCCGCGCGCTTCCGTAAAAAGCCTTGATCGCGCTCTTGCGCTTGATGTCGCGGCAAAATATCCGCGAAACCTCCAAAAATGGTATGGCGCTACCCTGATCTGTGGGCTTTCGGCGGAATTTGCTTTCAAGGATAGTGCTGAATCCTGTAATTCACACGCGCGGATGGGATAATCGAGGAGGTTTTTTGGCACTGGTTGCCGACGACACGACGCGTCTGTGGACGCTCGTCGCGAAGGAGTTTTGGCGCAAGGCGCGCCGGCGCCTGCGCGCAGGGCCGATCTATCGTTGGCGTTATTCGGGCCGTACACCCGAACGTGTCCTGATCGCGCCACCGGATCTCAGGCTGGCCGATCCCCAGATCGCCCATGAGATCTACTACGGTCGTTTCCCTCTCTCCGGCCACCTGATCGAAACCGGCGGCTTGTCGCCGTTCCAGCTCGATGTCGCTCATATCGGCTGGGTGCGCTCTTTGCATGGCTTCCGCTGGCTACGTCACATGCGCGCAGCTGGTACCGATCTCGCCGCCGCCAATGCCCGCGCGCTGGTCTCCGACTGGATTGTCCAGCATGGCAATCGCATAACCGGCGCAGCCTGGGATCCAGGCACGACGGCAAAACGCATCATTGCCTGGCAGCAGCACTCCTCCGTCGTGTTGCAGGGGGCGGAGTTTCCATTCTATCGCGCCTTCCTGAAATCGCTGGCGGTCCAGATCCGTTATCTGCGCTCCATGGCGCGCGAAATGCCGGACGGCAAGGACAGGCTGCGTGCTCGGGTCGCGCTGGCCTTCGCTGCATTATCCCTGCCTGCACCGGCCTCTGCGCTACGTTCGGCAACCCGCAATCTCGGCGAGGAACTCGACCGCCAGATCCTTCCCGACGGCGGTCATATCTCGCGCAATCCGCTGACGGTGCTCGAAATCCTGGCGGACCTGTTGCCGCTGCGCCAGACCTATGCCAATCAGGCCGAGACGCCGCCGGCAGGATTGATCGGCGCCATTGACCGCATGCTTCCCGCGCTGCGTTTCTTCCGACACCATGACGGCAGCCTCGCCCGGTTCAACGGCATGGGCGCGACTATCCAGGACCGCATCGCCGCGATCCTGCGCCATGACGACACCGTCGGAGCGCCTCTCTTGCATGCGCCCTATTCCGGCTATGAGCGGCTATCCATGGGCGACGTGACGGTGATTGCCGACACGGGCGTTCCGCCGCCGATCGATGTGTCCAACTCGGCCCATGCCGGCTGCCTGTCGTTCGAGCTGTCGTCGGGACGCCAGCACTACATCGTCAACGCCGGCGTCGACACCTACGGCGCCGCTGAGTTCCGCCCCTTGGCGCGCGCCACAGCCGCGCATTCCACGGCAACCCTCAACGACACGTCATCGGCGCGTTTCGCCCTGTCGATGCGCGTCGGTGGCCTGCCGGGTTCACCCTTGCTAGGCGGGCCGCGCAAAGTATCCAGCGAGCGTCTCGACGATGGCAGCCGCCAAGGCTTCGTTGCCCGCCACGATGGTTATGCGCAACGTTTCGGCATCCTGCACGAACGCGAACTGGTGCTTTCGGCAAATGGCAATGTCCTGACCGGCCGCGACCGTTTCCTGCAAGCCGGCAGCAGCGCAACACGTGGCGATGGCCGCGACGCCGTCGCGGTCCGTTTCCATATCCATCCCGATGCCAACCTCTTCCGCGACGAACACGACCGACTGGTGCTGGCTGCTGAAGGCGGCGACATCTGGGTATTCATCTCGCCGCAGGTGCAGCCCGAAGTCGAGGAATCGATCTTCTTCGCGGGCATTGCCGGTCCGCGTCGCAGCCGACAGATCGTGTTGCATTTCCAGGCCACGAGCTTGGCGGAAGTGCATTGGCAATTCGTACGCACAGGCCCTACCGGTTTTACAACCAGAAATTGAAGCTTCAGGCGACTTGCCTCAGCGTTTCCGTTTTCTCCGGAAGTGTCCCCCACTCTTTTTCAGGCAAATCCGGCGAAACGCGACAAGGGACTTCTATTGCGCATGTCTCGCGAGCTTCAGGGCATGATTTCGAATGTCGGCCGGCCAATCCGCCATCTTGCCGGTAAAACTGTCAGCATCGCCGGCAAACAGTGCCCTTGACGCCTCTTCGAATCCGGGCAGATTTCCGGCCATGGCCGAAAGAAATCGGTAGGCCGCTTCGCGCCGCGCGCGCTGGACACTCTCATTGCCCTCGGTGCGGCGAGCAGAATCGACGAGTCGACGTAGCGCTTGCGAAGCACCGCCCGGCTGCGTCGCAAGCCACTCCCATTGCCGCGGCAATAACGTGACTTCGCGTGCCACCACGCCGAGTTTGGGTCGTCCGCGGCCGCGGGCTCCAGCATCCGGCGCGTCCGCGTTGGACCGATCCTCGGCAAAGGATGTAGCGGGCTCCACCGGTCGAAACCGCTCCGCCAGCCGTGCAACGATCTCGGCGTCTGAACCACGCAGATCGAGGTCGATGACGGCACCGGTTGCGTCATCAAAGACCAGTACATCTCCACCATGAAGCGCATTAACGGCCAGCGCCACGTCGACAAGCGGTCCGCTGGCAACGAGGCGCCCGCCCTGAAACGCGGCACAGGCGGCAGTCAACGATAGAGGCATCGAACTCTCCTTTGCCTGTTTCATGCACCGTTTGCGCCACGCTGTCAAATATTACCCGGGTATAATTGACAGGAGCGGGCCATACTCTTACATGCGGCTTCGAAAGGTTTTGATCATGGGCAACATCGACAAGAAAGCTGCCATCGCAGCCTACAAGAAACGAGAGGCACCGGCGGGCATCTACGCACTGACCTGTGCTGAAACAGGGCAGCGCTGGATCGGCCATTCACCGGATCTCGAGGCGATGCCGAACCGACTGTGGTTTACGCTGCGGCTGGGTAGCCATCGTGCCGCCGAGCTGCAGGCCGTATATAATCGGTACGGTCAGGATGCCATTGACGTCACAGTGCTCGAACGTTTCGACGAGGATGCGCAACCTGAAGGCGCGGCGCTGAAAGAGCGCTTGGCCCTCTGGCGTGACAAGATGGACGCGTTCCCCGCCTGAGTTTGTCGCGGACTCACTTTCCAGCCTCCGCCGCGCTTGATTTTGAGCCTCCTTGTGCTACGGCCCGGGCCATCTTCCTCAGCCCGCAGAAAGGCCGCCCGCCATGGCCGTCGCCGCCAAGAACATTCCCGCACCGGATCTCGTTCCGGTTCGCCGCGCCCTGCTTTCCGTTTCCGACAAGACCGGTCTGGTCGACTTCGCAGCGGCGCTTGCAAAGGCCGGCGTCGACTTGATTTCGACGGGCGGCACGGCCAAGTCGATTGCTGCTGCCGGCATCACGGTGCGTGACGTCTCCGAGCTCACCGGCTTTCCCGAAATCATGGACGGCCGCGTCAAGACATTGCACCCCTCGGTCCATGGTGCATTGCTCGGCGTACGCGACGATCCCGAACATGTCGCCGCCATGCGCGACCATGCCATCCAGCCGATCGATCTCGTCGTGGTCAATCTTTACCCCTTCGAACAGGTCCGCGCCTCCGGCGCCGCCTATGCCGCGATCGTGGAGAACATCGACATAGGCGGCCCGGCCATGGTGCGCGCCTCGGCCAAAAACCATGCCTATGTCGCCATCGTCACCGAGCCGGAAGACTATGCCGCCGTATTGGAAACGCTCGCCGCCAACGGCGGTGCGCTGCCGCTGGATTTCCGCAAGAAGCTCGCAGCAAAAGCCTTCGCCCGGACAGCAGCCTACGACGCCGCCATTTCCGGCTGGTTCGCCGACGAATTGAAGATCGAGCAGCCGACCTGGCGCGCCTTCGGCGGACGTCTGGAAAGCGTCATGCGCTATGGCGAGAACCCGCATCAGTCAGCCGGATTCTATGTCAATGGCGACAGACGGCCGGGTGTTGCCACGGCACGCCAGCTCCAGGGCAAGCAGCTATCTTACAACAACATCAACGACACCGACGCAGCCTTCGAACTGACCGGCGAGTTCGATCCGGCTCGCACCGCGGCGGTTGCCATCATCAAGCACGCCAATCCGTGTGGCGTCGCCGAAGGTGCCTCCTTGAAGGAGGCCTATCTCAAGGCGCTGGCCTGCGATCCGGTCTCGGCCTTCGGCGGCATCGTCGCACTGAACCGCCTGCTCGACGCGGACGCTGCGGAGGAGATCGTCAAGACCTTCACCGAGGTAATCATCGCACCCGAAGCCTCCGAAGAGGCGGCCGCGATTGTCGCGGCAAAGAAGAACCTGCGCCTGCTGGTCACCGGCGGCCTACCGGATCCACGACAGGCCGGCACAATCGTGAAATCCGTGGCGGGCGGACTTCTCGTGCAGAACCGCGACAACGCCGTCATCGACGATCTCGACCTCAAGGTCGTCACCAAGCGTGCGCCGAGCGATGCCGAAATGGAAGACCTGAAATTCGCGTTCCGCATCGCCAAGCACGTCAAGTCCAACGCGATCGTCTACGCCAGGAACCGTGCCACCGTCGGCATCGGCGCTGGCCAGATGAGCCGTGTCGATTCTTCGCGCATTGCAGCACGCAAGGCGCTCGATGCTGCCGAGGCCGCTGGTCATGCCGAACCGCTGACCAAGGGCTCAGTCGTCGCCTCCGACGCATTCTTCCCCTTTGCTGATGGCTTGCTTGCTGCTGTCGAGGCTGGCGCCACGGCAGTCATCCAGCCCGGCGGTTCGATGCGTGACGACGATGTCATCAAGGCTGCCGACGACCATGGCATTGCGATGGTCTTCACCGGGGTTCGGCATTTCAGGCACTGACCCTCTTCCTTCTCTCCATGAGACTGGGAGAAGGCGTCACGAAGCGGCGGATGGAAGGCCGGTTCGCTGCTTTGTCTTGTCGGCCGGATAGGGCGTTCCGGCCAGGATCGCCATGCCGCCAAGCAGGAACAGGATGATCACCGCCATGCCGAGACGGGGCGAAGCACTGAGCGCGGTCACCGTGGCGATGAGGAATGGTGCCAGGAAGCTGGTCGCACGACCGGCCAACGCGTAGATGCCGAAATAACGACCGGCTTCCTCTGCCGTCACGCTGCGCGCCATATAGGAGCGGGATGAAGCCTGCACCGGCCCGAACGCCAGACCGATCAGCAGACCGTAGAGGATGTAAGCCTTCTCGGCCGGCGTACCGAACAAGCCGCCCGTATCAACTCCCGGCATTTGCAGCCAGCCGAACAGCGTATACCCCGGTCCCGTCGAGATGATGCCGACGGTGGCGATGAAAAGCAGCACCAGCGCGATCATCACGACCACCTTGGAGCCGAGCGCCGTGTCGAGCCGCGCGGCAACCAGGCAGCCAAGGATGGCGACGACATTGAGGATGATGCCAAACATGCCGATCTCGGTGATCGACCAGCCGAACATCGCCGCAGCGAAGGCGCCACCAAGAGAGAGCAGCGCGTTGACGCCATCCTGGTAGATCATGCGAGCCACCAGAAAGCGGAAAATGCCGACGCGCTTGCGCACTTCCGCCAGCGTCGACTTCAATTCGCTCAGGCCTTGCCGCACCGCCGGCCCGACCGGCATTCCTTTCACCGCATCCGGCGTGAAGAGGAACATCGGCAGGATGAAGACAAGATACCACAATGCCGACAGCGGCCCGGTGGCGCGCGCATCCTCACCGAGTTTGGGATCAAGACCGAACAGAGGATCAAGCCCGGCGATGGTCTTGCCCGTTTCCGGCGAGCCCGCCAGCATCGTCACGACGAATACCAGCGCCACCATGCCGCCGAGATAACCGAGCCCCCAGGCGATGTTGGAGATCTTGCCGATCTCGGCCTTCGGCACCAAGCGCGGCATCATCGAGTCGTTGAAGACGGTCGAAAATTCCGCTGCCACCGACGCCAGCGAGAAGAAGAGCACGACTAGGAACAGGTTCGAGCCCGGTGCCGCGAACCATAGCAGCGACAGGCTGACGATCTTGATTGTCGCGAAGAAGGCGATCCACGGCTTCCGTGGGCCCGTCTGGTCGGCGATCGAGCCGAGGATCGGCGAAAGCACCGCGATCACCAGGCCCGCCGCTGCCAGCCCATAGCCCCACACCGCCTGGCCCATGGCGGGATCCGCCGAAAGTCGCGAGACGAAATAGGGACCGAAGATGAAGGTCGTGACGACTGTAAAGAAAGGCTGTGCCGCCCAGTCGAAGAACATCCAGCCCCAGATGCCGCGCCCGGAAGCGCGCTGCATGGTCACGTCGCTCATCTGTCCTCCACCGCTTTCGTCCCGTTCGCGGTGGCCCATGTCTGCACGTTTTTAGAGGCACTGCAAAGACCCGATACCCGCTCAGCCTCATGACCTTGCACGAGCGCGGCGGTGATGGATCTGCAAACACGATCAAGCGAAGCCGAAAATCCTGCGGCAGAACACTGGGGTAGTCACTCAACCCCAGGAGACGATCATGATCGCCGCTTTCATGGCCTCACGCTCGACCAATCCGACGTCCGAAGCCGTTCTCGACTATTATACCCGGCAATCCGCGTTCAGCTCACCTGGCCGCCATGCAGCCTTGTTCGATGCTTTGCCTTCCGATCCGGCAGGTATTGCCAGGGCGGTTCAGGGCCTGCTCATCTATGAACACGTTGCTGAACCCTTCTATGGCTGCCCGGTCGACGATGAACGTCGCACTGAAAGCCATATCCGTCCGGTCGAAAAAATCATCGACACCTTGCTGCAGCTCGACAACCGCCCGCTCTCGATCGCCCGATCGCCGGAACACCGCCTTGTCGGCATCTGCCGGCATTTCATGCTGCTCGCTGTCGCCATCTTCCGCCACCACGGCATTCCCGCGCGCGGCAGGGGCGGTTTCGGCGCCTATTTCAACCCTGGGAAGTATGAAGACCACTGGGTCTGCGAGTATTGGAAAGCGGGTGAAGGCCGCTGGGCCCTTCTCGACAGCCAGATTGATGCCGTCTTTGCGCGCAACCTGTCGATCCGCCTCGATCCTCTCGATGTGCCTCAAGATCAGTTCATCCCGTCCCCTGACGCTTGGCGCAAGTGCCGCGACGGAGATCTGGATCCGCAACTTTTCGGCATCGAGTTCTCACAGATGCGCGGCTTGTGGTTTGTCGCCGGCAGTCTCGCCCGCGATCTCGCCACCCTGAACGGGTGCGAAATCCTGCCCTGGGATGTATGGGGCGCCCAGCCGGCCGTCGATGCCGAGCTTTCAGCGGATGAAATTGCCCTCTTCGATACCATTGCGGTCCTGACAGCCGATCCGGATTCGAATTTTGATGCCATGCGCCGGCGTTTCGCCAATGATACCAAACTGACCCTGCCGCATTCGGTCTTCAACGCCTTGCGCCAGCGTCAGGAGGACGTCTTCCAGGCCTGAAAGGCGGATCATGCAGACACCGGTCGAAAAGGCCATCTGGTTCATCGAAAGCCACTTCGCCGGCAACATCACGCTCGACGATGTCGCGAAAGTCTGCGACCTCTCACGGTTCCAGATGTCGCGGTTGTTTTCCTATGCCACCGGAAATTCCGTGACCGGCTATATGCGCGGGCGACGGCTGACCGAGGCCGCTCGCGCGCTGGCCGCGGGTTCTCCCGACATCCTCGCCGTCGCCATCGAGGCCGGCTACGGGTCCCATGAGGCGTTCTCGCGTGCCTTCCGCGACCAGTTTGGGCTCACACCGACTGAATTGCGCAGCCGCGGCAGTCTTGACGACATCGCGCTGGTCGAGCCGCTGCGCGAGGACCCGAAAGTCGATGTGCGACTGCCGCCCCCTCGCATCGAAACACCAGGGCCACTGCTGATCGCAGGCCTTGGCCGCCGTTTTTCCTGCGAGGATTTCGCCGGCATTCCGGCTCTCTGGCAGCAATTCACGCCATATCTCGGTGCGATGCCTGGCCGGAAGAACTCCGCAGCCTACGGTCTCGTGACGGGAGTCGGCGCAGCCGACACCTATTTTTATCTCGCTGGCGTCGAGGTGCGGGACTTGACCGATCTGGATGGTGGCTTGACTGGCATCCGGCTGCCGGTCCAGCGCTGGGCCGCCTTCCGCCAGGACGATCACATCACCACCATTTCAGCCACCATCCACGCCATCTTCTCCCGCGCCTTGCCAGAAGCCGGACTGACACCGGGCGATATGCCCGATCTGATCGAGCGCTATAGCGAGGATTTCGATCCTGTGACGGGTGCGGGCGGCTTCGAGATCTGGGTGCCCGTCAAGTAGCCCGCACCGCCGCGGTACGCTCCTCGATCGCGCGGATGACGGCAGCCATGTCGGATTGACCGAGCCCAAGCGCCTCGGTCTCGCCGTAGAGCGCATGACAGACGTCGAGCAGCGGCGACGCGACCTGCGCTGCTCGCGCGGCCTCCGCGATAAGCCGGTTGTTCTTGAAGACATCGGTGATTGCGGCCTGGACGGAAAAATCACCGGCAACGAGTTTTGCCGCCTTGATGCGCGAGACATCGCTCGCCATCGGGCCTGCGTCCAGCACCGCCGTGAGCCGGGCAAGGTCCAGCCCATGCCGCTCCGCGAAATGGACGGACTCGGCCAGGCCCGTCACCATGGTGATCAGGAATATGTTGACCGCGAGTTTCATCAGAAGGGCGTTGGGCACCGCGCCGCACGCAACCGTATCGCGGCACATCGGCAGGAGCAGCGGCTGGACCACTTGCATGAGCTGTGCCTCCCCGGCCAGCATTGCCACCAATTGCCCCGCTTCCGCTGGCTTGCGGGAGCCGGAAACCGGTGCCTCGACATAATGGCCACCGGCGGCCCGGATATCCGCCTCCAGACCACGCGAATAATCTGCCGAAGTCGTGCCCATATGCACGATGATGTGGCCGGCCACGTGATCGGCGAAATCCATTTTAGCGCGGGCAAGCACCGCATCGATCGCCTGCTCGGTGGCCAGCATCAGGATGACGATCGTTGTCTTGGCAAAGACCTCGCCGGGGCTTGTCGCCACGCTCGCGCCAACGGCGCGCAGAGGCTCACTTCGTTCAGCTGAGCGGTTCCACACCAGGAGCGGTGTTCCCGCTCGAGCCATGTTTAACGCCATCGGCTGCCCCATCACGCCGAGGCCGATAAAGCCGATTTCCCGGCTGCTCTGTTTGTTTGATGCCCGCATCACAACCACACCGGGAGGATCGAGAGCGCGAGCAAAATGCCCAGTCCCATATTGACCCAGCGCCATTGTGCTTCGGTCCGTATCAGTCGCGCCATGAGCGTGCCGGCTGTGCACCAGATCGACACCGAGGCCGTCGCGGCAAAACCGAAGGCGAGCGCCAGCAAGATGCTGAGCCGCGCCGGGCCGCTGGCCAAGGTGGCGAAGGAGGCAGACGCTCCCAGCGTCATTGCCCAGGCTTTGGGATTGAGCCACAGCAGCCAGACTCCGGCTGTGAAACTGGTCGGCCGCACCAGATCGGCATCGAGACGGGGCTGTCCTGAACGACCGACCTTCCAGGCAAGCCACAACAAATAGGCTGAGCCGACCGTTTTCAGGACAAGCTGCAGCGAAGGCATCGCTTCCAGCACTCCGGCCAATCCGGCTGCTGCGGCCGCGGCCATGCTGGCCAGCCCGGCGGCAATGCCGGCCATCAACGGAATCGAGCGACGAAAGCCGAAATGGGCACCCGAAGCCGTGGCCATCGTGGTCGCTCCGCCGGGCGTGACGGACGAGGCCAGCGCAAAGACGACCAGCGGCAGGACGGTTTCGGGCGACATGCGTTTCTTCTCCGGACGGAAGCGATGGTCTCCTTACCTATCCGCTCTCCGGCCATTAGAGAAACGCATGTTGATTATGAGCTGCATTAGTACTCATAATGCCAACATGGCCCGCAATCTCGACCTCGCTTTGATCCGAACCTTTCTCGCTGTCGCCGAGCGCGGCAATATGACGGCTGCCGGCAATGCGCTGCACCTCACGCAAAGCGCCGTCAGCCAGCAGATCGCACGCCTTGAACAGGCTTTCGGTCATGATCTCTTCTTGCGCGACCGACGAGGCCTCAAGCTCACGAGCGCTGGCGAGCGGCTGCAAGGGAAGGCGAGGCAACTGCTCGGCCTCAACGACGAGATCTGGGCTGACATGACCACACATCGTGTCGAAGGGCCCGTTCGGCTCGGTGTGCCCTTCGACCTTGCAGGTCCCCTCATCGCGCCGGTCCTGAAGGGCTTCGCGGACGCCTTTCCGCAGGTTGAGATTTCCCTGCTTTGTGCCGCCTCACCTGATCTCATGCATGCGCTGGCAAGAGGCGAGATCGATCTGGCTTTGGTCGAGACGCAGCTCGGCGCCTCCGAAGGTGAATGCCTCGCCGTCGACCGCCTTGTCTGGGTCGGCGCCAAGGGTGGTGTCGCACATCTGAAAACGCCTTTGCCGGTTTCGATGGTGGCCGAAACCTGTGCGTTCAGACCCGCTGTCCTCGCAGCCCTGAACGATCACGGCCGAGAATGGCGCACCGTATTCGAGAGCGGTAGCATCGATGCCACGACAGCCACCGTAACGACGGATCTTGCCGTGACGGCCTGGCTTGCATTCACCGTGCCGCCACATCTCGACATTCTGCCCGCGGAAGCCGGCCTGCCGCCTTTGCCGTCCTTCGCGATCAACCTACACCTGCCGAAGCGCGATGCGGCGCCCGCGACCATCGAACTGGCCCGCCACATCCGCGACGGGCTCTCGCGGACACGACTGGCAGCTTAGAGCAATTCCAGGAAAAGTGTGCTGCGGTTTTCCGCCCGGAATTACGTAAAGCAAGGAGATAGAGCGTTTCTCCAGTTTCCATGAAATGGAGAAACGCTCCAGAGGAAAGGATCGGAGGCCTTATGCCCCGATCAGATCGCTCATCAGCCCCGATGCGACGGACAACCGCGACACGGTGATGTCGCCACCTTCCGTCAGGGCCTGCAGTCGTTCGCGCACACGGGCTATGCGTTCGCCGCCGGCCTCCAGCCAGGCCGCAACCGGATCGGCCGCCTTGCCGTGCTGCGTGAGTGCCGCAACCGCAATGCCGCGCCGCGCTGCGCCGATCGTGTCGGCGGCGCGGGACAGGGCCAACTGGTCATAATAGTCAGGCGGCGTCACCGACCGCGCGGCTTCTTCGATGCGTGGAATGCGGAAGGCCTCGCTCACCGCGAAGAAGGCTTTGGCCGCCACGACGATGTCCGCACCGGCAAGGCGGGATGCCAGCGCGATATCCGGGACCAGTTCCGCAACATCCGCCAGTGCCAGACGTTCCGCCAACTTTTCCGGCGTACCGTCCTTGAACAGGCTATGCCGCTTTTGCTCCAGCCGCTCGCGGGAGAAATCCGACAGCAGCGACACCAGTTTTGGCTCAAGGGCCTTACGGGCCTCCTGCAGGTCGGCAATACGCTGGCCGAGCGGCGCTGTGCCCGTATCGTTCTTCAGATACCAGCCCGCCGTCACGAATATAAGCCGGCTTACGATCTGGTAGAGGTCGATCTGCACCTGACCGTCGATCTTGTTATCCAGCGCGTTGATTTCCTTGTAAAGCGCCGGCAGGCCGAAACCGTCACGGATCACCGCAAAGGTACGCACCACGTCGGCGGCACTGCGACCGGTCGCTTCCATCAGCCGGTTGGTGAAGGAAGGTCCGCCCCGATTGACCATATCGTTGGCAACGACACGCGCGATGATCTCGCGCCGCAGCCGGTGACCGTGGATCTCCTCATTGAACTTCTTGACCATCCGTTCGGGGAAATAGCCGATCAGGTCGGTGTTGAAATGCGCGTCGTCAGGTACATCCGAAGCAACGATGTCGGAGAACAGCACGATCTTCGCATAAGCGAGCAGCACGCCGAGCTCCGCCCGGGTTAACGGCTCGCCGCGCGCCTCCCGGTCCGCCAGAGCCGCCGGAGAAGGCAGCGTCTCGACAGCGCGGTCGAGCAGGCCACGCGCTTCGAGCGCAGCCATGAAGCGGCCCTGATGCGCGATGTCGGCCAGCCCGCGTTTGCGGGCGAGCGACAGCGCCAGCGTCTGCTCGTAATTGTTGGAGAGCACGAGATTGCCGACCTCATCGGTCATCTCGGCCAACAGCTTGTTGCGTGCCGGCCGTGCCAGCGAGCCCTTCCGCATGGCCGATGCCAGCGCGATCTTGATGTTGACCTCGACGTCGGAGCAGTTGACGCCGCCGGAATTGTCGATGGCATCAGAATTGTTGCGCCCGCCGGCAAGGCCAAACTCGATGCGGCCGCGCTGGGTGACGCCGAGATTGGCGCCCTCGCCGATCACCTTGGCGCGTACATCCATCGCGTTGACGCGGATCGGATCATTGGCACGGTCACCGACGTCCTGATTCGTCTCCGAGACCGCCTTCACATAGGTGCCGATGCCGCCGAACCACAGAAGATCGACCGGAGCCCTGAGGATGGCGGTCATGATCTCGGCCGGTGTCGCGGTCGTCTTTGCAAGACCGATCGCGGCCGCAGCTTCCACGGGCAAAGTGATCGACTTCTGGCTGCGCGAGACGATGACGCCACCTTTCGACAGCTTCGACTTGTCGTAGTCCTGCCAGCTCGAACGCGGCAGGTCGAACATGCGCTTGCGTTCGGCGAAGGAGGCCGCCACGTCCGGTTCGGGATCGATGAAGATGTCGCGATGGTCGAAGGCGGCGATCAGCTTCGTATGTTCCGACAACAGCATTCCGTTGCCGAACACGTCGCCCGACATGTCGCCGACACCGACTACGGTGAAGGATGAGGTCTGGATGTCGCGGTTCATTTCGCGGAAATGCCGCTTCACCGCTTCCCAGGCACCCTTGGCGGTAATGCCCATCTTCTTGTGGTCGTAACCTGCCGAACCACCCGAGGCGAAGGCGTCGTCCAGCCAGAAGCCGTGTTTCTCCGAAATCGTATTGGCGGTGTCGGAAAAGGTCGCCGTGCCCTTGTCGGCCGCGACCACGAAATAAGGATCGTCGGCGTCATGGCGCACCACACCGGCCGGCGGCACGACATGATCGATACCGATGTTGTCGGTGATCGACAGCAGGCTGGAAACGAAATTGATGTAGGCTTGGCGACCCGCCTCGAACCACAGGTCGCGCTGATTAGCCGGCGGCAGCCGCTTCGGATAGAAACCGCCCTTGGCGCCCACCGGAACGATGACAGCGTTCTTCACCTGCTGCGCCTTCACCAATCCCAGCACTTCGGTGCGGTAGTCCTGGGCACGATCCGACCAGCGCAGACCGCCGCGTGCGACCGCGCCGAAACGCAGGTGAACGCCCTCCACCTCTGAGCCATACACGAAGATCTCGCGCCATGGCCGCGGTTCCGGCAGCCCGTCGACGGCACGTGAATCGAGTTTGATCGCCAGCGACTGACCGCGCTCCTTCTTGCCATCGACGAAATGGTTGGTTCGAAGCGTCGCTTCGATCAGATTGAGATAACGGCGGATAATGGTGTCGTCGTCGATACTGGGGACGTCTTCCAGCGCATCCTTGATCTTCGCCTTGAGATGCTTGGCGGTTGTCACACCTTCGCCTGCCGGATCCGGCCCATTCCGGGCAACGAAGAGCGCATAGAGGCCCCGCGCTATATCGGGATAACGGTTCAGCGTCGCCGCTATGAAATCCTGGCTCTGCGGAATGCCGGCCTGCTGCAGGTAGCGGCCATAAGCGCGCAGCACCAGGATCTCGGTGGCGTTCAAGCCGGCGGTCTGGGCAAGGCTGTTATAGCCGTCATTGTCGACATCGCCACGCCACACCGCCAGGAACACCTCCTCGAACAGTGTACCCTCATCGGCGAGATCGATCGGCTGGCCGTAGGCATTCTCCAGCTCCATGTCATGGATGAAGACGCTGCTGCCATCGTCCTTGTCGATCTCGAAGGTGCGTTCGCTGATCACCCGGAACCCGGTGTTCTCCAAAAGCGGCACACGCCGCGACAATGCCACCGGGCTGCCGTGATGATAGATCTTCAACGAAGCCTGCTCCGGCGTCTGGCCGGCATCGCGATAGTAGTCGATATCGATCGGATTCTCCGCCGATAGCTTTGCGATACGCTCTGCATCGACCAGCGCGACCGCCGACGAGAAGGAGTCGCGATAGCTTTCGGGGAAACGCGCGGCAATCGCCTTCAGTGCCGGATCGTTGCCGCCGGCCTCGGCTGCCTCTGCTAGCGCATCTTCCCAGGTGCGCACGATATCGCGGATCGCGGCTTCGATCGTCTCCTGCTCGACCTTGGGCGTCTTGCCGCCGGACCGGCCAATGATGAA
Source organism: Terribium retamae (assembly GCF_022347545.1). Taxonomy (GTDB): domain Bacteria; phylum Pseudomonadota; class Alphaproteobacteria; order Rhizobiales; family Rhizobiaceae; genus Mesorhizobium; species Mesorhizobium retamae. The sequence continues at coordinate 198,281 of NZ_JAKREW010000002.1, forward strand.
GTGTACGCGGGCCAGGCCGCCCTCGGGAAACGCCGGATAGTAAGCCGACAAACGACCGTCGAAAACAGTTTTCAGATAGATGCCCATCTTCTCGCGCACGACGCTGTCGTAACGATCGCGCGGCACGAAGACGAGGATCGAGACAAACCGGTCGAACTGGTCGGCGCGCACCAATGCACGCACACGCGGACGCTCGATCAGGCCTAGAATGGCCTCGGCATGTTTGCGCAAGGTGGGTATCGGCACCTGGAAAAGCTCATCGCGCGGATAGCTTTCCAGCACGTTGATCAGCGCCTTGCCGGAATGGTCGTCCGGATTGAAGCCGGACTTGGCGATCACCGTTTCGGCCTTGGACCGCAGATAGGGGATCTTCATCACCGACCGCGTGTAGGCAGTCGAGGTGAACAGACCGACGATGCGCAGCTCGCCTGCCAGCTTGCCGTTCTTGTCGTAGGTCTTGACGCCGATATAGTCGAGATAGATGCGCCGGTGCACAACCGACTTGGCGTTGGCCTTGGTGACGATCAACGGCTCCGGCCCATGCAGGAAAGCGCGAATCTCAGGCGTCGTCGTAACCGCTTCCGTGCCACGCCGAAGCACCAGCACATCCGGATCGGCAAGGATGCCAAGTCCCGGCTTGTCGGCACGCTCCAGGCTGCCGCTTTTCTCGCCGCCAGAATATTTGAACTCGCGCATGCCGAGGAAGGTAAAATTGTCGTCGCGCAACCACTCGAGGAAGGCGATGCCTTCCGCTACATGTTTCTTGTCCAATGGCACTGGCGCGTAGCGGAACTCTGAAATCGCCTGATCGAGCCGCGCCAGCATCGGCTTCCAGTCTGTGACGGCAGCGCGCACCTGCGTCAGCGTCTTGGTCAGCCGCGCAGTCAGCGTTGCTGCGGCCTCCTCCGAAAGCCGGCCGATATGGACATGCACCACGCTGACCTTGTCGAGCCCGGCATCTTCCTTGACCAGGCCGCCATCGCCGACGATTTCGGCCACACCGGTCTTCGAATGCCTGACGGCGATGACGGGGTGGGTTACCAGGCTCGGCTCTCCGGCCGCCTCCGTGATCTCGCCAAGGATCGAATCGAACAGGAAAGGCATGTTGTCGTTGACGACGGTGATTACCGTCACCGGCCGCCCTTGGCGCGACACGCCCGATGCCGTCTCTATGGAAACGATGCTTTCGCCTTTTTTGTGTCGGGTAACCGCATTCTCCGCCAGTTCGGCAGCGCGGGCGAGATCGGCCACGTCGTAGGCCGCAACATCTTCGGACGGAGCCCTTGCAAGCAGGTAATCCGCAAGCCGTGTGGGCTTTTGACCTTCCTTTCCCCCGCCTCCCTTCACCATTGGTTTCTTTGGCTTGGTTGCGGACTTCAGGCTGGCCATGATGCGATTTTCCTCCGCCATAGGCTGTATTACGACTATCGTAGCAGATGATCGCCTTTTGGCGACAAAGGTTTGACGGCTGCCTAAGAAAAATGCTGCCTGCATAAGAAATTTGCAGGCGCCGGCGAAAGGAGACCGCGATGAGCGAGAAAATCACCGCACTGGACTTGCCCCAGGCGGAATTGAGCGACGCCACCAAGGTCTACTTCGCCAAATGCGAGGAGAAACTCGGCCTCGTGCCCAATGTGCTCCAGGCTTACGCTTTCGACGAGAAGAAGCTGCGTGCCTTCACCGACACGTATAACGACCTGATGCTGGGCGATTCCGGGCTTTCCAAGCTCGAACGCGAGATGATCGCCGTCGTCGTCTCCTCCATCAACCATTGTTATTACTGCCTGACCGCGCATGGCGCAGCGGTGCGCCAGCTTTCCGGCGATCCGGCATTCGGCGAGATGATGGTGATGAACTTCCGTGCCGCCGACCTTACGGAAAAGCAGCGCGCCATGCTGGAATTCGCGGTGAAGCTGACCGAGCAGCCCGCAAAGATGGTCGACGGCGATCGGGAGGCACTGCGCAAGGTTGGTTTCACCGATCGCGACATCTGGGATATCGCCTCGACCGCCGCTTTCTTCAACATGTCGAACCGCGTCGCCGCCGCCGTCGACATGCGGCCCAACGCCGAATACCACGCAATGGCAAGGTAGCGTGCCTCCTCCCCTCGAGCGGGAGCTCAGCTTCGCGTCGCAATCGCAGCAGCCGCACCCGCCATGGTACCGGCAGAGATGCGATTGGCGATACGCATGGCCCGCGGGCTTCTCAGAAGCTTGCGTGCCTGTGCAGCCGCCAGGATCCAGGCGAAGTCGATGGTGATCAGCACAATTGCCATTGTCGCCGTCAATTCCACCCAGCCAAGCACGGAGACCGAGGCGAGATCGATGATGGTCGGCAGCAGCGCCAGATAGAACATCATGATCTTGGGGTTGCCGAGCGTCACCGCCATGCCGGCAAGGAAAAGCTTCACCGGCGAATCGTCTTTCGGCAGCGAGCCCTCGGCTGTCTCGACCGGCGCCGTCCACATCTTCCAGGCGAGGTAAGCGAGATAGGCAACGCCCAGCCATTTGATAACGACGAAGGCGAGATGGAAGGTCTGCGCCACCACCGCCAGTCCGAACACGGCAAAGGACAGCCAGATCGCTTCTCCAATCCACATGGCGAGCAGAAACGGCATCACGTCGCGGAATCCCTTTGAAATCACTCGCGCCACCAGCGCTGCGATCGAAGGACCGGGGGAGCCGGCGGCAACGAACAGCGCACCGGCGAAAATGAGAAGAGACGTAAACGTCATGGCGCACTCCATCGGGCAGACGTCGAAGCATAGGCCGAATGAGGTTCGATGCAATCATGAGCGTCAGATTCCATTGTTTCGCTTCGGCACGCCGGAAGGATTGGGAGGCACAGCTTGATCTCATCGATGCCGCTCGCTAGAACGCCACATCTTCATCAGCCCTAGGCTCCCGACTTTGCCATCGTAACCGCCGGTCTCGTCAGCTCTCCCAGAACTCGCATGGCAGCGTGAAAGCGTTGCCGCTTTCTATAATTGCGTTCGTTCTTGTGGTGGTTCGAGACCGGTTTGGCCAGCGCCCTTGCGCCGGACTACGCCTTGATTTGGCGTATGATCTCCAAAAATCGGAACCGATTTCGGGTCATGCGCTGAGGCAGGTTGCCTGATCCCCACACGAACGCCATTCCGCGCCTCCATAAGAGGCACCTCGTTTATCGCCGCTTGACGGACTTCCCGACGGGAAGGACCAACCGGCATGTCGTGCACGCTCAGCGTCCGATGGACTCTTACTGCAAATCGTTTTCCCCGCCCTTGGCGAACCTGTCCGCGCTGTGGGACGCAGCGCGCCTTCGAATGCAGCGACAAGTTTCGCCTCAACGCCAATGGCAGGCGGCTCGATGCCTGGCTCGTCTACAAGTGCACCACGTGCGACGACACCTGGAACCACACGCTGTTCGAGCGGCGTCATGGGCGCGATCTCGATCCGAACCTGTTATCGGCTCTCGAGGCCAATGATCCAGCGCTCGTCGGCCGCTTCGCATTCGATGTCGCAGCCTTGCGCCGAGCCGCACATAGAGTCGAGGAGTTCGCCGGAAACGTTGCACACAAGGAAGCGCTTGCCGACAGGCCGGACGCCCCTGAACGGCTGGAAATCCTCATTGCCACGCCGGTTCCAATCGCGATCCGACTCGACCGCCTGCTCTCATCGGAACTAGGCCTGCCTCGCGCCCGGATCGGCGCGATGAGGGATGCAGGTCACATCGTCACGGCCGCCGCCCTCAATCGACCGGTCCGGGACGGTTGCCGGGTGGAATTCGACCTTGCCGTGGGCGAAGCAAACATGATCCTGCGCAACGCGTGCCGATAAAGGGCCGATCAAGCAAAAAGGGCGGGAAATCCCGCCCTTTCAAACAAATCAGGCCGCGCTGACCTTCGCCTTTTCGAAGCGCTTGCGCTCGTTCGGATCGAGGTAGAGCTTGCGCAGGCGGATCGACTTCGGCGTCACTTCGACCAGTTCGTCGTCCTGGATCCAGGCCAGCGCGCGCTCCAGCGTCATGCGGATGGGCGGCGTGAGCTTGACCGCTTCGTCCTTGCCGGCAGCGCGGATGTTGGTGAGTTTCTTGCCCTTCAGCACGTTCACTTCGAGGTCGTTGTCCCTTGAGTGGATGCCGATGATCATGCCCTGATAGACCTTGACGCCGGCATCGATGACCATCGGGCCCCGGTCCTCGAGATTCCACAGCGCATAGGCGACCGCTTCGCCCTGCTCGTTGGAGATGAGCACGCCGTTGGTGCGGCCGGGCAGTTCGCCCTTGTAGGGCTGGTAGGAATGGAACAGCCGGTTCATCACCGCCGTACCGCGCGTATCGGTCAAAAGTTCGGACTGATAGCCGATCAGGCCGCGCGTCGGCGCATGGAACACCAGGCGCTGGCGGTTGCCGCCCGACGGCTTCAGTTCGACCATGTCGGCCTTGCGCTCGCTCATCTTCTGAACGACGACACCGGCATGCTCCTCGTCCACGTCGATGACGACTTCTTCGATCGGCTCGAGCAGCTGGCCGTTTTCGTCCTTCTGCATGACGACGCGCGGACGCGAAACGGCAAGCTCGAAGCCCTCGCGGCGCATCGTCTCGATGAGCACTGCGAGCTGCAATTCGCCACGGCCCGACACGAAGAACGAATCCTTGTCGGCCGATTCCTCGATTTTCAGCGCGACATTGCCCTCTGCTTCCTTCAGCAGGCGGTCGCGGATGACACGGCTGGTGACCTTGTCGCCCTCGGTGCCGGCGAGCGGCGAATCGTTGACGATGAAGGACATGGTGACGGTCGGCGGATCGATCGGCTGCGCCGCCATCGGCGCGCTGATCGACGGGTCGCAGAACGTATCGGCGACGGTGCCTTTCGAAAGACCGGCAATGGCGACGATGTCGCCGGCATGAGCCTCTTCGATCGGCTGGCGCTCGATGCCACGGAATGCCAGGATCTTGGTGACGCGGCCGTTTTCCAGCAGCGACCCGTCATGGTGCAGCACCTTGACCGCCTGGTTCGGCTTCAGCGAGCCGGCCTCGATACGGCCGGTGATGATACGGCCGAGGAACGGGTTGGCTTCCAGGATCGTGCCGATCATCCGGAACGGACCCTCGGCAACCTTCGGCGCCTCGACATGCTTCAGGACGAGATCGAACAGCGGCGCCAGTTCCTGATCCTTCGGACCTTCCGGATTGGCCGCCATCCAGCCGTCGCGACCCGAGCCATAGAGGATCGGGAAATCGAGCTGTTCGTCGGTGGCGTCGAGCGCCGCGAACAAGTCGAACACTTCGTTGATGACTTCCTGGTGGCGGGCATCGGGACGGTCGATCTTGTTGATCGCCACGATCGGCTTCAGGCCGACCTTCAGCGCTTTGCCGACCACGAACTTAGTCTGCGGCATCGGGCCCTCGGCGGCGTCGACCAGGACGATGGCGCCATCGACCATGTTGAGGATGCGCTCGACCTCGCCGCCGAAGTCGGCGTGGCCGGGCGTGTCGACGATGTTGATGCGCGTGCCCTTCCACTCCACCGAGGTGGCCTTGGCCAGGATGGTGATGCCGCGCTCTTTTTCGAGATCGTTGGAATCCATGACGCGTTCGGCGACGCGCTGGTTCTCGCGGACCGAGCCGGATTGTTTGAGGAGCGCGTCGACGAGCGTGGTCTTGCCATGGTCGACGTGCGCGATGATCGCGATATTGCGGATGTTCATGCTGGGTCTCGGAGGTTGTTCGGGCAGCACGCCCGGATAGTCAAATCGAGACGCCGCCTTTTTCAGTTGCGCGGCTCATACAGGGTTTTTCGCATTTGCGAAAGGGGGCGGCGTAGCGGCAGTTGGTTGGTCACCTTTTGTTAAGTGGCAGGAGCGTAGAATTTCATTAACCAAACGCGGAACCTTTTCCGCTGTGGAGCATTCGGGCGTCCATGATGCGCAGTCTGAACCGGTTCGTGATGATCTTGCTGTCGGCCACGCTCGCCGCCTTGCTTGCGCTGGGCGGCGCCTGGTCGGCCGCAACGCCTGCCGACCAGCCCATGGCCGTTGTAACGACGCAGGCGGAGAAGCTGTTTCCGGATGCTCCTGACGGCGTCGACCCGATCGTCACCGGCCCGGTAAGTGCCGCCTTCAAGCAGCGCCAGGCCGATGTCGGTTGCGAGAAGGCAACCTGGCCGAACGTGCCCGCCGCCTGCTTCGAGCACTAACCTCCCCGGCTACGCCGCCCGCACCGGGTCGAGCGTCGTTTTGTAGAGTTCGTTGTCGTCACGGTCCATCAGCCTGACCGTCAGCTGCTCGGTATTGCCGTCGATGTCGACGAGACCGAAGAACTGGAAGCCTGCCGAAGGCGGCAGGTTCTGGCCCTGCTCGGCGCTTGGCGCCTTGATGTACCTCACTTCAGGTCCGAAGGTCATATCGAGGTCGTTGGGGCCGAAGGTACCGGAATGGATCGGGCCGGAGACGAACTCCCAGAACGGCTCGAAATCCTGGAACCGGGCGCGATCCGGGCTGTAGTGGTGGGCGGCGGTGTAATGCACGTCCGCCGTCAGCCAGACCGTGTTGGTGATGCCGGCATTCTTGATGAAGTGTAGCAGGTCGGCGAACTCCAGTTCGCGCCCCTTGGCCGGGCCGTTGTCGCCATTGGCGACCGCTTCCGAACCCTTCTTGTTGGCGCCATCATCCCACACCACGAGCCCGATCGGCATATCGGCAGCGATCACCTTCCAGGTCGCCTTGGAGTTGGCGAGTTCGCGCTTGAGCCAGCGGGTCTGCTGTTCGCCCAGCATGCGCGAGTCTGTATTGAGCTCTGTCTGCAGGTTCGGACCGTTGGCGCCGCGATAGGAGCGCATGTCGAGGAAGAAGACATCGACCAGCGGCCCGTAGGCGATCTTGCGGTAGACGCGGCCGGGTTCGGCCGGTGTGAAACGGATCGGCGTCATCTCGTGGAAGGCGCGACCAGCACGCGCCGCCAGCACGGCGATCGATTTTTCCTTGTAGCGGTCATCCGCGGTCAGATCCTTGGCGCTCGACCAGTTGTTGACCACCTCGTGGTCGTCCCACTGGAAGAAGGTGGGCAGTGCCGCGTTCATGGCGAGCAGGTTCTTGTCGAGCAGATTGTATTTCCACTGACCGCGATATTCGTCCAGCGTCTCGGCAACCTTGCGCTTCTCGTCGATGAGTACGACGTTTTTCCACTTCTTCCCGTCCTTGAGGTCGACCTCGTCCTTCATCGCGCCGTCGGCATAGATCGTATCGCCCGAATGCAGAAAGAAGTCGGGCGTGTGCTTGGCGATCGTCGCATAGGTCTTCATGCCGACCTCGTCGATGCCCCAGCCCTGGCCGGCGGTGTCGCCCGACCAGGCGAAGCGCACCGAGCGACGCGAGGTCGGCGCCGTGCGGAAGCGACCGACGATCGGCTCGGATACAGCGTTGACATCATTCAGGTCGGCGAGGGTCATGCGGTAAAAGATGTCCTGGTCGGAGGCCAGCTCGGTGAGCAGGCGCTTCACCGCATGGTCGCTGTCAGGCAGCGCATCAAGTGGTGCCAGGCGTTCGGCATTGGCGAAGCTTTCCGTGGTCGCCACCTCGAACTGCACGCGGGACGGCCTGTCGGCACGCGTCCAGATCATGCCGGAAACCGCGTCGATGTCGCCTGACTGGACACCATGCGTGAAAGCCGGACGCGTGTTCGCACGCGAATAAAAAGGCATGGCCAGACCGGACAAGCCGATCAGACTGGCCGCCCCTGTCGAGGCAAGAAAGACACGGCGGCTCATGCTGGACGGCTTGCTCATGGCTGGCTCCTTGGCGGCGAATAGGAGCCGCTAGGATCTTTGGCCATTGTTTCAGCCACGTTTCGGAGACGTGAAACTTTCTTGACGGTCCACAGATCGCCGCCGGGGAGTAATTCCTAGAAAGATAGGGGCGTTTCCGTGAAAAACGGAAACGCTCTGGGATCAGGCCGGCTGGCTCTTAGGCTCCAGCATCGGCCGGTTGGTGTTGATCAGCAGCGACAGGCAGGCGGCAATGATGCCGGTCATGCCCGCGATGACAAAGGCGAGCTCATAGCTGCCCTGGAATTCGCGCATCGCCCCACCGAAGAAAGCAGCGGCAGCCGCACCGACCTGATGGCCGGCCACGATCCACCCAAACACCAGCGGCCCTTTGGCATCTCCAAAAGCCTCGTTGGACAGACGCAATGTCGGCGGCACGGTGGCAATCCAGTCCAGGCCGTAGAATATCGCGAAGACGATCAATGCGGTCGCAGAGAAACCGGAATAAGGCAGGTAGATCAGCGACAGGCCACGAATGGCGTAGTAGACGCCGAGCAGCTTGCGCGGATCGAAGCGGTCGGTCAGCCAGCCCGACAGGGTCGTGCCGATGAGGTCGAAGATGCCCATCAGCGAAAGCAGGCCCGCTGCCTGGATCTCGTTGATTCCCATATCAGCGCAGAAGGCAATCAGATGCGTGCCGACCAGGCCGTTCGTCGTGAAGCCGCAGATGAAGAAGGTAGCGAAAAGGTACCAGAACACCCGCGTTTTGGCGGCATCGCGCAGCGTGCTCAGCGTATGCGAGATGAAATTGCCGGCCGCGGCGGGCGGCGTCGGCGGCACATCCCCCGGTTCGGCACCGAAACGCACCTGACCGATCGACGCTGGCCGCTCAGGCACCAGCAACCAGACCAGCGGTATCAACGCTGCCGTCGCGACGGCAATGATCAGCGCCACCGGCTTCCAGCCGCCCGACTGCGCCAGCCATGCCAGGAATGGCAGGAAGATCAGGAGACCGGTGGCACTCGACGCCGACATCAGGCCCATGATCAGACCGCGATTGGTCTTGAACCAGCGGTTGACAATCGTGGCGCCGAGCACAGTGGCCACAGCGCCCGAACCGACACCTGAAAACACGCCCCAGGTGGCGATGAGCTGCCAGGACTGCGTCATGAACAAAGACAGGCCGGTGGAAGCTGACATCACCACCAATGAGCCGATCACCGTCTTGCGCAGGCCGATCCGTTCCATGAGCGCGGCGGCGAACGGACCGGTCATGCCATAGAGGAAAATACCGATGGCAGCAGCCAGCGACACCACGTCGCGGCGCCAGCCGAAGTCATTTTCCAACGGCAGCATCATCACCGAAGGCGCGGAACGCAGGCCTGCGGCGATGAGCAAGGAGAGGAAGATGACGGCAACGACGACAAAGGCGTAGCGCTGGCCAAAAGGACGGGACTGGACTATCATGTTACTGACCGGTACGTTGCAGCTGCCGAATGTGTACGTACCGGTTAGTAACATGTCAATTGGAACACCTCATGCCTGCTGACAAAAATATTGAACCCAGCGTTTCGCGAGACACGGCTCTGCCTCCTGCTGCCGAGAAGATCCTTGGCGTCGCACATGAGCTTTTCTACCGCGAAGGCATCCGGGCGATCGGCGTCGACGAGATCGTGAAGAAGGCTGGCGTTACCAAGCCGAGCCTCTACCGCTCCTTCTCGTCAAAGGACGAACTGGCCGCTTCCTACCTGCGCAAATACGATATCGACTTCTGGGCGCGTTTCGACGAAGCGGTCGCGACGCATCCTGGCGATGCGCGCGCGCAGATCATTGCTTTCCTGACCCGCGTCGGCAAGCGCTCGCAAAAGCCGGGCTACCGTGGCTGCGGCATGACCAACGCAGCGGTCGAATATCCCGAGCCCGGCCATCCCGCACGCGCGGTGAGCGAGGAAAACAAACGCGAGCTGCGCCGCCGCCTGCGCGCCATGGCCAAGGCGATGGGCGCGGCCGACCCCAGCACGCTGGGCGACGGCCTGCTGCTTCTTATCGAAGGCGCCTATATCTCGAGCCAGATCTTCGGCCCGGGCGGCCCGTCGCAGTCGGTTGCCAAACAAGCCGATCTGTTGATCGGCGCAAGTCTGAAAAGTTAGCGGTTTGTCCTCTCGCCGGCGGAGAGGATAAGACCAGGCTTAAACCAGCCCGCGCTTCACCATCATGGCGTCCGCCGTCGGCATCTTGCCGCGGAAAGCCGTATAGAGCTCTTCCGGATCCTTCGAGCCGCCGGCGGCATAGATGTTCTCACGCAGCTTTTTTGCCAGCGCCGGATTGAACGGATCGCCGGTTTCCTCGAAAGCCGAGAAGGCATCGGCGTCTAGCACCTCCGACCACATGTAGGAATAATAGCCGGCCGAATAGCCATCGCCTGCGAAGACGTGGCTGAAATGTGGGGTGCGATGGCGCATGGCGATCGTGTCCGGCATCGAAAGCTTCTCGAGTGTCTCCGCCTCGAAGGTCAGTGGCTCCGCAGGCGCGTCCGGACGCGCGTGATAAGCCATGTCGACCAGTGCCGAGGCGGTGAATTCGACGGTCGCGAAGCCGGCGCCGAAGGTGCGCGCCGCCAGCATCTTGTCGAGCAGCTCTTTCGGCATCGGCTTGCCGGTCTTCACATGCAGCGCATGCTTCTCCAGCACGGCCGGCACCGTCAGCCAATGCTCGTAAAGCTGGGAGGGCAGCTCGACGAAGTCGCGGCTGACCGAGGTGCCCGACACCGACGGCCATGTGACATCGGTCAGCATGCCGTGCAACGCGTGACCGAATTCGTGGAACAGCGTCTTGGCCTCGTCCACCGACAGCAAGGCTGCTTCGCCGGCCGGCGGCTTGGCGAAATTCATGATGTTGTAGATGATCGGCTTCGCGCCCTTGCCCAGCTTATAGCCGGATTGCAGCGCGCTCATCCAGGCGCCGGAACGCTTCGACGACCTCGCGAAATAGTCGGCCAGGAACAGGGCACGCTCCGACCCGTCGGCATTCTTCACCAGGAAAACGCGTGCATCCGGGTGCCAGCCAGCGATGCCCTTCTTTTCTTCGAAGGTGAGGCCGAACAGCTTCGTCGCCACGTCGAAACAGGCCGCAATGACGTGGTCGAGCTGCAGATAGGGTTTCAGCTCCGCCTCATCGAAGGCGAACTTCTCGGCGCGCAGCTTCTCCTGGTAGAAGCGCCAGTCCCAGGCGGCGAATTTTTCGTTGCTGCCGGCTGCAGTCGCCAGCCGCTCGAGCTCCTTCTGGTCGCTTGCTGCCTTCTCCAGCGCCTTTTCCCACACCGGATCGAGCAGATCGTGCACGGCCTTCGGCGTCTTGGCCATGGTGTCGTCGAGCTTCAGCGCGGCAAACGAGTCATAGCCCAGGAGCTTTGCCTTCTCGGCGCGCAGCTGGAGCATGTCGCGCACCACGGCAGTGTTGTCACTCGCTCCGCCGTTCTGGCCGCGCTGGGTGAAGGCGCGCCATGCGGCTTCGCGCAGGTCGCGTCGCTCGGAGAAGGTGGTGAAGGGCTCGTAGATTGAGCGCGACAGCGTCACAGCGTAACGGCCTTTCTGGCCGCGCGCCTCGGCGGCTTCCGCCATCGCGCTTTTCAGGAAATCGGGAAGGCCGGCGAGGTCGCCCTCGTCGAGAAACAACGCCCATTCGCGCTCATCGGCCAGGACGTTCTGGCCGAAGCTGGTGCCGAGCGAGGACAATTGTTCGTTGATCGCGGCAAGCCGCTTCTTGCCGTCGGCGTCTAGCTTGGCACCGGACCGGACAAAACCTTTCCAGGTCCGCTCCAGCACGCGCAACGTCTCGGCATCGAGCTTCAGGCTATCGCGCCGCCGGTAGAGATCGTCGATGCGGGCGAAGAGCTTCTCGTTCATCGAGATCGCGGAGAAATGCCGCGACATCTTCGGCGCGACTTCGCGTTCCATGGCCTGGATCGTGTCATTGGTATGCGCACCCGCCCGGCACCAGAAAATCGACGAGACGCGGTCCAGCGCTTCCCCGGCAAGCTCCAACGCCTGCAGGGTGTTTTCGACGGTGGCCTGTTCCGCGTTCGCCGTAATGACCTCGATCTCCGCTTCATGCGCCTTCAGCGCCGCGTCGAACACCGGCCCGAAGTCGCCGTCTCCGATCTTGGTGAAATCGGGGAGACCGAGCGGCCCCTGCCAGTCGGTCAAGGGATGGGTGGCGAGATCGGATACGGACATGGCGGGACTTTCAGTGAGGAAGGCAGAACGGCAATATCTTCCCGATGTATGCCGACGGGACCGTCGGTGCAACGATAAGTCCTGCCGACCGGCACTGGATAGCCAGCGATGAAGAGCCCTGCGCAGATTTGCTAGAAGCCGTCGCAATTTTCCGCGATGGTCGCTTGCGAGGATGCAGTGATGCGTTCGTCGGTCAGTGCGAAAACCTCTCTTGTCATAAGATCGTTGCCGGGAAAGTCGTAACAGACCACCACGGTGACTAGGCCATTGTCGGCACTCTCGATGCGATGCCGGATGTTGGCGCCAGCCACCGCGCCCTTCCATTCGTCCATCGAAGCAAGGAACTGCTGCTTGTTCTGTTCGGTATCGACATCCTGCAGCCGGATGCGGGCATCATCGGCCAGCATGTCGGAAAGACTGCCGCGGTCAGCCACCAGCAGTGCGGAATACCAGCGACCAATGACAGCATGGTCCTCAGCCCGCGCAGAATCCAGCGTCAGGGCGAAAATGATCACCGCATAGAGTTTCGACGAGCCGACAACAGGCACAACGCGATACCTCCCCCATACAACCTAAGCCTGTATGGAGAAGAAGTGAAGGTTGTTATCTTCAGCTGACGTCCGGCCGCTCGAAGTCGCCGGTTTCGTTGTTCATCGCCCACAATTCACCGGTGGAGATGTCGAACCAGGCGCCGTGCAAGGTGAGCTTTCCCTTCCCCTCGAGAATCTTGACGCAGGGGAAAGTGCGCAGATTGGCAATGGAGTACCGGATGGAGATGCGCTCCAGCGCCGTCTGCCGTTCGCCAGTCGTCATCATGGTCGAAGCCGAGACCGCTTCGGCAGCGGGCGCGATCAGGCTCATCCACTTGCCGATGAAATCGCCCGGAGAAAGCGGAGCCGAGTTTGTGTCGAGCGCGGCGCGAATGCCGCCGCAGCGCCCATGGCCCATGACGACGATATTCTTGACCTTCAGGCTCTGCACCGCGAATTCGAGAGCTGCCGAGGTCGAATGATACTCGCCATCCGGGGCGTAGGGCGGTACCAGATTGGCGACGTTGCGCAGCACGAACAGTTCGCCGGGGCCGGCATTGAAGATCACTTCGGGCGCCGCTCTCGAATCGCAACAGGCTACGATCATCGTCTCCGGAGCCTGGCCCTCTCGCGCCAGTGACCTATAGTGGTCAGCCTCGGCCACATAGCGGCCGGTGATGAAGTTGCGATAGCCGGTGAGGAGATGTTCTGGGAGATGCGGCATCTGGCGGCAGTGACCTTTCCAGGCTGGACGGCAGCGGCTCACTTGAGCCGCGCATGCACTAACGGCAAAACCGGGCTGCGATCAATTGGAAATCGTCATGGCCGGATGGCACAAGCTATCCGTCGATCCCCGCTCAAAGGGATTGCAGCGACTCTTCCCTGTAGCGTGCCACCCAATCACCGCTTGTCCCGTCGGCCAGTTTTGCCGTCCTGATCGTGGTGGCATTGGCGATCTGCGGGTCTCTGCCAAGCGCTGACAAAACATTCGCCAGGTCAAGCCGAGGGTTGGCAGACATTGTCTCATAGGTAAGGCGCAGCGGCTCGATGGCGCGTGATTGGAAGAAGTCAGTCCAAGAAGCGTCGTCTTCTTCCAACTCCTTCAAGACCTGCCGGATACGATCGGCATCATAGGCGATCGGCTGCAGGACTTCGCCACCTTCGAGAACCGAGCCATCGCTGCCCATGTGCCAGAGGCCACTTTGCTGGGCACGGATCAACGAAACGGCCTGGGCAACCTTATCGACGCGAGAGAGATAGATGTAGAGTGTCTTTCCGAAGGTCTCTTCCAGTCTTGCGGCGACATCTGCCTTGCCGCCGGCAATGTTATCCAGTCGCCGCGAAGCTTCAGAAACGCTGACCCACATAAGGCGAAGGCCGAAGATGCCGGTCTCATTCGCACCGGCTCGCCGCATCGCGGCGACATAAGCCCTGTCGAATTGCACATCATCGGAAGCTTGTTGCGGTGCCACACCCCAATCCTGTGCCCACTCCGCGATATCTTGCTGCCGGAAATAGGAATGGGGGCAGCCGGCCACGCCCGTCTCGGTCAGCATGCTGCACAAAAGCGTGCTGCCGGAGCGGGGTGTTGCGCAAATTATGTAGGAGGAATACGACATTGCAGACACCTGTCCTCGGAAACACCGCGACGCTCAAGCATGAAGGGAACCAGCTTCTTCGCATGGTCTGCGATAAAGGTCCCGATGATCGCTCTGCAATGGTTTGAACCGCCGCTTGCCATCACCTTCCGATCGCACCGGATCAAACGTGGATCGCAACCGGAATGCCCAGTCCATCGATCAGCGGCGGATTTGGATAAGGAACCGCTTCGCCCCGCGCGATCCGGCCGGCGATGAGGAGCATGGCGGCTGCATCGAGGAAATCATCCGCAGCCGCACCCTTCGACGGCGTCTGGTCGAGAAAGGCGCGTTCGTAACCCTGGCGCGCGAGCAGAGCACGCCGCTCTTCCATGCCGGCCGGGTTGACCACACCCTTGATCTTCTTTGGGAAGGTCATCGCATGGCCGCCGTTGAGGCGCCAGAATGCCACTTCCGGATGCGATTCGAAGATGCGGTCGCGCAGATCCGGCCGTGCGGTCAGCAATTCATCGATCTCGCGGATCTTGGCAAAGATGCCGAAGGCCTGGATGGAAACGCCACGCGGCGGGTTGGATGTGGTTGCAGCGACGGCGCTCGCATGCCGATGCGCTTCATACCAGGCCTCCACGGTGCTGAACGCCGCCGTGTCGGCATAGACAGCCGCGCGGGACGGGATCGCGAAAACACTGGATTGTCGCTCTCCAAGCAGCGGGCGCACCAAGGCCTCGGGTCCGCGCCCGCCTCTGGCCGAAACCGCCGGCAGGCCGATCGGCATGTCGACCGCCACGATGGCATCCGATGGCAAGGCCGCGACGATATCCTGGAAAGCGGCGTAAACAGCGACGCTCGGATATCCGCCTGGGTCCTGCCGCACCGCGATCCAGCCAGCCTTGCAGCCATCGACCCCAGCCAGGGTAACGCTGGCTGCGTTGTTGCCCGTCACGCCGTGCGACCTCGGCTTGGATGGGTGAGATGGCGCATCTGCACCATGGCCATCGGCTGCGACAGGCTTTGCGCGTCGGTTTCAAGCTGCAGCTCGTCACCACCGCGTTTTGCCGTGCGGGCAAGGATTTCATAGACTGCCGCCGTGGTCGACTGCAGCGCCTTGGCCGGTGGCTGGCCGGAAAGCGTGCGCGCCAGGAAGACCGCCCCGGTGAGGTCGCCGAGACCATTGGGCGGCCTATCGATCAGGCGGTGTTCAGCCAGCAGCACCTGGCTGGAATCGAGCAGGAGATTGCCGGTGCTGCCTGACATCATCGCAGGCGCGGACGTCACAAGCATGGTTGCCGGACCGGCGTCCAGCGCGGCCGCGGTGGTCGATTTCAAATCCGGCAGGTCGGCGCCTGCCATCCAGGCGAGTTCATAGCGGTTCGGCGTTGCGATGTCGGCCAAGGGCATCAGCCGGTCGCGTAAAGCCTTGGCGGTCGCCTCCGGCACATAGAGCCCGCCGGAATCGCCCATCACCGGATCGCAAACATAGAGCGCACCGGGATTCCTGGCTTTCACCGCGCCAACCAGGTCGGCAATCGCATCCGCCTGGCTCGCCTCTCCGAGATATCCGGAAAGGACAGCACCGACCTCGCCGAGCCAGGGCGCGCGTGCCAGATCGGCCATCAGCGCCGCAAACTGTTCCGCAGGCGGAACGATCCTTGTCGCGCGGCCGTGCCCGGGATGCCAGGGCAGGATCACGGTCGGCACCGCCCAGACCGGGAAGCCGAGCGTTTCCAAGGCGAAAACGGCCGCGCGGTTGCCCACCGAACCGCGGGCGACATGGCTGGACACGACGATGACGGCGCGCGGCGCCTCGGACTGGCTGGTGCTCATGATGGTCCTATAGATGGCGGGCGATGTAATAACCGACGGCGATCATCATCGCGATCGCCAGGACGAGGCCGAGCACGCGGCCGATGCGCGTACCCCAATATTCAATCGGATCGAAGTCACCCTGGTCATCCCCGTGCCGATCGGACGGCAAGCCACCGGGCTCGGTCTCGCGCGCGATCCGGTCTAGGATGCGGCGCGATTCGTGCTCGCTGTCCCTGTCGGCATGGCCTGCCATGAATTCTTCCTCTTTTCGCCGATCCTAAACTGATCCTCATTGCGGTTACAGGGCCTCGTTGATGACGAAGCTGCACCACGCCGCCCTTCGGCGAGGGTTCGCGCAAAGGCGTTTTCTCCAGCGATCTTTATGGTATTGCTTCGCTATCGAGCAAACGAGGGACCGCTCATGTACGCCCAGCGCCTGTCTTCGCTTCCCCGCAACCTGCCAGCTTTCCTTGTGATGGCACTTCTGCTGCCGCTGTTGTCTGCTTGCGGCTACAACACCATTCCGACGGCGGAAGAAAACGCCAAGGCAGCCTGGAGTGAGGTGCTGAACCAATATCAGCGTCGCGCGGATCTCATTCCGAACCTCGTCGAGACGGTGAAGGGTTACGCCGCTCATGAGAAGGACACGCTGGATGCCGTGGTCGAAGCGCGTGCTAAGGCCACACAGGTGACGGTAACGCCCGAGACGCTCCAGGACCCGGAAGCATTCAAGAAGTTCCAGGACAGCCAATCAGGCCTGACCAGCGCATTGTCACGGCTTCTTGCCATCACCGAAAACTATCCCGACCTCAAGGCCAATCAGAACTTCATCGCCTTGCAGGCTCAACTCGAAGGTACCGAAAACCGTATTGCCGTGGCGCGCCGTGACTACATCCAGGCGGTCAAGGACTACAATCTGACCCTCAGGACCTTCCCATCAGTGCTTTGGGCGACCTTCTGGTTCCGTTCCAACGAGCCGTTCCAGAACTTCACCATCGCCGAGGACAAGATGCAAACGCCGAAGGTCGATTTCGGCACCAACAAGACCACCACGGGACAGGGTGGCTAAGCGCCACCCTTCCTGAGCTGGACGGGCCGAACCTTGCGTCTTCTCCCGCTATCTCGCCGTTTGCCCGCGCTTGATATCCAGGCTGCGCCGTGGGTTGTTGCGGCAAAGTCGCTGCTGGCCGCCCTCTTCGCCGTGCTGCTTGCCGGCATGGCATTGGCCCAAGACCTGCCGGCCTTGACCGGTCGCGTCGTCGACAATGCCGGCATGATCGACCCGGCAACGAAGGCGGCTCTCGAGCAGAAACTCGCCGATTTCGAGAAGAAGGGATCGGACCAGATCGTCGTTGCGACCATCGACAGTCTTGGCGGCGAGGAGATCGAACCCTATGCCAACCGGCTTTTCCGGGCCTGGAGGCTTGGCCAGGCCAGCGACAACAACGGCGTGCTGCTGCTCGTCGCCAAGAACGACCGCAAGATGCGCATCGAGGTCGGCTACGGGCTCGAGGGCACGCTGACCGATCTGCACACCAAGCTGATCATTGAGAACGACATGGTGCCGGCCTTTCGCGGCGGCGACTTCGCCGGTGGCATCACCAAGGCTGTCGATGACATGATCATGGTGCTGGAAGGCAATCCGGAAGAACTTGAAGCGCGCGGCAAGCGCCACCAGCAGAACAGTTTCAGCGAATACGACGCCGAACAGCTGATGTTCGCGCTGTTCATCACCATCTGGGCAGTCCTGTTCTTCGGCGGCTTTGCCATGGCGATCCTGCCGCCGATCTTCGGCACCAAGATCGGCCCGGGCCGCTACCGCTGGCTGGGCATGACCTTCGACACCAACAGGCGCTCATCCGGCGACGGCGGCGGATGGTCGTCAGGCGGCGGGGGCTGGTCCGGCGGTGGGGGCGGATGGTCGTCGGGCGGTGGCGGTTTTTCAGGTGGCGGCGGTTCGTCAGGCGGCGGCGGTTCCTCGGGGAGTTGGTGACGATGACGACACGCACGCTCACCCAGGCCGACCATGAGCGCGTTACGGAGGCGATCCGCGACGCGGAACAAAGCACCGGCGGCGAGATCTACTGCGTGGTGGCACGCTCGAGCGACGGCTACTTCTTCCAGGCCGCCTTTACGGCAACGCTTGCCTCTTTGGCCGTCAGCATCGCCTTCGCCTATGTGCTGGAGGCACTGTGGCTGACCGTGCGCCTGCCGCATTTCCTCATCGTACAGGCAGTGGCTGCGATCAGCCTGTTCATCCTTTTGTGGCTGGCGCCGCGGCTGCGCATCCATTTCGTGCCACGCCGCCAGCGCTACAAGGCCGCGCACGCCAATGCGATGAAGCAATTCCTTGCCCGTAACGTGCATCGCACCGCTGCGCGGACCGGCGTGCTGATCTTCGTCTCGATCGCCGAACGTTATGCCGAGGTGGTTGCCGACAGCGGTATCGATGCCAAGGTTGGCCAGCATGTCTGGGACGGCGTGGTACGCGACCTTACCCGTCATGCCGGCGACGATCGCCTGGCCGACGGTTTCGTCAATGCCATCGGCACCGTCGGTGCTGTGCTGGCAGAACATTTCCCGGTCGAGGAAAGCGATGTCAACGAACTAGACGACCATCTCGTCGAGATCTGACATGTCGTGCTGCGCAACGGTTTTTGTGTGACGACCGGCGCAAAATCAAAACCTGGTGCGGAGCGCACCGAAGCTGAAAACCCGCAATGCCCATTCGAACATTTCTGTTTTCCACGGAAACGCGGAAACGCTCTAACCCTTTGTGATGACACAAATCCGGGCGGAAGCCGCTACGCATCCACTGGATCTGCTCTGGGTCGTTCTCGCCCTTTGCCATGGCTCGGCATTTTTCGCTTGTGCGAAATCGAGTCAGACTCTTTGCAAGCCCTGCAACCGGGTCTATGGTTAACAAACCATGAACACGTTGACCATCGACATCCGAGGGGCAGAGCCGCGCGACGGGGCTGCGATTGCTGATGTCCATCTCGAGGCCTGGCGCGGCGCCTATAGCGGCATCATCCCGCACAAAACGTTGACCGCGATGATCAACCGTCGCGGTTCCGACTGGTGGGCCAATGCCATTCGCCGCTCGGCCACGGTGCTGGTGGTGGAGATCGGCGGGACAATCGCGGGCTACGCGACGGTCGGCCGCAACCGGGCCCGCGAGTTGCGCCAGCAGGGCGAAATCTACGAGCTTTACCTGCGTCCCGAATACCAGGGCATCGGCCTCGGCCGCAGGCTGTTTTCGGCCGCACGCCGCAAACTCGCCGACCATGGCCTCAGCGGGCTCGTGGTATGGGCATTGGAAGAGAACCAGAACGCACTCGCATTCTATGCTGGCGAGGGCGGCCGGGATGTCGCCGAAGGTGTCGAGATCTTCGAGCAGAAAGCGCTGAAGAAAGTCGCTTTCGTCTGGGATTGATCCTGTCGGCACAGCCTTCGGTCGTCCCCCTAGGCACGCATTGCCGCATTGCACAAAGCCGTTTCGCCGGTTATTCGGGGCGCGATTGAAGAAACCATGCGCCCGAAACGCGTGTGGTTTTCGGCAAGCCAGTCCATCCAGCGTGTCTTGACGATAAATACCTGCTCAGGACAGCGCCAAAGAGAGGGTAATCCATGCGTATCGAGGCGATATCCATCGGCAAGAATCCGCCGGAAGACGTCAACGTCATCATCGAAGTCGCCGTCGGCGGCGAGCCGATCAAATACGAGATGGATAAGGAAGCCGGCACGCTGTTCGTCGACCGCTTCCTCTACACGCCGATGCGCTATCCCGGCAATTACGGCTTCGTGCCGCACACGCTTTCGGGCGACGGCGACCCGATCGACGTGCTGGTTTGCAACACGCGCGAACTGGTGCCGGGCTGCGTCATCAATGTGCGCCCGATCGGCGTTCTGATCATGGAAGACAATGCCGGACAGGACGAAAAAGTGATCGCGGTGCCGTCGTCGCACATCACCAAGCGCTACGAGAAGGTGTTCGACTACACAGACATGCCGGAGATCACCCTCAAGCAGATCGAACATTTCTTCGAGCACTACAAGGATCTCGAACCCGGCAAATGGGTGAAGATCGGCGGCTGGCACGATGCCGCCTATGCCAAGAAGATGATCGTCGAAGCGATCGAACGCGCCAAGGCAGCCAAGAAGTAAGCAGCGCTTTTGAGTTTGAGGTGCCGGCGGCCAGCGGGCCAGCCGGCACTTTCAATTGTCGACTCGGCCAAAGGCCGGGACGTCTCCGACAGTGATGCGCTTGTCCTTGCCGCAGGTGAAGGCGCGCACTTTTTCATCGGCTATCTTGCGGGCTTCCTCATTGGCGTTGGGACTGCCGGCGGCCACGAGGGCTACCGTACAACCTTGGCGGCCCTCCATCTGGGCGACCTTCGCCACCACCAGCACATCGGTCTTTTTCGTGCCGTCGTCGCCGCTGCTGACGGAGCGCCGATGGATGGCTGCAAACGGAACCGAGACATCCCCGCTTGTCTCCACCCGCCATTCCACCTTCGGCCCGGCGCTGTTGAAGCCGACGAAGCTCTCCCAGCTGGTCGTCATGTCTACAGGCGGAAAACCATAGAATACCGACTCGCGCGCGTCGTCATAGGTCAGCAGTACCGGATAACCGCGATAGCCCGAGCAGGAGAGGTCGGCCCAGTCTCCATCGTTTTCACCGGCCTTCGCATAGGTCAGGCAATCCTTGTCTGTGACGAGGTCGGTGTAAGCGCTGGAGATTTCGCCTGCCGATGCATCGCCGCAGAAAGAGGCGAGAAGAAGGGGTATGAGAATGCTGCGCATGACGACCTCCGGCTGACGGATGCCGCACCTTATCGTCAAACACCGGCAGCGCCTATGCCGCCAAGCTCGACGCCTTCTGCGCAAGCTCGGCCGGATCGCCGGTCACACGCAACGTCTTCAGCCGGGCCGTGCCGCCGGTCACGACCGCCACGGATGAGGCCGGCACGGCGAGCGCCTTGCCAACAAGCTTTTCCAGGGCAGCGTTGGCAGCGCCCTTTTCCGGAACGGCACGGACACGGGCTTTGAGATAACAACGGCCGTCGGCAGCCGTCTCGACACCATACAGCGCATCCGACGCCGCTTTCGGCGTCAATCGTACGAAAAGATCGATGCCGCCCGGGCGCAGGCGAAAGATTGCGCCCATGGCTGCACTCACACGAGTGCTGGAGCAACGGTCGTGAGGATGAACTGGCGCAGGAAGAACAGGATCAGCAAAAGGATGATCGGCGAGATGTCGATACCGCCGAGGTCTGGCAGGATACGACGAATGGGCCGGAGTGCCGGTTCGGTCAGCCGGAAGAGCGCATTGCCGATCGTGCCAACGACCTGATTGCGTGGGTTGACGACATTGAAGGCGTAGAGCCAGGAAAAGACGGCCGATGCGATGATGATCCACCAATAGAGGTCAAGCGCCAGAACGACGGTTTGAATGAGGGCGATCATGCAGGTCTCCAAGTGTTGCCGACATTTAGCCATTGCGCATTGATGCGGCAAGAGCCGGGCGAGCTTATGGCCGATTTCCGGAATTTCCAGCTCCGGCTCACGTCTCGAAAACCTTATCTAGCCAAACCTTGGCAACGGCTTCGAAGATCGAGGGCCATATCGCCGCGGCAACGGCGGGTTAGCGCCCCAAAACCTCGCTTGACAGTGCAGCGCCTCGCCCCATAAATGCCCCATCCGCTGGACGGGGCTGTAGCTCAGCTGGGAGAGCGCGTCGTTCGCAATGACGAGGTCAGGGGTTCGATCCCCCTCAGCTCCACCAACGGAATTCCGATTACCCTTCCGAAGCCTTTGCCTTCAGCCATTCCGACGGGTGGAACACGTCTTTGCCGGTCTTCTGGTGCCAGTATGCCAGACGCTCGACGATCGTCGCGAGCCCTTTCTGACGCGCCCAGAACATCGGCCCGCCTTTGCCAATCGGGAAACCATAGCCATTGACCCAGACAAGATCGACGTCGGATTCGCGCGCGGCAATGCCTTCTTCAAGGATGCGCGATCCTTCGTTGATCAATGGGTAGAGCGTGCGATCGATGATCTCTTCGGCTGAAATCGCACGCGGCGCAATGCCCAGTCGCTTCGCTTCATCGGCAATATGGCTGGCCAGCTCCGGATCAGACTGCGCCGTTCGTCCATCGGCATAGAGGTAGAAACCACGGCCGGTCTTCTGGCCGAAGCGCCCCTGCTCGCACAGCCAGTCGGCGATAAGCGCGGTCTTGCCCAGCGCCTTGCGGTTGCGCCAGCTGATGTCCAGCCCGGCGAGGTCCCACATCTGGAAAGGACCCATCGGCCAGCCGAAATCGGTGAATGCCTTGTCGACATCCGCAGGGCTGGCGCCCTCCAGGAGCAGGGCTTCGACATCGGCACCACGCGCCGTCAGCATGCGGTTGCCGACGAAGCCATGGCAGACGCCGACCACCACCGGCACTTTGCCGACGGTGCGGGCGAGGGACAGCAGCGTCACCAGCACATCCGGCGCCGTTTCCCTGCCGCGCACGATCTCCAGCAGCTTCATGATATTGGCCGGCGAAAAGAAATGCATGCCGGCGAAATCCTGCGGCCGGCTGACCGAGGCAGCCAGCGCATTGACATCGAGGTAGGACGTGTTGGTGGCGATGATCGCGCCCGGCTTCGCCACCTTGTCGATGGCTGCTAGCACCCCTTTCTTGACCACCATGTCCTCGAACACCGCTTCGATGATGAGGTCACATTCTGCCAGCGACGCGTAGTCGGTGGTGCCGGAGAGGCGCGCCATGCGCTCTGCCTTGGCAGCCTCGCTCAGCGAGCCGCGTGAAACCGAGATTGCATAGTTCTTCTCGATGCGCTCAAGCCCGCGCTGCAACGCATCTTCTGCCGCCTCGACCAGTGTGACTGGAATGCCGCCATTGGCGAAGGCCATGGCGATGCCGCCGCCCATGGTGCCGGCACCGATGATGCCGACCCGGTGGATCGGCCGCGGCTTCACCGACTTGTCGACGCCTTCCACCTTGGCGGCTTCGCGTTCGGCAAAGAACAGGTGCCGCTGCGCCTTCGATTGATCCGAGGCGACCAGCTCGACGAACAGCGTGCGTTCCGCAGCCAGGGCTTCATCGAACGGCAGCAGCACTGCGTTGCGTACCGCTTCCGTGCAGGCGACGGGCGCCCGCAAACCTTTGGCTTTGCCGACGATAGCCTTTATCCTTGCCTCCAGCTGTTCGCCATCGACAGCTTCAATCTTGTCACGCCGGAGACGCACGGAGCTGAACGGTCCGCCTTCCGCGGCTTTGACCGCAGCGAAAGCCGCAGCATCGGCAACCAGGCCATCGGTAGCGAGCGCATCGACGAGGCCTGCTTCCAGTGCCTCGGAGGCCGCAATCGGCGTGCCGGATGAGATCATATCCAAGGCCATCAGCGGGCCGATTAAAGCCGGCAGACGCACTGTGCCACCGGCGCCGGGCAGCAGGCCGAGCTTCACTTCAGGCAAGCCGAGCTTTGCCGCCTTGTCGGCGACCCGGAAATGACATCCGAGCGCCAGCTCCAGTCCGCCGCCCAAAGCCGTGCCGTGAATTGCAGCGACCGTTGGCTTTTCGATCGTCTCCAAAAGCGCGATCAAGGCGCGCAGATCCGGATCCTGCATCGGCTTGCCGAATTCGGTGATGTCAGCGCCGGCGATGAAGGTGCGGCCGGCGCAGGTGACAACGATGGCAGCCGTTGCTGCGTCGTCGCGCAGGCGGACAAGCGCGTCATGCAGCGGCTTTCGCACTGAGAACGACAGGGCGTTCACCGGCGGGTTGTCGATCGCGACGATCGCGACGCCGCCGCGATGTTCAACACTCACCTTGTTCTCGGATGACGCTGCTTCAGCCATGATCGCACCTCTTCCCAATTGCGCAGGCGGTACAGTTGATATTTACAAACCGGCTGGCCGGTAATAAAACTTGGGCCATGCCTCGTCAACGGTCCGATCAGGTCAAGACAGCGAAAGCTCCGGTCGGTCGCCCGCCGAGGATGCCGGCGCCGCGTGCAACCATCCTGGATGCTGCGGCAAAGCTGTTTGCCGCGCACGGTTTCGAAGGCGCCTCGCTGAACGATGTCGCGCAGGCCGTGGGTGTCACGAAAGCGGCGGTCTATCACTACTTCCCAACGAAGAAGGACATCTTCGACGAGATGATGGTGGACCTTCTGGAACGACAATATGTCGCTGTCGGTACGGAGGTAAATCTGGCGGAGAGCCCGCCGGAAAAGCTGAAGGCATTCATGCGGGCTCAGGCCGAATTCCTGGAAGCCAATCACGCCGCTTTCGTCGTCATGCTGCACGGCTTCGGCGGCATCGAAAAGAACCACTGGACGGAACAGCAGCTGGCGCTGCGCGATCGCTACGAGCAGCTGCTGCGCACACTGCTTGCCGACGGCAAGGCCAGCGGTGCCTTTGCCGTGGACGATGTCGCAACCGCTGCCCGCGCAGTGCTTTCATTGATGAACTGGATGGTGCGCTGGTTCCGGCCGGATGGCAAAACCCGTGCGGCCGACTTCGCCCTGCAATATTACAAGCTGATCGTTTCGGGCCTGAGGCCGAGAAGCTAGCTCGATAACATATGGTCGGGCTCGGTTGGCGTCTCGCTGGCGCTGAGCGGTTACGGAAGGCTCATCGCTGCAGGATGCGTCGCGAAATTTATGCGCGCGCAGGGCGGCAAATTGGGCTATAGCTCGCCCACCGGAACAGCGCCCATGGTGGAAGAGCCCCGCCGGCCTGTATCAATCGCCAAGGGCTGAATTCCATGTCCACCGAATCTCGACCGTCTCCGGATCAGCGTTATGCTGCCTTCCGCCATGCGGCCTTCCGTAACTATTGGGCCGCACGTTTCCTCATGACCTTCGCCACGCAGGTTGTTTCCGTGGCGGTCGGCTGGCAGATCTACGACCTCACCCGCGACCCATTCGACCTTGGCCTGGTCGGTATCGTGCAGTTCCTGCCCTCGCTGCTCTTGGTCCTGGTCACCGGCGTCGTCGCCGACCGCTTTGGTCGCCGCAGGATCATGGCACTGGCAACGCTGATGGAAGCTATTTGCGCAGTGGTTCTGCTGCTTTTGACCTGGCACGGGCTTTATTCGCCGCTGCCGGTCTTTGCCGTGCTTGTTCTGTTCGGCATTGCTCGCGCCTTCTTCGGTCCTGCTTCGGCCTCTTTGGTTGCCAACCTCGTGCCGCAGCAGGATTTCGCCAACGCCATCGCCTGGAACTCGTCGGCCTGGCAGACTGCCACCATCGTCGGTCCGGTGGCTGGTGGCCTGCTCTACGGCCTTTCGTCCGAAGCTGCCTATGGCACAGCTGGTCTGTTGATGCTCTTCGCACTTCTGCTGATTCTCGGCATTCCGAAACCCGCCCAGCGCAGCGAGACCGACAAACCCAGCCTGGAAAGCCTGTTCGCTGGCTTCCACTATATCTGGCGGGAGAAAGTCGTGCTGGGGGCGATTTCGCTCGATCTGGTTGCGGTGCTGCTTTCCGGCGCGACGGCACTGCTGCCCGTCTACGCGCGCGACATCCTCGACCTCGGCCCATGGGGGCTCGGACTGCTGCGTTCGGCGCCGGGCATCGGTGCACTTTGCGTGGCGGTCTGGCTGGCCGGCCATCCACTCCGTGACCATGCCGGTGCCGTAATGCTTTTCTTCGTTGCGGCGTTCGGGGCTTCGACGATCCTGTTCGGCGCATCCACCATCACCTGGCTTTCCATTCTCGCGCTTGCGCTGCTCGGCGCAACCGACATGGTTAGCGTCTACATTCGCGAGACGCTGATCCAGCTGTGGACGCCGGATGAGGTTCGCGGTCGCGTCAACGCCGTCAACCAGGTTTTCGTCGGGGCGTCGAACGAAGTCGGTGAATTCCGCGCCGGCACGATGGCGGCATTGATCGGCACGGTGCCGGCGGTGGTTATCGGTGGCGTGGGTGCGATTTTGGTCGCAGGCATCTGGGCTGGGCTTTTCCCGGATCTGCGCAAGGTGCGGCGCCTCGACAAGCGCGAATAGTCTGTGCGGTACTTACCGGACGATGGGACGGCCGAAGATCGTCTCTAGGAACTCGCCAAGCCAACGCTTGAGATGCATGTCCCAGATCAGCCGGCCGCCAAGATGATCGCGGCCGGGTTGGGCACCGGGCAGTTCGAAGCGGTGCGCGCCATGCACCACCCAGCGATGCATCATCATGCGGGTGAGTTCGCCGTGGAACTGGATGCCCCAAGCCTTGTCGCCATAGCGAAAGGCCTGGTTGGGATAAGTGTCGGAGGTCGCAAGCAGCGTTGCGTCCCTCGGCAGTGAAAAACCCTCGCGGTGGAAATGATAGACCATCTCCGGCCAGTGCATCAGCTTCTTGCCTTCCTCAGTGGCGTGCAGCGGATACCAGCCGATTTCAACCAGCCCTTCATGATGCCCATTGACCTTGCCGCCGAGATGATTGACCAGCATCTGCGCACCCAGACAGATGCCCAGCAGCGGCTTGTCCTCCTTGAGCGGCACCGCCAGCCAATCCGTTTCGCGTCGGATGAATTCCTCGTGATGATCGTTGGCGCTCATCGGACCGCCGAAGACGACGGCACCCGCATGATTGCTGAGCGTTTGTGGAAGCGGATCGCCAAGTGGTGGCCGGCGTACATCCAGATCGTAGCCTGCCTCGATCAGCATATGACCGACACGGCCAGGGCTGGAGTTCTCCTGATGCAGGACGATCAGGATTTGGGGCCGCTTACCTGATATCACGACAATGCGGCCCTGCTCATTCGTCGTTCGCGCGGCCTTTGGCTTCCGGAACCTCGGCCGCGGCCTTACGCCGAGCAGAGACCCGGTCGACACGTTCGACATCGAGCAGTTCCGCCACGCGCCAGACGGTATTGTCTTCGAGTTCGTGCAGTTCGCCGTCTGCGTAGACGATTTCCCACATCAGCCCGATAAAGGCTTTGCGCGCATCGGAATCGAGATGCCGCTTGAGAACGCTTGTGAAGGCATAGAGGTCGATGGCTTCACCATCGGCCTTTTCGCCGGCTTCCGCGAGCGCTTCCAGTTCCTGGCCTTCGACGGAGTAGGTCTCGGCCAGGATCACCTTGAAGCGCTCCCACTCGACATCCTGACGCACGCCGTCGGCACTCATGACGTGATAGAGCAAAGCTGCTGCCGCGACGCGCGGATCATCCGCCCTTGCATGGGGACGCGCGCCGGCAGTGGGCAATTCTTTCAGAAAAGACAGAACACGTTCGAACATAAGGATAATCTGGTCCTTTCCGGATCGCGATCAAGTCACAGCTTTTCAAAACAAACGGAAACGGCGCGGCTTCTCGGCCTCGTCCTCGGGCGTCACCCCGGGATCGTCAGGCTGATGCGGCACTGGCTCGTCGGCCACCGCAGTATTGGTTGCAATGGATCGATCTGGCGCGGCGGCGGTCTCCGCGCCATTGGAAGGAACCGTTTCGGCATCCAACACGACGACATCATCGTCACGTGCGGGTCCCTCCAACGAGGGCGGCACAACCTCCGGTACCGGCCTATTCGATTCGATGAGCTTGCCCGCGCGCTCCACCGGTCCACGCCACTCGAAGGCGTCGATTCGCCCGCTCACCGGTGAGATCGGCGCCCAGCGCTCGACAGTGATCCCATCGGCCGTCCAGGCGGCATCATGCGGCGCGCGCACCGCCTGCGAAAGCAGCTGGCGCACCTTGCCCAGGTTGCCGCCATCAGCCTCCTCGATATCGGCCAGAAGAAGATAGGCGCCTTCGCTGGGCTGCATGCGGATAGCCGCTTCGGCCTCCTGGCGGGCGAGCGCGAAATCCTGAGCGTCGAGTGCCGCACGCGCCACGGCAAGCGAGGATTCGGCGTGGTTCTTTTTCATCTCCTGCAGCTTGCGGGCGCGACCAAGCCGGTCGAGCACGGCATCCGCCGGCCTGGCATGGACGTAGAGATCGGCAAGGTCTGGATGCGGCTCTGCGCGCCATGCCGTTTCGAGGACCTTCGAGCCCTTGCGCAGGTCGTTCTGCTTGAACAACACCTTGGCCGCAACGATCGCCGTCGGCGCGAATTCCGGCAACAGCTTGTTCGCCTCCAACGCGGCCGCCTTGGCGGCGGCCTGGTCGTTGTCCATCAGCGCCTCTGCCTTGGCGGTCAAAAGCACGGCACGCCGCCGGTTGGCCGCATCACGCTCGGTTTGGCTCGATTTCTGCGCATCGGCCAGCCTGAGCGCACCGTCCCAATCGCCTCGCGCGGCCAGTTCCTCCATTGTCGCTTCGGCGGCCCATGCCAGCTGTGGCGCAACCGAAGCGGCACGCCCGGCGTAATGGCGGGCGGCGTTGCGGTCGCCCAGGCGCTCGGCTTCGAGATAGAGCCCACGCAAGCCGAGCAGCCGCATTTCGGGATCATCGAGCATGGCCTCGAACTTTTGGCGAGCGCCGTCGTGATCGCCTTCCAGCAACGACGCCTGCGCATCGAGAAGATTGATCAGCGGCTCCTGATCGGAGCGGATCAGCTTGATTGCTTCCTTGGTCTTGCGGCGCGCCAACACGCCGTCGCCGGCACCAGCCGCAATCATCCCGGTCGACAGCGCTTGATAGCCGCGGTCGCGACGGCGCACACGGAAGTGCCGGGCGATCGCATAGGGGCTGTTCCAGACCGACTTGAGCAGCCACCAGGTGATCATCACGGCAGCAACGACAGCGACGACTGCAACCGCCGCCACCATCAAGCTGACCTGGTACTGGTACCCGCCGAAGGTAACGACCATTTCGCCAGGCCGGTCGGCCAGCCAGGCGAAACCCAAACCGAGTGCAAAGATAATGGCGAGATAGAAGAGGATGCGGATCATCTCATCATCCCTTCATGGCGCCGGACACCAGCTCATTCACCGCCGCTTCCGCCTCTTGCCGAGCCCTGAGCTTAGCTGCGAAATCGGCACCGGCGGTTTTTGCGGTTTCCGGCAGCGTATCGAATTCGGAAAGCGCCCTGGCGTAGTCTCCCTGCTTCACCGCTACTTCCATACGCGCCACGGTTTCAGGCGCACCTTTTCCTTCGACGGCACCGATAGGACGTACCTTTACAAGCGATTCGGCGCTGGTCAGCAGCCGCTGCAATATGCCTTGGTCAGGATCGACCGGCGTTGCTGCCGAGACCATCGCGTTGGCGGCATCGTCGACACCGGTTGTGATGTCGACGCGGGTCGGAATGCCTTTTTCGGCAAAGGGCCGCAAGATCGCTATCTGCGGTGCATCGGGCCGCACGGCTGCGAACGTATCCAGTTCCGCGGTAAAGGGCGCGCCGCGATCCAGCGCAGCCTTTAGAGCGGAAGCAGCTATGGCCAGCGCGATCTTGGGTTGCGAAGCCTGGGCATCGACTTTGCCGGCAAGCTGCGAGGCTTGTTGCTCGACGGTGCTGAGACGACCTTCCAGTGCGGCCGTGCCTTGTTGTGCAGATTGCATCTGCGTATCCAGGGCGGTGAGCTTGCTGTTCAGCGGTCCGAGATCTACGGCCGCCGTGCCGCTTTCGTTACGCAAGGCAGCGAGTGCCGTTTCGAGCTCGGCAATCTTGTCCGAAAGCGCCTTCACCTGCCCTTCGCCAGGGCCGGCAGTCACCGGTGCTGCCTTCAGCGCGGCGACATCGGCCTTCACCTGGTCGAGGGTTGCGGCAAGCTGCGTCGAAACGTCCGAAACGGGGCTCGACTTGAGCGCAGCCACCTCGCTTTTGAGCGCCGCAATTTCCCCGTTCGAAGCTGTATCGGAAGAACCGACCAGCCCGGCCGCCTGCAGAATGCCAGCTGCGGCGAGCGCCACGACGCCGCCGATCACGCCGGCGGCAAGCGTGCCGATCCCGCCACGTTTCGGTTCGGCAGGCTGACCGTTCATGAAGCCCCCGCTCGTCTCGCTCTCGCCGGTCTTTGCTGCTTCCGGAGCGGTTTTCGGCCCTATCGCCTCAGCTCGAGGTTGGTCATGGCTTTCGCCGAAATCATAATCGAAACCGTGGGATTGAGGAGCTTTCTCATCGGCGGTCGCGGGCTGAGGGGCGGATTCGGAAGCTTCTGTCGGCGCTTCCTTCGGCGAATCCGATCGCGCCACTGCCGCCTGCGTGCCCACAACCTCTTCCGGTTGCCCCCCATTGTCCGGACGATCTCTTCCCTCCACCCGCGAAACATCGGTGGGATCGAGATCGATCGTCATCGGTTCGCGACGGCTCCTGGAATGGCGCGTCTTGGGCGTCTTGACCATGCTTCGGCTCCCAAAATGGTTCGGACCGTCAGGCGGCAGGCTAAAACGGTCTACCACACCTCCAAGCTGTGAAAAGGGGCGGTATGATGAAGCAGCCTCAATCCGGCGCGCCGAGCAACGTCAATAATGCATCTTCGTCCGGCCGCCCGGCGATCGCGATTCGGCTCGGAAAACCGGCGTTCAGAGCCTGCGCAACACGTGCCGAGAGCGACAGCACACGCGTTTCCTCAAAATAACGCGCCAATTCGGGCCGCTGCACCAGTGCCGAATAGGCCTGCGCCGCCTTGGCGGAATAGAGCAACGCCGCAGCCACCGGCTGGCCTGCAAGATGTGTCGCCGCCACTTTGCCAGGATAGTCGATCGGCACGGTGTCGTAGGTCTCGATTGCCAGCACTTTGACGCCCTGTTCGGCCAGAAATGCCTCGAAATCAGCAGAGCGGACACGACCACACAGATAACCCGCGGTTCTGCCGAAGAGCGAGGGCGCGATCCGTTCAGCCAGTTGCCTGGCATCGCCCGATCCTGTTTCGGCGACATAAAGCCCGGCAGAGCGCGCGGCATCCGCCGTCTTGGGCCCGACGACGTGGCAAGGCAGGTCCGCGAGTTGCTGCAGCACATTCGACGGAGTGTGGCGAACGGCATTGGCGCTCGTCACCAGGAGGGCAGCCATCGCATTGGGCGACGTTTCCAGGGTGACTGGCAGTGTGCGTGTTTCGGAAAGCGGCAGGACCACCGGTTCGAAGCCGAGTTCGCGCAGCCGCGCAGCCGTTCGGCTGGCGCCGGGCTCCGGACGGGTTACCAGCACGCGTTTCATTCAGCGCCGTTTCGACTGGACGATCATCAATTCCAGCCGTCGAAGAAATGTGCGCCGGCCCGTGCCCGTACGTCCGCGCCGGCTTCGGTGCCGATGGCAGCCGCGTCCTTGCCGAGCCCGCTTCGCGCCACTTCGCGGACATCGCTGCCGTCGGGCGTCAGGATCATGCCCGAGAAAGCCAGCTTGTCGCCTGTGACCGTCGCGTAGCCGGCGATCGGCGTGCGACATGAACCGTCAAGCGCCGCGAGGAAGGCACGTTCGCAGGCCAGCGCTTGCCCAGTCGGGATATCATGGATCGCAGTCAGCAGGACGCCGGTCTCCGCATCGCCGATACGGCTTTCAATGCAGATCGCACCTTGTCCCGGAGCCGGCGGGAACGACTCCAGCGACATCACGTCGGCAGCGACATGCTCCAGATCAAGCCGTTTAAGCCCTGCCAGAGCCAGGATGGTGCCGTCGGCGACACCCTCATCCAGCTTGCGTAGCCTCGTCTGCACATTGCCTCGGAACAGCACGACATCGAGGTCCGGCCGCATGCGCCGAATCAGAGCTTGGCGCCTGAGTGACGAGGAACCGACCTTGGCTCCTGCCGGCAGGTCGACGATGCGGCCTGCCTTGCGGCTGATGAACGCTTCGCGCGCGTCTTCGCGCGGCAGGAAAGCGGATAGCTCCAACCCTTCCGGCAGCATCGTCGGCATGTCCTTGGATGAGTGCACGGCGATGTCGATGCGCTTGTCGAGCAGCGCTTCTTCGATCTCTTTGGTGAAAAGTCCCTTGCCACCAGCTTCCGACAGCGGGCGATCCTGGATGCGGTCGCCACTGGTCGAAATGACGACCACTTCGAACGCCTCTTCCGGCAAGCCATGCGCCGCCATCAGCCTGTCGCGCGTTTCATGCGCTTGCGCCAGCGCCAACAGGCTGCCTCGGGTTCCGATCTTCAAGGTTGTTTGCATCAAGCGCGGTCCGTGATAACCCCGGCTCGGAGCCTGAGCTCCGGATATCCAGCCCTCTCCTAACGGGGAAGTGGCGCATGGGCAATCATCGAGGTTTGCGGCGAATTGATCCGCGTTCTGGGTATAGAGACGAGCTGTGACGAAACAGCGGCCAGCGTCGTGGCGCTGGAGGGCACTTCCGCGCCGGAAATCTTGTCCCCGAAAATCCTCTCAAACGTCGTGCTCAGCCAGATCGCCGAACATGCGGCATTTGGCGGCGTCGTGCCCGAGATCGCCGCGCGCGCCCATGTCGAGGCTTTGGACGGCATCATCGAAGCCGCGCTTGCCGACTCCAACACCAGCCTCGACGAGATCGATGCCATTGCCGCGACCGCCGGTCCCGGCCTTGTCGGAGGCCTGATCGTCGGTCTGATGACGGCGAAGGCCATTGCAGGTGCCGCCGGCAAGCCGTTGCTTGCCATCAACCATCTCGAAGGCCACGCGCTGACCGCCCGACTGACCGATGGTCTTTCCTTCCCCTACTTGCTGCTTCTGGTCTCGGGCGGCCACACCCAGATCGTGCGCGTCGCCGGCGTCGGCGACTACCAGCGCTGGGCCACCACCATCGATGACGCGCTGGGCGAAGCGTTCGACAAGACCGCAAAGATGCTCGGCCTGCCTTATCCGGGCGGCCCCAATGTCGAGAAAGCTGCCGCGAAGGGGGATCCGGCCCGCTTTGCCTTCCCGCGACCAATGAAAGGCTCCGCTCAGCCTGATTTCTCCTTTTCCGGTTTGAAGACTGCCGTACGCCAGGCCGCCCAGGCGATCGCGCCGCTGACCGAACAGGATGTCGCCGACATCTGCGCCTCGTT
Source organism: Terribium retamae (assembly GCF_022347545.1). Classification (GTDB taxonomy): domain Bacteria; phylum Pseudomonadota; class Alphaproteobacteria; order Rhizobiales; family Rhizobiaceae; genus Mesorhizobium; species Mesorhizobium retamae. Next base: position 231,042 of record NZ_JAKREW010000002.1, read on the forward strand.
CCAGGCTGCCGTAGCCGATGCACTTGCAGACCGCGTTTCGCGCGCTCTGATGCGCTTCAAGGTGGAATTCCCGCAGGAAGAACAGCCCGCTCTCGTCGTTGCGGGCGGTGTTGCGGCCAATCGGATGATCAAGACGACACTGGAAGAACTCTGCGACGAGACAGGTTTCCGCTTCGTCGCGCCGCCACTCAAATTGTGCACCGACAATGCGGCAATGATCGCCTGGGCGGGCATTGAACGCCTGAATGCCGGTTTCGAGGAAGAGAACGCCTTCGATTTCGTGCCGCGCTCGCGCTGGCCGCTCGATGTGGTTTCGGCGCCGGTGATTGGGTCAGGCAGGCGAGGAGCCAAGGCATGAGCGAACCGCAGGCCGTTGGCCGCCATATGGCCGTCCTGGGCGGGGGAGCATGGGGTACCGCGCTGGCCCAGGCCATGCTTCGTGCGGGCCACAGAGTGTCATTGTGGGCTCGCGATGCCGAAATAGCTGCGGCGATCCGCCAAGGCGAGAACCCGCGCTATCTGCCCGGCATCGCCATCGACCAGGGGATCGAGGCAACCACATCCCTTGCCGAGGCGCTTGAAGGAGCCGATTGCATTCTGGCCGTCACGCCCGCGCAGTCGTTGCGCCAGGTGCTCAACGAGGCTCGGCAGCACATCGCGCCGGTCATACCGATCGTGCTATGCGCGAAAGGCATAGAACGCGACAGCGGCGCACTGCTTTCGACCATCGCCAGCGAAATCCTGCCCGGCAATCCGATCGCTGCCTTGTCCGGGCCGAGTTTTGCCACCGACGTTGCCAAGGACCTGCCGACTGCTGTTGTTGTCGCTTCCCGCGATGAAGCGCTGGCGGCCGAGCTTGCCGCGCTGTTTTCCGCGCGCAATCTGCGCTGCTATTCCAGCGACGATCTTGTCGGCGTGGAAATCGGCGGCGCGTTGAAGAATGTTTTCGCTCTCGCCGCAGGCGCTGTAGCGGGCGCGGGCCTCGGCGCCAGCGCGCAGGCTGCCATGGTGACGCGCGGCTTTGTCGAATTGCGCCGCATTGGTGCGGCCTTTGGTGCCAAGCCGGAGACGCTGATGGGCCTTTCCGGCCTGGGCGATCTGATGCTGACCTGTTCCTCGGTGCAATCGCGTAATTTCGCTTACGGATTGGCGATGGGGCAAGGCGAGTCGCTTGCCGACCGCCCCTTGGCCGAAGGGGTGCCGACGGCGGCGATTGCCGCTCGCCTTGCCGCCGAACAGGGCATCGATGCGCCGATCATCTCGGCCGTCGCCGCCATACTGGAAGGCGCCATCACCATCGGGGAAGCCGTCTCCATGCTGATGACACGGCCCCTGAGGACGGAAACCGACTAAACCGAAACTGACCGAGGAGCCACGATGCTGTTTGCACTGATCTGCAAGGATAAACCCGGCCACCTCCAGGTGCGTCTCGACACGCGCCCAGATCACGTCAACTTCCTCAACGGGTTGAATGCCGACAAGAAGCTGGCCTTCGGCGGCCCCTTCCTCGACGCCGACGGCAAGCCGAACGGTAGTCTTGTCGTCATCGAAGCTGCAGATCTTGCCGCCGCGGAAGCGGTCGCTGCGGCCGATCCCTATGCCAAGGCGGGTCTGTTCGAAAGCGTTGACATCAAGCCCTGGAACTGGGTGTTCAACAAACCGGCCGAAGCCTGAGACGGCAAAAGATACATCCGGCAGCAGAGGGACCACGATGAACTATTGGCTCTTCAAATCCGAACCGTTCAAATTCTCCTTCGACATGCTGAAGGAAAAGGGCAAGGCCGGCACGCAGTGGGATGGCGTGCGCAACTATGCGGCGCGCAACAATATGAAAGCGATGCAGATCGGCGATCTCGGCTTCTTCTACCATTCCAACGAAGGGCTCAACATCGTCGGCATCGCCGAAGTTTGTGCGCTTGCGCATCATGACACCACGACCGACGACCCGCGCTGGGAGTGCGTCGACATCCGCGCGGTGCGCGATGTGCCGACCCCGCCGACACTGGCCGATATCAAAAACAACCCGAAACTGTCGGAAATGGCCCTGGTAAGGCTCGGCCGGCTGTCGGTTCAACCGGTGACGCCCGAGGAATGGAAGGAAGTTTGTCGCATGGGCGGTCTCAATCCCGCACCGTGACGCTGACACCGCAGACCGCCGAGCGCTTCATTCTCGACAACACGGCGCTAATGGCCCCGCCGCATGTGCCCGAAATCGTGCTGCGCCTCGCCGACGAGGCGCATGATTTGTGGCGGCGCACCGAAGAAGAATTGGCCGAAATCGGGCTGCCTCCGCCCTTCTGGGCCTTTGCCTGGGCCGGCGGCCAGGGATTGGCGCGCTATGTCCTCGACCATCCAGACGTCATCCGCGGCCGCCGCGTGCTGGACTTCGCCTCAGGCTCCGGCCTGGTCGCCATCGCGGCGATGAAAGCCGGCGCGGTCTCAGCCCAGGCCGCCGATATCGATCCGTTCTGCGAAACCGCGATCCGCCTCAATGCCATGGCCAATGGCGTGACGGTTGGCTTCGACAATCAGGACCAGATCGGCATCGACAGCGGATGGGACGTGGTGCTCGCCGGCGACGTCTTTTATGAAAAACCTTTCGCCGACCGTCTCCTGCCGTGGTTCTCCGTACTGAAGGCTCGCGGGGCCGACATCCTGGTCGGCGATCCCGGCCGCGCCTACCTGCCTAAGACGGGCTTCGAGCGGCTGGCGACCTATGAAGTGCCGGTAACGCGGGCGCTGGAGGATTCCGAGGTCAAGCGTACGACTGTCTGGCGTTTCGCTGAAGCCTAAGTCGCTCGGCTAGAATTCGTCCCAAGGTCGCGGTGCAGCATCGGCCAACGGCGTATGCGCTTCGGCCAGGATCCAATCCTTGAAGGCGACAATACGCGCATCCTGCGCCGAAGCTTCCGGATACACCAGGAAATAAGCGAATTCCGGCGGCACCTTGATGCCGAGTTCAAAGGGCCGCACCAGCCGGCCTTCCGACAAATCGTTGGCGACCATGGCAAAATCGGCCAACGCCACGACATTGCCGCCTGCGGCGGCCGCGATCGCGTCGGTGGACGTCGTCATCACCACGGTGCGGCTGTCGTCGAAATCCTCCACGCCGGCCGCCGCCATCCACATGCGCCAGTTCGGCCAGACGATGCCCTGGCGAACCCATTCGATGTGAACCAGCGTGTGCTTGAGCAGATCGCGCGGTTCGTTGAGCGGCGGACCTTGCCGCAACAGCTCAGGACTGCAAACCGGAATGATGACGTTTTCGAACAGCCGGGCGGAGCAGAGCCCCGGATATTTCCCCGTGCCGAAGCGGATACCGATATCGACGTCGTCCCGATCGAAATCGCGCACGTCATAGGTGATGTCGAAACGCAGATCGATGTCAGGATGAAGCTTGCGGAAACCATCGACACGCCGTAACAGCCAGCGTGTGGCGAATTCCGCGCTGGCGGTCACCTTCAGCTGCTCCGTTCCACGGGACAGTTTTTTTGCCTTGGCGACCGCCCGGTTGAGCGTTTCCAGCGCGTCCGTCGTGGCATCCACGAGCGCCAATCCGGCCTCCGTCAGCCGGATCGTTCGACTGGTGCGGGTGAAGAGGACCAGGCCGAGTTGATCCTCGATCTCCTTGATCTGATAGCTGACGGCGGCAGGCGTCAGCCCGAGTTCATCGGCCGCGCGGGTGAAATTGAGATGGCGTCCTGCCGCTTCCAGCGTCCGCAAGGCACGGGTTCCAGGCAGCAGGCGGGACATGGCTATCTTCAAGCGCCCCTTGATGATCCAGCAAGAACTACTCGTTTCCCTCTTTGATTTCAACGAGAGATACTGGGATCAGTCAAAAATTGCCAAGCGAGACTTAAGGTTTCGCTCTTTGAAAGAACACCGTCATGTCCGTGATTGTCCTGAAATCCCAGCCGCTGCGGCCGAGCCGCATTCAGCCCGTGTTGGACTGGCTGCGCCAGGCGCGCGTCGCAGCATCGCTCCCCTTGCAAAATGCCGAAGCTCTCTCCGATTCCTACCTGCGAGACATCGGTCTGCGTCGCGAAGACGTTGCCCGCCCAGTTGCGGAGGAACCACAGCGCCTTGGTCTGCTCGATCTGGGCTGGCAAGCACCCCAGCGGCCGAAGCGCCGCTGAGGTTTTGCCTACCCTTCAGCGCACAACCTTCATCACCGTGCGGTTCGACAGCAGCGGCAGCAGCCGTGCCATGGTCTGAGCGGTCACCGCCACGCAACCCTGCGTCGGCGTAAAGCCCGGCCGCGACAGATGAAAAAAGATCGCGCTGCCGCGCCCGCGGCGGCGCGGCGCGATATTCCAGTCGAGCACAAGGCAGGCATCGTAAAGCCGGTCGTCCCGCTTCATTCGCTCATGGCTGGCGCCATAAGGTATCCTGACCGGCCTATTGTAGTTGCGATCGTCCGGCACCTCACACCAGCCAAGGTCCGGACCGATGGGCATCATCACAAGTCGTGTACGCCGCGCACCGGCGAACTGGTCGTTGCGGAAATAGCCGGACAGAATGCGCATTGCCGCCAGTGGCGTCGCACCGTCGCCTTCACGCTTGTTTGAAGAGATGCCTCCCCTGCCCAACGCGCATGGAAAAACCAGGTTTCCGGCCTGCAGCAGCCCCTTGGTGCCATCTCCAGGACGAGCCCGCACCACCAGTGTTCGAAGACCTGTGCGCAAAGAACGGCCCGCCCCATTGCGTGCACGGTTTTTCGGATATGATGCAGTCATGGAACAAATTACCGTGATCGGCTGTTTAAGGCGACAACATCCGCATACACGGATGCCGGTCGACGACACAGCTATCATTTTGTAATTTTGAAACAACGGATTGATCCATGACTTCACGCACCATTCTGGTTGTCGACGACGACGAAGACCTCCGCACCACACTGGCAGAGCAATTGTCGCTCTATGAGGAATTCGACGTCCTGCAGGAGACAAGTGCGGCAAAAGGCGTCGCGACGGCACGCAGCGGCATGATCGACCTTTTGATCATGGATGTCGGCCTGCCGGACATGGATGGGCGCGAAGCGGTGAAGATCCTGCGAAAAGGCGGCTACAAAGCACCGATCATCATGCTGACCGGTCACGATACCGATTCCGATACGATCCTGGGGTTGGAAGCCGGGGCCAACGACTACGTCACCAAGCCGTTCCGCTTCGCCGTGCTGCTTGCCCGCATCCGCGCGCAGCTGCGCCAGCATGAGCAAAGCGAGGACGCCACCTTCACGGTGGGACCCTATACCTTCAAGCCAAGCCAGAAACTTCTGATCGATCAGCGCGGCGGCAAGGTCAGGCTGACCGAAAAGGAAGCCTCCATCATCAAATACCTCTATCGTGCCGAACAGAAAGTGGTGACCCGCGACGTGCTCCTGGAGGAAGTCTGGGGCTACAACTCCGGCGTCACCACCCACACACTGGAAACGCACGTCTATCGCCTGCGCCAGAAGATCGAAAACGATCCTTCGAACGCGGCGATCCTGGTCACCGAAAGCGGCGGCTACAAACTGGTTCCCTGACGCGGTGCAACGCGCCCATGTCTCGTAAACGGCCGGGATTTCCCGGCCGTTTCGTTATCGGCAGGGCAGCCGGCAAAAGCCGCTTTTCTCGCGCCGCTCCCCTGTCCGAACAGATTCTGTTAAAGGCTCTATATTATTGGTCAATTAAGTGTAGTTGACCGGATGGCGATTTGGGTGGGGTCGCGCAACGGAGGGAATGACCTGTCGGTCCGGGGACATAACTGATGGCGCTGGATGACGACATCCGCATCCTGTCCGCCGTGGGGCTCTTCGAAGGCTTCACGTCGGAACAGCTGCGCCTGCTTGCCTTCGGCGCCGAAACCACTTCGCTGCCGGCGGACAGGAAACTCTATCGCGAAGACGACGAGGCGGATTCGGCCTATGTCGTGATCAGTGGCCGCATCGCCCTTTATCGCGAAGACGACAGCAACCATGTCGTCATCGGCACTGCCGGACCCGGCGCGATCCTCGGCGAGCTGGCATTGATCGCCGATACAAAACGCCTGACCAGCGCGTCTGCAGCCATCGATTCTCAGGTTCTGCGCCTGAACCGCAAGATGTTCCGGCGCATTCTCGAGGAATACCCCGATCTTGCCGTACAATTGCACCAGCGCATCGTCAAAGAATTGCAGGCGCTGATCGAGCGCATCGAGGGCCTGGCGCCGCGCTTCGGTGGGTAGGCCCAATGGAAACACCTATGAGCGCGACTTTTCATCTCGTTCGCGGCGGCGCTGACGATCTGCCATTCATCATGGCCACCGAACGGCTGGATGGATACGACCGGCTTGTCGGGCGCTGGGAGGAGCAGCGGCACCGCGATGCCCTCGTCGACGGCAGCCACGCCTATTTCCTCGGATATGACGGTCCGAAACCGATCGGTTTCGCCATGCTGCGTTTCTGGAACGCGGCCGAGCGTACGACGCTTGTGCGCCGCGTTGCCGTCGTCAATCCGGGCCAGGGGTCAGGGACGACGCCTGCTCGCCGCCGTCGTTTCCCATGCCTTCGAGGTGACTAATGTCCATCGCCTGGTCATCGGCCTGTTTCCGGACAATCTGCGCGCCCGTCGCATGTATGAGGCAATCGGCTTCCAGGCTGAGGGCATATCGCGCGGCAGCGCCTATTTCGGCGGCGAACATCGCGATGAGTTGGTGATGTCGCTTCTGCGCCCCGAATGGCAAGCGGCGAACGCCTAGACGCCTCTTACAGATCGAAGCGCGCAATCACCGGTACATGATCGGATGGGCGTTCCCAACCGCGTGCATCGCGCAGGATCTCATATCCCGTGAAGGCTGGCACGAGGTTGTTCGAGGACCAGATGTGGTCGAGGCGGCGGCCGCGATTCGAGGCCTGCCAATCGGCGGCTCGATAGCTCCACCAAGTATAGATCTTCTGCTCTGCGGGCACATTCAAACGCATCAGATCGGCCCAGGCACCCTGCTTGCGCATCGCCTCGAAACTCTCTGTCTCGACCGGCGTGTGGCTGACGACGTTGAGCAACTGCTTGTGTGACCAGACGTCGTGTTCGAGCGGAGCGATGTTGAGATCTCCCACCAGGATCGAGCCCGCGCCGTCGTTTTCGTCGGCGCGGACGGCATTCATCTCCTGAACGAAATCGAGTTTGTGCCGGAACTTCGGGTTGATTTGGGGATTGGGTTCGTCGCCCCCGGCCGGCACGTAGAAATTGTGGAGCAAGATCTTCCTGCCGCCGGCTTCGAAACGCACAGAGATATGCCGGCTGTCCTCGATCTCGCAGAAACGACGCTTTTCCACGATCTCGATCGGCCGCCGGGCGACCGTGGCGACCCCATGGTAGCCCTTCTGCCCATGGATGGCGATGTGCTCGTAACCCAGTTTGCGGAAAGCGGCCGCCGGAAACAGGTCGTCCGGACATTTGGTTTCCTGAAGGCAGATGATGTCGGGATTGCGCTCTGCAATCAGCTGCTCGACCAATGGCATGCGGAGCCTGACCGAATTGATGTTCCAGGTCGCCAAAGTAAAGGCCATGCGCGTTCCGAACCCGTGCCCGTCAAGCCGGGGGCTCAAGCGAAGGCATCAACTGAGACTAAGAGTGCGCGGAACCTGCCAGTCGGCGCCGCCAAAGACAAGCCGGCACGCCGCATGCGATGACGACGCGCGGAATTTCCACAGGGGATCCGGGGAATCGGCAACCGGAAGCGACTGCCGGATATGGTTTAGCGCATGCCCTTCTTCGCGTTGAGCTCACGATTGGCGGTATAGTCGATCTTGAAGGTGTCGGGTGCGAACGAGACGCCTTCCTTGGTGTTGAAGATCATCACCGTGGTGTCCTTGCCCTGCGCATCGGTGATCGTCCACTGACGCAGCTCATAGGTCTTGGGATCGAACATCATGGTGATGGTCGCGTTGCCAAAGACCTGCCTGTCCGACAGCTTGATGGTGGTGAGGTCTTCTTCTTCCTTCACGCTTTTCACACGGTCGCCGGACAGGTCGATCCTGTCCTCGAGGAGAAGCTTCAGCGGCGTCTTCGACAGCGGGTAGAGATCGGACGTCTGCAGCTTCTTGTTGAGCAGAACGACCGATTCGCCATCCGAGATCACTTTGAAATTGTTGGCGCCGTCATAGTTGAATCTGATCTTGCCAGGGCGTTCCATGAAGAACTTTCCGCCCGTCTGTTCGCCTTTCGGACCGAATTGCACGAACTCGCCCGTCATCGACTTCACCGCCGAAAAATGATCGGCGATCTTCTGGGCGGCAGGCGGGACGCCCGCCTGGGCCGCCGCCATGGGCATGAAGGCCGGCACGGCATTGGCGGCGGCGGCACCCGCCACCATCAAACCAAACCCGAGCAACCGCCGCCGCGTCATGGCGAGGCTGGCTGCAGTTGCAAAAAGGTCGTCTTTCATGCCACTTTCTCTCGTCTGTTGTTCCGTAAGGGTGAACCCTCAGTTGGGCTTTAGTTTGACCGCCCTCAGAACTTGTCTTCTTCCGTTGGCACCAAGATCTCGCGTTTGCCGGCATGGTTGGCCGGACCGACGATGCCTTCCTGCTCCATCCGCTCGATGATCGAGGCGGCACGGTTGTAACCAATGCCGAGCCGACGCTGGATGTAGCTGGTCGATGCCTTGCCGTCGCGCAGCACCACGGCGACTGCCTGATCGTACGGATCGTCGGACTCGTCGAAATTGCCACCGCCGCCACCACCACCGGAACCGCCGCGACCCGACGGTTCGTCGTCGCCTTCGTCGTCGTCCTCGGTGATGGCATCGAGATATTCAGGCACGCCCTGAAGCTTCAGGTGCTGCACGACCTTCTCGACTTCGTCGTCGGCGACAAATGGACCGTGCACACGCTGGATGCGGCCGCCGCCAGCCATATAAAGCATGTCACCCATGCCGAGCAGCTGTTCCGCACCCTGTTCGCCCAGGATGGTGCGGGAGTCGATTTTCGACGTCACCTGGAACGAGATGCGGGTCGGGAAATTGGCCTTGATCGTGCCGGTGATGACGTCGACTGACGGACGCTGCGTTGCCATGATCACGTGGATGCCGGCAGCACGCGCCATCTGCGCGAGGCGCTGCACGGCGCCTTCGATGTCCTTGCCGGCGACCATCATCAGGTCGGCCATCTCGTCGATGATGACGACGATATAGGGCATCGGCTCGAGATCGAGATCCTCGGTCTCGTAGATCGCTTCGCCGGTCTGACGGTCGAAGCCGGTCTGCACGGTCCGCGAGATTTTTTCACCCTTCTTGTCGGCTTGCGCGACGCGCTGGTTGAAGCCGTCGATGTTGCGCACACCGACCTTGGACATCTTGCGGTAGCGATCCTCCATCTCGCGCACGGTCCATTTCAGCGCGACCACGGCCTTTTTCGGATCGGTGACGACGGGGGTGAGCAGGTGCGGAATGCCGTCATAGACGGAGAGCTCCAGCATCTTCGGATCGATCATGATGAGGCGGCATTCTTCCGGCTTCAGCCGGTAGAGCAGCGACAGGATCATGGTGTTGATGGCCACCGACTTGCCGGAACCGGTGGTACCTGCCACCAGCACGTGCGGCATCTTGGCGATGTCGACGATGACCGGCTCGCCATTGATGGTCTTGCCCAGCGCAAGGGCCAGCTTTGCCTTGCTATCTTCGAAATCGCGGCTGGCCAGGATCTCGCGCAGATAGACCATTTCGCGCTTGGCGTTTGGCAGCTCGATACCGATGGCGTTGCGGCCAGGCACCACCGCGACGCGGGCGGCGATTGCACTCATCGAGCGAGCGATGTCGTCGGCCAGGCCGATGACACGGCTCGACTTGATGCCGGGGGCCGGCTCGAGCTCGTAGAGGGTGACAACCGGACCCGGCCGGACATGGATGATCTCGCCCTTGACGCCGAAATCCTCCAGCACGCCTTCCAGCAGCCGCGCATTCTGTTCGAGCGCATCCTTGGAGAGACTTGGATCGCGGGCCACACTCTTCGGCTCCGACAAGAAATGCAGCGACGGCATCTCGAAACTGCTCGACGCAATCAGCGAGGTCTGTGCCTCACGCTGCACGCGGGCACCCTGCTGAGGCCGGGGCGCCGGTGCTTCGACACGGGTCGCGGCATCGGAGCGGAAATTGCGCACCTGTGTGGTCGGGGCAGCGCGCGCAGCAGGCGGCGCGTCCATATAGGCGTCATCAGCCTCGAAGTCGGCTGTGTCGAAATCGCCATTGTCGAAATCGTCCCTTCCGAAGGGAGCCGCTGCGGGATCAACCGATGGATGACGATCGTTGACCATGGCAGCAAAGAACTCCGGTTCGACCCGGGCGCGCCCTGTGGAGCTCATACGGGCTTCGGCAAGCTCCGCCGATTCGACCCGGTCGGCTGCCCGACGCCAGGCGCTCCCTTGCGTCGGCATCTCGGCAAAATCGAATTCGCCTTCTTCTTCCCGCCGACGCGCGGCGGCCCGGCGATGCAACCAGGCTCGGAACGACAACCACCAATGGGTGACGGCGCCCAGTGCCAGCAACCCACCATTGCCGTCATCGTCTTCCTCGTTCTCGAACAGGATCGCGTCGCGATCCTCTTCCTTCTCGCGACGCTTCGGCTCCGGCTCTTCCATCACGGCAAAGCCATTCGTGCGGGAAATCAGAGCCGAGCCATAGGCAAACAGCCACAGCGCCGGCGCCACCAGGAGCACTGCAATAACGGTCGCAGCAACGCCCGTTGGATAACCGCCAAGGAAAATGCCGGGTATTTTCAGCACCATGTCGCCGAACACGCCACCAAGACCGCTGGGTAGGGGCCAGGTCTTGGGCGGCACGACACAGCCGGCCATGCCTGCGACAAGCAGGGAGAAACCGAACCACGAAATGCCGCGCCGCGGCATCTTGTCGACACCGCGCGCGGAGAAAAGCAGGAATCCCCAGATCACCGCAGGGACCAGTCCCGCGACTGCCGAGAGACCGAAGAACTGCGTGGCAAGATCGGAGAACACCGCGCCTGGATAACCCATGGCGTTGGTGACGGCATTGTCGGTGGCATGCGAGAAGGACGGGTCGGCGACATTCCACGTCGCCAGCGCGGCCACGCCGAAGACGACGAAAATGAACAGCGCGCCGCCAATGAGCCTGCCGGCCTGCCGTCGCAGGAACGCCTGGAACCCGTGCCCGGTGCCAGTCAGCGCGAGCGGTGCGGATGCCCCTGAACGCATGCATTTCCCCGTCTGTCGTTGCCTGAGCCGGATGCAGGACGCATTCCGGCAGATTCGGGGCCCAGACTATCGGGGGGAAGGTTAAGGCAGCATTAACCATGGCGATTTTGAACGCCCTGGCAGATGTGATCTCCGGGTCGGTGCAATGACGATCAATGCCGGCCAATCATGAAAAAAGGGCCCGGATTGCTCCGGGCCCAGGTGGCGCGAGCGCGTTCGCAGCGACTCACGACGGGATCATCTTCTTGGACGGACAAGCCCCGTTCGATGCGAGGTTTACTGCACCACCTCGCCATGGAGGGTGACGTCCAGTCCTTCGATCTCTTCCTGCTTGCTTGGCCTCAAGCCAACCAGCGCCTTGACCACGTAAAGGATCACGAAGCTGGCGACGGCGGTCCAGATGATGGTGAAGACGATGCCGTAGAGTTGCTTGAGCACAGTGGCGTCCTTGCCGAGCGCATTGATGGCGGGATCGGCGAAGACACCGGTGAGGATCGCGCCGACGATACCACCGACGCCATGCACGCCGAAGGCATCGAGCGAATCGTCATACCCCAGGGCATGCTTCAGCTTCACGGCCGCGAAGTAGCAGATGATGCCCGAGGCGATGCCGATGACGAAGGCGCCTGTCGGGTTGACGAAACCGGATGCTGGCGTCACCGCGACAAGGCCGGCAACGGCGCCCGAGATGATGCCGAGCACCGACGGCTTCTTGGCGATCAGCCATTCGGTGAACATCCAGGCAAGACCGGCGGCGGCTGCAGCGACCTGCGTGTTGAGCATAGCTGCGGCGGCAAGGCCGTCGGCAGCGAGTTCGGAGCCCGCATTGAAACCGAACCAGCCCACCCACAGCAGGGAAGCGCCGATCACCGCGTAGACGAGGTTATAGGGCGCCATGTTGACGGAGCCGTAGCCTTCGCGCTTGCCCAGCACCACCGCGCAGACGAGACCCGCAACGCCGGCATTGATGTGCACCACGGTGCCGCCTGCGAAATCGAGCACGCCTGCCGAAGCAAGGAAGCCGCCGCCCCAGACCCAATGCGCGACCGGCGCGTAGACGATCAACAGCCAAAGGCCACTGAACAGGAGAAGCGCCGAGAATTTCATACGCTCGGCGAAGGCGCCGGCAATCAGTGCCGGCGTGATGATGGCAAAGGTCATCTGGAACATCGAGAAGACGAATTCCGGAATGTTCGCCACGCCCGGCGCCCACAGTGACGAAACGGTAATGCCCTGATGCAGCAGCTTGGAGAAACCGCCGACATAGGCATTCAGCGAGCCGCCATCAGAGAATGCCAGCGAATAGCCGACCACGAACCACAGCACGGTAACCAGACAGCAGACGGCAAAGCTCTGCATGACGGTGGCGAGCAGGTTCTTCTTGCGCACCATGCCGGCGTAGAACAGGGCGAGCCCCGGAATGGTCATCATCAGCACCAACGCGGTCGACGTCAGCATCCAGGCGGTGTTGCCGGTATCGAGTGTGGGAGCGGGAGCAGCCGGTGCCGCTTCTTGCGCATAGGCTGCGGTTGCTGCGAGCAGGCCGATCAAGGCGGCCAGCGGCGTTGCCGCCTTCTTCAAGCCAGGAAGATAATTCATCGATCTCTCCATAACGATGCGTGACCCGCTCACAGCGCGTCGGTGTCTGTTTCGCCGGTGCGGATGCGCACGGCCTGGTCGATGCCGAAGACGAAGACCTTGCCGTCGCCGATCTGGCCGGTCTTGGCGGCATTCGTGATCGCCTCGACGGCCCTGTCGACGAGGTCGGTCGAAACAGCCACTTCGATCTTGATCTTGGGAAGGAAGGAGACGGCATACTCCGCCCCACGATAGATTTCGGTATGCCCCTTCTGACGCCCGTAGCCTTTGACTTCGGTGACGGTCAGACCCTGGATGCCGACGGCGGTGAGCGCTTCGCGCACCTCGTCGAGCTTGAACGGCTTGATGATGGCCATCACGATTTTCATCAGGATTCGCCCTTTTTTCGTTGCGGTCCCCGCGTTCCACGCGACATCTCCGGCCTCGACATGGGCCGGCGAATGCCCGTCGCAATTCAAGCTCCGTGCCAAATGACGAAACGAAGATCTAAGTCTTTGATTAAACAGCAGGAATGTGCGCGCTGGTCGAGCCAGGCGCAACAAGCATGCCTATCAACTGCCTACTAAATAGGCAAAAATGAAAGATTGCCTATTCTGCAGGCGACCGTTTCAGACGGATCAGGCCTTCTTGTGCGACAGACGCGATCAAGGTTCCGTCGCGGGCAAACAGCGAACCGCGTGTGAAGCCTCGGGCGCCCTGCGTCGAGGGGCTGTCCTGTGTGTAAAGAATCCAGTCGTCTATCGGGTGGCTGCGATGGAACCACATCGAGTGATCCAGGCTGGCCGCCTGGATGTCGCGATCAAAGATCGCCCGGCCATGCGCGAAGGTCGACGTGTCCAGCAACGTCATGTCCGACAGATAGGCCAGGACGGCTGCCTGCAGCGCGCGATCGTTTGGTACCGGACCCGTCGTTCGGATCCAGATGTTCTGCTCCGGCTCCAGCCGCTCGCGGCTGGTGTAGTGCTTGAGCATGATAGGCCGCATCTCGATCGGACGTTCGCGCTGCCAGTAGCGCTTGATGCCTTCCGGTACGGCCTCGCCGAATTTTTCCAGCAGATCACGCTGCGTCATCAGCGTATCAGGTTCCGGAACATCGCGAGGCATGGGGATCTGATGCTCGAGTCCGCCTTCTTCGATGTGGAAAGAGGCTTCCAGCGAAAAGATAGCCTGGCCATGCTGCACCGCCATCACACGCCGCGTGGTGAAGGACGAGCCGTCACGGATACGGTCGACTTCGTAGATGATCGGCAGCTTGGTGTCACCTGGACGCATGAAATAGCCATGCAGCGAATGCACATGCCGGTCCGGCTCAACCGTACGCTGGGCGGCCACCAGCGCCTGCGCGATCGTCTGGCCGCCGAAAACACGCTGCCAGTCGGTCTGGGGGCTGCGACCTCGGAACAGGTTGTCTTCCAGCTTCTCCAGGTCGAGAATGCCAAGAAGTTCGTTCATGGCTTGCGTCATGCGTCCGTTCCTCGCAATTGTCGGCGCGGTTTCGGACAGCGGAGACGGGCAGTCAAGGCATAATGCGGTCATGACCTGGAGCATGATCCCGAGAATTGTACGGGAAAGGTTGCCGAAATGGCGATAAAACAAGGACAAGAAGCGCTTGAGCAGAGCCGGCTCGACGTGTTGGTCGCCGGCGCTGGCTATGTCGGCCTGGCAGCTGCTGTCTCGCTGAAACAGGCCCGCCCCAGCCTGCGTATCGCCGTGGTCGATGCGGCCCCGCCCGGGGTGTGGCAGAAGGATGGCCGCGCCTCGGCGATTGCAGCCGCCGCCTGCCGCATGCTCGACCAGCTCGGTGTCTGGGCGGAGATCGCCCCGCAGGCGCAGGCCATCACCGAAATGATCATCACCGATTCGCGCACCTCGGATCCGGTACGCCCCGTCTTCCTGACCTTCGATGGTGAAGTCGCGCCCGGCGAACCCTTCGCGCATATGGTCGCCAACCGCGACCTCAATGGCGCATTGCGCCGGCAGGCCGAGCAATTGGGCATCGATCTGATCGAAGGCGTGGCCGTCCAGTCTTTCGACACCAGCACCGCTGGCCTGACCGTTCATCTTGCCGACGGCGCCACTTTGCTTGCCCGCCTGCTGGTCGCCGCCGACGGCGTCAATTCCAGATTGCGCGACATGGCCGGCATCAAGACCGTGCGATGGGAGTATGGCCAGTCCGGCATCGTTTGTACCGTGGCCCATGAGAGGCCGCATAACGGCCGCGCTGAAGAACATTTCCTACCGGCAGGCCCCTTCGCGACCTTGCCGCTGAAACCGGACAAGGATGGCACCAACCGCTCGTCGATCGTCTGGGTGGAACGCACCGAAGACGCCAACAAGCTCGTCCATGGCGACGACCTTGTGTTCGAAATGGAACTGGAGCAGCGTTTCGGGCTGAAACTGGGCGAAATCCGCACGATGGACAAGCCGCGCGCCTGGCCGCTGGGGCTTACGCTCGCGCGCGCCTTCGTGGCGCCGCGTATCGCGCTGGCGGGCGACGCTGCCCATGGCATCCATCCGATAGCCGGGCAGGGCCTCAATCTCGGCTTCAAGGACGTTGCCGCCCTCGCCGAAGTCATCGTTGAAGCGGACCGGCTCGGCCAGGATATCGGTGCGCTCGACGTGCTCGAGCGCTACCAGCAATGGCGTCGTTTCGACACGATGCAGATGGGCGTCACCACCGATGTGTTGAACCGGCTGTTTTCCAACGACATCGCGCCATTGCGCGCTGTCCGTGACATCGGCCTTGGCCTGGTCGAACGCATGCCGGCTCTGAAAGGCTTCTTCATCCGCCAGGCGTCGGGGCTGGCAAGCGACACGCCAAGACTGCTCAGGGGTGAGGCGATCTAGGCCAGGGAACGAAGCGTTCAGCCATTCAGGACCAACTGATATTCCTGCTGGCCAAACTGAGTGACGGCCAGGGTTGGTTGCCTGACCGGCTGGCCAACCCTATGCTTTGGATATGAGCCTAGAATCCGTACGCGCCTTCTTTGCAGCCAAAGCCCCAGACATCGAAGTCATAGTCACCGAAGCAAGCTCTGCAACCGTGGCGCTTGCCGCCGAAGCTCATGGCGTGGCACCCGACCAGATCGCCAAGACGATCTGCCTGAGGGTCGGCGATACCGCGATGCTGGTGGTCGCAGCCGGCACGGCCCGGCTGGACAACCGCAAGTTCAAGGACCGTTTCGGCGGCAAGGCGCGTATGCTGGAGGCTGAGGAGGTCGTTACCCTGACCAGCCACCCGATTGGCGGCGTCTGCCCCTTTGGCCTTCCCGCACCATTGCCGGTCTATTGCGATGTTTCGCTGAAAGCCTTCGATGAAGTGGTGCCCGCGGCCGGCGCCACCAATGCCGCCGTGCGACTTCAGCCTGCACGCATGGCAGCGCTTGTCGGCGCCGAATGGGTCGATGTCTGCCAGGCTCCGGCACGCGCGATTCAGGACTAACTGCTTGGCTTCGCGCCGGCGGACGCTGCGCGCAGTCGCGTGCCGGCGGTCATGACCATTGGTGTTACGGTTGCGGAATGTCGTAGATCGCCCGCACCTCGATCATGCCCATCTCCGCCAGCGGAATCTCAGCGGCGAGAGCCAGCGCCTCTTCAAGACTCTCCGCCTCGATGAGCACGAAGCCGAGCAGTTGCTCCTTGGTTTCGGCGAACGGACCGTCGGTGACGAGCATCCTGCCCTTGCGCTTGCGCACCACTTTGGCGGTATTGACCGGCTGCAGTGCCTCGGCGGCGATCAGATGGCCGCTGTTTTCCAGCACTCTGTCATAGGCAAGCGAGTCGGCGTTGAGTTTCCTCGAATCTTCGGCGGACAAGGCCCGCAATGCCGATTCCTCATGGTAGACAAGGCAGAGATATTTCATCGTTCACTCCCCATTTGTGGCGCGCCGCGATGTGGCGCTGCCCACAGGACGAGTCGCACCGCACGAAACCGACATTTCTGCGCGCTGATTTCTGGGCGAGATCACAATCAATGATGTTGTGGTCTTGTCAGCTTGCAGCGCTATAGTCGTTCCTCTCAATCCAAGTAGGAGAAAGACCATGGATCGCACCGCAACAGCCGTCTGGAAAGGTAACCTCAAGGAAGGTGGCGGCACGATCGACACCCAAAGTGGCGCGCTCAAAGGCACGCCCTATTCGTTCAAGATGCGCTTCGAAGACGAAAGCGGCAAATCCGGTACCAACCCCGAAGAACTGATCGCGGCCGCGCATGCCGGCTGCTACGCCATGCAGCTTTCGCACTTCCTGGCCGAGAACGGCACGCCCGCCGCAAAGCTTGAGGCCACCGCGGCGGTGAAGCTCATTCCTGGCACCGGCATCACCGAGAGCAACATCACGCTGATTGGCGATGTGCCAGGGATCGATGACGCCAAATTCCAGGAACTTGCCGCAAAGGCCAAGGCTGAGTGCCCGGTTTCGCGAGCCCTGGGCGCCATCAAGATTGCCCTGGACGCAAAGCTCGCCTGACACGACGGGGTCGTGTTGCCGCTTAGGAGCATTTTGTAGCCAAGTGGAATCACTTGGCGTTATAAAAATGTGGCGCGAACAAAGGCTTAGAGCGTTTCAGTGAGAAACGGAAACGCTCTACTTACTCTGTTTTTACGCAATTCGGGACGGAAAACCGCTACGCACTTTTCCCGGAATTGCTCGAGGCTACGCGGCCTTTTGCAAGGCGGCCGATTGCGGCTCGTCCGAGGGGTTGGTCGGTCCGCCCTTGCGGAACACCAGCAACATCACGACAGCGGCGACTAGGGTCAGCACGGTCGAGATCGTCGCAATCAATTCGAAGCCGTTCGTGAAGGCATCGCGCGCCACGACCAGCATCGCATCGGCAAGCCCGTTGGGCAGTTGCGGCGCAACGGCGACAGCGCCGCCCAGCGTATCGCGCGCCGTGTGCGCGGCTTCCTCCGGCACGCCTGCAGGCACTCCGCTCGCCATGGCGCCCCGATAGATCGCCATGCCGATGCTGCCGAGAACGGCAATGCCCAGCACGCCGCCGAATTCCGCACCGGTTTCCGAAAGTGCGCCGGCAGCACCGGCGCGCTCCGGCGGCGCGGCACCGACGATCAGATCAGTGGTCAGTGTGAAGACGAGGCCGAGGCCCAACGACATCACGATCGTCGCCGTCACGATCATCGCCAGAGGGTGTCCGTTGCCGACCTGAGTGAGCAACAAGAAGGCAAGCGCGGCCAGTGCCAACCCTGCGGCGATGACCCGCGGCGCTGGAACGCGCGCGACGATCCAGGACGTCATCATCGAAGAAATCACGAAACCGACCGAAGAGGGCAGAGTCCAGAGGCCGGCCTTCAGGGGCGTCAGGCGGATGACCAGTTGCAGATACTGCGCGATGAAGACGAAAGGTCCGAAGGCTACGAAGCAGGCTATGACGTTGACGATCAGCGCCGCGCTGAAGGGGCGCGAGCGGAACAGGCCCAAATCGAGCAGGGGATCGGCCAACCGGCGCTGTCGCACGACAAAAGCCGCACCGACGGCGAGACCCGCAAGGATCGCCGCGATTGGGAGCCAGGCAGCGCCGTCCGACGCGATCTGCTTGAGGCCGTAGACCATGGCCAGAACTGCCACCAGCGAAAGGGCCGCGCTTGTGACGTCGAGCCGCCCGGCGTTGGGGTCTCGATATTCGGGCAGCAGGATCGGCCCGACGATCAGCAGCAGCACCATGACCGGAACAGCCAGGAGGAACACCGAACCCCACCAGAAATACTCAAGCAACACGCCGCCGAGCAGGGGGCCGATCGCGGCGCCTACCGAATAGCTGGTCGCCCAGATCGAGATGGCGAAGGTGCGCTCGCCGGCGTCGTGGAACATGTTGCGGATCAGCGAAAGTGTCGACGGGGCCAGCGTGGCACCGGCAATGCCGAGAAGCGCTCGCGCCGCGATCAGCATTTCTGCCGAAGTCGAGAATGCGGCAATCACCGAAGCGATGCCGAAGAGGACGGCGCCGGCGAGCAGCACCTTGCGGCGACCGATACGGTCGCCCAGAGTGCCCATGGTGATCAACGAACCGGCAATCAGGAAGCCATAAATGTCGACGATCCAGAGCAGTTGCACCGCGCTGGGCTTCAGATCGGCGACCAGATGCGGCACCGCCAGATTGAGCACGGTGAGGTCCATCGTATAGAGCAGGCAAGGCAACGCGAGTGCCACCAGCCCGATCCATTCGCGGCGCGTTGCCTTCTCTGTATGCTGCGGCATTTACCCCTCCATCGCCGTCGACGGCGATGGACCGGCGCAGGCGTGTATTTGCCAAGGCTCATATAGAGGAAGTGCTGGAAGCGGGTTCAAGAGCGCGGCCCATCATTGCTGACATATCTCGCCAAGCGAATTCCTGGCTCTGTCTTCGGCGAGATATGTCTTCAGACGAGGCTGAGATAGGTTGCAAGTTCGCGCGCCGCAGCGCCGCCTGCACGGTTAGCACCGATGGTGGAGGCCGAAGGGCCATAACCCACCAGATGAATCCGCGGGTCTTTCTGGACCTGCGTTGCCAGGCGACCGCCCATGACGATACCGCCGTTATCCTCACGCAACTGCAGCGGCGCGAGATGGTCGAGCGAGCTGCGGAACCCCGTCGCCCAGAGGATGACATCCGCTCGCTGCTCGGTGCCATCCAGCCAGCGAACACCGTTTTCGGTGATTTCGTCGAACATAGGCAAACGCTTTAGCGCGCCACGATCCCGGGCAGCTCGCAAGGCCGGTGTCCAGGAAACGCCGGTGACGGAAACCACCGATCCGGGAACCAGACCGCGCCGTACCCTGTCCTCAACCGCAGCGACGGCGGCACGGCCGTCTTCCACCGTGAAAGGTTCTTCGCGGAATTGCGGCTCGCGGCGGGTGACCCAAGTGGTGCTGGTGACCTGCGAAATCTCGTCGAGATGTTGCAAGGCCGAGATGCCGCCGCCGACCACGATGACATGCTTTCCGGCGAATTCTTCCGCGCCGCGATAGTCGTGGGTATGGAGTTGCCGGCCCCGGAACAGTTGCGCTCCGGGATAGGCCGGAATGACGGGGTTTTCCCAGGTGCCTGTTGCGTTGATGATGCCGCGCGCCGAAAACGTCTCGCGGCTCGTCTCGATCCGCAATCGGCCGGACCGATCGCAAACGACCTTGGCCGTGATCGGACGGTAGACCGGCAGGTTGAACCTGCGCTCATAGCTGGCGAAATATTCCGGCACCGCGACCGACGCCTTGACGGCACCGTCACCCGTGTCGACAGCCTCGGAGAACTGCATGCCCGGAAGATCATGCACTCGGTTGACGGTGCTGAGCGTCAGCGAGGGCCAGCGATGCTGCCAGGCACCACCCGGTGTCGGATTGCTGTCGAGCACCAGGAATTGTCGTCCGACAGCCAGGCCCAGTTTGCTGAGATGATAGGCGGAGGAAAGACCCGCCTGGCCGGCACCGATGACGACGATGTCGATCTTGAAGCTGACATTCGTCGCGGCGTCGGCCTGCGGCTCGGCCACGCTTATGCACCCACTGCGTCGAGCCGTGCCTTGAGGGCCGCCAGTTCCTCTTCCAGGAGCCGGACACGCTCCTCGAGTTCCGAGACGGCCGAGGTCGCCGCGCTTGGCGCGCGGTTGCTCACCACCACTGCGCTGATCTCGACATCGCCTGAAAGCAGATGCGCGAACCGGTCCTCGCGTTGGCCGGGCGCGCGACCGATCTCCTTGACCAGAGGCGGCCGGCGACCGATCAGCATATCCAGTTCACCGCGCACAGCGTCGGCATCGGCGAAACTGGCCATACGCTCCGCACGAGCTTGCAGTTCATAAACGGTCTGTGGACCACGCAATAGGAGCAGGCCGATCAGAGCGCTCTGGTTGCGGGTCAGCGAGAATTTCTGCGCCATCAGGTGCTCGTAGCGCTCGACGCGCGACGCGAACTGCTGACGCACGAGACCCTTTGCCTGCAGTGTGCTGAGCGCACGCATGATTTCGACCATCTCCAGCGCCATCACCGGATCGCGCGAGGTCTTCTGGTTGGCGGCGGCCACCAGCGCATTCGACGTCATCGGATAGACGTCGGGCGTAAGCTCTTTCTTTTCGATCAAGCAACCGAGGACACGCGCCTCGGCCGGGGTGAGATGGGGAAGGTCTTCTGCGGTCATGTCTATTCTCTAACCCGAACGTTGAGCTCTGTCAGCCAAACCGCTCGATAGTCTCCCGATAAAAGCCCTCTGCCAGCTGATGCCGCGACGCGAGATCAGTTGCATCATTACGCATATCCGGAATGTTCTTCTCATGGTGGGTGTAGCGTTGCTCCAGATAGTCGGCGATGGGGACCGGTATCAGGCCCGTACCCATTTCACGGGTTTCAGCCTTGCGGTCGATCAGGCCGCGGATCGCATGGATGGTTGCGGCGGGCAGCTCGATCTCGGCAATACAATCGGGCAAAGCCATCGGTGGGAGCGCCGCAAAATGGCGCTGCTCCATCCAATCCAGCGCGACAATCGGCCGGATGAGATAGAACAGTTTCTTCAGGTTCACCTCGTCGGAAAAACGCCCGAGCCGTGCAACATGTGAACGTGCCAAACCCAGATAGTGTTGCGAGACCCTCACAGGGTCGACAATCCGGTCGAGAATTTCGACCAATGATCGCCTGAAACCCGAAATCTCCTCGTAAACAATCGGTGACTTGACCCACTCCACGATGACGGCATTTCCAGCCAAGGCCAGAAGCAGCGCCTTGCGCAGATCCCAGCCACCAGCATCGATCTCGCCTTCGATCGGAAACTCGATCACGTCCCGGGGCTGCGTGAGCACCAGATGCCGCCACATCTTGCACGCATAGACAAACCTGCAGTCGTAGTCGCTGTCCGGCGAGGGGAAACCCCATGCGCGACTGCCACTTTCGATCGCAAAAAGGATCGCGACATCCTGCTCTCGCGCAAGATCAAGCCGTTGCCGGATTGAAGCGACGGCCTCGGGCGAAAAGTTTGACGGAAGACGGTCGCTCAGACGCGGCGCTCCACCATCATCTTCTTGATCTCGGCGATCGCCTTGGCCGGATTCAGGCCTTTCGGGCAGGTCTGCGCGCAGTTCATGATGGTGTGGCAACGGTAGAGCCGGAACGGATCCTCGAGATTGTCGAGGCGCTCACCCGTCGCTTCGTCTCTGGAATCGATCAGCCAGCGATAGGCTTGAAGCAGCGTGGCCGGGCCGAGGTAGCGATCGCCGTTCCACCAATAGCTCGGGCACGAGGTCGAGCAGCAGGCACACAGGATGCACTCGTAGAGACCGTCGAGCTTCTGGCGGTCCTCATGGCTCTGCAGCCATTCCTTGGCCGGTTCCGGCGAGACCGTCTTCAGCCAGGGTTCGATCGAACGGTGCTGGGCGTAGAAATTGGTCAGATCCGGAACCAGGTCCTTGACCACCGGCATATGCGGCAGCGGATAAACCTTCACCGCACCGGAAATGTCGTCGCAGCCCTTGGTGCAGGCCAGCGTGTTGGAGCCATCGATGTTCATGGCGCAGGAGCCGCAGATGCCTTCGCGGCAGGAACGGCGCAGCGTCAGCGTCGGGTCGATCTTGTTCTTGATGTAGAGCAGCGCGTCGAGAACCATCGGCCCGCAATCGTCCATGTCGACGAAATAAGTGTCGATGCGCGGGTTCTCGTCATCGTCCGGCGACCACCGGTAGATGCGATATTCGCGCAGGTTCGTCGCGCCTTCCGGTTTCGGCCAGGTCTTGCCCGGCTTGACCTGCGAATTCTTGGGGAGTGTGAGTTCGACCATGAAGCGATCCTCAGTACACCCGCGCCTTCGGCGCGATCTTTGCGGGGTCGATGCCCCCCTTGTCCATCGGCAGCGTGGTTTCGGTGTGCACCCCGCGATAGGTCAGCGTGACCTTGCCGTCCTCGCCGACCTTCGCCAGCGTGTGTTTGCGCCAGTTGGCGTCGTCACGCGCCGAGAAGTCCTCGCGAGCATGCGCACCGCGGCTTTCCTTGCGTGCTTCGGCGCCGTAGACGGTGGCGATGGCGTTGGCCATAAGGTTTTCCAATTCCAGCGTCTCGACCAGGTCCGAGTTCCAGATCATCGAGCGGTCGAAGACCTTGATGTCCTTCAATTCGCCCCAGATCGCCGAAATCCGCTTGCAGCCCTGCTCGAGCGACTCCTGCGTGCGGAACACGGCGGCGTCTTCCTGCATGGCGCGCTGCATCTTGTCGCGCAGAACCGCCGTCGGCGTACCTCCATTGGCGTGGCGCAGCCGATCGAAGCGATCCATGATCTTTTCGAGCGAACGCGGATTGGCCGATGGCACAGCAGAGGTACGATCCACCACCTGGCCCGCACGGATCGCAGCTGCGCGGCCGAACACCACAAGATCGATCAGAGAGTTGGAACCGAGACGGTTGGCCCCATGTACCGACGCACAGCCCGCCTCGCCCACGGCCATCAAACCGGGCGATATCTGGTCCGGGCTCGTTGCGGTCGGGTTCAGCACCTCACCCCAATAGTTGGTCGGCACGCCGCCCATATTGTAGTGCACGGTCGGCAGCACCGGGATCGGCTCGCGTGTCACGTCGACACCGGCGAAGATTTTCGCCGATTCCGAAATGCCTGGCAGACGTTCATGCAAAACGGCCGGATCGAGATGGTCGAGGTGAAGGAAGATGTGGTCCTTCAGCTTGCCGACGCCGCGCCCCTCGCGAATTTCCAGCGTCATGCAGCGTGAGACGACATCGCGCGAGGCAAGGTCCTTGGCCGATGGCGCGTAACGCTCCATGAAGCGCTCGCCTTCGGAGTTGACCAGATAGCCGCCCTCGCCGCGTGCACCTTCGGTGATCAGGCAGCCTGCGCCATAGATCCCGGTAGGGTGGAACTGCACGAATTCCATGTCCTGCAACGGCAGGCCGGCGCGCACTGCCATGCCGCCGCCATCGCCGGTACAGGTGTGCGCCGAAGTGGCCGACAGATAGGCGCGGCCGTAGCCGCCGGTCGCCAGCACCACCATCTTCGCGGAGAAGCGATGGATGGTGCCGTCGTCGAGGTTCCAGGCAACGACACCGGTGCAGGTGCCGTCATCGTCCATGATCAGGTCGAGCGCGAAATATTCGATGAAGAACTGCGCATTGTTCTTCAGCGACTGGCCATAGAGCGTGTGCAGGATGGCGTGGCCGGTGCGGTCGGCCGCGGCGCAGGTGCGCTGCACGGGCGGACCGTCGCCGTAGTTCATCATGTGGCCGCCGAACGGGCGCTGATAGATCTTGCCTTCCTCGGTGCGCGAGAACGGCACGCCATAGTGCTCGAGTTCGTAGACCGCGGCAGGGGCCTCGCGCACCATGTATTCCATGGCATCGACGTCGCCCAGCCAGTCGGAACCCTTGACGGTGTCGTAGAGGTGCCACTGCCAGCTGTCGGGGCCCATGTTCTGCAGCGAAGCGGCGATGCCGCCTTGCGCCGCAACCGTGTGCGAGCGGGTCGGGAAGACCTTGGTGATGCAAGCCGTGCGAAGGCCCTGCTCGGCCATGCCGAGCGTGGCGCGCAGACCGGCGCCACCGGCGCCGACGATCACCACGTCGAACTTGTGGTCCACATAGGTATAGGCGGAGCCTGCGCTGCCGCTTTTTGCGTCCTTGGCCAAAGCGTCAGCCTCCGAATGCCAGCTTGAGCAGGGCGAAGATGGAAACCACGCCAACCGCTATTGTGAAGAAGGTATTGAGGATTAGCAGCGCGAGCTTGTTGCCCTCGCCATGAACGTAGTCCTCGATGATGATCTGCATGCCGAGGCGCATGTGATAAAGCCCGGAGACCAGCACCAGGATCAGCACCAGTGCCACCAGCGGATGAGCCAGCGCGGCACGGACTTCCTCATAAGACGCACCGTTGTTGGCGATGAGGAAACCGACGAAGAAGAGCAGAAGCGGGATGTTGGCGATCGCCGTCAGGCGCTGGCGCCAGAAATGCATCGTGCCTTCGCGCGCGGAACCCAGGCCACGGACCCTGCCAAGCGGCGTGCGCATGTCGGATTTGTTCGCGCTCATCGCTCAGCCTCCCCGTACCATATAGCCGACAACCCAGATCAGGATCGTCAGAATCACCGAGCCGACCAATGTCGCCCACGCGATTTTCGAGGCGGTGTGTTTTTCCAGAGCTGTGCCGGTGTCCCAGACAAAATGGCGAAGCCCGCCGAGCATGTGGTGCATCAGCGCCCAAGTGTAGCCGAACAGCACAAGCCGGCCAAACCAGGAACCGAAGACGCCGTTGACGAAATCGAAATAGGATTGCGGGCCGGCCGCGGCCGTCAGCCACCAGGCGACCAGCAGGGTTCCGAAATACAGCGCACCGCCGGTGACACGATGCAGGATCGACATCGTCATGGTGACCGGCCATCGATATACGGTCATATGGGGCGAAAGCGGTCTGTCGCGGGTGGCTGGTGAGTGGCTCATGGCTTCCCCGTTCGGCACCCGTCGCAGCGATGCAAACGCGGCATCGACGCTTCGGAATGCGACTATGGATTGCGGCGTTCTAAAACGCTTTTTGCACCGCGTCAAAGCCAGAAAATCGTTTCGGAAAAGTCATTTAGTCTGACGAATAGCGGTGCCGGCGTCTTTAACCGATTGAACTTCCTCGCGGCTGCGAAATGCCGCTACCCGACTGGACTATCGGATGCTGCCCGAAAGGATCAGCGCCTGCAGGCGACTGGGGTGGCATTGGCTTTCATGACTAGCGCCTCGCGCCCGTCGATCACGATTGCGTCATGGTTGATGCCGAATCGGCTGTTCTGGCCAGCCGGGGCGGCGGGCATCTCCTCGTTTAGCCCATCCGAACCGACAACGCGGATCGCGTTGCCGATGTTCTCGACAGTCATCCTGCCTCCATCGGCACAGTTGTAGGTTGCCGTACGCGGTTGCGGCGTGTCCTTTTCGAGCAGGATGGCGGCAGTTTGCGAATCCGCTGCGCCAGCAGCAGCGGGAGTGCCATTCTGGCCAGGCTTGCCCTGCGACACACAGGCGGCAAGCGTGAAAAGCGTCATGAGAGCGGGCACTCCCCGGGACATTTGGCGTAGCGCCATGCGAATCCTCCGATGCGCCAACCTAGTCGCGATCGTCCTGGCCAATCAAGTCGCGAGGTTAACCATGTTAAGCAGTGCCACCGTCACCCCCTTAACAAAGGTAAAGAAAAGGTTGATTCTGTGATTCGAGGAGGCAGCCCTCGTTTTGGATTGAGGAGCGCCATGCATTTGAATTTTGCCCGCACAACTGCCGCCGCCAGTATCGCGCTCGCTGTCGGGACGCTCGGCCATGCAGCTCCTGCCCTGGCTTGGTCAACTCAACAGGATCACGCCTATGCAGATTCATTCGGCAATCTCGTGATCGACAGTGCTTCCGGCTACAAGCGGATTTTGGTCGGCGAAGGCGCAATGGCCAAAAAGATGGCCGACTATACGAGCGCCGGCCAGCCGAAGGTTCTCCGTCTGGATCGTACAGGCGGCTACACCGATGAGCGCGACTGCTATCGGCCACCGGCCTTCGTCAAAGGCCGTTCCTACATGTATGGCCTTGCTGACGGCGAAATGCCGGAGATCAGTCCCTGCCGTTGAGGCCGTTGCCGGCCGGCTTGCCGTTGGGCTTCGGCACGAGGCCAATCGGTCCCGAAGCGACACGGACTTGGTCGCGGCCACCCTTCTTTGCGCCGTAAAGCGCCTCGTCCGCCCTGCGCATCAGGTCGGAAAGGGTTTCTCCGGGGCGCAGCTCGGCGACGCCGAAGCTTGCCGTACAGCGATAGGAGAGCGGCAGGCCCTTGATCGGCAACGCACCGAAGGCGCTGCGCGCCCCCTCTGCGAACAGTCGCGCGGCGGCAAGATTTGTTCCCGGCAACATCACCGCGAATTCCTCGCCGCCGAGGCGCGCGGCGAGGTGACTTTGTCCCGCCGCGTCACGCAGGAAGCCGGAAAAGGTTTCGATCACGCGGTCGCCGCAGGCATGGCCGAAATTGTCGTTGACCAGCTTGAAATGATCGAGGTCGGCAATCACCAGCGATACCGGCAGTCCCTGACGGGCCGCGTCGCGCAGCGCAACTTCGGCAAGCCGCTTGAAGCCGCCGCGGTTGAGCAGGCCGGAAAGCGTGTCGGTTTCCGATTTCGAGGTGGCTTCGGCGAGCACGTCGCGCACCAGGATGACAAGAAGCAGCAATGCAATGGCAATTGCAAACACCGTGCCCACGGACTGCGAGACCATCGCATAGTTCGTCTGCAGATAAGCCTGCGGGTCGGCTCCCCAGCCGCCCAGTGCATGGGCAATCAGCGGTTTGGAAGCAAATTGCAGCGCGCTTGCCGCCAACACCACCATCAGGATGATATCAAGCTTGTCGCGCCGCTGCCGTGAAGACCAGACTATCCAAAGGCCGATCAGCTGCGCTGCCGCATAGGGGAACTGGTACGCCATCATGCGCGGAAATGCGTGCCTCGGCAGACCCTGAACGAAATAGACGATCACCGAGGTGGCGACTAGAAACAGCGCCATGGACCGCCAGGGCGGTGTGATGCCGTATTTGTGGGCAAGGCCAACGTTGAAGATGAGTGTGGCGGCAAGAAATACGGCGAACGCTGCCACCACCGGCGGGGTCGCATAATTGAAAGCCGGGATCGAGAACTCGACGACGAAATAGGCCATACCGACTGCATAGCCCAGCGCCAGCCAGCGCGCCGCGATGCGTCGGGTATCATAGGCGGCAACCGTCAAGAAGGCCGCCGCCAGCAGGCCAGCGACAAAAAGATTGATCGCCAGGATGAAGTTCGCACCGCTCATCGCGACAAGTCTATCCGTAGCTTCGGCCGCATCAGTTCAGCAAGATAGATCGTAGCTGCGCGAAACGAAGAACAGGTTAATCCGCAAAGGACCGCAGGCGGGTTTCAGCTGGCCGCCGGCAGTTCCGCAAAGGTCGCCATCGGCTGTCGCTGGAAGGAAAGGCGCACGCTGTCGCGCCCGTTCTGCTTGGCCTTGTAGAGCGCGTCGTCGGCACGCTGCATAAGTGGCGCGAGCTCCTCGCCACCAAAGCGCCCCGCGACGCCGAAACTCGCTGTCAGCTTCACTCCTGGGGGTATGCCTTCGATCGTTCCGGAACAGAAGCCGTTGCGTACCGCTTCGGCAAATAGACGGCCGGCGACAAGATCGGTCGAGGGCATCAGCGCCGCGAATTCTTCGCCACCGATACGGCCGATGACCGCTCGGCCCCCTGCCGCCTGCAGCCGCGCAGCGAAATCGACGATCACCTGATCTCCTATCGCGTGACCGAAGCGGTCGTTCACCGACTTGAAATGATCGAGATCGGCCAGCACTAGCGTCACCGGTTCACCCGAGCGCGCGCTGCGTTCCAGAATTGTCGTTGCCCTCTGTTCGAAGCCGCGCCGGTTCAGCAGTTTCGAAAGCGAATCGGTTTCGGACTCGGCCTGAAGTTCCTTGATCGTGTCGAGTGCGACTGCGGTGAGCAAGGTGAGCGCGATCAGCAGGGAGAAAACCATCACCGAAAGGCTGGTGGTGAGCCAATAGGGCGACGTTATGTAGGGCGGACGGCCGGCATCGGCGCCGCTCAACAGTGCGACCAGCAACGGGCGAACGAAAAAATCCGCCGCTCTGAGACCGGCCATCAGCACGATCATGCGGTCGATCACCGAGCGTCGGCTGGATTGGCGCAGCCGCATCATGGCGACGATGCACAGCGCTCCCAATCCGTAATTCACGGAAAACACCCGTCCCGGAAAATATGGATGCACCAACAGGAACCAAAGCAGGCCGCCCATACCGGCAGCTACGCACGCAAGCGAGGCGACCCAGGGGACGCGCACGCCCTGGCGGGTCGTGACGGCTGCAATGAGCAGCAGAAGCGCGCCGAAGAAAAGAGAATTGGACATCACTTTCGAGATGGTTTGGCCGAGGCCAAGGTCGAAGGCTTGCAATGCAAAGCCGACCGCCACCGCGAAGTAGCAGATGCAAAGCTGCAGCACGTAACGGTTTTCGCGCCGGAACGACCACAGCACAAAAAATGCCGCCGACAGAACCATCGACAACACCGGATTGAGAAGAGAAATGAAAAGGTCCTGACCCACTGCCCGCCCGAATGTCCCGGCTTCACACTAGAATGAAGGGACAAACAACGCGTTAAGTGGGCATCAGCCCTTGTTCGCCGCGGCCATTTCCTCGAGGATCCGCATTGCGTCTCCTGCACGATCGGCCGCCACGAACAGATGATCGTGGTAAAAGCCCGAGACCGGATTAACGCCCATACCCGCCGCGGCAAGACGTGGCAGCACCGCAGCCAGAAAGCCAACGGCTGTCAGCGACGAGTGGATGGAAAGTGTGATCATGCGGCACGGAAAAGTGCTCGAAAGTCCAGCCCGGCTGGCCGCCTCCTCGTTCACGATACAAGTCCAGCCTTCTTTTTCACCGAACACCATCAGTGGCGGGACTCCGTCCGGTAAGCTTTGATCAAGTGGGAGCGTGACGAAAACATAAGTCTCTGGCTGCAGTTCCGGACGCATCGCACCCAGCAGGGTCTTCAGGTCGGTCTCTCCGCTCATGCTTCCTCGCTAGTCGGTTCGGCAGAAAAAATAACAGCACCCTGTCGGACGAATGCTCTCCCATCCGTCTTGAAGACAAATTCGCAGTCGGACGCAAAGAAATCCAGGCCGCGAGCAAACGGAGGGAAAACCATGTCCAATATTTCGCAGACCGACGCGCTGAATCCCGCAACTGTTTCGAACCGCGCTCTGTGGGCCGGCCGTATCATGAGCGGGGCGGTCGTCATGTTCATGATCTTCGATGGCGTCATTAAGCTGCCGCCCCTCGAAATCGTTACGCAGACCATGGGCGAGCTCGGCTGGCCAGCTGACACAGGCACCGCACGCCTGCTCGGCATCATCGGCCTGATCTCTACCGCGCTCTATGCTTTGCCGCGCACGTCTTTCCTGGGCGCCGTCCTGCTCACAGCCTATTTCGGCGGCGCGATCGCTACCCAGGTGAGGATCGGCAATCCGCTGTTCTCACATACTTTCTTTGGCATCTATCTCGGCCTGCTCCTGTGGGGCGGGCTATGGTTGCGCGATCTGAGGATGCGGACGCTGCTGCCTTTCCCCGGCTAAGAATCATTCTTGGATCGAATCCATTGCCAAGGCGTTGGGAATGCGGTGGGTGGCATTATCGCTCTCGAAAGGAACGATTATGAAAAACGTCTTGGTTCTGGCGGCGGTGCTGGCCCTCGCCGCATGTTCGCAGACGGAAAAAGGCGCGGCGATCGGCGGACTGGGTGGCGCGGCGGTGGGTGCGGCCGTTGCGGGTGATCCAGTCGAAGGCGCCGTTATCGGCGGCGCTGTCGGCACCGTGGCCGGCGCCTTGATCGGCAATGCCAGTGAACGTGGCAAATGCCGCTATCGTGACCGCTATGGCCGGGTCTTCGTCGACCGCTGTCCCGATCGCTACTAGGGCGAGACCTTAGACGCCCCTGACGAGCGATTGCGAAGGGTTGCTTGAAAGTGGCGGTCGCGACCTGCCTTGTCGCGACCGTATGTTGCCAGCAGTGTCCTTACATTTTATGCCCAGCCGATCAGTTGCGACGGATGCTTTCCGAGGGTGGGCTCTTTATGATCGTACGGCCGAAACCGGGTCTCTGGCAGCTCTTCTTCATCATGCGCGGGTCGATTGTGCCGCGCATCCTGCCCCAGATCGTTGGCTTTGCCGCCTACGCGGTAGGTGTGGTCGCGTTGGTCAGATATTTCAGGATCGAACTCAGCGGTTTCACCATCGCGCCCTTCGGTCTGCTGGGCGTGACGCTGTCGATCTATCTGGGCTTCCGAAACAATGCCGCCTACGACCGCTGGTGGGAGGCGCGCAAGTTGTGGGGGCAACTGGTCTACGACGTCCGTAATCTTGCCCGGGCCACCACGGGCCTGATTCCTCTACGAGAAGAACGGCGGTCTCTGCTGATGGATGCGTTGGCCTTCTGCCACCTGCTGCGAGGACAGGTGCGACGGATCGACAGCATGGGCGACGCACGGCCTTTCATCGGCGATGCCGTCGAAAATCTGGCTGCCTTCGCCAATCGGCCCGACGAGATGGTCCGGCGCATGGGCAAGCGCGTGGCGTCGCTGCGTGAAGGCGGCGCAATCGACAGCATCGGCTACCGTATTCTCGACGAGCGTCTGTCCGCGATAGCAGCCATGCAAGCCGGCTGCGAGCGCATTGCCGGCACGCCATTGCCCTTTGCCTATACCCTGCTCTTGCACCGGACAGCCTATATCGTATGCCTGCTCCTGCCCTTCGGCCTGGCCACCACCGCGGGCTGGGTGACACCGCTGTTCACGGCGCTGATTGCTTACACTTTCTTCGGCCTCGATGCCTTGTCGGAGAAATTGGAAGACCCTTTCGGCACGGAAGCCAACGACCTTGCGCTCGATGCGCTTTGCCGGGTCTGCGAAATATCCGTGTTCGAGGCACTCGGCGAACCAGCGCCGCCACTGCTGGAAGCCCAGAACTTTTTCTACTCGTGATGATTCACAAGGGCAGTCGACTTTTCACGCAACCTTGCTCTCGTCACCGCGGTAACTGTCGATGATACGCAAGGCACCGGCACTGTCGACCGGCGGACTGAACAGGAAACCCTGGATTTCGCCGCAGCGCTCCTGTCGAAGCAGTTCAAGCTGCGCGCCCGTCTCGACGCCCTCCGCCGTGGTATCGATGCCGAGATTGGCACCGAGCCCAATGATGGCCCGCACGATCGCCATGGATTCTCGGCTGGAGCCGATGTCCCGGATGAACGATCGGTCGATCTTCAGCCGGCTGAACGGGAAGCGCCGGAGGTAGCTCATGCTGGAATAGCCGGTGCCGAAATCGTCGAGTGCGACCCGCACGCCGATATCTTTCAATCGCTCCAGCAAGGCGAGATTGGCGCCGGTATCGGCAAGCAGCACGGATTCGGTGATCTCGATTTCCAGCCGGGAAGGATCGAGGCCGGATGCCGCGATCGCCTCGCTGACGGTCTGGGCGAAGCGGCCCTGACGAAACTGCACCGCCGATGCGTTGACCGCGATGATGAGATCGGGGGGCCACGACGCCGCGCGCCGGCAGGCTTCCTCCAGAACCCAGCGGCCGATGGCATCGATCATGCCGGTCTCTTCAGCCAACGGAATGAATTCCGCTGGAGACACCATGCCACGTCTTGGATTACGCCAGCGCACCAATGCTTCGAAGCCGCGCAAGCCGCCACTGCGCAGTGAAATGATCGGCTGATAGTGCAATTCCAGCTCGCGATCGAAATCGGTGGCGCGCAATTCCAGCTCCAGTTCGCGGCGTTCCCGCATTTCGGCATCCATCTCCGGTTCGAAGAAATGGAATGTTCCCTTGCCTTCCCGCTTCGAGCGATAGAGCGCAAGGTCGGCGCATTTCAGCAACGTGCCGGCATCGCGCGCGTCGATAGGCGCGATGGCGGCGCCCAGGCTCGCGCCAATGGAAAGCTTGTGCCCTTCATAGCCATGCGGCTGGGCGATCGCCCGGATGATCCGTCCAGCCAATAACTTGACGTCGTCACGGCTCAGCGCCCCACGCAACAGCACGGCGAATTCATCCCCGCCGAGACGCGCTACCAGATCCGTACGGCGCAGCAGCCGGCGAATCCTGTCAGCCGTTTCGATCAGCAGCGAATCCCCGGCGGCGTGCCCCAGCGTGTCGTTGACGGCCTTGAAGTCGTCAAGGTCGATCAGGACCAGCGCGAATGGCTGGTGACCGGCAACCGCGATCTCCACCGCCTCCTCGATTTCCTGCGAAAAGGTCGTGCGGTTGCCGACACCGGTCAATGGGTCGTGATGGGCGAGGAAAGAGATACGCTCCTCCGCCCGCTTGCGCTCTGTCACATCGACGATGGTCGACAGCGTCGCAGCCTGTCCGCCGACCGTTACGGCGCGCGTATATTCGATGACGTCCAGCTCGGCGCCCGATACCGTCCGATGGCATGCGAAGCGTTCTCCCGAGGAACCGACACGCGCGGCAGAGTTCGGTTCGAGACTGCTTATGTCCAGGGCAAGGAATGCTGTGCGATCATGTCCGTAAAGGTGAAGCGCCGCGGCGTTCACGTTGAGAAAGGCCCCGGTTGCGACGTGACGCACATACATCGGCACCGGATTATCGTCGAAGAGCGAGCGGAACAGCACCTCTCGGTTGCGGATTTCGCGCACGTCGGTCAGGGTCACGGCCAGAAGCCCATCGGTTTCGACGACACCCACCTGGAGAGAAAGGACTTCGTCGGCGAGATCGTATTCGAGTTCGAGCGAAGGCGCGGCAGCGCCCTCCGGCCGCTTGCAGCTGCGCTGGTCGAGCAGGCGCGCCAGCCGTTCCGCCCCCTTTACCTCCGACAGCAGGCGAAACCGCATGTTTTCTGCCGACGCGCCGAGCATGCGTGCGGCAGCATCGTTTATGCTGAGCACCTGGTAGTCGCGTAGCGCCGCGCCGACGCCCTCCAGCGGGCTGAGTGCCAGAATCCCTTCGTCGGTCGAATTGATAAGCAGACGGGCAAGATCGATCTGGCTTTTGCGCGGCCTTGCGAAGACCAGGAAGTATTCGCCCGGCCACCTGCAGGACAGCGGCAGCGCCACGACCTCCATGGTCGAGACCATACCCTCGATGATCGAACGGCACAGCGTCAGATATGGACGCCCAGCCAAACGCGCGAGATCGATCGCATCGTTCACCGCGCGCCAAACCGCAAACGGCAGAACGGAAAGGGAGACTGAGGCTTCCGCGATATCGGCCAAGCCGCAGAAGCGTGCCCCGGCGCGCAGGATAAAGCCTTCGCCGCACTCCGAAAGGCGCACCACCGCCAGTTCGTCCGCGAAACGGCCAACGCTGCCCAGTGCCAACTCTTCGTAGGGTGGCAGAGCGCCGTCGATGCAGGCCGCATGCCAGCGGCGTAACATCAGCCGCACATCCTCGAATTCGGTATCGATCCGCAATCTCCGATCCGGCCCCGGCACGCCCTGTTCGACCGGCTGCCGTCCTGCCAATTCGTCCAGTTCCGTAACCCGCACCGCAATCGACATCCGTCCAGCCCGCCATTGCCGCAACGCTTCCATCGCCCAGCCTGCGCCAGGTTTCGAAGCAGAGTTGCACCGATTTTCAATCCATGCCGGACTGGGTCCGGCTCAACGGCATGGCATCATGCCCGCGCAGACCCCAGGACTGCCCGCCATTGCCAGGCACGTTAGCGGCCACGCGCTTACTGCTTGCTTAAGCCGGATGTCATATAAGTGTCATACACTTAAGGCGGGTCAATCACGATTTTCGGTCAAGTGGACGCAACGAAAAGCAGCTTGAAATTTGCTTTGAAATGCAAAACGGCGGACCTTTCGGCCCGCCGTTTGATCGCGCTTGTAGGCGATGCTTACTCGGCGCTGGCCTCAGCCGGCGCGTCCGCCGGAGCGGCAGCTGCAGCTGCGGCTGCGTCTTCCTGAGCCTTCTTCAGCAAGGCGGCGCGCTCCTGCGCCTTCTTGCCCGGCTCGGCCTTGATCGGGTTGCTGCGGGCTTCGCGCTTGGCAATGCCGGCTTCGTCGAAGAAGCGCAACACACGATCGGTCGGCTGCGCGCCGTTGCCCAACCAATGCTTGGCGCGGTCGGCGTCGATCTTGACGCGTTCGCCATCCTTGGGAAGCAGCGGGTTCCAGGCGCCGATCGCTTCAATGAAGCGGCCGTCGCGCGGCGAGCGCGCGTCGGCGACGACGATGTGGTAGTAAGGACGCTTCTTCGAGCCCGCGCGGGCCAGTCTGATCTTCAGTGCCATTTCTTTCTCCTAATGCTCTGAGTCTCGTTGATCGAATTGCGGCTGGTTCAGCCGGTTTTGCTTGCGCCGTTTTCCGCGGCGATCTGCTCGTGATGGCGGATCACTTCGCGGATGACGAAGTTCAGGAATTTCTCTGCGAAGTCGGGGTCGAGCTGCGCCTCCTTGGCAAGCCGGCGCAGTCGCTCGATCTGTTCGGTTTCACGCTTCGGATCGGCGGGCGGCAGGCCATGCGTGGCTTTCAACACACCCACCGCCTTGGTGCAGCGGAAGCGCTCCGCCAACATATGGACCAGGGCCGCATCGATATTGTCGATCGACGCGCGGTAGCCTGCGAGCTGGGTGCGGGCGGCTTCCATTGCTTTTTCGTCGCTCATCGCAGCCTCACTTCTTCTTGCCGAGGCCCGGCAAACCGCCCGGACCGCCGAGACCCGGGAGCTTCAAACCGCCAGGAAGGCCCGGCAGACCGCCGCCACCACCCAGGCCGGGAAGACCTCCGGGCATGCCGCCCGGAAGACCTTTGCCGAGACCGGCGGCTTCTGCCTGCTTCTGCAAGGCTTCCAGCTGCTTGGGGTCCATCTTGGAAAGGTCGGGCATGCCGCCCATGCCCGGCATCATGCCGCCAAGGCCCATCTTGTTGGCGAGGCCGCCCATCAGGCCACGCATCATGCCGCCGCCTTTGCCTTTGCCGCCCATCGCCTTCATCATGTCGGCCATGCCGCGATGCATCTTCAAGAGCTTGTTGATCTCGGCAGCGTCGGTGCCGGAGCCCGCGGCAATGCGCTTCTTGCGGCTGTGCTTCAGAAGATCCGGATTTGCACGCTCGGCCTTGGTCATCGACGAGATGATGGCGAGCTGGCGGCCGAACATCTTGTCGTCGAGGCCAGCTGCCGCCATCTGGTCCTTCATCTTGCCCATGCCGGGCATCAGACCCATGATGCCGCCCATGCCACCCATTTTCTGCATCTGGCCCAGCTGATCGGCGAGATCGTTCAGGTCGAACTTGCCGGACTGCATCTTCTTGGCCATCGCTGCGGCTTTTTCCGCGTCGATGGTTTCGGCGGCCTTCTCGACCAGCGAGACGATGTCGCCCATGCCGAGGATACGGTCGGCGATGCGCTTGGGATGGAATTCCTCCAGCCCGTCCATCTTCTCGCCGGTGCCGATGAGCTTGATCGGCTTGCCAGTCACGGCGCGCATCGACAGCGCTGCACCGCCACGGCCGTCGCCGTCCATGCGCGTCAGCACGAGGCCGGTGATGCCGACGCGGTCGTCGAAATTCTTGGCGAGGTTAACGGCATCCTGACCGGTCAGAGAGTCGGCCACCAGCAGGATTTCATGCGGGGTCGAGGCCTTCTTGATGTCGGCCATCTCGACCATCAGCGGCTCGTCGATATGCGTACGGCCGGCGGTGTCGAGAATGACGATGTCGTGGCCGCCCAACTTGGCGGCCTGCACGGCGCGCTTGGCGATATCGACCGGCGTTTGTCCGGCAATGATCGGCAGCGTCGCCACCTTGGTCTGCTCGCCGAGCTGGCGCAGCTGCTCCTGCGCGGCCGGGCGTCGCGTGTCGAGGGACGCCATGAGCACTTTCTTGCCCTGGCGCTCGGTCATCCGCTTGGCGATCTTGGCGCTCGTCGTCGTCTTGCCCGAGCCCTGCAGGCCGACCATCATGATCACGACCGGTGCCGGCGCATTGAGATCGATGGCGACGCCTTCTGCGCCAAGCATCTCGACGAGTTCATCATGCACGATCTTCACGACCATCTGGCCGGGCTTGATCGACTTCAGAACCGCCGCACCGACAGCCTTCTCGCGCACCTTGTCGGTGAACGAGCGCACGACTTCCAGCGCAACATCGGCCTCGAGCAGCGCACGGCGCACTTCGCGCAGGGCCGCCGAAACATCGGCTTCCGACAACGCACCACGGCCGGTAAGGCCGTTCAGAATTGAGCCAAGTCGCTCTTGCAGCGATTCGAACATGCTTCTTCCTTCGATCCCGGATGGTCAGACCCGAGAGGTAATACCTCCGCGCCGCCCAGCCAAGCAAAGCCCAAAACCAAAAAGCACCCGGGGGCGCATAGCGCTGCCGGGTGTTGGCCTCCGGGATCGTTCTGGAGCACAGTGCTCGCCACGTCCCGGTCGGCTTCGCGAAGATGTTCGTCGCGGAAGTTGCGGGCCTTTGACAGGAAAAATGCCCGGGAGTCAAGGGAACGGGCTGGAATCGACCATTTCGACTGCTCAGCCGAGATCGGGCTCCACCCTCAACGGCGAGCGCGCATGCAACAGAAGCAGCGCGGTCAGCAGGCTGGACACGATGCCGATGGCGGCAATCAGGATTGCATCGATGCCGGCCCAACCGTCGCCTTCCAGCGACCGCGCCTCGAACAACGCGAACCCCGACAGGTTAGCCTGATGTGAAATCAGCAGGAAACCGAACAAATTGTTGCCGAGATGCGCGCCGAAGGCTGCACCAAGATTCCCGGTCGAATAGACGAGCATCATCAGGACCGCCGCGAAGACGCCGATGGAGATGAGCCCGGCGGCATTCATCGCCGGGTCGGAGCCTCCACTCCAGTGCAGCGCTGTGAAGACCAGCGTCGGCAGCAGCGCCCATACCAGCGGGCTGCGGAAGCGCCTGGCCAAGCCGCGCGGGAGATAGCCGCGAAACAAAAGTTCTTCCGAGGAGGTCTGAACGAAGCCCAGCAGCGCAACCGGCACCAAGGCGAGCAGCCACACCGTGAAATCGATCGAGCCGCGCTCGATGACCGGATCGATGAGATACAGCAGCACTTCGGAAAAGATCGATGTCAGGATGACGGCAACAAAACCTTTAAGGAAACCGGATCGGGAAATCCTGTGACTGTTGCCGAAAAGTGCCGAAAGTGGCTCGTGATGAATCCACCGCATCACCAGCCACGCACCGGCCCATATGCCGCAGAACGTTACCAGCGCCGTAAACATGCCGATCGGCGAGGCAAGGAACGGCTCCATTCCATAGCCGTTCGGCCGCAGCGACACGGGCACCAGCGCAACGAACCCCCAGCCAATCCGCATCACCGCAAAGGTCGACACCGTCCAGACGGCCACGATGACGACGGTGCCCAGGATGAGACGCCACAGCGTCGTCTTGCCATTGCTCGGTTGATAGCGCTCGAAAGCCGTGGGCTTGGTGGTCATGCGGGCTCTTCTTGATGGACCCGCACGTTGGATCGGGCATCGCCATGACTAGGCGATGCCCGCGAACCTCGCAATCGCGTCGCAAGGATTGGGTCAAACTTGCTCGGGCTGCAACGTCGGACGGCGCAGCAGGCTAATCTCCGACATAGACGATATGGCGGGACGACGGGCTGACGATCACCGGCTCGCCATTCACATAGGCGTAACGATAGTCATAGCCGGGAACCTCGCGCAGCATGACCGTATCAGGCAGCGTCGTACCGGTTCGAATTTCGTCCTCGATATAGATCGGCTCGACTGCATTCGTCCTGACGTAGCTGCGCACCTCCAAGGGCGGAACAGGCGCGTCCACATCATCGTCCTGGACGATCGAACCGGTCAGCATATCATCGTCGCTGACGACACCCGGAGTTTCGATCACGGTGACGCCGGAATCCATCGGCCTTTCCGTCAGCACCACACGTCTGCCGGCGAATTCGCTCGTCACATAATCCGAATTCACCCACGCCCGGCTGCCGGCATTGCCGACGGCGCACCATTTCGAGCCCTGCAGACATCCATCCAGCACGGCGGTCTCGCCTGCCGCCAAGACACCCACGATCGGATAGCGAGCGCCAGGTCCGGCGCGCATGTTGAGGTCCCTGTCGGCCGATACGAGCGTATCCGCCCATGCCGAGCCTGACATGGCAACCAGTGTTCCCGCCACCGCGGACAACAGCAATGTTCTCATTGTCTTGCTCCTTCGTTGTGTCCCTCGGGGGTCCAAACGCCTCCCTCCCCCTTGCGTTCCCGCTAAAGTTTTCACGGATGCTCACGCTTTGTTCCGACCTGTCGTTGCAGGTGAGCCGCAGGAGCGGACAGATCGACGCCAAATCCGTCATAGATCCTCAAAAAACGCTTGATTGGAGCGTGGTTCTGCCCTCTTAGCCGGACTATGGCGGGTGCGGGCAAAGTCGGTGACAAGCTCGATGTTCGCTGGCAAATTCGCCTCGCGAGGTGATTCAGGCAACCAGGAGATGAGAATGGCATTGCGTGCCAAGGGAAAGGTTTTCGCAGCCGCTGCGGCGCTGTGGCTGCTGGCGGGCGCCGCCCAGGCGGCCCAATGCGGCAAGACTGCCGCCGGATTCGAAGAATGGAAGGCCGAGTTCGCCCAGGAGGCGCAGGCAGCTGGTGTCAAGAGCCGCGGACTTGCTGCGCTGAACGGTGCCACTTACGCCGCGGCCACCATCAGAGCCGATCGGGCCGTCAAGAAGGCCTTCAGCGGTTCGGTAGAGGACTTCATGAGACGCCGGGGCGCGGCCACGATCATTTCGCGCGGCAAGTCCCTTAAGAAAGCGAACGCGGCGCTCTTCAACAGGATCGAGAGCACTTACGGCGTGTCGCCCGGCGTGCTGCTTGCGATCTGGGGCATGGAAACCGGCTTCGGCGCCGCGATGGGCAAGCAGAACACGGTCTCTGCCATCGTGACGCTTGCCTATGACTGTCGCCGCCCCGAATTCTTCTACCCGCACGCGATCGCCGCACTTAAGCTTGTCGATCGCGGTGCGCTGAGCGCCAGTTCGGTCGGCGCGATGCATGGCGAAATCGGCCATACCCAGTTCCTGCCCGGTAACGTCCTGAAGTATGGGGTTGGCGGAGCGAACCTGCGCGATAAGGAAACTGCGCTCGCCTCCACTGCCAATTTCCTAAAGGGTCATGGATGGCAGGCCGGCGTAGGCGCGGAAGGAAACATGGGCGCGATCGCCGGCTGGAATTCCGCCAGCGTCTATCAGCAGGCCATCGCCCGCATCGCCTCGGCCATCGATAACGACTGACGAATCCGTTCGCGCGCCAGCTCGACAGCACACGAGGATCGCCGGCTGGGCGGTCCTCGCTACCGCCCCTTGATAACCCTCCAGATATCCGTGGACCGGCTCTCCTGAAGCCGATTGATATCGGAAAACGTAATTCGACCGCTTGCAACGGCTCGGCCTAACCGCTGGCAAAAAAGCGCAGGCGCGCGATCTTTCGACACGCCCATGAAAGTCCTCAACTCCTCCTTCAAGGAAAGCGGAAAGAACGCATAACTTTTTATGCATCTGTCGATGCCGGCCTTTAGATTTGGCTTGTCGCCGGCATTCGACGTCTGACAGCCGATAAGCACTAATGCTGCTGCGAGCAACGCAACGAGATCGTTCTTCATTGAAGGCCCCCTCAGCCAAAACAGCGCGAACGTAACCAACGACTCCAAAACATCAAGCCGCAATGATCCGCGGGCCGACCACTTTCTCATCGGCGATGTATAACGGTTCAAAAGCGATCAGACGCTGGCGGCCGGAACAATCCGGAGATGAGCCTTTAGTTGACTTCGATTTTATAGGAGCACCCGGCCAGCACCTTGCCTGGATGTGTCTCGACCGTCGACACGTTGAGGCTGATGCGGGTGGCAAAAGTCACGCCCTCGGACGTCTCGCTCTTCTCCGAAACGACCCTTTCACCCAGAAACTTCTGCGGCGTGGAGATTATCGGCTCGACGCCGAGCTTGCTGGCCAGCTCCGGTGCGGTCGTGCCGTCCAGCACGGCCATTGGACCACTCGACGAAAAGACCAGGGTCCTCGTTTCGAGGCCGAAGGCGGCCAATGGTTCTTCCATCTCGTACTGCGAGAGGAAAGGATTGCCGCTATCTACCTTGCGCCAACCGAGGGTATCGGCCGCATTGGTTTCACCGGCCAGCCAGAAGGCAAAACCGTTGTAGGTCGGCACGTCGGCCCGGCATTCGAGCAGCGCGGGTAGGTCCAGAGCACTCGGGTCGAAATCCTGCGCTACGGCAGACCGAACCGCCGCCAGCGCAAGAAGGCCAGCGGCGAAACAATAGGCTCGGTGCACGATCAGCCGCGCTTGTTGCGAGCCGCCAGCGTGCGCAGGCGCAGCGCGTTGAGCTTGATGAAGCCGGCCGCATCCTTCTGGTCGTAGGCGCCCTGGTCGTCCTCGAAGGTCACCAGCTTGTCGGAATAGAGCGATTTCGGGCTGTCGCGCCCGATGACCATGACATTGCCCTTGTAGAGCTTCAGCGTCACCTCGCCCTCGACATCCTTCTGGCTGAGGTCGATCGCAGCCTGCAGCATCTGCCGCTCCGGCGAGAACCAGAAGCCGTAATAGATCAGCTCCGCATAACGCGGCATCAGCTCGTCCTTGAGGTGCGCCGCACCGCGGTCGAGCGTGATCGATTCGATGGCGCGGTGCGCC
The DNA here is from genome assembly GCF_022347545.1 of Terribium retamae. Taxonomy (GTDB): domain Bacteria; phylum Pseudomonadota; class Alphaproteobacteria; order Rhizobiales; family Rhizobiaceae; genus Mesorhizobium; species Mesorhizobium retamae. The sequence goes on from NZ_JAKREW010000002.1 coordinate 272,013, forward strand.
GCGAGCAGGATCGTGCCGCCCGGCGTTTCGTAGACACCGCGCGACTTCATGCCGACGAAACGGTTTTCGACGAGATCAAGACGACCTATACCGTTATCGCGGCCATAATTGTTGAGTTTGGCAAGCAGCGTCGCCGGTGACAGGCGCTCGCCATTGATCGAAACCGCGTCGCCCTTTTCGAAGCCGATCTTGATGATTGTCGCCTTGTCGGGGGCAGCCTCGGGAGAGATGGTGCGCATATGCACATATTCCGGTGCTTCGACGGCGGGGTCTTCCAGCACCTTGCCCTCGGAGGAGGAGTGCAGCAGGTTCGCGTCGACCGAGAATGGCGCTTCCCCCTTCTTGTCTTTTGCAACCGGGATCTGGTGCTGTTCGGCGAATTCGAGCAGATGGGTGCGGCTCTTGAACGACCAGTCGCGCCACGGCGCGATGATCTTGATGTCGGGGTTGAGCGCATAGGCCGACAGCTCGAAACGGACCTGGTCGTTGCCCTTGCCGGTGGCGCCATGGGCGATCGCATCGGCGCCGGTTTTTTCAGCGATCTCGATCAGATGCTTCGAGATCAGCGGCCGGGCAATCGAGGTGCCGAGCAGATAGACGCCTTCATAGACCGCATTGGCGCGGAACATCGGGAAGACGAAATCACGCACGAATTCCTCGCGCACGTCCTCGATGAAAATCTCCTTGATGCCGAGCATCTCGGCCTTGCGGCGCGCCGGTTCCAGTTCTTCGCCCTGGCCGAGGTCGGCGGTGAAGGTCACCACCTCCGCGCCCAGCTCTGTTTGCAGCCACTTCAGGATGATCGAGGTATCGAGGCCGCCAGAATAGGCGAGCACCACCTTCTTGATGTCTTTGAGCTTGGACATGTCGTTCCGCTTCCGCGCGTGGATTTTCCGGGTGGCGAGGTATCACGCCCCTTCCGGCCAACGCAAGGGACCAGCAATTCACCAAAAGTGGATCAATAGGCCAGCTGGCGCGTGAACCCGGGCCGCGTTATAGCAATGGCTTCCTGCCAGGGGCCACCGATGTCCTTCATTCCTGATACGACGACACTCATCCAGTTCGCCATCGCCACCTTCATTCTGGCGATCACGCCTGGACCCGACATGACGCTCTTCGTCAGCCGCACGCTGAGCCAGGGCCGCGCGGCCGGCTTCGCCTCGATGGCGGGAGCACTGTCAGGGACACTGATCCACACATCGCTGGTCGTGGTCGGCATTTCGGCGCTCATCGTTGCTTCGCCGATGGCCTTCTTCATGCTGAAGATCTTCGGGGCCGGCTATCTTGTCTTCCTTGCCTGGCAAGCCATCACCAGAGGCTCCGCCTTCTCGCCGGAAAAGAAAGTCGGTCCAAAGATCTCACTTACCCGCGCCTGGGCTGCAGGACTGGGCGTCAACCTGCTCAACCCGAAGATCATCCTGTTCTTCATGACCTTCCTGCCGCAGTTCGTTTCGGCGCACGATCCACACGCACCGGGAAAGCTGTTCTTTCTCGGCGCAATGTTCGTGGTGCTGTCGATCCCGGTCACCGCGCCGATGGTGTTCGCGGCGGAAAAATTCTCGGCGGCGATGAAGGCAAGCCCACGCGTGACACGAGCCGTGGATTATCTCTTCGCCGGCGTGTTCTCGGCCTTCGCACTCAAGATCCTGACGGCCCAGGCGAAGTAGGCGGACGACCTTCCGACCACCAGCTGGCCGCCCAGCGGCCGGCGCAGAGCCAGTAGAAAATGCCACCGACCATACCGGCACCGACAATGCCCAAAATGACGCGCATGTCGGTGACCGCGAAGTCTGGATCGCCGGATTGCCAGGCAACACCGAGTACGATGCCGGCAACCACGCCACCGCCCAGTGCATAGAACAGCCAGTCGCGCCGGGCCAGCACCTCCGCTGCCAGGATCAGCAGTGCCGAAGGTGCGAAGGCGAAATAGGCGATGAAGATCGCCAGAAGCGGAATGGTGACGACAAGCGGCCCGCTCGCCATCCAGCGGGTTTCCTCCGCACTGAACCCGATTGCGCCAAGAAACAGGATATTGATGAAGGCACTCGCCGCGAGCACGGCGATTGCATAACCGAACAGGATGATGACGCAGCGGATGAAATAGGCCACGAAGCGGTTCATGCCGAGCCCCAGTTGCCAATTCGACGGATACAAACACGGTGGAAAACGAAACCGCCGGCAAGGCCGCCGATGATGCAGGGGATCAGCAGGCCCGGCGGCATGATGAACAGCCGGGTCTCCGTGAAGAAATTGAGCACAAGAATGGAGAAGGCACCGTTCAGCCCTCCTGCCAGCGTGTAGCTCAGCGGCTTGACCCAGCGAAGGATTGCCGCGGCGGAGATAGCAATCAGGAAGCCGGGCAATGCCGACTGCACGGTTATGATGATGCCGACGACAAAGGTCTCCGGTATTTGGCGCAGGTTCTTAAGGAGGCCGGACATACCAGCGCCTTCCGCGACGACACCAATGACGGATAGCGCGACAACCGTGACGGCAGTCGCAGCGACGACCGCCGCCAGATAACCGAGCACGCCTAAGCCGAAGCGACCAAGCCAGCGGATCAGAGCGGAACTCCCGCCGCTCACGCCTCGCCGTGTCCCGCGATCATCATCGCTTCGAGCGCAAGGCGCTCGGACTTCTTCAGCCGCTCCGATTCCGATTTCAACTGCCCGCAGGCAGCCAGGATATCGCGGCCGCGCGGCGTGCGGATCGGCGAAGCATAGCCCGCATTGTTGATGAAATCGGCGAACTTCTCGATGGTCTCCCAGTCCGAGCACTGGTAGTTGGTGCCGGGCCACGGATTGAACGGGATCAGATTGATCTTGGCCGGAATGCCTTTGAGCAATTGCACCAGCGCTTTGGCATCTTCCAGGCTGTCGTTGACCTCCTTGAGCATCACATATTCGAATGTGATGCGGCGTGCGTTGGAAAGCCCGGGATATTTGCGGCAGGCGTCGATGAGATCCTTGAGCGGGTACTTCTTGTTGATCGGCACCAAGAGATCGCGCAGATCGTCATTCGACGCATGCAGCGAGATCGCCAGCATCACGCCGATTTCCTCGCCGGTGCGGAAGATTTCCGGCACCACGCCCGATGTCGAAAGCGTGATGCGCCGCTTGGAGAGCGCCAGGCCATCGCCATCGGAAGCAATCAGCAGCGCTTGTTTGACCGCCTCGAAATTATAGAGCGGCTCGCCCATGCCCATCATCACGATGTTGGAGACCTTGCGGCCTTCTGCCGGCACGATGGCGCCAGCCGGCGTATCGCGGTCCGGGAAATCACCCAACCGGTCGCGTGCGGTCAGCAACTGCGCCAGGATTTCTTCTGCGGTCAGGTTGCGCACCAGCTTCTGCGTGCCGGTGTGGCAGAAGGAGCAGGTCAGCGTACAACCGACCTGGGAGGAGATGCAAAGCGTGCCTCGCCCTTCTTCGGGGATGTAGACGGTCTCGATTTCCACGGGCCTGCCGGCGCCGCGCGGCGGGAAACGGAACAGCCACTTGCGCGTGCCGTCCGACGAGATCTGCTCTTCGACGATTTCGGGGCGGGCAATGGCAAAATGCCGATCGAGCGCGGTTCGCAGGTCTTTCGAGATGTTGAACATCTGCGAGAATTCGGAAACGCCGCGCACATAAAGCCAGTGCCAGAGCTGCTGCACACGCATCTTGGCTTGTTTCTCCGGCACGATGCCGGCAGCGACCAGCGCTTCGGCCATTTCGGCGCGGCTGAGACCGATCAGCGAGCCTTTTTGCGGCGCGGCTGCGCGAGCCGCCAAGGCGGCGCGGGTGTTTCCATCGGTGATGTCGAGCGAAAGGGTCATGGTAAATCTGGCTTGAACAGAAACAATCCTGGCTAGATAGGGTTCAGGCGCCACATATCACAGCTGTGGCATGGCGTCACGATGGCGAGCCTTGGTCCCGAATGAGACGTGCGGCGCTCTAATGCAGCTCCACGGCCTCGAGAACAAGCCTGTACTCCTGTTCCGCCTTTCCCATGCGCGGATGCGGCACTGCTTCCCCATGCCGGCGCCAGCCGCAACGCTCGTAAAGCTGCGCTGCACGCTCGTTGTCGACATACACCAGCAATCTCGCTTCCGAAAAGCCACGTTGCAGCAGAACGTCAGCCGCAGAAACCATTATGGCGGCACCGACACTCCTGCCCCATGACGGCGGCTCAACACCGACATAGTGCAGCTCGGCCATGCTTTCATTCCCGGCAACCGGCGCGATCGCCGCAAATCCGAGCGGCAGATCCTCGTCGAAAACCATCAGCAGAAATGAACGCGGCGAAATCTCCAGAACCCGTTTGATGACCGGCCGCGACAATTCCAGCGGCGGCACGTCCTTGACCCTATCGCGCCAACTGGTTGCCTCAGCCCAAATCTGCGCCGCCGCATCGAGATGCTCACCAGCTTCGTCGACAACGATGCGCATCATTGAAGGATTCTCGCGCCGTAAAACCGGAAGGGCCGGATGCTGATCCGGCCCTTCCTTGAAATGTTGGGATTTTCGGATCCCTACTTGCAGCTCGCGATCGACTGCAACGCCGCCGAAATGCCCTTCAGCGAGAAGGTGTAGGACGTGGGATTGCCGCGACCGGATTTGGCTGTGACCTTCATCTCCTTGCCGGTCTTCATCGCCGAGATCAGCACAGGCTCCTCGGCTGCGTTTTCGACCCAGGCCGACTTGCCGCGCGTGAACATCGAGAACGACTTGTTGTCGATGGTGACGACGGCCTTCGAATTCTGCTGGAAATTATAGCCGGCGATGAACTGCGGCTCATAGGAAACCTGCTGGCCCGGACGCTGGCTGACGAAGAAGAACATGTCGCCATGGTCGAGCGTCGGCGGCTGCTTGTCGGTCGGGACGGTCAGCACATAGCACACCTTGCCGGTCTGGGCCTTGTAGCTGTAGGTGCCCCAGGCATTGTGCTGGCCGATCTTGGTCGCCTGCTGCGCCAATGCCGGCGTGGCAGCGGCTAGCAAAACCAGACTGGTGGCTGTGAGGATCAATCCGCGCATCTTATTCCCTGTATTCCATACGGTGCGGGGCCAGGCGGACCCCCGCCCGCCGGTTCGCTTCAGTTTGATTTAATCTGGGTTACCAAAGGGTGAACTTTTGCGTGAAAAGAACACGGCCTTTGGAAACCGCCGCCAATTCCGTGCCTTGACCCATTTTTGGACAAGGTACGGCGTCCCGGTGCCGACTTGGAGGGCAGGAAAACGGCAAGAGTTTGACTGGAGTGGCTTCGACCGGGCCGCGACCGCCGCGAGCTACGACGGCTGACGTCAGTCCTGTTCGGCGATCGCCTTGCGAGCCGCCAGCTTGTGAGCGGGCGTGATATGGGCTCGTACAGCACTGATCGCGGCGGTCAGAACCGCCACGTCATCGGTAAAGCCGATGCCCGCGACGATATCGGGAATGGTATCCACTGGCAGCACGAAGTAAGCGAGCGCGCCGAGCAGGATGGCTTTCACTTTGAAAGGCGTGTCCTTGTCGAGAGCGCAGTAATAAGCCGCGACGAGATCTTCCATGAACGGAACCTGCCGCGCCGCTTTCTTGACGGTCCGCCAGAATTTCGCACGCACATTGTCTTCGCCGATGACTTTGCCATCGGGGCCCAGGAACTCGTAGTTCTCGTAATTACTGCCTTGCACCATGAGTGGTTTCCCTCGCGAAGCCGGCAGACACTGCCTGACCTCGCCCAAGCATGTGGTGAGCGTCGTAACGCATCACAAGATGCTATCGTTACAGCCGATTCAATCGGCTCGGTCGACTCAGCCGCCCGCGAAGCGGTCCATCTTCTTGGCCAGCTCGAAATCCAGTGCAGTCAGTCCGCCGGCATCATGGGTGTTCAGTGTGACGTCGACCGTCTTGTAGACATTTGACCAATCGGGATGGTGATCCATTTTTTCAGCGGCCAGCGCTGAACGCGTCATGAAGGCGAAGGCCTCCGAGAAGTTTTTGAACTCGAACTTTCGGCGGATCGACCTTCCGTCGGCAGCAAGGGCCCAGTTTTCGAGCCCGGCCAGAAGCGCTGCAACGGCCTGTCCGTCCAATTTTTCTCTCGCCATGGCTTGCGTCCGTGCTATCGCGGTTGAGCATGTCGCGCAAAGGCGGTTTTGCGATAACGACATGCGCAAAAACAAAACCGATGCGCGGCGCATTGGAAGTGGCAGGATAACGTGACGTCGGATGCCCGTGGAACCCCCTAAATCGATTCTCTTCGTCTGCCTCGGCAACATCTGCCGTTCGCCGCTGGCCGAAGGCGTGTTCAGGCATGTCCTTGCCATACGGGGGCTGGAACATCGATTTCAGCTGGATTCGGCCGGCACGGGCGGTTGGCACGCGGGTTCCGCACCCGATCCGCGTTCGATCGAAATCGCGGCCCGCCACGGCATCGACATTTCCAGCCAGAAGGCGCGCAAGGTCCTAGCTGAAGATTTCACCCGCTTCGACTTGATCTTCGGTATGGATCGGTCGAACGTCGGCGATCTCAGGGCCGTTGCACCGCAATTTGCACAGGACCGCATCCAGCTTTTCCTGGAATTCGCCGGCAATTCCGGACGCGAGGTCCCGGATCCTTATTATGGCGGGCCGGAAGGCTTCGCCTCGGTTTACCGCATGATCCTGGAGGCGTCGGAAGCCATCGCAACCCGGTTGGAGGGTCGCGTTGCAGCATCCGAGAGCGGCCACGCCTCTTCCACGACATAGGGCCCGCCGCCGACCGAGTCGCGCGACGACATCAGCACAAAACGACCGACCCTGAAGGGCATGGCGGCGAAATTTCCGCGTGCGGAAAGATACCGCGCAACCTCCAGCGGGCTGGAATTGCGCAGCCTTGCCAGCGTCACATGCGGCGTGAACTTGCGTGGATCGGTCGGCACGCCGAGGCGTTTGCAAATGCGGTCGATGTCGGCCTGCAGCAGGTTGAGATCGGGGGAAGGGATCACGCCTGCCCAGACCGCATGCGGCTTTTTCTGGCCAAAGGCACCCACGCCGGAAAGGGTCAAGGAAAAGGATGGACGATCGACGCGATCCAGCGCGTTGGCGACCTCGTCGGCGACATGGCCTTCGACATCGCCGATGAAGCGCAACGTCAGATGGTAGTTTTCGACGTCAATCCAGCGGGCACCGGGCAGGCCGCCCCTGAGCAGGGAGAGCGAAAGCGCCGCATCACGCGGAATTTCGAGGGCCGTGAAAAGACGTGGCATGGTAAGCCTCCTGTCCTCGAATCGAACTCTCGATTCACAGCGAATCACTGAAAAGCGGCGGGAGCAAGGGGTTATTTTTTAAGAATCTCCACACCTATCACCAACCTTGCAGCCGGCTCAGGACCTTGCGGGCAGTGCCTTGATCGCTTTTTCAACCGCCGGAAGGATACGTTCGACGATCACGTCGATACCTTTTGCATTGGGATGCATCTTGTCCTCCAGTTGCAAGGCAGGGTTGCCGGCGACGCCGTCCAGGAAGAATGGATAGAACGCCACGCCGTATTTTTCGGCCAACCGCGGATAGAGTGTGCCAAATGCTTCACCATAGGCACGGCCGAGATTGGGAGCAGCCAGCATACCGGCAAGCAGGACCGGAATATTCCGCTCTTTCAGCCGTGCCAGCATCTTGTCCAGATTGTCCTCGACCATCTGCGGGTCGATCCCGCGCAGCATGTCGTTGGCGCCGATCTCGAGGATGACCAGCTTGGTGCCGTCGGGAACGGACCAGTCGAGCCGGGCCAGACCGCCACTCGAGGTATCGCCCGAAACCCCGGCATTGGCGACAGCGACGTCATATCCCTTGGCGCGCAGGGCCGTTTGCAGCCGATCGGTGAAACCTTCGCCGGGAGCAAGGCCGAAGCCGGCCGTCAGGCTGTCACCAAACCCGACGATCTGGACTTGTTCGGCTCGAACAGGTGAAGTTGGCACGACTGCAAGGAAAAGCGCGACAAAAGCAGCCAGATGTTTGAAAGCCATGCGACAGAACCCATATCACCGGGGCAGTCCTGCCCACCTTTCCTCCCATATAGGACAATTTCGTGACTGATGCCGCCATCCAGCTGAGGGACGTGTCATTGACGCTGGGCGAGGGCGCTTCGTCCGTCCACGTACTCAAGGGCATCAACCTCGATGTTGCAGCCGGGGAAACCACTGGCATCGTCGGTCCATCCGGCTCGGGCAAATCCACTCTCCTGATGGTGCTGGCCGGGCTGGAGCGCGTGGACGCAGGGACGGTGCGCATCGCCGGCGAATTGCTGAGCGGCAAGAGCGAGGACCAGATCGCGGCCTTCCGCGGTCGCAACGTCGGCATCGTCTTCCAATCCTTTCACCTCATTCCCAATATGACGGCACTCGAGAATGTGGCAGTCCCACTCGAACTGGCCGGCGCCGCCGACCCGTTCGGCGTTGCCACGCGTGAACTGGCGGCTGTCGGCCTTGCCGACCGTGTCACCCATTATCCTGGGGAGCTTTCGGGCGGCGAACAGCAGCGTGTCGCGATCGCACGCGCTCTCGCGCCCTCCCCGCGCATCCTGATAGCAGACGAGCCCACCGGCAATCTCGATCAGGCCACCGGCAAACAAGTGGCCGACCTGCTTTTCGCCAAGGCAGCCGAACGCACCATGACGCTTGTTCTGGTCACCCACGATCCTTCCTTGGCGGCCCGCTGTTCCCGGCAGGTGGCAATGCGCTCAGGCCGCATCGAGATCGATCCCGTTCCGGTCAAGATTCCGGCCTGAGAACTGACGAATGTCGGAGCCAGCCCACACGATCTCACCAGCCAGAACCATTGCTCTGGCGATTCGGTTTTCGTTGCGCGAAATGCGCGGCGGTCTCGCCGGCTTCCTGATTTTTCTCGCCTGCATCGCGCTCGGCGTGGGAGCCATCGGCGGCGTCAATTCCGTGGCGCAGTCCATTTCAGATGGCGTCGCCGCCCAGGGCCAGACGCTGCTCGGCGGGGACATCCGCTTCCAGCTCAATCAGCGGGAAGCAAGCTCGGCGGAACGGGCCTTCCTCGATGGATTGGGCGCCGTTTCGGAAAGTTCCGGCATGCGCTCAATGGCCCGCCTGCCCGACGGCTCCGATCAGGCGCTGGTCGAAGCCAAAGCGGTCGACGACGCCTATCCGCTCTACGGCACGCTCCAGACCGAGCCACCTCTCGTGCGTGAAGCGTTGTTTGGAGAGGCCAACGGCGTTTTCGGGGCGGCCGCGCCCGATCTGTTGTTCGAACGGCTGCATCTGAAACCCGGCGACCGCATCAAACTCGGCAACGCAACATTCGAGCTGCGCGCCAAGCTGACGGGCGAGCCGGATGCGGTCTCGGATGGCTTCGGCTTCGCTCCCCGCCTGCTTATCTCCCAAGCGGGGCTCAACGCATCCGGCCTGGTTCAGCCGGGCAGCCTGGTTGAAAACGCCTACAAAGTGCGCTTGCCCGACAATGCCAGCGAATCCGACATTGAAGCCGTCCGCCGCGAAGCGACGGAGAAATTTCCGGAAGCAGGCTGGTCCATTCGCAACCGCACCAACGCAGCCCCGGCCTTGTCATCGAACATAGAGCGGTTTTCTCAGTTCCTGACTTTGGTGGGACTGACGGCGCTGGTGGTTGGCGGCGTCGGCGTCGCCAACGCCGTGCGCGCCTATCTGGACGGCAAGCGCGCGGTGATCGCCACGTTCAAGAGCCTGGGCGCTTCCGGAGGTTTCGTCTTTGCGGTCTATTTGGTTCAGATCCTGATGATTTCCGGGCTCGGCATCATAGCCGGGCTTTTGCTCGCGACAGCCATGCCTTTTGCCGCGAGTGCGGCGCTGCAATCCGTTATCCCGGTACCTGCCGAAGGCGGGTTTTATCCCGGTGCGCTCGCGCTTGCAGCTTTGTTCGGCCTGATGGTGACACTTGTCTTCGCACTTCTCCCCCTCGGCCGTGCCCGTGACGTGCCAGCCACTGCCCTGTTCCGCGAAATGGGCTTCGAGAGTCGCGGCCTGCCGAGGCTATCCTATGTCGCGATCGCTCTTGCCATTGCAATCGCACTGGCAGCGCTGGCGATATTCATGGCCAATGACCGCCGCATTGCCGCGATCTTTGTCGGCGCGACGGTGTTTTCCTTTCTTGTGCTGCGTCTTGTCAGTGCGCTCGTCCAAATCATCGCCAAAAAGAGCCCGCGCGTGCGCTCGACAGCGCTGCGGCTCGCCGTCGGCAACATCCATAGGCCCGGTGCGTTGACGCCTTCGGTCGTCCTGTCGCTGGGCCTGGGACTGACCCTCCTGGTCACGCTGGCGCTGATCGACGGCAATCTGAGGCGCCAGATCGGCGGCAGTCTGCCCGAGCGGGCGCCCAATTTCTTCTTCGTCGACATCCAGGCGGCCGACGTCGACGCTTTCGCCACCTTGGTCGGCAAGGAGGCCCCTGCAGGCACACTGGCCAAGGTGCCGATGTTGCGGGGTCGCCTGATGGCGTTGAACGGGGTGCCCGTCGACAAGGTCAAGGTGCCACCCGAAGCGGCCTGGGTTCTGAGGGGCGACCGCGGCGTTACCTATGCGCCTGCCAAGCCCGAGAACGCCACACTCGTCGAAGGCAGTTGGTGGCCGGCAGATTATCAGGGCGAGCCGCTGGTTTCCTTCTCCGCCGACGAGGCAAAGGCGCTCGGGCTCAAGCTCGGCGACACGGTGACGGTCAACGTGCTCGGCCGCAACATCACGGCCAAGATCGCCAGTTTCCGCCGCGTGCAATGGGAAAGCATGGGCATCAACTTCGTCATGGTGTTCTCGCCCAACACCTTCGCCGGCGCGCCGCATTCCTGGCTGGCCACGCTGTCGGACAAAGCGGCAACCGTTGCAGACGACGCCCGTCTTCTCAACGCCGTCACGCGCGCCTATCCGACAGTGACGACCGTTCGTGTGAAGGACGCACTCGACGTCGTCAATCAGCTGGTTGGTCAGATCGGAACCGCGATCCGCGCCGCAGCCGGCGTGGCGCTCATTGCCTCAGTGCTGGTGCTTGCAGGCGCGCTGGCGGCCGGCAACCGGGCTCGGGTGCATGACGCTGTGGTCCTGAAGACATTGGGCGCCACGCGGCGCACCCTGATCGCCGCCTTCTCGCTCGAGTATATGCTGATTGGTCTCGCCACCGCCGTCTTCGCTCTTGGTGCCGGAAGCGTGGCGGCCTGGTTCGTGATCTCGAACATCATGACATTGCCCTGGGCTTTTCAGCCCGAAGTGGCCGTCGGCACGATCTTGCTTTCACTCGTCGTCACCGTCGGCATCGGCCTCGTCGGCACATGGCGAATCCTCGGACAGAAGGCTGCGCCGGTATTGCGCAGCCTTTGAACCGCAGATTGGGTGCTAACGCTCGATAAGAACGGCATCCCGCAGTTCGAGATCCTGTTCGTTCGCCAAAAATCTCTCCACCTGCTCAAGCAGGCTCCCGGCGTCCGGAGTTGCGATCTCCAAATCGAAGTCGCCGGTGCGAAGGTCCTGTCCGCCGCCGACGATTTTGCCAAGGTCGTGTTTCGCGAACAGGTCTTCCAGCAACTCTTCCGCGCGTCTGCGTCCATTGGGCGACGAGATGAAGCTGAGAATGAGGATCGATGGTGCCATGAGGCTTAGCGGAGAAGTTCGTACCGTTCTTCGTCGTCATTGAACGCGAAGCCGCAACGCAGCAGTTTCGCCGTGACCATGTAGGAATGTTCGTTGTCGAGCGGATATTCCTTAAAGGGCAGAGACTTGCGGTCGACAGATGGGTCGTTGATCTCGTCGCCGCTCTTCATGTCGACAATCTTGCTGCCTATTTGAAAGAGCGCCCGCTCGATCGGGGCTATCGCCCGCACCGACCTGTCCAGCACGCGCCACGGGTCGGGGTTGTATCTGGCCTCGATGAACAACCCGTCATTGCCGAGCAGGTTTTGGACAATGAGTGGCTTGTTTTCGATATCGGCGGGTGGCGCTTCCGTGGCTGAAACATGATCGTAGATGTTCAGAAGATAACCCCAGCCCTGACGGCTCAAACCCACGTAGCCAAATCCGAATCCTGTATTCTCGACCAGGGGCACGCAGAACATCGTACCTTCCTGAAGATCGAGAACTTTTGCCTTTTTCAACGATACCATCAGTCCACCTTCATCAAGCGCAGCCACCATAGCTGGCCGTGCGTTGTGCCTCATACTTCTTAAACGCCGCGGCACGCTTATCTTGGCGCCTTGGATCGTAGGACCATATTCGATTTGGCTCACCCCGTTTGAAAGGAAGCCCTATCCGCGACGTATCCCTTGTTTTGTAATGCGCGATGTCAGCCTGCTCATAGCCTCGAGCCTGTGCATAGGTGAGACCGGACTCCACCTCCCGCAGCTTGTAGCCCGGTCCAAGCCGGCCGCTCACCTCATGCTGCATTGCGCGCACGTCGGTGCCCTGATTGGTGATGCCGACATAGCGTACGACACCGTTTCGATCAGTGATGTGGTACAGCGAATACCCGCCTTGATCCAACGGCGTCAGGCCAAGCGGATCGACCCACGTCGCAGGATTGGCGACATAGCCTTGGGGTCGAGCCCCACCCACCAATCCGATCGGATCCGGCGACAGATATTGTGCCGCGTCTGGATCGTAGTAGCGCTGGTTGTTGTAGTACAGGCCGCTCTCGGCATCTTCCCATTGACCCTGGAAACGAATGGGGCAGTCGATTTCCCGATCATCATTCGCTTGCGCAACACGGTATGATCTGTGCCGGTGGTCAACCTGTCCCCAGGTGCGATGCTGTGCCGACCAGGCAATTTCTCTACCGTCTTCGCTAATTAACTCGCGCGGCGTGCCAATCTGGTCCGCCACGATATAATGAATACGCCCGTCGGAGCCGAGCCGCGCTAGAGGCCGAAGTGTGTCGGATTCGTAGATCCAGTTTTCGGCCTGGTCCCAGGCTATGGTGCCGTCCGCATAGATCGGGGCTTCTGCGACAATCTGATTGCCATCCCACTGATAGGCTGATCCAGAAATCGCTCGTTTCGAGGGATCGCCTTGTGGCTGCCGGTTGTTGTTGTCGGCTTTCGGCGGATTGTGCGTACGCGTTTTGCCACCTTCGACGATCCTAAGTCGGCGGATGCGTCGGCCGAGTGCGTCATAGCCATAATGCCAGACATCGCCAGCTGGCGTTTCGAGCTGAACCAGACGATCATCGCCATCCCATTCGAAACGCCAGATACGGCTTCGAAAGCCGTTTTGCTCGAGCCGTTTTTCGGCCACCCGGCCACGCGAATCGTGCCGGTAGAAGAAGCGGCCACGACGTCGGATCAGCCCGCCGGGCGCTTGTTCCACGGTTTCACCCAACTGAGCCGAACTGCCTGCCTGCGCCAACGCCCTTTCGCCAGAATAACCGGCGATGGCAAGATTGTTACAGGGGTCATAGGCGAAACGCTCCGCAAAGGAAGCTCCACCGAGCCGGCTCCGATGCTCAGTCTGCACGATCTGGTTGCGAGCATCATAGCTATAGCGGGTCTCCCCCATGCGGCTATCGATGGTGCGAATAAGATTAGCGGCGGGATCCCAGTGGTAGTTGCGGCTGACCATAGCTGGCCCCGCGGTGGTACGATGCGCATGCAGCCGCTCGCTGCCGGGCATCCCATGCAGAAGCTTGAGCACCGACTGGGCCGGGCCAGCAACCTGCTCCTGCAGAAGACCCACCGAAGAATAGGATTGCGCCTGAGCAAAGCCCGCTTCGGATTGCCGTAGGACCTCCAGGCCGCGCATGTCCCGCGTAAAAGACAGCGGGGCATGGTTCGCAATCGCCAAGCTCCGAACCTCGCCTAGAAGATCGTAAGACAATTCAAGCGGCGTCACGTCACCTTCGCGCTTGATACGGTGAAGCTCACCGCTGATGTATTCGGAACGGACGGCGCGGCCGTTGACCGTTTCGCAGGTGACACGGCCGAGGCCGTCATAACTCAGTTCGACGCTGGAATCGTGACTTTTAGCGAGCGTCATCAGGCCGCGTTTATCATAGGCGAATTGGGTGATCTCCTCGCTCCCGCCGGCGACAGTCGTCGTGGCCATCAGATCACTGCGGCCGTTACGCAGGTAACGGGTTTCGATACCGTCCATCGTCCGCCGCGAGATCGTGCGCCCATCCGCATCGGCAGTGAAGGAAGTGACAATTCCGGCAAAATCCTTCTGTCCAACCACCCGGCCACAGAGGTCGCGTCGGTATTCGTAGCGCTCGGACTTGGCGTTGATCACCGCAATCAGGCGCGCCTCGGTATCGTATTCATAACGCAGCACATTGCCGAAAGAATCGGTAGCCGCCATCAACAAGTTGAACGGACCGTGAGTGTTTTTGCGGCTATTCCCATTGGCATCGGTATAGCGGATAAGGCGGCCTTCGCTGTCATACTCGAACTGTTCGAGTGTGCCATCGGCGTGGATTATTTCCCGGACCGCGCCGAGTGGATTGCCCGCATCCCTCGTTCTGTCGAAACGTGTGTGGTTGCCCAGCGGATCCGTGCTGGCAACAAGCAGACCCTCGACATCATATTGCACCGTATACGTATTGCCGGCGGCGTCCGTGGTCGCGCGCGGACGCATCAAATGGTCGTAATAGATGCGCTGCTGACCGCCGTTGGGCAGATCGATGCGCAGGACTTCGCCCCTGGTGCCTATGCGTTGCGACATTACATCGCCAACTTCGTTGACCGCAGTGAGCAGGTTTCCACGCTGGTCATAGGTATACTGACGAGAATTGCCTTCCGCATCAGTAAAGGCCTCCAGCAACCCATCCTGCCTATATGACCAGGAGATCGTCGCACCTTCGGGATCGGTGAATGACGAAATATTGCTTAACCCATCATATTCCAGAACCGATCTGTTGCCGAGCGGCGTCGTCCAGGACAGCACATTGAAGCTGTCACCCCACTCGGTGGTCCATTCGCCGCCCAGCGGATCGATCTCGCGCCAGACAAGCCCGTCTTCGTCATAAAAATACACAGAAGTCGCGCCCATGCCGTCGGTGAAGCGGGTGACGCGGTTTTGCAGATCATAGGCGAAAGTGCCGGACATATAGCCCGAGGTGCTGTTGATGGCGATGATGCGGTCGTCGCGGCCCCACACATAGCTGACATCGCTGGCTTGGCTGTCATGCCAGCGCACAACACGATCGTGCGCATCGTAATAGTAGCGCAGATAGCCCGTCTGGGCGGAGCGCACCTCCTGAAGATGGCCACGCGCGGAATAGCCCCATTCGGCCATCTGGCGAGCATCCTCGCCTGTGCCCAAATGCACGGTCTGCAGCAGCCAGTCACTGGATTGTGCAGTCAGCTCGAAACCATCAGAATGGACGATACGCGACAGGCCGTTTCCGTCGTAGGCGAAGGTAATGTTGTTGCCGTTGCGGTCCTCGATACGCGACAGCCAGACACGGCCGCGGCTGATCTCGCTGAATTCGTAGTAAAGCTGCTCGCGGGCGTTCCACAGAGTGAAAGTCCTCCGATCTTCGGAGAACAGCTTGAGGTAGGGAAAGCGGACGTTTTCCGCGTCGACCTCATCATAAGGCGCATGGAAGAAGACGACGACGCCTTCCGGATCCTGATAGTAGATCGCCTCCTTGTCGATACGCAGATGCTGAGACCAGCTGGAGGCCCAGCCCTTGCCGAGCACGCCGACGGCGCCGCGCTGGCAGACACGTTTCTGGATGAGGGGAATGGTGCCCGGTATGTGCAGGTCCAACCGGACATCGAAGAATTGTCCCGTGGCGACATCGGCGGGACAGCCCCGGACGGTGCAGGCGGCAACCGGCTTGCCGGATGTGGGATGGGCGCGTGTCTGTCCGGGCTTTGGCCTGCCACTCGGAATCGGCAGGAAGTTGAGGATCGCCAGACCGGTGCGCGTGATGCGCGTCATCCAGCCGACATCGATGTCCAGTTGCTGCGGGTTCGTATCGATATCGATGGCGATGGTCTTACAGCCATCGTTGATGGTGCCGTCGCAGGTGGTCTTGTGGCCAATGCGGGCGATTGCCAATCCGTTGGCGAAGACGGTCATATTGCCTTGCGCGACCTTCTGGACCCCGTGGCTGTCGCAGAGCACTTCGTCAGTGATCCGGGCGACCGGCTTGTTCTCGAAGAAAACATTAGGCGAGCCTTTCGATATCACGCCCTTGTTGGTGCCGTATTGCCCCGCAGCAGAGGCGAAACCCGCGCCCACGCCGGCAAGAGCGCCACCGACCGCAGCAGCGGCCGCAAGAACAACCAGGCCAGTGCCGAATGTCATCACGACGAAAGCTGCTGCTGCCAAGCCAGCCACGGCTCCAAGCACGAGCGCGCCAAGGCCCCAACCGCTTTCGTGCGCGATCGGATGGCCGACATGGGCAGGCATTTCGCCTTGCTGAGCGATCTTCTGGTAGCCCATTGCTTCCATCGCCCAGTTTCCAAGTTGCTCGCCGGCCCAGGCTCCCAACTTGGCTGAGGCTATGCCCACCGCTATAGGCACGGCTACCGTTGCGACCGCAGCACCGAGCGTGGCGCCGCCAGCCATCGCGCCGTAAACACCGACAGCAGCGAAACCACCGGTGACAGCGTAGTTGAACGTGTCGCTCTCTACGAAATCGAGGGTCGAGTCCCATCCCCTGACGAAATCCGAGCGTGCCGTCGGATCGTCCAGCGGTCCCATGTCGTAGGTTGGCTGGCCAGGTTGCCCGGGCGCGCCCTCGCCGGGTTCACTGGTGTATGAACCATGCCTGCGGCCCGAGCTGACCGCTCCTCCGGTGACGAGGTTGTTGAGTAGCGACATGGCCGGCTAGGTGCCCGTTGTGCGGTCCAGAAAGCGGAAGGTGTTGACGGTGTCCACCAGCTGCCTCTTCTGTGAATCGGACATTTTTGCCGGGCTGGAGGCTGTCACCACGATCGCCTTGTTGCGCTGATTGATAGTGGTGATGATCTGGTGCATCAGCCCCTGTTTGGCCTTCCAGGTGCATTCGACCTGATGAGCCGGATTGCCGGAAATATGCACCTGCTTGCGCTCGACGATGGTGAAGTCGTTCAGTGCCTTGCCGGCCTTGCCGAGTTCGGCATCGACATACTCGTCGAACTGCATGCCCCAGGGCATTTCTTCGCGTGTGATGGTGAAGGTAAGGCCTGCCTGAGCGCCTCCGGTACTGGAGATGATGTTGATGGTCTGGTCTTTCCAACCGTCTGGGATCGACATGCATCCTTCGTCAAAATGAAACATCATGCAGCCTATCCAGCCTTATCCTTATTCAGATGAATGTTGCCCGCGATCTGGTTGATCACATTGGCGTCGAAAGTGATCGACGAACCGGCATGTTCGATGACGATATTCGTCTTGGTCAAAGTGATCTTGCTAGGTCCCACCTGCAGCGTGATCTGGTCGTCGGCGGTGTGGCCAATAATACCCGGGCCGTTCTTGCCCGCGACAGCGGTCATATAGACCGTGTTGGCGGTGGTGCTGCGGGATTTGGCGATCTGCTCGGTCAGACCGCCCTGCGCGATGGTCTTCTTTTCATCGCCTGTCTGCAGCGTCACGGAGCGGTTGCCCTGCTGCAGGGTCTTCTTCTCGTCACCTTGCTGCAACGTCGTCGTGCGGTTGCCCTTTTCTATGGTGGTGGTTTCGTTGTCCTTCACCAGCCGGTCGAGATCTTTCTGGGCATGAACATAGACCTGTTGTTTGCCATTCTCGTCCTCAAAGGACAATTCATTGAAGCCCCCGCCCTTGTGGGTCTGCGTTTTGAAGCCGGAGCGGGTCTTGTTCTCCGGCAGCTTGTACGGCGTCTTCTGCCTCGCATTGGGCACCAGTCCGACGATGAGCGGCTTGTCGAAGTCGCCGTCGATATGGGACAGCACCGCCTCCATGCCGATGCGCGGGATGATCTGACCGCCCCAGCCGGCACCGCCCCAGTTCTGCGCCACGCGGATCCAGCAGGTGTCGGAACCATCCTTCCTGGCGCGGCGATCCCATGGGAACCAGACCTTCACCCGGCCATGAGGGTCGGTGTGGATCTCCTCGCCTTCAGGGCCGGCGATAATGGCGATCTGGGTGCCTTCGCAACGCGGCCGCGGCACCGTGCGGTGCGGCGTTGCCGGCACCTTGCTTGGAATGGCCAGGAAACGATTGACGTATTCGGGATCGCCCTCATTGGTCTCATAGGAGCGGTCCCTGGCCACATGCACGATCTGGATGACGACATGCTCCTCGAACTGATTGCCGGCATCCGA
>NZ_JAKREW010000030.1 GCF_022347545.1 Terribium retamae
CCCCCGCCCCCCCCCCCCCCCCCGGGGGGGGGCCGCCCCCCCCCGCCCCCGCCCCCCCCCCCCCGCCGGGGGGGGGGGGGGCCCCGCCCCCCCCCCGCCCCCCCCCCCCCCCGCCGCGCCCCCCCCCCCGAGGCGGTGTGCAGGCATTATCTCTCGAAGGGCAAACGCGAAGGCCGCTACTGGCTGGTCGGGGACGTTCGCAATACCCCCGGTCGGTCGATGTTCGTCCGGCTCACCGGGCCGGAATCCGGCAAGGGTGCCGCGGGTAAATGGACCGACGCCGCCTCGGCCGAACATGGCGATCTGCTCGATGTCATCCGTGCAAGGTGCGGTCTCGTCGATTTCAGGCAAGTCGCTGACGAAGCCCGGTCCTTCCTCAGCCTGCCGAGACCTGAGCCTGATCCACCTCCCAAGTCCCGGCCGGGAAAAGCGCCAAGCGGATCGCCGGAAGCGGCGCGGCGTCTGTTCGCCATGGCGCAGCCGATTGGCAGGACCATCGTGGAAACACATCTGCGGAACCGTGCGATTACGGCTTTGCACGAAACCGGAAGCCTCCGCTTCCACCCGCGCTGCTACTATCGGCCCGAAGGTCACGGTCCGACAGAGACATGGCCCGCGATGATCGCTGCCGTCACCGACCTTGGCGGCGTCCAGACCGGCGCGCATCGCACATGGCTCCTGCCCGATGGCAGCGACAAAGCCCCTGTCGACACCCCACGGCGGGCGATGGGCCATCTCCTCGGACACGGCGTCCGCTTCGGTGTGGCGGATGATATCCTGGCGGCGGGCGAAGGGATCGAGACCGTGCTGTCGGCACGCTCAGGTTTGCCCCGGATGCCGATGATGGCGGCGCTCTCGGCGGCGCACCTCTCTGCCATCCTGTTCCCCGCGTCGCTGCGGCGGCTCTATATCGTGCGCGATTCCGATCCGGCGGGGGATGGCGCGCGAGACAGCCTGGTCGAGCGGGCGAGAGGCGTCGGGATCGAGGCGGCTGTCCTGTCGCCGGTGCGCGGGGACTTCAATGAGGATCTGCGCCAGCGCGGCATCGATGCTGTGCGGGCGGCCTTGCGGGTTCAGATCGCTCCTGAGGACGTAGCCAGGTTCATGGAAGAATGAGGATCCCGGTGAAGAAGGGCAAGATGGCAGCCGTCTTCTGTCCCTGCCATATCCGGTCTGGCGCTTCCCCAGGGGTCGGAGAGGCCGCAGCCCACGGCCTTCTTGAGAGGGCGATCGGCCCACAAACGGGCCGGTCGGGCAATGGCCGGGTCCGGCTAATTTCCGCCGGCGGCAGACCACCCCACGCGACGGGTCGCGTGGGGAGCCCGGATCAGCCGCCTTTGCAGCGCGAAACAAATTAGCCGGATCCGGCCATCAAGGCCCTCGCGAAAGCGCGAGGACTGCCAGCCCGTCCCGCCCGTGGGCTTTCGTCGCCATGAAGGCCGCGATGGGCGCGGTCGATCCGACGAAGGAAGCACCCCATGCAGACCGAATATGACGAGACAGGTTTCGAACCGGTCCACACCTCATCCCCCACCGACCATATCCTCACCGAGCTTCAGCTCTACGGCTATCGTCCGTTTCAGGATGAACCCGACCCAAGGCCGCTTCCCGAAGGCAATACCGTCGCCGGCGCAGTCGCTGACATCTTCGACGCCCTGGTCGTCACCCTCGGCGATACCCGCCTCGAGCCTGACCTCGACGAGCTGCTCTGGGGGACCGTCAATCTCTTCCACCGCGCAACCGACCGGATCGAACGCGAACTGGACGATAACGAGCAGGGCCAGCGTCGCGGGCAGCGGGAACAGGACGGCAGCGAGGTCAAGTCAGTTGAGCTTGAGCGCCTCACGGCCGAGGGGCAGACCCTGATTGAGCGGCGCAACAGCATGGAACTCTTCCGCGATATCGCCGCCGAACGGTTCGAGCGCCACACCGGATCGGCCTGGCGGCCGCGCTCCGGCTCGATGGTCAACCATCGCAACCTCACCTCGGCGATGATCGACTCCAGAGACTTCCTCGCCGCCAAACGCCGGGCGGAGACCGAGGTGATGCTGCCCGCCGGTCCCAAGGTCGCCTTCACCGGCGGTCTCGACTTCAACGATCATCGCCTGATCTGGGCCAAACTCGATCAGGTCCGCGTCAAGCATCCCGATATGGTGCTGCTGCACGGTGGGTCACCGAAGGGCGCCGAGCTGATCGCGGCCAAATGGGCCGACAATCGCAAGGTGCCACAGGTCGCCTTCAAGCCCGACTGGACCAAACACGCCAAATCCGCGCCCTTCAAGCGCAACGACGCCATGCTCGAAGTTCTTCCGGTCGGCGTCCTCGTCTTCCCCGGCACGGGCATTCAGGAAAACCTCGCCGACAAGGCCCGCAAGCTCGGCATCCCGGTCATGAAGTTCGATGGCGGCGCTTGAAGCGCCGCCTTTACTTGACCAGGCAGTCATATTCTGGCTCAAATACCGCTCCATGGAGAACCGGCGAAGTAGCATAGTCGCAGGCGGAGCGTATTACCCCGGCAGCCTGTCGTGATCGTCCAACCGTTCATGAGGAGGCTTCCATGACACTGATCCTGCTTGCCATATCCCTTTCAATCGCCCTTTGCGTGATCGCTTATAACTTCGCCGTATACGCCTTGCCCTTCATGGTCGGGTTGACGGCGTTTCAGTATGTCTATGCAACCAACGCTGGCTTTCTCATGTCCGGCCTGGCTGCCATCGGCGCGGCTTTGCTTTCTGTCGGGCTAGTCATTGCCGTGCTCGGCTTCGCAAAGAACCCGGCGCTTCGCCTTGTCGCGCTCGCCATCTTTGCCGTACCCGCCGCTATCGCCGGCTATGCGCTCGTCTACGGCGTCACGAAAAACGCCATCGACTCGACCATTGCTCTCAATCTGCTCGGCGGCGCTGGCGGCCTGTTTATCGGCATTGCGGCGATGCTCAATCTCAATGCCCTTGGGACAGCCGTTCTCTCGCGCTGACGTCCACATCCCGTGAGCTGAAGGCTGCATCCAGACTAAGGACATCTGCATTGATAACTGAATCGGATTTGGTGATGGCTGCGTCGGTTTGACTCATCGGGCTGCGATTCCTGGCGTGAGGTTTGTGGGTTACCGATTGGGTCATGATCGACCGACGCGGGATCGAGCAGCGGTGGGCGGCGGACGGCTCGAAGCGGGACGAGCGTGGCCGACGGGTGTTCGCCGCGAGTGAGGCGCGGGCGGCGGGTTGGGGCGGGCTTCCGGCGGTGTCGCAGATCACCGGGCTGGCCCGCTCGACAATCGGGCGTGGCCTTGCAGATCTCGATGCAACGGCGCCGCGCGGGCGGGTGCGTCGCAAAGGCGGTGGTCCCAAGCGGTTGATCGAGCGCGATCGGACCCTGCTGGCCGACCTTGAGCGCCTGGTCGAGCCGGCGACCCTGGGCGATCCGGAGCGCCCGTTGCTGTGGGTATCCAAGAGCTACGACAAGCTGGCGCAGGCGCTGGCCGATCTGGGCCATGCGGTCAGCCCCAACAGCGTGCGCAAGCTGCTCATCGGGCTCGGCTTCTCGCGCCAGTTCAACCGCAAGGCGGACGAGGGCTGCAAGCACCCCGACCGCAACGCCCAGTTCGAGCACATCAGCGCGAAAGTCACAGCGGCGCAGGCCGCAGGTCAGCCGGTGGTCTCGGTCGACACCAAGAAGAAGGAGCTGGTCGGCGAGTTCAAGAACGGCGGCAGCGACTATCGTGCGAAGGGCGATCCGCGCCGTGTGAAGGTTCACGACTTCGAGGACAAGGCGCTGGGCAAGGTGGTCCCCTACGGGGTCTACGATGTGGCCGCCGACGAGGGCTGGGTCAGCGTCGGGATCACCGCCGACACCGCCGACACCGCCGAGTTCGCCGTCGCCTCCATTCGCGCCTGGCTTGCGCGCATGGGACGCGAGCGCTACCCCCAGCTCAGCGAGCTGACGATCACGGCCGACTGCGGCGGCTCGAACGGCGCGCGCGTGCGGCTGTGGAAGCGCGAGCTGCAGACCTTCGCCGACGACAGCGGTCTTACGCTCCACGTCCATCACTATCCGCCCGGCACGTCGAAGTGGAACAAGATCGAGCACCGGCTGTTCTGCCGCATTACGCAGAACTGGCGCGGCCGCCCGCTGAGCGACCGCCTCGCCGTGGTCGAGCTGATCGGGGCGACGACGACCAAGACCGGGCTCAAGGTCGAGTGCGCGCTCGACCCCTGTACCTATCAAAAAGGGATCAAGGTCTCCGACGCAGAGATGGCAAGCCTCGACATCACTGGCGATGAATTCCACCCGGAATGGAACTACACCATCAACCCGCGCTTCCCGCCGAAACCATAGCGGTTATCAATGCGGGTATCCTAAGTTGCCTGGGTGGTGGAAACCACCCTCGTGCAGCGGTGGTGATCGATGTGATCGAGACGGCCTTTGTCAACTCTCGCCCCGATGGGGTATGGGATTTGCGCTGGTTTGCCCCAGCGCATGAGAGGTCTTTGTGAATTGCCGCTGCGATTCAATCATTGAGGCATAGGCTGTCAGCTGGATCATGCGCCAAGGTCCCGGTGGCGTTCAAGAGCGCGCAGCAGACGAGCGACGTCCTCCTCCCCATTGTAGAAGTGAAAACCGCACCTGACATTTCCGTCTCTACAGGATGTGACGATGCCATTCTCGGCCAAACGGCCGACGAGAGCCGCGTCGTCACTCGAGCGTATCGCCACCATCGGACCTCGCCGGAGATCATCGCGCGGCGTCACCACCTGCCAACCCGACTCCCGCAGACTGTCCATACAGCGGCCGGTCAGATCACGGATATGGGCACCGATTGCCTCTATGCCGAATTCGTGAATGATTCCCAACCCGGCCTCGGCGGCGAAGCAGCCAGGTACAGCAGGCGTGCCAGCCTCGAATCGCCGGGCGGTCGGCGACGGGTTGTTGGCGAAAATGTCCATGGCAAAAAAGTCGGCCTGAGCGTACCACCCGCTGGACGACGGTGTGAGGCTCTCGACCAGTTCCTCGCGAATGTAAAGAAAGCCCACGCCGGAACTGCCCAGAAGATATTTCATCATGCCGCCGACGGCAAAGTCGACGCCGAGTTCTTTGACGTTAAGCGGCTCTGTGCCCACTGATTGGTAGCAATCCAGAATCAGAAGCGCGCCCTTGCGTTTTGCGATTTCTGCAATGCCCTTGACATCGAGTTTTGCGCCGTGACGATAACAAACATGCGAAATCGCCACGATTTTCGTGTGCTCGTCAATAGCCTCTTCGAAGGATTCGAGCGGGATATAGCCATCTTGGCTCTCACGCACATGGACCACGTGTCCGCCTCGACCTTCCTGCGCGTGCCAGATCTGGGCACTTGTCGGGAATTCAAAGTTACTGACGACGATCTTGTTGCGCTCGCCGGTGAAGTCGAAGGCGCTCGCCAGGGCATTGATACCCTCCGATGCAGAGCTCGTCACGGCGATTTCTGTCGATTTTGCCCCGAGAAGCCGAGCAACGCTGGATCGGACGGCTTCATATCGTCCGAGCCACCCTTCCCAATTCGCTCCATATATAAGGCACTCGTTGATGTAGGCTGCATAAGCCTGTTGAACATCGGTCGACAGGAGCCCGTGGGAGCCACTGCTCAGATAGACTCGGTGCGAGAGGGTCGGGAAACGAGCCTGAAGGGTATTTACATCGATCATAGCTGTCCAATGCGCGTGCTGTTGAGGTCTGTTCCACTTACTGAGTCCGCTGCTGCGGGGGAGTTTGGAACATGTGCTTGGCTGTCAAATGGCTGTTGAGACATCCCGCCCCCGGCGATCTAACTGTCTCACTCCGCAGACGAGTTCGGTGACAAGATTGGTGACTGCCTTGACCGGGTCGGCGACGACGCGGCCGGTCGAATCGAGCGTGTCTGCAATGGCGCTGACGATCGCCGTGCCGACGACAACCCCGTCGGACGCTCTGCCAATCACATGCGCCTGCTCAGCGGTCTTAACACCAAATCCGACACAGACGGGCAGTAACGTGCTCTTCTGGATACGCGCGACCGCCGCAGCAATATCGACGGGATTGGGCAATGCATTGCCCGTAATCCCGTTCATCGAGACGTAGTATACAAACCCGGATGCGTTCTCCAACACCTTCGGCAGACGGGCATCGTCGGTGGTGGGCGTCGCCAGGCGTATGAAATCGATACCCGCCCTGCTCGCGGGGATGCACAGTTCCTGGTCCATTTCTGGCGACAGGTCGACAATGATCAATCCGTCGATTCCTGCATCCCGCGCATCGGCCAGGAAACGATCGACCCCGTAGGAATATATGGGGTTGAAATATCCCATCAGCACGACTGGCGTTTGGTCGTCGACCTGACGAAACTCGCGTGTCAGTTGCAGCGTCCTCTTCAGCGTTTGACCGCCCTTCAGGGCCCGCTGTCCGGCCGCCTGAATTACCGCACCATCCGCCAGAGGATCGGAGAAAGGCATACCCAGTTCGATTACGTCGCTCCCGCACTCGGGCAACGCCTTCATGATCGCAAGGGATGTATCGAAGTCCGGATCTCCGCCCATCAAATAAGTGATGAGCGCTGCACTGCCCTCAGCCTTCAGCTCTTCAAATCGACGACCTATGCGGTTATTCATCGCTAGATTTCCATGTTCAAAATATCTGCAACGGACTGGACGTCCTTGTCTCCTCGCCCTGACAGGTTGACGATTATGATCTGGTTGGCATCCATCGATGGGGCGATCTTAACGGCTTGAGCGATGGCGTGCGCCGATTCCAGCGCGGGAATTATTCCTTCCACCCGCGTCAAAAGCTGAAACGCTTCAAGTGCCTCGTCGTCGAAAACCGGGACATAGTCGACACGCCCGCTATCCCGAAGCCATGCATGTTCCGGACCGACACCGGGATAGTCGAGGCCGGCCGAGATCGAGTGACCCTCAAGAATTTGACCATCGTCGTCCTGCAGCAGGTAGGTACGGTTGCCGTGAAGGACGCCGGGCCTGCCAGCGCTCATCGAGGCACAGTGTTCGACACCCTTGAGGCCGCGACCACCTGCTTCCACACCTATAATCCGAACACCGACGTCATCGAGAAAGGGGTGGAAAAGACCGATTGCATTCGACCCGCCGCCGATAGCGGCGATGATAACATCCGGCAGGCAACCTTCCCGTTCGAGGATCTGGCTCCGCGCCTCGGCGCCAATGACCGACTGGAAGTCGCGCACCAACTCCGGATAAGGATGCGGCCCGGCGGCGCTACCGATCACGTAATAGGTGTCGTGTACATTCGTAACCCAATCACGCAACGCCTCGTTCATCGCGTCCTTGAGTGTGCTGCGGCCGCTCCGCACAGCCTGAACATCAGCCCCAAGCAGTTTCATGCGAGCGACGTTGGGCTTTTGGCGCTCCATGTCGGTTATGCCCATGTAGACGACACACGGAAAGCCGAACTTCGCAGCCACCGTGGCCGCGGCGACGCCATGCTGTCCGGCTCCCGTTTCCGCTATAATGCGCGTCTTGCCCATTCTCTTCGCCAATAGAATCTGGCCAACGCAATTGTTGATCTTGTGGCTGCCAGTGTGGTTCAAGTCTTCGCGCTTGAGATAAATCTTTGCCCCGCCGAGGTGCCTCGTCAGGCTGTCCGCAAAATAAAGCGTCGAGGGACGTCCTACATAAAACGTCGAGAGCTGCTGCAACTCGGCCTCGAAGGCTGGGTCGCCTTTGGCTTCCCGCCATTGCCTCTCCAGATTGAGAACGAGTGGCATGAGCGTTTCAGGGACGAAGCGGCCTCCGTACTTGCCAAACATTCCCTGCTCGTCCGCGCCGGTACGAAAGGAATTGGGTACGGGACGTGCGGTCATTCATAACTCCTGGGAAGCATCAAGAACATTGTGCTTGCTTAATAAAGGACCGGCAGGTGACAAGTAAAATGATCACACCCGAGGCTGACCAGTCTCTCGCAGGGTTTCGTGATGTATGTGGGCATCAACTTGTACCCTGTGAATTCCGGCAACGGCGGCATCTGATCGTGGGCGCGGGGCCGATCGCGCGCCTTGATGCGATCGACCCCGCGCATTCGACCCTTTGCTGGGAGGGCCTCTAGCCACATCCAAGGCGACGGCTTGCGCCAAGCTTCCACTCGAACGCTCACGCTGTCCGCGGAAGAGCTTTTGCGGGCGACAGACCAGGAGCGACGATTAAGGCCAATGCGGCGATCACGACCGCCCCGGCAATGCCTGTGAACGCCAGCGCAGTCGATCCGAGCTGCTGTTGCGACAGGCCCGTCACATAGGGTCCCAGGAACGCGCATACGCTGGCGCACATGTTGATCAGCGCAAAACCTGCCGCTGCCGTCTTGCCATCGATGAAGCTGGAAGCATGCACCCACAAAAGTGGCGTTACCCCGATCAGCAAGCCGGTCGCGATCACGACGCCACCGATCGCCCCCACGGAGGCCTGCGAAACAAACGCACTGACGGTCAAAGCCGCGGCACCCAAGATCAGGCTAATAGCGATGTGCCACCGGCGATCCCCGAAATAGTCCGAGCTGCGCCCAAGACCGAACATCGCAACCGCAGCGGTAATGTACGGAATGCTGGAAATGTTGCCGATTGTCTGCAGGTTCGTGATGCCGGCATCCTTGATGATCGTTGGCAGCCAGAAGACACCGAGATAGATGCCGAGATTGGTTGCGCCCAGAACCAATCCGAGAAGCCAGATACTCTTGTTGCCGAAAACGGTCCAGAAGTTCGGATTGTCATGTTTCCTTGCGCGCGCGCCCGCCAGCTTCTCGTTCAGAAGTGCCCGATCCTCGGGGGCCATCCATTTCGCAGTGGTGGGGCTGTCGCTCAGGAATACGAACAGAAGTCCACCAAGCAGGATTGCTGGTAGGCCCTGCAGCACAAAGAGCCACTGCCATCCCCGGAGTCCCGCGACCTCGTGAAAATTCTGCATGATCCAGCCCGATAGAGGGCCGACGATCAGCCCGCCAACGGTCGCGCCGATGGCAAAGGTGGAGAATATTCTTCCCCGCCGATTGTCCGGATACCACAGTGTCAGATAGTAGATGACGCCCGGGAAAAACCCCGCCTCGGCGGCGCCAAGCAAAAACCTGAGGACATAGAAGGACCACTCCGTATTGATGAAAAGCATCAGGACGGAAATGATTCCCCAAGTAATCATGATCCGCGCAAGCCATACGCGAGCGCCCAGCCGGTACAGGAACAGGTTGCTCGGAAGCTCCGCCAACGTGAAGCCGATAAAGAATATCCCAGCGCCAAATCCATATATTGCAGCGTCAAAATGCAGATCGTCAAGCATTTGCAGCTTTGCAAAGCCTATGTTTGCTCGATCAATGTAAGCTATTACATAACATATAAACAATATAGGAACGATTTTATACGTTATCCTCCGGAATAGCGCGTCTTCATCAATGTTTATGTTTACTCCGGCGGTCATTTTCTGCTCCCATTATTAATCGTTGCTGTGACCCGTTTCTCACCAGATACTGCTAAATTTTCAGATCAATCTCCCGTCGATAATTTATTGACCATCTGACGGATGAAATCTTCGCAGGCTGTCAATTGGTCCAACGTGACGTATTCGTCGGGCTGGTGTGCCTGATTGATGCTGCCTGGACCGCAGATGATGCTGGGTATCCCGATGCCTTGGAAAAAGGGCGCTTCCGTACCGTAGGCAACTTTGCGACATTCGGTATCGCCAGTGATTTGCACGGCAAGCTTGTACACTTCGTCGTCAGCCGGCGTATTGAGGCCGGGATTTGCGAGAAGCTGTTCGAAGTCTATCGACGCCCTGGAATCCTTCGCCTTCATTTCAGGCAGCAGCTTTTCCGCCACAAAGCGCTTTATGCTGTCGATGAAATAGTCGCCGGAGATGCTCGGAAGGAAGCGATACTCAAAGTAGAATTCGCAGACGGCGGGGATGATATTGTTCCATGTCCCGCCCTGAATCATGTTGACGGACATTGTCGAGAAGGGCACGTCGTAGCCTTCATCCCGCCTGCCGCTTCGGCTTTCCTTTTCCGCCAGTCCTTGGATGAAGGAAATGAGGCGGGACGCATATTCGATCGAATTGACCCCGACAGGTGTCAAGGAAGAATGGGCGGAGACACCTGTCACGCGGCAGCGATAAATGCGTCCGCCCTTGTGCGCGGAGATGACGCGCATGTCCGAAGGTTCACCCACGATGCAGCCGCGTGGAGAGACGCCCGCTTTTTTGATTTCTTCGACCAGCCCGGGCACACCCAGGCAACCGACTTCTTCGTCGTAAGTCAGCGCGCAATATATTGGTTCACGCAGGCGGGCTTGCTTGAAGCGTTCGGCGTTTGCCAAAACCACGCCGACAAAGCCCTTCATGTCGCACGCGCCCCGGCCATAAAGGCGTCCGTCACGGATATCCGCCTGAAAAGGGTCGGACGTCCAGGTTTGCCCGTCAACGGGCACAACGTCGGTATGACCTGAAAGCACGATACCGCCAGGTCCTTCGCCGAATGAAGCGAACAGGTTTGCCTTGGTGCCATCCGCATTGAAATTGTAGAGCAACCGAGCCCCGGCCCACTCCAGTCTCTCGGCTGCCCACTCTATCAATAACAGATTTGAATTTCTCGACGTCGTATCGAACCCGATCAAGCTCGAAATACACTCGATAGTCTCTTTAGATGGTGATCGGAGCGACATCATTTGCCTTTCGGCTGCCGGCGCTTACACGGCACGCCCATGAACGGAGTACACTTGCTGTCGAAAATGACGGAACTCCAGGGCACAAGTAAAATGGCGGCCTTGCCATCAAAGCCATTGATTCCAAGGCTTGTTCGGCCGTTGGCTGCAGATTTCAGGGCTTCGACTTGTACCCTACTTCACCCGTACTCTACGCTCATGCCGCTTTGTGGCATGACACAGGCCGGGTCCTATTCGGTGAAAGGTGATGCCGGAGGGACAAGTCGACCTGTTACGGCGCCTTGAAGCGGGTCTACAGTGAAGGCCAGGGGTTCAGCCCTCGCCTTCGGTATGCGTCCATGATGACCCTTGGATTTGACAAGGCCCCGCAATTTCGGAACGCTCGGATAACCACCTATGACGTCTCTACCCGAAGAGCACACCTACGAGCGTATTGCCCGGGAAATCACTGCCGAGCTCACCGACGGCATGTGGCGCGATGGCGACGCATTGCCGTCGGAGGCCGCGTTGACGATCAGTTTCAACGTAAGCCGCAAGACGATCCGTCGGGCACTCGACATCGTCGCGCGTAGCGGTCTTGTCGATCGTGCCCAAGGCAAGCATTCGATTGTCCGCAATCCCCGCATTGAGAAGGCGGTCGGCCAAGCGACCGATTTCTCCGCTGAGACCCGCAAGGCCGGCTTGCGTCCCCGCTCTCGTCTCGACAGCGTGAAGGTTCGTGGCGCTACCCTCGGAGAGGCCGTTCATCTCGGTTTAACCACCGGAGCTGACGTCTTCGAGATCGTGCGGACGCGCTTGATCGAAGGCCTGCCCGTTGTGTGGCAGACCTCGGCCTTGCCCGCCCAATTCGCACAGAAGCTTGACAATCTGGATCGATCGTCCGGTTCGCTCTACGGCGCGATCAAGCTCAAATTGGGTATCGAGATCACGCAGATCGAGGACCGTCTGTCCATCGTTGCGGCCCGCCCAAAGGAGGCCGCAAGCCTCAGGGTGGCGGAGGGCACGCCACTCATCAGCATGAGACGGATCGCCCGCACTGGCGATGGACAGCCCATAGAACTTTCTGTCTCGCTGATTCGACCCGAGTTTTTCGTCTTCCAGACATCGAGGAAGGTTTGACTGGAGTTGTCGCCACCATGCTGCAAAAGCTTACTGTGACTGTAAGCGACCTTCATTGTGGATATTGTTCGTTGGAGATGCTTAACTGCCTGGTTATACCAATGGCCGTTGTGGCCCACTTGTGCGGGCTTTCGCTGGTGCCGGTTTGATGATTCGATTGGTACGGGAGCGTTCGCACCATGACGGCCCCTGTCGCAGTTCGGTATGATTTTCACGGCGGCCGAGCTTCGCCGGCTACGGCAGGTTCGAAGCACACCGGGCAGAGCCGTCGGCCTGTCTCTGGTGGCGGTGCTGGACGGGATGGGCCGGGGGCGGCAGCCCGGCTCGGCGGGATGGATCAGCCAGCAATGTCTCAGTTTGATTTCAGCTAGCAACCCCAATGCTGTCGTTGAGGCTGTGCCCGCCTTAACAATTTCGAGTCCAATGCGACTATCGAGATTTCGGTCCATTCCGGGCTATCCAGCGAGCAATGGGATCGTTTTCCAATTCAGATGGTCAGGCGGTATGTTCGCGTAAAGCCATGTCTGCGTGCCTTCCTGGCTGCCCTTCAAGGGCGACCTATCATCAATGGGTGATCATGCCACCGTCGGCATTCAGGAGCTGTCCGGTGATCCAGCGGGCCTGGCGCGAAAGCAGGAAGGCGATCGCATCGGCGATGTCGTCGGGGCCACCGGCGCGCTTGAGGCATTGCTGCCCGATCATTGCGGCCTTCTGCTGGGGCGTGACGGTCGCTCTTTCGATCTCGGTGAAAGTCGGGCCGGGCGTCAGCGTGTTGACGCGGATCGATTGATCGCCGAGCTCGCGCGCCATGGCCCGCGACAGACCCAGGACGCCGGCCTTGGACGAGACGTAATGGGCATAGTTGGGCCTCCCAAAAAGGATCGTCGAGGAGGCCACATTGACGACCGAGCCCTCGCCCGATGCCGCCAGCGCCTGGCGGGCGGCGCGCGTCATATTGAAGACGCCCTTGAGATTGACGGCCTGCACCTGATCCCACTCTTCGGAGGGGATTTCCCAGAACGGCCGCATCGTCAGTGTGGAGAAGATCGAAGCGTTATTGACGAGACCGAATACGCCGCCAAAGGCCTCGATTGTCGCAACGACGGCGGCCTCGCAAGTGGCTTCGTCGGCGACGTTGGTGCGCACGAACAGGCGCCGGCCTGTACCCGGCGCCTCCTCCTCGGCCACGGAGCGGCCCTTGTCCTCATTCCAGTCGGCGATGCAGACATCGACGCCTTCGGCAACGAGCGTGAGAGCCAGGCGGCGGCCGATGCCCTGTCCGGCGCCTGTGATAATAACGGCACCGCGTGAGGGATAGCGTTGCATGATGGGTTCCTTTCGTGCGGGCGGTTCAGGCGGCCGCTTGGCTGTGGCGCGCGTCGAGCTACAGTGTGATCAAGAGTTGCTCGTCCTTGCGCACAGCTTCGGCGTCGAGTAGCTTGCCGCAGGCAGTATCAACGTCGAAGCCCACGAAGCTGCCATTTCCTGATTTGTATTCGAAAAGTGGTTGTTCGGGTACGCGCCTGGACTCAAGCCTCTCGAACATAGGCTGATAATGTCTGCGACGAGACCAATGGCCGCAATCACAAGCAACTGCGACAACAAATGTTCATTTGCTCCCTCCGTGGCTGTATCGCGTGCTCAAGCTTCCGCTCTGACTGTGCGCCGCATCAGTTCTTGAATCTGAAGAGTGGCTAAGCTTTCATGGAAGACAGGCTGCAGGGATGCTTCACCTATGACTTTGCCACTCTCTGAACGCGCCTAAGCCTCAGCCTGGCTCCTCAATTCCCAGTGCCGGTATGATGGCTCATCTGTCGGCGCGATCTCTGTCGCCAGCAGGACATAGCAACCGGGGCAGAAGACCTGGCGAAGGCCGATCGGCCGATCGGTGAAATGTGACGCCGGGGCGCGTACCCCGGGCCCCGCATCCTGGGAGGGTCGCTCGCGACGGATGGCGTAGGCCAAGGGGTTCCCAACGCTCGTTCCCAATTGATGGTCGCAGTGGTTGCAGACGACGTTTCCGCCCGATAGCAGCCGAAGATTGTCATTGATCTTCATTGCTTTTACTCCGCTGCCTGGTTCGGGACGGGTTCGCCGACGCGCTCGCATCGGATTTGGGTGCGGCGCCGGCGCGTTGCGGTCTCGTCCGCGCTGCCATCAGAGTTCAGCAGTACGCCGTAGACGTCGTTGGCCGCGCTTGGGGACACCTTGCGGGCCCCCACGTCGCGGGCGACGAGGACCGGATCCCGAAGAAGCGGGTCACCGTACCCCCCACCCCCCTGCCAGTGTGTATAGTAGACGTCCTGCTCACCGAGTTCGGTTTCCAGATGCGCCTCAAGAATGTCGGCGGCGCCTCCGATTTCTTCCAAGGTTGAGGGGATACGGCCGGCTCCGAAAAGCTCGGCGACACGCGCATTGCGCTTGAGAACATCGTACTGGGTGCCGGCAGGATAGCCGCCGCTGACGCCTGTCGCCTGAGGCAGCGCCTTGCCGGTCGCGGAGACCACGAGATGTACGCCGCCGATCGGAGAATCGTGTGGGATGAAGCAGCTCGAGCCACCCATGCCGCCACGGAAGCGACCCGGTCCACCCGAATCCGTCTCCTCCCGCCGCCATAGATAGAGCATGGGGAAGCTGAATTCATTGATCTCGACGTCGGCGACACGCCCCATCGGGATGCAGTTGAGGCCCCCGGTATCGACCCCATCCTGATCCACTCGAGCGCCGAGCCCACCCGCCATAGAATCGCA
The DNA here is from genome assembly GCF_022347545.1 of Terribium retamae. Lineage (GTDB taxonomy): Bacteria > Pseudomonadota > Alphaproteobacteria > Rhizobiales > Rhizobiaceae > Mesorhizobium > Mesorhizobium retamae. The sequence goes on from NZ_JAKREW010000030.1 coordinate 14,548, forward strand.
GATCATCGTAACGAAGGGGTTGCCGCGCTGATCCAGTCCCGCAAGGACCGCGAGATCCCAGGTCCCGCAGCACACGCACATTAGCGACTTTCGATGGTCTGGATGGACGTCAAGCATTCCAGCGACGCATTCTGAAACGACATTCTGCGTCGCCCACGCGGATGCTACCGAAGCTTTGCCAATGCCAGCGGGGAAGTTGCAGTTGTTGATCGTGCCTGGCTCACTAACGATATCGAGACAGCGATAGAGGCCGCCCGGTGACCACGGGATATCGCCACACAACATGGTCAGCACTATGGGCATGATGCCACCGCGCAAGCCGGCGAAGGTACAGTTGGCGAAACCTTCCGTTTCCTTATCCGTGCCGGTGAAGTCGAACTTCAAGCTGTCGCCGCGCTTCGTCATGGTGAGCAGGATCTTGTAGACATTGCGGTCGCTGTGGCGGAACGAGTCCTGATGGGCGACCCCGCTCCACGCCCCGTCCGGGAGCGATTGCAGCTTGGCGCGAAGTCTTGCCTCAGCATCGTTCATCATCCGCTTCATGACCGCCTTGACAGTTCGCGCACCGTATTTTGCGATCAGGGCGGTCAGGCGCTCCTGGGCGATGTTGTTGGCGCCGATCTTGGCGCGAAGATCCAGCGCGATGAGACGCGGCACCCGGGAGCGGCGAAGATACATGTCTTCGATGTCTGACCGGATGTTGCCAGCCTCGACGATTTTCACGGGCGGGATCGGCGTCGACTCCCAGAAGACGTCGCGCCCTTCGACCGACCAGCTTCCCGGCGACACGCCTCCGAGGTCGACCTGATGGCACACGACCGCGGTCCAGGCGAAGACCTCGCCGTCGTGAATGAGTGGCGCAAAGACTGTCACGTCGTTCTGGTGCAGCCCGCCGCCGACCCAGGGATCGTTGCACAAGAACATGTCGCCGGCATGGAAACCAGCTTGTCTGGAGCGATTCTCCAGCGTCCACTTCACGGCCATGTCGACCGAGGCAGCAAGCTGCGTGTTGTAGAGACCGACGACAACGGAATCCCCACATTCGTCGAGAATGGTCGCGCCGAAGTCGTTGCAGTCCGTCACCACGACGGAACCCGACATGCGCTTCAGGCCGTCGCCCATCTCTCCGGCGATCGCGGCAAGACGGTGGCGGATTACCTCATAGGTCAGCGGATCGAGTACATCGATGTCCCCGTCATCCACCGTGTGCAACCTGGCGCCGGAAGCGAGCTTCCTCGTCTGCTCAGCTGATTTCGGCTGATATGCGAAACGCTCCGATCCTGCGATTTGAATGAGCGGCATGTTTTCCTCCCTCAGCCCGAATTCGCGACGCGAATGATGAGATTGCCGTAGGTGTCCACGACGCCGGCGAAGCCTTCCGGCAGAGCGACGGTGGTAGTCGGCGCCTCGATCACGGCGGGTCCAGACAGTTTCGACCCAGAGCCCAAGGCGCGGTAATCGTAGATCGCTGTGTCCTGCCACCCTTTGCGCGTGTCGAGGAAAACCTTGCGGATTGACGACGGAACCGGATCGGTAATCGCGCGCTCATGTGCAGCGAGGTCGGGCCGGATTGGCAGGATGCCGACGGCACGTACCCTGTAAGTGATGATCTGCAGGCCCGCGTCGCTGAATCCCGCTCCCTTGCCGTAGATGCGCTCGTAGAGCTGTTCGAAGCTAGCGCCAATGCCGGCAATCTCCGCTTCACCGAGCATGCCGCCCGGGACAGGAGTCGTCACTTCCGCCATCTGCATCGTGTAACGCAGTTCGGCTTCCCGCTCGAAGACCACGTTTGCAAGGCGCAGCTTCTGCTGGATCAGGCGTTCGGCGAGTTCGGCTTCAAGCTTCTCGAAGTTGCCGTTAAGCGTGACCGGATCGACAGGGAAGTTGCTTGGGTCGGACATTTCTGCGGTTAGCACGATATCCGAGGACGCGAGCCCGTAGGCCGAAAACACCGCCGCGGTCGAGCCGAGCGGCACGACTACTTCGGACACGCCGAGATCGGCGGAATAACTGACGGCATGGACCGGTCCGGCCCCGCCAAACGAATACAGCACAAAGTCCCGCGGGTCGTGACCACCATTGACGACGACACTGCGAACAAGGTCAGCAGTCTGGGCATTCTGAATGGCGTAGATGGCGGCCGCTCCCTGCTCCATGGTCAGGCCGAGTGGCTCGGAGATTCTGGTGCGGATCGCTTCGGCCGCGAGCTCCTTGGACAACTTCTTGCGGCCGCCGAGAAAATTGTCGCCGTTGATGATGCCAAGGACGAGGTCAGCATCGGTGACGGTTGGTTCGTGACCGCCTTCGCCGTAGCAGACCGGACCGGGACGGGCGCCAGCACTACGGGGTCCGACGCGCAGATTGCCGCCCCCATCGATCCAGGCGATCGCACCGCCGCCGGCGCCGATGGTACGGACGTCGACCATCGCCGTATTGATCTGATGCTGATGCAGCACAGTGGTCGTCGTCGTACTCGGTTTGCCGTCGCGCACCAGCCCCGCGAGAAAAGTGGTTCCACCCATATCAGTGGAAATGATGTTCCTGTGCCCGAGACGCTCGGCCAGACGCAGGCAGCCAACAATGCCGCCGGTAAGAACGGATCCCAGAGTGCCGACGGCGTATTTCGAGGCGTCGGCGGCCTGCACGCAGCCGCCGGAGCCCTGCATGATCAACAACGAGCCGTCGAATTTCTTGGCGCGCAACTCTTCTTCCAGCGGTGCCAGGTATCCCTTCAACACCGGTCCAATCTGAGTGTTGATAATGGTCGTGGCACTGCGTGTATATTCTCGTATGCGCGGGCTCGTCTCATGCGATAGGGCTACATAGAGCTCAGCCGCTTCTTCCTGGACAATTTCGCGAATGCGTCGTTCATGTACCGGGTTGCGGAACGCCCACAACAGCGAAACGGCAATCGCCCGAACACCGTCATCGTAGAGCTTTCTCACTGCGGCGCGTACGCCCTGTTCGTCGAGAGGAACGATGACCGCTCCCTTGTGATCGATACGCTCGTCAATCTCGATCACGTCCCGATACGGCACCAGCGGTGCAGGCTTGTTCGTGCGCGAGATATTCTGAACGGCGCTCGGATCGAGGCCCGCATAGCGTCCTTCCAGATTCATGATCCGGATGGAATCGCCGTGCCCCCGGGTGGTCAGAAAGCCGACCCGCGCCACCTCGCCAGTGATGACGGCGTTGAGCGTTGAGGTCGTACCGTGAACGATGTATTCTGTCTTCGACAACAATTCTTCCACGCTGCTCCCGATGGCGCTCGCCAACTCCCCCAGCACATTGATGAAGCCGCGCGAGAAATCGGGGGGCGTCGAGTGGGCCTTTGCGGACACCAGCATGCCGTCCGTGCTGGCCAGAAATCCGTCCGTGAAGGTCCCACCGGTATCTACGCCGATCGCATATGTCATAGAACCTCCCATTGCGATGTCTTTGGATAAGCATGCCTCACGGGGGAGTACTCGCCGCCTGCATGGTCATCGGTACATCGAACCTGATTGCGGCCAAGCCGCATCTCGCCAGTAAAAAGACGATAAAGGATGCTTTTGTCGTATGTCAATCATTTTATCGATAAAAATAGCTTTGTGTAGATTGACGCTTGCAGATTCAAGAGGAGGCGGGCGCTCGGAGCCCAGATCGTGGGCGCTTGCTTTATCTCACGGTCCAACCCAAGCGTTTTGGATGCGAGAGTTGGATAGCAGCGCCTTTACCAGAATCCGCTTCGACGACGGCGAGCTTCTCTGCCTTCCTCTCCCAGCTAAGCACACTTCGTCTTAGTGGCGGACCGATTGGGGTCTCCGGCAATCTCCCAGTGCCGTTCATGCACCATGGCAGCGCCCGCCTTCATAGCGTTCCGGTCACTGCCCCATCCGATCCGGCAAAAAAGTGACGATGGGCGGAAAGAGCGCAACGTACAACTTCCTTTATTCGCTCCGGCATAGCCGGAGGCTTAGCGGATGAAGTTAGACTACTACCATAGACGTCCCTCGAACGTCTTGCGACGGGCGCCCAGCTGATCCGCGCCTCAATCGAAATTCTTCAGGGGAACCGGGCAGTGTTGCGGTCCACGCTTCCTGCCAGTAACTAGATGCAAAACTGATGAACGGTCAGAAGGCAAATCGAATGGACCTTTCGTCGAGCCTCCATAGACTTGGGTTGATTGACCGTTTGATCCCTATGATTCTTCTCCTGTTAGTCGCGCGACGGAAAATTCGAACGGCCGCGCGCGGGGTCGACTTAGTTCGCCGATAATGCTGAAATGCGAGTGTCCAGCCGTTTCTTCGCTGATCACGGAACGTCCGGCTTTTTTTACAGCGCAGGCGTAGGACAACATCTGTTCCTTAAAACCATTCGGCTCAGCATCTCCCACCGCTAAGAGAAGCGGCGTGCTCTGCGCTGGCAAATGATGGATTGGGCTGCAGCTCCTGATGATCTCCTGGTCGAGTGGAAGCCATTCCTCGACAAATGTTTCGGCCAGCAGACCCAGATCGTAAATCCCACTAAGCGCGACTATCCCGACGACCGAGCTCGCCGGCAAACCAGCCGCCGCAAGACTATCCTCCGCGCCGATCATCGTCGCGAGGTGTCCACCTGCTGAGTTTCCTGCAAGGACAATTCTCGACGGATTCAAACCAAAGCGAGATGCGTTCCGATGAAGCCAGGATATTGCATTGCGAGCACTCTCGAAGATCGTCGAGATTGAATGCTCGGGTGCCAATGGATAGCCAATCGAGGCAAAGCCAAAACCGCGTTTCAGATACTCTGCGGCGAGGAAGGCACGGGGGATCCGGTTGTTGGCCTTCCACCAACCGCCGTGGAAGAATGCCACGAACGGGGCCCTCCCCTCCTCAGATGGAGCGAAAATGTCGATGCATTCGTCTGCCAACGTTCCGTACTTCAGTCCAAGACGAGCACTGTGCATGCCGCGGACAGCAACGCTGCGATCGATGTACTGCGCTAAAACGTTGGTATCAGACTCGCGGCTCGCATCTAATGAATAGGCCCATTTCCCGTTCACCATCCTTTACCTTCCTCCTTGATCGAAGCTCAAATTCGCCTGGGAACGACCTTTTGGATTGCCTGCAATATTGGATGCAGGGAGTCGTGTAATGCCGCATCTAGAATAGACGTCCTCAAACGCTGATAAGGCTCTCTACTGTGTCTCGTTCGGTCTGCAACCTTGTGGAACACCCACTCCACACCACGCGTCCCTTCTGTATGACGTAGTGCCGATCCGCGAGACGACGCAGCTTGTCGATGTGCTTGTCGACCACGAGGATCGCCTGGCCCTCACTCTTCAAGATGTGGAGGCACCGCCAGATCTCGCCGCGGACGATCGGCGCCAAGCCCTCGGTCGCCTCATCGAGGATCAAAAGCTTTGGGTTGGTCAGCAACGCACGTCCCATGGCCAACATTTGCTGCTCACCGCCCGACAACTGTGTGCCCATATTGCGGCGACGCTCATGGAGGCGTGGAAATAGCTCCAGAACGCTCCGGATACTCCACTGGCCCGACCGCGCCGTTGCAATTAGGTTCTCTTCGACGGTTAAATTCGGAAAAATCCGTCGACCCTCTGGAACCAGACCGATGCCAAGTGCGGCAACACGATGTGCGGGCCAATTTGTGACATCCCGACCGTCAAACCGAACGTGACCACCGGATTTCGATATCAAGCCTAATATGGACATGATGGTTGTCGTTTTGCCCATGCCGTTGCGACCCATCAGTGTCACTGCCTCGCCCTTCCCGACGGTAAGCGTAACGCCGTCAAGAACCCGGCTATGGCCATACGCAGCCGTTAATTCCTCAACCTCAAGCATGCTCATCCTCCTCGTGGCCGAGGTACGCCTTGCGGACATCTGGATGCCCGCGGATCTCGTCAGCCGGGCCGGACGCGATCACTCGGCCGAAGTCGAGTACGGTGATGCCATCAGCCAGCGAGAACACCGCTTCAATGTCATGCTCAATTAGAAGCATCGAGACGCTTCCTTTTAAGTTCTTCAGCAGCGCGATCATCTTGGTCGCCTCATCTGGACCAAGGCCGGCCAACGGCTCGTCGAGCAGCAAAAGGAGTGGATCAAGCGCCAGCGCGACCGCCACTTCAAGCTGCCGCTGCTCGCCGTGGGAAAGCTGCTCCACGACATCGCGACGTCGCTCCAAAAGGCCGATTTGTGCCAGGACAGTTTCGGACTGCTCGACCGCATCACGCGACGCCGTCGCCCGTCGCCAGAACCCTGTCCAACCACCCCGGCGGAGTTGACTAGCTAGCAGGACGTTCTCAAGCACTGAGAGGTTGAGACATAGCGACGTGATCTGAAACGACCGCGCCATTCCGAGCCTGACGCGGGCCGAAGTGGAAGCGTGTGTCACGTCGGTGCCGTTGAAGACAATACGCCCGCTATCTGGACGCAGTTGGCCGAAAAGCTGGGAAAGCAACGTCGTCTTTCCAGCACCGTTGGGACCAATTATGGCATGGATGCTGCCATGGCTGACCTGCAACGAGACACTGTCAGTGGCGGACAATCCGCCGAAACTCTTGTGCAGGCACTCTACGAGCAACAGTGGTTCAGTCATGACGTTTCTCGCTTGAAACGACACCCGCAAGACCGCGAGGCATGAAGAGAGCGACAAGCAGCACCATCACACCGACAATGATAGGCCAATGAGGGGTCATGCCCGATGCCAATTCCTCCACGATTAAGAGGAGACCAGCTCCGAACAGAGGGCCAAGGCCAATACCGAGCCCTCCGAGGACAACCATGATCACCAGGTCCGCCGACCGCGTCCAATGCAAATCGATGGGGCTTACGAACTCCGCATTGTTTGCGAGAAGGAAACCGGCCATTCCCGCCATTACCCCAGAAATGATGAATGCAACCAACCGGACGCGCATTGGGTCATAGCCGAGTGCGCGGACCCGAGCTTCGTTCATTCGCGACGCCTGAAGAACCAGACCGAAACGCGAGCGCGTGAGCCTTTCGACGACGAGCACGCAGACGCAGAAGAATATCGCGGCAGCCGCATACATCACAAATCGGCCGTGCAGCGCGAACCCTGCAAAGGTGCTCGGTTGAAAGATCGTCATCCCCTCGTCACCGCCATATTGGTAAGCACCGATGGCGGCCAGATAAAGGATTTGACCGAAAGCCAAGGTGATCATCAAAAAATACATGCCGCGTGTACGAAGACTGATCCCCCCGATGATCGCTGCGACTCCTGCTGTTAGAACCAGGATGGCGCAAAGCTGCATGAAGCCATCGGCCATCCAGGCAATTTCATCGTTGTAGGCATGATAGCCGCCGATGCCAACGACGTAGGCGCCAAGTCCGAGAAAGGTTGAATGGCAGAGGCTGAGGAGACCGCCATATCCTAGAATGAGGTTCAGGCTCACTGCCGCCGCGGCTAGAATGAGGATACGCGTCGCGAAAGTGAGAGCGAAAATCGCATCAAAGGCGACGGCAAGCGCAGGAATGACAGCAAGCGCCAGCACCAGAACCATGCCCGCAAGACGGTTCTTGGCTCGGTTCATGACGCCCTCGCCCTGAACAGTCCCTCAGGGCAAACAGCGAGGACGGTCGCCATCAGGATGTAGATCATCATACCGGATAGCGAAGGCCCGACGCTCGACGCTGCGGTGCTGCCAAAGACCAGCGAAATCAGGGATGTTGCGTATGATCGTCCCAAGGTGTCAATGAATCCTACCAAAAGCGCAGCCCAGAAGGCGCCGCGGATTGAACCTATGCCTCCGATCACAATCACGACGAAACCAAGGATGAGCACCGGCTCACCCATGCCAACCGAGGCGGACATGATGGGGGCGGAAAGACTTCCAGCGAGCCCGGCGAGTGCCGCGCCGAGGCCGAAGACGAATGTGAAAAGTAGGTCGATGTTGACGCCGAGGCCGCGAACCATTTCCCGGTCGCTGGCACCTGCCCGGATTAACATGCCAACTCTGGTACGAGCTATCAGCACATAGAGGAAGGCAGCGACGGCCAACCCAAACACAATAAACACGAACCTGAACAAGGGATATGTGAGGCCCGGGAGAAGTTCGATCGAAAGATTGAGCTCTGGTGGCAAGACCACAGTCAGACCCTGCGAACCCCACAAAATCCGAGCCACCTCATTGAAGATCAGAATGAAGCCGAATGTCGCAAGAACCTGATCCAGGTGTGGGCGCCGATAGAACCTGGACAACGCGAGCACCTCCACGACCGCGCCGATGATCGCAGTGGCTGCGACCGCAACAGCTACGGCCAGATAGTAGTTTCCAGTGATTGAGGCGAACCAGGCGGCCACAAAAGCACCCAGCATGAATAGCGAGCCTTGCGCGAGATTGACGAAGTTCATGATGCCAACGACCAAGGTCAGGCCGGCAGTGATCAAAAACAACATGATCCCGAACTGTAAGCCGTTCAGACACTGCTCTAGGAACAGCAAAAATGCCGCTTGAGACATTGTGGAATTTCCAGGGAAACGAGGGCCAAATGCGACTTTCGAAATTGCTCTCGGCCAACTCCATTATTTCATCTGACAATCGTTCACGTAAGTATCCAAGTTGTCCGTCGCAGCCACGGACAGGGTTTTGGTAGTGAACGTGCCATCATCAGCCGGCACCACCTGTATGAGGTAAAAGTCTTGGATCGGGAAATGATTGGTCCCGAAACGGAATTTGCCGCGCACGGATTGGAAATTTGCAGCTTCCAGCGCCTCCCGGAGCTTGCCTTTGTCGCTCATCTCACCATTGACGCCACGGACGGCGCTGTCGATCAGCATGATCGTGTCATATGCGGAGGCGGCAAAATTTGAAGGCTCACGACCATGTTTTTTCTTGAAGGCGTCCACGAAACGACGATTCGCCTCGTTATCGAGGTCGACCGACCAGAACATGGTGAGCAGAGAGCCGTCCGCCAGAGCACCCAGCTGCGGAAGTGTAAGACCATCAAAGGTGTAGTTGGAGTAGAGCGGGATTTTTCCCTTGAGGCCCGCCTGCTGAAACTGCGAGACAAACTGCAGGGCATGCGCTGGAGGATAGAACACATAGGCTGCATCCGGTGCCGCGCTCTTGATCTTTGCAATCTCGCTTGAGAAGTCGAGCTGGTCCGGCCATTTAGTGTAGTCCTGGCCGATGACCTCACCATTGAAGTGGCTGAGAAGGCCACCAACCATTTCCTTGCCGGCTACGTAGTTCGGAGCCATCGTGTACAGGCGTTTCACGCCCTTTCTATTCAGCTCGTCGCCCATAACGCGAGGCGCCTGCTCGGTCTGATCACGTACGGCGAAGAACCAAGGATTGCAATGCTTCCCCGCCAGTACACCCGGACCGGCGTTCGTACTGAGAAGGAAGGTTTGGTTGTCGGCGGCAGCTTTGTACGCGGCAAGCAGGACGTTGCTATAGTTGTAGCCGACGAGAAAATCGACCTGATCCTGGAGGATCAATTTCTCAGTCTTCTGCTTGCCGAGCGCCGGGTTAAGCGCATCATCTTCAACAAACAGCGTTACCGGGATTCCGCCTATTTTCGAGCCGAGTTGCTCAATGGCAAGTTCAATACCTTCCTTGGTCGCTTCCCCACCGGCCGCTGCGGACGTAGTCAATGTGGTTACGAGACCTAGTCTGATTTCCGTTGGCGGAGCCGCAACTGCTGATGAAACCATCAACGCGCCAAGTGCGCTTCCCAAATATTTCAATAACGTCTTCTTGATCATAGCTCTCCCTCCCTCGCTTAAGCGGTGGTTCATTTCGGTGTGAGTTCCCGACTATCTGCTAGTGGCCGTCGTTCGCCCCTGTTGTCGCCATTGATAATGCCGAGGACGAGGTCGGCATCGGTGACGGTCGGTTCGTGACCACCTTCGCCGTAGCAGACCGGACTAGGACGGGCACCGGCGCTACGGGGGCCGACCCGCAGACGTCTCTTGGCCCTCCTGCGCGCCGTGTTGCTCAACCGGAACCTCCCGAAGACAACAGACGATAAAGGATGTTTTTGTCGTATGTCAATCATTTTATCGATAAAATCATTGGTGTCTGCTTTCCTACGCCGGCGTTCCGATCCTGGAGTCTCTCGGATTTGTTGAGCACCGGCGATGGCGATTGCGCGAAGACAGCAATGCAGGAAGAAAGCGCGGATATCGTCGGCCGATTTGATCCGGCGGAAGGGTTTTGGATCAGCGTCGACGGTCTCGATCTCGCTTGGAGTCCGCTTGTGAACCGATGGACACCTCTTGGCTTGCCGTGAGATCGGCGAAGAAGCACTCGAACTGACATAGCCGGTGGCCCGCGCCATAACCCGCAACGACCAATGGGGCGCGTCCCGGCCCGTCGTAAACACCTTCGATGCCATGTCAGGCAAAGCGTAACCGCCACAGCAGGCCGACCGTCTCGGTATCGGCGCCCAGCCGAGCTCAAATCTGCTTGTCTTGCAAACCGGCAGCAGAGTAAGCGATCTGAGCGCGGCGGGCCAGACCCTGCTTCGCGCGCACCCGCTTCGCCAAGTCCTCCAGTTCCTGCCGCACGGCCTAGGTTAACACAATCGAACCGCAACGGCGCGCTTCTGCCCTCCTCTCTCATCTAAGCGCGCTTCAACGGTTGGGGACCTGGGCAATCCCGTGGGTTCATGCACCATGACGGCTAGCCGTTCTTAGCGTTCCGGTCACTGCCCCATTCGGTCCGGCAGAAAGGTGACGATGGGCGGGAAGAGCGCCACGATCAGAATGCCGAGACAAATGATCCAAACAAACGGCCAGGCAGCTTTGTAGAGATCCGACATGGATGTGTTCGGCAGCGCGCTCTTCATGGCAAAGAGCGTGTAGCCGAAAGGCGGACAAATGCCTCCAACGGTCGCGACAATGAGCAGCATGGTGAAGAACCAGATCTCATGGATCTGATAGATTGCCAGGATCGGCTTGTAGATTGGCACCAGAACCAGAAGCAGCGCGACCTGGTCTAGAAACAGGAAGATATGCAGCAAGAAGGGCAGCGCCAACATGATGAAGATCATCACCGCCACCGGCAAGCTCATCGCGGTGATGAGTTCTCCAAACATCTGCGGCGCACCGGCAAAGGTGAGCAACTGACTGAAAATGACAGCGCAACACATGATGAGCAGGATCAAGGATGAGACGGTGACGCCGGTGTAAAGCGATTCCCGTAGCATTCGGAGCGAGAGGCCACCGTAAAAGTAAGCGAGAATGAATGCTCCGAAGACGCCGGTCGCAGCCGCCTCCGTCGGTGTGGCTATTCCCAGCATGACCAGCCCCATCACGAGGAAGAAGATGAAGCAGGCGGGAATCATCTGAAGGATGGCGACAAGGACACTGCCCTTTGCCTCTTTCGCATCTTGGGACACATCCGGCGCGAGAGCCGGATTGCGCCAGACACGCCCCATCACATAGATCAGAAAAAGCGCGGTCAGGAGAATGCCGGGGCCGGCCCCGGCGATCAACAGCTTGCCGGTCGAAACCTGCGCGATAGTCGCCAGGATGACAGCGAGCACGCTGGGCGGGATGATCGGATCGAGGCTCGCACCTCCCAGGATTGTGCCGGCCGACAGCTTTGGATCATAACCACGCTTGATCATCGCAGGATAAAGCGAACGCCCGAGGAGACCGGCGACAGCCATAGCCGCGCCAGATAACGCGCCGAGAATGGCCGACAGCAGGATGCACAAGATGTATTGTCGGCCCCGCACACGGCCGATGAGCCGATCGAGCGAACTGAAGAGATGCTCCATCGCGCCGGATCGGAACAGCAGTTCACCCATCACGATGAAAAGTGGCACAGCAGCAAGCGTATCGGTGTTGGCGGTCGTAAAGATACTGTTCGCGAACAGACCGAAGCCAGACGGACCGAAGAAAAACAGAATTCCGGTCACGTTAACAACGAGAAAGGCGACGAAGATAGGTGCGCCAGCAAGCAGCAAGCCAACCAGTAGCACAAGGGCAATAATGAGCGTAACGATAAGAGTCATTTCGCCATCGATTCCTGGTTCGCAGGCTCTGGGGAAGGCTGAGGCAAATCGCCGAAGGCCTGACGAAAGAAATAAAGGCAGGCACTCAGCAGCCCGTATGAAATCACGATGAAGAGCCACCACTTTGGAATGGGAAGATAGGTGTTTGTCCAGACGTCCATCCTGTACTCGCTTAACATCTGGGCACCGGTAATCAACGCACCGACGAAACACGCAAATCCGGAAACGAGCCTGGTGGCGGTGAGCAGCAAAGCGCCGACCTTCGGCGACACCAGTTGATCGTGAAGGTCGATGGAAACATGCGCGCCTTGGCGCGCGAGGTCGGGCAAAGCCAAAAATATGCTGGCGCACAAACCGTAGGACACCAGCGGGCTGGCCCAAATTGTCGGCGAGTTGAAGAAATAGCGCGAGACAACCTCGAAACAGTAGGAGATGGTCATGACCATCAGAACAACAGCCGCAATGGCGAATCCGGCACGACTGAGCCGATCATGGATCGCTGCCAACAACCTCAGAAATTCCATCCGACGAACGCCCCCTTTGTTAAACGAGCAAAAGCCGCAAGCCTTCGGCGGCCTCGCTCTTATCACCGTCAGTTGGTCAGACCGTTTTTCTTGGCGAATTCCTTGAGATCAGCCACATCCTTGGGGTCTTTCTTCAGGGCCGCGTCCCAAAGACCCTTTTCATAGGCCGCCGACAATTCTTCAGCCTGTGCCGGGGCCATCATGGTGATCTGGGCACCCTTTTCGATCAAAGCAGCTTCTTCCGATTTCATGAGTTTGAGCCATTCGGCTTCCCAGGACGCTTCGATCTTCTTCCCCTCTTCCAAAAGAATGCTCTGCTCGGCCGGGGTCAGCGCCTTCCATGTGTCGAGGTTGATGAACAGGGAATGGACAGGCGCACCGAAGACCGGACGCAGCAGATATTTCGCCACTTCGTTCCAGCGGTAGTTGATCACACCGATGACCGGCCAGGCTGCCCCGTCGATAACGCCCTTCTCAAGGGCCGTGTAGATTTCACTTCCGGGCAGAACGACGGGCGAAGCTCCCAGCATCGACAGTACACCGGCATAGGATTGCGTTCCGCGGATCTTGCGACCATTCATATCGTGAGCAGGCGTGACCGGATCGCGCAGGATGATTTGATAGCCGCTGTTCTCCGGCGGCTTGGCCATGAAAATGACCTTCACATTGAAGCGCTCGTAGTGTTTGTCGACCAGCTCGATCAAGCCGGCTTCTCGCCATTTCCTAACGTCACCCTTCAAGCCGTCGACCGCCATTAAGAATGAAGTGTTACCGAAATGATAAGCCGAATGAGTAAAGAGTAACTGGAAGACACCACTGCCCACCGGCTGTAGTTGCTCGAAGGAGGGAACGGTCTCCGGGCCGCTTATTTTGAACTTGATGTCACCGTTCGAAGCCGCTTCGACGTTCTTGGTATACTGCTCAAGCAACAGGGGATAGGCCGGATAAGTGTGGTCCCAACTGGATATGACTCGGAACTCGGCCGCTGTCGCTGTTTCCGTTAGCAAACCAGCCACGAGTGCGAGGGACGCCAATATTCTTTTGAAACCCACCTTGTTCCTCCTTGTGCTTCAACTTGCCCCCCAAGCGTCTTGCCTTTCCGGGGAATACGATGGGGGACCAAGCTGCGCCCTCCAACGCAAATAACCGCTAAATCAGTATTTTGTCGTCTGTCAATATCTTTACCGATAAAATCGACGACGACTGGGCTTTCTAACCCCATATTGGCAATATGGCTTCCAGATGTGGCAATGGTTGCACGTATGCGCAGGTCCGGCCCCCCTTTCGCGGACACTGGTCCTCTTCCGAAGTTCGCGGCCCAAAGGATGTTGCCCGCTCGCACCAGCGCCCGTTAAACCGCACCCTAGGAAAACGTCGATAAAGACCAACTTTCTCGTTGATTTTTTAGGCCCGCAATGGCACATCGTCGAAAATGGCGGTACGAACATGAACAATCTCGAAAGACCAATTGTCGACGTTGAGGACGAGGGTGAAGGCTCATCGCAGGCCGTGGCGGCGTGGCAGATCCTGCGCGAGGACATATTGTCCGGCGAGCTTGCGCCCCAGACTCGTTTGCGAATTGGGATGCTCAACAGGAAGTACAAGATCGGGCCGAGCCCTCTTCGCGAGGCGCTATCGCGTCTGGTCTCGGAAAACCTCGTCGTCAGCCTTGACCGACGCGGATTCATGGTCGTGCCGATCTCGCTTGCGGATTTCCGGGATCTTACGGACATGCGCAAGATGCTCGAAAAGCAGGCCCTCGAACAGTCGCTCAAACACGGCGACGAGAAATGGGAAGCGGCATTGGTGGCTGCGCTTTACAGGCTAGAACGGGTTCAGGAACGTATTGATCGCGGCGACGACACAGCTATCAACGAGTGGGAAGGCTTGAACAAGGCATATCACGATGCCTTGGTCTCCGCCTGCCCCTCCGGCTGGCTGCTAAGGCTGCGTGAGCAGGTTTATGTTTGTGCAGAGCGGTATCGCCGGATTTGCCTCTCTACCAAGAGTATCGAGCGAAACGTCAAGCAGGAGCACGATCAGATTCGAACCGCAGCCCTAGCGCGCAACATGCAAGCGCTCGCGCCGCTGATTGATCAGCATCTGGAACGTACTTTCAAAAAGGTGGCGGGCAGTGGGAAGCTGTAACAGCAGCCGGCACGGACATAGCGCGGCCGATTGACGGTCTGTCTGGCTATTGCTTGTCCAGGATCGTTGCGCGCGCGACTTGTCATGCGCCATGGTTTACCATGTTGGCCAACCGCAATCGTTCAAGATTGATGCCGTCGACTTATCGCGATTTGAGCGGCTTGGCCGTAGAGACTCGCGAGCAAATCCATGTGCATGCCCGTCTTTTCGAGGTTGGCCGCCCACTCATCGAGCGCGTCAAGCAACGGGGGCAGTGTCTCTCCACGGAGGGCGGCATACGCGTCGCCGACGGCCTGTCCTTTGGCGGTTGTCCGATAGCGCGTTTCCTTGCGAGATGAATTGCCTTCAGTCTCGATGAGGCCCGTCCTTATAAGCTTTCGCGTGGCGTACTGAAGATTGGGAATGTCGACACGGTTAAGCAACTGCCCAATCTCCGAGAGCCGCTTCGGCTCGCTGCCGATGTTAACGACATTCACCAGAGCGACATCGTCACCGGTAAGAGGCACCTCGCAGACCGCAGCAAAACATGCGGCTTTCCAGCGATAATACGCCTGAGTAAGCCGCTCCAACCTAAACTCAAAATCGGACAGCCGAGATTCAATGTCGGAGCGCGCCAAGTGCGAAACTTCCCGCCGTGCAGCAAGGGGGGTCGGCTCTCGCTGCACTACGGAATTGTCCCTTTCGCTGGGAGTGTGGTTTCGGCTATGTTTCAAAGGGATCTCCCGATTAGCGTTGCCCATGACGGCACTTTCTGCCGACTCTTTCCGTCTACATGATATCGATCTTATAATAAAAACTTCAATGAGGAACGCATCGCTCACCAAAGGGTTGTCGCAACTTTAGCGGGACGTTTGCCGTTTAATTCTCGATCCTGGCTAGGCTGTGATCAGTTGCGATCAACGAGCGCCACGCCGGTGTTCTGTGTTGCGCCGCGGGCCTCACAGAAGGATCCAGTTTCCCGAATCGCTAGCGATGTGGTTCTTGGGATGTCGGCGGATCAGGAAGGCGCCTCCGAATCGCAGGTCGCTATGCGTCGCGCGATGAAAGCATCAAAGAACTCCTGCCAGATCGTGGAAGCGATTTCGGCGGCACCACGAAGATGACCGGCTGTTCGTGGAGGCAGTTTTGTGTCACTATCGGGCGGAGATCCCGAGGCGAGACCGGCCGGGTGGGTTCGGTCACTTCCTGGTCATCCATGCGCGCCGTACGCACTGAAGCAACAGCGGGGCTTGGCAGAAGGTTTCGAACTTCTCGCCGCCGACTGTGAACATTCGATGATCGCGCGTGCCCATCAGCACAGCGCTGAGGAAAAAGGGAGGTCAGGAGCGCGAAGCCGTTGGGGCAGCCGGCTGAGCACAAAATCCACGCACGGCGCGATGGCTTGGCTGCGGATTCCGACGTTATCCGGCCAGGTATTCCAACCTGAAGCCGGCCACCGTTCCGACGTGAAGCCGGCCACGATTCCGATCAATATCCGGCCACTTTGAGGGGCTGAAGACACACCACCTGGGTCAGCAACTTTGGCATGACGGACCTTTTGAACAAGGGACGGGCAATGCCGGCAAAGAGAAGGCTGACCATGAGACAATTGCGACAAATGCTGCGGCTTGCCGGCGACGGTACGAGCAGCCGCGAGATCGCGCAGAGGCTGGGGATCGCGCGCAGCACTGTGCAGGATAATCTGAAGCGCGCGGAAGCGGCGGGGCTGAGTTGGCCGCTGCCTGGCGACCTGACCGACGATGCGCTTGAGGACCGGCTGTTCGCCCGAGCCGGGGGCAGGCAAGGCCTGCGCCGGCTGCCCGAACCGAACTGGGCGGAGCTGGCGCTGGAGCTGAAGAAGCCAGGCGTCACGCTGATGCTTCTGTGGGAGGAGTATCGCACCGTCCATCCCGGCGGCTACGGCTACAGCCGCTTCTGCGATCTGTTTCGCGGCTTCGAGCGGCGGCTGTCACCGACGATGCGCCAGGAGCATGTCGCCGGCGACAAGGTCTTCGTGGATTATTCCGGCAAGAAGCTCTCGATCGTCGATCCGCTGACCGGCGAGATCCGCGAGGCCGAGATCTTCGTCGCAGTGCTGGGCGCGCCTCCGGCTTCACCTACGCGGAGGCGACCTGGACGCAGACGCTGCCCGACTGGATCGGCGCGCATGTGCGCATGTTCAATTTTTTCGGCGGCGTTCCGCGGCTGGTCGTGCCCGACAATCTGAAGTCCGGCGTCAACCATGTCTCCTTCTACGATCCGGAGATCAACCGCAGCTACGGCATGATGGCTTCCCATTACGGTGTCGGCGTCCTGCCGACCCGGCCACGGCGCCCGAAGGACAAGGCGAAGGTCGAGAACGGGGTTCGTTTCGCCCAGACCTGCATCCTCGGACGACTGCGGCGGCAAACCTTCTTCTCGCTGGCCGATGCCAATGCTGCGATCGCCGGGGCGCTCGACCGGATCAACGACCATGTCATGCGCCGCCTCGGCGTCAGCCGTCGTCATCTGTTCGAGACCGTGGAAAAGCCTGCCCTGGCCAGCCTGCCGGCGCAGCATTACGAGTTCGCCGAATGGCGCCTGGCCCGCGTCGCCACCGATTATCACGTCGAGTTCAAAGAGTTCTTCTATTCCGTGCCGCACGGTCTCATCCGCCAGCAGGTCGACATCCGCGCGACAAGCAGGACGATCGAGATATTCCACCGCGGCAAGCGCGTCGCCGCTCACCAGCGCCGCTATGGCGGGCGGCGATACGGCACCAATCCCGAGCATATGCCCAGTTCCCACCGTCGCTATGCCGAGTGGACGCCGGCGCGCTTCCGCCGATGGGCTGCTTCGATCGGGCCGCACACCGAAGGATTGATCGTCGCCATCCTGGCAAGCCGGCCGCATCCCGAACAGGGCTTCCGAACGTGTCTGGGCATCCTGCGCCTTTATCGGGATCTCCATCGTGAGCGTGCCGAGGCCGTATCGGCTCGCGCCATCGAGATCGGCGGGCTGACTTGCAAGAGCATCGCCGCGCTCATCACCAATCACAAGGCCGCCAAGCCTGCCGCCGGCCCCGGCGCCATCATCGACCACGCCAATCTGCGTGGTCCCGGCTACTTCCATTGAGGAAATCAAAGATCATGCTGACCCATCCCACCCTCGACATGCTTCGCGACCTCGGCCTGCACGGCATGGCCAGAGCCTTCCAGGACCTCGACGTGCAGGCGGAGGCCCGTGCCCTCGACCACGGCGAATGGCTCGCCATCCTGCTCGATCACGAAGCGACGCTGCGCCGTCAGAAGCGCTTTGAGGCGCGTGCCCGTGCGGCCAGGCTGCGCCATGACGCGCAGGTCGAAGATGTCGACTTCCGCGCCGAGCGTGGCCTCGACCGTTCGCTCTTTCTCAAGCTCGCAAGCTGCGACTGGATCCGGCAGCGTCACGGGCTCTTGCTGACAGGCCCGGCCGGCGTCGGCAAGAGCTGGCTTGCCTGCGCCCTCGGCCACAAGGCCTGCCGAGACGACTTCTCAGTCGCCTATCACCGCGCGCCACGGCTCTTCGCAGCGCTTGCCCTGGCAAGGGGCGACGGCCGATACGCCCGGATGCTCAAGGCGCTCGCCAGAACCGATCTGCTTATCCTGGACGACTGGGGGCCTGAAAAGCTCAATGACGAACAACGCCGTGACCTCCTCGAGATCATCGAGGATCGCTACGAGCGGCGCTCGATCATCGTCACCAGCCAGGTGCCCGTCGAGCGCTGGTATGAGATCATCGGAAATCCGACCATCGCCGACGCCATCCTCGATCGCCTCGTGCACAATGCCTACCGCATCGAACTCACCGGCGAGAGCATGCGAAAACAGAGGCCCATCCCAGCCCCGGAAACGGCTCTGACTTGACCCGAAACGAAACTCGAACCAAACCTCAACAACGACCCAGGTGATCGCCAAGGTGGCCGGCTTCAAATCGGAATCCCGGCCGGAATGAAATCGGAATGGGTGGCCGGATATTGATCGGAATCACCGGCCGGCTTCGTCGGAATACGCAGGCTTGGCAATCGGCCTTCATCTTACGCTTGGCTGGGAGCAAGACGTGTGCGGTGCAGACACGCATGTCGGGTCGGGTAGACCAGATCGCTGCCTTCATCGCCGAAAAGGCATTCGATGCAAAAGAGCGGGTGCTGGATTTGCTGCAAAGCGCAGGGATCGAACTCGTCATTCCGTCGCGCGCCAAATCGAAAATAAGCCCTCGGTCGATTGCGATGATCCGCAAGAACCATGGAGCGCGCTCTTACCAACGAAAACGCAGCCTTGACGGCGTTCGAAACCGGAACTGCCCGTGTTCCGGGTTTACAACGCCCGCCGGGCCGCTGGTGGATGGGGTCGGGCTATCCTCCCAGCCGTCGCTTGCTCAGATCAGCCCAGATGCCAGTTCACGTTCCACAGCTTTTGCATCGCTCGCGAGACGCTCCGCGAGGCTGCGCGCCATCTCGCCGACGTAGATTTCCTCTTCCCCGGCCTCGAACCCGTCAAGGATGCCCGCGGCAGCCTCGGCCGGTGTCATTTTTGGTACGTCAAGGTCCGCCGTCAAACGAGTGTCGATGGCGCCCGGTAGCGCCGCGACAACGCGAACGCCTTTCGGCGCTAGCTCACCGCGCAGGCCTTGAGTAAGACTAAGAGCTGCTGCTTTCGATGCGCAATATGAGCCCATCAGCGGAAAATTGATTCTCGCCAGCAATGCCAAAATGTTGAGCACGGCACCACGGCTTTGGATCAGAGGGGATGCAAAGGCTCGGGTCATGCGCAACGGCGCGAAATAGTTGACCTCCATTTCCTCGCGCGCGATTTGCAGATCCGAGGTGCGCATGAAGGTCGCATTGTGGTTTACACCAGCATTGTTGATTAATAGCGTGACGTCATTGGCAATCGATGCGGCCTGGTCAACCTCGTGGTCGCTGGTGACATCAAGCCTAATCGGTATGACACCGGGTGCGTTTGCGAGCGCGGAGACATCGCGGCCCGCAGCGTAGATTTTAGCCGCGCCGCGCGCAGCTACGGCCGCTGTCAACGCCTGTCCGAGGCCGCCCGTAGCCCCCGTTATGAAGACGATGGATCCTTTGATGGGTAGCGTCATGCGACCGCCTCTACCTTGAAATGACACGACAGCAACCCTGCCTATTCCGGCCCAGGACATGCGGATGGGTCACAATAGTCGATAATCCGACAACGAGACCGTCTTAAAATGTGATCAACTGAACCGTTCACCGGGATGCGGCGAGTATAGCCAGGCAATTCCGTCATGGAGTTGCTGTTGCGTTCGAGAGCCGAAATATCCCGCGCGAAGATCGGCCAGAAGCCCACTCACTTGGCAAAGCTCAATCATCTGTCGGGCCGAGAATTGGACTCGCGCGGTCCGTAGGTAGCGTTTCTCGGCGTATTGCTCAAACGCGGACGGCAACTCTCCCGACGTCGCGCGAACCTGTTCAACAAGCTGTGCGACATCTTCGAGGGCTTGGCAGGCACCTTGGGCCATATACTGCAACATTGGGTGCGCGGCATCGCCAAGGACTGCTATTGCACCACGCGACCACCCGCGGGTCGGGGTCCGATCCGTAACCATCCACTTGCGATCGGCTGGAAGCAGATCAAGCAGTCGATGAACTGTCGGGTGAAAGCTCGCATAGGGAGCCGTCATCTCTTCACGACTCCCGGCGATGTCCATGGGATCCAGCTCGCGGTCAGCTTTGAACGTAACCACGAGATTGAACAGTTCCCCTGACCGCAATGGGTAATGCACAAAGTCAGCGTTCGGCCCGGTCCACATGACAACCTCGGGCGCCCAGACGTCATCGGGAATTTGTTCACGCGAGACGACGCCCCGATAGACGATGTATTTAGGCGCGGGAGGCGGCCCGTCATTGACGATGTGAGAGCGCACCACTGAACGAAGCCCATCAGCTCCGATGAGCGCATCCCCGTCGACACTTCGGCCGTCAGCAAGCCTAATGCGTACGCCTTGACCAAGCTCTTCTATCTTTTCGACCCGCGAATTCGTCGCGAGATCGATCCTCGGATTTCTCCTGCACGCTTCCAGCAAGAGTCCCAGAAGGTCGGCGCGATGAATTACGGCATAGGGATGTTCGAAGCGCCCCACGAATTCATCACCAAGTCCAATTCTAACAATGTCTTCGCCCTCGAAGGCGTCGCGCATGACAAGTGCACCAGGTTTCCACGACCACTTGTCGAACTCCTTCAGCAATCCCAATTGTTGAAGAGCCCGTGAGCCGTTGGGCGCGATCTGGATACCAGCACCCACTTCGCGGAAGTCCTCTGCTTGCTCGAACACTTGAACCTGGAACCCGAGATCTGCGAGTCCAGTGGCAGCGGCCAGTCCGCCGATGCCCCCCCCTACGATCAGAACCTTCCTGGATCTGCCTACCTCGCGAGCCATGTCGCCTCCCCTTGTCATAGTGTTAGTACTCCACAGCTGCATCCCATGGCGTCGTCGACTCTCGGCATTGCGAAGCGGCGATCCGTGCAGACTTCATTGATGGGTCTCATCGCACGGATCGGCTTTTCCGGTGGCGTGCTACCTAACATCGCGTCGGGTAACCCTCTCCGATCATATCATGTTACCCGGCAACGGAGGCGTTGATGAAGCCGGTTGCTTCGATCTCAACCTTGAGCTCCGGCGTCGCAAGCGCGCTGATCCCGATCAACGAGCAGGCTGGAAAATTACCGGTGAAGAATTCCTCGCGGGCACGCCAGACTTCCTTGCGTTCGGAGATGTCGGTCACGAAGATAGTCATTTTGACAATATCATTCATCCTCGCACCAGCGGCCTCGACCAGAGCCTGAATTTTCAGGAATGTCTGGCGAGATTGCGAATACATATCCTTGCCGCCAGCAACGTTGCCGTCCAGATCATGTGCCGTCATACCGGAAACGAAAAACTGATTTCCGACCACAAGGCAGTTTGACCACGTCTTTGGCGGGGCCTCCTTGACCTTGTCGCTGATGATACGCTTGATCGCCATGAGTTTTCTCCTGTTAGAATACGATAAAAGTTTCGACCAGCCGCCAACTCGCTTCGACTGGTCCGCCGCAAGTGCTGGAACGCGAAATGCTCAGCTGCTGTTCAGCGCGCAAAGGGGCGACCCCGCATACTCAAGATCAGGTGCGTAGACCTCTGCTTCGCCTGCTCGCAGTGGCGTCTGCGCCGCCGGACGGCGGGCCTGACGGCCCTCCTCTAGATAGTCCCGCGGCGCGCCTCCCTATTCCGCTTATGCCGACGCGCTTGCCTGTTCCGCGGCCTAGACCCTTGCCTCAATGCGGGGAACGATCACGGCTTCCACTCTGCCGACATCTGCGATCTCGCCTTGGAGCTTGTCGCCAACCACAACCGGCCCCACGCCAGCAGGCGTTCCGGTGAAGATCACATCACCAGGGCGCAGGTAATAATACTGCGAAAGGTTGGAGACGATTTCCTGAACCGACCAGATCATGTCGGCGACCTTGGCGTTCTGCTTAATGTCGTCATTGACGCGCAAGACAATTTGTCCGACCGGGTCGCTGTCCAAATCCTCGGCCGCCTTGATCGGCCCGAGCACGGCAGACCTCTCGAAAGCCTTTCCGAGCTCCCACGGCCGCCCCTTGTCGCGAGCCGCGAGCTGAAGGTCGCGGCGCGTCATGTCGAGGCCAGCGGCGTAGCCGAAGATCGCGCGCGAAGCTTCTTCGGGCGTCACAGGCGACGAGATCGCTTCGCCCAAGACGACGACCAGCTCCATCTCGTATTCATATTTGCTTGTTCCCAAGGGATAGGGAATGTGCGCGCCGCTAGGCACCAATGCATCCAACGGCTTCATGAAAAAGAACGGGGCTTCGCGTGTCGGATCGACGCCCATCTCGCGGGCATGCTCGGAGTAGTTCCGGCCGACACAGAAGATACGGTTCACCGCCACGCTCGCTTCGCGGCCGGCCACGGGCAACGTGACCGCGGGGCCGTTGTTGAACAGGACGTCGCCATCGGTTGCCGCCAAGGCGCTGCCATAACCCGCTTCGTTGAGATAGCGCTTGAGGGCGCCGACGCGATCGGAACCCCAAAACTTCTCGCCATCGACCACAAAGAACGGAACGCCGAGGACACCACTTTCATCACACCAAGCGGCGTTGCCAGCCAGCTCCCGTTCAATGACAGCAGCGGCCGCCTTTGCGGCGTCGAGTTCACCATCGGTGACGCCCACCTCGCGAGCCAGAGCTTCCACAGTGGCCGCGTCGCTGATGTTCTTGCCGTGCGACCAGTACGCGCGGCTGACACGAACCGTGTAGGCCTCGAAGAGCTCCGACCTGTTCCGCAGCAGCCACAAACCAAGGTGGGTAGCCGCCGACACGTCGGTCAGCCGCCATTCCGGCGGAGACCACTCCAGTCCACGCCAGCGGGCGCGCCGCTCACAATCCTGGCGATTATAAGGAAACCGCGGATTCTGCTGCGTGATCGGCAAGCTGGAGGGCCGAGGCACCTCTTTGACGAGGCACCAATCGATATCAACCCGGTACAGTCGCTTCAGCGCAAACAGCTCATCGACGATCAAGGCGCAGAACGGGCTGCGATAGTTAAAGACGACTTTCAGTTTTGGCAATGGCATGTACGAAGGTCCTAGCGTCCCGGATAGCTTGGCTTATGGGTTGAATTTCGAGGTTATCTTCTGGTGGCCGTCATTCGGCTCGTAAGTCTGTTCCCGCATCATACCCAGCACTTCCAGCACAGGCTGATCAGTGATCGAGAACAGGAAGGCATCGCTGCCTTTGCAGTGGTGCTCGTGCCACGCCCACGTCGGCACGACGAAGACATCGCCGCGTCCCCAGTGGAATTCGATTCCATTGATGACGCAAACGCCTTCACCCCCGATCACGAAATAGACCGTGCTTGAGGTCGACCGATGCGCTTTCGTCTTGGTGCCGGCCTTCAGGAGTTGCGCGCGACAAGACAGCGTCGGCAAGGTGGGGCCCGAGTTGATCGGGTTTACGTATTCAAGGATCACCCCATCAAAGAGGCTGCCTTCAGCGCTTCTGGCGTCTTGCAGAGCCTGATGCATCTCAACCCACGGATATCGAAGCGCCGGCTGCGATTCCGGATACTTCCCCCAACCGGTTGGCCGATACATGCCCAGTTGCTGGCGCGAGAAATTGTCAGGCCGGCTTGGACAGACCTCGCCCTCGCCCGGCTCAAAAACACTTGCTTGCAAGAGATTCACCAGAGGAAAATCCAGAGCATCCAGCCAGATGATGTCATCCGGCGTCTCATTGGCGTGCTCGTGCCAGGCATGGGCCGGAGTAAGGAGAAGATCGTTCTCCTCCATCATAAGCCGCTCGCCCTGCACCTTTGTGTAGACCGCGCCTCCCTGACTGCGCGCAGCAAACCGAATTGCTCCAGCCATATGGCGATGCGCCGGGGCGCGCTCGCCCGCACGAACCAACTGAAACGCCGTCGCGATCGAATGGGAGGTACTGTAGTAAGGCGTCAGATCAGGATTCACATGCTCCATCGAGCGGCGTTCCGCGCCGCGCTCTGGGGTGATTAGATCCCCCGCACGCATCAAAAGCGGAATGATATCGTCCCAACGCCATAACCACGGTCGATAGCTAACCCTCGGCTCGCGCGCGACGAACTCGGACACATACTTCCACGTTGGCGCCATGTTGGCTCGCGCCAAATCCTCATGCAGTTGGTCCAGTGAGTCATTCTTAAGCAAAGAGCTCATCATCCTCTTCCCAGCTATTTTACACAACAACGATAATACGTTATTTTATCGTCTGTCAATGTTTTTCTCGATAAAATGGTATCGCAGCGAACGTTAAAGGCACCGTCGAACAGCCAATTGCCCGGCTTTTCGCGTGCGTCGAGTAGGCGTCCTTATGGATGCTCTCGATCCGAGGACGCCACTGTCGATAGTGCGGCAGGCGACTGGCACTCGTAGCGAGTGCCCCGGCAAGCTTGCGGGGAAATCCAACCAAACGTTTCCGCCGTACGTTGCTTGGCGGGACCCAGTACACGCGTACCTAGAGCATTTTCGGCGAAATCTGAACGCCTCCAATGCTCTATCTCTTTGTTTTTACGCAATTCCAGCAAAACCGCTGCGCACTTTTGCTGGAATTGCTCTAGCCGCAGCAACTCGAGGCTCTACAGAGCCTCGAGTTTGGACTTCGTGGGCGGTTTTTCTGCCCGCTATCCGATATCGCGTATCAGGCAACCGCTCTCTGAGGCGCTCCTACGGCCGCCGGTTCCGAACCGCGCCCGACCCGAGGGAAGGCCCAATAGAAAACCATCGGCAAGGTACCAGCTATGATCAAGGACGAAGCGAGCAGAGCGATGGCTATTGTGAAGGAACCAGTGAATTGACGAATGAGTCCCACCATATAGGGCCCCACCAAACCACCGACTTGACCGCAGGAGTTGAAGATCGCGAGACCAGCAGCGAGCGCTCCATCCCGGAAGGCTGTTGCGGGTACGGGCTGAGCTACCGTCACAAAGGAGTAGGAACAGGCCAGGCCGATGGACAACAGCGCCCAGCTTGCCACAGGCGTATTGAGATACAAGGAACACAACGCTGCCGTGCCTGCCAACGTCCCCAGAACGAAGAGGTGCCAGCGCCGGTCTCCCGTACGGTCTGCAGTTCGACCCACTACCAAGCAGATGGTGACACCGAGAACATAGGGGGCCGTCGAGAGTAAGCTGGTCGCGAACGCCGAGTAGCCAACGAAGCGCTCCTTGATGAGCTGAGGCATCCAGAACACCAAGCTCCAGAGACCTAAGTTCAAGAAGAAAAACATAATACCGTAGATCCAAACGCGCGGCGAGCGAAAGATATCAGAGAAGCCGTGGCGCGTCATATGACTGGAGAGATCTTGCTTCTGTGTAGTGATCGTATCGACGAGAAACGAGCGTTCCTTCTCTGTCAGCCAGCGTGCCTGCGCCGGGTCGCGTGGCAGGAAAATGATGAAGACGATGCCGAGCAGGATCGGCGGAATACCCTCGATCAGGAACATCCACTGCCATCCATGCAAGCCGAGATAGTCAATTGGGATCAAAAGTCCCGCAAGCGGACCTGCAAAGATGCCCGCGCATAGGGCGGCAACAATGGTCCCACTGACAGCCGACGTCCGGTTCTCGGCGGGATACCAATGGGAGAGGAAATAGAGGGCACCGGGAACGTAGCCTGCCTCGGCGGCGCCGAGGATGACTCGGGTTATATAGAACGAGTGTTCGCCCTCGACAAAGGCCATGCAGCAAGCAACGATTCCCCAGGTGATCATGATCCGGCCGAGCCAGCGCGGAGCACCCATCCGATGCAGGGCATAGTTGCTCGGGAGTTCGAACAGAATGTATCCGAGGAAAAACAGACTGGCGCCAGCACCGTACACGGCTGGTGAAAGGCCGAGGTCTTCGCTCATATACGGCGCGGCGAAGCCGACGTTAATTCGGTCGAGGTGAGCCAGGAATAGCCCGGCCGATATTAACGACAGAATTCGAAAATTCAACTTACGTTTGAGTGCTTGATCCATATACTCCTCCCTCGATCAAGTGCCGCGATTTGGCACAGATGTCGTCGCAATGAGTCGCTGTTCGGCGACCAACCGATGGGCCGCCGAGCAGTCGCATGACCGTCCTCCGGGTCGTGCTAGGCTTGCCTTGCCGTCAGAGCCATGGCGCGGATCGGACTGCCGGTGCCGTTCTGGATCTTCAGTGGCGCCACGATCAGGATGGCGCCGCGCGCCGGCAACCTGTCGAGATTGCAGAGGCAGGCGAGGCCATATTTGTTGGCCTTGTGGATCAAGGTATGCGCGGGATAGGGCGGTTCCATGCCGCCGCCTTGGCCGGCATCGGTACTAATTGTCTCCGAACCCCAACCGCAGATTCCTTTGTCAATCAGGTACTGAATGGCCTCGGCAGTTGGTCCGGGCGAATGCGGGCCACTTTCGTCAGAATTTAGGAACTCGGCCTCCGAGCCGTTGCGCTTATACCAGTCGGTACGCATCAGCACCCAATCGCCGCGGCTGATTTCGCCGTTCATCTTCTCCCAGGCTTTGATGTGGTCGACAGTGAGCAGGAAGTCGTGATCTGCGGTCGCCTCCTTGGAGCAATCGATGACATTTACCGGTCCGACAAACCTACTAACCGGAATCGTATCGGTCGCGCCGTCGGCATGCTCCTTGCCGGAGATCCAGTGGATCGGAGCATCGAAATGGGTACCGGAATGCTCGCCGAGTTTCAGCCAGTTCCAGGCCCACCACGGTCCATTCTTGTCATAGGTCGAGATCGTATGGATCTCGACCTTGGGTGTGCTCACCGCCAGATCTGGCGGCAGCTTGACCACTGGCGTTTTCGGCCCAAGCACTGCGGTCAAATCGAGCACTTCGATTTCGCCTCCAACAAGCAGGCTGGCAAGCTCGCCAAGAAGTCTCTGTGCGATCATCTTCGTATTCCCTCCCGTTTTGGTATTGTCGATAAGCAATGCGTCGACCTGCGCGCGGCAAGAAATCGCCGGCGTCCCTTACAAAATCGACGTGGGCTTTAGTGGCTCGCCAGAATGCGAGCGCCCGAATTCTAGAATGTAATATTGATGTTCTTGATCTGGGTGAACGCCATCAGCTCATCGATACTTTCTTCTCGACCGATGCCAGATTGCTTGTAACCGCCGTAAGGCGCACCAAGGAAATGCGGCCCTGCGCGGTTGATCCAAACGAATCCTGCCTCAATTCGAGAGGCAGCGCGATGAGCAGTGGCAAGATCCTTGGTAAAGATCGCTCCCGTCAGCCCGTACTCAACGTTGTTGACGTCCGCGAAAAGCTTTTCCTCGTCGTGCCATTTCAGCACTGACAAGACCGGGCCAAATACTTCCTCCCGGGCAATGCGCATTTCGCTCGTAACGTTAGCGAACACAGTGGGCTCGACATAAAACCCGTTCTGCAGCTCAGGTGTCTGCGGAACGCTTCCGCCGGCCACCAACTCAGCCCCTTCGTTCTTGGCGACGTCGATGTAGCCGAGCACCTTGTCAAGATGAGCTCGAGAGACGAGTGCTCCCATCGTGGTGGCCCGATCGGTGGGAATTCCAGGCCTGTATCTCTTGACCTTCTCAAGGATCCCGGCGAGGACCTGATCGTATACGGCGTCGTGCACAAACACTCGCGAAGTCGAGCCGCAGGATTGCCCACACCACGCAAAGTTCATGCCGCGGACTGCCCCGTCGATCGCCTGCTCAAGGTCGGCGTCTGGATACACGATCAGTGCGTTCTTGCCACCAAGTTCAAGGATGACTTGCTTGAGTTGGTTCGCCGCCTGTCTTGCGATCGCGCGCCCGGTGGGCACACTGCCGATGAGTGTGACCATTGGAATTTCGGGATGCGAAACAAGCGCTTCGCCTGATGGTGTACCTCCGGTGATTACATTAAGCACACCGGGGGGAAAGACCCCATCCAGCAGCTCCATCATACGAACCGCCGACAAGGGCGCCTGGGGCGGCGCCTTCATGACTACGGTATTGCCAGCGGCGATCGGCGCGGCGAATTTTCCAGCGCAGAACATCAGAGGATGGTTATAGGCGACGATCCGAGCACACACGCCCAACGGTTCGCGCAGAGTCATATTGGTTACGCCACCCCCCATGGGAATAGTTTCACCTTTGATCTCAGTGACCAAGCCTGCGAAGAATTCAATCTGGGCCGCGGCATGCAAAGCGTCACCCGCCATTTCGGTTACCGGGTTGCCGCAGTTCTGCGCATCGATTAGGGCCAATTCCTCGGCATTCTCACGCAAGATTGCGGCGGCCTTCCTGAGCATCGCCGCTCGATCCAGGGGCTTGCTGTAGCGCCAGGTCTCGAAAGCCTTTCTGGCCGCCGAAACCGCCGCTTTCACGTCTACAGCATTGGCGTCCGCACAATGTCCGAGGCTTTCACCCGTACCCGGATTGAACGTTTCGCTGTAGCCGCCCAGCGGCACATGCCACGTGCCGCCGTAATAGAGATCCCGCTTCTTGGGCAGAATCTCGTTCAGGCGCCCCTGAGATACCTCCCTCATCTTCTCCTCCCTCGTTAAGTTGTAGATCTCTTCGCATTAATATCGAGGAAGAGTTCGGATATGTCTGGCTTGCTCGCGATGATTTCCTGGTCGTGCAGATGGCGGACAAAGGTAGAAATACAATGGCTGTTCGCCGCAAGGCCGAAAGGCCAGTAATCCCGGCCCATCAATCGACGCGTATGTTCAATTTCATGCACAATGAATGGAACGGCCACGGACAGGGCGTTCAAGTCGTATAGCTTCGCGACAGCACGATTTTTTGCCTCTTCAAATGCATCAAATAGACTTTGCGCGGCCCACTGGTGTTGGTCATAGATCTCGCGCTTCATAACGATCGTGTGCATGATCGGGAAAATGCCGGTTCTGCGAAAGTAATCCTCCTCGACTTCGCGGCAGTTCTCGAACAGGTATCGCACCGTCCCTTCGTTGCGCTCCATCGCCCTGGGACTGTGCACCGATAGCAGCGCATCAATCTCGCCGTTCTCCAGCATGACCTCCAAACGTGGCTTGTCCTGTTTGGTCCCTGCCACCATGTCGCCAGCCTGATGAACCTGATCGGTATTGGCCGCAGCTTTGACATCGGTCCCGGATACCCACTCGATCTCGTGCGGCATGACACCGTAGTCGTCCATCAACGCTCCGCGACACCACACGGCACCGCTCATTTGATACCAGCCAATTCCGACCCTCTTCCCCCGCAACTGCTCAGGGCGCCGAATGTCGGAGTCCCCGCGCACGTAGAGTGCGGAATGCCTAAAGACGCGGGATGGAAACACGGGGAGCGCGATCAAATCGTTTTGTCCCTTCGCGCGCATCTGCACATAGGCCGACGTGGACATTTCGGAAACGTCCCACCGCAAGTCCTTCATCTGCTCGTAGAAGGTCAACTCCGGAGCCTGCGGCGTATAGTTCAGCTCTATGCCTTCAGGCCGGATGTCGCCTGTCCGGAAAGGAAGGGTACGATCGTACTCACCGCACGCAAAATTTAGTTTCAATGGCATCGACAGCTACCCTCCAAAGACGACACGATCATTTTACCGCTTAAATTACAAACTATCGATAGATTGTCGGATTGACAAGCGATTGCAGCCCATTTCCTCGAGGTTTTCGCAGACTGCCACCGTATGAGTAGCATCGACGATCAACCGGCCGCCCGGCAGGTAAGCCGAAGGATTTCAAACCTTTGTAGGTGTTTGAGCCGGTGGCTTTGGGGCCATGAAGAGCGCCAAGAGGACCGCCGGTCAGATTGCCGTCGACGCTAGTTCATAGCGCCGGCGTCGGTACGTCCCTGGCGACTTGCGGCATGATGACCGGCTTTACTTCCCTAAACTCGCTCATCGCCAGCAGCGCGTCGGATAACCGATCAAGCGGATATCTGTTTGAGATCAGCTTGTGGAAATCGAAGTGCTTTTGCCGCGTCGAGACGAATTCGATGGCCTCATAGAAGTGCCTGGCTCCCGCCATCACCGTGGAAAAGATCTGAACACCTCGAAACAGAAGCCGGGGTGAGATCCGCACATCGCCCTCACCCGAGATTCCGACCTGAACCAGTCGGCCACCGGGTCGGGACATTCGCAGGCCCTCCACTACCGCGTGCGAATTCGCGCAATTCAACACAACATCCGCACCGCGCCCGAATGTGAGATCGCGAACCCAGCGCACACGCTCCTCGGGATCCGCCACGTCGGTCAAGTCAAGTACGTGATCCGCACCCCACTGTTCGGCAACCTCCAACCTCGCCGCCGGCGCACCAATGACCAGCACCTTCTTGGCGCCGCGATCCTTGGCGACCGCCAGGGCGTAAAGTCCAAGCGGTCCGCATCCCTGAATCAAGACCGTCTCGTGGCTCGATATCGACCCCAACTGTTCAAAGCTATGCATGACGGTCCGCAGCGCGCAGGCGGCCGAGGCCGCAATTTCAGGCGCCACGTTATCCGGCACGCGAATGAACAGTGCTCCGGGCGGAAAGTAATGGTACTCGCTGCATCCCCCCATCAGCCGACTGGGATGGGAATGCCCATAGCTCTTAACTTCGTGGCACAACGACGTTTGCGTCGATACGCGACAGTAGTAGCAATGGCCACAATGCGCGTAGGCTGAAATGATGCGATCGCCCGGCTTCAGCGGCACGTTGAGTACGTCGACAATATCCCCCCCGGTTTCCACAATCGTACCGCATGTTTCATGCCCTGGAATGTAGGGCAGCGTCAGAGGCTGTAGAAAGGGCTGGTCGCCGCCGCCCTCAGTGAAGTGCCCTGTCCAGCGATGGGCATCTGTCCCACACAAGGTCGCAGCATCTACCCTGATCAGGGCGGACGACGGCTCGATTTCCGGCAGTGGAACGCGCCACAGTTCGGCGGGCGCCTTAAATTTTGTGACGACTGCAGCTAAGCTTTCCGTCATTGGGTGCTCCTAAAGTCAGGCAATTTGCGGATTGCCGGGGGGCATTTCGCGTGTCCGCGAGTTCTTTGTCCCGCAGCGTGGCGAGCGGATTCACGAAACAGGTTCTTCTGTCAAAGGGCTGCCGGCGCAGGCAGCAACACTCGACCTGAACAAGGTCAGTCGCAGAATCGGATAGAGCACGACACTGACGCCAAGTGAGGTGAAGAACTGAATTGTCACGATCCTGTTCAGAACATAGTGCGCCAAGATCGTAGCAACGACTGTCGTAATAACACCGGCCCAATTGACCAACTCTGTGCCGGCCAGACCGTTCCTTCCCACTTTACGGCTGACGATGAAGTAGTCGACGATCATGATCCCGGCGAACGAAGTCGTAATCACTCCGAGGATTTCGATCCAGGCGTTGAACTGGTCCAATATTCCAAACGCCACCATCAGGAGGCCTATAAGGTTCGCGACGACGACCATCACGACCCTGTTCATTCGAAGTCCCATGGCGTCAAATAGATTGGAAAGCGCAAGCGAGCCGCTATAGGTATTCAGCACTTGTGCCTTGCCCTGTGCCAGAACCATGAGTGCGACGCCGATTCCGCCACCGAACAGCAGGAAGGCAGCGGTCACACCCTCCGGGCTCATCGCCAGTTTCTGCGCCGCCTCGGGAGCCATCTGCATAACGGTCGTGTAATACATCACCAGCTCGCTCATGGCCGCGTACATGAACACGCCGCCGACAAACACCATGCAGATCTGTGCCGAGAAATTGCCTACTGCAGCAGCCGCACCAATATCGAACGAACTCCTTGCGTATCGACCGAGGTCTGCATCCACCAATGCAAGCGCCCCGGCAGCGCCGACGAGTACATTCGTACAGAAAATAAACTTGCCAAGATCGCTCGTAGCGCCAAGGCTCGCGAGGGCTTCTGGCGGAAACAGCGCAGGAAAGTCAAAAATGTGACCGTCCGCGTGCGACCTCACAACTCTCCAGGTGATGAACAGCAAAAGCCCGACAAAGGCGGCCAGCGTATATGTGGACACCTTCGACACGGCTTCGAACCCGTAGGCAGTCAAGAAAATCCATGCGACGGTCAAAAGACCATACACAACGATCTTGTTGGCCAATGTGTCCTGGAAGCCAAACGCAAAACGGAAACCAGCGTAGAGCAACGCATTCTCAAGGGCCAGGAACCCGATGATCATAAAGCCGAATATGAGCGAACCGATCAGGCTTCCGCGCTTACCGAAACCGTAGTGGCGCGCCATAACCGTACTGGAAAGCCCTGTTTTAAAGGCAATATGCCCACATGCCCATCCGATGAGCGAGCCAATGACTGCCACGAAGACACCCGCCGCCATCGCAATCTTGAAGCCAGCGACAAAGGTCGTTAGCGCCCCCAAAAAGAGCTGAACCAGCGTGGTCACGATACCCGCCGTGTTCCAGGATAGCTTTAGCCACCCTTGCCGCAAATGCTGCGGCACTGGCTCCAGCGCATGGTCCTCCATCCTCCCGTCAATTTTCATCTCCTCCCAACTCCCTTTCGCCTCACTGGATGTATCCGTTGACTACAAACCAAGACGCCAACATCCCCTCCTGGACGCCTTACTGACAAGGAAGCGCACCGACGCGCGGACACTTCCTATGATTCAGATCGTCGCTGTCTAGTGCCTTGGTTCGGCGCCGACAGAACAGTCGACGCGATTATTGATACCAACCGCCTATTCTCCGCTGGCGGCTTGTTCTCGAACCGTCAATTCGATGAGTTTTAGTTTTGCTCAGCAGCGCCCGGTGCGCTTTCCGTCCAGCGGGCCATCAGCGTGTTCGATGGAAGCGTCTCGTCGAGGAGCTTTTTTGCTGATTCCGCCCCCACCACTGGGAGATTACCGCGCTCCAACAGGCCGATCTGAACCAAGACCGAGGCTTGATCCCAATAGATGTGCTCGTTGTATAGCTTGTCTCCACGAAAGCGGACGATCGCAACCAACGGAACTTCGACATATTTGCCTGTTGGCGGGACGCCCGGCAGCATCCAATCGATCTCGATGTCGTGCGTGAAGCAGAGCAGACACTCGTCGACAATACGATCCGCGCCAATGGTGCGGGAAACCGGGATTACCTTCGCGTTTTGCGGATTCTTCGGGATGAAGTGGTTCTTATAGAACCGGTGAAGGTCGCGATACCCAACACCACCGGTCAAGGTCGGAATGTGGTTGACGTAAGGCTGCGGTACCATCGTCGCCATAGTCGCATCAACATCACGCTCGATGAACTCAAGGTCGCTGTGGCGTTGCCACAGGCTGTCAAGGTCATAGTTCGGACCCATCACCTTGCGGAACAAGGCGATCGAGCGCGAGTGGGCCATCAGGCTCGCGGACTTGTTGAAGCTTACGCGCTCCGGGGACGCAAAGGCGTGATCGCAATCAGCATAAGAATAGAGCTCGGCGTCGGGACGATGCGCAAACGCCTCTTGAATGCGTGCGCGAGACTCCTCCGGCACAAAGCGATCAAGTTCAGCGAAGTGGAATACGATCGGACAGCGCACTGACTGGGCTTCGGCAAGATGTGTATCAATACCGACACCATAATAGCTGACAACGCAATCGATATCAGTTCGAGCAGCCATCAGATAAGCGAGCCTGCCCCCCAGACAGAAGCCAAGCGCACCGACTTTGCCCGTGCACTCTGGGCGAGCACGCAGCACAGCCAGGGCGGAGGCGGCGTCCTCAACCCCTCGCTCGACATCAAAGCGCTGATTGAACCCCATTGCCTTGGCAACATCGGCGTCTGCGTAGGTCAAATCCACACCAGCTTCAAGTCGCCAGAACAAATCAGGAACTAGAACGACGTAACCCTCTTCCGCGTAGTAGTCAGCTACACTACGCATCGAGGCGTTGACGCCAAATATCTCCTGCAACAATACAATGCCCGGCCCAGAGCCAGATGCCGGGACTGACAAATATCCTTTGAAGGCCCCGCCGTCAGCGGTGGTGAGTTCAATCCATTGTCCCGTCATGCTGATCCTCCTAGGGCGCCGGCAGTTACGGCGTTCACTGCCGCGGCGCCAACCTCATCATAAATTCATAATTGAATTCTTCATATAAGTTTCTATGTGTCAACGGGAATCTGGAAGCCGCGAACAGCTCGGTGCGCTGAGACAGCGCGAAACGGAACTATCTCTGAACAACAGGCTCGCTGCGAATCGGCCCTTTGATTGCGGGTAGCTGTCAATCCAGTTTCGTTCCGCCATCGTCCGGGGTCATGGCCCTTTCCGAGGCCGAGAGCCTCACGCCGATGTTCGGGCCGGGCACCTCAACGTGTGCAACGACATTCGTATGACGTCAGCCGGTTCAACGAGGTCGCCACCACTGTTGGTCGGCCTATTATTGCGCTCCCTTTTTGCACTCTCCTCAAGCTAGGGCCGCCGCTGTCGTCATCGATCTTTGTCGAGTAGCGCGATGGCCTTCAAGGCTGCTCCACGGTGGTGGTGTCCGGTTTCGCTATCCATCTTTTCATTCCTTCCCGAATGCTATGCCGGCATTGAGCCGCTGAGCCGAAGAGGTACCGGGGCGTTCCTGTCCCGGCGGCCCACGCGGTCCTTACCTTCACGCCCGTTTCGGGAAAGCGGGCGACCTATCGTTTCAGCTATTTGGGTCGCGTCGAACAGTGGGCTTCAGGACCATGGTCCAATGTTTGTGCCGGCAGGACAATGGGCCTGCTGTCGTCTCCGAAGAGCTTTGCCGAAGGACTTATCCCTCCAACTGACTGATCCCCTAAGCCCGTTCGGTTTCCACCAGCAACCCCGCAGCTCCGGACCGAGTTGGCGCAAAGCGCCTGCCCGCACCACTCCAGGCCTTGGGGGTCTGGTCTCCGCGAAGGCGTCGATGCGGGTGTCTCCCGACGGGACTTGGCCGGGTCTCGTCGGAGGGACGGTCCCTCGGACTGAAGCAACGGAGACATCAAATGCAGAACATCGTCATTCTCGCCGGTAACATCGGTCAGGAGCCCGAAACCCGCACCACCCAGGGCGGCACCAAGATCACCCACTTCACGCTGGCCACCTCGCGCCCTCGCTATTCTGAAGGCAAGGTTGTTCGGGACGAAAACGGCTATCGGGTTCAAGACACCGAATGGCACCGCATCACCGCCTTCAACGGCCTCGGCAAGACGATCCAGCAATATTGCGAGAAGGGCATGAAGGTACTGGTCCGCGGCCGCATTCACTACACCAAGTGGACCGATCAGCAGGGCAACGACCGCTACGGCTGCGAGATCATCGCCGAAACGGTGGACTTCCTGAGCCGGGCGAAGCAGACCGAAGCCGATGACGGCAAGTTCGTCGATGACCAGGACATCCCGTTCTGAGACGGAGCCAAAAAACCCGGCGGCGCGCGCCGCCGGGCCCTTCTCTGCATCGCGAAGGTTGCGCAAAAGAGCCTGGCCACGGCGTCAGCAATGACCGAATCACCCGCGAACCGCTCCCGGTCGCTGGCCGGGCAAAGCAGCGATTACAGGTCGCTTTCCCTATAAACTACGGCTATTATAGCCGTAGTTCTGGCGTGACGGTTGGTGCCGGTGGGAGGTGATCATGCATGATCACCGCCCGACAAACACGGGCCGCGCGCGCACTGCTGGGCTGGACACAGGAGATGCTCGCTGACAGGGCCAGAGTTTCGCTGACCGCGCTTAAACGCATGGAGTCCGCGACGGGTCTGCGCGTGTTTGAAAGCACCAGCGATCAGGTGCGCAGAGCCCTGGAAGCGGGAGGCATTGCCTTCATCAATTCCGGGCGTAACGAAGGGGTGATGTTGGTCGATGTACAGGAAACAGCAGAACGCCGCCAGTAAACCCGCTGCGGGTTTCAAGGCCGCTGTCGCCCATCCGTCATCACATTGTTGTAATATTAGCCGTTCTGTTTCCTTGAGAAAGAGCACGGTGTAGCTCTCCATGACGACTATCGACTTCCTCGACGAAGCTCCCTGCGGCCCCGCCCTTACCGAATATGACCGGCAACACGTCAAGCTTTACATGCGGCTGCTCGACGCCGAGGCGGACGGCGCCGAATGGCAGGAAGCGGTCGAAGTCCTTTTTGGAATTTGCGCCAGGACCGAACCGGAGCGCGCCCGCCGCGTTCATGACAGCCATCTGGCTCGCGCCCACTGGATGACTGAGCATGGCTATCGGCAATTGCGCCGCGGCCTGCCGCACTGAAGTCAGGCGTTGTCGTCGCGACAACACCTGTTGTCATCGATCAGACTTCACAAGCTATTGAGCTTTCGGAATCAATGCTCGTCTGACGTGTACTCAGTCACGGGGGAGACGCCAATGCTGCCCGATGCGAGAGAATGGCAGACATCATCAACGTATGACTTCATGGATGAGATCGGCGTCGACGATCTGGCATGGGAATGCTTGCGCCGCAACAGGGATTACCAGAAGGATTTCGCCGGTACTTTGGCGCGTGGACCGGCGGGCTCCGACAAGTCCGAAACGATAGGGCATCGGTGGGGTCTGCGATTTCGCCGCCCGGCCAAGCCTGAGCGCGCTCGATCAGCCTGTATTCTGGACGCCTGAGGCCGATACCAGCATCCTGCATATCGGACCGGCTCCGGACCTGACGCTGACCGATCCTCGCTTCCTGGCGGATATTCGTTCCATCCATCAGCAGGCCGCAATCGAAGGCCTGCACATTGCTTGTTTCACCGAGAGCGGCCGTGTCCGTCTGATCGCGCTCCCCGACCTGCGGCCGGACGACCCGATTGGCGCTTTCGTGCCGCTCGATGCCCATGGTCTCGACCGCATCCAGGCCTTTACGCGCCTGTGGCGCAGCCTCCACGGACTCTCTGTTCCGTCTGATACCCGTATGACGGTGCAGCAGCGTCGTCGTCTCAAAAATATGCTCCGCGCCGTCGATGGCCGCATGAATGGCGCCGACTATCGCGAGATTGCCAAAGTCATCTTCGGCGTTGAGCGGGTCGCACACGATCCCTGGAAAACATCAGCACTGCGCGATGCTGTTCTTGATCTGGTCAAGGATGGCTTCGCCATGATCGACGGCGGTTATCGCAAGCTCCTGCGCCATCGCCGCCGTTCCTAGCCTTTTCCACGATCAGGGGGGTGCGATTTTAGCCTCCTAAAATTCGCACTCCCCCCAACCAATTCTTCTTCGCCATCGTGGCCCTCGTCCACCGCTGAACACCAGCGGTTTCAGAGAACCCCCACGGAGGCCACCATGAGAGCCGATCTCGCTACCCTGCCGCCGCGCTTCCTGCGCACCAAGGAAGCGGCCGAATTCCTCAGCCTGTCAGCACGTACCCTCGAAAAGCACCGCACCTACGGAACCGGTCCCGCCTATCGCAAGCTCGGCGGCCGTGTCGTCTACGCCGTTGACGAACTGCAAGCCTGGGCCGGACGCGGCGCCGTTACCTCAACGTCGGATCCGCGGGGCAGCGTCCTGCCGGCCAAGCGGCACGAAGCCATGCCGGCAGTCCATGCCGGCCGCCACGCCCGCTGAACCTCCCGGCTCCCCCACAATGACGGCGCGGCATCGCCCATCCCCGGAGCGCGGACAGCTCGATCTGTTCTACGCGCTCCCAGGCGACTTCGCGCCAAGAGACGCGCAGGATCTCATGGCCTATCCGTTCTTTTCCCTCTCCAAGAGCCACCGCACCGCCCCGATCGATTTCGTGGCCGGCGACATCTCGATCCGTGTCGAGGCCGTACCCGATCATGGCATGGCCACGATCTGGGACGCCGACATCCTGATCTGGGCCGCCAGTCAGATCGTCGAAGCACGCGACAAGGGTCTGCGCACCTCGCGCCTGATGGCCGCCACCCCTTACGAAATCCTGAAGTTCATCGGACGCGGTACGAGCTTGCGCGACTACCAACGGCTCAAGGCCGCTCTCGATCGCCTTCAATCCACGACCGTCTCGACGACGATCCGCCAGCCCGCTGAAGGACGTCGTCACCGCTTCTCGTGGATCAACGAGTGGAAGGAGCGAACGGACCGCAACGGCAAGTCGGACGGAATCGAATTGATCGTACCCGACTGGTTCTACCGGGCAGTCCTCGATGATGCGCTGGTGCTCACCATCGATCGGACCTATTTCGAGCTGACGGGCGGTCTTGAGCGCTGGCTCTACCGGATCGTGCGCAAGCATGGCGGCCGCCAGCGCAAGGGGTGGCGTTTCGACTTTCGTCACCTTCACCAGAAATCCGGCAGCCTGTCGCCATTCAAGCGCTTCGCTTTCGAGCTCCGCGACATCATCCGGCGCCAGCCTTTGCCCGGCTACGCTCTGTTACTTGAGGTCGAACTTGGTGGCCGGACGCTGCTTGCCTTTGAGCCGTCTCCGCCCTGTGGACAGGCTGTGGATTCGTTCGTGCCATCCGGAACCCGCCGACGCGTGCTATCCGGAACCGGCCCCTCGTGCCAACGGGAACCCAAACAGGGTATACGCTCCGGAAATAAAAGACGAAATCGCGCCCTTAACTTAGAGTCTAACAAACAGTCTAACCTTGAAGAGCGCGCGCGCGATGTGGAAAACAACGACAACAACAACATCCAAGACGGGTCAGAAAACGCCGAAAGATCATCACGCTCCGGAAGCAATACACCCGTTACGTCTTTCCGTAAATCCGCTTTTACGGCCTCCTCTTCTTGTGAACCTCCGCAACTCTCCTTCGGCGGTAAGCCGGGAGGCGCGGAATGATCGTCGCGCTCCTCAATCAAAAAGGTGGCGTCGGCAAGACGACACTGGCGCTGCATCTCGCCGGTCAATGGGCGGCTGAAGGCAGGCGCGTCACCCTGATCGACGCCGACCCGCAAGGCTCGGCTCTCGACTGGTCCCAGCAGCGCAGCCGCGAGGCTCTGCCACGCCTGTTCGGCGTCGTCGGTCTGGCGCGGGACACGCTGCACCGTGAAGCGCCGGAACTTACTCGTGACGCCGATCACGTCGTCATCGACGGGCCGCCGCGTGTCGCCGGCCTGATGCGCTCGGCGTTGCTTGCCGCCGATGTCGTCCTGATTCCGGTGCAGCCATCACCCCTCGATGGCTGGGCATCGGCCGAGATGCTGGCGCTGCTTGCCGAGGCGTGCATCTACCGCCCGCAGCTCATCGCCCGCTTCGTGCTCAATCGTTGTGGCGCGCGCACGGTGATCGCCCGCGTGACGGCTGAGACGCTCGTCGACCACGATCCGCCTTTGCTGCCGGCGACCATCGGCCAGCGCGTTGCCTTCGCGGACACGGCGCAGTCCGGCCGCCTGGTGTTCGAAGCCGATCACGACAGCATGGCCGCCCGCGAGATCGCCGCCTTCGCGGCGGACGTCGGGAGACTGGCGCCATGAGCAAAACCACGTCACGGCGCGGCTTTGTCGCTCGTCCCACAGATCCCGACGGATGGATCAAGGCTGCTGATCAGCCGCCGTCTGGCCCGTCATCCGGCGTCGGCTTCACCGCCCGGCTGACCATCGACGTCACGCCGGACCTGCGCGGCCGCATCAAGATCACCGCCTTCCAGCGCGGCGTCACCGTCGCCGACATGCTGCGCGAACTGCTCGCGCGCGAATTCCCCCCGCCACCAGGAGACCCGTCATGACCGGCATCGCGGCACCCCGCATGCGCGGCGGCCCGATGCCGTCGCCCGCTCCATCCGACCGTCTCACCCATGTCGAGCTGACCTGGGTGGAAAAGCAGATCGAATACTGGATCAGGTTCGGCCGGCACGCGCAGGAAACGATCCTCGACTGTCGTCGGCGCGTGCTTTCCTTCCGGCCCGACACGATCTTCGCCTTCGTCCGCTGGGCCTCCAACGACTTTGGCACGATCATCTCACGCATCGATATCGTGCGCGCCGTCGAGCCCGGTCAACCCTATCAGACGCTGCCCTTCGTGCGTCCCGGCGGCGACATCCTGCTCAAGATCGAGAGCTGGCCCAAGGTCGAGCGCGTCCTCCAGCTCGCCGACGCCATCGAGGCGCTGAAGCTCGATCCAGCCGACGCAGCGCCCGACTACTGGCGCCATGTTCACAACCGGCTGACCGCCGGCCACGAGCCGCGCACCTACACGCGCGACCAGCATCAGGCGTGGCTCAAGCGCCGGAGGATCGCACCATGACCGACCTTAAATGGGTGATGGCGACCTTCGTGGCGACCAGCGCCATCGCGGTTTCAACGTGGATCGACGCGCCGACCAAACTCATCTGGAACGCCTCGGCCAGCACGCCGATCGGCTTCTACGCGATCGAGCCAACCGGCCGCCTGGAGGTCACCGATCTGGTCGCGGTCGATGCTCCCGAACCGATCGCCAGCTTCCTTGCCGTGGGCGGATACCTGCCAC
Organism: Terribium retamae; assembly: GCF_022347545.1. Taxonomy (GTDB): domain Bacteria; phylum Pseudomonadota; class Alphaproteobacteria; order Rhizobiales; family Rhizobiaceae; genus Mesorhizobium; species Mesorhizobium retamae. Next base: position 54,959 of record NZ_JAKREW010000030.1, read on the forward strand.
GCGACACGCCGCTCCTGAAGCGCGTGCTCGGCCTTCCTGGACAGACCGTCTGCCGTGCCGGCGTCCTCATCACTGTCGACGGCGTGGAAATGGGAACAGCGCTTGAGCGCGACCGCTTTGGCCGCCCGCTGCCTGACTGGCAGGGCTGCCGCATCGTCGCCGAGGGCGAAATCTTCCTGATGAACTGGGACGTGCCCGACAGTCTCGACGGGCGCTACTTCGGTCCGATCCCGGCCAGTTCGGTCATCGGCCGCGCGGTTCCCTTGTGGACCGACGAGGACGGCGAAGGCCGCTTCGAATGGCGGGCGGCAACGCGGTGAACGCGCTGCCTTCACCGGCCCCACTGCTCGCCACATCCCCCTCCACCGCAAACTGAAAGGAACCCACTATGCCCCAGATCGGCGAATTCACCCGCGAGGAAACCGGCTTCACCGGGCGCATCCAAACGCTCGCACTCGCATGCGAACTCAGCATTGTTCCCGTCGAACCCTCGGACGCAGAGAAAGCACCGAACTATCGTGTCCATCTCGGCTCGGATGACAATGGCCCGGAGATCGGCGCGGCCTGGACCGAGTCCAGCGAGAAGGCCGGCGAGTATCTGTCGCTGCTGATCGACGATCCCACGTTCGCGCAGCCGGTCCGCGCGCGCCTGTTCCAGAACGGCGCGGATGCGAGCTCATGGTCACTGCACTGGAGCCGTCCTCAGAAGCGCGGTGAACGGGAATAGATAATGCGGATCGCTCACACGAACCCCGCATCGCCGATGTCAGCCGGGCGGCCCAGCGCTGCCCGGCGCATCATCCTCTTTCTCCTTTCCGGCCTGACCTTCGTCGCTCCGCCGCTCGCCGTTCAGGCGCAGAGCGCGCCATCGGCCGAGCAATCGTCGCGCGATCCCTATGCCGCCTTCGTGACGGAAGCCTCGCAACGCTTCGGCATTCCCGCGCACTGGATCAGGGCAGTTCGGCGTGTCGAAAGCGCCGACGACGTGCGGGCCGTGTCGTCGGCGGGCGCCATGGGCCTGATGCAGGTCATGCCGGGCACCTGGGCGGAACTGCGCGTCCGCTACGGTCTCGGCCGCGATCCCTACGATCCCCGCGACAACATCCTCGCAGGCACCGCCTATTTGCGCGAGATGCTCGACCGCTACGGTTCGCTGGGCTTCCTTGCGGCCTACAATGCCGGTCCCGAACGCTACGAGGAATATCTCGCGGGCCGTCCCCTCCCGACCGAAACCCGCGCCTATGTCGCCACGCTCGCGCCGATGATCGGCGTCGGAGGAATTGCCCCTGTCGCGCCGGGAAACATCGCCGCCGCTGCCGCCGGTCCGCATGCATGGCGTCGCGCACCGCTCTTCGTCTCGCCTTCCGCGCGCAGTCTGGATGCCAATCAAGCGACATCCAAACAGCAATCCGGCGACATTTCGGCGGCACCTTCGGCAGGTCGTGAACCAGCCATTGCACCACAATCAGGCGGCCTGTTCGTCGCCCGTTCCGGTGGGGGAGAACGGCCATGAGGGGCTTCGCACAATGGCGCGGCGTGGCGTGGTCTGGAGAGGGCTGTGCGGGATGGAGGGGGGAGCGGGGAGCAACGACAGCAGGACGGCCAGATAAAAGGACCTCGCCAGATTCGCTCAAACCATTGACATGGCTTGGCTTTTGGCGTGCCGGTCGGTCGAGTCGCGTGCCGCTTTTTCTGATTTGTTTCGCGTTTTCAACGCTGTTTTCGGCACTGTGCCCGCTTGCCCTCTCTGAGGGGGCCTTCCCATGAGCGAGGGCGACAGCGAGTTCCGCGTCCGGCCTGGACGCATCAAATCCACCCGCGCCGGCAAGCCGAAGAGCTTCATCAACCAGGTGCTGCGGGCCGCAAAGAAGGCAGGCCACAGCTCAGGCGAGGTGCGAACAGCCAAGCGCGGGGCCAGCCGCGGTCTCTCGACCTTCGGCCGTGGACGAACCAGCTTCAGCCGCTCGCGCATCTTCAGCGCATCGCGCCGCGTCGTGGTGAAGGCGCGCGTCGTCCGCCACCAGGGCAAGTCGTTCCGCTCGGCGCCGCTCTCGGCCCATCTCGCCTACCTCAAACGCGAGGGCGTCAGCCGGGATGGGGAGAAGGGCGTGATGTTCGACGCGACGAACGAGCGCGCCGATGATCTTGCCTTCTCCGATCGCTGCAAGGATGACCGGCATCACTTCCGCTTCATCGTCTCGCCCGAGGATTCCGGCGAGATGACCGACCTGCGCGAATTCACCCGCGACCTCGCCAGCCAGATGGAATCCGATCTCGGCACCAAGCTCGACTGGGTCGCCGTCGATCACTGGAACACCGACAATCCCCATGTGCATCTCTTGGTGCGCGGCGTCGATCAGACCGGCGCCGATCTTGTGATCTCGCGCGATTATATCAGCCGCGGCCTGCGCTCGCGCGCCGAGGATCTGGTCTCGCTCGAACTCGGTCCCAAGCCCGAACACGAAATCCGCAACGCGCTGGAAAAGGAAGTCACCGCCGAACGCTGGACGCGGCTCGATGTCGAGATCCGCATCGCCGCCGACGAGACCGGCTTCATCGATCTGCGGCCGGAGGCATCCGGCAAGTCCGATCCATCGCTGCGCCGCCTGATGGTCGGCAGGCTCCAGCATCTGGAGAAAATGGGCCTCGCCGCTCAAGGCGCTCCCGGCGAGTGGACAGTCGGGCTGGAGGCCGAACGAACCCTGCGCGATCTCGGCATGCGCGGCGACATCATCAAGACCATGCACCGCGCCTTCACCGAGCGCGGACAGGATCGCGGCTTTAGCGACTATGCGATCGACAGCGCCAGCGCCGGCTCTCCGATCATCGGCCGCCTCGTCGATCGCGGCCTGCATGATGAGCTGACCGGCGAAGCTTACGCCGTGATCGACGGCACGGATGGCCGCGCCCATCATGTCCGTTTCCGCGGCATCGAAGCCTTCGAGCATTCCCCGCCCATCGGCGGCATCGTCGAGGTGCGCCGCTTCGGCGGCCCGGACGATCCCCGCCCGACACTGGCGCTCGCCAACCGATCAGACTTCGATCTCAACCGGCAGATCACGGCGCCGGGCGCGACCTGGCTCGATCATCGTCTGGTCGAGCGCGAGGCGATGCCCATGTCCATGGGCGGCTTCGGCGCGGAGGTGCGCGACGCCATGAAGGCGCGCGCCGAACATCTGGCCGAGGAAGGTCTGGCGCGGCGGCAGGGTCAACGCATCATCTTGCAGCGCGACCTCCTCAACACGCTCCGCCAGCGTGAGCTCGACAGCGTCGGCGCAAAGCTCCAGGCGGAGGCCGGCCTGCCGTTCCAGAAGGCGCAGGCAGGCGAGCATGTCGCCGGCGTCTATCGCCAGCGCGTGGCGCTCACCTCTGGCCGCTTCGCCATGATCGACAACGGATTGGGCTTCCAGCTCGTGCCCTGGACCCCGCCGCTCGAAAAGAAACTCGGCCAGCACATCGCCGGCGTCGCCAAGTCCGGCGGCGGCATCGAATGGAGCCTCGGCCGTCAGCGGGGGCTCGGCCTGTGACCACCACAATCCACAAGAAAGGACCCGTCTGATGTCCGCCACGAAAATCCTCTGGGGTCAGATCCTCACCGTCTTTCTGATCGTGCTGTTCACGACCTGGGGCGCAACGCAATATGTCGCCTGGAGCCTCGGGTTTCAGGCCCAACTCGGCACGCCCTGGTTCGTCCTCGGCGGGGTGCCCATCTACTACCCGCCCGCCATCTTCTGGTGGTGGTATTTCTTCGATGCCTATGCGCCCGACATTTTCGCCAAAGGCGGGATCATCGCCGCGTCCGGCGGCTTCATCGCCATCGCCGTCGCCATCGGCATGTCGGTCTGGCGCGCACGCGAACAGCAGAACATCGAGACCTACGGCTCGGCCCGTTGGGCGAAGCCACAGGAGGTCAAGGCCGCGGGTCTGCTCAACCCCGATGGCGTGGTGCTCGGCAAGCTCGATCGCGACTATCTTCGCCACGACGGACCAGAGCATGTCCTGTGCTTCGCGCCGACCCGATCCGGCAAGGGCGTCGGCCTCGTCGTCCCGACTCTGTTGACCTGGCCCGGCTCCGTCGTCGTCCACGACATCAAGGGCGAGAACTGGCAACTCACAGCCGGCTTCCGATCGCAGCATGGCCGGGTGCTGCTGTTCGATCCGACCAACCCGAAATCGGCGGCCTACAATCCGCTGCTCGAGGTGCGCCGCGGCGAATGGGAGGTTCGCGACGTCCAGAACGTCGCCGACGTGCTCGTCGATCCCGAAGGCTCGCTGGAGAAGCGCAATCACTGGGAAAAGACCAGCCACTCCCTGCTGGTCGGCGCGATCCTTCATGTCCTCTATGCCGAGAAGGACAAGACATTGGCCGGCGTCGCCGGATTCCTGTCCGACCCCAAGCGCCCGATCGAGACGACGCTGGCGGCAATGATGACCACACCGCATCTGGGCGAAACCGGTCCACATCCGGTCATTGCCTCGACCGCTCGCGAGCTCTTGAACAAATCCGACAACGAACGATCCGGCGTGCTCTCGACCGCCATGTCGTTCCTCGGCCTCTATCGCGATCCCGTCGTCGCCGAGGTGACGCGGCGCTGTGACTGGCGCATCGCCGACCTGATCGAGGACGAGCGACCAGCCACCCTCTATCTCGTGGTGCCTCCCTCGGACATCTCGCGCACCAAGCCGCTGATCCGTCTGGTGCTCAACCAGATCGGCCGGCGGCTTACCGAGGATCTGCATACCAAGGCGCGGCGCCATCGCGTGCTGATGATGCTCGACGAATTTCCGGCGCTTGGCCGTCTCGACTTCTTCGAGAGCGCGCTCGCCTTCATGGCCGGCTACGGCATGAAGGCATTCCTCATCGCCCAGTCGCTCAACCAGATCGAAAAGGCCTACGGCGCCAACAACTCGATCCTCGACAACTGCCATGTGCGCGTCAGCTTTGCCACCAACGACGAGCGGACCGCCAAGCGCGTGTCGGATGCGCTCGGTACAGCCACCGAGATGAAGGCGATGAAGAACTACGCCGGTCATCGTCTTTCACCCTGGCTCGGCCACCTGATGGTCTCGCGCTCGGAAACGGCACGACCACTGTTGACGCCTGGCGAGATCATGCAGCTACCGCCCAATGATGAAATCGTCATGCTGGCGGCCACCCCGCCGATCCGAGCCAACAAGGCGCGCTATTTTGAGGACAAGCGCTTCAACGAGCGTGTGCTGCCGCCGCCGGACCCGGCCAGGACCAGACGAACCACGCGAAAGGACGCCTGGACGGAACTGAAGCCGCAGGTGCCCGACGACGCCCTGCTGACCGAGATCCAGAAGGCGGAACAGGACGCCGCCAATAGCGGGTTGCGTCGGGAGCCGGAACTTCCCGATCACGTCGCCATCGTCAAGGAAACGACCGATCAGAACCCGTCCGAGGAATTCTCGGCTCTGCTCGATGACGAGCCGGAGGATGCAGCGCGCCAACGGCAGGCACTCCGCCGCCAGATGAGTGGCATCGCGCGCCAGGTCGCCTTGGACCCCAACGACAATATGGATCTTTGAGTCATGCGCGACCGGATGAATGTGTACTTTCCGCCCGACCTGCTACGCCAGATCGCCGATCTCGCCGACCGCAAGAAGATCTCGCGCTCGGCGATCGTCGAGGCGGCAGTCGCCTCCTTCCTGTCACCAGACGGCGCTGACAAGCGTGAGGCCGCGCTCACCCGCCGTCTCGACCGGCTGACGAGGCAGGTGCAGCGGCTGGAACGCGATCTCGGCGTCACGGCCGAAACGCTTGCCCTGTTCGTCCGATTCTGGCTGTCCGTCACGCCGCCGCTGACCGGCGAGGCGCAGGCTGCCGCTCAGGCCAAGGGCCGCGAACGGTACGAGGGCTTCATCGAGACGCTGGGCCGACGCCTGCAGAAGGGTCAGAACTTCCTGCGTGAGATCCCGGACGATGTTGCTGATGACGATCAGTCGCCAACGCCATCCGAAGACCAAGTCGCTCAGGAGTCCTAACATTTGCTACAAAATCGGCGACATTGAAAACTTGGCCGAATTTCTGTCACAAAAATCAGGCGCAAAAGTCCGAATTTCGCGCCTGATTTTTGCGACAATCTGCATGCGGGCCATTGGCCATGGCCATTGAGTTGATTATGACACTTTAACGACAGATGATGCGGCAACGCAGTTTGGAGGGTCATCGGAATGGGTGAGAAGCGAAAGAAGATTTACGAGGCGCTTGTGAATGGTGCGACGGAAGGTCATTCCGGCAGTGACCTCTATGATTTCGTGCAAAATCGCTGCCCAAAGACATCCGGTAAGAAGATCGTTCGTGCCTCACTTTTCGCGCTGACGGACCCGCATGTGACAGATCGCAACGTTCTAGATGTGATTTATGCGTTGGCGATAAAGCACCGAATGGACGAGGTTCGGCCCGGCGAAGATCATGACGATGATGATGACGTGAATGCGCCAGCTCCGTCGGTGGAAAAGACAAAGAAGAAAAAGACAACATCGATGGAAAGCGACGACGCTCGCGCTGAGACCTAACGGGTTCTTTAAACTCACGATTTCCGCGACAACATCAACATGAGTTATCTTTCAGACCGGAGCGGGCTGCTTGCTGCCCTGCTGCCGACGCGCTGGTTCGGCCTGGTGAAGATAGACAGCGAACGTGTCCCACGGCGGCGTCACGGAAAGCTGCCAGAGTATCCGGCCTACTTCGCCACGGTGATAGCCTCCGTGCAACGCTACATGGGTCAGCATCTCCTCGCGGGTCATGTAACCCTTGTCGCCATCGGTGAAGGTGAAGGCGACGGCCTCGGAGAGTGCAGCGGGAGAGGCCGTGCCAAGGTAGTCGAGGTACCATTGGTCAGAGGACGCGACGGCGGTCCTCAGCTCATCCAATATCGGGGTTTCTTCGAGGTTGTCGGATGTAAAGCCATGCGGAATGCCTTGCAGATGGCCGGCAAATATCCGCGAAACCACATAATAATGACTGATCAACCGAAGAGCGGTTTGTAGCTCTGTTGTATGTTTTTCGGGGTCAATCCTTTCCAGCGTATTGAATAAATCGACATTGGCCCAAGCGTGATAGTCGTAGAGCGTTTGGAGCAAGGTACTCATTGCCACCGATCCTTTCGAGGTTTAGAAATGTGAGCAAGTCGTTCACATTTTCTACGGGGATGGGTTTTTGTCTACTCGCATTGCTAAGCAGCAATCCGTGATGCGCAAGGAGCCGCGACAGGCCCGGTCCCGCGCAACAGTCGAAACGATTGTTCAGGCCGGTGCTCGCATTCTGAGCGATGAAGGATGGGTGGGGTTCACGACGAACAGGGTCGCGGAGCTGGCCGGCGTCAGCATCGGTTCCCTTTACCAATATTTCCCCGACAAGCTCTCTCTGGTCGATGCAATCCGCCACCGCCACCTCGATGACAGCATCGCGGTGATGCGAAGAATCCGCGCGGATGGGGTATCGCCGGCAGAGTTCGCGGCGCAACTGGTGCAGGCCGTGGTCGCAGCCCATAGCGTATATCCGGGCCTGCATCGTGTCCTGCTAGACGAAGCTCCCAGCTCTGAAGGGTATCGAAACCCCAGCAGCGCATTCGAGATTGAATATCTCTCCTACTACGCCGAGGCCGTCGCCACATACCGGAAGCGCCAGCCCAACCCGGCCGATCATGTCGCTGCCCGCGTGATTTCGGACGCGATTGATGGGGTGATCCATAATGCGGCGCGGCGTGGTGCCGTCGCCGACCCTGCGATGCAGAGGGAGCTAGTCCGCTTGATCACCCTATACCTCGGAGAGCCGGGCCAAATTCGCGAATCTTAGGCGTTCTGCAACACCGTTACCTCGACTGATGGTCGGCGGCGGCTGAGCAAAAACAGGATCAGAAGCGCGCCGGAAGAACATAGTATAGCGAGGCCAAGGAGGGCGGGGCTACCAAATCGGGTCAGCAAACCGATAAGGATCGGAGGTGATGCAGCCGAAATCAGATTGAGCGGTAGTGCGATGCGCGACGTTGCTTTGGCAAATTCGTCCTTGTCGTAAAACACCAAAGGGATCGTGGCTCGGGATACCGCCAGCGCGCCGCTGCCCAGGCCATAGATCAGGATGAAGCCGACGATGGTCCAATAGGTACCATCGCCCACGATGAGCAGCAGCATGGCGACAGGCAAGCCGATACCGGCGACGAGGCCGGTGGTGATCCCATCCCATCGACCGCCACCGACGAAATCCAGTCCCCGAGCACATACCTGGATGACGCCCAGCATCGCGCCGAAGGTAATCGCTTGGGACGTTGGTAGTCCCTTCGCCTGCAATAGTTCGATCAGCACGGCAGAAAACCCGAAGGTAACGAAGGCATTGAGCGCAATTGCTGTCACGATGAGAGCGAATGTGCCTTTGCGTGCAATAGTAGTCGGCCCAGTTGCCGGCTTTGACGGACTCACCGCCTCCCCTAGAGATGCCCTGCGCGGCAAGCCGAAGAAATAAAACGGGAGGCAAACCAGCACCATCATCGCCGCATAGGCGAGGCAGGTGCCACGCCAGCCAACCGCCTCAGAAATAAATGCGGTCGTCGGCCAAAAGACGCTGCTCGACAGCCCCGTCACCAACATGAGTGCGCCGATGGCGCTCTTGGCGCTCCGGCCAGCGACTTCATTGAGCATGATATAGGCAGCTGTGGTCAGCGTGGCGCTGCCGGCCGTGCCCAGGATCACCCAGGCGGCGAAATAAAGCATTGGTCCTGTTGAAACGGAAAGCAGCAAAAAGCCGGGCGGCGCGAGAATAGCCCCGGCCATCATTACGCGACGGGCACCGAACCGCATAAATCCCTTCGCCAGCACCGGAGCCCACAGGCCCATGACAACATACAGGACTGAACTGCCAGCGAAGACCGCCTCGATGTTCATATCAAGATCGGCGGCGATCTGCCTGCCGATGATTGCGGGAAGGCTGACCGTACCCCACCCGATGACCTGCGTCACGGCAAGGACAAAGAGGACACCGATGATTTTCCTGTCGGGTCCCGAGAACCGCATAGAGCCTGCCAATAACAATGAAAATTGCTGATTAGCAGGCTTCACATATCAAATGGATGACAGCTGTGTCGGGGCTCTATCGGATCAATGCTGGAAAAGTCAGGAGATTTGCGACAACTCGGCCGCTTTGTGCCAGCGGACGTAACTCATTCGACGTCACAAAGATCGCAAGGTAATATCGGATAGGGATGCTGTGGAGGGAAAGGCAGAGGATGAATCATTCCGATATACTTGGCCGCAGCATTGCCGACCCAGTTGTCAGGTCGTACCTGGCCCATCACGAGAAGCTGGACCCCATCGATTTTCGCACGAATGCGGAGATGGGATTTTTCGGTGGTTTTGATAGCGGTTTCGGTCTGCAGGTGGAAAGCCTTTCCGCATACATTGCCCAATTCGAAGAGGTACGGTCGAGAAGCCTGTCGGACGACGAGGAAAGGATCGTCGCTAGGCTGTCCTTTACCGGGCCGGATGCGATCAGGGCGGTGCAACGCGCCTATCTGTCGGCGCTGCCATTCGGTCTGACGTTCGGAGACAGCAGCGACGTCGTGGCCGAGAAGCTCGGGGCGGGTCCGTTTCGGGGAGGCAAGAGCAGCACGCTGCCGGAATATTCAGCCGCACGCTTCGATCACTCCCATGCTGTTGGCAATATGGTCGTGATCGCAAAATATGACGCGGGCTTGCTGCTGATGGCGGTTTATCTGATGCATGCCGACCGCACCATGCTCCAGGCCAAGCGCCGAACGGCGTCCCCGCCCAAGCAGAAGATCATAGCTGGCAATATCAATAAAGTCGAAGCATTGCGGGCTCAATTGCCGACGCCACGCTGGCGGGAGGCCATGGCCGAGGGAGACGAGCTTTTCAACGAGGCCGACATCGCCACGGCTGAAACGGCGCTGCATGGGTTCGTCGACACGGTGAAGGCCGCAACCAGCCAGCGGGATGCGCAGGCCATCCAGGCGGCGGTCAAAGACATCGTTCTTGCGATCAATGAGATCAACGGCAGAAGCGGGATGATCGAAACACTGGAGCGCGACGAACTTGGTGTCCTGATCGACGCGGTGGTAAGGGCGTCGGGCTTCAACCTCCCGGATGATGAAGATATTACCGCAGAATGGCGGGAGTGGTAACGGGAGCCGATGTCCGCAAAGGCCAACTGCGGACTTCCATTATTGTCGCAAATTTCCCGAATTTCGATTCGGTTCGCGTCTGATTTTTGCGACGTCGCAGAATAGACGTTCTGCGAAGTCTTTGATCGGCCTCTCGCAGTTCCGCCGGTCTCCTGTATTTGCACGCTACAGCCCTACTACGACAAAGACTTGTTGAACCAGCCCCATTTCGGGCTCTTTTAATTGTCCCCGATCCAGGGCCGGCTGAACGGTCCCTGGCCGCAAGGGGACGACATGGCGGCATCTCACCAGAAATCGGAGGCGATCACGCGCGGCGCGCGCATGCTGCGTACGGCCCTTGGACCGGCCATCGCTCGGTTTCTGGAGGACCCGTCGATTGTCGAGGTGATGCTCAATCCCGACGGCCGGCTCTGGATCGACCGCCTATCCGAGGGTCTCTCCGACACAGGTGAACGGCTGGCGCCCGCCGACGGTGAACGGATTGTTCGTCTGGTCGCCCATCACGTCGGCGCCGAAGTCCATGCAGGCAGCCCGCGTGTCTCGGCGGAACTGCCCGAGACGGGGGAACGGTTCGAGGGATTGCTGCCGCCCGTCGTTGCCGCTCCGGCTTTCGCCATCCGCAAGCCCGCCGTCGCGGTCTTTACCCTCGACGACTATGTAGCAGCCGGCATCATGTCGGCGGAGCAGGCCGAGATTCTACGCGCAGCAGTCGCCTCGCGCGCCAACATTCTCGTCGCCGGCGGCACCTCGACCGGCAAGACCACACTCACCAACGCGCTTCTCGCCGAGGTCTCGAAGACCACGGATCGCGTCGTCATCATCGAAGATACGCGCGAGCTGCAATGCACCGCGCCGAACCTCGTCGCCATGCGCACCAAGGACGGTGTCGCTTCACTCTCGGACCTTGTCCGCTCCTCGCTGCGTCTGCGGCCCGACCGCATCCCGATCGGCGAGGTGCGAGGCTCCGAAGCCCTCGATCTGCTGAAAGCCTGGGGCACCGGCCACCCCGGCGGCATCGGCACCATACACGCCGGCACCGGCATCGGGGCGCTGCGCCGCCTCGAACAACTCATCCAGGAAGCCGTCGTCACCGTCCCGCGCGCCCTGATCGCCGAGACGATCAACCTTGTCGCCGTTCTCACCGGACGTGGATCGCAACGCCGGCTGGCCGAACTCGCCAGCGTCGAGGGGCTCGGCCCAGGCGGCGACTACCGCATCACCCCAGCAACCCAAGCCCCCAACCCGACAGGAGACCCAACATGATCCGCTTTCTTTCACGCGGCTGCCAGCGCGTGTCGACGGCCGCCGCCGCCATCGCCATCAGCCTGATGCTGGCACCGGCCGCACACGCGTCTGGTTCGTCCATGCCCTGGGAAGCCCCGCTGCAATCCATCCTTCAGTCGATCGAAGGACCAGTCGCCAAGATCATCGCCGTCATCATCATCATCGTGACTGGCCTGACGCTGGCCTTCGGCGATACGTCGGGCGGCTTCCGCCGACTGATCCAGATCGTTTTTGGTCTCAGCATCGCATTCGCTGCCAGCTCATTCTTCCTGAGCTTCTTCAGCTTCGGCGGCGGGGTGCTCGTCTGATGGCGGGCCTCCTGCAACAGGTCGACGAGGTGCCGGGCTTCACCGTCGCGGTCCACAGGGCGCTGACCGAGCACATCCTGCTCGGCGGCGCCCCGCGCTCCATCGCGATCATGAACGGCACGCTGGCCGGCGCGGTCGGCCTGGGCCTGCGCCTCTGGCTCGTGGGTCTCGCCATCTGGGCGATCGGCCACTTCGCCGCGGTCTGGGCCGCCAAACGCGATCCGCTCTTCGTCGAAGTCGGCCGCCGGCACCTTCGCATCCCTGGTCATCTTTCGGTCTGAGGGAGCAGCAATCATGATGAACCTTGCCGAATATCGCCGCACCACCAGCCGCCTCGCGGATTTCCTCCCTTGGGTCGCTCTCGTTGGTCAGGGCGCCGTCCTTAACAAGGATGGCTCGTTCCAGCGCACCGCACGCTTCCGAGGTCCCGACCTCGACAGCGCCGTGGCGGCCGAACTGGTCGCCGTCGCCGGGCGTCTGAACAACGCTTTCCGCCGTCTCGGCTCCGGCTGGGCGATCTTCGTCGAGGCGCAGCGCCATGAAGCCTCGACCTATCCCGAAAGCCACTTTCCCGATCCTGCCTCAGCGCTGGTCGATGCCGAACGCAAGGCCGATTTCGAGGAAGCCAGCGCCCATTTCATTTCCAGCTATTTCCTGACCTTCACCTTTCTGCCGCCCGCCGAGGACGCGGCCCGCACGGAAGCCTGGCTCTATGAGGGTCGCGAGCGCGCCGGTGTCGATCCCCACGAAATCCTCCGGGCCTTCATCGACCGCACCGACAGGGTGCTCGCACTGCTTGATGGTTTCATGCCCGAATGCGGCTGGCTCGACGACGGCGAAACGCTGACCTACCTGCACTCGACCGTCTCAACGAAGCGTCATCGCGTGCGCGTGCCCGAGACGCCGATCTATCTGGACGCACTGCTCGCCGATCAGCCGCTTACCGGCGGGCTGGAGCCGCGTCTCGGCAATGCGCATCTGCGCATCCTCACCATAGTCGGCTTTCCGACCGCAACCACGCCCGGAATTCTCGACGAGCTCAATCGGCTCGCATTCCCCTATCGCTGGTCGACGCGGGCGATCCTCCTCGACAAGACCGATGCGACCAAGCTGCTGACGAAGATCAGACGGCAGTGGTTCGCCAAGCGCAAGTCGATCGGCGCGATCATCAAGGAGGTGATGACCAACGAGGCGTCCGCCCTCGTGGATACCGATGCCGCCAACAAGGCCGCCGACGCGGATCTCGCTCTTCAGGAACTCGGCGCCGACTATGCCGGGCAGGCCTATGTGACGGCGACCATCACGGTCTGGGACGCAGATCCCCGTGTCGCCGACGAGAAGCTGCGGCTGGTCGAGAAGGTCATCCAGGGCCGCGACTTCACGGCGATGCTAGAGACCATCAATGCGGTGGACGCCTGGCTCGGCTCGCTGCCGGGCCATGTCTACGCCAACGTCCGCCAACCGCCGATTTCCACCCTCAATCTCGCCCACATGATCCCGCTCTCCGCGGTGTGGGCGGGGCCGGAACGGGACGAGCACTTGCGCGCGCCCGCCTTGCTCTACGGCAAGACCGAGGGAAGCACCCCGTTCCGGTTTTCCCTTCATGTCGGCGATGTCGGCCACACGCTGGTCGTCGGCCCGACCGGTGCGGGAAAGTCCGTTCTGCTTGCGCTCATGGCCTTGCAGTTCCGCCGCTACGAAAACTCCCAGGTCTTCGCCTTCGACTTCGGCGGGTCCATTCGGGCCGCGGCGCTCGCCATGGGCGGCGACTGGCACGATCTTGGCGGCGACCTGACCGAGGGCGCCGAGTTTTCCGTCTCGCTCCAACCGCTCGCCCGCGTTCATGACGTGCCCGAGCGGGCCTGGGCCGCGGACTGGCTCGTCGCCATCCTGATGCGCGAGGGCATCCAGATCACCCCCGAGGTGAAGGAACATCTCTGGTCGGCCCTGACCTCACTGGCTTCCGCGCCGGTCGAGGAACGGACCATCACCGGCCTCTGCGTCCTCCTGCAATCGAACGATCTGAAGCAAGCGCTCCGGTCCTATTGCGTCGGCGGTCCCTATGGCCGGCTGCTCGACGCCGAGACCGAACATCTGGGCCACGGCTCGGTGCAAGCCTTCGAGATCGAGGGCCTTGTCGGCACGGGTGCCGCGCCAGCCGTGCTCGCCTATCTCTTCCATCGCATCGGCGATCGGCTCGACGGCTCGCCCACCTTGCTCATCATCGACGAGGGCTGGCTCGCGCTCGATGATGAAGGCTTCGCGGGGCAGCTCCGCGAATGGCTGAAGACACTGCGCAAGAAAAACGCCAGCGTCATCTTCGCCACGCAGTCACTCAGCGACATCGATGGCAGCGCCATTGCGCCGGCCATCATCGAAAGCTGCCCGACGCGGCTGCTGCTGCCGAACGAACGCGCGATCGAGCCTCAGATCACGGCAATCTATCGCCGGTTCGGATTGAACGATCGCCAGATCGAGATCCTCGCGCGGGCAACGCCGAAGCGCGATTATTACTGCCAGTCACGACGCGGCAACCGCCTGTTCGATCTGGGTCTCTCCGACGTCGGGCTGGCCCTCACGGCCGCATCCTCGAAATCCGACCAGGCGGCCATCGCCCGCGTCTTCGCCGAACACGGCCGGGACGGCTTCCTCGACGCATGGCTGCGCCTGCGCGGCGTGGAATGGGCCGCCGATCTCATCCCCGATCTCTCCAACCACATCCCCCATGCCACCAAGGAGGCAAAGTCATGATCATCCGTCATTCCCGTTCGCGTGCCGTGTTGCTGGCCGCGTCGATCCTGTCCATGCCGCTGGCGGTATCGCCGATCCTGACGACGCCAGCTCATGCCCTCATCGTTTATGACCCCTCCAACTATGCGCAGAACGTGCTCACCGCCGCACGCACCCTGGAGCAGATCAACAACCAGATCGTCCAGCTCCAGAACGAAGCGCAGATGCTCATCAACCAGGCCCGCAATCTCGCGAGCCTGCCGCATTCCTCGCTCCAGCAGCTCCAGCAGAGTGTTCAGCGCACGCAGCAGCTCCTGAGCCAGGCGCAAAACATCGCTTTCGACGTCCAGAACATCGATCAGATGTTTCAGCAGCAATACGGCAACGTCTCGCTGTCGACCACGGACCAGCAGCTCGTCACCGACGCCCGTTCGCGCTGGCAAAACACTGTGGGCGGACTGCAGGACGCCATGCGCGTCCAGGCCGGCGTGGTCGGCAACATCGATACGAATCGTGCCGAAATGGCGACGCTGGTCGGCCAGAGCCAGGGCGCCACGGGTGCGCTTCAGGCGACGCAAGCCGGCAACCAGCTCCTCGCCCTCCAGTCGCAGCAGCTCTCCGATCTGGTCGCGCTGCTCTCGGCCAACGGCCGTGCGGGAGCGCTGACCGAAGCCGAGCGTGCTGCTGCGGCCGAACAGGGGCGCGAGCAACGGCGCCGCTTCCTGACGCCCGGCTCCGGCTACCAGCCGGGCAATGCGCAAATGTTCAACAACGGCAATTGAGGGCGAGAGCATGGACGGCAAGATGCTGGCCCGGCTGGGCGCCGTCGTCTTCGTCGCCGTTGCAATCACGGCGACGGCGATCGAAATGACCCGAAAGGAGGAGGCTCCCGGAACGGAGCCCATGCGCCTCATAGAGCCCGCGCGCAATCCGCTGCGCGAGGGACAACGCCGGTGCCAGCAGCTGGGGCAGAGAGCGGCCAACGATCCTGACTGCCTGCGCGTCTGGGCCGAAGCCCGCGACCGCTTTCTTGGCCGCACGCCGCAGGCAACCCCACCGGCTCCGAACGGGGGGAAATAGACGATGGGCGGCACCGGCGTCATCGACAATTTCCTTGGGGTCTTTACCCGCTACATCGACTCCGGCTTCGGCCTGCTCGGCGGTGAAGTCGCCTTCATCGCCACCACGCTGATCGTCATTGATGTGACGCTCGCAACACTCTTCTGGTCCTGGGGAGCCGACGACGACATCATCGCGCGCCTCGTGAAGAAGACGCTGTTTGTCGGCGTCTTCGCCTACATCATCGGCAACTGGAACAATCTGGCGAAGATCGTCTTCGAGAGCTTTGCCGGCCTCGGTTTGAAAGGCTCCGGCACCAGCTTCACGGTCCAGGACCTCCTTCGTCCCGGCAAGGTCGCTCAGACCGGCCTCGACGCCGCCCGACCCTTGCTCGATTCCATCTCCGACCTGATGGGCTGGGTCGCCTTCTTCGAGAACTTCATCCAGATCGCCTGCCTGCTCTTCGCCTGGGCGCTGGTGCTGCTCGCCTTCTTCATTCTGGCTGTGCAGCTCTTCGTGACGCTCATCGAATTCAAGCTGACGACGCTCGCGGGTTTTGTGCTGATCCCCTTCGGCCTGTTCGGCAAGACGGCCTTCATGGCCGAACGGGTGCTGGGCAACGTGATTTCTTCCGGCATCAAGGTTTTGGTGCTCGCCGTCGTCATCGGCATCGGCTCAACCCTATTCTCCCAGTTCACCGCTGGTTTCGGCGGTCAGACGCCGTCCATCGATGATGCCATGGCCGTCGTTCTGGCCGCGCTCTCGCTGCTCGGCCTCGGTATTTTCGGCCCCGGCATCGCCAACGGTCTCGTGTCTGGTGGCCCGCAACTGGGTGCTGGCGCTGCCGTCGGCACCGGCCTTGCCGTCGGCGGTGCAGCCCTCGCTG
>NZ_JAKREW010000031.1 GCF_022347545.1 Terribium retamae
CAGTCATGAGAAAGATCGTCATCACGCTCAACGCAAGGCTCAGAGACGCCGAAAGTCCTCAGAGTTGATGAGGGCCGCCGTGTGAACGACATCCAAGTTCTGAAACGCCTCAGGACCAGGGTGTTGTTCCCGACGGCCCCCATCCTGAGGTGCGAGCCCGCACATCGGCGGAAGGCATCGTGCGGTTCTCCAGGGCGAGCCTCGAAGGACGCACCCAGATATCACTCAACCCTCCGACGACATCGCCCCAAGCAGCCTGCGGATGTCGCCGAAATAGGCGATCGCCCCGAACACCAGCGCCGCGACCGTGACGAAGAAGATCGACACCGCTGCCATGGTTGGCGTGTAGCCATAGCGCAGCGCGTTGAAGATCTTGATCGGCAGCGTTTCGGTGGTGAAGCCGATGGTCATGTAGGCGACGATGTATTCGTTGAGCGACAGCACGAAGGCGAAGGCGAAGCCGGAGACCAGATAGGGCAGGATCAGCGGCATCACGACGGTCTTCAACACCGTGCGATCGTCGGCGCCCATCGTCGACGCCGCCTCGGCCAGCGAGCGGTCGATCGAAGCGAAGCCGAGCGACAGCGTCACCAGCGGCAGCGTGACGAAGAAAATCGCGTGGCTGATGATCGCCGTGTAGAACTGCCCGAACAGGCCGACCGTCGCCCAGAAACTCAGGAAGCCGAGCGCGGTGATGACCGGCGGCAGGATGAAGGGCGCGAGCCCCAGCACCTGGAAGATGTTTGCCCAGGGCGCGATGCGCCGCCACAGGAACCACGCCAGCGGCAACGCGATGGCCACCGCGATCGCCGCCGAGCAGACCGCGAGCGTGACCGAATGGATCAGCGCCAGCCGCCATTCCGGGTCGTTGAAGATCTGTCCGTACCAGGCGAGCGAGAAGCCCTTCGGCGGGAAGGTCAATTCCTGCTTCTGGTTCACGGAGACGCCCGCCACCACGATCAGCGGCGCCGCCAGGAACAGGGCGACGAGGACGAAATAAAGCCGGCGAAGCACGGTCATAGCGCGTTCTCCTTGCGGCCGACGAGCAGGGTAAGCCCGACCAGTGCAAGCGAGATCAACACCAGGAACACGGCCATCGCGGCGGCGAACGGCATATTGGACTGGTAGATCGCCTGATCGGTGATCAGCACCGACAGCGTCCAGTTCGACGGCCGGCCGAGGATCTGCGGCAGCAGATAGGAGCCTAGCGCGAAGACGAACACCATGATCAGCGTCGCCACGATGGTGTTGCGCAGCGCCGGCGTGACCACGTTGAAGAAGGCGCGCACCGGTGAAGCGCCCAGCGTGCGCGCGGCTTCCAGCAATGTCGGGTCAAGCCGGACCAAAGCGGGGTAGAGCACCAGGATCGTGTAGGGTAGCGCCTGATAGACCATGCCGGTCAGCACCGCCCAGAAGCTCGGCAGCAACGCCACCGGCTCCTTCATCAGGCCGATCGCCACGAACAGGTTGGTGATGCCGGCGGTGCGCGAGAACAGCGTCGACCAGGCAAAGCCGATGATGACTTCGGAAAGCGACAGCACCGACAGCAGGCCGACCAGCCACAGTGTCTGCACCGCGCGCGAACGTTTGGTCAGCAGATAGGTGAAGGGAAAGGCGATGACGACGCAGCATACGGCAACCAGGATCGCCAGGAGCAGCGAGAATCCGAGCACCGAACCAAAGAAGGCGGTGAGGAAGCGCGCGTAATTGTCGAACACGAAATCCGGCGTGTAGAAGCCGGCCGGATTGCGCTTGAAGAAGCTCACCGCGATCATGATCGAGAACGGCACGACGAAGAAGACGATCAGCATCAGCGCCGGAAAGAACAGCGGCGTGTAGTCGGCGAGGGCCCTTGCCGGTTCGCGTCTCATGGCTGCAGCACCACGCAGCTTTCCGGTGGCAGCACCACGCCGATGGTTTCGCCGACGCTGACATTCGGACGCTCGCGCGGCGTCGCCACGGCCACGATGGTGGTGCCGCCGGCTTCGACGAAGGTTTCGACCGTGCCGCCGAGATCGCGCACGAAGCTGACGGTGCCCGGGATCGCACCGGCGCCGGGTTTCGCGAAATGGATGTCCTCCGGTCGGATCGAGATGGTTGCCTTGGCCGCGCCCGATGGCAGGGCGACGCCGGGCACGGCCGCGCCCAGCACGGTGGTGCGGCCGGCGCTGTCTGCCTCGGCGGGCAGCAGGTTGGTGATGCCGATGAAGTCGGCAACGAAGGCATCTGCCGGCTTGCGATAGATCTCGATCGGCGAGGCCGCCTGCAGGATCTTGCCCTTGCCCATGACGACGACGAGGTCGGCCATGGTCATCGCCTCACGCTGGTCGTGGGTGACGACGATGGTGGTGATGCCCAGGCGTTGCTGCAGCTGGCGCAGTTCCACCTGCATGGCTTCGCGCAGCTTCGCATCGAGCGCCGACAGCGGCTCGTCGAGCAGGAAGAGCTTCGGCGACAGGGCGAGCGCGCGAGCGATCGCCACGCGTTGGCGCTGGCCGCCCGACAGCTTGGCGACTGGGCGGTCGGCGAAGCCCGGCAGATGGATCATCGCCAGCAGTTCCTCGACGCGCTTGCGCTGATCATCCTTCGAGGCGCCGCGGATGCGCAGCGCATAGGCGATGTTTTCGCCGACGCTCAGATGCGGAAAGAGTGCCAGTGACTGGAACACCATGCCGAGATTGCGCCTGTGCGTCGGCACGCGGGTGATGTCGTCGCCGTCAAGCACGATGGCGCCGCTGGTCGGTTCCTCCAGCCCGGCGATCATGCGCAACAGGGTGGTCTTGCCGCAGCCGGAAGGGCCGAGCAGGCAGACGAACTTTCCGTCCGGTACCGAGAGGCTGACGTCGTCGACGGCGGCGAAATCGGCAAAGCGTTTGGTGATCGAATTTATGGACAATCCGGGCATGGCGTTATCCTGGCTGGTCGTGCATGCGGATGGTGCAGTCGGCTCCGCCTTCGAGCTTAGCGAAAGGCGGGCGAGCGGTCGATGCGAAGATGCGGAGCCCGCAAGCGGGCTCCCGATATCGTCACAGGGATGAGAGCAGGATCAACCGACGATCAGCTCGGTCCATTTCTGGTTGATCGCGTCAGCCTTCGACACATAGAGGTCGTAGCGCGGAATGATCGGCGCAATGTCGGAGGACACGGCGGCGAATTCTTCCGGCTTGAGGTCGAGCACCTCGCGCTTCAGCGTCGGTGCGGTGCCGACCTTGCGCGACATCAAGCCCTGGACCGCAGGCTGGCTCATATAGTCGATGAAGGCGTGCGCTTCGTCGACCTTCTTGGAGGCGCGCGACAGGACCCAGTTACCGGAATCCTGGATGCCGCCTTCTTTCGGGAAGGTCGAACGCACCGGTTGGCCATCCTTGGCAGCAAGGCCGGTGACGTCGTGATAGTACTGGCCCATCGGGATCTCGCCCGATTTCAGCGCCTGCTCGAACTGTGCCTCATCGCGGTACCACAGGCGCACATTCGGCTTCACTTCGGCGAGCTTGGCAAAGGCCTTGTCGATGCCTTCATCGGTGTCGAGCGCGTTGGTGCCGCCCATGAAGGTCTTTGCCGTCACTTCGAGCAGGAACGAATTGGAAGCGAGCGCCAAGAGGCCGAGTTTGTCGGCATTGGCCGTGTCCCATAGCGCGTCCCACGATTTCGGCGCTTCCTTGTAGACATTGGTGTTGGTGACCAGCGTGATGTACCAGGCCACCGCGCCGATGCCGGCAACGCGGCCGTCCGGATATTTGTTGATGAACTGCGGCAGCAGGTCGCCATAGTGTTTGAACTTGGCGCTATCGAGCGGCTGCCACAGCTCGGTCGATTGGCCCTTGAGCGTCGAGGTCTGCGACATCATCGAAAGGTCGGCGGGCGCCTGACCGGCCTTGGCGGCCTGTTCGAGCTGCACCAGCCAGGCTTCGCCGGTCGGCTCTGCCACCGATTCCACGGTTATGCCGGTCGCCTTGGTGAATTCGGGGAAGATGTGCTCGTCGAACGACTTCTTGAAGTAGCCGCCATAGACGCCGACCTTCAGCGACTTTTCCTGCGCGCGCAGGATGGCTGGCATCGCAAGCACGCCCGCCGCGGCAATGCCGGCGCCAAGCATGCTGCGCCGGCTGAGCATGGTCTTCATGATCTCGGTCATCATTGTTCTCCGTTGTTCCGGCTTTGGCCGGGTTCCCTTATGGTCTTCTTATAAAACGACGTCGCTGGATAGAGCATGATCTTTTCCGAAAACCGGTTCCCACTTCTCGGGATCAAGCTTTTTTCCAGCGCCGTTATCCTTTCAGCGCGGGGCTGAACACCATCAGCGACAGGATCTCGAACAGCACCTGCGCGCCGGCATGGGCCGTGTTGGTGGTGGAATCGTATTGCGGCGCCACCTCGACCACGTCGCCGCCGACGATGTTGAGGCCCTTCAGCCCGCGCAGGATCTCCAGAACCTCGCGCGTCGTCAGCCCGCCGACTTCCGGCGTGCCGGTGCCCGGCGCGAAGGCGGGGTCCAGGCTGTCGACGTCGAAGGAGATGTAGGTCGGGCCGTCGCCGACGATCTTGCGGGCTTTCTCGATGATGGCTGGAATGCCCAGGGCTGGAACCTCTTCGGCGTGGACCACGGTCATGCCGGATTCGTAGGTGAACTCCCACAGATATTCGGCCGCGCCGCGGATGCCGATCTGGATGGTGCGCGACGGGTCGAGCACGCCGTCCAGCACCGCATTGCGGAAGGGGCCGCCATGATGGAATTTGGTCTGGTCGAAAGCGCCGCCGGTGTCGCAATGCGCATCGATATGGATCATGCCGACCGACCGATCCTTGCCGACAGCCTTCAGGATCGGATGGGTGATCGAATGGTCGCCGCCGACCGACAGCGGGATGACGCCGGCATCGACCACCTGGTTGAGGCGCTTTTCGATATCGTCGTGGCTCATTTCCAGCCGGTAGCGGCTGCGGAACGGCACGTCGCCGATATCCGCCACCCTGAGCTCATGCGTCGGAGCGCAATCCAGCACGTGGTTGTAGGGCCCGATGCGCTCGATGGCGCGCAGCGCGCGCGGACCGAAGCGCGAACCCGGACGATTGGTGACGCCGAGATCCATCGGCACGCCGATCATCGCCACCTGGAGGTCGCCGAAGTCGGGATTGTCGACAGCCACGTCGCGATAGGGCGCGGTCAGGAAGGTTGGAATGCCGGAATAGGGGGCCAGCCGGGTGCCGCTCTTGGAGAAGATTTTGTCGGCGACCCGACGGAACTTCGGATCGAACAATTCGCCGCCATGGCTTTCGCCATATTTGCGGCGCAGCGCGTCGAGCTTGCCTTGGTCGAAACCCATCCTGAAACTCCTCCTGCTGCGCCCGAAAACCGGGACCGATTTTCGCAAAGGCGCCAGATCAAACTGGACGAGCCGAGGTGCCTCCAACGCGGGACATGAAACAGTTTTCGGCTGCCTGCGGTACCGTGTTTTTTTGATTGATTGACGTAGATTGTCAGGGCGTGCGGATGGAAAATCAATTGATATTGTTATAGCGCTGGCTGTTAGAAAATCTCACACTGTATCTTGACTTCGGCCCATGAGCAGTTCCCGTCGCCTTCCGCCGTTAAACCCCTTGCGGGCGTTCGAAGCCACAGCGCGGCATGGCTCGCTTTCCAAGGCTGCCGCCGAGCTCCATGTCACGCATGGTGCCGTCAGCCATCAGATCAAGGCGCTGGAGCAGTCGCTCGGGGTCAAGTTGTTCGAACGTGCCGGCTCTCGCCTGAAACTCACGCCGCATGGGGCAGAGCTTCTGCCTGCGGTGTCGGGCGCCTTCGAGGGGATCGCTGCCGCAGCCGCACGGCTGACCCGCCCGGCCAGCAGCGGCGCGCTCGTCGTGTCATGCGTGCCGGCACTGCTCTCGCTCTGGCTGATCCCGCGTCTCGGCTCCTTCACGGCGCGCTATCCCGACATCCGGATGAAGCTCGTCGCCTCCAATGATGCGCGCGACATCCGCCAGCCCGATATCGATGTCTGCGTGCACTATGGCGACGGCAGCTGGACCGATTGCTGGATCCGCAAATGGTCGGGGCTGGAATTGTTTCCTGTCGTCAGTCCGACACTGGCCAACAACAGGCCGATCCGTTCCATCCGCGACCTTGCCGATCATGTCCTCCTGCATGGCGATGACGGACGCGAATGGCACACCTGGCTTGCCGCTGCGGACGCTCTCGACCTCGAGCGGGTCTGCCGGCGCCACCATTTCAACGATGCCCGCCTGTCGATCGAGGCCGCACTCCATGGCCATGGCGTGGCGCTTGGCGACACGATGACGGCGAGCCGCCTGCTCGCGATGGGCCAGCTCATCGTGCCGTTCGGCCTCTCGGTTCCGGCAGTCGACGATTTCTATGTCATTTGCCGCAACGAGATGCGCTCCACGCCCATCGTGCAGCTCTTCGTGGACTGGTTGTTTGCCGAAAGGGCCGAGGCCGACAGCCGGGCCGAGACGGTCGGTACGAGGCTCTCGCCACGCCGCAAGCGCCCCATGCTGCAACTGGTGGCAAAGTCCGAGGATTAAGCGCGGCTCGACAAGCGGCGGCAATACCCCCATGTTCATGACTTCCCGCCTCGCGATGGCAAACAGGGAAGCGCGTTAATCATTTCAATGCTATGAGGCCACTCCAATAGCGGATTGGATCTCGGTGGAAGCAGGTTTCGGACATGGCCAAGACTGACATTGCGCGGCGCGTCTACAACCACACCTGGAAGCTCGATCCCATCGTGCGGTCGCTTCTCGACACCGATTTCTACAAGCTGCTGATGCTTCAGATGATCTGGGGCATGTACCCCAAGGTCGATGCCACTTTCTCGCTCATCAACCGCAAGACCAAGGTACGGCTGGCCGACGAGATCGACATTGGCGAACTGCGCGAGCAGCTCGATCACGCCAGGACACTGCGTTTCACCAAGAAGGAAATGATCTGGCTGGGCGGCAACAATTTCTACGGCCGCAAGCAGATCTTCGAGCCGGAATTCCTGGCCTGGCTGGAGAAGTTCCAGTTGCCTGAATACGAGCTGTCCAAACGCGACGGCCAGTTCGAGCTCTCTTTCTCGGGCCCGTGGATGTACACCACGCTGTGGGAAATCCCGGCGCTGGCCATCATCAACGAACTGCGCTCCCGTTCGGCGATGAAGGCGTTCGGGCCGTTCGCACTCGACGTGCTTTATGCACGCGCCAAGGCCAAGATGTGGGCGAAGACCGAACGCTTGAAAGAGCTGCCGGCCATCCGCATCTCGGACTTCGGCACGCGTCGCCGGCATTCATTCCTGTGGCAGCGCTGGTGCGTGGAAGCCTTGAAGGAAGGGATCGGCGAGGCCTTCACCGGAACCTCGAACGTGCTGCTCGCGATGGATAACGATCTCGAAGCGCTCGGCACCAATGCGCATGAGCTGCCGATGGTGCTGGCAGCACTTGCCAATTCCGAGGCTGAACTTCGTCAGGCGCCCTACAAGGTCCTGCAGGACTGGCAGCGTTATTACGGCGGCAATCTTTTGATCGTGCTGCCCGACGCCTTCGGCACCGCCGCTTTCCTGCGTGACGCGCCGGACTGGGTCGCCGACTGGACCGGCTTCCGCCCCGACAGCGCGCCGCCGATCGAAGGTGGCGAACGCATCATCACATGGTGGCGCGAGCGCGGCAGGGACCCGCGCCAGAAACTGCTGATCTTCTCCGATGGCCTCGACGTCGACACCATCATCGAGACTTACCGCCATTTCGAAGGCAAGGTGCGCATGTCCTTCGGCTGGGGTACCAATCTCACCAATGATTTCGAGGATTGCGCGCCGGTACCGACCGATCGGCTGAATGCCATCTCGCTGGTGTGCAAGGTCACCGAGGCCAATGGACGCCCGGCGGTGAAGCTTTCCGACAATCCGGCCAAAGCCACGGGCGATGAGCAGGAAATCGATCGCTATATCCGCGTCTTCGGTGAAGAGGCGCGTGTGCGCCAGCTGGTGAAGGTCTAGCGAGGCGAACTTCGGTTGCCGTTCTTCGAATGAGCAAGCGGTTCAGCCAGCGGCAGATTCGATGGGCAGTGTTCGCTGCCGCCGCGTCGTCATGCGGTGTCCTGTTTCTTCCGGTGCCGGCGCTGGCGCATGCTTCCGACCGCGGCCACGTGCTGCTTTTGCCGACCAATTACTATCTCGCCGGCGGTGCTTTCGCGGTCGCGGCTTCGTTCCTGGTGTTGAGCCTGGTACCCGCCGACGCATTGGGTCGCCTTTGGCGCCGGCGCTTGCCTCTCATGACGTTCGGGGATGGCGCGCGGGTCGCCGTCAGCCTGCTTTCCTTCGCCTTATTTGCCGTCCTGGTCGCGGCCGGATTCTGGGGCAGCCGCGACCCTCTCTCCAATCCCTTGCCGCTGACGATCTGGACGCTGTTGTGGACCGGCATGACTTTGGCTCAGGGGGTTTTCGGCAATCTCTGGTCATGGCTCAACCCGTGGTATGGGCCGTGGTGGATCGTCACGCGATTGACCGGCAGGCAAGATGCGGGAAGGCGCATGCCGTCGTGGCTCGGCTACTGGCCGGCCTTCCTGCTTTTCCTTGGCTTTGCCTGGTTCGAACTGATCTACCCGGCCCCGGACGACCCTTCGAAGCTGGCGATCGCAGCCGGCGGCTACTGGTTGCTCAGCTTCGTGCTGATGCTCGTCTTCGGTCATGACGGCTGGAGCAGCCGGGGTGAATTCCTGAGCGTCTTCTTTTCGATGCTGGCGCGGTTTTCCCTGCTCGATCGCAACGAGGCCGGCAGGCTGTCGCTTTGCTGGCCGGGCGCCAAGCTGCTCGATGCGCAGCCGTTGCCGTTAAGCGGTGCTGCCTTCCTGTTGCTTGCGCTGTCGTCCGTATCCTTCGATGGGCTGATGCGGACCTTCCTCTGGCTTGGCCTCAACGGCATCAACCCTCTCGAACTGCCGGGCCGCACTGCAATGGTCGGCATCAACAGCCTGGGGCTCGTCGCGACGTTCTTGCTGCTGGCGTTTTTGTTCGGCGTCTCGATCCTGGTCGGTCGCTGGCTGGCTGGTAGCCACATCGCCCTCGATCAGCTCGGCGGGCTGCTGGTCTGGTCGATCGTTCCGATCGCGCTTGCCTATCATCTCGCGCACTACCTCACCGACCTGCTCGTCAACGGCCAATACGCTCTGGTTGCGCTGTCCGATCCCTTGGGCTTGGGCTGGGACCTTTTCGGATCGGCGCATATGTCGGTCACGGCGGGCATCGCCGCCGGCGCGGAAGCAGCCTGGTGGCTGTGGAACATCCAGGCCGCCTTGATCGTTGGCGGACACGTCCTGGCCGTCCTGGTCGCCCATGCGGCGGCATCACGGCTTGGGCGAGCAATGCAGCAGGCGATCTTGCTGCAGCTGCCGCTCACCGCGTTGATGGTTGCGTATACGCTTTTCGGGCTCTGGCTGCTTGCGACACCCACCGCCGGGTGACGGCTCGCTGCTTGTAAAGGCTGAATGCTCGCTTGCCTTGCCAGGGGTTTGATGCTTGGTTTGCCTTGCGATTTTTCATGCGGCCGGCTGCTGGCTGTGGGTCGACGCTCATGAGGGGGAATTCGATGACTGGGAAAGGCCGCTTCTTCGATCTGACCAACGGCAAGGCGTCCCGCCGCACCGTCCTGAAAGGACTGGCTGCCGGTGCAGGCCTGGCTGCTGCACCCGGTTTCGTGCGTTATGCGCAGGCGCAGAGTTCCGCACCGATCAAGATCGGTTTCCAGGCGCATCGCACCGGCATCGGCGCCGCCTATGGCCGTTGGTATGAACGAACCACTGCAGCTGCCGTGAAGGCGATCAATGCCGCCGGCGGCATCAATGGCCGACCGATCGAAATTGTCGTCGAGGATGATGGCACGGATGCCGCGCGTGGCGCCGAAGTGGTGGCCAAGCTCGCCAACCAGCACAAGGTCGACATTGTCTACGGCACCCTGTTCTCCAATGTCGTCGTCGGTTCGGCTCCCACGGCCGGGGAGTTGAAGATTCCCTATTACGTCGTGTCGGAAGGCTATCACGTCGCGTCCGGCAAGCTGAACCGCTACGTGTTTCAGCCCGGCATCACCGACGTGCGCGCCCAGGTGACTTCGGTTGCGCCATGGATCGCCGCCAATGCCGGCAAGAAGGTCACCATGATCTTCCCCGACTACGCATTCGGCTACGATCATCGCGATTATCTGCCGCCAGCCCTGCAGAAGGCGGGTGCGGAAGTCGTGGCGAAGATCGCGATTCCGCCGACGGAATCCTCCTTCACCAAATACTTCCCGCAGATCCCGTCCGAGACCGACGCTATCTACCATGTCATGGTCGGACCGGCGGTGCTCACTTTCGTCAAGGAACTGGGCGACTTCTACGGTTCGAGCGGGCCGAAGCTGTTCGGCTTCATCGACTCGCTGGAAGCGGTCGACATCAACAGCCCCGGCCTCGAATATCTGGACGGCAGCCATTTCTGGGAAGGTTCGCCGCGCTACGCGCAGGCCGATGATACGGAAGCGCAGAAGGCATACCGCGCCGCCGTCGGCATCGACGACAATGGCGCTGCAGTTGCCGACGCCAAGGACGTCTCCACCGCCGCGCATATGTTCGGCTGCTGGGAAACGCTCTACGTCATCAAGAAGGCAATGGAGGATGCCGGCTACACGGGGCCGGGAGACCGCGCCAAGCTGGTCGAGGCGACCGAGGCGCTGACCGAGTTTGCCGAAGGGCCGGAACATCCGCAAGGCAAGAAGCTCTTCAACGGCAAGATCCATCAGTGCTTTGGCCACCAGAACATCTCCAAGCTGGAAGGCGGCAAGCTCAAGGTCGTGCACAAGACGACGATCGAGGACGGCATGTACGAGCCGGAGGCCGACTACACCAAGCAGTCCTTGTAGGGATGGTAGTGGTCTTGCCGTTGCCGAAAGTCCGGATCAGCGCCTGAATGGCTTTCGGACCGCATCTTCTGCTTGCGACACTGGAAGGGCTGGTTACGGCGGCGGTGCTGGCGTTGACGGCGCTCGGCCTGTCGCTGGTATTCGGCGTGATGCGCATCGTCAACGTCGCCCATGGCGAATTCTTCATGCTGGGCGCGGTGCTTGCCTGGGCAGTGGCAACTACGCTCGGCGCGCATCCTGCCATCGGCTTCGTGGCGGCATTGGTCGTAGCGCCTCTAGTGGTCGGGGCGATCGCCCTGCTTTCCGAGCGCTTGGTGTTGCGCCGGCTCAATTACGATCCGGAGGCCACCATCGTCGCCACGATCGGCCTGCTCTACATCATCCAGCAACTGGCGCTCAGCCTCTACGGACCGGAAGCGCGGCCGGTGACGCCTCCCTTCAACTACCGCGTGCTGCTGCCCTGGTTCGGCTATTCCGGCTACAAGCTCTCGATCATCGCCGCGTCCGGTTTGCTGCTGGTCGCCACATGGCTGGTGCTGACCCGCACGAAGATTGGGCTCGTCATGCGCGCCACGCAGTATGACCGCGAAATGGCGCAGGCCTTCGCCATTCCGGTCGAACGCGTCTATGCCGGCGTCTTTGCACTGGGCGCCATGCTGGCGGCTTTCGCCGCGGTGCTGATCGTGCCGATCAGCCAGGCGCATTACCTGATGGGACAGGACCCGTTGCTCTTGTCCTTCATCGTCGTGATCATCGGCGGCCTCGGCTCGCTGCGCGGTACCGTGTTGGCAGCGTTGATCATTGGCCTGTCCGACGGCATCGTCTCGATGTTCTTTTCGCCGACGCTCGCCAAGCTCATCGCCACGCTGGTGGTTGCGATGGTGCTCGTGTTCCGCCCCCAGGGCCTGTTCGGGACGGTCGCCCGATGACGGAAGCGTCGACGGCAAGGATCTATGGATTGCACATTGCCGTGGTGGCCGTGCTGTTCGCGTTGAACTTCCTGCTGCCCGACTATCACCATGGCCTCTTCGCGCGCATCCTGGTGCTGGCCACTTTTGCCATGGGTTACAACCTTCTGTTCGGTTATGCCGGCCTGCTCAGCCTCGGCCACGCCATGTTCTTTGCCGCCGGCCTCTATGGCAGCGGATTGGCGATCACCAATCTCGGCTTCGGCGTGGTTGCTGCCTTTATCGCCGGTCTCGGCTGTGGCGCCTTGTTGTCGCTGATCGTCGGCCTGCTGGCGCTGCGCACCTCCGGCGTCGCTTTCATGATCGTAACGATGATGTTCGCGCAGGCGGTGCTGCTGACCATCGTCTATTTCAACCAGTGGACCGGCGGTGATCAGGGGCTGGTGCTGCAGCAGGCAAGCCGCATCCTGACGGTCGGCGGCGCCAGCTTCGATCTCACGGCTCCGGCGGTGCGCTATCTCGCGGCGCTCGCGCTGTTCGCCATCGTGCTGTTCCTCACGCTCGCCATCGTGCGCTCCCGCTTCGGTCGGGTCCTGGTAGCGATCCGAGAAAACGAGGAACGCACGCGGATGCTGGGCTACGACACCTTCGCCAACAAGCTGGCGGCGGTCGTGCTTTCCGGCGTTTTCTGCGCTGCGGCCGGTGCCGCCTATGCGCTGCTGTTCGGCTATGTCGGCTCCAACTTCGCCTCGGTGCAGTATTCCATCCTGCCGTTGCTCTGGGTGCTGGCCGGCGGCGCCGCTACCACGCTCGGCCCGGTGATCGGCACGCTGTTCATCTATTACGTCACCGACATCGCAAGCAGCTACACTTCGGCCTGGTTGCTGATCGTAGGGGTGGCGCTCATCCTGCTCGTGCTGTTCGCACCGAAAGGCATCCTGGGCGCCGTCCGCAAGCGCTGGATCGGGTGGTTGCCATGACGCAGCCCTTGCTGACCACCAAGGGCCTGTCGCGCGATTTCGGCGGCCTGCGTGCCGTGGACAAGGCCGATTTCACCCTGATGCCCGGCGAGATCCGTGCCATTATCGGCCCCAACGGCGCCGGCAAGACGACCTTCGTCAGCTTGATCTGCGGCCGCATCCTGCCGTCGTCCGGTGCGATCGGTTTCAACGGCGCCGAGATTACCGCCTTGCCGGCGTATCGGCGGGTACGGCTTGGCATCGCCTATACGTTCCAGGTCACCAGCGTCTTCGCCAATCTTTCCGCCTACGACAATGTCGCGCTTTCGGTGCAGCGCACGTTGACCGACGGCCGCTCCAGGGGCGCGGTGCGGGAAGGTGCCATGAAGGCGCTGGAGCAGGTGGGTCTGGCGGATCGGGCAGGAACGCCGGCCGGGCAACTCGCCTATGGCCATCAGCGTCTGCTGGAGGTGGCTATGGGCCTGGCGCTGCAGCCGAAACTGCTGATCCTGGATGAACCGACGCAGGGCCTTTCCGATGGCGAGATCGAAGGTTTCGTCGCCTTGATCCGCGAGATTGCGCGCGAGGCCACGGTGCTGATCATCGAACACAACATGCCGGTGGTGATGCAGCTTGCCCACCGCATCACCGTCTTCGACGCCGGCCGGATCATTGCCGAGGGCGATCCGGCAGAAATCCGCACCAACACCCAGGTGCAGGAAGCCTATCTCGGAGCAGCCCATGGCTGAGCTGGTCGCCATCGAGGGTCTCGATTGTTTCTATGGCGAGGTTCAGGTCCTGCACGGGCTGAACCTTGTGTTGAACAAGGGCGAGGTGTTGTGCCTGCTTGGCCGCAACGGCGCCGGCAAGACTACGACGCTGAAGGCGATCATGGGGCTGGTGCCGGCAGCAGCCGGTTCGATCAGGCTGGAAGGCCGCGAACTGACGGCGCTGGCTGCCCATGAGGTGCCGAAGGCCGGCGTTGCCTATGTGCCGCAGGGCCGGAGGCTATTCGCCGAGATGACGGTGGCGGAGAACATCGAGATCGGCCTGATGGCGCGTGGCAGAGGCGCGGCGACGCGTGAAGCGGTGCTGGAACTGTTTCCGCGCCTGCGCGAACGGCTCCGGCAACGCTCCGGCACGCTGTCGGGCGGCGAACAGCAGATGCTTGCCATGGCGCGAGCGCTGTGCCTGGAACCGCAGGTCCTGCTGCTGGACGAGCCGACCGAAGGGCTGATGCCGTCGATGATCGACAAGATCCGCGAGACGGTCGCCAAGCTGCGCGACCTTGGTGTGTCGACCATCCTGGTCGAGCAACGGGTGGAAGCGGTACTCGCCGTCGCCGATCGCGTTGCCTTCATCGAAAACGGCCGCAATCGCGAAACCATGACAGCCGAAGCGCTGCGTGCCGATCCGATGGCGGTCAAACGTTATGTCGGCGTTGGGTAGGCTCATTTGGTCGGAGGTGAGGGCCCGCCGAACCAACGTCCTGCTCGACCTCGTTACGAACGATCCTCATTGGGCGGACTGGTCGATCAGCCAGCTCGAAGCCGCAGTCTTAGAGGGCATTGTTCGTCAATGACGTTATCTACGCTGAGCTCTCGGTGCGGTATCAGCGAGTTGAAGAGCTGGAAACATTCCTCGAAGAGGCCGGACTGGAGATTCTGCCGGTGCCTCGCGAGGCGCTGTCCCTAGCAGGGAAGGTCTTTACACAATATCGTCGTGCCGGCGGCTCACGAGCCGGCGTGTTACCAGATTTCTCTGTCGGCGCGCACGCTGCGATTGCCCAATTGCCGATCCTGACCCGCGATGTCGGCCGTTTTCGAACCTACTTTCCCTCGTTGATCCTCATTACCCCGGACGCTTGACGGACAGCTCACCCTCAGCCTAGCCACCGCCCGCAGGGATCGTTGCCGTCGAGCAGGCCGAGATCGCGGAGAAGGTGCGGCGACAGCTCCCGGACATCGAGATGCGCCCTGCGACGCCGTCCGAAACCATCGGCCAACCAGGACAGCCAGCGTTGGCTGGAAGCTGGAAGCGTCAATTGCTGTGTCGTTGTCATGGCGGAACACCTCCGATATGCCTAAATGCATCTGATCCGTGAGGTTCAATGTCGTGCCAGTACGCCTTTGTTTCCAATTGAACGTCGATTATGACCTATAAAGAGAGCTTATAGGCATGAGCTTTCAGCTTCCGCCCCTCGCCGCTGCCCGTGCCTTCGAATCGGTGGCGCGGCACCTGTCCTTCACCAAGGCTGCGCGTGAGCTCGGCATGACGCAGGCAGCCGTCAGCTATCAGATCAAGCTTCTGGAGGAGCGCGTGGGCGCGCAGCTCTTCCTGCGGCATCCGCGCCATATCGAACTGACCGATGTCGGGCAGCGGCTGGCGCCGGCGATCACTGACGCTTTTGCCATCATCGGCGAGGCTTATTTGGCCGCGCGTTCCGGCGCGGAAGGCGTCCTGTGCGTCAGCACGATCCTGACCTTCGCCTCCAACTGGTTGGCGCGCCGCCTCGGTGCCTTCCAGATGGCTTACCCTTCGCTCGCCGTGCGCCTCGACACGTCGACCAGGTTGATCGACTTTGCGCGCGAGGATGTCGATATCGCCATCCGTTCCGGCAGCGGCAAATGGCCTGGCACCGAAACGCACAAGCTGTTCTCGGCCGACTTCACGCCGATGCTGAGCCCGGCTTTGGCCGCAAGCATCGGTGGCGTGCACAAGCCAGCGGATCTGCTTCGCCTGCCGATCCTGGATCCAGGCGATATCTGGTGGAAAGAATGGTTCAAGCTGGCCGGTGTCGACGCTGGTGAACTTGCGTCACGGACAGCCTCCAGCATGGGTGCGCAAATGTATGAGGCGAGTGCTGCGATCGCCGGCCACGGCGTCGCCATCCTCACCCGCGAGCTGTTCCAGGCCGAACTCGCCGACGGCCGCCTGATCCAACCTTTCGACCTTGTCGGTGACGACGGTCATTCCTACTGGCTGGTCTATCCGACCTCGCGGCGCAATGTGCCGAAGATCAAGGCTTTCCGCGATTGGCTGCTGGTCGAGGTCGAACGGTCGCTCCAGGCAAATGCCGAAGCGCGCAGCGCAGCCGTGATCGTTGGCACTTCTGGCCGATCTCGGTTCTCGTCGGCGACAAAGCGATAGCCGACGCGTCGCCCAGGGGGGCAACGCGTCGCACGTTGCACCAGTTCAGGATAGCCGCAATCGACAAGATTGGAGAGTGCCTTAAGTGCGGCAACGTCGAACCATCGAAGCTCTGTGTGTTCGCACGGGATCGCCGCCATCCCACGCAGATACCATGAAGACGTGATGGATCGCGTTGCCATAAAGCTTGGGGTGTCGCTCTTCAACCGATGCCAACCAGGTGAATTCGGTCGGTGTCACGCCGACTTCCTCCTGAGCCTCGCGAACAAGGGCTGCCTCCAGGGTCTCCCCCGGTTCTACATGGCCACCGATGGCGTCCCAGTGTCCGGGCCAGGCGCCTTTCCAGGCGGCCCGCAGCCCATCAAAACCTTGCGCTCTTCGTTCACGAACAATGCGCTGACGGTGACCACCGGAGTGGTTGGCATTCTAAGTCTCATCGCCGACGAAGCGATAACCGACGCCGGGTTCCGTCCGGATGATCGTCGGCGTGGAGGGATCGCGCTCGATCTTGCCGCGCACCTGACCGACAAAGACACGCAGGTAGTGCAAATCGTCCGCATGAGCCGGCCCCCACACAGAGGTCAGCAGCGCCCTGTGGGTTACGACTCGTCCGGCGTGGCGCGCCAGCATCAGTACGAGATCGTATTCCTTGGGCGTGAGATGGATCGGGGCACCATTGCGGGTGATCAGCCGGCGCACGGTATCGATATGCAGCCCGTCGACCGAAATCTCCGTCACGCCGCCGTCCTCGCGGGTGCGGTGTCGCAGCGCCGTGCGGATGCGTGCCGTCAGCTCGCCGATGCCGAATGGCTTTTCGATATAGTCGTCGGCGCCGAGATCGAGTGCCGCAATCTTCTCGCTCTCGCGGTCGCGTGCCGAAAGGATGATGATCGGCAGTTGCGACCAGCCGCGCACGTTTTTCACCACCTCCTTGCCGTCCATGTCGGGCAGGCCGAGATCGAGGATGACGAGGTCGGGTGCCGCTGTGGCGACGGCCTTCAAGGCCTGGGCGCCGGTTCCGGCCTCGATCACCTCGTAGCCGGCCGCCGTCAGCGCCGGGCGCAGGAAGCGTTGGATCTGCGGTTCGTCATCGACGACCAGGACACGATAGCCGCTCAAGAGATGGTCTCCGCTTCGACAGGCATGTCTTCGATCGGGAAGCGCAGGATCATGCGCGTGCCTTTCCGTTTCTGGGCCGGGCTCTCCGCCTTGATGGTGCCACCCATCGCCTCGACGAAACCACGCGCGATCGGCAGGCCGAGACCCGTTCCAGGAGCACGGCCATCGGGCTTGCCGCGTCGGAAGAACTTCTCGAACACCTGTTCGAGTTCTTTTTCAGGAATGCCTTTGCCCATGTCGACTACAGAAAGGGCAAGTTCGTCTCCATCGCGCCGGGCATAGATGCGGATAGGCTCGGCACCGCCATATTTATCGGCATTGTCGATGAGATTGAACAGCACCTGCCCCAGCAGCACGCTGTCGCCGCGGATGAGCGGCAGATCCGGTGCGAGCTGAACTTCGATTGCGCGATCCGGAAACACCTTGCGGCAACGCTCGACCGTGGAGTTGATCACGTCGACCACGTCGACCCAATCGCGTTTGGCTTCGACCGAGCCGGATTCGATGCGGGTCATGTCAAGTAGATTGGCCAGGAAGCGCGAGAGCCGTGCGCTTTCTTCATCGATCGACGCAAGCAGGTCGTCGCGGCTTTGCCGGTTCATCCTGTCGCCGAGTTGGCGCAGGCTGGTGATCGCGCCGGTGATGGTGGCGAGCGGCGTTTTGAGATCGTGCGACACCGATGCGAGCAATGCCGAGCGGAAGCGTTCGCCTTCCAGCGCTGCGGCCTGCCGAAGGCTTTCCTTGGACAGCCGCGCCCGGTCGATGGCAACCGCCGACTGGTCGAGGATGGCGTTGAGCATCCTTTCCTCAGTCCCCTCCAGCAGTTCGCCGTCCTGTTGGATGCCGCAGACGCCGACGACACCATGCGGGCTCATCAGGGGAATGAAGCGGAAGGCACTGTTGGGCAGCGTGCCGGTGCCGCTGCCGGCCTCTTCGCTCTTCTCATAGGTCCAGCGGGCAGCGGCCATGTCCGAGACCCCAAGTTCGGTGTCCGGCGGCCAGGACGCCTGCAGGCGCAGCTCGCCCTGATCCGGCAGCAAGAGCGCAACGGTGCGGGACAGCGCCCCCTGCAATTGGGAAACTGTCGCCCACACCACGTCATCCTGTTTTGCCGTGCCCGAAAGCTTGCGCGAATAGTCGTAGAGCGTCTGCGTGGTAACGGAGCGCTCGCCGGAGACCTTGGCCTGTTCGCGCAGCCGCGAGGTGAGGCCGCCGGTGAGCATGGCTGCGGCGAGGAAGACGAAGAGCGCGAAGACCTCATGCGGCTCGGCGATGGTGAGCGTGTAGAAGGGCGGAATGAAGAAGAAATTATAGGCGACCGCGGAGCCCAGCGCGGCAACGATGGCGGCGAGATAACCGCTGCTGATCGCCGAGACCAGCACGGCCAGCAGGTAGACGATCGAAATGTTGGGCAGCCGGACCCATTCGCCGATGGCAAGGCCGAAGCCAGTCGCGGCGGCGACAGTGGCGAGAGCCACGCCGACCTCACGGGCGAGGCGAAGCATCAGCGGTCGTTGCCTCACCGGTGTCGTCGGCGGTGGCATCGTATCGTCGCCGGTGACGACATAGACCCCGATGCCGGAAGCTTTCTCCATCAGCGCATCGGGCAGCGAGCGCCGGAAAAGCCGCCACGGGAAGGACAGCCGGCGGCCGCCGATGACGATCTGCGTGGCGTGCTCGCGCCGTGCCAACCGCAGGATCTCCTCGACGAAATCGCTGCCCTTGACCCGCCGCGTTTCCGCACCAAGCCGTTCGGCAAGCCGGAAGGTGTCGTCCAGCCTTCGCTCGCCGGCCTGGTCGGCGACGGCACGGTCCACCGGTTCGATCGACGCGACGATCCAGTGCGCGTTGAGGCCTGAGGCGAGCCGGCTGGCGATGCGAACGACCTTTTCGGAAAGCGCGTCGGGGCCGATGCAGACCAGAAGCCGTTCGGCGGAAGGCCACGGGCCTTCGATGGCGTTCTGCTTGAGGTAATCGACCATCTGGTCGTCGACGCGGTCGGCGGTGCGCCTGAGCGCGAGATCGCGCAGCGCGGTGAGATTGCCGAGGCGGAAGAAGGAATCTGCCGCGCGCGCCGCATTGGCGGGCAGGTAGACCTTGCCTTCTTTCAGCCGCTCCAGCAGCTCCGCCGGCGGCAGGTCCACCAGCAGCACCTCGTCGGCCTTCTTCAGCACGGTGTCGGGAATTTGCTCGCGCACCGGCACGCCAGTGATCTGCGCGACAACGTCCGACAGGCTTTCCAGATGCTGGATGTTCAGCGCCGTCCAGACATTGATGCCGGCGGCCAGAAGTTCGTCGATGTCCTGATAGCGCTTGGGGTGACGGCTCTCGGGCGCGTTGGTATGCGCCAGCTCGTCGACGACGATGGTGTGAGGGTGACGGGCAAGTGCTGCGTCTATGTCGAATTCCTCGATCGCACGGCCGCGATAGGGGATGCTGCGCCGAGGCAGCACTTCCAGTCCTTCCAGAAGTGCGGCGGTCTCGCTGCGACCATGTGTTTCGACGAGACCAATCAGGATATCGCCGCCATCCTCCTTCACGCGGCGCGCGCGCGACAGCATGGCGTATGTCTTGCCGACACCGGGTGCTGCGCCCAGGAACACGGTCAGCCGACCGCGTTCCTGTTTGCCTGCCAGTGCCAGCAGCGCGTCCGGATCTGCGCGCTTTTCTCGATGACGGTCGCTATCGGCCATTCGCTAGAGCAGAATGCAAGCATTCCGCTCTATCTCCTTTTCTTTGACGCATGATCCTTGTCCGAAAAGTCTGCAACTTTTTGGTTCGCTGCCCTTCGGTTCGGGGTCATGCTCTAGATTTAGGACTTTAGCCGATCCAGCGCGAGATTTAGTTTCAGCACGTTGACGCGGGGTTCACCGATCAGGCCGAGCAGCCGGCCTTCCCGCGTCTCGTCGACCAGCTTGGCGACATCCGCCTCCGGCAAGCCGCGTGCCTTGGCGACACGGGCCACCTGGTCACGGGCGAAATCGGGCGAGATATGCGGGTCGAGGCCGGAACCGGACGTCGTCACGGCATCGGCGGGCACCGGAGTGGCGATGCCTGCGCCGTTCAGGCGTTGGATATCGGCCGCGACACGGTCCCTCAGCTTCTGCGAGGTCGTGCCGAGATTGGAGCCGCTCGAATTGCCGGCATCGTAGGGCGTGCTGCCGATCGCCGAGGGGCGCGGCCAGAAATAGCGATCGGTGGTGAAGTTCTGTCCGATCAACTCGGAACCGATGACGGTTCCGTTCTGCTTGATCAGGCTGCCATTTGCCTGCGCCGGCAGGACGATCTGGCCGACACCGGTGATGGCGAGCGGATAGGCGATGCCGAGCAGGATCGTGAACAGCACGATCATCACGAAGGCGGGACGAAGATAGCTTGTCATGATTACACCAGATGAAGAGCCGAAACGGCGATGTCGACCAGTTTGATGCCTGCGAAGGGCAGGATCAGGCCGCCGAGGCCGTAGACAAGGAGATTGCGGCGCAGAAGCGCGGCAGCGCCGACCGGGCGATAGGCGACACCTTTCAGCGCCAGCGGGATCAGCGCGATGATGATCAGAGCGTTGAAGATCACCGCCGACAGGATCGCCGATTCAGGCGAGGCCAGCCGCATGACGTTCAGGTTGTCGAGCGCCGGATAGGTCGCCACGAACAGCGCCGGGATGATGGCGAAATATTTGGCGACGTCGTTGGCGATCGAGAAGGTCGTCAGCGAGCCGCGCGTCATCAACAACTGCTTGCCGATCTCGACGATCTCGATGAGCTTGGTCGGACTGGAATCGAGGTCGACCATGTTGGCGGCTTCGCGCGCGGCCTGGGTGCCGCTCTGCATCGCCACGCCGACATCGGCCTGGGCCAGCGCCGGCGCGTCGTTGGTGCCGTCGCCGCACATGGCGATCAGCCGGCCGCCTTCCTGCTCCTTGCGGATGTAGCCGAGCTTCTGCTCCGGTGTTGCTTCCGCCAGATAGTCGTCGACGCCGGCCTCGGAGGCGATGGCCGCAGCGGTGACCGGGTTGTCGCCGGTGACCATGACGGTGCGGATACCCATGGCGCGCAGCGCCGCGAAACGTTCCTTGATGCCGGGCTTCACCACGTCCTTCAGATG
Source organism: Terribium retamae (assembly GCF_022347545.1). Taxonomy (GTDB): domain Bacteria; phylum Pseudomonadota; class Alphaproteobacteria; order Rhizobiales; family Rhizobiaceae; genus Mesorhizobium; species Mesorhizobium retamae. Next base: position 21,119 of record NZ_JAKREW010000031.1, read on the forward strand.
GATGACGCCGAGCAGTTTGTTGCCTTCGGCGACCGCCAGCGGCGTGCCGCCGGTGCGGGCGACCTGTTCGACAGCCTGCCTGAAAGCGGCAGGCACGCGAGCCTCGTCCAGTCCGGTGAACTTCAGCATGGAATCGACCGCCCCCTTGCGCAGGCGGCGCGTACCGAGATCGACGCCCGAAAGCCTGGTCTCGGCTGTGAATGATACGATTGCGTCGGGCTGCTTGGCAGGCGTGGCAGCACCGTATTCTCCGGTGGCCAGCGCCACGATCGAGCGGCCTTCCGGTGTCTCGTCGCCAAGACTCGCCAGCATGGCGGCTTCGGCCAGCTCCTCGGCGCGGATACCCGGCACCGGCAGGAATTCCGTCGCCATGCGGTTGCCGAAGGTGATGGTGCCGGTCTTGTCGAGCAGCAGCGTGTCGACGTCGCCGGCCGCTTCCACCGCGCGGCCGGAAGTGGCGATGACGTTGAAGCGCACCAGGCGGTCCATGCCGGCAATGCCGATGGCCGAAAGCAGGCCGCCGATGGTCGTAGGGATCAGCGTCACCAGGAGTGCTGCCAGCACCGTCACCGAAAGCACCGTACCCGAATAGCCGGCGAGGCCCCACAGCGTCGTCACCGCGATCAGGAACACCAGCGTGAGACCTGAGAGCAGGATCGACAACGCGATCTCGTTCGGCGTCTTCTGGCGTTCCGCGCCTTCGATGAGCGCGATCATGCGATCGACGAAGGACGAACCAGGTGCGGCGGTGATGCGCATCCTGATCCAGTCGGACAGCACCTGCGTGCCGCCGGTGACGGCAGAGCGGTCGCCGCCGGATTCGCGGATGACGGGGGCGGATTCGCCGGTGATGGCGCTCTCATTGACAGAGGCGATGCCTTCCACCACCTCGCCGTCGCCCGGGATCAGTTCGCCGGCCTCGACCAGCACCATGTCGCCGACCTTGAGATCGGTGGCCGGGATGGTGGTGACGTCGATGCCGTCTGCGGACATCAGTTTGCGGGCGGTGAGCTGCGACTTGGTGCGGCGCAGACTGTCAGCCTGCGCCTTGCCGCGCCCTTCGGCAACCGCTTCCGCGAAGTTGGCGAACAACACGGTGAACCAGAGCCAGGCGGCGATCTGGCCGGAGAACAGTGGCTTGCCGCCAGCGATGACCAGATCTCGCAGGAACATCAGCGTCACCAGCGCCGCCACCACTTCGGTGACGAAGATGACGGGATTGCGCATCAGCTTCTGCGGCGCCAGCTTGGCAAAGGCCTGCCCGAGGGCGGGCCACAGGATGGTCGGTTCGAAGAGCTTGTGTTTTAGAGCGGTCGACATGGATGATGTCCTTAGAAAGTCTGGCCGGCCAGCATCGCGAAATGCTCGACGATGGGGCCGAGGGCGAGGGCCGGGAAATATTGCAGGCCGCCCAGGATGAGGATGATGCCGACGAGCAGGCCGACGAACAGCGGTGTATGCGTCGGGAAGGTGCCGGCCGATGCGGTCGTCTTGGTCTTGCCGACCAGCGAGCCGGCGATGGCCAGTACGGGCACGACATAGCCGAAGCGACCGAGCAGCATGGCGATGCCGAGGGTGGTGTTGTACCACGGCGTGTTCGCCGTCAGGCCGCCGAAGGCCGAGCCGTTGTTGGCCGTCGTCGACGTGTAGGCATAGAGGATCTCCGACAGTCCGTGCGGGCCGCTCATGCTGATCGAAGAGACGGCGAAGGGCAGCATGGCCGACAGTGCGCTGAAGCCGAGGATCGACAGCGGCAGGATGAGCACCGCCAGCATGGCGTATTTCATCTCGCGGCCTTCGATCTTCTTGCCGAGGAACTCCGGCGTACGGCCGACCATCAGGCCGGCGACAAAGACGGCCAGGATGGCGAAGACGATCATGCCGTAGAGACCCGAGCCGACGCCGCCGGGCAGCACTTCGCCGAGCTGCATCAGGAACATCGGGATTAGGCCGCCAAGGCCCGTCAGCGAGCCGTGCATGGCGTTGACGCCGCCATCGGAAATGCCGGTGGTGACGGCGGCGTAGGCGGCGGTCATGGCCTGGCCGAAGCGCACTTCCTTGCCTTCCATGTTGCCGAGCGCATTGTCGAGGCCGAGGGCGGTCAGGATCGGATTGCCCTGGGTCTCAGCCCAGTAGATGACGCCGACGCCGGCGATCAGCAGGATCGCGATGGTGGCGACGAAAGCCCAGCCCTGGCGACGGTCGCCGACCATCTGGCCGAAAGTGTAGGCAAGGGCTGCCGTCACCATCAGCATGGCGAGGATGTTGAGGTAGTTCGACAGCGCCGTCGGGTTCTCGAACGGATGCGCGGCGTTGACGTTGAAGAAGCCGCCGCCATTGGTGCCGAGCTGCTTGATGGCTTCCTGGCTGGCGACCGGTCCGAGCGCGATGGTCTGGTTGGCGCCTTCGAGCGTGGTCGCTGTCACCGAGCCGTCGAGCGTCTGCGGCAGGCCCATGGCCACGAAGGCGATCGCGATGACGATGGCGATCGGCAGAAGCACGTAGAGCGTGGAGCGGGTCAGGTCGACCCAGAAATTGCCGACAGTGGTGGCGTTCGAACGGATGAAGGCGCGGGTCAGCGCCAGCGCCATGGCGATGCCGCTGGCCGCCGAAACGAAGTTCTGCACGGTCAGCCCGGCCATCTGGGTGAAATGGCTCATCGTGGTTTCGCCCCCGTAGGACTGCCAGTTCGTGTTGGTGACGAAAGAAGCGGCGGTGTTGAAGGCAAGGTCCGGCGCCACGCCGGCAAAGCCTTGCGGATTATAGGGCAGGTAGGCCTGCAGCCGCTGGATGGCGTAGAGCGCGACCAGGCCTGCAATGCTGAAGGCGATCATCGAAAACGCATAGGCCAGCCAGCCTTGCTCCTTCTTCGGGTCGACGCCGGCCAGCGCATAGAAACCGCGCTCGACGGGTCCGAGCACGGGCGACAGGAAGGTTCGTTCATTGGAAAAGACTTTTGCCATGAACAAGCCGAGCGGCTTGATCAGCAAAAAAGTGACGAGAAAAAGCAGGCCGATCTGCAGCCATCCGATCAAAGACATGGCGGAACTCTTTTGTTCTTAGAATTTTTCAGGCCGCAGCAACGTCACCAGCAGGTAGACGCCAAGGGCTGCGGCAACGGCGAGGCCGAGTAAGGCTTCCATCAGGATCACCTCCCTCAAAGCCGCGTCAGGGCACGCGCGTAGAGCGCGAAAATCAGGAAGGATCCTATGCCAAGGGCAAGGTAGGCGAGGTCGAGCACGATGCTTCTCCGCAGTTCCAGGCAGGTTCCGCAAAAGTGTTCTGCGGTTTTGCGATAAGAACCTGCAACAAACGAAAGGTCAGTCAGATGAGCGTGGCCTAGCCACGCTCATCTGACTGACTGTGCGGAAAATGCTCCTGATGCCGGTCAAATATCGATTGGGATTAGGTCTGCCGGGTATCAAGAAAAGATAAGGATCGCCTCAAGCGGAAGTTTGCCCCAGTTCAGCCTGCCACGTGCAAGCGCGTACCGGCTGTCTCCAGGGCAGCTATGATATCGGCCGGCGGCATCTTGTCGGTGGCGAGTTCGGAGAAGCCGGAGAAGCTGCACACCCGCACAAGACCCTGACGGCCGAATTTGCTGTGGTCGGTGATGACGACGGAACGTTGTCCGCGTGACAGCACGGTCGCCGCGAATTCGGCCTCTTCGAGATCGAAGTCCATGACGCCGCCCGCCGCATCGATGGCGCCGGCCGAAATGATGGCGTGGTCGACGCTGAAGCGGCCGACGAAATCGATTGCCGAGACGCCGAATGCCGCGCCTGAATCGCTGCGCAACTCGCCGCCGGCCATATACACCCGGTTGCCGTTCGAGGTGGCCAGCGTGCGGGCGATGTCGGAAGAGTTGGTCACCACGGTGAGCCGGTGATGGCCCAGCAGTTCCCGGGCCAGGAAACTGGTGGTGGTGCCACAGTCCAGCATGATCGACTCGCCGTCGCGGATCGTTGCCGCCACCATCCGTGCGATCGTGCGCTTGGCATCGGCATTGTCGCGCATGCGCCGTTCGAACGGCGCTTCGCCGATGATGCCGGGCAGGCTGATGGCGCCGTGCATCTTCAACACGGAGCCGTCCTCGGTCAGCGGCTTCACATCACGCCGCACGGTCTCCAGCGAAACGTCGAGCCGTTGGGCGAGATCGGCGATTGTGACCGTGCCTTCCTCTTTCAGGAGGCGCAGGATTTCGCCGTGACGCTTGGAATGGTTCACCGGAAGCTTCCTGCCATTGTGATGACTGATTTCTAGGGCTTTGATGAATCGAAAACAACAGAAACGGTCATAAAAGCAGAAAAAACCACAGAATTACGTTGACAATCCAAACCCGCCGTTCGACCTTGCCGCAAGGAGATGCGGTTGGGCGTGGTGAAAAGGCCTTCGACAGAGAGAAGGCTCGCCAGGCGATGGGAGGAGATGTGACGAGCGAGGACCGTATTCGCCGCTTGCCGTGCTGGAAGGGAAGTGTCGATGTCGCTCCCTTGTCCGGTGGCTTAAGCAACGAGAACTTCCTGGTGACGGATGCCGCCGGCAAGCATGTTGTCCGGCTCGGACGCGACTATCCGTTCCACCATGTGTTGCGCGAGCGCGAACTGATGACAGCGCGTGCCGCTTCAGCAGCCGGCTTCGGACCCGCGGTCGAATATGCCGAGCCCGGTGCCATGGTCACGCAATTCCTGGGGGCGAAGACCTTTTGCGCGGAAGATGTGCGCGCCAATGCGGAGCGCATCGCAACGCTGATGCGGAGCTTCCATCGGCAGATGCCGGCGCATGTTTCCGGCCCCGGCTTCATGTTCTGGGTCTTCCACGTCATCCGCGACTATGCCCGCACGTTGAGCACAGGGAAAAGCCGCATGATGCCGGTGCTGCCGCTCTATCTCGCGCTGGCGGACCGGCTGGAAAGCGTGCAGGCGCCGCTTCCGATCGTGTTTGGCCACAACGATCTTCTCCCGGCCAATTTTCTCGACGACGGCGACAAGCTTTGGCTGATCGATTTCGAATATGCCGGCTTCGGTACGGCGATGTTCGACCTTGCCGGCATCGCCTCCAACTCCGGCATGCCGGACGCGGAAGCCGAGCCGTTGCTTGGCGCCTATCTTGGCCATTCGCCGGATGAGGCGGTGCGTCGTTCCTTTGCCGCCATGCAGTGCGCTTCACTGCTGCGCGAGGCGATGTGGAGCATGGTCTCCGAACTGCATCTCGATGCACCCGGCGTCGACTATGTCGCTTACACCACCGAGAACCTCGCCCGCCTCGACGCGGCGCTCGAAAACTACAGCTCCAGATACGGAAAAATCCTGTCATGACCCTCCCAAGTCACGCGGAGATCGTCGTCATCGGCGGCGGCATCATTGGCTGCTCCACCGCCTATCATCTGGCGCGCGACCACAAGGCCGACGTGATCCTGCTTGAGCAGGGCGCAATCACGTCCGGCTCGACCTGGCATGCCGCGGGCCTGGTGGGGCAGTTGCGCTCATCGGCTTCGATCACCCGGGTGCTCAAATATTCGGTCGAGCTCTACAAGGGGCTCGAGGCCGAGACCGGGCTCGCCACCGGCTGGAAGATGACCGGCTGCCTGCGCCTCGCCACCAACCAGGACCGTTGGACCGAGTTCAAAAGGCTGGCGACCACGGCCCGCAGCTTCGGCATGGACATGCACCTGCTCTCACCTTCCGAGGTGAAGGCGATGTGGCCGCTGATGGAGACCGGCGATCTCGTTGGCGCCAGCTGGCTGCCGACCGACGGTCAGGCAAGCCCTTCCGACATCACCCAGTCGCTCGCCAAGGGTGCCCGCATGCATGGCGCCAAACTGTTCGAAAAGGTCCGCGTGACCGGCTTCGACATCAAGGATGGCCGCATCGTCGCGGTAAAGACCGATCAGGGCGACATCGCCTGCGAGAAGGTGGTCAATTGCGCTGGCCAGTGGGCGAGGCAGGTCGGCGCCATGGCCGGCATCAACGTGCCGCTGCAGCCGGTCAAGCATCAGTACATCATCACCGAGAAGATCCCGGGTCTCGCCACCGACGCACCCACCATCCGTGACCCCGATCGCCGCACCTATTTCAAGGAGGAGGTCGGAGGCCTGGTCATGGGCGGCTACGAGCCGAACCCGCAGGCCTGGGAGACCGGTTTGGCGGGCGGCGACGTGCCGAACGAATGGGAGTTCCGCCTATTCGACGACGACTACGACCATTTCGAACAGCACATGACGCAGGCCATCGCGCGCGTGCCGGCGCTGGAGACCGTCGGCGTCAAGCAGATGATCAATGGCCCCGAAAGCTTCACGCCGGACGGCAATTTCATCCTTGGCGTAGCGCCCGAATGTTCGAACATGTTCGTCGGCGCCGGTTTCAACGCCTTCGGCATCGCGTCGGGCGGCGGCGCTGGCTGGGTACTGGCGAAATGGGTGGTCGACGGCGAGGCGCCGCTCGATCTTTGGGTCGTCGACATCCGCCGTTTCTCAGACCTGCACCGCGACCGGCAATGGGTGTGCGACCGCACGCTCGAAGCCTATGGCAAACATTACACGATTGGCTTTCCGCATGAGGAATATGACAGCGGCCGGCCACGCATTGTCTCGCCGCTCTACCAGCGCCTGCATAAATACGGTGCCGTCTTCGGCTCCAAGCTCGGCTGGGAGCGGCCGAACTGGTTCGCTCCGGCTGGAACCGAGGCGAAAGACATCTATTCGATGGGCCGGCAGAACTGGTTCGAAGCGGTCGGCGACGAGCATCGCCATGTCCGCGAGAAGGCCGGCATCTTCGACCAGTCGTCCTTCGCCAAATACGAACTGAGCGGCAGCGATGCCGGCAAGGCGCTCGACTGGATCTGCGCCAACGATGTCGCCAAGCCCGTCGGCCGGCTGACCTATACGCAACTCCTCAACACGCGCGGCGGCATCGAGGCCGATCTCACCGTGGCGCGACTGGCCGACGACAAGTTCTACATCGTCACCGGCACCGGCTTCCGCACCCATGACCTGGCCTGGATCCGCGATCATATTGGTAGAGGTCTGGATGTCGACGTCGCCGATGTGACCGAAGCCTTCGGCACGCTCTCGCTGATGGGACCGCAGGCGCGTGCGGTGCTGGAGAAGGTGACGGAGGCCGATGTCTCCAACGCCGCTTTCCCATTCGGCCATGCGCGCGAAATCGCGATTGCAGGGCACACGGTACGGGCATTGCGTGTCACCTATGTCGGCGAACTCGGCTGGGAACTGCACGTCCCGATCCCTGCCACCGGCGAGGTGTTCGATGCCCTGATGGAGGCTGGCAAAGCGCATGACATCCGGCCGGTCGGTTATCGCGCCCTGGAGTCGCTGCGGCTCGAAAAAGGCTATCGTGCCTGGGGTTCGGACATCACGCCGAATGACACGCCGTTCGAGGCCGGTCTCGGCTGGGCAGTGAAACTGAAGAAGGAAACGGATTTCGTCGGTCGGTCGGCGCTTGAGAAGCTCTCCGCGCAGCCGCTGGTCAAACGGTTTGCCGGCTTCACGGTGGATGATCCGGAGGTCGTCCTGCTGGGCCGCGAGACGATCCTGCGCAATGGCGAACCGGTCGGCTATCTCACGTCGGGCGGCTATGGCTACACCGTGGCCAGCAACATCGGCTACGGCTATGTGCGCAACGCTTCCGGCGTCGACGATGCGTTCTTGCGCGACGGTGATTACCAACTGGTCGTCGCAACGCAGGGCGTTCCGGCGCGCCTGCATCTGGAACCGCTCATTGATCCTGGCATGAGCCGCATCAAAGCTTGAACGACAGGGCGAAGCACCTGATCTGATGGACAGTTCAGGGATCCGACGTGTCTCAGGCCTAGGTAAACGCTTGCGCCTGCGATCTGGCTTGCTCTACGCTCCTTTCAGGCAAGCTGAGGAGCTACCCAATGGTGCGGAAATTCGTCGAAGGTGAAAACATCGACGTCGGTTTCGACGGCAAGCTCTGCATCCACTCACGCAATTGCGTGCTCGGCCATCCCGAAGTCTTCGTGCCCAATGCGCCGGGCGAATGGATCCATCCGGAAGCGGGAGCGGTCGAGGCAATTGTCGGTGTCGCCCATTCCTGTCCGTCTGGCGCGATCACCTATCGCCGCAAGGACGGCGGGCCGGAAGAGACTGCGCCGGTGGTCAATCTGGTCAGGGTGCGCGAGAACGGACCGCTCGCTTTCAATGCGGAAATGGACATCAATGGCGAGACGATGCTGCGGGCAACGCTCTGCCGTTGCGGCGCGTCCGCGAACAAGCCGTTCTGCGACGGCAGCCACACCAAGGCCGGCTTTGCCGCGACCGGAGAACCGGAGACGAAGGAGTCCGTCGCGCTGGAGGCACGCAACGGGACGGTCAAGGTGACGCCCTTGCCCAACGGATCGCTCAAGGTCGAAGGCAATCTGGAGATCGTGTCGGGCACCGGCCGCACGGTCGACCGTGTCACCAAGGTGTTCCTGTGCCGCTGCGGCCATTCGAAGAACAAGCCGTTCTGCGATGGCAGCCACAAAGCGGCCGGCTTCATCGGCTGACCTCATGCCGACCGTCGGCGTGGCCCCTCACCTGCCTGCCGGCATCCTCTCCCCGTAAACAGGGAGAGGAGCGCTCCCATCGAAGGTTTCGCCAATCGCCGGTGTTGCAGAACAGGCGCTACGTTGCGGCCAGCCTCCTTCTCCCCGTTCACGGGGAGAAGTGCCCGGCAGGGCGATGAGGGGCAGCGCCACATTCGTGCCAAAGCATTCCCACGTAAGATGTCCGCTGACGCGAGCCACGACAGGCTTAGTTCACGCCCTTAGGCACGTTCTCCGGCGGCACGGTGTCGACCACCTTCTGCCGGTGGAAGATGAACAGGCCGGCCAGCACGACGATGGCGGCGCCGACGAGGACGCGTGGACCCGGCACGTCGCCGAAGAACACCATGCCGAACACGATGGCCCACAACAACAGGCTGTAGTGGAGCGGTGCCAGCGTCGAGGCCGGCGCCAGTTTCAGCGCACGCGTGATCATCAGATGGGCAGCGCAGGAAACGATGCCGAGCAGGAGCATGGGTCCGATATCGACGAGACCCGGTGTCTGCCAATCGGGAAGCGCGAAGGCGAGGCCCGCCACCAAAGCGGCAATGGTTTGCCAGGTCACCAGCGTGGTGTCGGGCGTTCCCCGCAATTGCCGGCTGTAGACGATCGACAGCGCGAAGGCGACCGAGCCGATGAAGGCGTAGACGGCCGATAGCGAGAAGGCGGCAGCCGATGGATTGAGGATGACGAGCACGCCGCAGAAGCCCACCAGGATGGCGGCCCAGCGGCGCCAGCGAATGCGCTCGCCGAGCATGAAGTGCGAAAGTGCTGCCACGTAGATTGGGCCGGCCATGTAGAAACTCATCACATCGGCCAGCGGCAGATGCACCACGGCGGCATAGAACAGGCCGGTATCGACCGTTGTCATGACGGCGCGCACGACCTGCGTTCCCGGTCGCTCGACCTGGAAGAGTTTGGAGACGCCTTGCCGGGCGATCATCGGACCCAGGATGATGAAGGCGCCGATCGAACGGACGGCGACCACCAGTCCCACCGAGAAGTTGGCGACCAGCCATTTGCCCATCGCGTCGTTGAGCGCGAACATGAAATCGCCGGCCAGCATCAAAAGGATGCCAGCCACGACAAGATTCTTGGGAGCGAGTGCCCGAAGCGGCGCCATGGGTCGACAATCCTTCACGCCGATCGTTAAGCCGACGGCCCTCTAGCCGTTGGTTGGGATTTTGGCGAGAGGGAAGCAGAACTTTTGGTTACGCCAGAGCGTCGCGCAGCTCTCGGCTTAATAAAGGCTGAAAAACACCGGCAGATAGCCTTCGTCCTGCAGATATTCGACCAACAGCATGGCCGGCACGGCGGCGAGAAAAACAAGACTGTCGATCAAAGTGCTGTAGAGTCGTTTTGGAGCGATCTCGACCGTCTCCCGGTCGATGAATAGCCGGCAGTTCAGGCAAAATGCCGGAACGCGATTGCAATAGTCGGCGTAAGCCTGGCCGAAATGCACCCGCAGCAGGTGTTCTTCGCGCGTTGCGGTCCTGAGCAGGATGGCATGAACGACGAGGGCGCAGATGATTGCCGGAGCCACACTTCCCGTTTGAGCGCCGACACCTGCCGCTCCGATGATCGAGAACAAATAGAGCGGATTGCGGCACATCGAATAAGGGCCGTCGTCAACCAGCACCATCGACTTCTTTCCGCCGATGTAGAGCGTGCACCAGAGGCGTCCCAGGATCGCCGTGCCGATGAGGCCGATGCCGGCGATCCTGATTGTCAGTTGCAGGTCCACGCCGCCCGGCGGATAGAGTTTCCAGGCGGACTGGAACAGCAGCGCAAAGCAAATGAGGATCAGGGTGACGATCCATAAGATTATTATACGCGGACGCTGGATGTGTCCGAAGGTCTTTGGTGGCGTTTGCATGATGGCCCCGACGAGATAGCGCCGGCGCGCCATTGGCCCATACCGTGACGACGCGCCGACATCCGGACATTCGTCGAGTTTCATCAAGATTTGGCGGAGAGCCTGCCAAGGCTTGCCAAGGAACCCAGCAATTACAGCTATTTGCGATTGCCTACCGTTTCGTGTTGCGGAATATGGCCGTGCAGACCAACGAAGGGCGGGGCATGGACAAGGGGTTGATCCTTATCGTCGAGGACGAACCGCGCATTGCCGAGATTCTCGAGGCCTATCTGGTGCGCGAGGATTTTCGCACCGTCACTGCGGCAAATGGCGAGATCGCCCTGTCCCATCATGCCATGCTGTCGCCCGATCTCGTGCTTCTCGACGTGCACATACCCCGTCTCGACGGTTTCGAGGTTCTGGCGCGCATCCGTCAGGAAGCGAACACGCCGGTCATCATGGTGACGGCATTGGCGGAGGATATCGACCGTCTATCGGGTTTGCGGCTGGGCGCAGACGACTACGTCGTCAAGCCGTTCAACCCGCAGGAAGTCGTTGCGCGCGTCAACGCGGTACTGCGTCGGTCCCGCGCCGCCGGAACCGCCCGGACTTTGCGGTTTGCCCCGGTCGAGGTCGATCTCGATGCGCATGTCGCCTTCGTCGATGCCGGCGCCGGTCGCCAGCCGCTGGCGCTGACGCTCAGCGAATTCCGCATCGTCGCCTATATGATCCGCCGGCCGACTCATGCATTCGGGCGCGCCGATATACTCGATGCTTGCCTGCCGGAGAACGATGCGCTGGCCAAGACCGTCGACACCCACGTCGCCAATCTGCGTCGCAAATTCGAGAATGCCGGGGCTCCCGGCTTCTTCCAAGCGGTGCGCGGCGTCGGCTATCGCTTCGCGGCGCCGAAATGAAATTGCGCCGCCTGTCCCTCTCCACCGTCACGGCCATGACGATCGCGGCGATGATCTCGCTCACCATGTTCATAGCCTATTTCAGCTTCTTCTGGATCATGAAGCGCGTCACGGAGGTGCGGTTGCTGGAATTGCCGGCGGATGCGGCCCAGGCCTATCGTGACATCCAGGCTGGCGTCACGCCGCCCTTCGAGAGCTTCCAGAAACTCATGCTCTTGATGCCGGAGTTCGAGAAGAGCCTCGACAACGAGCTCAACTGGACTTTTGGCGGTCATATCCTGTTTGCGGCGATTGTCTGCAGTGCGATCGGTTTCTTGCTGGCGCGCCGCATCGCTCGTCCGCTGAAACGACTGGTATCGGCCGCGGAAGCGCTGCGAGAGGGCGATTTCGCAATTGGTCTCGGCGACTTCCGTGGCGGGACATCCGAAGTGCAGCGGCTCGGCAAGACCATCGACGCGTTGGCCAGCGATCTGGATCATATGCAAAAGCGCCTGCGCTTCAACACCATGGCGGTCGCGCATGAACTGCGCACGCCGCTCACCATCCTGCAGGGCAATCTGCAGGGCATGATCGATGGCGTTTTCCCCATTCGTGAGCAGGGCTTGCAGGACCTGCTTATGCAGGTACAGGGGTTGTCGCGGCTGGTCGAAGACCTGCGAACGCTATCGCTCGCCGCAGGCCACAAGCTGATCGCCGTTCGATCGCCCACCGACCTTGCAGTCGAAGCCAGGACCGTCCTCGCCGCGGCCCGGCCGCTGCTCGACGAAGCCGGCGTGCAGCTCGAAACGGACCTCTGCACAGCACCGACCAATGTCGATCCGGAGCGTTTACGGCAAGCGATGCTGGCGCTTGTTCACAATGCCTGCCGCTATGCCTCGACGGGCGGTGTGCTTCGCTGTGAGACCGGCGTGGACAAGGACGGCAGCGCCTTTGTCCGCTTCCTGGATCGCGGGCCCGGCCTGCCCCAAGAAATCCGATCGATATCGTTCGACGTCTTCTGGCGCGGCGAGACCTCGCGCTCTCGTGCCACTGGCGGCACCGGCCTTGGTCTCTCCATCGTCGAGGCGATCGCCAAGGCGCATGACGGCAGGCTGCAAACAGGCAACCGGCAGGACGGCGGCGCAGCTATAATGATCGTTATTCCGCCGCAGCCGCGGTAGGCGCAGCGGAAGGCCCGGCCTACTGTTTCACCACGACCGGACGATAGATCACCACGGGAGGACGGGCCGTGAAGCGGGCGAACTCCGCATCGCGGGCGCGCATTTCGGCTGAGCGATCGAGGTCGATCCGCTGCAGGCATGCGGCGAAGGCGTCGGTATTCCTCTTGAAGCCGTAGGAACTGCATTTCGCTTCGTCCGCCGCGCGCCGCTCTTCCGGCGTCATCGTCTGGCAACCGGCCAGAAGGGTCGCAACAATCACCGTCGCCAGGATTTTGAGCGACATCGCCGTCTCCTCGATTCAAAAGGTGAGGCGCATTGTAGACTTCATCTGCGGGGAAAGAAATGCGGTGCCGGGTGAGGAGTTTCCGGTTCCGCTGCGTCTATTTTGCAAGGCATATCAACGACCTCCAGGCCATTTCACGTGCGATGGCCAGCCATCTTGATCGTTGTGCAGTCTCACTGTACAGTCTGTTCAGTGGAGTTATGGCATGACGATTGTCGCATCTTCCCTGGAGCAGGCCTCCATGGAGAATCCGCCTGAACGAGCCGGGCCTGAAACGGCTCAACTCGGCCAGCGCCTCAAGGATTTGAGGCTGCGGCGCCGGCTCTCGCTCCGCCAGCTTGCCGACAGGACCGGAACCAGCGCGAGTTTCATCAGCCAGCTCGAACGGGGGCTGACCGGTGCCAGCACCGCGTCGCTCAACCAGATCGCGGCAGCGCTCGGTGTTACCGTTGCAGCGCTTTTCGAGGAACCGGCAACGCCTTCCGCAGAAGGCGTGCTGCGACGCAGCCAGCGGCCGGCCATCCCAACCAGCTATGGCTGCCGCAAGACGCTGCTGTCGCGCCGTCCTGCCACCGAGATGGAAGTCTATGTCGGTGAATTCGAGATCGGCGGCTCGACCGGCCCTGATCTCTATACGCATGGCGACGCCCACGAGATGCTGGTGGTGACCCGGGGTGTCGTCGAAGTCAGCCTCGGCGACAGCCGCCATGTGCTCGAAGAAGGCGACAGCATCGAATACGCGACCTCCACGCCACATCGCACCGAGAACATCGGCAACGGCCGGGCCGAGGTGATGTGGATCATCGCGCCACCAACCTCGGGAGGCGAGGAACTCGACCAATACGTCAGCTGGTGACCGCTCGCGACCAGCGACGCTTCACAGAACGTGAGCCAATGGGAGAAATGACGATGACCATCTTACGCTCAAGACTAGCAGCGATCGGTGCCGTGGCGGCGCTGGGCGTTGCCATGGCAACGGGCGCCTTTGCGCAGGAGAAGCCGGTAGCCGGTGCGGTTGCCGAGGGCTCGCTCAAAGGCAAGACCCTGACTTTCGCTTCCTTCGGCGGCATCTTCCAGGACGGACAGATCGCGGCCCTCAAGGAGTTCGTGGACAAATCAGGCGTGAAGCTGCTGAGCGACGGTCCGACCGAGATCGCCAAAGTGCAGGCGCAGGTCGAATCGAAGAACGTGACCTGGGACGTCGTCGACACTGCTGACTTCCCGCCTTACGTCCATTGCGGGACGCTGTTCCAGAAGCTCGATTTCAGCAAGATCGACACGTCGAAGATCCCGCAGGGCCAGGTCAGCGACTGTTCGGTGCCGGCGATGAACTATGGCGTCGTGCTGATGTACAAGACCGAGAAGTACAAGGACAACCCGCCCAAGAACTGGGTCGACTTCTTCGACACCGAGAAGTTCCCCGGCGTGCGTGGCATCGATGGTTCAGGCGACTTCACCGGCGGCTTGCTGGAACAGGCCTTCCGTGCCGCCGGCGGCGATCCGAAGGCGATGACGAAGGACGATATCGCGAAAGCGGTCGACAAGGTCCGCGAGCTGGGCGGAGACACGATCTACTGGAAGACGGGCGCGGAATCCCAGCAGCTCGCCGAAGCCGGCGAAGCCGACATGATCATGATGTGGACCGGCCGCGCAATGACCGCGGTGAAGAACGGCGCCAAGTTCACGCCGGCCTGGCAGGACTGGCTCGTCGTCATGGATCAGCTGACCATCCCTGTCGGCGCCAAGGATCCGGATGCGTCGCATGCGTTGATCAACGCCTATCTCGGCAAGAGCGCGCAGGAGATCCTGACCAAGGAAACCTCCTACACGCCGATCAACAGCGAGGCGAAGCCGGTTGTCGACGATTCGGTCGCTGCCTTCCTGACCAACACGCCCGAGCGTCAGAGCCAGGGCTATCAGCAGAACATCAAGTTCTGGGTCGAGAACTTCCAGGCTGCTTCCGAGCAGTGGTCCGCCATGATGGCCGGCGGCTGATCCTATGAGCGCGAGCGACGCTCCGTCCGAAAGGGCAGCCTCACCTCGACGGTCCTGGGGCCCGCTCGCGCTGGCTTTGCCGGCGCTTGTCCTGCTGGTCGCCGTCATCGGCTATCCGCTGGCGACGATCGTTATCAGGAGCTTCACCGAGCCCCAGGCAGGTTTGCAGAACTACAGCTGGTTTTTCAGCACGCCGGTCAACCTTGTCGTGCTGCAGCGAACCTTCACCATCTCGGCCTGGGTCACGCTCGTCTGCGTGTTCTGCGCCTATCCTTTCGCTTACGCCATGACTGCCGTCGGCCCCAAGCTCCGCATGCTGCTCACGCTGTGCGTGCTCATCCCGTTTTGGGTGAGCGGCGTTGTGCGCACGCTGTCCTGGGTCATCCTGCTGCAGGATTCCGGCGTCATCAATTCGATGTTGCGCTCGGTCGGTCTCGATGGCGTCAGGCTGATCCGCACGCAGACCGGCGTCATCATCGGCATGGCGCAGGTGCTGCTGCCCTTCATGGTGCTGCCGCTCTATTCGGTCATGAAAGGTATCGACCTGCGCCTCGTGCAGGCGGCGCGCAGCCTCGGCGCCGGCCCGATCCGCGC
The DNA here is from genome assembly GCF_022347545.1 of Terribium retamae. Taxonomy (GTDB): domain Bacteria; phylum Pseudomonadota; class Alphaproteobacteria; order Rhizobiales; family Rhizobiaceae; genus Mesorhizobium; species Mesorhizobium retamae. The sequence goes on from NZ_JAKREW010000031.1 coordinate 36,488, forward strand.
CTTCTTCACTGTCTACCTGCCGCTGTCGCTGCCGGGTGTCTATGCCGGCGCGATCATCGTCTTCATCCTGGCGCTGGGCTTCTACATCACGCCTGCTCTGCTCGGCGGGCCGCGCTCGACCATGCTGTCGACACTGGTCCAGAACCAGGTGCTCAGCCTGCTGCAATGGGGCCGCGGCGGCGCGATGGGTGTCGTGCTGCTGGTTGCGACCTTCCTTCTCCTGGCCCTTGCGGGCCCGCTGATGCGCCAGAGACACAAGCAGGGGACGCGCTGATGACGATGCATCCGCTCACCCGCGTCCTGCTGGGCCTCGCCTGCATCCTCGTCGGCCTCTGGCTCGTCGCGCCGACATTGGTCGTCGTGCCGATGTCCTTCAACGAGAACAAGTCGCTGGCTTTCCCGCCGCAGGGCTTCTCCTGGCAGTGGTACCAGAATTTCGTCACCAACCCGGAATGGTCGACCAGCTTCTTCAACTCGCTGAAGGTCGCAGTCGTCGTCGCCATCCTTGCCACTGTCCTCGGCACGCTCGCGGCCTTTGGGCTGGACCGCATGCGGGCTCGGCCCGCAGGGCTGTTGCGCATGTTGCTGCTGACACCGATGGTCGTGCCGGGCGTCGTGCTGGCGATCGGTATCTATGCCGTCTACCTCGATGCGCGGCTTGTCGGCACCATGACCGGCTTCGTGCTCGCCCATACCATCCTGGCGCTGCCTTTCGTGCTGATCGCCGTTCAGGCCAGCCTCGAAGTCTTCGATAAACGTCTGGAAACGGCCGCCGCGAGCCTCGGCGCCGGCCGCATCGCGACTTTCCGCACCGTGACACTGCCGCTGATCGCGCCCGGCATCCTTTCCGGTCTGCTCTTCGCCTTCGTGACATCGTTCGACGAAATCATCGTCTCGCTGTTCATCACCAGCCCTTACATGAAGACCCTGCCGGTGCAGATCTTCACCTCGATCACGCGCGATGCGGATCCAACGGTTGCCGCCGTCGGCACGATCCTGCTTTGCGCCACCACCATCCTGATCGGCGGCGGCCTGCTGCTGCTTGGACGCGACAGAAGGAGCAGCCTGTGAGCGAGACCGGCAAACAGCGCGGCGCGGCGATCGACCTCAGTGCGGTCAGCAAGGCCTATGGCAGCTTCCGGGCTCTGGACGACATCTCGCTTCACGTCGAGCCTGGTGAGTTCATGACGCTGCTCGGCCCCTCCGGTTCCGGCAAGACGACCACGCTCAACGTGATCGCCGGCTTCACCGAGGTCTCCTCGGGCAGCCTGCAGGTGGGCGGACGCAGCGTGGTCGGCGTGCCGGCGCACAAGCGCAACATCGGCGTCGTCTTCCAGCACTATGCGCTTTTTCCCCACATGACGGTCGGCCGCAATGTCGCCTATCCGCTGGCTTTGCGCGGCATTGCGAAGGCGGAACGCGAGGCACGCGTGAAGCGGGCGCTCGACATGGTGCGCATGGCAGACTTCGCCCACCGCTATCCCAGCGAACTCTCCGGCGGTCAGCAGCAGCGTGTTGCGCTTGCGCGCGCCATCGTCTTCGACCCACCGCTGCTTCTCATGGACGAGCCGCTCGGAGCGCTCGACAAGAAGCTGCGCGAATGGCTGCAGCTGGAGATCAAGCGCATCCACCGCGAGCTCGGCACGACTTTCGTCTATGTCACGCATGATCAGGAAGAAGCGCTCGTGCTGTCGGACCGCATCGCCGTCTTCAACCGTGGCAAGATCGAACAGGTCGGCACCGGGCGTGATCTCTATGATGCCCCCGCGACACTTTTCGTCGGCCGTTTCATCGGAGATTCCACCGTCCTGCGCGGGCGGCCACGTGGCGACAGGTCGAGCACGGCACTCGACATTGCCGGCGAGACCGTGACGGCACCGCATAGGCACGCCGGCGACACCCAGCCCGTCCTTCTCCTTCGCCCGGAGAAGCTGACGATTCGCCGACCTGGCAGCGACCGTCGTGACGGCCACAACCGGCTTTCCGGCACCGTCTCTGAAGCGATCTATCTCGGCTCCGGCTCGAAATATGAAGTCCGGCTCCGTGACGGCTCGACCGCCATCGTGCGGTCGCCGCTCACCGACACCAGCTTTGCGATCGGTGAGACGGTCGAGCTCTGCTTCCGCGGCGAAGACGCCAAGCTTCTCGCCGACGACAGCACGGCCGACACCACCCTCACCTGACAACTCTGGAAAACCAACATCATGCATGCTGAGCGCAACGGCGACATCTCGTTCTGGTATGCCGACATTGGCGGCCGGCCGGCGCCTCGCCCGCCCATGCCGGGAAATCTCGAGGTCGACGTCGCGATCGTCGGCGCCGGCTATACGGGGCTCTGGACGGCCTATTACCTCAAGCAGGCGAAGCCGGATCTTTCCATAGCCATCCTGGAACGCGAGTTCGCTGGCTTCGGAGCCTCGGGACGCAATGGTGGCTGGCTATCCGGAGGCTTCGGCTGGTCGCGGGAGAAATATTTGAAGACATCCAGCCGCGAAGGCGTGGTCGCCATGCAGAAGGCGATGGCCGGCACCGTCGACGAGGTCATCCGTGTGGCGGACAAGGAAGGTATCGACGCCGACATCCGGCGAACAGGCAACCTTACCGTCGCGACCAATGGACCGCAGCTGGAGCGAGCGAAGGCCGAATTCGAAGAAACCCGGTCCTGGGACTTCAACCCCTCAAGGCTGGAGTGGCTCGATGCGGCCCAGGCGAGGGCCCGCATCAACATCCACAATGTGCTCGGCGGTTACGTCATCAACGGTCAGGCGCGCGTGCAGCCGGCAAAACTCGTGCGAGGACTGGCGGAGGCAGTCGAACGCTTGGGGGTCGCGATCCACGAGCAGACCGCCGTCACCAACATCGAACCGGGCGTTGTTTCGACCAACCGGGGGACGGTGAAGGCCGGAACCATCATCCGCGCGACCGAAGGGTTTACGGCGGGCCTGCCCGGGCAGGAGCGTACCTGGCTGGCGCTCAACAGCGCGCAGATCGTCACCGAGCCGGTTCCGGATGCGCTTTGGGAAAAGATCGGCTGGGCCGGCTACGAACTCCTTGGTGATGCTGCCCATGCCTATTGTTACGCGCAACGCACCCGCGAGGGGCGCATCACCATGGGCGGACGCGGCGTTCCTTATCGGTACGGCTCTGCCACGGACGTGAACGGGCAGACCCAGCAGGCAACCATAGACAAGCTGCATGCGATCCTGAAGCGCCTGCTCCCGCAGGCTGCACATCTGCGCATCGACCATGCCTGGTGCGGCGTATTGGGCGTCCCGCGCGATTGGTGCACCACGGTCGGCCTCGATCCGAAGACGCGGATCGGCTGGGCGGGCGGTTATGTCGGGCTGGGCGTGTCGAGTTCGAACCTGTCCGGCCGCACGCTGACCGATCTCGTTCTCGGCCAGGACACCGAGCTGGTGCGCCTGCCGTGGGTGAACCGACAGGTGCGCAAATGGGAGCCCGAGCCGCTGCGGTGGCTCGGTGTCCATTCCATGTATCAGCTCTACCGCATCGCCGACGAGCGCGAGGAACGCGGTTTGCAGCATTCCTCCCGGCTTGCCGCGATCGCCGACCGCATCACCGGGCACTAGAGCTTCAGAACAAACTTCCACGAACTGCGAGAGTGACCATGATCGATCTGGAGACCTTCAAAAGCCTTGCCGGTGTCGAGTTGGGCGCGCCGGTGCCCAAGCCGACGTCTATCGAGGGCAATCAGATGGAGGCCGCCACGTCGCTTTGGAGCTCGCCTGACGGCAAGCTGGACGTCGGTGTCTGGGAATGCACGCCGGGCCGCTTTACCGCTGACCGCTCGGACTCGACGGAGATATGTCACATCGTCTCGGGCAAGGCCGAGATGCGGGATCATCAGGGGCAGGCGCGCGTCCTGGGTCCGGGCGACCTGCTGGTGTTGCCGAAAGGCTGGAAGGGCGAGTGGCGGATCCTCGAGACGACCCGCAAGCTCTATTTGATCCAGGCATAGAGCGTTTCCATTTTCACGGAAACGCTGAAGCACTCTGACGCTTTTACGCAAGCCCGGACGATACGATCGCCCGGGAGCAGTGATGGTGATGCTTACTCCGGCACGTGCCGGACCGCACCCTTGTCGGCGCTGAGCGCAAAAGCGGCGTAGGCGCGCAGTGCCGGCGTCACATTGCGCTTGCGCTTCTCGACAGGCTGCCAGCCCTTGGCATCCTGCTCCTTGCGGCGCGCGGCCAATTCTTCGTCACTGACCAGCAGGTTGATGGTGCGACCGGGGATGTCGATAGCGATCTGGTCGCCCTCCCGCACCAGGCCGATGGCGCCACCGGTTGCGGCTTCCGGCGAGGCATGCCCGATCGACAGGCCGGACGTGCCGCCCGAAAAACGGCCGTCGGTCAGCAGCGCGCAGGCCTTGCCGAGCCCTTTCGACTTCAGGTAGCTGGTCGGATAGAGCATCTCCTGCATGCCTGGGCCGCCCTTCGGGCCCTCGTAGCGGATCACCACCACGTCGCCAGCCACGACCTCATTGCCGAGGATGGCCTTCACCGCGGCGTCCTGGCTCTCATAGACCTTGGCCGGTCCGGTAAACTTGAGGATCGACTCGTCGACGCCTGCGGTCTTCACCACGCAGCCGTCGAGCGCGATGTTGCCCTTCAGCACGGCCAGGCCGCCATCCTTGGAGAAGGGGTGTTCGGCCGAACGGATGACGCCGTTTTCACGGTCGAGATCGAGCTCATCCCAGCGGCGGTCCTGGCTGAAAGCGACCTGGGTCGGCACCCCGCCAGGGGCGGCCATGTAGAATTTACGCACGTTTTCGGCCGTGGTGCGCGAGATGTCCCAGCGCTCGATGGCGTCGCCGATCGTTTCGGTATGCACGGTCGGCTGGTTGCGATTGATCAACCCGGCTTTGTCGAGCTGGCCGAGGATGGCCATGATGCCGCCGGCGCGGTGCACGTCTTCCATGTGCACGTCCTGCTTGGCGGGCGCGACCTTGGAAAGCACGGGCACCTTGCGCGACAGGCGATCGATGTCGTCCATCGTGAAGTCGATGCCGCCTTCCTGTGCCGCAGCAAGGATGTGCAGCACCGTGTTCGTCGAGCCGCCCATGGCGATGTCCAGCGCCATCGCATTCTCGAAGGCCGGCTTGGCGGCAATGTTGCGCGGCAGAACGCTGTCGTCTTCCTGCTCGTAATAGCGCTGGGCAAGGTCGACCACGAGATGGCCGGCTTCGACGAACAGCCGCTTGCGGTCGGCATGCGTTGCCAGCGTCGAGCCGTTGCCCGGCAGCGAAAGGCCGAGCGCTTCGGTCAGGCAGTTCATCGAATTGGCGGTGAACATACCCGAGCACGAGCCGCAGGTCGGGCAGGCCGAGCGTTCGATGACCTTGACCTCCTCGTCGGAGACCTTGTCATCGGCGGCGGCCACCATGGCGTCGATCAGGTCGACTGCAGTGACCTTGTCCTTCCAGACGACCTTGCCTGCTTCCATCGGGCCGCCGGAAACGAAGACGGCGGGGATGTTGAGCCGCATGGCGGCCATCAGCATTCCGGGCGTGATCTTGTCGCAGTTGGAGATGCAGACCATGGCGTCGGCGCAATGCGCATTGACCATATATTCGACGCTGTCGGCGATGAGTTCGCGGCTCGGCAGCGAATAAAGCATGCCATCATGGCCCATCGCGATACCGTCGTCGACGGCAATCGTGTTGAACTCCTTGGCGACGCCGCCGGCTGCCTCGATCTCCCGGGCGACCAACTGGCCGAGGTCCTTGAGATGCACGTGGCCGGGCACGAACTGCGTGAAGGAGTTCACCACCGCGATAATCGGCTTGCCGAAATCCGAATCCTTCATGCCGGTGGCGCGCCACAAGCCGCGGGCGCCGGCCATGTTGCGGCCATGGGTGGTGGTTCGGGAGCGATAGGCTGGCATGGGTACTGTCCTTGATGCCTGTACGGCAGGTTCCTGTGCGATCAACTTAGATAGGAAGCTGGCGTTATATACGCCATGAGCCCGTCTGGCCATGGTTTTGCGGCAAAGCCGGCTTCACGGAAACGCGACGGTTCCTGCAACCGGAGCATCTCCGTTTTTCACGGAAAACGCGCAGACGCTCTGGCTTTTATTTTTATCCATTTCCCGATGCAAATCCGCTGCTGGAATAGCTCAGCCAAGAAAAATGCCGGTAGCTGTCGGATCGATGTGGTCTCGCCCGTCCTTGGGAGACGGTGGCTGATATCGGCGATCGTCAGACGGATCGCCGCGAAACATTCGAAGAAATTTCTCAGGAGGAAGACCATGCAGAAGATCACCCCGTGCCTGTGGTTCGAGAACAACGATGCCGAGGATGCCTTCAAGTTCTATTCGTCGATTTTCAAGAACAGCAAGATTGTCGACGAAATGTACTGGGGCGAGGCTGGTGGGGAACAGAAGGGCAAGCTTCTGGTCGCCACCTTCGAACTCGATGGTATGCAGTTCCAGGCGCTGAATGGCGGCCCGCATGCGACCTTCAACGATGCGATCTCGCTCAGCATCGACTGCAAGGACCAGGAAGAAGTCGACCACTATTGGAACGGTCTTACCGCCGATGGCGGCAAGGAGGTCCAGTGCGGCTGGCTGAAGGACAAGTACGGTATTTCCTGGCAGGTGGTACCCGAAATATTGCCCCGGCTGTTGCGAGACAAGGATCAGGCCAAGGCCGATCGCGTGATGCAGGCGATGATGAAGATGGTGAAGATCGATATCGCCGCACTGGAAGCCGCTGCCAGGGGATAATTTCGAAGCTTCGAAACAAACAGGGCGCCGGATTGCTCCGGCGCCCTGTTTTTTGTTTCTTGTCGGCTGCCGCTTATTCCGCGGGTACCGGCGCGGCCGCCCCAGGCTGCTGCTCGGGAGCGTGGCCGCGATGTGCCAGGAACGTGTAGAACATCGGCACCACGAACAGCGTGAAGCAGGTGCCCACCAGGATGCCGGTGAAGATCACCAGGCCCATGGAGAAGCGCGCGGCTGCACCCGCACCCTGGGCGATGATGAGCGGCACGACGCCCAGTGCCATGGCGGCGGTGGTCATCAGGATCGGGCGCAGGCGAACCTTGGCCGAGGCGACGATGGCTTCCCGGATGGACAGGCCATGCTCCTCGCGCTGCTGGTTGGCGAACTCCACCAGCAGAATGCCGTGCTTGGTGATGAGGCCGATCAGTGTGATCAGTCCCACCTGCGTATAGATGTTCAGCGTAGCTCCGGCGATTCCGCCGTTGATCAGGTTCAACGGCAGGATAGCGCCGAAGATCGAGAGCGGCACCGACATCATGATGATGAGCGGATCGCGGAAGCTTTCGAACTGCGCCGCCAGCACCAGGTAGATCACGATGATCGCCGCTGCGAAGGCGATGATGATCGTGTTGCCCTGTTCCTTCTCCTGCCGCGACTGGCCGGTGTAGTCGATGAAGAAACCGTCGGGCATGGTTGCCCGGGCGATATCCTCGATCGTCTTCAGTCCGTCGCCGGTGGTAACGCCTGGCATCGGCAGCGCAGTGATCGTCGACGAGTTCAGCTGATTGAACTGCTCGATCGCGGCCGGCGATGCATTGCTGTTGATCTTCACCACTGAAGTCAGCGGCACCATCTCGTCCGTCACGCTGCGCACGAAATAGTCGCTGAGCTTTTCGGGGTTGTCGCGATAGACGATCGGCACCTGAGGGATGATCTTGTAGGCGTTGGAGTCGCGGTCGAACTTGGCCACTTCGTTGCCGCCAACCAACAAGGTCAGCGTGCGCCCGATATCGCTGATCGGGATGTTGAGCGCGGCCGCGCGATCGCGATCGATGGTGATCGTGGTCTGCGGCGCGTTGTACGACATGGAGTTCTGCACGACGATGAAGCGGCCCGAGGCCTGAGCCTTCTGCTTGATCTCCTCGGCCACTTCGAACACCTTCGAGGACTCGCCCGTCGAACGGACCACGAGGCCGACCGGCAGGCCGCCGCCGGAACCCGGCAGCGTGGGCGGCGCGAAGACGAAGGCTTCCACGCCGGCAACCTTCTTCAGGCGTTCCGTGATGTCGGCCTGGAGTTCCTTCGATGAGCGCACGCGATCGGCCCAGTCCTTGAAGGCGAAGCCGACGAAGGCGCTGTTGGTCGCGCTGCCGAAGGCAACTGCCGAGAACAGGGCACGTGTCTCCGGGATGTCCTGCACCAGGCCGAGCATCTGGTTGACGTAGGCTTCGGTGTAGTCCGAGGTCGCGTATTGCGGACCGGTGACGATCGAGAGCAGGAAGCCTTGGTCTTCTTCCGGCGCCAGTTCGCTCGAGGTCTTGGTGAACATGAAGCCCGTCACCCCGACCAGGGCTACGACGATCAGCAGCGTCACCCACCGCGCGTTGAGCGATCGGTTGACCAGTCGCTCATAGACATTTTCAACGCGCGTGAAGGTCCCGTCCACGATCCTCTGGAACCGGCTGTGCGAGCCAGCCTTGAGAAGGCGTGCCGACATCATCGGCGTGATCGTCACGGCGACCAGGCCGGAGATGATCACCGCGCCCGCGAGCGTCACCGCGAATTCGCGGAACAACGAGCCGGTAAGGCCACCGGTGAAGGCAAGCGGTGCGAACACCGCGGCCAGCGTGATCGTCATGGCCACTACGGCGGAGAAGATTTCACGCATGCCGGCAAACGCCGCCTGCATCGGCGTCATGCCTTCCTCGATGTGGCGGTGGATGTTCTCCACCACCACGATGGCGTCGTCGACGACCAGGCCGATCGCCAGAACCATCGCGAGCAGCGACAGAAGGTTGATCGAATAGCCCATGAAATAGAGGATGAAGCAGACGCCGATCAGCGACAGCGGGATGGTGATGATCGGCATCAAGACCGATCGGAACGAACCGAGGAACAGCAGGATCACCACCACGACGATGGCGACCGCCTCGCCGATGGTCTTGAACACTTCCTCGATCGAGGCGCTGATCTGTTCCGTCGAGTCGTAGACGACCTGGATCGTCATGCCTTTCGGCAGCGTCTCCTGGATCACCGGCACAAGCTTCTGGATGGCCTCCGCCGTCGTCAGCGGGTTGGCTGCCGGTGTCGGGAAGATGGCCAGGAAGGTACCCGGCTTGCCGTTGAAGGTCACGCGCGTGTCGGTGTTTTCCGCACCGAGTTCGACGCGGGCCACATCGCGCAGGCGCACGACATTGCCGTCGACCGAGCGGATCGGCAGCGCCGAGAAGGCCTCTGGCGTCTGCAGCGTCGAACGCACCGTGATTGACGAGATCACATATTCGTTTTCGGTCTTGCCCGGAGCCGACAGGAAGTTCGAGTTGTTGATCGCCTGCACAACCTCAGCGGCGGTGACGCCGCGCGAAGCCAGCCTGACAGGATCGATCCACACGCGCATCGAATATTGCTGGGCACCGAAGATCCTCACGTCGGCCACGCCCTCGACGGTGGTGATGCGCGGCCGCACGACGCGTTCGATGTACTCGGTCAGCTGCTCCTTCGTCATGTTCGGATTCTGCATCGAGATGTACATCATCGCGAACGAGTCGCCGGTGCCCTTGACGATCACCGGGTCCTTGGCTTCCGAAGGCAGATCGCCGCGCACGCCCTGCACCTTGGACAGGACTTCGGCCAGCGCGACGTCCGGGTTGGAGCCGAGCTTCATGTTGACCGTCACCGTGCTGGCCGAAGGCGCACTGGAAGAGGTGACGTAGTCGATGTTTTCCGTCGAAGCGACCGCACGTGCGATCGGGGCCGAGATGAAGCCCTGGATCAGGTCGGCGCTGGCGCCGGGATAGGCGGTCGTGACCGTGATCGCGGTTTCCTCGACCTTCGGATACTGGCGGATCGCCAGATTGAAGATGCCTTGGATGCCGACAAGCAGGATCATGGCGCCGAGCACCGTCGACAGGACGGGTCGTTTGATGAAGAGGTCAGAGAAATTCATTGGGCGGAAGCCTTCTGCTCTGCCGGCTTGCTGGGGTCGACCGTGTTGTCGATCTTCACCAGCGCGCCATTGCTCAACCGGTTCTGGCCGGCGGTGACAACCTCGTCGCCGGCCTTGACGCCTTCAACGATCTCGGCAACGCCGCCGAAGCGCCGGCCGACCTTGACGAAGACTTGGTTGGCGGTGAGCTGCGGCCCTTCTGCCGGCTTCTGCGCGGCAGGCGCTGCAGCGCCATCGGCTGGCTTCGCGCCTTCGGCCGGCTTGGCTTCCGCTGGCTTTGCTTCACCTTCCTTGGGCTTGGCCGGAACGACGGTGTAGACGTAGTCGCCGTAGAGGCTGGTGGTCAGCGCCGTCTGCGGAACGGTGATGACGTTGTCTTCCTTCGGCAGTTCGACGCGCACCTGCACGAACTGGCCGGGGCTCAGACGGCCTTCAGGATTGTCGATGCGGGCACGAACCGAAACCAGGCGGCTGCTCGGATCGATTTTAGGATCGATGCCGGTGACGACGCCCTTGAACGGCATGTCCTCCGAGGTCGGGCCGAATGTGACGGGCTGACCGACCTTCAGCTTTTCGAGTTGCTGCTCAGGAACGGTGAAGTCGACACGCATTGTCTCCATGTCCTGAAGCGTGACGATGGCGTTGCCGGGGGCGACATACTGGCCAAGCTCGATCTTCGGAATGCCGGTGACGCCTCCGAACGGTGCCTTGAGCAGCTTGAGGTCCGCCTGGGCCTGCGCCTTGGTGACCTGGGCGATCGAGGTTTCGGCATTGGCATTCGCGGTGTCCAGCGCGGCTTCGGTGCCAACGCCGGTCTTGCGCAGCGCCTGGGCGCGTCCCAGCGCCTGCTGGTCGAGTGTCGCCTTGGTCTTTGCAGCAATTAGGTCCGCCTGTTCGACCGCATCGTCCAGGCGCACCAGAAGCTGGCCGTTCTCGACCTTGTCGTTGGCTTTGAACAGGATCTCCTTGACCACACCGGACGTTTCCATCGTCAGGTCGACGCCCATCGACGCACCGACGGTACCGATGGCCTCGACGCCGGGTGTCCAGGTTGCGGGCTCGATCTTCTTGGCCGAGACCGTCAGCACGTTCGCCGGCATGTTGGCGAAGAACCCGGCGATCATCTTGTCGCGGAAGAAGTTGAACCAGATGATGCCGCCGGCCAACAAGACCACGAGGACAAGCAGGATGAAAGGAACGATAAAGCGCTTGATCATGGGATCCCTCGAACGCGCGTGGCAATGACAATCGAATCAAAATAGCCGGGTGCGCTTTGTGCGGAACCCCGGCTGTCAATTTTTCGACGCCTTACTGTACCGTCTGGACGGTCTTGTCAATTGGGTCTAGTGTGTCTTATAGGCGACAGAGATGAAGAAACCACGAGCAAACTCGCGCGACAAGATCCTTGCGGCCGCGGCTGACGTGGCCCGCGAGTCAGGGCCGGGCAATCTGTCGCTGGATGCCGTTGCCCAGCGCGCCGGGGTCTCCAAGGGCGGCCTTCTCTACAACTTTCCGACTAAGGCCAAGTTGATGCAGGCGCTGGTCGAGCACCATCTGCAGGAGTTCCAGGAAGCGCTGGAGGAGGCCAGGCGCGAATGCGCCCAGGGCAACCTTCTGGCAGCCTATGTGAAACTCTCGGCCAAGAAATTCGAGGAAGACCAGCCGCCTTCCGCCTGGATATTCTCGGCGATTGCCGAGGATCCGGATTTTCTCGCCCCGATCCGCGTCTTCCAGCGCGAGCTTTTCGACCGGCTGAAAGCGGAAACTCCTGATTTCAAGGCACTGTTGCTCACCTATTTCGCCGTCGAGGGCATGCGCAGCGCCAGCCTGTTCGACTTTCAGGTCCTGTCGGAACAGGAGCGCCAGTCGTTGGTGTCCTCTCTCCTGTCGGTAGCTAAGGGCAAACTGGCGCCGGTGCCGGAGCCGGCCTGATCAGCAACCTTTGCGCGCTTCCGCTCCCTCTCTCTGGCGCGTCGGAAAACTGATCCTGAACAGCGCCCCCGGGCTGCCATCCAGCACTTCGATGCGGCCACCATGCAGTTGCATGATCTCCTGCACCAGGTTGAGGCCGAGCCCTGCGCCGTGATCATGCGGCCGCAAACGGTAAAACGGCTGAAAGATCTTCTTGCGCTCGTCTTCCGGCACGCCTTCGCCTTCGTCCAGGATCTCGATGGTGGCCGGCCTGACGACGCTGATGGTGATCCTGCCGCGATTGCCGCCATGCTCGATGGCATTCTGCACGAGACTGGTGACCGCGCGTTCGATGGACGCGCGATCGCCGGTGGCGGGCAGTGTCTCTATCGCCGGTTCGAAGGCCATTTCATAGCCTGAGGAGAAGGCGATCGGGGCCATGTCGACGACGACGCTGCGTGCGATTTCGACAAGGTCGACCTTCGTAAATCGGTCGACCTGACGCCCAAGCCGCTGCAGGTCCAGCAACTGGTCGGTCAAGGTCGAAAGCCGGGCGGCGTCACGCAAGACGCGGGCCCGCTCCGGCGTCGGCGGCAGCGAGGCGACGCGGGTATTGAGGATCGCCACGGGGGTCCGCAATTCGTGTGCGGCGTCTGTCAGAAAACGGCGATGGCGCTCATAGCCGGTATCCAACCGCACCAGCGCCTCGTTCACCGCGTTGACCAGCGGCGTCACCTCCATCGGCACGCCTTTGAGCGGGAGTTGCACGCCGCGCTTGTCGATGTCGATCCGGCCGGCCTCGTTTGCCGCGGCCCCCAGGCCACGCAGGGCGCCACGCACGACCCAGGGGGTGACGAACAGCGTTGCCAGGGCCATGACGCCGGCCACCGGCAGGATGACGACCAGGAAGAATTCCCAAGCGGCAAATCCCAGGCGACCCCAGGAGAGGCGGCCTTCGGTGCCGGCCAGGATCTGGACTTCACCTGCTCCGGTATCGCTTTCCCAGACCACGATGCCTGCGGGCCGGTCGACCTTACCCATGGTCCAGGAGAACCGCGCCTCACTGATATTGTCGAGTTGGTTTGCGAATGGAGCAAGCGCCGATGGGATTGTGCCTTCCCTCATTATATTGCCCTGCTTGTCGCGCACCACATACCAGAGGCCTTTTTCAGTGCGACGCAGTTCCTCGAGCTCGCGTGTCGGCTTGAGCGCCAGCTTGCCGTTGGCATCCCGCGTCAGCGCCTCCTTGATCACGTCGGCGGTACCGCCTTCGTAATCGTTCATGCTGGCCACCCCGAACCAGATGAGCGCGATGATCAGCAACGGCACGAGCAGAGTGATCAAGATCCCTTGCAGCAGCGCGATGCGCAGCACGAGGCTCCATTTCAGAGAACGGGGTCGGCGCGGTTTACGAAAGATCATGACGTTTCGCGCAAGAGATAACCAACACCACGCACGCCGTTGATGGTGACGCCGACCCCGGCTTCGGCCAGTTTGCGGCGCAGGCGCGAGACATGTGTGTCGAGCGCGTTGGACTGGATCTCGTCGTCCAGGCCGAACACGGCTTCCATGAGCGTTTCGCGTTGCACCATGCGGCCCATGCGCCGCATCAGCGCTTCGAGCACCAACAACTCACGTCTCGGCAAGGACATCGGCTCGCCGCGGATGCTGGCTTCCCGATGGCCGACGTCGAAGGCAAGGTCGCCGGCGCGGATGATCTGCGAATGCACTGTCGCCGGCCGGCGCAGCAAAGCGCGCAGCCTGGCCATCAGTTCCTCGAAGGCGAAAGGCTTGGCGAGATAGTCGTCGGCGCCGACATTCAGCCCGTCGACCTTGTCGGCGGTATCGCCGCGTGCCGTCAGCACCAGCACCGGCGTCGCGCTGCCGCTGGCGCGCAGCTTGGTCACGAGACGCAGGCCGTCCCCGTCGGGCAATTGGCGATCGAGCAGGATCGCGTCGTAGCTGTCGGTCGCCACGAAATCCTCCGCCTCGAGAAGCGAGGCAGCATGGTCTGCCACCATGTCGTGACGCTTCAGGGCCACGCGCAACGCCGAGGCCATTTCAGGTTCATCCTCGACCAGAAGGATACGCATTGTCGTCTCTTGCGATGAAGTGTGCTGCGGCGGGCTACGACCTCAACATTGCGTAAACATGGCAAAACAATGTGAGCATCCGCCATGCGTTTTCATCGCAAATCGCCGTTTTCCGCAATGTTTGCGCAATCCAGCCGTCTCAAACAGCGCCGCACCGGCTGGCGTGCGATTCGCCGGCAGTTCGATTTCGGATCGAGGATGATATGCACACCAACGACGCTTTCTCATTTCTGATGGCCTGGGCGGCGGCACCATTCAGGGTTGGGGCGGTCGCACCTTCGAGCTCAACCTTGGCGACCCTGATGACCCGCGAGATCGGTCCCGACACCGGCCCGGTTCTGGAACTCGGACCCGGTACGGGGCCGTTCACCCGCGCCCTGATCGAGCGCGGCGTTCGCGAACAGGATCTGACATTGATCGAAGCCGACAGCGATTTCGCTTCGATGCTCACCAAGCGCTTTCCGGCTGCGCGCGTGTTCGAGATGGATGCCACCGGTTTGCGTCACCTGGCTTTGTTCAATGGCCCGGTGGTGGGCGCGGCCGTCAGCGGGTTGCCGTTCCGGCTGATCTCGCCGCGCCGCACCCGGCTCATCCTGGAGGGCATCTTCGCCAACTTGCGGCCGGGTGCTTCGCTCTACCAGTTCACGCTGGGGCTGCGCTGCCCGATCGACCAAAGCATGCTCGACCAGCTCGACCTGAAGGCTACGCGCATCGGCCATACGCTGCGCAATTTCCCACCGGCCACGGTCTACCGCATCAGCCGCATTCCGATCGTCAAGTCTTACGACTGGCGCTACGCATCGTGACGGGGCCGCTGTCGGTCATTCTGGGTTCCGGACTTCTCGGCGTGTTCTGTGTCGCGTCCGTCGAGAAGATCTTTCCGGCGCCGCCCTCTCACATCGTCCTGCTGTTCCTCGGCATGACGGCGGCGCCGGGTCTGGATCGGCTGGAACTGCTTCTGGCGATAACCGTCGCCGGATCCACCCTGGGATCGCTGTTCTGGTACGCAATGGGCTGCCGTCTCGGCGAGGAGCGTGCGGAGGCACTGGTCGGCCGTTTCGGCAGATATGTCTTCCTGCCGCTCGCGACATACCGCAAGTTGGCCGAAGCCTATCGTCGCAAGGCGTTCGCGGCTTCGCTGGTGGCGCAGCTCATCCCGACCGTGCGCAACTATCTCGGCATCGGTGCAGGGGCGCTGCGGCTGCCGATCCTGCCTTTCGCCTCCGCCACATTGCTTGGCGCAATGATCTGGAATTCGGCTTTTCTGCTCATCGGCTATCTGATGCGCGGCGGCGATCACAACCCGGTCTCGATCGGATTCCGCATCATTGTCATCGTGGTGCTGGTGGAAGCTACGTTCTTCCTTGCCTTGCGCTTTCGGTCGGTGCGTCGCCGCCGTGCGGAACTGGCCGAAGGCTGACGGCTTTTCTTTCTTCACGCGCCAGTGTCTATTCGCCACCATGGCATTCACGCTCAGGCAGCTTCAGTTCTTCGTCGCCGTTGCGGATCAGGGCTCCGTCTCGCGGGCCGCACAGAAACTGTCCATCTCGCAGTCGTCCGTCACCGAAGCGATCAAGGAACTGGAGAGCGACCTCGGCGTCGAGCTGTTCGAGCGCCATTCGCGCGGCCTCAACATCACGCACAAGGGTCACCAGTTCCTGCGCCACGCCACCAAGATCCTGTCCGACGTGTCGGATGCGCGCCGTACCTTCCTCGGCGAACAGGAGCAGACTACGGGTCAGTTGCAGCTTGGCGTCACCTCGCTCGTCGCCGGCTATGTCCTGTCGGATATCCTGGCGCGCTATCGCCGCGCCTATCCCGGTGTCGACATCACGGCGATCGAGGACAATGGCGATTATCTCGAGCACCTTTTGGTCGGCGGCAAGCTCGACGTCGCAGTCATGGTCATTTCGAACCTGCGCGACCGCACAGCGTTGCAATCGGAAATCCTTGAGGTGTCGGCCTACCGCCTGTGGATGCCGCTCGGCCATCGGCTGACCGGCGCCGACATCATCGGTGTTGGCGACATCGTCAGCGAACCGCTGATCATGCTGACCATCGACGAGATCGAGGAGAACACCGGAAAGCTGCTGGCCGCCATCGGTGCCAGGCCGCATGTCGCCTTCCGTACCCGTTCGGTGGAAGCTGTGCGCAGCCTGGTCGCGACCGGCGCGGGTGTGGCGCTGCTGCCGGACCTGATCTATCGCCCTTGGTCGCTGGAAGGCGATCGCATTGAATCGCGTGACGTTTCCGGCTCGCTGCCGGTCGTCCAGGTCGGCATGGTCTGGCGGCGCGGCTCAGGCCTGGCGCAGCCGGCACGCGACTTCATCGGCATAGCGCAGTCGCAGCGGACGGTGAGGCAGCGGCAATAGTAGCCTGCTATCGGAAAAACCGATATCGCCTTTCTGATAAATGGATTTGCGAAAGCGGCTTTTTCAAGACACCTTCTATTTCAGGGAGCGAAGCCGCCGTCAGAGCGCGGCCCCTGAGATGGGAGACGACGATGAATTCTTTCCTCAAATCATGCACTGCCCTGACGATCGCGCTGACCTTTGCCGGTCAGGCCGTGGCGCAGGAAGCCTTGAAGGAAGTCGGCAAGGGCGAAGGCCAGCTCAACATCATCGCCTGGCCGGGCTACATCGAACGCGGCGAGACCGACAAGGCCTATGACTGGGTCTCGGACTTCGAGAAGAAGACGGGCTGCAAGGTCAACGTCAAGACCGCCAACACTTCCGACGAAATGGTCTCATTGATGAACGAGGGCGGTTTCGACCTCGTCACCGCCTCGGGCGACGCGTCGCTGCGGCTCGTTGCGGGCAAGCGCGTACAGCCCATCAATACCGATCTCGTTCCGAGCTGGAAGACCGTCGACGAGCGCCTCAAAGATGCGCCCTGGTTCACGGTCGATGGCAAGCATTACGGCGTGCCCTATCAATGGGGCCCGAACGTGCTGATGTACAACAGCAACGTCTTCAAGGAGGCACCGAAGAGCTGGAACGTCGTGTTCGAGGAACAGACGCTCCCCGACGGCAAGTCCAACAAGGGACGCGTGCAGGCCTATGACGGTCCGATCCACATTGCTGACGCCGCCAACTACCTGATGGCGCACAAGCCGGACCTCGGCATCAAGAGCCCTTACGAACTGAACGAGGATCAATACAAGGCAGCGCTCGACCTGCTGCGCGTGCAGCGCACCCTGGTCGGGCGCTACTGGCATGATGCCGCCATCCAGGTCGACGATTTCCGCAACGAAGGCGTCGTTGCCTCGGGTTCGTGGCCGTTCCAGGTCAACACGCTGGTTGCCGCCAAGCAGCCGGTCGCCTCGACCATTCCGGAAGAGGGCGCCACCGGCTGGGCCGACACCACCATGATGGAAGCCGACGCCGCCAACCCGAACTGTGCCTATATGTGGCTTGAACATTCGCTGTCGCCGAAAGTCCAGGGCGATGTCTCGGCCTGGTTCGGTTCGCTCCCCGTCGTGCCGGCTGCCTGCAAAGGCAATGAATTGCTGACCGACGAAGGCTGCAAGACCAACGGTTTCGACCAGTTCGAGAAGATCAAGTTCTGGCGCACCCCGACCTCGAAATGCGCCAGCCAGAATGACCAGTGCGTGCCCTACTACCGCTGGGTCTCGGACTATATTGGCGTCATCGGCGGTCGCTGACCACCCATCCCCTCCCGGTAACCAGGGAGGGTGCTCCAGTGGGGCGGGTGGAGAGCTGCGCGAAGCTGAGATTCCCCCGCCCTTCGGCGCAGCCTTCCTTTGAAAGGGAGGTGACCGCGTCTGTCCCCCGGCCGTCGTGCGGCCAGTCAGGACAGGCATGATCGTTTGCAACGATGATCGCGAATGAGATGACCCCAGCTGTTTCCTTCCAGAACGTGGCCCGTCACTTCGGCGCTGTAAAAGCCGTCGACGCGCTCGATCTCGACATTGCGGCAGGCGAATTCTTCGCCATGCTTGGGCCCTCCGGTTCGGGCAAAACGACCTGCCTGCGCCTGATCGCCGGTTTCGAGCAACCCACGGCCGGCACCATCTCGATCTTCGGCGAGCGCGCCGAAGGCGTGCCACCCTACCGGCGCAATGTGAACACCGTTTTCCAGGACTACGCGCTGTTTCCGCATCTCAACGTGCTCGACAACGTCGCCTATGGCCTGATGGTCAAGGGTGTCGGCAAGACCGAACGCCTGAAGGCGGCGGAAGAGGCGCTCGCGCTGGTGCAGTTGCCGGGATACGGCGCACGCCGTCCAGGTCAGCTTTCCGGCGGCCAGCGCCAGCGCGTGGCATTGGCGCGTGCGCTGGTCAACCAGCCCAAGGTGCTGCTGCTCGACGAACCGCTCGGCGCCCTCGACCTGAAGCTGCGCGAAAACATGCAGGAAGAGCTGAAGTCGCTGCAAAAGGCGCTCGGCATCACCTTCGTCTTCGTCACCCACGACCAGGGCGAGGCGCTGTCCATGGCTGACCGTGTCGCCGTCTTCAACGAAGGCAAGATCATGCAGGTGGGTTCGCCGCAGGAAATCTACCAGCGGCCGAAGACACGCTTCGTCGCCGATTTCGTCGGTTCTTCCAACGTTCTGCCGCCGGACTTCGTGCAGCGTTATGCCGGCCAGCGCCGCTGGGGCAGCCTGCGCCCCGAGGCGATCCGTATCACCCGCGACGCGGGCGGCGATGCCATTCAGGCGCGGGTTTCCGGTGTCAGCTATCTCGGCGCCTCCACCCGGCTGGCGCTCGACACGGAAGGGTTGCGCCTGCATGCCAGCGTGCCGTCGGGCTCGACGGTGCCGGAGCAAGGCGACGCCATCGCGTTCACCTTCAATCGCGACGCCATCCACCTGATGGACGAAGCGCCATGAGCATCGCTTCCGTCACCGCCACACGCCAAGCTCCTGTTTCGGCGATCCTGCCTGCCCGTGGCGGCATGCTGGGCGCGCTGTCCGACCTGTTCTGGCGCCGGCCGCGTTTCCTGCTCGCGCTGATGCTACTGCCGCCGCTGCTCTGGCTCGGCATCGTCTATATCGGCTCGCTGTTTGCGCTGCTGCTGCAGAGCTTCTTCTCGATCGACGAGTTCTCCGGCCTCATCAACCGGGAGTTCACGCTCAAGACCTATGCCGAACTGTTACAGGCCGCGAATTTCGACATCATCGTGCGTACGGTTGTGATGGCCGCGCTGGTGACGCTAGCGTCCATCGTCATCGCGTTCCCGATTGCCTATTACGCCGCTCGTTACGCGCAGGGCCGCTGGAAAGCGCTGTTTTACCTGGCCGTGATGCTGCCTTTGTGGTCCAGCTATCTGGTCAAGGTCTACGCCTGGAAGCTGATCCTCGCCAAGGAGGGTATCCTGACCTGGCTGCTCGCCAAGCTGCATCTGCTGTGGCTTCTCGACGGCTGGCTGGCGCTTCCCTATGTCGGCGGCAACTCGCTGTCGGTGTCTGCGACTGGCACCTTCATCGCCTTCGTCTATGTCTGGCTGCCCTTCATGATCCTGCCGATGCAGGCGGCATTGGAACGCGTACCCGGAAACCTGGTGGAAGCGTCGTCGGATCTCGGCGCCTCGCCCGGCCAGACCTTTCGCAATGTTCTGTTCCCGCTGGCGCTGCCCGGCATCGTCGCCGGCTCGATCTTCACCTTCTCACTGACATTGGGCGACTACATCGTGCCGCAGATCATCGGGACGTCCCGCCTCTTCATCGGCCAGGCCGTCTATTCGCAGCAAGGCACCGCGGGCAACATCCCGCTGGCCGCAGCCTTCGCGGTGGTGCCCATCGTCATCATGGGGTTCTATCTGTGGGGCGCCAAGCGCATGGGGGCTTTCGATGCGCTCTGACCGCAGCCAGTCGGCCCCGCTCGGCCTGAAGATCGCCGCCACCTGCGGCCTGCTCTTTCTGCACCTGCCGATCCTGCTGATCTTCATCTACGCCTTCACCACCGAAGAGAAGAGCTACCAGTGGCCGCCGCCCGGTCTCACCACGCAATGGCTGGCCGTCACCTGGAACCGGCCGGATGTCTGGGAAGCGCTGTCGCTTTCGGTCAGGGTGGCTGCGATATCGACACTGGTTGCCCTAGTCCTTGGCACGCTGTGCGCGGCGGCCGTCTCGCGCTCGCGTTTCTTCGGCCGGGAGACTGTATCGCTGCTGGTCATATTGCCGATCGCGCTGCCCGGCATCATCACCGGCATCGCGCTGCGCTCGGCCTTCTCGCTCACCGACATACCGTTCTCATTTTGGACGATCGTGCTTGGCCACGCCACCTTCTGCGTGGTGGTGGTCTATAACAACGCCGTCGCCCGCTTCCGCAGAACGTCGGGCTCGCTGATCGAAGCGTCCTACGATCTCGGCGCCGACGGCTTCCAGACCTTCCGGTATGTGGTGCTGCCCAACATCGCCACGGCGTTGCTTGCCGGCGGCATGCTCGCCTTCGCGCTGAGCTTCGACGAAGTCATCGTCACTACTTTCACAGCCGGCCAGCAGCAGACGTTGCCGATCTGGATGTTGGAGGAACTGATCAGGCCGCGCCAGCGTCCGGTCACCAACGTCGTCGCCATGGTCGTGGTGCTGGTGACGCTGCTGCCCATCCTGCTTGCCTATTACCTCACCCGCGACGGCGACCAGGTCGCCGGGTCGGGGAAATGAAAATGAGCGAGTAGGGAGTAGCGAATAGCGAATAGGGGGCATTCGGTTCCCGCTACTCGCTACTCGCCATTCGCTACTCGCTCCCAAAAAAGGGAGTGACCATCATGGATACCGAGATGCTGATCGGTGCTGCGTTCGAAAAGGGCGCCGAGGCCGAGGAAGCCGTGCTGAACCCGCGCACCGGCGCGACCATTCTCAGTTTGGCCGAGGCCAGCGAAGCGCAGATCGAACGCGCGGTCGTGGCAGCCGAAAAGGCCTTTGCCGGGTGGTCGCGCACCACGCCGGCGCAGCGCGCCGGCTATCTGCTCAAGATCGCCGACCGGATCGAGGCCGAAGCGCAGCAATTCGCTGCACTGGAGGCGTTGAACTGCGGCAAGCCGATCAATGCCGTGCTGAACGATGAAATCCCCGCCATCGTCGATTGCTATCGTTTCTTCGCCGGTGCGGTGCGCTCCATGCCCGGCCAGGTGGCGGGTGAATATCTGCCTGGCCACACCTCGATGATCCGCCGCGACCCGATCGGCATCGTCGCCTCGATCGCGCCGTGGAACT
The DNA here is from genome assembly GCF_022347545.1 of Terribium retamae. GTDB lineage: Bacteria > Pseudomonadota > Alphaproteobacteria > Rhizobiales > Rhizobiaceae > Mesorhizobium > Mesorhizobium retamae. The sequence goes on from NZ_JAKREW010000031.1 coordinate 57,581, forward strand.
ATCCGCTGATGATGATGGCGTGGAAACTGGCCCCGGCGATCGCCGGCGGCAACACGGTGGTGTTCAAGCCGTCGGAACAGACGCCACTCACCGCGCTGAAGCTGTCCCGCATCCTGGCTGAGATCCTGCCCGAGGGCGTCGTCAATGTCGTGCTTGGGCGCGGCGAAAGCGTCGGCAGTCCACTCATCAACCATCCCAAGATCAACATGATCTCGATTACCGGCGACATCGCCACCGGCAAGAAGGTGCTGCAGGCGGCTGCCAAATCGGTCAAGCGCACCCATCTGGAACTCGGCGGCAAGGCGCCGGTCATCGTTTTCGACGATGCCGATCTCGACGCCGTCGTCACCGGCCTGCGCGCCTTCGGCTACTACAATGCTGGTCAGGACTGCACCGCCGCTTGCCGTATCTATGCCGGCAAGAAGATCTACGACAAGCTGGTCTCCGAACTCTCGTCAGCGGTATCGACCATCAAATACGATCAGGCCGACGACACCGAGAACGAGATCGGGCCGCTGATCTCGCGGCGCCAGCGCGACCGTGTCGCTTCCTTCGTCGAGCGCGCTTCTGAGCTGAAGCACATTGAGATCACCACCGGCGGCAAGCCGGGTGAAGGATCGGGCTTCTACTTCCAGCCCACCGTCGTCGCCGGCGCCCTGCAGGACGACGAGATCGTGCGCCGCGAAGTGTTCGGGCCTGTTGTCTCCGTCACCCGCTTCTCGGATGTCGACGAGGCGGTCGGCTGGGCCAATGACAGCGATTACGGCCTTGCCTCTTCCGTGTGGACCAAGGACATCTCGCGCGCCATGGCCACCGCCGCCCGCCTGCAATATGGCTGCACCTGGATCAACACCCACTTCATGCTGACCAATGAGATGCCGCATGGCGGCCTCAAGCAGTCCGGCTACGGCAAGGACATGTCGGTCTATGCGCTGGAAGACTACACCGCCGTGCGCCACGTCATGGTGGCGCATGGGTAGAGCAATTCCAGGAAAAGTGTGTAACGGTTTTCCGTCCGGAATTGCGTAAAACAAAAAGTTAGAGCGTTTCCGTGAAAAAACGGAAACGCTCTGGGGTTCTTCTCCCGTTCACGGGGAGAAGATGCCGGCAGTCAGATGAAGGGCTGCACGAACTCGCCAGGATTGGTTCTGCCCCTCATCCGGCCCCTTCGGGCCGCCTTCTCCCGTGAACGGGGAGAAGGAAGAGGTGCACTACTCCACCACGCGGAAGATCTGCCAAAGGCTGGAGCCCGACACGACGAAGGGCTCCAAGCTCTTGCCCCATTTGGCATGGGCGTCGATCTTGCTGATCTTGGCGAAGAATTCCTCCAGTCTGGCCAGGCTCTCGACCTGGTGGTGCGTCTCGATCGTCGCCTCACGCGCGCCGATCGATCCGGTCATGATCTGGAATTTGAGGTCTTCGATGCTGGCCTGCGACCCGATCTCGCGTTCCCATTGCTGCATCATCTCGAGCACGGTCTGCTTGTGCCCGAATTTGGCGTCGATCTGCCATCTGGCGCTGAACATGTTGGGTCTCCTCCCTGATTTTTGCCCTAATCCCGAAAGAGCGGATGCTCGGTAAGGTCGAGTTCGGGCGCTGAACCAAAGCCCCATCCCGGTTTGACTGGGGTGGGCCTTGCCATCGGTCTACTCGTCCCAGGCCTGCACGACCGTCTGCCGTGCGATGAGGCCGTTCTTCAGCTCGAGTGTCGCCGCACAGAACACCTTCGTGCCGTCTGGATAGGCACAAGCCTGGGTGAAGGCGAGGTTGTCGCCCTCGGCGATGGTGGTGTCGACCTTATGCGTCATGGCCCGGCTGCAGATATCGTCCCAGAAGGTGCTGATCGCTGCGCGGCCGCGGATCTCACGCGGCTTGCTCGGCGGATTGTTGCGGTCGATCACCCGCACCAGTGCATCGTCGGCGTAGAAACTCGACAACAGCTTGCCGTCGCGCCCCTCGATCGCCTGCTTGATCGAAGCGCCATCCACTGCTTTTGTCTTGGTCAGCATTTTTGATCTCCATACCCGTTTGAGCGAGTGTTCGATTTCGATCGGTTGCCGCCCGGCGCCTATCGCCGGGCAGCTTGTCGTCACTGCGACTTCGCCTTGGCGGCAGCGAGAAGTTCGTCGGTCTGCTTCTTGAAGGTCGCGAAATCGACCTGGCTGCCGTTGAGCATCGTGGACCAGTGGCGCACGATCGCTGCCATCGCCACGGCTTCCTTAATCTCCTCGTCGCTCGCGCCATTGGCCTTGGCTGCCAGCGTGTGGAAATAGATGCAGTATTGGCATGGGATCTGTGCGGCCACCGCGAGTCCCATCAGTTCCTTGGTTTTGCCGTTGAGAGCCGTGTTTGGATTGAGCTGGACCCCTTTGATCTCAGCCCATGCGCCGGCCACGGCCACGTCCGGCAATGTCCTGAACATGTCGGGCACCGAGCCGAGCGTGGCCTGGATGTCCTTATAGGCTGCGGTCGCCGAAGCATCTTCGGCCCGCGCCGGCGAAACGGCCAGCAATGCAACTGTTGCCAATGCGAGTAGTCCGGTCTTGCCAGTCAGTCTCAGCATTTCATCCTCCATTCGCAGTGCCGTTACGGCGACATCGCCCTGGCCTGCATGGAGCAAATCGTAGCCCTCAAGACACTTCGAGCGCTTCGCTCGAAAGCGCCATGGCTCTCATGGCCCTTCCGGGCCAGCATGCCTGGCCGAAAAGGCCGCCGCTGCCGCCCGTGATGGCAGGTCGAGCTTGAGCAATATGTTGGCGACGTGCCGCTTCACCGTATGTTCGCTCAGCTTCAGTGCTGCGGCGATTGCCGCGTTGCTCTTGCCGTCGGCGATCAGGCTCACCACCTCGCTTTCCCGTGCCGTCAGTGCCGCCGGCTCCGCGGGCCTGGCTTTGGAGCGGCAAGCCGGCTCCAGATGCTGTTCCGAGGTCGCCTGCACCACCGGCAGCGGTTCGCCCAATTCGTCCAGGGTGATTCGGCCTGCGTCGACGAAGTGCAGGCCGGAACCCACCGCGAGATCGGCGACCAGCCTCGAGGCGATGATGTCGCCCCGCCCGGCATGGATAGCCAGTTGCATTGTCACCCGGGCCGTAAGCCCGACGGGCTGGCCGCGCAATTCGATCTCTCCGACGTGAATGCCTTGCGCACTCGCCACCCCGATCTGCTGCGCCACCTCCCGCAACGCCGCCGCGCAGCGTATGGCGCGTGCCGGTCCGTCGAAGCGCGCAATCATCAGCTCGCCATGCGGGCCGCCGACGCGTCCTCCGTGGCGGCCGACCAGCAGCCGCCACGTCTCGTGGAAGCGCTGGCGCCGTTCACTCCACATGCGGTCACCGAGCTTGGCCGTGTCGTAGATGCGCGTCGCCAGCAGTGCGGCGAGCACGCGCTCGGTATCGGCCACTGCCGGCTGGCCCGTCAGGAATTCCTCCATGATGTCGGCCACCCGGTCGACGTCTCCGGTCCAGACCGGATGATCGCGACCGGGGATCTCGACAAGCCGGGCACCTCGGATATTCCTGGCGAGGAAGCGGCTGGCCTCCGGGTCTACACGGACATCGCTACGGCGATGGATGAGCAGCGTCGGTACGCGGATCGTCGAAAGGATGCCGCGCATGTCGATCCCGGCATCCAGGCGGGCGAGAGACGACGCGGCGGTCGGGCTGGCCGACAGCCTTTCGAACCGCGCCCACCATTGGATAAAATGCGCATCCTCCATCCGGCCTGGCGCGAAACCGGGCAAGGTGGCGCCGGTGCCCCATGCGGTCTCTGCCGTTTCGATGAAGGCCTCCAGACGCTCCGGCGGCATCACCCATTTGTGGAAATGCGCGTAGCCCCCATAGAGAACCAGTGCTCGCGTTCGCTCCGGATAGGTGGCGGCGAACAGCATCGCGATCGGCGCGCCTTCAGAGGCGCCGAGCAGTGCAGCGCGGCCGCTGCCCACCGCGTCCATCACGGCGCGCACGTCGTCCATGCGGGTCTCAACGCTGGGCAGGTGACGGCTGTCGATGCGGTCGGAAAGCCCCGTGCCGCGCTTGTCGAACAGGATCAGTCGCGAGAAGGTGGAGAGCCGCTTCAGCAGGCGGCTGTAACCCTCGTCTTCCCATTGCAGGTCGAGATTTGAGATGAAGCCCGGCACGAAGACGAGGTCGAGCGCGCCTTGACCGGCCACCTGATAGGCGATCCGCACATCCCCGCTTCGTGCATATCTCGTCTCGATCGGCCTCATGCATTGCCCGCTCGGCCAGACGATATCGATCGTCGACCATAACAGGATCCAGCCCGATGCGGCAGACTATTTTTATATACTGAAAATAGGTGAAGAGAGGAAAGCGCCGCTACTTACTTCGGCGGAGCGGCGCCTTCCGCCTCCGTCGGTCTGGTATAGCCAAGGTTCTTGTCGGCCTGCTCCGGCGTGAGCGGACGTCTGATCTTGGCCGAGGCGGCGACAACCAGTTCGTCAAATTCCGATGATCCGCTGTCCAGCATTTCGAAAAACTGCCGGCGCATGCGCGGCTCCCAGAACTTGTTGATGTGCTCGGCCACACCGGTCAAGCCTTCCTCGCGCGGCTTGGAATGGAAGAAGGTTGCGATCTGGTTGGCCATGCGCACCAGCTTCTCGCTGGTGGAGGTGACATGATCCTCATCATGCAACATGTTTGGAAGCTCCGCTGCTGACCCGCTCGGGGCGAGTGAAGATGTCGAACTCGTCGCCACGCACCAGCGCCACCAGTGTCATGCCGGCTGCTTCGGCAGTGCGGATGGCGAGTGCGGTCGGTGCTGAAACCGCGATGATGAAGGGCGCGCCGATCGCGGCCGTCTTCTGCACCATCTCGACCGAGACACGCGAGGTAACGACAACCGCGCCGGTAGCACCATCGATGCCGGCCTTGGCCAATGCACCCGCCAATTTATCCAGCGCATTGTGTCGGCCGACGTCTTCTCTCGCGGCGACAATGCCTGTGCCCGGCAGGTAGAAGCCGGCGGCATGCACGGCGCCCGTCTCGGCATGCAGCGGCTGCTGTTTCGAAAGCGCCCTTACGGCACCGGTGATGTCTTCGGCGCTCAGCGTGAGTTTGGAGCGGTCGACCGCTTCGACCGAGCGCATCGCTTCCTCGATCGATTCGATGCCACACAGTCCGCAACCGACCGGGCCTGCCAGCCGCCGGCGCCGTGCTTCGAACCGCGTGTTCGCCTTGTCCTTCAGCCGGATCTGGATGTCGATGCCGGCTTCGACATCTTGCACTTCGAAGGATTCGATCTCCTCGGGTGAACCGATGATGCCTTCGGTGAGTGAGAAGCCGAGTGCAAAATCCTCGAAATCGGCCGGCGAGGCCATCATCACCGCATGCGTGGTGCCGGCGTATGAAAGTGCCACCGGCGTTTCCTCCGGCACCATGCGCGCAGCCGCATTGGTTCCGCCGGCACGGCGGGCAATGCGGGTTGTCGACGTGGTGGCCGGACGAATCATGTCGGCGCTGTTCTCACTCCGCAGCTTCGAGGTGACCCTTGATGCGCCGGCTCTGGCGGGCCTGCTCATTGTAGTCCTTCTGCCATTCGGTCGGGCCGTTGGACGGCGCCACCTGCACGGCAGTGACCTTGTATTCCGGACAGTTCGTTGCCCAGTCCGAGAAGTCGGTGGTGATCACGTTGGCCTGCGTGTCCGGATGGTGGAAGGTCGTATAGACCACGCCCGGCGAGACACGATCGGTGATCAGCGCACGCAGCGTCGTCTCGCCCGAACGGCTTGCCAGCCGCACCCAGTCGCCGTCGCGGATGCCGCGGTTCTCGGCGTCGTGAGGGTGGATTTCCAGCCGGTCCTCCGAATGCCACATGGAATTCTCGGTGCGCCGGGTCTGCGCGCCGACATTGTATTGCGAGAGGATGCGGCCGGTGGTCAGAAGCAGCGGATAACGTGGTCCGGTGCGCTCGTCCGTCGCCACATATTCGGTACGGATGAACTTGCCCTTGCCGCGCACGAAACCGTCGACATGCATGATGGGTGTGCCGAGCGGCGCCTTTTCGTTGCAGGGCCACTGTACGGAACCGACGCGGTCGAGCAGTTCGAAGGAGACGCCGGCAAAGCTCGGCGTCGTCTTGGCGATCTCGTCCATGATCTGCGAGGGATGCGTATAGTTCCAGTCCAGCCCGATGGCCCGGGCAAGCTCCTGCGTCGCTTCCCAGTCGGCGTAACGCGCCTTCGGCTCGAGTACCTTGCGCACCATGTTGATGCGGCGTTCCGCGTTGGTGAAGGTGCCGTCCTTCTCCAGGAAGGTCGATCCCGGCAGGAAGACGTGGGCGTAGTTGGCGGTCTCGTTCAGGAAGAGATCGTGCACGACCACGCATTCCATCGCGGCAAGGCCGGCGGCTACGTGCTTGGTGTCGGGGTCGGACTGCAGGATGTCTTCGCCCTGGATGTAGATGCCCTTGAACGAGCCGTCGACGGCAGCATCCAGCATGTTGGGAATGCGCAGGCCAGGCTCATCGTCCAGCTTCACGCCCCACAAGCTTTCATAGATGTCGCGCACGGCCTCGCCGGAGATGTGGCGATAGCCGGGAAGCTCGTGCGGGAAGGAGCCCATGTCGCATGAGCCCTGCACGTTGTTCTGGCCGCGCAACGGATTCACGCCGACGCCTGGACGGCCGATATTGCCGGTGGCCATGGCAAGGTTGGCGATCGCCATCACCGTGGTCGAGCCCTGGCTGTGCTCGGTGACGCCGAGGCCGTAGTAGATCGCGCCGTTGCCGCCCTTGGCGTAGAGACGGGCCGCGCCGCGAACCAGCTCCGGGTCGACGCCGGTCAGCTTGCTGACGGCTTCGGGGCTGTTCTCGGGCAGGGCGACGAAAGACGCCCAGTCCTGGAATTCCGCCCAGTCGCAGCGCTCGCGGATGAAGGCCTCGTCGAACAGACCCTCGGTAACGATCACATGCGCAAGCGACGTCAGCACGGCAACGTTGGTGCCGGGCTTCAGCGGCAGGTGATAGGCGGCCTCAATATGCGGCGACTTCACCATCTCGGTGCGGCGCGGATCGATCACGATCAGCTTGGCGCCCTGACGCAACCGCTTCTTCAGCCGCGAAGCGAAGACCGGGTGGGCGGAAGCGGGATTGGCGCCGATGATAAGGGCGACATCGGTGAATTCTACGGAATCGAAATCCTGCGTGCCGGCAGAGGTGCCATAGGTCTGGCCGAGCCCATAGCCGGTCGGTGAGTGGCAGACGCGGGCGCAGGTGTCGACATTGTTGTTGAGGAAGCCCTGGCGCACCAGCTTCTGGACGAGATAGGTCTCTTCATTCGTGCAGCGCGAAGAGGTGATGCCGCCGACGGCGCCGCGTCCATACTGATACTGGATGCGGCGGAATTCCTTGGCTGTGTGGGCGATCGCCTCTTCCCAGCTCACTTCCCGCCACGGATCGGTGATCTTTTCGCGGATCATCGGCGACAGGATGCGATCCTTGTGCGTGGCGTAGCCATAGGCGAAGCGGCCCTTCACGCAGGAATGGCCGTGGTTTGCCTTGCCGTCCTTGTAAGGCATCATGCGGACGACTTCGTCATCCTTCACTTCGGCCTTGAACGAGCAGCCGACGCCGCAATAGGCGCAGGTGGTGACAGCCGAGCGCTCCGGCATGCCTTTTTCCAGCACCGTCTTTTCGCGCAGCGCGTCTGTCGGGCAGGCCTGCACGCAGGCGCCGCAGGAGACGCATTCGGAGGCGATGAAGTCCTCGTGCATGCCGGCGACCATGCGCGATTCGAAGCCGCGACCCTCGATGGTCAAGGCGAAGGTGCCTTGCACTTCCTCGCAGGCGCGCACGCAGCGCGAGCAGACGATGCACTGCGCCGGATCATAGCTGAAATAGGGGTTTGAATCGTCGCGGGCGATGTAGTCGACCGCCAGTGAACCGTGGCCGGGAGCAACGCCGTTCTCATGAACGTGGTTACGGCCTTCGACACCGTAGCGGTTCTCGGTCAGGCCGACCGATTTGGCCACCGCGTCGAACTCGCTGGCGCCGGTACCGGCCTGTTCGTTCCAGCCGGCAGGATGGTCGGAAACATAGAGCTCCATGACACCGCGGCGGATGGCGTCGAGCCGGTCGGTCTGCGTGTGCACGACCATGCCTTCGCCGACCGGGGTCGTGCAGGAGGCCGGAGTGCCGTTGCGGCCTTCGATCTCGACAAGGCAGATTCGGCAGGAGCCGAAGGAATCCAGCATGTCGGTGGCGCAGAGCTTCGGGATCTCGACGCCGCCTTCCATCGCCGCGCGCATGATCGACGTGCCTTCCGGCACGGTGATGCTGCGACCGTCGACGGTCAGCGTGACCTGCTTTTCTGCCTTCGACTCGGGCGTTCCATAGTCGATCTCTTCGATGAGCGTCGGGAAGTCGGCCTTGATGTTCATCTGCCAGCTCCTATTCCGCAGCCACGCGCGCCGGCGTCGGCTTGAAATCTTCGGGGAAATGGGTGATCGCGCTCATGACGGGATAGGGCGTGAAGCCACCCAGCGCGCATAGCGATCCAAATTTCATGGTGTTGCAGAGGTCGGTCACCAGCGCGAGGCTCTTTTCCGGTTCGATGCCGGCGGCGAGCCTGTCGATGACCTCCATGCCGCGCGTCGAACCGATGCGGCAGGGGGTGCATTTGCCGCAGCTTTCGATGGCGCAGAATTCCATGGCGAAACGTGCCATCTTCAGCATGTCGGCGGTATCGTCGAACACCGTGATGCCCGCATGGCCGATAAGGCCGTCGCGCTTGGCGAATTCTTCATAGTCGAACGGCGTATCGAACAGTTCGCGCGGGAAATAGGCACCGAGCGGCCCGCCCACCTGCACGGCCTTGACCGGCCGGCCCGAGCGGGTGCCGCCGCCGATCTCGTCGACGATCTCGCCCAAGGTCAGGCCGAAGGCAATCTCGAACAGGCCGCCATGCTTGACGTTGCCGGCGATCTGGATCGGGATCGTGCCGCGCGAGCGGCCCATGCCGAAATCTTTGTAGAAAGCCGCGCCCTTGTCCATGATGACCGGCACGGAAGCCAGCGAGATGACGTTGTTGATCACCGTCGGCTTGCCGAACAGGCCCTGGATCGCCGGCAGCGGCGGCTTGGCACGCACCACGCCGCGCTTGCCTTCCAGCGAATTCAGCAGGGAGGTTTCCTCGCCGCAGACATAGGCGCCGGCGCCGACACGGATCTCGATGTCGAAGGCATTTGGCGAGCCGAGCACGGTGGCGCCGAGCACGCCGGCCTTGCGGGCGACCTCGACGGCCTTGTTCATCGTCGCCACCGCGTGCGGATATTCCGAGCGGATATAGACGAAACCCTTGGTAGCGCCCGTGGCGATGCCGGCGATGGTCATGCCTTCGATCAGCACGAACGGATCGCCTTCCATGATCATGCGGTCAGCGAAAGTGGCGCTGTCGCCTTCGTCGGCGTTGCAGACGATGTATTTGCGGTCGGCTGCCGTGTCCAGCACCGTCTTCCACTTGATGCCGGTCGGGAAGCCGGCGCCGCCGCGTCCGCGCAGGCCGGATTCGGTCACTTGGCTGACGATGTCGAGCGGTGCCATCGCCACGGCCTTGCGCAAGCCGTCGAGACCGCCATGTGCCTCATAATCTTCCAGCGATACGGGGTCGGTGATGCCGCAGCGGGCGAAGGTCAGCCGCGTCTGCTTGGCGAAGAAGGGGATCTCTTCCGGATCGCCCAGCGCCAGCCTGTGCTGGCCACCGGTGAGGAAGCCTGCATCGAACAGGCCTTTCACATCACCAGCCTTTACCGGCCCGTAGGCGCGACGGCCTTCTGCCGTTTCCACCTCGACCATCGGCTCCAGGAAATAAGCGCCGCGCGAGCCGTTGCGCACGATCTTCGCGGCGATGCCGCGTTCCGCCAGTTCCTGGGCCGTTGCCTTGGCAACCTTTTCGGCGCCGAGCGCCAGGGCGCCCGAGTCGCCCGGGATGTAGATGATCGCGCTCATCGGCGTACCTCCGCGACGATCTCGTCGATCGCCTCGTCGTCCAGCCTGCCGATTACCTGGCCGTCCAGCATTGCCGACGGCGCACAGGCGCACAGTCCGAGGCAATAGACCGGCTCCAGTGTAACAGAATTGTCCCTGGCCGTCTCGTGGAAGCCTATTCCAAGCGCCTGCTTGACCTTGGCGGCGACCGCATCCGAGCCCATCGACTGACAGGCCTCGGCCTGGCAGAGCTTCAGCACATGGCGTCCGGCGGGCTGCTTGCGGTAGTCGTGATAGAAGGTGGCGACGCCGTGAACCTCGGCGCGGGAGAGGTTGAGTGCATCGGCGATCACCAGCAGCGATTCCTGCGGTACATAGCCGAACTCTTCCTGAACGCCGTGCAGGATCGGCAGCAACGGACCTTCGAGGTCCTTCATTTCGCTGATCACCGCGGCGGTGCGTGCCGCTATCTCGGTACTTGCAGGCTGCAACGACATGCAGCGCCCTCCCTGACACCGCGCCCTTTGGGCGCCATTGGCCTATTAAAAGCTATCCAAACCCCTGGAATCAATAAAGCTGTTTCGTCAGATGATAAAAATTTTCTATCGATTGCGGGTCGAGCCGACCTTAGCGGCAGCCTCGCGGCGCAGATTGCCTGCCAGCGCCGTCGCCTCGTCAAGCAGCGCCTGCACCAGCGGCGTCTGCGGATCGCGCGGCGCCGTGACCAGTCCGACCGCATGGCGCGCATCCGGCTCGACAATGGGGATGGCCCGGATCGGTTCGGAAAAACCGAATGTTTCCGCCAGGTTGAGTGGCATGATCGATGACCACTTGCCGGTACGGATATGCGAGAACAGCACGATCATGGAGTTGCTCTCCAAGGTGGGGCGCACCTGCACGCCGGCTTCCGCCAGGTGCTGGTCGATGATGCGGCGGTTCTGCATGTCGGGCGTGAGCAGGCAGAGCGGCAGGCTCGATACTTCCTCCCAGGTCACCTGATCGCGATCGGAATATTCGGTTCCTGCCGCCGTGATGAGCTGATAGCGTTCGTCATAGAGCGGCACGCTGGTCACGCGCCCCAGCGGTTCGTTGTCGAGATAGGTGATGCCGGCGTCGATATCGAGATTGCCGAGCAGCGACAACACCTCGATCGAGGTGCGCGACAGCACCGAGAAGGTGACGCCGGGATGCTTTTCGCGGAAGGGTGTGGTCAGCCTTGCCACCATGGCAAGCGCGGTCGGAATGGCGGCAATGCGGATGCGGCCGGAAAGGCCGTGCTTGGCCGCGCGCATCTCCTCCTTCATCGAACGCGTATCGCTGACGATGCGTCGGGCCCAGGTCAGCACCTGCACACCCTCCGGCGTCAGGCCCTGGAAACGCGACCCGCGCTTCACCAGCATGACGCCGAGCTGGTCTTCCAATTGCTTGATGCCGGCCGACAGGGTCGGCTGCGTCACCCCGCACATCTCGGCTGCGCGCCCGAAATGTTCCTCGCGGGCCAGGGCAATGAAAAATTCAAGCTTGTCGATCATGCGGCGGAAGCATACTGGCAAAACGCCGCCGCGCCAGCAGCCCGAAGACCGTTTCTTTAGGGCAGGACGTCAGTAGTAGAAGCGCTCCTCGACGATCTTGCCGTCCTTGACCGTGTAGACGCCGACCTCATCCATTTTGACGCGCTCGCCGGTGGACTTTGGCGTGACGTCCATCGTGAAACGCAGGGCGAACTGGTCGCCATTGATATAGGGGCCTTCGACGGAACCGCTGTGGACTTCGTGGTTTTCCGTCCACCAGTCGCTCTTCTGTTTGACAGCCTCTCTACCCTCACAGACGGCCATTGGACCTTCCATGGCTTCGTAGCTCACAATGGTGTCGGCATTGTACTTTTCGGCGGCTCCCTTGTGGTCGTTTTGCTTCAGCAAATGCGTGAAGTCGTTGGCAAGCTCGGTGATGTTCATGATCGGCTCCTGGAGATCTGAAATCTGCGGCCTCTTCCAGTCTGAATGATGCATCCTGCGCCGCGTGATGTCGACGCGGCAGCCGCATGTCAGCTGACAGATATCGCCAATGGACCGAGTGTTTTCTGCCGGTTCGAAACCATGTGAGGACGGGAAACGCCTGTAACGCTGCAGGGCGCCAGCCGGCAGCATTGCTGCGCGCCGGCTGGCGCGTTTGAACTATTGATCGATCACATTCAGGATATTGCCGTCCGGATCCTTGAACCAGGCAACCTTCATGCCGTGGCCGACATGGATATCGCCGTCTAGCGTGGTGCCCGGCATGTCGTAATGCTCGAACGGTACGCCTTTCGACCTCAGGTCCTTGACGATGCTGTCGATCTCCTGGCCGACGGACCACGTGACGGAGGTCGCCTTGTTGGTGCCCGCAAACTCCGAGCGATAGACGACAATCACCGATTCGCCGCTTTTCAAGACAAGGACGTCGTCGTCCATGTGCGAGACCTCTTCCAGCCCCAATATGCCTTGATAGAAGGCGCGTGCGGCTTTGACATCGCGGACGGCGATGTTGGCGGCTGCATTGTTGTTGGAAAGCATCTGCAATCTCCCTTGCTGTGGTTGGTCCGCCGAAGGCCCCGTCGGAGGAGAAGCCGGTGGCGAACAGATTGTGTGCTTCCTGAGGACGGATGAACTGGCCCTATTCCGACAGAACAGGCGGATTTATCTGTTGGTCTCGAGCGTTTCCGCGTTTCGCGAAACTATTCATGTCTCCACTTTGCGCAATTCTGGACGCAAACCCGCTGCGCGGTTTTGGCTGGAATTGCCCGAGTGCGGGAAGTGCACTATCTCAGGCCCAAGCAACAGACAGAAGAAGCAGCAGCATGTCCGTCACCAAGGAAGCCGTCATTGAACGCCTGAAGACGATCAGCGGGCCGGATTTCTCCGGCAACATCGTCGATCTCGGCATGGTGTCGGAAATCTTCATCGCCGATGCCAAGGTGTTCTTCTCGATCACCGTGCCGGCGGCCCGCGCCCAGGAAATGGAACCGCTGCGCGCGGCTGCCGAGCGTGTGGTGAAAGCCATCCCAGGTGTCGCCGGCGCGGTCGTGGCGCTGACGGCCGAGAAAAAGAGCGGCGGCATGGAAGCGCCGGTTCCGCAGCGTCCGGCGGCCCCCCGCC
>NZ_JAKREW010000032.1 GCF_022347545.1 Terribium retamae
GGACGCCGGCGCGGCCGATCCGGTGGAAACCGCGGTCGTCTCCATGTTCCAGACCAACAGCGTAGCGTTCCGCGCCGCGCGCACGATCAACTGGCGCCGGGCCCCGCCCGCGGGCCGCGCCCCCCCGGCCGGCCGCCGCGACATGCGGTCGGCTTCGCGCTTGCGCGCAGTGGCATTCCATTCCGTCCCCGGATCGTCCTCTTCGTGGTCCATCGACGACAGCTGCTGCAGCCAGGCCGAGCGGGTCTGGTGGATTGCAGCCTTGCGCTGGTCGCGGCCTTCATTGCCGGCCGATGGGCTCAGCTGTTCGAGGATCTGGCGGGCCACCTGTTTGGCGTCGCCGCAGATGCCGACCGAGACCTTCTTGGTCAGCCCGATGCGGTCGGCATTGATGTCGACCTGGATGACGGCAGCGTTCTTAGGCCAGTAGTCGATACCGTAGCCCGGCAGCGTCGAAAACGGGTTGAGGCGCGTGCCCAGCGCCAGCACCACGTCGGCCTTGGCGATCAGCTCCATCGCGGCCTTCGAGCCGTTATAGCCGAGCGGACCGACGGCGAGGCGATGGCTGCCCGGGAAGGCGTCGTTGTGCTGGTAGCCGCAGCACACCGGGGCATCGAGCCTCTCGGCCAGCGCCATGGATTCGGGAATGGCGTTGCCGATGACGACGCCGGCGCCGTTGAGGATAACCGGGAACCTGGCTTCCGAAAGCAGCTTCGCCGCCTCGCTGATCGCCTGCGGTCCGCCGGCCGGACGCTCGAAGCGCACGATCGCCGGCAGGTCGACATCGATGACCTGGGTCCAGAAATCGCGCGGGATGTTGATCTGCGCCGGGGCGCAGCCGCGCCAGGCTTTCTCGATGACGCGGTTCAGCACATCGGGAATGCGCGAGGGATCGCGCACCTCTTCCTGGTAGCAGACCATCTCCTCGAACATCGCCATCTGGTCGACTTCCTGGAAGCCGCCCTGGCCGATGGTCTTGTTGGCCGCCTGCGGCGTGACCATCAGCAGCGGCGTGTGGTTCCAGTAGGCGGTCTTCATGGCGGTGATGAAGCCGGTGACGCCGGGGCCGTTCTGGCCGATCGCCATCGACATGGTGCCGGTGGCGCGGCTGAAACCGTCGGCCATCATGCCGGCATTGGTTTCATGGGCGCAGTCCCAGAACTTGATGCCGGCCTTGGGGAACAGGTCTGACACCGGCATCATGGCCGAGCCGATGATCCCGAAGGCGTGCTCGATGCCATGCATCTGCAGGACTTTGACGAAGGCTTCTTCCGTGGTCATCTTCATGACAAATTCTCTTTCAGCTGGTGTTGACGGGTTGATGCGCGAAGCGGCTGGCTGGCAGGCCGGGCTTCGGGTGCGGGACGGATCAAGGCGGCGCAGACCATCGAGACGAGCGCTGCGAACACGACATAGCCGGCCAGCAGCCACGGCTCGCCATCGCCGAAATCGATGAGATAGGTCGCGATGATCGGGGTGATGCCGCTCGCGAAGATGCCGGAGAACTGGTAGACGAAGGAGATGCCGGTGTAGCGCACCTTGACGTCGAACAGGTCCGAGAACAGCGCGGCCTCTGGACCGTAGCACATGGCATAGACGATGCCGAAGGGCACGACGAGCGCCAGGCCGATCCAGAGCAGATTGCCGCTGCCCATCATCATGAAGGCCGGGAAGGTGACGAGCGCCAGGAGCAGGCTGCCGATGGCGTAGGTCTTTGGCCGGCCCCAGCGGTCGGACAGTTTGCCGAACAGCGGAATGGCCGCCACCATCACCAGCGCCGAGAGACATACCAGCCAGAGCGCCGTGGCGCGATCGACCTTCACGTGCTTCGACAGATAGACGATCGAGAAGACCGCAAAGACGTTGAAGAAGACGCCGTCGATGTAGCGCGCACCCATGCCGAGCAGGATGTTCTTCGGATAGGTGCGGATCAGTTCGACGAACGGGATCTTGACTTCCTGCTGCTCTTCCTTGACCGCGGCGAAGTCGGGCGTCTCGGCGACCTTCAGCCGGATGTAGAGACCGACGATGATCAGCACGACCGAGCCGACGAAGGCGGCGCGCCAGCCCCAGGCCAGGAAGGCCTCCTCGGGCATCAGGCTGAGCAAGGCGACGACGCCTGAAGACAGGCACAGGCCGATGGCGAGGCCGATCTGCGGGATCGAGGCGTAGTAGCCGCGCTTGTTCTCGGGCGCGAATTCATAGGCCATGAGCACAGCGCCGCCCCATTCGCCGCCAATGCCGATGCCTTGCGCGATGCGCAGGATGAGCAGCAGGATTGGGGCTGCGACGCCGATCTGCTGATAGGTCGGCAACAGGCCGATCAGCACCGTGGCGACACCCATGATCAGGATGGTCAGCACCAGCATCTGCTTGCGGCCGAGCCTGTCGCCGAAATGGCCGAACACGATGCCGCCGAGCGGACGGGCGACGAAGCCCACCGCGAATGTCGCATAGGCGAGCACCATCGAAACCAGCGGATCGTGCGTCGGAAAATACAGCTGGTTGAAGACGATGCCGGCAACGACCCCATAAAGGAAGAAGTCGTACCATTCGATCGTCGCACCTATCAGAGAGGCGAATACGACGCGTCTTACTTCGCGTTCTTTTTCGCCTGCAGCTTTCTTCAACATGGTTCTCCTCCCGATGTTGGAATCCTCAGTGCTGGAATTCCCAGCGCTGGATTCATTGCAAAAGTAGATCGGACAGTTTTTCTCCAATCATGATCGCGGGCAGGTTGGTGTTTCCCGAAACGATGCGGGGCATCACCGAGCAGTCGGCCACCCACAGGCCGTCGAAACCGCGCACCTTCAGGTTCGGATCGACGACCGCTCCCTTGTCGTCGTCCTGACCCATCCGGCAGCTGCTGGTCGGATGGAAGATGGTGGCGCCGTTCTGGCGCGCGAAATCGAGCAGGGCCTCGTCGCTGTCGGCGGTCCCACCGGGCAGTTCCTCCTTGGCTACGAGCTGGCTGAGCGGCTCGGTGCGGGCAATACGGCGGGCGAGCCGGATGCCGCCGACCGCGACCTGGCGATCGAGCTCGGTGGCGAGATAGTTGGGATGGATGGCGGGGGCGACCGACGCATCGGCGGATGCCAGACGGATCGAGCCCATGCTTTCGGGGCGCAGCTGGCAGACCGACATGGTGAAGCCGGAGAACGGATGCACTTTGCCGCCCGCCATGTCGGCCGACAGGGTCGCGACATGGAACTGCACGTCCGGGCGCGTCTCTCCCGGGGTGACAGACGTGAACAGTGCGCCCTGGTTGATACCGACCGCGAGCGGCCCGCTGCGGGCGAGCAGCCATTGCAGGCCGATCTTGACCTTGCCCGCCAGGCTGTTGAGCTCGTCATTGGTCGTGATGGGCTTGTTGCAGCGGTAGATGAGGCGAAGCTGCAAGTGATCCTGCAGGTTGGCGCCGACACCCGGACTGTCCGCCAGCACCTCGATGCCATGCTCCTTCAAATGCGCGGCGGGACCGATGCCCGACAGCATCATCAGATGCGGCGTGTGCACCGCGCCGGCCGACAGGATCACGCCGCGCCGGGCGTCGAGGCGAACGGTGCGGCCGCCGCTTCTATAGTCGATGCCGGCAGCACGGCGTCCTGAAAAGCGGATCCGTGTGACCTGCGCATCGGTCAGGATGTCGAGATTGGCACGGCCGCGCGCGGCGCGCAGATAGCCGACCGCGGCGCTGCTGCGCAGGCCCTTGCGGGTGGTCAGGCTGTAATAGCCCACCCCTTCCTGGCGCGGCCCGTTGAAATCGTCATTGCCGGGAATGCCGAGACGATTGGCCGAGGCGATGACGGCGTCGATCACCGGATGCCGCCGGCGGATCGGATCGACACTGATCGGGCCGCTGGTGCCGTGATAGTCGGGATTGAGCTCGCTGTTGAAGGTCTCGAGCCGGCGGAAATAAGGGAGCACGTTGCGGTAGCTCCACTGGCCGCCGCCATAGCGCGCCCATTCGTCGTAATCCTCTGCCTGCCCGCGAATGGCGATCAGACCGTTGATCG
This sequence comes from Terribium retamae, assembly GCF_022347545.1. Taxonomy (GTDB): domain Bacteria; phylum Pseudomonadota; class Alphaproteobacteria; order Rhizobiales; family Rhizobiaceae; genus Mesorhizobium; species Mesorhizobium retamae. Next base: position 4,017 of record NZ_JAKREW010000032.1, read on the forward strand.
CGGAACTGCCGCCCAGGACCTTGCCGCGCGGCCAGTAGATGCTGCGGCCGTTCATGTTCGGATCGGGCCGGGTGTAGAGCTTCCAGTTGACCCGCTCGTCCCACATGGTCTTGCCGTAGCCGAGCGGCAGGTGAATCCATGGGCTGGTGTCCTTCGGCCCGGCCTCGACGAGGGCGACACGGAACCTGCCGTTCTCGGAAAGACGCGCAGCGACCGCACAACCCGAAGAGCCGGCGCCGACGACGATATAGTCGTAACTCAATTCACTCACTGCAATTCCTCCCACGGCCAGACGAGAGGCAAAGGCGTCCTGAGTCAAACTGGACGAGATGAAATATCTCACTGAATGAGATACAGGTTGAAATTTTGTGCTTTGATGGCTAATCGAACAGAAAGAAATCTCACTGAGTGAGATATAGGACAACACATGGAAAACTCGGCCATCACCCGCAGCCTCAACCTGATCGAAATCATCGGTCTTTCTGAGCGGCCGGTGACGCTGGCCGAGCTCGCCGACAGGATCGACATGCCGAAGGCCACACTGCACCGGCTTTGCCAGCGGCTGGTGGAGGAAGGCTTCCTGTTTCGCGAACCGGACCGGCGGCACTATTCGGTCGGCCCGCGCCTGTTCAAGATGGGCCTCACCATCGTCGGCTCCGGCGTCGGCACGCAGCGTCATGCGATCCTGCGGCAGGTCGTCGACGTGACGGGCGAGACCTGCAACTTCGTGGCGCGGTCCGGCACCGACGCCATCTATCTGGCGCGTGTCGAATCCAACTGGCCGCTGCGCGTCCACCTCGAGCCGGGTGCGCGGGTGCCGCTGCACTGCACGGCGAGCGGCAAGCTGCTGCTTGCCCATATGGACGAGCCGCAACGACAGAAGCTGCTCAGTCTGATGACCTTCGAGCGGCTCACGCCCGCGACGCTGCTGTCGCCCGACGCGCTCGAAGCCGAGTTCGCCGAGATCCTGCGCAATGGCTACAGCACCGACCGCGAGGAATTCATGGTCGGCCTGATCGCCATCGCCGTGCCGGTGCTGGACGCAAACGGCCGCGTGGTGGCGACGCTCGCCTGCCACGCCCCGAAAGCGCGCCTGTCGCTGGACAAGGCCCGGCGCTATGTGCCGGTGCTGCAGGCAGCGGCGCGCAAGCTCGCCAAGACCTTCTGACTCGTTTCTGCGCAATTCCGGACGCAAAACCGCTGCACACTTTTGCTGGAATTGGGCTTTTTCTTCCCGCAATTCCGGACGCAAAACCGCTGCACACTTTTGCTGGAATTGCGGCCGCACTAGAGGATCTCGTCGTTGAGATAGTACCATCGGTACATGCCCCACTGGCCAAGGCGCCGAAACGGAGTCAGCAGGCCATGGCTGGGCAGCGGCGAGGTGAAGATCGGCAGGTCCAGCCCGCCGCCCCTGCCGGCGACCATCTGGGCCATGCGGCGGCCGGCCTGCGCCGAATACATGACGCCATTGCCGCCATAGCCCATGGCGTAGAAAAGGCGCTGGCCAGGGTCCGGCTGGAAGATGCGCGGCATCATGTCGTGGCTGACATCGACCCAGCCCCACCAGGAATAATCGATCTGGATGCCGCGCAGGACCGGGAACTTGCGATAGAGACCTTCCAGCAGCAGGGCCAGATGTTTCGGGTTGACCGCATCGCGGCCGGTGATGGCGCTGCGGCTGCCGATCTGCACGCGCCGGTCGGGCAGCATACGGTAATAGTGGCGCAAGGTGCGCGTGTCGGTGAGCGGGATCCGCGCCTTGAAATTAAGCGCCTCGCATTCATCCTCCGTCAGCGGTCGCGTGACCACCGAATTGGACAGGATCGGCATCAGCCGATGCCGGGTTAGCCTGTGCAGGCCGGGTGAGGTGTAGCCGGCGGTGGCGATGCAGACCGTGCGCGCCCGCACGGTGCCACCGGGCGTCCTGAGATGATGCACCCCGCCCTTGACCGCACTGCCCAGCACCGGGCTTGCCGTGTGCACTTTCGCGCCCAGCTTGCGGGCGAGCTTCAGATAGCCGAAGGCCAGTTTCGCGGCATGGATGCCGATGCCGTCGGGTTCGTACATCGCGCCCCTGGCCTCGGCATCGCGCACGAAATCGCTGTGCACCTCGTCGCGGCCGACCATGCGGGCCTTGTAGCCGAACACCTCGTTGAGCAGGCGGGTCTCCTTCTCCAGCGCCGGCAGCACCTTGTCGCGGTGGGCGATATAAAGGTGGCCGCCGTCCTGCGGATCGCAGCCAATCTCCGGCTCGCGGATCAGGCCGCGGAACAGTTCGAAACCTTCGGCGATCTCGGCATGGAGTTTCCTGGCGACGTCGACGCCCCAGCGCTCGATCCATTGCGATCGCTTGAGGCGGCCTGCCGAAATCTGCGCCTGGCCGCCATTGCGGGTCGAGCAGCCCCAGGCGACGCCATTGGCTTCGAGCACCGCGGCCTTGATGCCGTGCTCCCTGGCGAGATGGATGGCGCAGGAGAGGCCGGTATAGCCGGAGCCGACAATGGCGACATCGACGTCCATGTCGCCGGTGACCGGACCGTCATCTTCCGGCTCGGGACCAGCCGTGGCGATCCAGTAGGTCGGGGCATAATCCTTGCCGTCGCCTGGGTTCGGCGCATGCACCGGATCATAGGCAGGGTCGAACGGCTTGCGCCGCGCCGCCGGTCTGACGAGCTCTTGTTCCATGACGGCCATTCCTCCCCTAAACCGCTCAGGCGGCTGCCGCGATCAGCGGCCGGTTCTTGCGGAAGGCTTGCTTGCGCACGATCCGGTCACCGCTCATCGTGAACAGGTCGCAGCCCTCGGCCTCGATGCGGCTGCCGTCGGCATTGGTGCCGGTGAACGTCCATTCCGATACGGCGCGGTCGCCATGAACGAAGTGACCGTGATGGGCCCAGTGCGCATCGGGCATCGATTTCCACACACCGCTGAAGGCGTCGGCGATGGCCTGCGTGCCCTCGAAGCGGGTGCCATATGCCTCGGCGCCGCCGACCGCGTTGAAGACGCAATCGTTGGAAAAGAAACGCATCACCCCATCGATATCGTGCCGGTTGAAGGCATCGAACAGCTTGGCAAGGTCGTCGGCGGTCAGCGCCATGGTGTGGTCCTCGTATCTTGTCACGGTGGTCCTTGAGGGCGGACGCCTGGCACGGCTCCGCCGTGGCCGGAAGAGCCGGCCGATCGAAACAGTCGTCGGTGTGATTGGGGCCCGCCCTAGATGGGCGGTGCGGTGGCGGGATGATCAGGCATCGTCATCAGATCTTGCCTTTCCAGGGGATCAGGATCTTCTCGAGGTAGCGCAGCAGGAGATCGAAGGCGAAGGCGAAGACGCCGATCACGATGATGCCCATGATGACGGTGTCGCTGGCCAGATATTCGGCTGCGTTCAGCACCATGAAGCCGAGACCGCGATGAGCGGCCACCATTTCGGCAGCCACCAGCGTGGTCCAGCCAACGCCGATGCCGATGCGCATGCCGGTGAAGATCTCCGGCAGCGCGGCCTTGAGGATCACCTGGCTGATGACCTGTGCACGGGTGGCGCCCATCGCATAGGCGGCGTGGATCTGCTCGGTCGAGACCGAGCGCACGCCGGCACGCGCGGCGATCGCCATCGGCGCGAAGATCGCCAGATAGATGAGGAAGACCTTGGGGAACTCGCCGATGCCCAGCCAGATGATGATCAGCGGAAGGTAGGCCAGCGGCGGCAGCGGACGGTAGAATTCGATGATCGGGTCGAACAGGCCGCGTATGGTGCGGTTGACGCCCATCAGGATGCCGACCGGCACGGCAGTGACAAGCGCCAGAACGAAGGCGCCGAGCACCCGGCCGAGGCTTGCCAGCGTGTGCTGGGCCAGCGTCGAGTTGGACACGCCCTCGGTCATGGCCAGAACGAACTTGTCCCACACCGCGAGCGGCGACGGCAGGAACAGCGGCCTGACCCAACCCATCTCGGTGACGAGCAGCCACAGCCCGAACAGCACCAGCGCGGTGATGAGGCTGATGTGGCCGCTGGCGCCATCGCCGGGGGCGCCGTAGATTTTGCCGGGGGTGACCGGCCTGGCCCTGGAGGCGCGCTCAAGCATGGAGGTGTTCCGGGCTGCCGGACTGGCGTTCGTCGCCGTAGATGATGCCGAGGATCTGTTCGCGCATCTCGATGAAATCGCGGCTGGACTTGATTGCACGGGCATTGCCCTCCTCGAGGAAGCGTCGATTGAAGTCGAGCTCGTAGGTGTGGGTGATACGGCCGGGCCGTGGCGACATGACGATCAGCCGGGAGCCGAGGAACAGCGCCTCTTCGACACTGTGGGTGATGAAGAAGAACATCTTGTTGGTGAGTTGCCAGACCTTGAGCAGAAGCTCCTGGATGGTCTCGCGAGTGAGCGCGTCGAGCGCCGCCATCGGCTCGTCCATCAGAAGCATGGCGGGATCGCAGGTTAAAGCCCTGGCGATGCCGACGCGCTGCTGCATGCCGCCCGACAGATGGTAGATCATGTGCTTGTGGAAGTCCTGCAGGCCAACCAGCGCAAGGTTCTTCGTGGCGATCTCACGGCGGGTCTGCTTGTCGACGCCGCGCAGCTTGAGGCCGAACTCGGTGTTGTCGATGACGTTGAGCCAGGGCAGCAGCGCATGTTTCTGGAAGACGACGCCGCGTTCGGCGCCGGGGCCGACGACCTGATGGCCGCCCAGCGTGATATCGCCATCGCTCGGCGCCATGAAGCCGGCCATGAGGTTGAGCAGCGTGGTCTTGCCGCAGCCGGACGCACCGAGCGCGACAACGAAATCGCCGCTCTTGATCTCGAGGCTGACGCCCTCGAGGGCGATCACCGCCTGATCTGAGTAAAGGCCTGGATAGGTCAGGCTGACATTGCTGACATTGAGGGTTTCCATCGCGCCGATGCCTTTCGCGGATTTCGGTGGAAAGAACGGTGGCCGCCGGCACGCGCCGACGGCGCCTGGATTTGGATCAAACCCTACTTCGACGCCTCCTTGGCATAGCTCGCATTGACGAAGGGCGCGTAGTCGTCCAGCGCCTTGTCGATCTGCTTCTGGGCGACAAGGAACTTCGCGCTCTCGCTCAGCGCCTTCAGCGCGCCGCCGCCGAGCCAGGTTTCGGAAGCCTGTTCCGCGGCATCGGGGAAGGACAGAAGGCCCAGCGCCTCGACGGTGCCGGCGCCATCGCCGCCGATCATCTTGACGATGCCCTTGACCTGCTCGGAATCCGCCGTCCAGCTGGCCTTGTTCTTGTTGTAATCGGCATAGGCCTCAGCCAGAACCTTGGTGAAGGCAGCCATGAATTTCGGATTGTCGGCCGCCCATTTTTTGTCGGCGACAAGGCCGTCGAAAGTCGGCACCGAGGCCGCGCCGATGGTTTCGGAATCGGCGATGGTCTTGCCGGTCTTGGTGAGTTCCGTCAGCGCCGGCGGCCAGACATAGGCGGCATCGATGTCACCGCGCTGCCAGGCGGCGATGATCTGCGGCGGCTTCATGTTGAGGATGTTGACCTCGCGTGGGTCGACCTTCCAAACCTGTTCGAGGCCGACCAGCAGATGGAAGTGCGAGGTCGAGACGAACGGCACGCCGACATTCTTCCCCTTGAGGTCTTCCGGTTTCTCGATGCCCGAGCCGTTGCGCACGACGAGCGCTTCCGACTTGCCGATGTTGTCGAGGATCCAGAACAGTTCGAGCTCGACACCGCGGGTTGCGGCAGCGGCGGTGCCGGTCGAACCGAGGACGCCGACCGGCACGTTGCCGGAGGCGAGTGCGGTGGAAATGTCGCCGCCCGACGAGAATTGACGCCAGTCGATCGTATAGCCTGCCTCCTTGGCGGCTTTGTCGAAGCGGCCGTCCGCAATCGCCGTGACGAACGGCCCGACAATCTGCTGGTAGCCGACGACAACCGTGTCCTCGGCATAGGCGAAGCCCGCCTGGAGAAGGCCGGCCGCCAGCGATACGACGCCAGCCAGGTGCTTGAAACGCGTGAATCCCATTATCGTTACCCTCTTGTTTTGATGGCTTCCGGTTGGTCCGGGAACACGCCGGCTTTGGCGCCGGTCTTGGTTCTGCCTATAGGGGTAATGGAGCAACCCCGATTGCCTTATATCCAGTTTGGAAGTTGAATGATTCCAGTTCAACGCATCGGAAGGCGGAACACTTTTCGCCGACTAGGATGCACGGGCAGAATCCTGGGATCCGACAGCGATGGCGCATTCGACGGTTGCCGAAACGGTGTTCTTCCTCGACCGCACGAGCCGCGTGGGCCTGCAGGCGCAAATCCGCGAGACGGTGGTTTCGGCGGTGCTGGCCGGCCGCATCCAGCCGGGCGCGCAATTGCCGTCGACACGCAAGCTGGCCGACTATCTAAACATCTCGCGCATCACCGTGACGCTGGCCTATCAGGAGCTTGCGTCGCAGGGCTATGTCGAAGTGGCGAGCCGCAGCGCCTACCGCATATCAGACAACCCGCCGGTCCGGCTGATCGCGGCCGAAGCGCCGGAGGCCGCCGACGACGCCATCGACTGGTCGGCGAAGCTGCGGTCCAGTTTCATCGTCGCCAAGCAGATGCAGAAGCCGCTGGACTGGCGGCGCTTCCCCTACCCGTTCCTGTATGGCCAGATGGACCCTTCGCTGTTCGATCTCAATGCCTGGCGCGACTGCGCAAGGCGGGCGCTGTCGCGCGAGGATTTTGAACTGATGGCGGGTGATTTCGCCGCCGCGGACGATGTGCAGTTGGTCAACTATATCTGCTCGCGCACCTTGCCCAGCCGCGGTATCCGGGCCAACCCCGACGAGATCCTCGTGACGGTGGGAGCCCAGAACGCGCTGTGGATCGTCACGCGACTGCTGCTCAACCGGGACGCGCACGCCGCCTGCGAGAACCCCTGCCATCCCGACATGAGCGCCTCGCTGATCTTGAGCGGCGCGCGGGTGACCACGATCGACGTCGACAGGCAAGGCCTGCCGCCGGAAGCGATACCGGCCGGCGTGGACGCCGTGTTCGTCACGCCCAGTCACCACTCGCCGACCGGGGCAACGATGCCGATCGAGCGCCGGGCGCTGCTGCTCGAAGCGGCCGCGGAGCAGGATTTCGTCATCGTCGAGGACGACTATGAATTCGAGATGAGCTTCCTGGCGCCGCCCTCGCCGGCGCTGAAGGCTTTCGACCGCAGCGGGCGGGTTCTCTACATCGGCTCTTTTTCGAAGTCGCTCTTTCCAGGCCTGCGGCTTGGCTATCTGGTGGCGCCGGCACCCGTGATCCGTGAAGCGCGCGCGCTGCGCGCACTGATGCTGCGCCATCCGCCCGGCCATCTGCAGCGCACCGCCGCCTATTTCCTGGCGCTCGGCCACCATGACGCGGTGCTGCACCGCATGCGCGGCGAATACCACAAGCGCCACATCGTCATGGCCGACGCGCTGAAGCGGCACGGCTTCACCATAGCCGGCTCCTCGGCCTTCGGCGGCACGTCGTTCTGGGTGGAAGGTCCGGAAGGGCTCGACGCAGATCTCTTGATGGCGGAACTCCGGCAGGACGGCGTGCTGATCGAATCCGGCTCGCCCTTCTTTCCTGATGCCGCCGGCCCCTGCCGCTTCTTCCGCATGGGCTATTCCTCGATCGACAAGGACCGGATCGAGGAAGGCGTGGCGCGCACGCGCGCCAGGATCGGTGCGTTGCTGGGCGTGTGAACGACATGGCCCCCTGCGAACGAATCCGAAACCACCCCGGCTATCTATGTGCAAGGTGGCATGCTAGCCTGATTGGCGCTTGGCCCTTGCCAGCGCGGCGGTCAGCCGGTCATCACCCCTCACCCCTTCCAATGGCGGTCGGTTGGCCGCACCACCGAGCGGCTCGTCCGGCGAGGCCTGCGTGCCGACGGTACGGCAACGTGATTGGACAGGCGTCGGCTAAGAGCGGTACAAAGGGTGATTGGCAGCATTTTTAGATGAGGCGCTGCCAGCCGAGGGCGCACACTGGGCCCTGGCCCTGAACGAAGGAAGACATCACGTCTTCCCACCATTTCGCCATCCAAGGCCTTCCGCTGATTGTACGAGCGCTGATCCCGCCTCGTATCAACAGGCGCAGGTTCATTACCCATTCGAGGCTGGAATTTTTGTGAACAATGCCAATCATATTTCAGACGACGTGCGCGCAGCGATCGGAGCGTTCCTGGACGAATGCCAAAAAGAGGCCCGGCCGTTTGCCGTAACCGAAGTGCTGGGTGCGATCAGGCGCATGTACCCCGCGCTCGACATCTCCGACATCAGGCTCGTCAACGCCATAGCAAGCGAAGCCTCGGCAGCCGGCTTCGATGCCGGAGGCGGCGGTAGACGGGAGCGCAACCCGCCCCGGGGGCAGGACGAACTCGGCGGCGCGCCTGCTGTCAATGAAAGCGAACTGCCCGATCCGTGCCCCACGAGCCATCAATATGGGCGGCGCGTCGAGGCTGACGGATCCTGGACGATCTACCATGTCTTCACGGGCACGCCTGCCAGCATCTGCGGACATTCCATGGTGGGCCTCAGCCAGCTGGGCGCCACCGAGGTGATGACATTTCTCAACAACGAAGGGACATGAAAGGATGCGGACTGACCCGAACCGCCTGATAGTCCGTGCCGGACCAAAGGAGCCTCACCATGGCGCTCGACTTTCCTAACCACAGCCGTAGCTTCGACGAGGCCCGGCGCGCAGTGCGATTTTCTGGCTATGACGGCATGCAGCAGATCCGGTTTTTCATCGAGGCTGCTGCGCTGGCCAAATCAAACGGATGGGACAGCGCGACGACGGCATCGGAAGCAGCATGCCTCGCAGCTTTCGACGCAGGACGCGCCTCGATTCAGGATATTGCACGCGTTATTTATTCTCGCGGTCGCCATCCCTTCTATGTTCTAACCGCGTCAGATTTTCCTGGTCGATAACACCATATCGTGGATATTCTTATTACCGCTCGTTTGTAATCAAAATTACTTGCGTTGTTTTCTCGAAGGAAATTCTCCAAAGGCTCAGAAAATTATGGAAGCCGCAGAATGATTTAAAAATCCAACGCATAATATTTTCTCCATGGACTCGTTTCTTAAACGGGCGCATGATGATTTCACTCACAAAGGGGCGCCGGTGAAGCAACTGGCCTCCCCCCATGAGGGGAGGAGGCCGATGTTGTTCACCTACCTGACAAGGCAGAGCGCAGCCTTTCAGCTGCGCGCCATGGTCTGGACGTCTACACTACGGAAAAATCGAGCCCGGCTGACACGCACGAGACACAATCCATGATCGACCATTCGTTGAATGACAACGAGATCGGCGTTCTCTGCCCGGGCTGTTGCTATGAGACGAAGAAAAAAGTCGGCTGGGTGAAAACGCATACGCAGATGGAGTGCAGGAACTGCGGCTCCATCGTCGACATCGAGAGCAGGAATTTTCGCGCTCCGCGCAACACCGGGGCCGACGATTAGACAATCACCCGAGATCGGGGACCCTGAGCCAGCATCCCGTCGGCAAATCGCAGGGCCACGCCTCGATAGCGACAGCGAGGCGATAACCGGCATGCCTGACGATCACGCCGACAATTTGGAATTCAGTTCACCTGCTGACCGGACGAAGGGTACCCAGCCATGGCAAAAACGGCGCGAATGGGCGACCAGATGCTTGCCGGCATCGCGATCGTCATGGTGTTTGGCGTAGGTGGATATCTGGGCTACATCTTCTTTGGCAGCATACATTGGTAGGCCGGACAATCGCAGCGCCGGTACTAAACGCTGCGGAGGATGTCCCGCCGCAAAGGGGGCCCCGCGTGCTCGATCTGGCAGGCCTGATCTCGATGTGCCAGCGACTGAAAGGTCCCAGCCCTGAGATGGACTCCGCAATCGAAACGTATTTTTCGGATTGGGAACAGCTGTGGGCCAGTTACATCCGGCACAAGAAGACCGGAGAGATCGTCCACGGCCAACACCGCGCGCCGCCGCCCTACACTGCCTCGCTTGATGCGGCCGTTACGCTGGCGGCACAGGTGCTTCCAGGATGGCAGTGGGGAAATCACCCCTTTGGAAACTGTCGGCGGGCCTATGTCGTCGAAAACGATCCATTCCGCCTTGTGCCCGTGGTCGCGGACCATTCCTTCGCGGCGATTGCCTTAGTCCTAGCTACACTCCGAGCCCGTCAACTGGAGGAGCGGGGCATTCCCAGGCATCGCCACCTCAAGGCACTGAGCCGGATACAGTGAGCCGTTGCGTCCGGCTTCGCCCGACCGGGCGGTGGAGGGGCCTTAGTGCAGGCCGGCTCCAAACGATCACTTATCAAGACAAGCGAGCCTTCGAAGTGACCCGCACTCTTCCCGCGTGGCTTGGCCGCGCCTTGTGGGGGAGTGCGATCGGTGCTCTGGTCGAGTTCGATTTTAACGTGGAAAGCGGGGCGTCCGATGGGCGATAGCGTCAAGCCTTTGAATATGGACCAACCGGCGGAACTCTCATTCAGCGAGAAAGGGAATGCCGCTCTCAGCCTCACCGATATCATCCGCTTCGAGCATCTTTCCACCGCGCTGATCTTTGCTGTCAGAACAATGCACAGCAGCCATCGCCCCAACTGCAGGATCACAACCCAATCAGGAAATATCTACCGCTGGGGCGATATCCCGGCCCTCTATGACACCGTAAAGCTCATGCAATAGGCAGGTGTCCCGAGCAGACCGCCGTTCGGTAGCGACGGTCATTGGTTGATCATGATTCCGGCTTCTCGCGCAGCAAGGACGAAAGCCCGCCTTGCGTTGTCCGGCGATTTCTTGCCGGAGCTCGCATCCGAACAGGCTTGAAGTGCAGCGCGATGCTTGTCTCCCCGCCTGCCGGGCCATTCGCGAAGCAGAAAGCCGGTGCAAGACGAGATATCGGCAAGCGTCCTAATGCCGCCCGCTGGGTCGGTGCGGACGGTGATGACGTTCTCAAATTTGAGATTTTCCATTCCCGCTCTTAAGATGTTGCGGACAAAGTAGCGAGAATTATTTTTGAACCCCTCGCGATCGATAGAAAATATATCGATCATGGCTTTGCGTCCCTGCCGGTCAGGCGTATAGTATTTTATGGAAAATCTTTCCTTTCGAACGCCCGTTGTAATTTACGCCGGCGTTCCAACGAAGTTTCACCTCGTGTCGAATGTATCCGACGCGTCAGATTTTCTTTTTGACAATTGGGCAGACAACGACAGCCCGCAGTGGAACGAGGCGTTGAACAGATGCGCCTGGGCATGCGTCGGAAAAGCGAGCGTGGAAGGCGCGCGATCGGCGTTCCTGGTTGCCATCAAGACGGCAGGCATGAGGATCGATCCCTCGGTTGCCTTGTACTAGAGCGTTTCCGTTTTTCACGGAAACGCGGAAACGCTCTAAGTTTTTGTTTTCGTCGCATTTTTGTGGTGATTCCACTTGGCTACAAAATGCTCTAAAGCGCACAAAACAAAAAAGCCGCTGGGGATATCTCCCAACGGCTCTGCTGTCTCTTTCGAGAGTGCCCTTCTACGATCAACTCGCCAGTACATCCGTGGTCGGACGAAGGCAGAAGGGAAAGCGCATCAACCTCTGACGGGGACGCACCGTAGCTGTATGGAAGACGATTGCGGTTTATTCAAGACCTGACTGAAGACTGCATAATGATCTCGGCGGTGTCGTAGTAGAACGGCGTGCCGTCGAGCAGCAGTCCGTCCTTGAAGTGCAGCACTTCGGCAAAGGGCTGCCGGATGACGGCGCCGGTGGCGCGTGATGTGAGCGTCAGGCAGCACGACATGAAGACGGTGTCTTCAACGCGCGCCGCCGTCATGTCTTCGACCGCCATGTCGCTCCAGGCATCGCGCATCCTGCCAAGCAAGGCAGCGATGCCCTCGAGCCCTTTCCAGTCGCCGGCATAAGGCAAGGATGCGGGCTCATGCACGACCACATCGGCATGAAAGGCCCTGGCAAGGCTTTGTACATCCCTCCCATCCGATCCGAGGAAGTCCAGCTCGACTTCGAACATGCGCTCCAGCAGAGGCATGGCATTCGTGCAGTCGCAATTCATTGTTTGCTCCATTCATTGGCCTGGGCGTGTGATCAATGCAGCCGAGCGCATCGGCCGCCACCCGGTTCCTGCTTGCGAAGGCGGCGGCACGGGCCAAGCGAACAGAGCAGCCGGAGCGCGTCCGCAACGAGATCGATAGGCAGGTGTGAAAATGCCCGCCCTGTTGCCAAGGCGGGCCTCCAGGAAATGCGAGAGCTTTCCTTTCTCGGTTTGCAGTCAGTTATGACAACGCAACGAATTTAAGCTCCTAGTTCGAGCCGCCGAGCTGCTTCGTCATCTTGCAGAAATTGTCGTGTTCCTTGGCGATGACCTCGTCGCCGCAGTCCTTCTTCATGCTGGCGCGGTCATCATCGGTCAAAGCCATCCAAGCGGCCTTGAAGTCAGCCTCGGATTTCAAGGTCTTCATATCCTTGTCGGTGTAGAATGGCGCCATCTTCGCAGAATCATCGAGAGCAGAAGTGCCCTTGTCGCCGGCGGCCAGCGCCGAGCCCGTCATCAATGCGAGCGCCATCGCGCCCAGGGTAAGCATCTTCACGTTCATCTTCGCCTTCATGGGAACGTCCTCCTATCTGGCAACTGCCGGAAGTAACAGTCGTGCCAAACCAACGCGATTTTCGGAAAAGGTTTCCAAAAACCTCACCCAGTGCGCCTTCGTTGCCCGAAGTTGCGTCGCGAAGCGTCGGAGCCTCCGAACCGGCTTGAGACCTCATCTCCTCCCCCTGCCGCCCGACTGAGGCCCCATTCAAACGCTTAGCTCCGGTCCGCAGATGCGATTCATTTCAGCACGCGGCGTCATTGCCGCGCGATTTTGCAGGAGGGAGAGACCATGGAAACCCAGACGCGACAGGCGATCGACGCCTTTCAAAACGGCTTTCAGCAGTTGAGCGGCCTGGCCGTGACCTATGCCTTTTCGGTGCTGGGCGCGATCATCCTGCTCCTTATCGGCTATTTCCTGGCGGGAGTGATCGAGCGCGCGTTGAAGGGGGCCATCGGCCGGGTCCCCGGCTTCGATCAGACCCTGGCGCAGTTCTTCGCGAAGATCGGCCGCTATGTGGTGCTGGCGCTGTTCATCGTCATGGTGCTCGGCCAGTTCGGGGTGCAGACAGCTTCGATCATCGCTGCCATCGGCGCGGTCGGCCTGGCCGTCGGCCTGGCGCTGCAAGGCACGCTGCAAAACATCGCCGCGGGCCTGATGCTGCTAGCACTCCGGCCGCTGCGTGTCGGCGAATATGTCGAGGTCGGCACCGTCAAGGGCACGGTGGAGGATATCGGCCTTTTCGCCACGCGGCTGCGCACCATCGAAGGCGTCTATGTGCTCGCCCCGAACTCCACGCTGTGGAGCGAGCCGGTCTACAACTTCAACCGCAACAAGGTGCGCCGCAACGACCTGATCATCGGCATCGGTTATGACGACGACATCGACCTTGCCCAGAAAACCATGCTGGACCTTGCCGCAAAGGACAAACGCATCTTGCGCGACCCGGCGCCCAGCGCATCGGTTTCGGAACTCGGCGCGAGCTCGGTCAACGTGACGCTGCGCTATTGGACATCGGCGTCCGACTATCTCGCGACACGGTTCGACATGACCAAGGCCGCCAAGCTCGCCTTCGACGAGAAGGGCATCTCGATTCCGTACCCGCAACAGGAGATCGTCTATCGCGAGGTGGGCAAACAGGGCGCAGGCTGAGGGATGGTTCGGGGTTCCCGGTTTTTGATCGGACGCGGCGGGTGCCCCGAATAAGCAGTCATCTGCTGGCGACAAAGTAGAAGACTTGCTCTTCGAACCTTTGCATCGTGATGTCACCGCTGATCAATTTTACCAGTTCTTGGGCAATCTCTTCCGAATCCCAAGTAATTTCGTAGCCATTCAAGGCCATAAACATCATTCCGGCCGTCCACCCAGTGCGCTTGTTACCTTGCTCAAACGGATGGTTGCGCGCGATCGCGACAATGAGAATGACGGCGAGCCGCAAAACATCGATCTCGCCATTGTAGAGGTAATGGTTGATTGGACTGGCAACCGCGCTTTCAAGCAAATCCCGACTGAGGAGCTGATAAGGCTCTCCAGTTGCTGTCACCTCATCCCGATTTATCTTTATAACTTCCTCTGCGGGAAGCCACACAGGCTCACTTTGCAAGTTCCGCCCGGATCTTGGGGAACTTACTCATGATTTCCGCGCGCAATGCGTTCATGTCCACCGGCCCCTTGGGGGGACGTGGGGGAAACTGTACTGGGTCACTTTTGACGACTGGAACTGCAAAACGATTAATCATGACACCCGTCTCCCTCAACTTGGAGGGTGGTCTAATAATCGTAAATCATCCCGACGGTTGCAACACCTCGGCGCAAAAAATATTTATCGTTTCTCACTTAACCAGCCCCGACGAACAGCGCGCGATCAAAGTGCGAAGTTGCTCTGGCCCCTACCTCCCCCGCCAGACCTGCGTGCGCGAGAGCAGGACGCGCGAGACGGCGGCGTGGATCAAGCGGGCGGCGATGTTAGTGTAGAAGATCATCATGCCCATGGCGGCCGCCGGCGCGACGTCGCCGGCATCGTCCATGTTGAGCACGGCCACCGAGGCCAGCTGCGTCTGCGTCGAATAGAGGAACACCACGGCCGAAACCGTCGTCATGGCATTGACGAACAGGTAGATCGAGATGTCGAGGATCGCCGGCAGGCAGACCGGCAGCGTGACGCGGAAGAACAGCTTGTGGAAGGGCTGCTTCAGCGAAGCCGCCACCGGCTCGAACTCGCGGTCCATCTGCTTCAGCGCCGTCAGCGCGGTGAGGTGCGATACGGTGTAGAAATGGGTGATCGTGCAGATCACCAGAATGGCCATCGAGCCATAGAGCGCGTGCAGCGGGTTGGCGGGATTGTTGAAGAAGAAGATGTAGGCAAGGCCGAGCACCATGCCCGGCACCGCCATGGGCAGCATGGCGAGGAACTGGAACAGTGAGCGGCCGGCGCGGAAGCCGTCGCTCTTCTCCACCATATAGGCGCCGGTGAAGACGATGATGGTGCCGAAGACGGCGGTCAGCAGCGCCATCTCGATGGAATTGTAATAGGAGGCCCAGCCGCCGCCATCCATCAGGTCGAAGCGGAAATTCTTCAGGCTCGGCGTCAGGTCATAGGGCCAGAATTTCACCATCGCTGCCAGCTGGCACACGCCGATCATGGTCAGGATGAAAGCCGCGATCAGCGTACAATAGGCAAAGCAGCCCCAGTCGAATCCCGGGTTCGGCTTCGGCTCGTAGGGCACGGAGCGCGCCGACAGGAGCGCCACCTGTTTCTTCTGGATGATCCGGTCGACGAAGAAGGCGGCAATCGCCGGGATGATGAGCAGCACCGACACCACCGCCCCCATCTCGAAGTTCTGCTGGCCGATGACCTGCTTGTAGATGTCGACGGCCAGCATGTTGTACTGGCCGCCGATGACCTTGGGCAGGCCGAAATCGGTGATGACCATGGTGAAGACGACAAAGGCGGCCGAGATGACGCCGTAACGCGCGCCGGGCACCGTCACCGTCCAGAAGGTACGCCATTTCGAGGCGCGCAAGGCGGCGGCGGCCTCGTAATGGCGGGCGTCGGCGACGCTGAGCGAGGTCGAGATGATGAGCAGCGCATGCGGCAGCGTGAAGAAGACGGAGCCGATGACGATGCCGATCGGCCCGTAGATCGAATGGCCCATCATCCAGCCTTTCAAGAGGCCCTGGTTGCCGAACAGATAGACGAGCGCGATGCCGGGCAGCAGCGACGGCACCAGGATCGGCACCGTCATGACCAGCCGGAACAGACCCTTGAAGCGCATGCGGCTACGGTTCAGCGCATAGGCCAGGCCGAAGGCGATGGCGATGACCAGCACGGTGCTGATCGCTCCCATCAGCACCGAGTTCCAGATCGCCTGCGCCAGCGAGGGCGTCGAGAAATAAGCGACGAAATTGTCGAAGCCGACGCTGCGGCCGGGACGCAGCACGACGCGGCGGAAGGTGTTGGAATCGACCTCCACCCAGTCGGTGCCGCGCTTCAGATCCGACCCGACCAGGAAGGCTGCATCATTTGTCGTGCCGCGGATGCGGTATTTGACCGGGCTGCGGAAACTGAAATCCTCATAGAGCTTGGTCAGCGACAGCCGCCCATCGGAGCCGGTGTCGAGCTCTGCGTCGGTGATCGCCTTGGCGTCGGCATTGAGCGCGGCCACCGTGCGCGCCGGGCCGAAAGCGGTGCCGCTGTCGTCGCTGCGCTGGATCTCGAAGGCGTTGAGGTCGAAGCGATAGGTCGACATCGACTTCGACAGAAGCACATAGAGCGGGGCGGCAAGCGCCAGCACGAGATAGAGCGCGATGACCAGCATCAGCCCGCGCCTGACGACATCGTCCGACGACAGCTGCAGGCGCGGCGCGCGGCCGGCGGGAAGGGCTGAGACGACCGCGCTCATCTCAAGCCGCCTTCGGGAAGACGAGCACGCGGTTCTGCGGCAGCTCGGCGCGCATGGCTCCACCCTTTTCTATCCCCAGGCGGCGGACGGCGTTGATGGAGAAATCGGCAATCAGCACGCGTTCGCCGAGACGCGGCGACGACAGCCGGCAACGCCAGAAGCCGCCGAGGAATTCCATCTCCGTCACGGTGACGTCGATCAGGTTCTGCGGCGTCTTGATGTCTTCGCGCCCGTCCAGCGCATGGGGGATGATGTCGACGGGACGGATCACGGCGTTCACGTCGCTGCCGGCCGCCACCTCGCAGGATGCGCAGGCCAGTTCCGTGCCGGCGAGCCCGACCGTGTCGTTCCGGATCATCCTTGCCGGGAATTGGTTGGTCTCGCCGATGAAGTCGGCCACGAACAGCGTGCTTGGATGGCGATAGATCTCGGTCGGCGTGCCGATCTGCTCGATAACGCCGTGGTTCATCACCACGATGCGGTCGGCCATCGAGAGCGCTTCCTCCTGGTCATGCGTGACCATGATGGTGGTGACGCCGAGCTTGCGCTGCAACTCCTTGATCTCGTGGCGCAGATGAACGCGCACCTTGGCGTCGAGCGCCGACAGCGGCTCGTCAAGCAGAAGCAGGCCCGGCGAAACCGCCATGGCGCGGGCGAGCGCGATGCGCTGCTGCTGACCGCCGGAAAGCTGGGCCGGATATTTCTTCGCCTGTTCCGAAAGGCCGACCAGAGCGAGCAGCTCCGCGACGCGCGCCTGTATCTCCTGTTTCGGTCGCCGGGCATTCTCCAGCCCGAAGGCGATGTTCTTCTCGATCGTCAGGTTGGGGAACAACGCATAGGACTGGAAGACGATGCCGTAGTCGCGTTTCGACGGCGGCAGGCTGGAAATGTCCCTGCCCGCCTGGCGGATCGAACCGCGCGACTGCAAATCGAGGCCGGCAATGGCGCGCAGCAAGGTGGTCTTGCCGCAGCCGGAGGGGCCGAGGAAGCAGACGAACTCGCCTTCGCGGATATCCAGCGAGACGCCCTTAAGCGCCACGAAGTCGCCGAACACCTTCCACAGCTGATCGATGACCAGATAGCCCGGCTTGGGGGCAGCTTGCGGCTCGAAGTGCATCGGAGCGGCGGCCGCTCCGGTGACGGTCTCATGTTTCATCTCGCGGCCCATGTCTCGTGTTCAAGCAGAACAGGCGCCGCTGTTGGCGGCGCCCGGCTGGAATGCTCAGCTCTTCGGCTCGGACTTGGCGTCGTAGCGCTTTGCCCATTCGGCCAGCACCGCCTTGCGGTTGTTGGCAGCCCACTCGAAATCGTTCTTGATCATACGGTCGGCGACATTGGCGGGCAGATGTTCCACCGGCTTGGCGATGCCGGGATAGGCCAGTACGGCGTAACCCTGGTTGTACATCTCGTTTGCCTCTTTCGAGACCGAGAAGTCGACCAGCTTCTTGGCGGCTTCGAGATTGGCGGTGCCTGCAACGATGGCGGTGGCCTCGGCTTCCCAGCCGGAGCCTTCCTCGGGGAAGATGATGTCGATCGGCGCGCCGGCCGCCTTGGCCTTGGCGCCGGGGAACTCGAACGAGATGCCGATCACCGTCTCGCCTGCGCCGGCCATCTTGCAGGGCTTGGAACCCGAATGGGTGTAGGCGGAGATGTTCTGGTGCAGGCCATCCATGAAAGCCCAGGCATCCTTCTCGCCGAACATCTGCAGCCAGGCCGAGACATCGAGGAAGCCGGTGCCCGAGGAATTCGGGTTCGGCATCACGACATGGCCCTTGTATTCGGGCTTGGTCAGGTCCTTCCAGCTCTTGGGGGCGGCGATGCCGAGCTTCTTGGCTTCCACCGTGTTGAAGCAGATGGCGGCGACATAAGCGTCCATGCCGGTCCAGGACGGCGGATTGGCGCTGTCGACGAACCGCTTGTCGAGTTTGTCAACGCCGGCCGGTGCATAAGGCTCCAGCATGCCTTCGCTCTTCAGCAACAGCAGCGAAGTCGCCGCCAGGCCCCAGACGACATCGGCCTGCGGATTGTCCTTCTCGGCGAGCAGCTTGGCCGTCATCACCCCGGTGGAGTCACGAACCCAGTTGATCTTGATGTCGGGATAGGCCTTCTCGAAAGTCGCCTTGTAGCGGTCGAGGTCGACGGCCTCGATGGCGGTGTAGACCGTCAGGTTGGTTTCGGCGATCGCGGTCGAGGCAACAAAGGTCACGGCAAGTGCGGCTAGCACGGATGCTGGACGAAATTTCATGGCTTGGATTCCCCATCTGGTGGCACATTCTTCGATGCATTGGGACGCCGATTGCAAAATGTGCCGACCCAGAGAATGCCGGCACGCGTCGTCCATGAGTCACTGTAGAGGAGGCCAATACGATAAGGGAAATCTATTTATCCTATGGAGGAATAGATTTGATTGATGTTTGTCGTGAGGGTGTCACGAAGGGGTTTTGGGCTGATCTTGCCATGTGTTCCGGAGTGCGGATTTCCATGCGGCACCCCTCTCTTCGGGTCTGAAGCAGGAAGACGTTACGAGTCGCTGCTAAAGGAGGCGCTCAACCGAACAACCTATCCTCGCACCGCGCTCCGGAAGGCGGCCGAGAGTGCGGCAAGCGCTTCGCGGGACCGGTCGTCCGTGACCCTTGAGTGAAGCAGAACCGGCAGGCGCGGCAGGTTGGGGAGGCCGAGCCTGGGGCCGACGTCGACCGCACCGAATGGCAGCATGCGGGGAGACAATGCCGCGACGCCCAACCCGGCCACGACAGCTGCCGAAACAGCCGAAACGCCACCGCCGACGAATATTTCCGTCCACGGCACGCCCGCCTCATCGAGAAGCTGGCACGCCATGATACGCACGCCACAGGGCTCGGGCATCGTGGCAATCGGCAAGGGCTCACCCGCATGGTGCTGCCAGCTCGGCGATGCGAACCAGCCGAACTTCTCCTCGGCTATCACTTCCCCGTCGCTGCGCCCCGCATGCAGGCGAACGAGCACGGTATCGAGCTCGCGTCGGTCGAAGCTTTGAAGCAGGTCGCCCGACGACCCGATGCGGATTTCAATCAGCAGATGCGGATCCTGCGCGTTCATGCGCGCAATCAGCGCGGGAAGTTCCGGCCCCGCAACATGGTCGCTGATCCCTAGGGTGAGCCGCTGCCGGGCACCCGTGAATGCGGCCAGCGCCCGATCATGTGTCTCGACGAGTTTGCGTGCCTGTTCGAGGAAGCCGGCACCACGCGCCGAAAGCTGAACGGAGCGGGGCGTCCGTTCGACGAGCCGACAGCCCAGCCCGTCTTCGAGCCGTTTCAGCCTCAAGCTGACCGCCCCTTGCGTCGTGCGCATGGCCTCGGCCGCGCGGGTGAAGCTGCCAAGTTCGGCGATGCGGAGAAAGGCCCGGACGGCCTCGATGTCGAGGGTGGGGTTAGCCATTTCAGATCATTATCACTGATATTCAAATCCATACATATGAAAATAGATCCATGGCGGTTAGCGTTCGTCCACAGGATGGAAAGGAACCCGCGATGCCGCTTCTCCACATCTCCTTGCGCGCCGGAAAGCCGGAAGCCCACCGGCAGGCGATCTTCGACAGCCTCTACCGCGCTATGCGCGATGCGCTCGCCGTTCCCGCGGACGACCAGTTCATGACCATCACGGAGCATGACGAAGCGAATTTCCGTTACGGCGCGGCCTTTGGCGTGGCCCGGAGCGGCGATCTGGTTTTCATCCAGATGACCGTGTTCAACACGCGCACCGTGGAACAGAAAAAGGCGTTCTTCCGGCGGGCCACGGAATTGCTGGGGGAAAGCCCCGGCATCCGGCCAGAGGATGTGTTCATCAACATCATCGAATCCGCGAAGGAGAACTGGTCCGTCGGCCACGGCCTCGCGCAATTCGCCTGAGCAGCATGCCGGCCCCCACAAAAAGGGGATAAGGCGCAGGGGATTCTAGCCGAACAGCTCCGCCACCGTCTCCTCGCCAAGGGCGAAGCCGGTGCTGGCGCCGGTGCCGGAGGTGACCATGACCAGCCTTATGTCTTCATGCGGGGCGTCGCGGAAGGCAGCATGGCGGGCGGAGGAATAGGTGCCGGTCCAGCGCGCCGTCACAGTCCGCTGGGCAGCTGGAAACAGCCGGGCGAATTCACGCAGGATGAGCCGGTCGACTTCTTCCGAGCCGAAAGGATCGGGCGTGGTGCCGTAGTGGTGGGAATCGCCGATGACCAGCGAACCGTCGGCACTCTGGGTGACGATCAGGTGGACGCCGTTGGCGAGTTCGTCGGCCTGCTCGCTTTCGAGCCGGCGACGCAGTGCTGCCGCCTCGGGCAGCAAGGCATAACCTTCGTACCGCAGCAGGCTGAGGTCGGAGACCAGCGCGGCGCCAAGCTGAAAACCGGGATCGGCGAGGCGCAGCATCTGCAGCTTGCAGCGGCGCACCCCATATTGGCCTATACGTTCGGGAAAGAGGCTGGTCAGGTCGTCGCCAGGACATACAGCCACTTTGACGGCATGGACCGGACCAGCGCTGGTCACGACCCTGCCGGGTTCAATGGCGGTGACGGCGACACCGAAACGGAATTCGACTCCCATCTGTTCGGCCAGGAACGCGGTCAGCTTCGGCAGCACCTCGCAGGATTCCACGCGCAGCTCATGCGGACTGTAGAGACCACCGGCAATCTCGGCGCCATGCAAGGCCGGCAGGCGTGCCGTGACATCGGCCGGCGACAGCAACGCGCAATCGTCGCCGTCCGGCGTTGCCGCGAAAGCCTGCAGCACGGAAAGCGCTTCGGGCCGGCGGGCGACGACAAGCTTGCCGCGATGCAGGACGTCGAGCCCGGCCTCCGCGGCAAGATCGAGCCAGATGGCGCGGCTGCGTTCGGCACGGCTGCGCGAGATGCCGGGCTCCTGCCCGCTGACCACGACCAGCCCGAAATTGCGGATCGAAGCGCCGTTCGCCTGGGCATCACGGTCGATAACCACCACACGCAGGCCCCTCCGCGCTGCGGCGAGCGCATGGGCGAGCCCCACTATGCCGGCCCCGACCACCGCCAAATCATACTGCGCCACTGTCGTCTCCCGTTTCCCGCTTGTTGTTGCCGCCTATCCCGCCAGCACGGCACGCTCGACAATGGCAAGCGCGCGTTCGAGATCGGGGCGATCGATCACCAAAGGTGGCGAGAGCGTCAGGACATTGCCGGCGCTGATCTTGAAGCTCAGCCCCTCTTCCAGGCAGCGGTAATAGACACGCTCGGCGAGCTCGCGCGCCGGCCTGTAGCTGTCGCGATCCTCGACCAGTTCGACGCCCATCATCAGGCCACGGCCGCGCACCTCGCCGACATGCGGCGAACGGCCGATCAGTTCGGCGAGCCGTCCCAACGCGTAGGCGCCGAGTTCCGCGGCACGCTCGGCCAGCCCTTCTTCCTCGATGATGGCGATGGTGGTGAGCGCGGCGCGTGCCGTCACCGGGTTCTTCTCATGGGTGTAGTGGCCGATGGCGAAATCGCCCGCCACGTCGAGCGCGCGCCGGGCAATGACCGAGGCGATCGGCAGCACGCCGCCGCCCAGCGCCTTGCCCAGCACCACGATGTCGGGCGTGACATCGTCATGTTGATGCGAGAAGAACTTGCCGGTCTTGGCCAGCCCCGTCGGAATCTCGTCGAAGATCAGCAGCGTGCCATGGCGGTTGCAGGCTTCGCGCACCGTCTTCCAGAAACCGGGTGCCGGCACCAGCGGCGTCGCCCGCATCGGCTCGGCGATGACGGCGGCGAAGTCGCCTTCGCGGCCGAGCACATAGGAGATCATGTTCGCGCAGGCCTTGGCCGAGGCCTCGAGGCTGTCATGACCGTAGGCGCAGTTGCGGCTTGCCCAGGGCGCGACGTGTTCGGCACCCGTCATCAGCGGCCCGGCGATCTGCGAACGGAACGTCGCCTCGCCGCCGACGGATGCCGCGCCGAAACCGGCGCCGTGAAAAGCATCCCAGAAGGACAGCGTCTTGAAGCGGCCGGTGGCGGCGCGCGCGATCTTCAGCGCCACCTCGATGGCGTCGGACCCGCCCGTGGTGAACAGCACCTTGGACAAGTCCGCCGGCGCCAGCTGGCCGAGTTTTTCGGCGAGCTCGACAGCCGGCTCGTTGGCAAAGCGGCGCGGCGCGAAGGAGAGATCGTCGAGCTGCCGCTTGATCGCTTCGATCAGACGCGGATGCGCATAGCCGATATGATGGACGCTGTTGCCATGGAAATCCATGTAGCGCCGGCCGGCCAGGTCCTCGATCCAGATGCCCTCGGCTTTACGAATGGTCGACACGCAGGGACTGGACAGAGACTGGTGCAGAAAGGCGTCCGCGTCGCGCTGCAGCAGGTCGCGCGACGGGGCATGGTCCTGGCGCGCATCCCACTCCCTGCGGGCGGGCGCCTTGTTGGACTCCCCTTCGGTGTGCACGATCGCCATGGCAGCTTCTTCCATTGCAAGTTCGAGGGCAGGCAGGCGCGCTGCTACCCCTCGATCGCCTTACCAGGGCAGCGAGAAGGTCTTGACGTTGGTGTAGGACTTCATCGCCTCGATGACGCCTTCCTTGTAGCCATTGCCGCTGTCCTTGATGCCTCCGAACGGGCTCATCTCGATGCGGTAGCCGGGCACTTCCCAGATGTTGACGGTGCCGACCTGCAGCCCGGCAATGTATTTGTGCATGCGGCGGAAATCGTTGGTGCACACGCCCGACGACAGGCCGAAGGCGGTGGAGTTGGACAGGGCGATCAGGGCATCGTCGTCGTCCGGCGCACGGATGATCGGCACGATCGGCCCGAAGGTCTCTTCCATCACCAGTTCGGAAGCATGCGGCACGCGGTCGACGACGATCGGCGGCAGCAGCGCACCCCTGCGACCGGGATCGTAGAGCACCTCGGCACCCTGCTCGGCCGCCCTCTGAACCCGCTTCTCGAACAGCGCTGCGGCCTTCTCGTGCACGACGGTGCCGAGCTGCGTGGCCAGGTCCATGGGGTCGCCGAACACGATCTTCCTGGCGCGTTCCAGCACCATGGGCACGAAACGGTCGGCCACCTTCTCCTGCACCAGGATGCGCTTCACCGCCGTGCAGCGCTGGCCGGAATTCTTGGTGGCGCCGGCCACCGCCAGATCGGCGGCCTTGGCGAGATCGTCGTCGGAGAGATCGTTGAGGATGATCAGCGGATCGTTGCCGCCGAGCTCCAGCACCTGGCGCCGGTAGCCGGCTTTCTGGGCGATCATCTTGCCGACCGGCACGCCGCCGGTGAAGGTGATCAGGTCGATGTTGGGATTGGTGATCATCTCGTCGCCGATGTCCTTCGGCCAGCCGGTGACGACCGACAGCATCTGCGGCGGCAGGCCGGCCTCGTAAAGGATGTCGGCCAGCACCAGCGCGGTCATCGGCGTCAGCTCGGTCGGCTTGACGACGACGCAGTTGTTGGTGGCGATCGCCGGCGCGACCTTATGCGCCACCATGTTGAGCGGGTGGTTGAACGGCGTGATCGCCGAGATCGCCTTCAGCGGCTCTCGCAGCGTGAAGATCTTGCGCTGCTTGCCGTGCGGGGTGAGGTCGCAGGAGAAGATCTGGCCGTCATCCTGGATCGCCATCTGGCCGGCCAGCGTGAACACGTCGTAGGCGCGGCCGACCTCGTAGAGCGAATCCTGCTTGGAGATGCCGAGCTCCAGCGTGACGAGATCGGAGATCTCCTCCTTGCGGGCGTTGAGCAGTTCGGCGGTCTTCAGCAGGATCTTCTGGCGCTCGTATCGCGTCAGCTTCGAGGTGTAGCCGGCAGCGATCTCGAAGGCCTCCTTCGCATGCGCCGCGCCGCCGGCCGGCACCGTTCCGGCCACCGTGTCGTCCCAGGGATAACGCACCTCGACGACATCGTCGGCATCGACCTTTCGGCCTGCGATGCGCATCGGCTCGTGGCGGACCTTGATCGACGTTTCTGCCTTGGTCATGGCCCTTATCCTCACTGCGCCGGCTGCGCGGCTGCCATCACCGCGTAGTAAAAGGCATCGAAATTGCGCAACGCCGGCGCCTCGGGCTGGTTCTTCAGCACGCGGTTGGTGATGAAGGGCACGGCCTGCTCGGTGAGGCCGCCATGCGAGCGCAGGGGCTCGTCGAGCGCCGCAAGGTCATGGCGGTGTTCCGAAGTGCCGATCGTCTTGTTCTCGCCGGAGACGAGGATGATGTCGCCCATGCGATCTTGAGGCAATTCGAAGCGGGCGCAGCCTTCCTCGCGGCCGAGCACGACGGTGATGCCCTCGACCTTGGCGAGCCTGGCCATGATGTCGGCGCGATCAGTGCCCTTCGGCAGATAGGCGGTGGCGAAGGAACCGAGCGCGCCATGATGCACGACATAAGGATCGGTGATCGGCAGGATGACACGGGCAGCATCCTTGCCGAGCCACTCGTCAAGCAGGTCCTGGACATAGACCACATCAGGCGTGCCGTCGGCATGGTGCTTCGGCTTCATGCCGTGGTCGGCGGTGACGACGATGGCGGCACCCAGCGCATCGAGTTCGGCGAGATAGCGGTCGAACATGGTGTAGAAGTCGTTGGCCTGCTTCACGCCCGGCGCATATTTGTGCTGCACGTAGTCGGTGGTGGTCAGATACATGACGTCCGGCCGGAATTCCTTGAGCAGCTTGACGCCGGCCGCGAAGACGAATTCCGACAGCTCGGCGGAATAGACTTCCGGCACCGGACGGCCAAGCCAGGCCGACGCATTGTCGATGCCGTTGGCGGCCTTGGTGGTGGTGTCCGACTTCTCGGAAGAGAAGCAGATCGCGCGGTTGTCGTCATAGGCGAGGCCATGGCCCAGCAGCGCGCGCAGCTTGTCCTTGGCCGTCACCACCGCCACCTTGGCGCCGGCATCGTAGAAGGCCTTGAAGACGGTGGGCGCACGCAGGAACTTCGGATCGTTCATCATCACCTCCTCGCCCGTTTCGGGGTTGTAGAGGTAGTTGCCGCAGATGCCGTGCACCGCAGGCGGGCGGCCGGTGGCGATGGAGAGGTTGTTGGGGTTGGTGAAGCTCGGGATCACCGAATGAGCGGTGCGCACGGTGCCCCTCTGCTTGATCCGCTCCAGCGCCGGCATCAGCCCGGCCTTGATGGCTTCGTCGAGATAGGCAGGCTCGCAGCCGTCCAGGCAGATCGCAATCGCCGGCACCCGCGGCCAGGCATAGTCGCGCCCATTGGCGGACACTGTCACCGGAGACATCTGGTTCATCGGGGTGGTTCCTTGTTGGTTGGAGCAAATCCAGCAAAGTGCGTGGTGGTTGCGTCCGGGATTGCGTAAAGACAGAAAGTTGGAGCGTTTCCGATCAGGCGGCGAGCTTGGCCCGTTCGGCCAAGGCTGCCTGGGGTGGTGCGGCACTCGCGACGCCCATTTCGGCCAGCGACTGGCGGGCTGCCTCGACGACGCGGCGCATGACGTTTTCATCCATCCGCCCGATGCAGCCGACCCGGAAGGAATCGACCACGGTGAGCTTGCCGGGATAGATGATGAAGCCCTTGTCCTTCATCAGCTCGTAGAAGCGCTCGAACACGAAATTCTTGTCGGCCGGGCAGAAGAAGGTAACGATGATCGGCGACAGCCAGCGGTCGGACAACAGGGTCTCGAAACCGAGCTGGCGCATGCCCTCGACCATGACGTTGCGGTTCCGCATGTAGCGGGCACCGCGGGCGGCGACACCGCCTTCCGCCTCGTGCATGCGCAGGGCCTCGAGAAAGGCTGCGACGACATGCGTCGGTGGCGTGAAGCGCCACTGGCCGGTCTTTTCCATCGCGGCCCATTGCGCATGGATGTCGAGCGACAGCGAGTGGCTGTTGCCCTTGGCCTTTTCCAGTTCGCTCTTCCTGGCGATGACGAAACCGAAGCCCGGCACGCCTTCGATGCATTTGTTGGCCGAGGAGACCATCGCCTCGTAGCGGATCTTGCCGACTTCCAGCGGGATGGCGCCGAAAGCGCTCATGGAATCGATCAGCAGCTTGCGGCCCCTGGCGTAGGTCGCCTCGGAAATCTCGGCGACCGGGTTGAGGATGCCGGAACTCGTCTCGCAATGGATGGCGAGAACATGGGTAATGGCGGGATCGGCGTCGAGCGCCGCGCCGACCTCGTCGCCGCGCGGCGGCAGGTAGTCGCCCTTGTCGATCAGGGTGAAGGCGCGGCCGAGATATTGCATGGTCTGGGCGGCGCGCAGGCCGTAGGCGCCATTGGCCAGCACCAGCACCTTGCCGTCCTTCGGCACGAAGGAGCCGAGCATCGCCTCGACGCAGAAGGAGCCGGAGCCCTGGATCGGTACGCAGTCATATTCGGATTTCGTGTCGCCGATCAGCGCCAGCAGGCGGCGGCGCAGATCCGCCGTCATCGCCCGGAAATCGCCGTCCCACGACCCCCAGTCCTTCAACATCGCCTGCTTGACGGCGTAGGATGTCGTCAGCGGCCCCGGCGTCAGCAGATAGGGTTCGCCCAGAGCCGGCGGGTCGAAGCCTTCCACGGGCGAAAATTCGGTCTCGGCTCGCATCGACTGTCCTCCACGGCGCTCAAGGTATTGCGCTTCGACGTGAGGATTGTTGCAGAGAAAGAGCTATCTGAAAAATCGTTATTTTGTATCCGAGCATAAGGTGAGTTTATGGAATTGGCCAATGCGCTTGACGAGACCCCCACCCCTAACCCCTCCCCTCAAGGGGGAGGGGAACTTGGCATGCGGCAGCTCCCCCTCCCCCTTGAGGGGAGGGGTTAGGGGTGGGGGTTCTCTTCGCTACACTATTGCCACACCCCTCAACCCACCCGCAGCAGCCGGCTGCTGGCGAGGTCGCCGGTGCGGGTCAGCAGCGGGTAGGCGGTGGCGACCAGCAGCGAGTTGATCTCCTTGAAGGCGCGCACGGCTTCCAGATGGATGTCGCTGGTTTCGATGCTTTCGATCTTGCCCGACTGCAGTCGGCTGAGATGGCGCTCGTGGCTTTCGCGCTGCATGGCGCGGATGTGTTCCTTCTCGGCGACCAGCTGGCGCGCGGAAGCGACGTCGTTGGAGATCAGCACGTTCAGCGCAAGCTGCATGTTCTCGACCACGCGGGCGTGCATCTCGTCGAGCTCGCGCCAGCCCTCGGCGGAGAACTGCAGCGCCTTCTCGGCCCGCTCGGCCGCCAGCATCAGCAGGTTCTTGGCGACGATGTCGCCGGCATGTTCGAAATTGATGGCGACGTCGGTGAGCTCGATGCCGCGCCGCGCTTCGTCCGCCGTCAGCTGACCGCGATTGACCTCGGCGATGTAGAGCTTGATGCCGGTGTGGGTGTCGTTGATCTCATCGTCGATGCCGCGCAGCCCGGCGATCTGCTCTGGGCTGCCGGCGCGGAACATGTCCATGACCGGCCTGAACATCTGCTCGACCAGTTCGCCCATGCGCAGCAGTTCGCGCGTCGCACTGGCCAGCGCCAGCGTCGGCGTGGCGATGACCGAGCGGTCGAGCGCGCTGAGCCGTTGGCGGGCGATCTCCGCCTCCCGTTCGCCCTGCGACCCTTGCGTCATGCTGGTCGTCAGCCGGGCGACAACCCCGACAAAGGGCAGGCAAAACAGAGCCAGTGCGGCATTGAAGGCGAGGTGGAAATCGACCAGCGCCGTTGCCGGATCGAGCCCGCGCAGGACGGCAGGTACGCCGAGGCCCTCGACCGCCACCAGCGCGATGGCGGCAGCAGCCGCGCGAAACAGCAGGTTGCCGAGCGGCAGCCGCTGCGCCTTCCTGTCCATGGAGCGCGACAGCCAGAAGGCGATCAGCCCGCTGCCTGTATTGGCGCCGAGGATCAGCGGCAGGCCGGCCTCCAGCGGGATAACGCCCTGGGCGGCGAAGGCCGAGATCATCAGGATGGCGGCGACGCTGGAGTGGATCAGCCAGGTGAACAGCGCGCCGAGCAGCACCGCCATCATGGCGTCGCCGGCAAGATAACCCGAGATCACCGGCAGCAGCTCGGCGTGGCGCAGCGGGCCGGTCGCTTCGCCGATGAAGCGCAGCGACAACAGGATGAAGCCGATGCCGAGCACCATGCGCCCGGTTTCGCGCAGCCTCTGGCCGGAGAGTTTCAGGTGCATGATGCCGCCGACGGCTAGGCAGACCGGAACCAGCCAGCCGAGATCGAAGGACAGGATGCGTACCACCAGCGCCGAGCCGAAATCGGCGCCGAGCAGCAGCGCCAGCCCGACCGGCACGGCGAGCAGGCCGCTGGCGACGAAGCCGCAGGCGATCATCGCCACCGCGGTCGAGCTCTGCAGCATCACCGCCATCGCGGCACCGCCCGTTACGGCGCGGACGGTGCCGCCTTTCGCTTCGCCGAACAGCCGGCGCAGCAGGCCGGCATAGGCGCGCTCCATGCCGGTGCGCACCATGTGCACGGCATAGAGCAGAAGCAGGGTGGCGCCGGCGAGATGAAGCAGCAGAAGTGAAAAATGCATGGCCGGCTTCCCGTGAGCGAAGAAAGATCGGCCGGGCCTTTACATAAGTCAATTCGTTAGTTTCTATGATTGCATCGTCTGCATTTATGGAAAGAAGCCATGCGATACGTGCAGTTGCGGGCCTTCCACTATGTCGCCGTCTGCGGTGGTTTCTCGCGCGCGGCCGAGACGCTGTTCCTGACCCAGCCGGCGATTTCCGATCAGGTGCGCAAGCTGGAGGAAGAGTATGACGTGCTGCTCTTCAACCGCCACAAGAAGCAGGTGACGCTGACCGCGCAAGGGGAAAGACTGCTCGAGATCACCCACCGCATGTTCGACAACGAGCAGCAGGCCAACGACCTTTTGTCGGAATCGCGTGCGCTGCGCGCCGGCACGCTGCGCATCATTGCCGACGCGGCGCACCATCTGCTGCATGTGCTGGCTGCCTTCCGCGCCAAATATCCCGGCGTGCAGGTGTCGGTGCGGGCCGGCAATACCGAGACGGTGATCGCCGGGCTTTATGCCTATGAGGCGGATATGGGCGTGCTGGGCGAGATCCCGGAAAGCTCCGACTTCCAGATCCTGAAGCTCAACTCTTCGCCGATCATCGCCTTCGTCGCCCACAACCACCCGCTGGCCAGCGCCAAGCGGCTGGCGCTGGCCGACATCGTCTCGCACCCGCTGGTGCTGCGCGAGCGCGGCTCGAAGACCCGCTTCAAGCTGGAAGCCCTAGCCGCCGAGATGCGCGTCGACCTGAAGCCGGCGATCGAGGCCGAGGGCCGCGAGGCCGTGCGCGAGATCGTGGCCTCCGGCGCCGGCGTCGGCTTCGTCACCCGCGCCGAATTCGGCTATGACGGCCGCCTGAAGCCGATCCAGATCGATGCGCCGGAAGTGCTGATGGACGAAGCCCTGATCTGCCTGCGCGAACGCGCCAGCGGCAAGCTGGTCAAGGCGTTCTGGGACCTGGCGATGAGTTTGCCGGGTTGAGGGACATGATGCGTGTTTGTCCGCTTGAGAGCGGTGAGCCTCGGGCTGCATTCTCATGGGCGAAGCGGAATGAGCGGCGCACGGCAAGGCGGAGGAAAGCGACATGAGCTTCACGCTCTTTCTTGCGGTGTTCACGGCCGCGATCTGCGCCGTCGGCATCGCGATCATGGGCAGAATGCCATTTCCCCCGCTTCTGATATGGGCGGGCAGGATGATTGTGATCCTGGTCGCCGGCGCAACCATTTATGCCGGATTGCAGGCGCAGTGGGGGCAGTGAAGCCGGAGCCACGAGGATTGGGCAGCAAGGTGATGGAACGCGGCTTTCTGCTCCTCGATGTGCTTACGTCTGTCTGGCTTCGCCGATATGAAGGGATCTCGCTCGTGAGGACCGCGTCATCGTGAAAATGATCGCAGCCGGGGTCGGCTTGGGCTTGGTGGGGTTCCTCGTCGCGGTCTTCGCAGCGGGCGCCGGACATGGCACGAACATTCCAGGCTTCGTCGTGGTGCCATGGATGATGCTGCTGTTGCTGGCCCGCGCCGAGACCCTGATCCTGTTGCTCGCCGCCTGCGTCCAGTTCGTGGTCTACCTCTGGGCAATTCGCTCCAGGCCGATACTTGCCTTGCCGATCGGCATAGCGCACTGCGCCGCCGCGGTCTGGGGGATGCACCTCAACGGGATTCTCTTCTGACGCGAAGCCTCGCGAGAACGCAGCCGCGACTGTCTGATCAAGCGGACAGCCATTCCTCGGCAGCCCGCATCGCGGCGATTTCCAGTGCTTCGGGGGCCAGTATGCCGACCTTGCTGGCGAAGGCCTCGAACGCGCTGTGTGCGGCCGAAACGCTGCCGCCGAGGAGAGCCGCGCGAACTGCAGCCAGGGCCGCGGCGTGAGCAAAGCCTCTGGACCCCGACCATTCGTTCAGAACCTCAAAAGCCGCCTCCACGGATTCCACATCCATAGGGAAACCCAGGCCGACGAAAATGGGAACAGGCCGCGCGAACAGTGTCATGGGGCTACCTCGTTTCTGAGCAATACCGAGATTATCCGGCCCGCCAAGAACGAGCGATCCGACACTTCGTTGCAAATAAGTCATCCCTTCGGAGGAAGGGTATGAATGCACTTACGCAAAGGAATGGCCGACCTGCGGCAACCGGATAAACACGCCTGGAGGCCACGGCAGGGAAACGTCACCCTTTGTCGCCACCGACAATTGGCTTGTCGGTCGGACGAGGCGTGAGGCCCGCCTTCCGCGGTCCTTCGATATCACGGTTGGCAACATGGCTCTTGGACGTGTCGCGCGCCTCCGAAGAAGCACCGCTGGTCTCCGGTGCTGCCGGAGCCTGGCGCTTATCATTGCCAGCGAGATCACGCTTTTCGGTTCGCGTTCCGCCGTCATCAGGCGAGCGGACGGGCGGTGTGTTGGTGTTCGACATAGCAGGTCTCCTTTTCAGCCTAACCGGCTGGTCGGGAGAAGGTTGCAGCAATGAATGCGCCGGGTGGCCACAGCGGATTTTCGAGCGCGCCGCGATGACAATGCCGTTTGGCGCCTTGTCAGGGCACAACACGCGTCATTCGAGGTAGCCTCGGATAGCCACGCACTGGTGAAGCCGAAGCTCTACCACCGCGCGGATGATGCTACCCCGACCTATACACCCGGCCTCTGAAGCGGACATCGCCAAGCACATCGAGAAGTGAACCAGCGACGCGAGGAAGCGGAGCGGCAGCGGAAGGCCGCGCTGAAACGGGCGGAGGAAGAGGCGAAGCTCGCCAGGAAGCGCCGGAAGCAGGCGGCTTAGCTTTCCGGCTTGAGTTCGGTAACAAGCTCACTCTTCAACGCTTCGGCAATGGCGTCGATGGTTGCGCCGCGATCGATCAGCATCATTGCCTGTATCAAAGTGGTGAAACTCTCAACGTCGCAACTCCAACTCCAGAGAGAAGACCGCTCGCCGCCGCCAGTCCACCATGTAAATGACAGGTAATCTCGGTTGGTCTCGGGCGTTAACTTTCGCTCGTATGAAGTATTCTGAACGTTGATCCGGCGAACGCGGATAGTCATGCCCATTCTCCCAATGCCCGTCATGAGAGCTTCGCCCAAGCGATGGCGGAGGGCAAGATGGAGGATCTCAACAAGCTATTGGGAGCTGCGAGCCGGCGAAGCTCGCAAGAAATTTAGGTTCCCTCTCGAGAGGCAATGAGATTTTTGGCTAGGCCCAGAACGGTGCCGGGATTTTCTCTATGGCACTCCGCCAGCAACCATGCCGACTGCTTATCATGGTCCTTCAGCAACTCGTAACAGTGGTCCAAGATGCGTTGCTCGTTGTTTTCCCGGGCAGCATTCTTTGCCGCCTCCCTGTAGGCAAAAAACTCCGTTCGTTGGTCGCTGTCTCCTGGAACCCCAGTGTAAAGACACCATAGCAGAACTTTTTGTGATCTATCAGGATCGCAACCCATGCCCCACTCCCCAAGGTTTGAAAACAATCAAAGGTAATCAAACGTGGCTCGCGGTGGCAAGAGAATAGGGGCTGGGCGCAAAGCCGGGACCGCTACGAAGCGAACGCGCGCGATTGGGGAAACGTCACCAAGGCATGGCTAAAGTCTATCGCGCGAGCTTTTCCGCCCCATGCTCGCATGGTGCTGAATGTCACGTATGGCAAGGTGAGGGCAGCAACTGCGCCAGACCCTTTAGTTCTCCAGTCACGGCACCAGAGACCTAGGCGGCGCAGACAAGAAAAACAGCGCGACGACCAGCAGCCTGAGCCAGATCGGGTTTTGTCTGCCAGGAGTTATAGTTTCCTCCCGCGCCGGCCTCTCATCCCCAACCAGAAACGGGCGGACGGACGAGGTTAGTCGGCGTCTGGATTGTCGACTGCGCAACCTACGCCGTTGCACCCCTGGTAGTTGCCTTCGGTATCAAAGTTCGGATTGCCGTCCTTGTCATAGCTTGGACGAGGGTCGATGGCGTCGTCATTGTTGCGGCGGGCGGCCTTGCGGTCTTTGTCGCGTTGTTCCCTGTCGTGCAGACGGTCGAGATATCTCTGGTCGTCTTCGTCGCGCTGAGCGCTTTGTTTCATCATACAGTTTGCAAAGGCATCAGTCCCCGGCTGGAAGCCAAAGGAAGCGCATTTGTTCTGATCGGCTGTGCGTTGATCTTCGGCGCTGACACAACCCGCTGCGGCCAATGGCAGAAGCACGGCCAGAAGATATCTCGCCTTGAATGCTGGCATCGTCGTTTTTCCTGGTTATTCTGTTGGAACCGGACAGGCGAGGTCGCCTTCCTGGCAGTTGAGATAAGCCTTCAACTGCTTGGTGCGTTGGGTCGTTAGTGTTGCCTTGCATGCGGTGGCAACCATCGGCGCAGCCGATCCGCCGTCATCGCCGCTGGATTGGAAAGTGCACTCAGCATCGCGAAATGCAATCCAGGCTCGCTGCGCTTTAACGAACCGGGTCTTGCCCTCCGTGTCATCCGACAGACGTCGCTCGATCTGCTTGAACGTCGCGTTCAGGATTGCATCAGCCTTCTTGAAATCAGCAGCCGGGTCGGAGCCTGCAAATGCAGCGCAGCAGGTTAATGAAAGTACTGTTGCAGCAAAAATTACGTGTCGCATGCGTTATCCATTCATCTGATAAATGCAAATACTATCCACGGGCACATAAACTTATTCAATCGGCCGTCGGTATTTACCGTTAGCGTAAGGTTGACGATGTCTGCAGAAGGCGAACGGTCCAGTCCGTTCCCGAGCTAAAGAGCGAGCGCTGGGAACTTCCGTCCGACGACGGCAAGCGCCGACACATCGATCGAAACACCATAGGCAAGCCGGCTAATCATTTGGATCAGCTGGCAGCCGACGCCGTCACCTCAGCGTCCGGGCAACAAGCCGCGAGATGCTTGGTCCAGCCAGCAGGACCACGAGGAAGCGGGCGGCCTGCAGCGCCATCACGAAGGAAAGATCGACCCGATCCGATGCGGCTGCGATGATGGCCACCGAATCCATGCCGCCTGGGCTGGTCGCCAGATAGGCGGTGAGCGGATCGACGTCGAACATCAAGACGATAAGCCATGCCATCAGGCCGCAGAAAGCCATCAGCGCAAGAATGGAGGCAATGATCGGCGGCAGAGCCCGTGTGGCATGACGCACGGTATGGATGGTGAAATTCAGGCCGATGGTCCAGCCGATGGCGACGTAGCTGACTGCCAGCAGCCATTCGGGTATCTGCATCGTCTGACCGAAAGCCAGATGGACAATGCCGCCGAGAATGAAAGCGCCGAGGAAGAACGGCGACGGCAAACGCGCCATCCTGCCTGCGAAACCGCCAACCGCGGCAACGACCAGCGTCAGACCGAAAGCCGGCCAGTCGAGCGGCGGGAACCAGACGATTGCCGGTTCGGCGACACCCGATCTGTCCACCCACAGCCGCGCCACGACGGCTGCCGCAATGGTGACGATCACCACGCGCAGATATTGCATGAAGGCGACGAGGCGCTGGTCGGCCCCGAATGCGCCTGCCATCAGCACCATCGCGGTGGACGCACCGGGTGCAGCGCCCCAGACGCCGGTGGTCCCCGGCAGGATGTCGAGGCGGCTGATCAGCCAGCCGAGCAGGCTGGACGCCGCCAGCGTTGCCAGCACGACAACCAGCACCAGCACCCATCCCTCGGCCAGCGTCGAAAAGATGCCGAGCGAGATCGACCCTGCGATCAGGCAGCCGATGATCGCCTGCGCCGACGCGAATGCCAAGCGCGGCACGCGCACGGTGGCTCCATTGACGCCGGCCACGATCCCCGCGACCAGCGAACCGATCAGCAGCGCCGCCGGCAGGTGGACCAGCTCGAGCAGCACGATCAGCACCAGCGTCAACGGAACCAAAGCCAGCCACTGCGCTGGCTTGGCAAGGACGGCTAATCGGGAGGGCGACTCGGTATCGATGGTCATCTCAGGCCTACAATACCGCCATAGACCAACACGCCGTAAGATCCAACGCTTGTCCCCTACCCTGTGAAAGGCAAGCGCAAGAAACAGGCAGCGCAGGCGGCCGGGTCTGATAGGTTCAGGTCGGGTTGTTCTGGGTAAGCTGGCTCCAGAACTATTTGAGCGGGCCTCGCGGAGTTGAAATGCAACGATACCCCGAAGGTGTCGACTGTGTCTGGCTGGCGGTGGACGATCGCGGAATGCTGGCCGGGTTCATCACGGCTGGATCAGGGCCGATCCCCGGTTCGGTCCTGGCGCACGCAACTGATGTGGCCGATATCGAAGGCCTGTTGCAGGACCTGCTCCCGGCGGCCTCCGAGGCCAGCCTGCGTGTCGAAATTCCGAAAGCAGACAGCTATCTCGCGCTCTGCCGGCGCGGTTTCCATGTCTACGACTGGACCGACATACACGCCTCGGCGGCACGCTCGAAGGGCACCTACGAGCTGGTGGCGGTTCCATCGAAGCCTCTGTTTGTCGGGCAATTGCCAGCGGAGTTACGCATACTGGCCTGTCCAGTGGCGGATGGCCAATTGATAGGGGCCGAGCGTATCGATGTGAGAAGCGAATAGAACATCTCTCGCACGTCAGTGCCGACAATACGCTGGCACGACTGTCTCTCGGAGGCGTCAGCCCGCGTCTCCGAACTGCTCTTCCGACTGAAAAGGGATGGAGCCAGTGCTCCCGACACTTCGTCCAGTTCTCATAGTGGAGATGATGTTCGTCGGCTCCCGGTCGAGCGCCAGGCCATAATTACAGCCCCCAAGGCCTCAACAAAAACAGGTGGAAAGCTCCTGCCCTCACAGATCTTCGTGAGCCCCGCGCAGGCACGCAGGGCAAAGTTTCTATTGAAGTCCTGAGGGCCAATTCAAGGTGCGTCTCATTTCGGATAGGGTTCAATCCAATCGTGCGACGAGGGCAGGAATGAGCGAAGACAAGGTCACGCCGGTGTTTGTGTTCGGGAGCAATCTTGCCGGCCGACATGGCAAGGGAGCGGCGTTGTGGGCAAAACAACACCGTGGCGCCATCTACGGCCAGGGTGAGGGCCAGCAAGGAAACAGCTACGCCATTCCCACCAAGGATGCGCGCATCAAGACGCTGCCACTGGCAGATATCGAGCAGGCGGCTGCGCGCTTCAAGGCGTTCGCGCGCGCGAATCCCGAACTGACATTCCAATTGACGCCGATCGGATGCGGGCTCGCCGGCTATACGCCGGAGCAGATCGCGCCAATGTTCCAGGATGCCCCGCCGAACGTTCAGCAGCCTGACGAATTCAAGGCCGTATTCGAGAACAAGAAGTGACATTGCATCGGGGCCGACAAAACGGATAGGCCGCGCCGGCCAGGAGTAGGGCCTCCCAGTATGAAGATGCTGGCGGATTTCTCACAGGCGCCTGTCTCTTGATCGGTCATCAGGATGCGTAAGCGACGGAAACGAGCGGTGCAGGCCGCCGCTGAATTATCGGTCGAGTGATGCTTCGGCAGAACGTGGCCAACTTCCCACGCAAATCGGGCAAGCTGCAAGCACCCCACGCACGGCTTGTCCTGCTGGCGTAGGGATGGCATTCTGGCTCTACGTCGGTTGCAGAATAGTAACGCCACGCACCAGCGTGATGGAGAAATCCTTGCGGGTTCGACTCCCGTCTGGCGAAACTTATTAAGCGGGCTCGACTGCCGGCTGGCTCATCCCTATTCCAGCTTCGCTCGATCGATCGCTAGGCTTCTCCGAAGCGCGCGAGTGCCTCCAACTCTCGGATGCAAAACCGATACGCAGTTTTGCCGGAATTGCTCTAGTTCTTCTTCATCATGGCCTTCCCAGCCTCTTCGAGATGCATGGCGCACTCGTCGTTCTTTTTGGCTTTCATAGCATCCTTGGCCATTTCCATGTGCTTCATGGCCTCGTCCTTCTGCATCTTCATGGACTCGCCTTTCATGGCGTCCATCTCGGCCTGAACCTTCATCATGGAAGCGTCATCGCATTTCATGGACATCGCATTTGCAGCAAATGTGGATTGGGCAAACGCGAGACCGGCGGCGATCATGATGGATTTGCGCATTCTCATTCTCCTCCAATGACGGGGAATGTCCTCCCCATCCTCAAGGTTCGCGCGAAAGAGGTATTTGTTACCTCACACCGAATCCTGCCACCAATCTTCATTGTGCGGGTGGAAGAGGTCAGCCCATCCGAGATTCCATCCTGCGGTGGATCTAGGTGACCGACTGGATAACGATGGCCGTCAGGCCCGTCTTTCTGTGTTCCCGGACTGCCGGGTCGAGCGCAGCGTTTACTGGCCCTTCATGCGCAGCACGATCCCCAGGAACAGCAGCGCCGCGCCGACGCCACCCATCGCGGCACCCATCACGGTGTAGATCCTGTTCAGCGCTTCGGCCGGGTTGGTGGCTCTCCAGGCGCCGGAGCTGGTCTGCGTGATCATGTAGACCGCGCCAGCCAGCAGCAGGGCTTCGAAGACCGCCGTCAGAATGAAGATGCGGGTGGATTTTCTCACAGGTGCCTCCTGATCGCTCATCGGCATGGATAAGCGGTCGCGGACAAGCGGTCCAGCGTTCGGAAAGCAATCGGAACGGTTCTTCTCCTGACGAATTGGGCTTCAAAGGAGAAAAACGATGTTCACAGATGGATTATGGCTTTTTGCCGTGGCTGGCGGCCCGATAATCCTGGCGGCGGTGCTCATCTATGCGCTCATGCGGCAGCGTCGCCGTTCGCCTGCCGAGCAGAAGGAAGCCGACCGCAAGACCGACGAGCTTTATCGCGACTGACAGATGCGAAAATTTTCCCCCAGCAAGGGACAACACCGACGGCTGGCGAGGGCGGCCGCATGATACGACCGCCCTTCGAGATCAGACGTGGCTGCTCCTGCCGCCCCTGATCGGCGGCGGCAACCAGTCTTCGGCGATAAGGCCTTTCTTGGTGGCGAAGGCCACGAAGACACCACGGGCCGTCTCCGGATCGACGTCGCCGGTCAGCGCTGCTTTGCAGGCACGGATTGCCGCGCGCTGTTCGGGACTGTTTCCGCAATATTCCATCGCGAACTGATAGGCGTCGACGACGGAATTCAGTTGCCGGGGAAATCCAAGGCCTACCCATACCCGGACCGGCTCTTTGAAAGGCTGCGAAAGCATCGAAACCTCCCACTGTTTTCCACTATGCCGGTTTGCCGATCCGACGAAATCCGGCCAAGCTTTGCAACGGTCTCTCGCTCATCGAAATCTCCAATGTTCCGAACGATTTCAACTGTTTGAGTGTCGGCCGCCCCAGCAAGGGCAGCGGCTTGCGCAAAAATATGTGAAAGCGGGTTCTGGACGTCAAGACCATGCGAACCGCCATCACCAACCCGCTTGACGCTGCCGCCCTTTCTGGAAACGCGACGTTCCAGCGAGGGCAGCTCAGGCAACCATTCCGCCGCCTTGGCCGGACTTTGCGCTGGTCATCCAAGGCAAGGGCGTTTCCACGACTTCGAGGATTCTCGCGGAGCGCGCGAAACCTTCGAAAGCCGATTTCGCATAGGAGAGCGGATAATCGCTCTGGAAGGCCTGCTGGCAGGCGCGGACCGCGGTCTGGTAGATCGGGGTGCGGCGGGTTTTGGGCCATTCATAGAGAAATTCGAGAGCGTCTTCGAGGCACGCTATCTCCTGGATGAGGCTGTTTCCGTCCTTGACGAATACAGGGCTGTCGAACATCCGATCGTTCATCAGATCCTCCAAATCGAACGACAAAAAGGTTTCGGGGCAGGTCACGGACCGACAGCGGCGGCGACCTGCGATCGATATGTGAATGGCGATTGCGGGCGTCAAGATGATGCCCGTCATCAAACCATCGGGGCGTGCGAAGTTATGAAGGGGAGCCGGCCTTGAGCCGCTTCGCGCTCAGATACATGAGCGCCGAGGCTGCCTTGGCGCGGTCCCAGCCCGCTGCCTCGGAATCGTCGAGCAACCTGTCGACGTGATCGGCCAGGGCTTGCTGGCAGTCAGCGTCATAAGCGACCTCGTTGGGCCGATATTGCGGTTTCTTGATCAGTGGTTCCTTTGCCATCCGTGTGACCCGTGCATGTTCCTTACGGCATGGCTTTTACCGTATTAGGCAATGGCGTCAATGAGTTAGATCGCATAGCCGGTGGATGGGAACCAACCTGCGGACGGTCATTCGCGATCCTCGTCGAACTGCTCGGCCGAACGCAGAGGCCGAAGCCAGGGCTCCCGGCGCTTCGTCCAGATCTCGTAGGCCGGGGCGAAGCCGGTGGGTGCCTGGTCGAGCGCACCGCCCATGATCTCCGCCTCTTCGGCGCGCAGCGAAAACACGCGCGACCCGCAGGTCTGGCAGAAGCTCCTGCCTTCGTAGGTCTTGGTCGGGCCCGTGCATGCAAAGGCCGAGCGCTCCCATACCAGGAACATGGCAAAGGCGCTGCCGCTGGCCCGGCGGCAGTCGTGGCAATGGCAGAGCCCGATGCGGGTCGGCTCGCCCTGGAGCGTGAATCTCACCGCGCCGCACAGGCAGGCACCCGTCGTTGCGGTCTCGGCGCGAGGCGCCGCCTTTTTCCGCAGTGCCGGCGTCCCGGCCGCGTCCGTCTCGTCGATCGCGGTTTCCTTCTCCAGACGCCGGACCTTTGCCATCGCGCGATCTCCCATTTCGCGTTCGAACGGCTGAGCAGGCCACACGTTCCCCGGGAGTGGCGTCGCGGAAGCGATTTTTCGCCGCGACACGATCCGGGTCAGACCGCCCAGGAGCAAGGCTACCGCAGGCAGACCACACAGCCCGAAGGCGAGCCGGCCTACAGCCGGAATGCCTGCGCCAGTTCGTCGAGCAGCTGGAACTGCAACGCATCGAAGCGTTCGCTGGGTTGCCAC
The DNA here is from genome assembly GCF_022347545.1 of Terribium retamae. Lineage (GTDB taxonomy): Bacteria > Pseudomonadota > Alphaproteobacteria > Rhizobiales > Rhizobiaceae > Mesorhizobium > Mesorhizobium retamae. The sequence continues at coordinate 43,711 of NZ_JAKREW010000032.1, forward strand.
AGCTCGGCCATCTCCAGCAGCGGATCGACGACGTCGCTGGTTTCGCCTGACAAGGCCTCCACCAAAGCGTGGCCGCAGAACGGAACATAGGTCTCCGAATAGCCGCCCTCATGGACCACGACCAATCGGCCCCGGCAGAGACGATCGGCGGCGTCGCGGATGCTCTGCGTCATGGCGCGGTAACTGTTGCTGTGCAGGTTCATGCGCGCCAGCGGGTCGACGGCAGAGGCGTCGAGGCCGCTCGCGACCACGATCAGCTCGGGCTGAAAGGCTTCCAGCGCCGGAATGACGATGCGCTCGAAGGCGCGCATATAGACCGCGTGGCCACCGCCCGGCAGCAGCGGGATGTTGATGTTGGCGCCCGCTCCCTTGCCGGCGCCGCGATCCTCTCCGCCGCTGTATCCCGGCGGGAAGCAGCCTTCCTGATGCAGCGAAATGGTCAGCGTATTGGCATCTTCATAATAGATGGTCTGCGTGCCGTTGCCGTGATGGACGTCCCAGTCCACGACCGCGACGCGCTCGACCTTGTGTTTTTGCCGCGCCGCTTCGACGGCGATCGGGATGTTGGCCAGCAGGCAGAAGCCCATCGGCGTTTCGGGCAGGCAGTGATGTCCTGGCGGACGCGACAGCGCATAGGCGTTCTGCAGCGTGCCGGACAACACGGCATCGATTGCCGCGCTTGCCAGGCCCGCAGACAGCGCCGCGATTTCATAGCTGCCGACGCCGAAGGGCGCGCTCACGCCAAGGTCGCCGCCGGAGGTATCGCTGACCCGCTTGAATTCATCCAGATAGCTGGCGGGATGGATGCGCAGCAGATCCTCGCGGCCGACCGGTTCGGCGGAGCGCACATCCAGTTTGGCGGCAAGGCCGGAGACTTGGAGCAGGGACAGGAAGCGCCGCTTAGAATCAGGCGATTCCGCGAAACCAGCCGCAGACGGCGGCTGCACCCAGCCGCCCACCGGCAGCACGAGCGACTGGATGCCGCCCGTGTGCCAGAAGGTTCGTTCGTCGGTGAAGAAACCCGTCTTCTTCATTGCTCGTTCCTCGGCTTGGTCATGGATTTGCTCGCGGAGACAAAAGCAGGCAGGCGAAGGACAAGAGCCCGCAGGCGGCGGCCGCGACGAATACGGATTGCAGGCTCCAGGCCGCATCGAGCATGGTTCCGGCAAACAGCGGCCCCAGCGACAGCCCCGTGCCGATGATCATCGTGGTCGATGCGACGAGCCGACCGGACGGATCGCGGCTGGCCACCTCGGCGATGATGAAGGGCAACACGAAGGTCCAGGCGAATTTGAAGGCGCAGATGGCCGCGATGTAGCCGAGGCCGTCCTTGAGCAGCGCCAGCGCGACGACCGACAGGACGAGGATGGCGTAGCCGAGCAGCAGCATAAGCCGGCGAGCGACACGACCGCCCAGGAACGAGGCGATCAAAGCCCCGGCGATGCCGAACAGCGTGGCGGTTGCCAGGATGTTGCCGATGCCGGCAGGCTGCAGATCCGCCTGTTCCGCCGCCATGCTGGCGAAGGTCCAGACGCCGCCGATGGCGATGTAGAAGGCAAGGATGGCGGTTACAGCCAAGATGGCGAGCAGGACAAACCGGCTGCTGGGTGCGGACCGCGGGCCCGCTGGTTTCGACGCTGCCGGCGCGCGGAAGCCCTTGTAGAGCGGGGCGAGCAACAGCGTGAGGATGGCCAGCACGAAGTAGAAGGATTTCAGCCCGAAGCCGGCAAACAGATGCGGCAGCACAGCGAGGCCTATCGCGCCGGCGACGAGTTGCCCGACGACCCAGTAGCCGAATACCCGCTCGGGATTGTCGGCGTCCTGCGCGCTGACCATCGACAGGACCATCAGGGTCCCGCCGCCGAAGCCGGTGAAGGCGCGCAGGAGCAGAAGCGTCGCATAGTCAGAGAGCAGCAGCGCGGTCGCCAGGTTGCCGATGACGAACACGGCCAAGGCGATGATGCCGACGACATGGACGTTGACGCGGCCGAGCCAGAACAGGCCCAGCAGGGATGCAGCGCTGAAGGCGCCGTTCTCGACGAAGAAATAGGTGCCGATCTGCGACGGGCCGACGCCCAGTTCCGCGCCAAGTTGCGCGGCCAGCGCCGGCGCCACCAGCAGCGCCATCGGCGTGATTGCGGCAAAGGCCACGAGCGCGATGACGGTCAGACGTGAAGAGGCCGCCACGGAGGCGATGGACGACGTGCTCATGCACGCTGCCTCGCTTTGATCCCTGCCAATCACTCGCCCCTCCCATGAAGATGCTGCATCGGGCAGCTGTGCCTGCCCGCCTAGGCGGGGTTCTGGGTGGGTCTAGGGAGATGGATCGACGGCGAGCTGCCTCGCCCTGAAAGCACGCCGGGCAAGCCTCCGGCCTTCGATACCTCTAGCGGCATCGCTACCTCCCATTTGATGTTTCGCGGTTTTCCGCGATTTCTTTACTTGGGAGTTAAATTTCCTGAAGGCGATGAGCTTGTCAATGAGATTTTCGAAAATCGTTGATTGTTCGACAATCATACCGAGTCAGCGAAAAGCGCTTCACGTCCGCAGTTCACCGGCGGCTGGCGGGCAAGCCTCAGCGATCGAAGCCTCCAGACCAGCAACAGCGCTCGCGAAATCTGAAAATTCCGTCAGCTCCATCGGGAAGTAGTGGTAGTTTCCCGACGCGATGCCTGCGAGCACGACGTGGTGTTTACCCTGGCCATCGCGCTTCAGCCGCAAGATAGTACACAGCGCCCATTTATGATCGGCGTGTCGAGCTGTCGGACGATCGTCCCTGTGGTTACGACCTTCAGAGCTCGAAAAAACGTCGAGAAAAAGCCCATTTTTTTGTGCCCCGCCGTTGGAGCCAGCACTGTCCCACCATGCCAAACGGCTGTCCAGATAAGTCCTCGACAAGCGCCTGCAAAGGAACCCTTGGCTCGAAGGTTCGCTCGATAACTTGATTTCTCGGCCCTGCTCGTCAACCTGCGACCGTCCGGCTACCCAGTCGGAGATGATTCCCGGAGTTCCGATGCGTCGTGCCGGCTTTTTTATCCTGATCGCCGTCCTGTTGCTGGCCATCGCCCTGGCGAGCCTCTGGACCGCTCTCGCTTTCTTTTACCGGCTGCCGCTGCCGGAGACCGGACGCATCGCGGTTGCGGCACTTTTTGCCCTGTTCGGCCTGGCGATGCTGATCGCCCTGTTCACGCGCCTGCGGTGGCGCGCCACGGGCGTCTTTGCCGTTGTATTTGCCGGTGTGCTGGTCTGGTGGGCGAGCATCGCGCCGCCGCGCGACGGCGACTTCGTGCCCGAAGACGCCCGGCAGGTGACCGGCGTCATCGAAGGCGATCGGCTGACGCTGAGCAATATGCGCAACTTCACCTGGCGCAGCAAAACCGAATTCGACGAAAGCTGGGAGAAGCGCAGCTACGACCTGTCGAAGCTAAAGACCGTCGACCTGTTCATGTCCTACTGGGCCGGCCCCGAAATGGCGCACACCATCGTCAGCTTCGGTTTCGAGGGCGGCGAACAGATCGCCTGGTCGATCGAGGCGCGCTATCGGCTGGGCGGCGAATATTCGCCGGTCGCCGACGCCTTCAAGACCGACACACTGATCATCATCGCGGCCGACGAGCGCGACCTGATCGGCCTGCGCACCAATGTGCGCGGCGAGGACGTGCACCTCTACCGGCTGAACGTACCGGCCAACCACGCGCGGGCCTTCCTGGCCGGCTACGTCGCCGACGCCAATGCGCTGGCCGCCGAGCCGCAGTTCTACAATTCGATCACCACCAATTGCACGACGGCGATCCTGCGCATCCTGCGGCTGGTCGGGGCGAGCGTGCCCACCGACTGGCGCCTGCTCGTCAACGGCTACCTGGCAGGCTACCTCTACGACCAGAAACGCGTCGACACCCGGCTGCCGCTCGAGGAACTGATCGAGCGCTCCCGCATCAGCGAGCGCGCGAAGGTCTTCGGGGTCGGGCCGGGCTTTTCCGAAGAGATCCGGCGCGGTCTGCCGGATCCGAACAAGTAGGCGTTAGCGCCAGCCTTTCCACATCGGCGGGAAAATCTCCGCTCCCAAATGGGACATTGCGCGACTATTCCGAGCGTTTACCATCCGTGCCGAGGGAACCTCGAGGGCCGGATCTGAAGCAGCCTACAATTCCGGCTTCACCACCATCACCGCGGCAATCAGCGCAAACACCGCGATCATAGCGATGCGGCCGATGCGGGCGCGCCTGTCGCGGGCAAATTGCCTGAGCTCGGTGGGCGAGCCGGCCAGCGCGGAGCGGGCCCGGGCCTGCCAGGGTTCGACAAAGCTGCGGCCGATGCCGATCACGGCGGCGATGAGAAGGAACGACAGCACCAGCCACGGCGTCAGCAGCGGCCAGCCGCCGACATAGACGAGGACAAGACCGGCAAGCAGGCCGAGCTTGATGAGGATATCCGCCAAACGGCTGGCGAAAAGCGCCGCCCGCACCGGCGCCCGGCTGGCCGGTATCAGCAGGAATTCACTGGCCACGAACAGCGCAATCGATGCGCTCATCGCGAAAGCATGGACCGTGAGGGTACTTCCGTAGAGCATCTTTCCTCTCGTCTTCGGTGCAGGTGCTTGAGTTGGCCGCATGAATATGTGACGAATCCCTCACATTTTGTATTCGCATTCCAGTCCTCGAAGCTGCGTCAGGCCAAATGGATGTAAATCCACGGAAAATTCCACGCCAGGCTCGCGCCCGCGCCACCGTGGAGGCTATTCTCGGAGCCGGCGCTCAGCTTTTGGCCGAGCACGGATTTGAAAGCCTGACCACGGCGCGGGTGGCCGAGCGCGCCGGCGTGAGCATCGGTTCGCTCTACCAGTACTTCCCGAACAAGCAGGCGCTGGCGGCCGCGCTGATCGATCATTACGGCGAAGCGCTGGCCGCCGCCTTCCGCCAACGATGGCGGGGCCACGAAACGCTGGCCGGGGCGGTGGACGCCATGGTCGGTGCGGCACTCGTCTCACACCCGCATGGGCCCGAACTGCACAGGGCGTTGAACGAACTTGCCCCGCGCGTCGGCCGCGCGGAGAAAAACAAGGGGATCAGCGCCAGGATTGCCGGCATCGTCACAATGGTGCTGGAACAGCATCGGCACGAGATAGCAGCCGACCTCAACCTTGCCGATGCGGCGGCGCTGATCGAAACCGTCCTCGAGACGGTCAGTCACCGCGCCATCGAGCACCATCCCGTCACGCCCGACAGCGCAAGCATGGCCAGCCACTGCCGAAGGCTGATCATGGCCTATCTCACGAACCCCGCGCCACGGTAAAGCGTGGCAGCGCGTCACTTCATCTGCCGTTTTTCCAGCGCATTGACGAGGTGCATCATCATCCCGGCGCCGGGTGCCGCTTAGGCCGGCGCAATGGCATTCAATCCTCGAAGCGCCGGCCGCCTGCTTCCACCAAACCAATGATGTTTGGCCGCCCCCGGGGTGATATCCTGTTTCAGGTGCCGGAGTGCCCCCACTTTCCGGCGCTTAGGCCGGCGCATCCCCCGTCCCTCTGGCGCGCGCCGGCCGCTCCATGGAGCAATCCCAGGAGAAGCGTGTAACGTTTTCCTGGGATTGCCTCCGCTAAAGCGTTGGAACGTTTCCCGTTTCTGCATATTCCGGGAACCCTTGACGGGTGCCGTTGTTAAGGTGGTGCTGATGGACCTCTCCATCGGCGATCCGGGCCGGTCCGATGTGCCGGCAATCATGTCGGGCCGGTTCGCTTTCCCTGGATACGGTTGAAAAGGTTGCACGGCAGTGGAGCAGGCCTATATCGGAAGTGCAACGAGGACACCGGTTTGACCGAAAATCTCATACGACTGACCTACGTCTCGACCTTTCAACCCGACATCACCGACACCAATATCGACGACCTCGTCGCCAAGGCTGCGAGCTTCAACCAGGCCCAGGGCATAACCGGCGTTCTCGCGATCGACAAAGACCGCGTCTGTCAGATCCTCGAAGGACCAAAAGACCATGTCGAGCGGCTGTTCAGATCGATCCAGAGCGATCGGCGCCACCACACCGTGACCGAGATCGACACGCGGCCGATCGATACGAAAAGCTTCGAGGCATGGGGCATGGTTCGTCGCGACATGATCGATATCGTCATCCATGCCCTCGCCTAGGCGGGGCGGGCATCAAGCGAAAAAAGCCGCCGGTCGAGCAACGCGCCGACCATGGTGCAAATCTCCCGACAGACCGCTGTCAGCAAGGCTGTGCGACATTAGAGCGTTCCGGAAACTTGGAACGCTCCAACCCCTTATTCTCACGCAATTCGAAGCGACCGCTGCACACTGGAATTGCGTTCGTTCCCTCGGAGGAAACGAAAGGCATGGCCATGACCCCATTTCTCACCGCCCTCACCTGCGAAAGCCCGCCGGCCGATCGGGCAAAAGACATGGCACTCTACGGATGGCTGATCGGAAGCTGGGAGATGGACACGCTCCGCCATCTCAACGACGGGACGACCGAGAGATCGACCGGAGAAATCCATTTCGCCTGGGTGCTCGAAGGTCGCGCCATCCAGGATCTCTGGATCCGGCCCAGGCGCCCTGCCCCGTCGACCATGTATGGCACCACCTTGCGCATCTTCGATACCGCGATCGATGGCTGGCACATCATCTGGAGCGACCCTGTGAACCAGGATTATTCGCGCCAGATCGGACGGGCCGAGGGCAATGACATCGTGCAGATCGGCGAAGATTCGCGCGGCCTGAAAACGCGGTGGCGCTTCACCGAGATCACGCCGGACAGCTTCCACTGGATCGGCGAGGAACGCGCGTCCGACAGTGACCCCTGGCAGGTCACCTACGAACATTTCGCGCAACGCACCGGCCTGGTCCAAGGGTGAGACGGATGAGGCCATTGAACGCTTTTTTCCCATCGCGATACTTCCCGCGCGGAACCGATGGAGATGCGCGGACATGGACTGGAATGCGTTTGCCGAACGCTGGTGCGCCGACTGGAATTCGCACGATCTCGATCGCGTTCTGGAGCATTTCGCCGACGACGTCGTCTTCACCTCACCGATAGCGGCAAGCCTGCTGCCCGAAACCGGCGGCAGGCTGGCCGGCAAGGCGGCGCTGCGCGTCTATTGGGAAGAAGGCCTGCGCCGCATCCCCGACCTTCATTTCACCATCGAGCGCATCTTCGGCGGCATCGACACGCTGGTCATCCAGTACCGCAACCAGAAGGGCGCCAGCGTGAGCGAGGTGCTGCGCTTCGAAAACGGCAAGGTCGTGCGCGGCGACGGCACCTACGCGGTCGGGGCCGACAATCCGGCCGGGATCCGGAGTTAGCCGCTCCCAACAAGCGCCCAATGCGCTGTCGTGGGTTCTGTCATCGAAGCCGTGGCCGGCTGCGGTGTCTTCTCTCGGACTGATTCCCGACTGGGAAATGTTCCGGAACTTTTGCCAGCGCGACGGGTTGGCGAAAGAAGGCACCGCAACGACAGGAGGCGGCCATGAGCAATCTTCACCGCAAGACTTCCCGGCCCACAGACAAGGATCTGAGTGAAAATCCGGGCATCGGAACCTCGAAGGGCACCAGCAAGGCCGGGGACGAGGCGCTGGATGGCGACAACACGTTCGAGGGCGATGTCGAAAACGATGTGACGCGCCAGGGCGGCGTAGACCCGCGTCAGACCGGACGCACCAACCGATAGGAGCGAGACCATGGCTGGCAAGAACACGCATGAGCAACAGTTGCGCATCATCGAAAAGCGCGTGGACACGAGCAATGCCGGCGACGATTTCGACGCCACCGAAGAACTGCGCCGCTCGAAACAGGAGCGGCAGGCACGGCAGGACGGAGCGAGCCTTCCACGGCAGCGCGACCTGACCGACAAGGACGACCGCAGCATGATCCGCGGCGAAAACCAGGAGAGTGCGCACCACAAGCGCGGCGGCCGGTAAGCGCCAGCTGTCACAGCTTCCCTAAACGGATCTGGCTAACCCGTCGGGCCGCACCGGCATCTCTGACCGGGTGCCAGGTCAACGGCATCGCATGCTCAGGACCGCCTGCGCTTCAAGCCGCGCGGTGTCTCACCGGTTTGCCGGCGCATCCAATGGGCAAGGTGCGACTGATGGGCAAAGCCGGTCCGGTGTGCGACTTCGCTGATGCTGAAGTCGCTTTCCAGCAGCAGCCGTCGCGCCCGTTCGACCCGGCGGCTGAGCACGTAGTGGTGGACCGTCAGGCCTGTCGCGGCCTTGAACCAGGTCCTCAGATGCGAATTGCTGACCCCTGCCACCCTGCTCAGGGTCTCCAGGGAAAGCGGCGTTTCGATCCCGGCTTCGATGAAGTCGAAGACACGCTGCAACTGGGCTTCAGACAACCGGCCGGGCCGATCGGGTTCCGACGTCTCAAGTCCCAGCAGGCGAACCGCCATCGCAACACCGATCGAGTCCGCAAACAGCGAGCCGCCTGGTGAACCCGCCCGGAAATCGCTCTCCAGCGCGCGCGCCAGATGCTCGATGCGAGCGTCGCGCAGAAGATGACGCGTTTCAAGACGCCTGAAGCGTCCAGGCTCAAGCTCTGCCGAAACCCTGTCGAGCAGCGCGGAAGAGAGGCTGAGCTCCACCGTGTCGAACCCGGTCTCCGCCTCGAACCCACCCTCTTCGCCCGCCGGCACCAGGTCGATATCGCCGGCACGCCGCACGAAATAGCGTCCGACCTGTCCGCAATAAGAACGCGTCGCGGCACTTGCATGGATGAGGACGCGGTGCCGATCCGCCCGGCGTAAGTGAAAACCGCCGGCCTCGACCTGCAAGGCGGAGATCGTGACGGCCGCGGCCGGGGCAGACGAGGGATGCATCAACTGTCTCACCTTTGGCGGAACGTGCTGAAGATTTGGCGATTGCCGCGCGATTTTCAATGCAATGCCCATTACCTGCGCAGGCATCGCAACGATCGAAAGAACAGACATGAGCGGCTATGTGGTTGTCGGCGCAGGACCGGTGGGCAGGGAGACGGCGCGGCTGGCGGCGCTGGATGGGCATGAGGTGGTGCTGACGAGCCGCAGCGTGAGCCGGCTCGATCTGGAACATGTGCGCACGGTCCAGGCCGATGCGACCGACGCGGCGGCGCTGGCCAGGATCAGCCAGGGCGCGGATGCGATCTTCATGTGCGCGATGGCGCCTTATGATCGGTGGCCGACCGATTTCTTCCCGATCATGGATGGCGTGACACGCGCAGCCGAAATCGTCGGCGCCAAACTCGTTGTCCTCGGCAATGTCTACGGCTATGGCGCGAATGCCAGCGGTCCGCTTCGCGCCGACCAGCCCCTGGATCCGACCTCGCGCAAGGGCGCGGTGCGAACCATCATGTGGCAGCGGGCCCTGCGTGCCGCGGTGCCGGCTCTTGAGGTGCGTGCCAGCGATTATCTGGGGCACGGCGCCGTCACCTATTTTTCGATTCTCGCGCTGCCGGCACTGCTGGAGTCCAGGCCGATTTCGTTCCTGCGCGATCTCGACGCCAGCCACGCCTGGACCTTTCCCAGGGACGTTGCGAGAACCCTGGTGGCCGCCGCCGCGTGGCCTGGTGAATGGGGCCGTGCATTCCATGTGCCCGCGCAGCATATTTCGCCACGGGAACTCATGCGGAAGGCGGCGGCGATGCTCGGCAAGCCCGTTCCCGAGATCGGCACCTACTCGCATGCCGAAATGGAAGCGCTCGGCATGCATGAACTGGTTGAGATGAGCTACCTTTTCGAAAGCCCGCTGCTCGTCGATTCCGCGGATACCGAGGCGATGCTCGGCGTGAAGGCGCAGAGCATCGATGCCATGATCGCCGACGCGCTTCGCGATCACCTTCCGTGACCGGAGCGTTCGGGCAAAAAAGGCAAGCCTTCCGGCTCTTTGTTCCGCACGGACGCAACCGCTATACGTGGCGGCGCATCTGCCCTAGTTGCTGAAGGTGGAGGATGTTGCGCCCATCGCGGCGTTGAGAAGCATGGCGACACGCCATGGCTTCTCCGCCAGGGTGATGCGCGTGCGGATGGAACCCGCGACGTGCTCGACCTGCGCCCTGCCGTCGAGCTGACGGATTTCGATGACCTTGGCCGGATCCAGTTCGACGACGGTGCCGTCCGCTGCTTTCAGCTGCACCCGCGACATTGAGCAAGTCCTCGTTGGAGCAGACAGGGTAGCGCAGCTGTATCCGACGAGGAAGTCAATCCGCCGGGTATGATCGCAGCATGATAGAAAAAACGTCCAGGAATACCGTTCCTGCGAGCATGAGAATCCATACCCTTGGGGAAAGGAAGAATTTGGACCGTCTCCCGTCCGATAGGCGGAGGGGGTGCGCCTCGGCGAAAAATGCCCAGGCGCACCGTCATCAATGCTTCAGCCGGTCGCGCATGGCGTACCAGAGCATGCCGAGCACATAGAGCGGTCCGCGCAGCGCGGACCCGCCCGGGAACGGCATCGGGTTCAGCCCCTCGAACAGCGCGAAGCGGCTGGTCTCGCCGGACATTGCCTCGACCAGCAGCTTTCCGGCGAGCGTCGACAGGATGACGCCCATGCCGGAATAGCCATGCGCGAAATAGACCTCGCCGTCGCGGCCGACATGCGGAAAGCGCGACGTGGTCACCGACACCAGCCCGCCCCAGGCATAGTCGATCCGGCGGCCCTTGAGCTGCGGGAAGGTCTGCTCCATGTGGGGGCGCACGAAGGCCTGGATGTCGGCGGGTGGACGCGGCGTGTAGCGCTCGCCGCCGCCGAACAGCAGGCGCCCGTCGGCCGAGAGCCTGTAGTAGTTGACGACGAAGCGCGAGTCCGAGACGGCAGCGTTGCTGGGGATGATCTCGGCGGCATCGGCCAGCGGCTCGGTTGCGACGATATAGTTGCCGATCGGCATGATGCGGCTCTCCACGCGCTTGTCGATGCCGGCGAGCAGAGCGTCGCCGGCAAGCACGGCATGGCGGGCCCGCACTGCGCCTTGTGGTGTCTCCACCCGGATGCCGCCACGTCGGTCGAGCCGCAGCGCCGGCGTACCCTCATGGATCGTCACCCCTGCTTCCACGGCCGCGCGCGCCAGCCCCAGCGTATAGTTGAGCGGATGCATGTGACCGCCCAGCGCGTCGAAGAACGCGCCTTTATAGGGCGAGGCGACCGCGTCCAAAGCGTCAGTGGCGGACAGCATGCGCGCATGCGGATAGTCCATCACCGTGGCCAGGCATTCGACCTCGCGCTCGAACCAGGCTGCGTCGCCATCGCTGACGGCGCAGACCAGATGGCCGGTCTTTCTGAGGTCGCAGTCGATGGCGTGGCGCTCGATCATCTCCAGCACCAGCCCCCAGGCGGAGAAGGCGAGATCGAACAGTGCCTTGGCGCGTTCACGGCCGTAGAGCGCGACGAGCTCCAGCGGTCCCTTGCGCAGGCCGACGATCATCTGCCCGCCATTGCGCCCGGAGGCGCCCCAGCCGATGCGGCCGCCTTCCAGCAGCACCACCTTCAGGCCGCGTTCAGCTGCGTGCAACGCGGCAGAGAGACCGGTGCAGCCGCCGCCGACCACGACGAGGTCGGCATCGACCTCGCCGATGAGCGGTGCGTGATGCGGCGCCGGACTGGCCGTCGCCGCATAATAGGACCGTTCCATATCGAGTCCGGAGTTGAAGCCCATGATCACACCCTCCCGAAGAGGTGATCACGCTCCCAGGCGGTGATGACGCCCTGGAAGTTGTCCAGCTCGACCTGCTTCAGCCGCAGGAAGGCGTTGGTGAAGCGATGGCCGAGCAGCCGGCGCACCGGTTCGCAACCGTCGAGGCGCGCCAGCGCATCCTCCAGCGTGCGCGGCAGATCGGGCTTGATCGTGTAGGCATTGGCCGGCGCTTCCGCCCGCCGTGCCAGCCCCTCCTCGATGCCGAGATAACCGCACAGCAGCGACCCGGCCATGGCGAGATAGGGATTGGCGTCGGCGCCGGGCAGCCGGTTCTCGACACGCCGGCCGATGCGTTTCGAACCCGGCACGCGCAGGCCGCAGGTGCGGTTGTCACGCGCCCATTCGACATTGTTCGGCGCGCTGAACCCAGGCTTCAGCCGGCGGAACGAATTCACATTGGGCGCAAACAGCGGCATGGCCTGCGGCACATAGGTCTGCAGCCCGCCGATGAACTGCGAGAACAGCGTGGTGTCGCCGTCGTCTTCGTCGGCGAACAAATTGAGGCCAGTCTCGGCATCGACCACCGACATGTGCAGGTGCATCGAGCTGCTCGCCTGTTCGGCGATCGGCTTGGCCATGAAGGTGGCAGCCAGCCCGTGCTCGCGCGCCGCCTGCCGCACCAGCCGCTTGAACAGCAGCACCTGGTCGGCGAGCCGCAGCGGGTCGCCATGCTTGAAGTTGATCTCGAGCTGGCCGGCGCCGGTTTCGTGGATCATCGTGTCGAGCGGCAGCGACATGATTTTCGCCTGCCGGTAGATCTCGTCGATGACCAGCTGGAACTCGCCGAGCGCTTCCAGGTCGTAGGGCGCGGCCGAAGTCTCGGCGCGGCCCGAAACACCGATGGGCGCGCCGGGCGGCAGGGTCGGGTCCGGGTTCGGCGCGGTGAGGAAGAATTCCAGTTCCGGCGCCATCACCGGCCGCCAGCCGCGCGCGGTATAGAGTGCGATCACCGATTTCAGCACCTGCCGCGGCGACGATGGCCACGGCGTACCGTCCTGGGCAAAGGCATCGCAGAAGACATAAGCTCTTGCCGGGGCCTGGCCGGGCCGGGTTCCCACCGCCAGGCAGAGGCTGGCAAGGTCGGGCTGGAGCCGCATGTCGGCATCCTGGTAGGCGCTTTCGTCGTCTATGGCGCCTGTGTATTGGCCGGTCACCGCCACCATGAAGGCGCTGTTCGGCAGCATGATCGCGGCGTCGTCGGGTGCCGCCAGAAGTTTCGGTGCAGGCACGATCTTGCCGCGCAACACACCATTCATGTCAGGTACCAGGCACTCGACTTCCGAGATCGCCTGTTGTTCGAGCCAGTTCGCCGTATCAGTCATATCCCACCACTTCTATGCGCCAGTCAGAAATCTTGTCCGAGATTGCGAGCAGGTCGGTGGGCAGAGGACCGGAGCGTGGGCGCAGGTTGTCGAAGTGCATTGTCGTTCTCCTGTTTGAGACATGCCGTGACCGGCAGCGCGGAACCGCGCCCTGGTTTGTTGCCATGCCTGTCATACAGGCCGCAAGCCACCGCCCCGGGGCACTTCTGATCCAGGCGCGGGGCGAACGGCATGCCAGAGCCGACGGGGATCAAAGCTCAGGAGATGAAGCCGATTGCGAACGAAACAGAAACGATGCTTCATGCCCCGATGAACATCGCCGTCCGTGATTCGCTCGAGCAGCCTGCCTATCTGTCGAAACTGAACGACGGGCAAAGGGCGGCGGTCCTGCACGGCGACGGTGCGGTTTGCGGCCCGCTTCTCATCATCGCGGGCGCGGGATCCGGCAAGACGAACACGCTTGCCCATCGCGTCGCCCATCTCATCGTCCGCGGCGCCGATCCTAGGCGCATCCTTTTGATGACATTCTCGCGCCGCGCCGCCACCGAGATGACGAAGCGCGTCGAGCGGATCGCCGCCGAAGTGATGAAGGACAAGGCCGCAAGCCTGATGGAAGGCCTGACCTGGGCCGGCACCTTCCACTCCATCGGGGCAAGACTGCTGCGGGACTATGCGCTGGAGATCGGGCTGGAGCCGAGCTTCACCATCCATGATCGCGAGGATTCCGCCGACCTGATGAACCTGGTCAGGCACGAACTCGGTTTTTCGGAGACCGAGAACCGCTTTCCGACGAAGGGGACATGTCTTTCGATCTACTCGCGTGCCGTCAATTCGCAGGACGCGCTCGAAAAGGTCGTCGGCGACAATTTCCCGTGGTGTGTCGGCTGGGCCGAGGAGCTGAAGCGCCTGTTCGGCGCCTATGTCGAAGCCAAGCAGCGGCAGAACATCCTCGACTATGACGACCTGCTGCTCTACTGGGCGCAGATGGCTGGCGAGGCCGAGATCGCCGCGCATCTGGCCTCGCGCTTCGATCACATCCTCGTCGACGAATACCAGGATACCAACCGGCTCCAGGCATCGATCCTGACGGCGATCAAACCGGGCGGCGAGGGCCTGACTGTGGTGGGCGACGATGCCCAATCCATCTATTCGTTCCGCGCCGCGGAAGTGCGCAATATCCTCGACTTCCCGGCCCTTTTCCCCTCGCCGGCCGAAATCGTGACGCTCGATCGCAACTATCGCTCGACCGATGCGATCCTGAATGCCGCCAATGCCGTCATCGGCGAGGCCAGCGAACGCTTCACCAAGAACCTTTGGACCGAACGCTGCTCGCTCGAAAAGCCAGCGATCGTGACCGTTCGCGACGAGGCCGAACAGGCAAGCTATATCTGCGACGAGGTGCTGAAGGAGCGCGAGACGGGCACGCCGCTGAAACAGCAGTCGGTGCTGTTTCGGGCGTCCCACCATTCGGGTCCGCTCGAGGTCGAGCTGACCCGGCGCAACATCCCCTTCGTCAAGTTCGGCGGGCTGAAATTCCTCGACGCCGCCCACGTCAAGGACGTGCTGGCCGTGCTGCGGTTCGTGCAGAATCCGCGCGACCGCATCTCCGGCTTCCGTGTCATGCAGCTGTTGCCGGGGATCGGGCCTGCCGCGGCATCCCAGGCGATCGACAGTATGGAAACCTCGCTCGACCTCGAGATGGGCCTCGCCCGTTTCGCACCGCCGGCCCGTGCCGCCAGGGACTGGCCGCAATTCGTCGAGCTGTTCTGCGATCTGCGCCGCAGCCCCGGCTGGCCGGCGGAGATGGAGCGGGCACGGCTGTGGTACGAACCCCATCTCGAGCGCAACCACGAGGACGCGACGGTGCGCCGGGCGGACCTGCTGCAGCTGGAGCAGATCGCCTCGGGCTATCCGTCGCGCGACCGCTTCCTGACCGAGCTGACGCTGGACCCGCCCAGCGCCACCAGCGACGAAGCCGGGCCGCCGCATCTCGACGAGGATTATCTGATCCTTTCGACGATCCACTCGGCCAAGGGCCAGGAATGGACCAAGGTGTTCGTCCTCAACGTCGTGGACGGCTGCATCCCGATCGACCTGAGCGCCGGCGAACGCAAGGAACTGGAGGAGGAGCGCCGGCTGCTCTATGTCGCGATGACGCGGGCGAAGGATTCCCTTCACCTGGTCACGCCGCAGCGCTTCTACACATCCGGCCAGGCCGCGCGCGGCGACAGGCATGTCTATGCCTCCAGGACGCGCTTCATCCCCTCGCACATCCTGCAGCATTTCCACCTGACCTCCTGGGCCAGCAAGGCGCTTCGCGACGACCAGTCGGCGCGGCCGCGCGCCAGCGTCGACCTCAAGGGCAAGATGCGTTCGATGTGGAAATGAGGCGCCGGCAGGTAGCCGTGACAACCCATGAAGCCCGTCAGCCTCGACCTCGCAAGGGAGCGAAGCGACCGGAGAATGTCAGGTATCATCCCGGAACGCAGGCAATGCCGGCCCAGCGTCGTCAAATCCGACCGCTATGCCTTCCACATCGCTGAACGCAGAAGCGCCTGCATGTGCTGCGGCAGGTCGAGTTCGCCTCGCGCTTCGATCTGCAACAGATAGCTCGCCTTGGCCATGCGATCGTCTTCCGTGACCGAAGGATGGGCGCAGATCGCCAGAAGCGTCTCTTCTTCGGTTCGGCAGGCTTTTTCGAAGGCGCTGCCATGACTGCCGGTTTCCTCGACAGTTCTGCCAAGTGCGGCATATGCCGACCTATGGGCCTCTATCAGAGCCGCCAATTCGGTGCCCCGGCGCGGAGCGTCAAGTGCCATGGCTTCGACGGTGGTTGCGACGACGACGCTACCGGATTGCAGAAGCAAGGCGCGGCGATTGATCCTGGACGTGGTGACTTCTCCTCTGGCCAGTGTTGGAACGGGTGCACCATAACACGATGGATTGTCCATTCCTGTCAGGAGCGATCGCGGCTGCAGCCTGCGACCAGCCAGCTTGATGCGCTGCCGGCCTCTGGAGCGATCTAGGCAGTGGGGCCGCACGTGATCCGGCGCTTCTTCGCCCCCGCAGCAAGGGTGCGCCGAGCACGACAGCCTCGTCCCTGTGAAAAGGCCATTGCACGCCGTGATGCGCTCCCACGAATGTGCTAATGCATCTCGGCAAATGATTTGGAGACGGCGTTGGATATCGACACCTTGCCTGCGACGCCGGACATGGCGGAACTCATCCGCAGCTATGACTGGGCAGGCACCAGCCTGGGTTCCCAGGCTGAATGGCCGTCCTGCCTCCGGCTCGCGGTCGATCTCATGCTGCCCTCCACCGCCCAGATCGTGATGTTCTGGGGACCGGAGTTCATAGCCCTCTACAACGATGCCTACGCGCCGACGATCGGAGCCAAGCATCCTCGAGCGCTTGGCAGGCCTGCCCGCGAAAACTGGTCGGAACTCTGGGACGACCTGGAGCCGCTGCTGCAGCGCGTCCTTCAGCACGGCGAAACCGTGTCGGCGAAAGACCGGCCCTTTTACATCGAGAGGCATGGCCATCCCGAGAACGTGTTCTTCGACATTTCCTATTCGCCCGTTCGCGACGAGGCCGGGTTGGTACGGGGCGTTTTATGCATCGTGAGCGAAACAACCGAGCGTGTGCGTGCCCAGGAAACGCTTCAGCGGCTGGCCGCGATCATCGAATCGTCCGATGACGCGATCTTGAGCATCGACCTCGATGCCAGGATAACGAGCTGGAATGAAGGCGCGGAGCGGCTCTATGGCTTTTCAGCCGAGGACATCGTCGGCCAATCGGTGACGGTCCTTTTGCCCAAGGACCGGTCGGAAGAAGAACACGCCATACTTTCCCGTATCCGCCGCGGGGAACGGGTGGACCCCTACGAAACCCTGCGCGTTCACAAAAGCGGCGCGAACATCGACGTGTCTCTTACGGTCTCGCCCATTCGAGACGCCGCCGGGCACATTGTCGGGGCATCGAAAATCGCAAGGGACATCCGGGGCAGGAAGGAAGCGGAACGGCTTCAACGCCTGCTCATGAACGAATTGAAGCACCGGGTGAAAAACGTGCTGGCAACCGTTCGGGCAATCGCCACAAAGACTTTCCGGGGCGAAGTGCATGCGCTGGCGAGAGCTGCGTTCGATGCCCGTCTCCTCGCACTGGCCAAGGCGCACGACCTGCTGACCGCGGAACGGTGGAGCGGAGCAGAGCTGTCCGCTCTCGTTGCCGAGGTCCTGTCTCCCTACGACGTGGCCAATTTCGAAATCAGCGGTCCGCAACTGCGGTTGCCCTCCGAAGTGGTGCTGCCGTTCTCACTGGCTTTGCATGAGCTCGCGACGAACGCGGCCAAATATGGTGCCTTGTCCGTTCCCTCCGGGCGAGTGGATATCCGTTGGGACGTCATCGGAGGCGAAAGCCCGCGTCTCACCATGTCCTGGACAGAACGAGGCGGTCCGGTCGTGGCGACGCCACGCCGAATGGGCTTCGGATCCCGATTGATCGAATTGTTGTCCACGCAGATGAACGGTGAGGTTCGGATAAATTACCCACCGACGGGCGTCGTGTGCGAAATCAGTGCTCCCTTCCAGGGCGATTTGATCTCGGAGAGGTAAGCACCCAAACCGGGATATGGAAGTCGTCCGGCCCGCCTGCCGGTCGGAACTTGCCGCCGGGTTTGGAGTTAGCCTCGAAGACGGCAAAGTCTGCGAGGTGACATGAAATCGAAACTGCTTAGCGAGACGTCAGGGCAGCGAACCTTCGTTGTCGTGCTTGATCCCGGCGAAGAGGCCATCACGGCGCTGTCCGATTTCGCCAGCGAAAAGGGAATCACGGCCGCCTCGGTGACGGCGATCGGCGCCTTTGAGAAGGCCGTCGTCGGTTGGTTCGATTTCGGCTCGAAGTCCTATCGCAGGATTGCGGTCGCGGAACAAAGCGAGGTGCTGAGCGCGATCGGCGATATCGCCGTGGCCGACGGCGGCAAGCCTGGCCTGCACATACACGCCGTGCTGGGACTGAGCGACGGACAGACCCGCGGCGGTCACCTCATGGAAGGAACCGTGCGTCCGACGCTGGAGGTGATGGTCGTGGAATCTCCCGGCTATATGCGCCGAACCAAGCGCGAGGACCTCGGCATCGCTCTCATCGATCTCGAAGCCTAGCCGGAGGACAGCCTTACGAGGACAGCGGCGCCAGCGCGAGCCCTGGCCGCTAGGCTATTCCCTCAGAACTTCACACTGAAGTCCGCCCTGACGCCATGGTCGCTGGCGCCGGAGCCGAGCTGGCCCTGGTAGGAAACGCCGAGCGTTGCCCTGGGCGCGATGGCGAAGTCGAGGCCGGCTTCCAGCGTGGCGGCATCCTTGGCGATCGGGGCACCGGCGATCTGGAAGATGCTGGAGCCGGTGAAGGCCTGGCTGACCGTCGGGGTGATGTCGCCGAAGCCGTGCCGCCAGCCGATCATGCCGCGCGCGGTCGCCTTGATCGTGCCGAGGTCGAAGTCGGTCGAGGCACGCATGCCCAGCGTGGTGAAGGTCACATCGTTGGAGCCGCTTTCGACAGTGAGTGCCGACGCCCCGCCCTGCTCGGTGAAGCCGTTGGTGTGGACATTGACATAAGCGAGATTGGCGAAGGGTTCGAGAGCGATGCTGCCCGCCTTGATGCCATAGCCGAGTTCGCCGAACACCTGCGTGGTGCCGGCACGGTAATCGCCGGTCAGGCTGTCGGCGAAGCCGGGGAAAGCAACCTGGCGGCCGCTGTCGATCTCGCTCCATGTGTAGGCAAGGCCGGAGCGGAAGGCGAGCGCACCCCACTGAGTGCCGCCATAGATGCCGAGATGATAGTTGTCGGTGGAGGCCGATGAGCGCCTGTCATCGACCTTCAGCGAAGAATGGCTGTAGCCGGCGAGGAAGCCGAGGCGGACGTCATCGACAATCATTCCATCGATGCCGGTGACAAAGCCGCCGACCGAGCGCGACAGCTTCGCGGCATTGCCGTCGCTGTCGAAGCGGCCCCAGGAGCCGAACACCGAGCCCCAGGCGCCATAACGTTCGGACGGCACGGCGGCCGTGGTCAGGTCCCTGGCATCGTCGCCATAAGCCATCAAGGGCACGGCACCGACCGTTTCGAAAGCGGAACGAAGCCGGTCGTTCATGGCCTCGCGTATGAAGCGGCTGTCTTCGAGCAGCGCTGTCACCGTCGAAGCGTTCATCTCGCCCGACAGGCCGTCGAAGGCGGCGCGCGCCTCGTCGGCCGACAGCGGCAGCAGCTTGTTGTAGAGCGCCAGCGACTGGCCGCTCTGCTGCAGCGTATCGAGCGCGCCTGCCGTCTGCTTGCGATTGTAAGTATCGGCGACCGTCACGAACACCGGCTTCTCCCCGGGTTCTTCCGGTTTCGAGCCCTTGATCGCGATCTTGAGATCGACGGCATTGGCGCTTTGCAAAAGCGACGCATCGAGGAAGGCCGAGCGTGACAGCACCGCCGGGTCGAAGCCGCCGGTGACGCCACCGGCCGCCGTCAGGATCGTGTAGGTCTGACCGGCCTGGTAGCTGGTCTGGGCATCCAGTGCCGTCACGGCCACCTCGCCACCGCTGAGCGTCGCCTTGCCGGTGGCGGCGATGCGGTCGCTGGTGCCATTGCCGGCGATCTCGACCTCATAGGTCGAGCCTGCGGCAAGCGACACATCGCCCGTTACATTCAACGTGCCGATCGAATTGCCCGGCCCAACCGTCGCGCCGCTTTCCGTCACAAGGCCGCCCAGCGTGCCGATACCGCCGAGCGATGTCCCCGACTTCAACGTCACGGTGCTTGCCAGGCTGGCGCCCGGATGCGTGCTGTCGCCAACCACCAGCCTGCCGCCATAGACGATGGTCGTACCGGTGTAGGTGTTGGCGCCGTTCAGCACGAGCGTGCCGGTGTTGTATTTCGAGAGCCTGCCGGTGCCGCTGATCGGCAGATCGAGCGTGACGCTGTCGGTGAAATTGGCCTGGATGCGTCCGTTGTTGGTGATGGAGGGCGCAACCAGAGATCCGGACAGGCCGCCGCTGCCGAGGGAAAGCAGCGAGCCCTGTTCGATCACGACCGGCTGGGACGCAATCACCGAGCCGCCATTGGCGATGAACAGCTGGCCGGGCAAGGAGTCGCCGCAGGCGCAGGGCGGCAGGCCGACCAGCAGGTTCACCGTCGTCAACTTTGACCCCGCCCCCGTCACCATCACCGTCGACGGACCGAGGCCGGTGGACGTCGGGTCCGCGGCGATGACCGTCGTGGCCGTAGCGTCGCCCGTCAGATTGACGACGCCGCCCTTCGTCACCGTCAGATTGCCGGTGCCGCCGCCGAACATGTTGCCGATACCGAGGAAGGTCGAGACATTCCAAGTCGAGCCCGTTCCGGTGACGACGGCATTCGCCGCTTCGAACGGGTTCTCGATGAGCGCGCCGCCAAGGCTATCCATCACGGCGCCATTCTGGATCGTCAAGGCCGCAGCGTTTGCCATCGACCCGACAAAGGTCAAGCCGGAGGCGGTGGCCTTGGTGTCGGCGCCGTCGAGGAGCATGACACCGCCGACCAACAGATTGTCGGTGGTGAGCTTCGCGCCGGCCAGCATGTTGAGCGAGCCGCCGGCTTCGACACCCGGCAGCGCGCTGACCATGTTCGTACCGCCTGCCGCGTTGAAGGACGCGTTCGGGCCGAACAGAGTGAGTGTCGCATCGGGGCTGACATAGAGGTCGCCGCCTATGTCGCTGGCGCCGCGCAGCGTCAGGTCGCCCTGGTCGATTTCCAGCGAGCCGGCGCCCGTGATCTGGCCGCTGAAGTCGCTGCTGGCGGGACCGTTGAAGCCGATGAACAGAACCGTATCGTTGTCGGCGGTGCCGATATTGACGACGCCGCCCTGACCGGATGGCCCGTCGGACAAGCCCTTGACGTCGGCATGGACGCCATCGGCGATTTCGAGCCTCGCGCCCTGGTCCACGAAGGCGTGGCTGTCGGCCGACAGCGCGCTGCCGGTTGCGGCGACCAGCGTGCCGCTCTCGACCACGGTATCGCCGCTGAAGCTGTTGTTGCCCGTCAAAGTGACGGTGCCTGTTCCGGTCTGCGTCAGCCCGCCGGTGCCGGAAATGTCATTGGCGAAGGTGACGCTGTCGCTGCGGTCGAAGGCCAGCACGCCGTTATTGATCACGTTGCCGGCGCCGATCGAACCGGTGTTGCCGCCATCGCCCAATTGCAGGATGCCGCCCAGGATCGAGGTCGTTCCGGTATAGGTGTTGGCTGCCGTGAGGATCAGTGTACCGCTGCCGGTCTTGGCGAAGTCGGTGGCGGTCGTTCCATTGACCAGGACGCTGTCGACAAAAGCCGTGACGCCGCCGTCGACCGCGATAGTGCCTGTCGTACCCGAAGCCGGCTTGAAGGCCAGGCTGCCGCCGGTAAGGCGATAGCCGCCGGTGGTGAACTGCAGCGTGTCGAAATTCTGCGTGCCGGCAACGGTGACCGTACCGCCAAAGCCGGCGAATACGCCCACCGACTGCATCCATGGCGTGTTCACCGCGCCATTCACATCCGTCCAATTGAAGCTTGCGGTATCCCAGGTGCCGGTGCCACCTTCGACGACATTGGGCGTAGCACTGCTGCCGTCCCAGAACTGGATGTTCTGACCGGCGCCGAGAGCGATCATGTAGACTTCGCCCGGAATGTCGAAACCTATCGAATGGCCCGCCAGGGTGAAGCCTGCATTGGTCGAGGTCACCGTCTCGCTGTCGAAGGCGCTGCCCGGCGTCAGCGTGCCATATTCGAAGAGCCGGTAGTAGCCGGCCGAAGCCACCTCGGCTTCCAGATTGCCGGCGAGCGCCAGGTTGCCGCCGACTTGAACAAGGTCGTTGGTGGCGCCACCGACAACATTGGGCGTGCCGAATTCGAACTTCGAGGTCGAGCCGGCATCGAGCGTCAGGTCCCCGGCGATCGTCAGTGTGCCGGGGCTGGCGCCGGCGGAAAGCGTGCCGTTGGCCTGAATCGCCACGTCGCCATGGATCATGCCGTTGCCTTGCAGCGTGCCGCCCCCGGCGACATTCACCTGCGCGGTGTCGTTGACCGTGTCGCCGAATACCCCGTCGACGCGCAGGATGCCCTGGTTGACCGTCGCCGTGCCGGTGAACGGACTGCCGACACTCGAACCGGAGAGGATCAGCGTGCCGCTGCCGGTCTTGGTCAGGCCGCCGCTGCCGGTGATCACGCCGGAAAAAGTGGTGCTGGCATTGTTTCCGCCGACTGTCAGGGTCTGTGCGCCGAGATCGACGGTGCCCGCGCCGGCCAGCGAGCCGATCGTCTCGTCGTCGCTCTCCAGGCCGGTAAAAATAGGAGCAAGTGAAGGATCGACAAGCGACAGCTTTGCGCCGGCGGCGACCGTTACGGCCGAGCCGTCGCTGATCGAGTCCCTGCCTGCGCCGACGGCGAACAGCGTGCCGCCCAGGATCTGGGTGGCACCGTCGTAACTGTTGTTGCCGGCAAGGACCTGCCTGAAATTGCCATCCTTCACGATGCCGCCGCTGCCGGTGATGGAGCCCCAATAGAGGGCCGCCGCACTTGTGGTGCTGCCCAGTGTCAAGTCTGCCCCGTTCAGTTCCACGGTTGCGGTGGCGTCGCCGATGGAGCCGGACAGCGTCGCGACCCTTTCGTCGTTCAGCACGCGAAAGGTGCTGCCGGTGAGGACGAGCACCGAAGAATTGTCGCCGACCGCGCTGCCGCCCTGGGCGACCAGCGTGCCGCCCGCAATGCGCGTGCCGCCGCTATAGCTGTTGCTGCCGGAGAGGGTCAGCGTGCCGGCGCCGTTCTTTTCGATTTGGCCGGTGCCGCTGAGATTGGCCGACACCGAGCCGGCGCGAAGCTCGAAGACGCCCGTGGAGGATAGTCCGCCACCCTGGATGGAGCCGGCGTCGAGGAGCACGCCGCCATTCTGGGTCTGATTGGTGCCGCCGAGATCGAGCGTGGCGCCGCTGACCGTGGTCCGAGCCGAGGCCGCGCCGAGCGTTGCGACAGGACCGGAAAGCTCCAATATGCCTCCCGCGACCGTGGTGCCGCCGGCATAGCTGTTGGCACCGGTCAGGGTCAACGTGCCTGTTCCGGCTTTGACGAGGGCGCCTGCGCCAGAGACGATGCCGGAATAGGTCGTTGTCGTATTGTTGCCGCCCGTCGTCAGCGTCGCGGCATTCAAGGAAATATTGCCGCTGCCGGCCAGGGAACCGATCGTCTCCGAATTCTGGAGGTTCAGCCGCCCCGGCGCACTGAGGATCACCGCGCCGGCATCGGGGATGGCGGAC
This sequence comes from Terribium retamae, assembly GCF_022347545.1. GTDB lineage: Bacteria > Pseudomonadota > Alphaproteobacteria > Rhizobiales > Rhizobiaceae > Mesorhizobium > Mesorhizobium retamae. The sequence continues at coordinate 67,010 of NZ_JAKREW010000032.1, forward strand.
CCGTTGTTGAGCTGCAAAACGCCGTTGTTGACTGTCGTCGCTCCAGTATAGGTGCTCACCCCGGCAAGGGCGAAACCGCCCGTTCCGTCCTTGGTGATGCCGCCCGTGCCAAGCGTGACATTGCCAACGCTGGTGTTGCCGGCGCCGCCAACCGTCAGATTGGTCCCAACGCCCGTGATCGTGCTCAAAAACAGCTGATCGGCATCCGAATTGATCCGGGTGTTCGAACCCAGAGTGATCGCGCCGTTATATCTGTTGTCCCCTGCGACGTTGCGCAGCGCGCCACCGTTCAAGGAACCGGTTCCATTGAGCGTCAACGCATTGGTGACGGTAATCAGGCTGCCGCTTTGCATCTCCAGCCCAGCGCCGTTGCTGACGACGACGGTGCTGGTGCCGAACGCTGCACCGTTCTGGACGTTGAGCACACCGCCACTGACCGCCGTGGTACCATTGTAGGTGTTGGCACCCGACAATATCAGGCGGCCGCCGCCGGTTTTCGCCAACGATCCGCCTGTGCCAGAGATCGCCCCGGCGAAGCTCATGTCGAGCGCAGGTCCTCCGACCGCCAGCGTATTCGCGCCGAGATTGACCGTCGTCGTGGCATCCGGACTGTCGAGCGTAACGAGGGTAATCGTTCCCGCATTGTGGCTGGAAAGATCGAGCGACGCGGTATCGAAAAGCGAGATCTGTGCATTTGCGCCTCGCGAGTCACCCTGGAATGAGACGATCGTCGCATTGCTCGCAGCAATGTCTGCAAACAACGCTGAAGAATTGGCACCGAAGGTGACGGTTCCACCGTTCGCAGTGATGCTGGCGAAACCGGCAGTTGTGAGGTCCCAGAAACCGAGCTGGCCGGTCGTCAGGATCGTGGCCGTGCCTGCATCAGCCATGCCGAAAAAGCCGACCGCACTCGAACTGTTGATCGATGCATCGCCGGCGGAACTGTTGTTCTGGAAATACAAGGCTGCACCCGGCAGAACATTGATCGCTGCCGTCTGGGCGGAGCCACCGCGTATTTGCATGCTTCCGAGGGAGATGTTGAACGTGGCGCTGGATCCGTTCTCGATGTCCAGGCCCGACCCGATGTCGAAGATATTGGTGCCACCGGTTTTGTCGAAGACGTAGGACTGGGCGCCCCAAACGCGGAGCGTGCCGATGTCAAAATTACCGACCTGATCCAGGGTGACCGTCGTGTTGGCGCCGCCCAACGGCCCGAAGGTGGCGATCGATCCGGTGCCTTCTGCCGGCACTCCACCGACCCAGTTGGCGCTCGAGCTGTAGTTGCTGTTTCCGGCCAACCCGTTCCATACCGCGTCCGCGGCGAGCGCAGCGGGCGCCAACAGCGCGCCGGCGAGCGCGGTTCCGCAAAGCAGGAGGGC
>NZ_JAKREW010000033.1 GCF_022347545.1 Terribium retamae
GCCGGGGGCGGCGCCGGCGGCGATGCCGCTGTGGCCCATGGCGGCGCCGGAGGCACCGCGCTTTCTCGCGATGGACAGGACGGCGAAAATGCAACCTCGGGCGATGGCGGTGGCGGCGGTGGCGGCGGCTACAATGGCATCGTCACGCCCAGCCTGATGAACGGTACCACGCTGTCCGGAGGCAATGGCGGCAAGGGCGGCGATGCCCACCCAAGCCTTGTTGGCGGTGGCGGCGGCGGTGGTGCGGGCGGCTATGGTGCAGTCGCCACCGGCACAGGGATCAGCGTCAATGACGGCGTCATCACCGGCGGCAACGGCGGGAGGGGCGGTGCATCGGGCAATTATGGGAACTTTCCCTACCCCGACACGGGTGGCGACGGCGGCAGCGGCGGGGTCGGCGTCTATTTCGTTGTACCGGGCGCGGAATTCGTAAACGATGGCACCGTTAGGGGCGGCAATGGCGGCGCAGGCGGCGCTGCCGTAAGCCCCGGCCGGGCCGGACATGCCGGCGTCGGGGGCGAGGGTGTCGCTGGAGATAACCTCAAGATTGGCAACTCCATCAACGGCGTCATTGCCGGTGGCAATTCGAATGGTCATATGGGAGCCGGCGGCGCCGGTGTCGTCCTAACCTCGTCCGGGGCAGGCGCCAGCAATCTCGACAATTACGGGAAGATCGTCGGCGGCACCGGCGGCAACGTTGCCCCTGGTTTCAGTGACTATGGCACCGGCGGCGTTGGCCTGTCCGTCACCGGCAATGCCGTGATCTTCAATCGCAACCTGATCGAAGGCGGTGTCGGAGGCACCAATGGCGGCGGCGGCAACGGCGGCACGGGCCTCAAGGCCAATTCCGGCAGCGGCTTCATCAATATCTTCAATCTGAGCGGCGCGACCATTATCGGAGGCCTCGGCGGCGCTCCCGGAAGCGGCGATGTCGGCGGTGTCGGCATCGAGGCCATTGGTGATGTCGTGATCGACAATAGAGCCGGCGCCTCCATTCTTGGCGGGCCCGGCGGCGCGGCCGCCCAAAACACCTCTGGTGGTGTCGGCGTCAAGCTCAGCAATCGAGCCAGTGTCGGCAACGCCGGCACGATTGCCGGCACCGGAGGTGTGATCGCCGGAAGCGGCGCCGAACTCACCAACGCCTTGGTGCTCAACAACGCTACCGGGTCGATCGAAGGCGGTCATGGCAACGGGGCCTCGCAAGGGGCCGCTGCCATCCGCGGCTACAACGCCGACGTGGTCAATGCCGGCCGCATCGTTGGCGGCCGGGCAAATGACGGGACGGGCGCACAGTCTGCCGCGATCATGTTCACAGGTGGGACCAACAGCCTGGAAATCCACTCCGGCTCGACCATCGTCGGCGACGTGGTGGGCAACGGCTTTTCCGACACGCTGGCGCTCGGCGGTGCCGCCAACGACACCTTCGACATGTCGCAGGTCGACGACGTCGCTCAATATCAGGGTTTCGAACATCTCCGGAAGTCCGGCTCCAGCACCTGGACGCTGACCGGCGTCGCGACGACCAACGCGGATTGGAACGTCGTGCAAGGCACGTTGGCCGTCACCAACAGCAGTGCGCTCGGCGGCGGCGCCGTCGTCGTGGATGGCAGTCTCGGCCAATCGAGCGTTGAATTCAGCGGATCGGGGACAAGTGCCGGTGCTCGCGGCTTCACGCTGCAGGACGGCGGCTCGCTGGTCTTCAGGGACAACACCGATGCCGGCAGTTCGACCATCGACATCGCCTCGGGCGGGATCGGTGGCGTCCAGTTCACCGGCACCAGCAGCGCAGCTTCGGCGACGATCAACAGCCACGCAGCGCCTGGCGCGGTCGGTGTCTATTTCCGCCAACAGAGCACAGCGGGTAATGCCACGATCAACAGCTCCAACGGGACGATCGTCTCGTTTTCCGGCAGCAGCAACGCCGGAACGGCCCAGCTCACCAATAATGCCGCGACGACCTGGTTTACCCAGACCAGCAGCGCTGGATCCGCAACGATCGTCAACAACCAAGGCGCGACCACCGAATTCCGCAATTCCTCGGCTGCCAGCGGCGCTCGGATCACCAACAATAATGGCGGCGCGCTGCGCTTCTTCGATACGAGCACAGCTTTGAATGCGACGGTGGCGAATGGCGCCGGCGGCGTGGTCGATATCAGCGGGTTGACGGCGACGGGCATTTCCATCGGAGCGCTCTCCGGCGACGGGTCGGTCGTTCTCGGGTCCAAGGTGCTGACGATCGGCAATCTCAACGCGAGCGGCGCTATCGGTGGCGTCGTCAGCGGGCAAGGCGGTTCGTTCGTGAAGTCGGGCACCGGAACGCTCATACTCTCCGGCGCGAACACTTACAGCGGCGGCACGACCGTCTCGGGCGGTTCGCTCGAGGTCACCAGCGATGCCAATCTGGGCGACGCGGCGGGTGGGCTTACGCTTGACGGCGGCTTCCTGAAAGCCAGCGCGAGCTTCGACAGCAGCCGCGCCGTCCTGCTGTCGGGCCAGGGCGGTTTCGATGTGGATGGTGGTGCGACGCTGGCGCTTGGCGGCGTCGTCGGCGGTGCCGGCGATCTGCTCAAGCGCGGAAGCGGTACGCTCGCGCTGACGGGTACAAACAGCTATGGCGGCAACACGCTGGTGGAGGCCGGTGAGTTGATCGGAAACACGGCCTCGATCCGCGGCGATATCGGCAATGCGGCAACGCTGGTGTTTGACCAGTCGGTCGATGCAAGCTTTCTCGGCAACGTTGGCGGGCTGGACGGCGCGAATGGCCGGATGGTCAAGCGCGGCGGTGGCGAGCTGACCCTTGCCGGCGCTTCCGGCCTCGATTGGACCGTGGAATCGGGCCGGCTGGTTTCGGCGGCGGAGCGATTTGCGGGCAGCGTCGCAATCGGCGCGGCGGGCACGTTCACCTTCGACCAGGGAACCGATAGCCGCTACACCGGGGTGCTTTCCGGTGAGGGCCATTTCACCAAAACGGGAACCGGCGTCCTGCAGTTGTCGGAGAACAGCTCCGGCTTCGCTGGCGTCACGACCGTTGCGGCCGGCGTGCTCTCGCTGGAGCGCAGCGCTGTCCTCGGCGGAACGCTTATGGTCGCAAGTGGTGGCACGCTTGCCGGGACCGGCACCGTGGGCACAGCCACCATTGCGTCGGCCGGCACGCTTGCGCCCGGAAACTCCATCGGCACCCTGACCGTCAACGGCGACCTCACCTTTCAGGCTGGTTCACGCTTGCTCGTGGAAGCCAATCCAGGGGGAACCGACAGCGATCTGATCAAGGTGGGCGGCAAGGCGCTGCTGAACGGAGGTTCGGTCACCCATATCGGCGCAAACGGAAACTACGATCTCCGTTCGACCTACACCATCCTGTCGGCGGGGACATTGAGCGGAACGTTCGAAACGGTCACCTCCAATTTCGCGTTCCTGACACCACAGCTGATTTACGACTACGGTGCGGGTAAGGTTGATCTGGAACTTAGCCGCAACGATCGGAACTTCGCGTCCGCGGCACTCACTCCCAACCAGAAGGCGACGGCCGCCGGCATCGAAAGCATTGGCCTTGATGGCGGCAACCGCGTCTATGACGCCATCGCCCAGCTCCCGGACGACACCGGCCTGATCCGCGCTTCCTTCGACACGCTGTCCGGCGAGATCCACGCCTCGGCGCGCAGCGCGCTCGTCGAGGACAGTCATTTTGTCCGCGATGCTGCCAGCGATCGTATCCGCGCGGCTTTTGAAGGTGTAGGCGCGGCACCGGTTCCGGTCCTTTCCTACGCCGGCGGTGAGGCCAGCCTGACCCCGGCGACGGGTGAGGCCCTTGTGGTCTGGGGTCGCGCCTTCGGTGCCTGGAAAACTCTTGACAGCGATGGCAACGCTGCGCGTCTCGACCATTCCACCGGCGGCTTCATCACCGGCGGTGACGTTGCGCTCGGCGAGACATGGCGCATCGGTCTCCTGGCCGGTTACAGCCATACATCCTTGCATGTCGATGACCGGGCCTCGTCCGGTTCGTTCGAGAATTATCACTTGGGTGTGTATGGCGGCACGCAATATGGAGCGCTCGGCATCCGCACAGGCCTCGCCTATACCTGGCATGATCTCGATACAGAGCGCTCTGTCGCCATTCCCGGTTTCAGTGACAGCCTGAACAACTCCTATGACGCCGGAACTTTCCAGGCGTTCGGCGAACTGAGCTATCGGGTGGATACGGCAAGCGTCTCCTTCGAACCCTTCGCCAATCTCGCCTACGTCAATCTCCACACAGATGCTTTTTCGGAGAACGGTGGCGCGGCGGCTCTATCGGGCGCAAGCGGCACAACCCAGACCACCTTCACGACCCTGGGCGTAAGGGCGTCGGCAGACGTGCCTGTCTCCTCCATGCAGGCGACCGTTCGTGGCATGGTAGGATGGCGGCACGCCTTGGGCGACACGACACCGCTGTCCACCCATCGCTTTGTCGGCTCCGGTGCTTTCGAGATCGCCGGAACGCCGATCGCCAAGGATGCGGCTGTGATCGAAGCCGGGATGGACTTCGCTATGACGAAGGCCGCCACTTTGAGTCTCTCTTATGAGGGCCAGTTCGGCGAGGGTGCCCGGCAAAACGGCTTCGACGCGACATTGCAACTGAGGTTTTGATCAGGAAGCTGGGCTCTCGGAACGCGGGCCACACCGCGGGTGACGGAAAGCGCGCCGGAGCTGCCCGGGAGCAGCGTGACTGACAGGCATGTCAGGGATCGCCGCGTCCTTTTGCCGACGCCGAACGCCTTGCAATTAGTGGGAAGGTGTCCGCCGAACGTAACAAATTTGGAACTTCCATTGGCACGATCCGTTCGTTCTGGCGGAGGAAAACCGATGAGAGTTTTCATTCTGATCGCCATGCTGACCGCTGTTGGATGCGACGACGGTCCCCCGATTCAGAAGGGTGAAGGGCCCATCACGCAAAAAGCCGAGGCAGATCGAGCTCCTGGCTTGTCAGTAGGCGCAGATAGCAATCAGCAAAAAGTCCAGCCAGCAAGTTCGCCGCAATAGGAGTTCTTTTGTTTCCAAACGATCAGGTGTTTACCGGGGAGATCGGACTGGTGGTGCTCACTCTTGTGCAGATCTTTGCGGCAGCTCTCGTCGGCTTGGCGATTTTTATGCGTCGCGAAAATGCGACAGTCAAACCGAGCACTGGGAACGCCAATCGTCTGGACAACGAATAGGTTCCCGCCCGTTGTCATGCTTCACATGATTGCCGGGCTGTCTCTTATCGCACGACCTCAACTTGGTTGTATGCCCTCAGGCCAAATTGCGCGTGTCACGGTGAAACCACAGGCCGACGGGGTTCCAACTTGAGCTTCAGGGGCGGTCGGCGCTGCTGATGAACGCCCCGAAAGTCTATCCGAATATGCGCATCGCTGCGTCGGGTGAAAGGTGGTAGCGGAGGAGGGATTTGAACCCCCGACACAAGGATTATGATTCCTCTGCTCTAACCAACTGAGCTACTCCGCCACACTGGCTGGCAAGGGTTTGGCACGCCACGAAAATCGCTGCAGAGCCAAGGGCCTTGCCAAGGTCGCGCGGATATAAGGTGGTGGTAGCAACCCTGTCAAGCACGCAGAAGCGGCGTGATTGGAGAAATAAGCACACAAGTTGTTTTCGGGCGGAATCCCAGGAGGGCAGGCAGGTTGTGGCGCAACCACGTATGAGATTCCTCATGCAAGAAGGCTCTCGCGGAGCTAAATCACTTAGCCTTCGTTGTGCCGCCTCACCGAAAAGCGGTGTATCGGGGTATGGCCAATCCATCTGGCAAAGGCCACGGGGTTGAGTTCGGCGAGGTGCACCGCTATGTCTCAACCGACGATTTTCGCGCGAAATGTTTGAGTTCCTGATTTGATGAAACCGCGTATAGCAGTCCTCGGATGCGGGTACTGGGGCAGCAACCATATCCGGACGCTGAAGGGGCTAGGCGCACTTCATGCGGTTTCGGACGTCAATCTTGCGCGCGCTGAAGGATTTGCCAGCGAGCAGGAATGCCTTGCCATCGCACCCGACGACCTCTTCGGTCGTGAAGATGTCGATGCCATCGTCATGGCGCTGCCGCCGCAATTCCACGCCGAGTTCGCGATCCGCGCCGTCGAGAACGGCAAGGATGTCCTGGTGGAAAAGCCGATCGCACTGACCGTGCCGGATGCCGAACGCTCGGTTCAAGCCGCAAAAGACAACCGTCGCGTGTTCATGGTTGGCCATGTGCTGCGCTTTCATCCGGCTTTCGAGAAGCTGAAAGCGCTGGTCGACGAAGGTGAACTCGGTGAAATCCGCTACATTCACTCCCACCGTCTCGGCCTCGGCAAGTTCCACACCGAGAACGACGCGCTATGGGACCTGGCGCCGCATGACCTGTCGATGATCCTGGCGCTCACCGGAACGGAGCCGCTGGAGGTTCGCGGTGAAGGGGCTGCTCTGCTCGACCATCTCAGTGATTTCGCGCATCTGCATATGCGCTTTCCGAACAATCTGAGAAGCCACCTGTTCGCTTCCCGCCTCAACCCCTACCGCGAACGGCGGCTGACCGTGGTCGGCGAAAAGGCCATGGCGGTGTTCGACGACGTCGAGCCTTGGGAAAGAAAGCTCGCCGTCTATCATCACGCGGTGTGGCAGGATAGCGGCCAGTGGGCATTCACCACCAACGAGCCGACCTATGTCGGGATCGAACAGGGCATGCCGCTGACGCGGGAGCTGCAACACTTCATCCAGTGCATCGAAACGCGAGCGGAACCACGCACGGATGGCGAGGAAGCAATCCGCGTGCTGCGCATCCTTACGGCAGGCACGGTGGCCCACGGTCGCCTCGCGGGCTGATATTCTGCGATAGAGCGGCGCTTATTCTGCGGCGATCGCCGAGGAGGGCTTGCCGGTCAAGCGGCTCAGCATGGCCTCCGCTTCCGCACCTCTCTCCGAACGTTCGATAAAGCCGCCGCCGAAGACCCGAGCCTCATTGGCGTCGTCTGAATAGAGGACGCAGGCCTGGCCCGGCGCGATACCGGATTCGCCATCGACAAGTTCGACCCATGTGCTGCCGCCGTGATGGTGCAGCACGGCCGGACGCGGTGGACGTGTCGAGCGAACCTTGGCGAACAGCTCGAGGCCGGCGGCGGGAATATCGGCGAGATCGCCGTCACCCAGCCAGTTCATCGACCGCAGATAGATCTTGTGCGTTTCCAGCGCCTCGCGCGGCCCGACGATCACACGCGAACGGTCGGCGTCGAGATGAACGACGTAGAGCGGTTCACCCGAAGCGACGCCGATGCCGCGTCTCTGGCCAATCGTATACCGCAAGATGCCCTCATGCCGGCCCAGCACGCGCCCGTCGATGTGAACGATGTCACCGGGATTGGCGGCTGTAGGCTTCAGCTTCGCAATGACGTCGGAATATTTGCCCTGCGGCACGAAACAGATGTCCTGGCTGTCCTGCTTAGCAGCCACCACCAGCCCCATCTCTTCGGCCATGGCGCGCACATCGGGCTTCGAAAGACCACCGAGAGGGAAGCGCAGATAGTCGATCTGTGCCTGGGTCGTCGCAAACAGGAAATAGCTCTGGTCTCGGTCAGCATCGACCGGACGGTATAGCGCGCGATGGGCGCCGTTGGCCCTGGAGCGAATGTAATGCCCGGTGGCCAAGGCATCGGCGCCCAGATCCTGCGCGGTCGCCAACAGGTCGGCAAACTTGACGGTCTGGTTGCACGAAACGCAGGGGATAGGCGTCTCACCCGCAACGTAGCTCTCGGCAAAAGGATTGATCACGGCCTTACGGAAACGCTCTTCATAGTCGAGCACGTAATGCGGTATTCCGAGCGTTTCCGAGACACGGCGGGCGTCATCGATGTCCTGACCCGCACAGCAGGATCCGGCCCGGTGTGTGGCGGCGCCGTGATCATAGAGCTGCAGGGTGACACCCACGACATCGTAGCCCTCGCGCTTCAGAAGGCCTGCCACGACCGAGGAGTCGACGCCGCCGGACATGGCGACGACGACACGTGTGTCTTCTGGGCGTCCAGGAAGGTCCAGGCTGTTCATAGTGTCAGTTCCGAAATCCAACCGCAAACGAGCGGCTCCGACTATATAGGGTATAGGCAACGCAGACGCCAGCGCGTGCGGGCAGGCCTACTGCATCGCGAAATGCGGCAATTATCTCAAAAGCTTATGAAAAGCCTAACGTGAGATTCATGAACGTTACTTATCCATGAGCAACCGCTTAGGCAATTTTTAAAGCTGTGGCGGTACTGTGGCAGGGATTGGTTCTGTGAGTTTTCAGTAGAGAGTACGATGACCGATCTGGTTAGACCGCGAGTCAAATATGTTATTGGGCCTGACGGCAGCCCTCTTACGATTGCCGATCTGCCGCCGACGAACACGCGCCGCTGGGTTATCCGGCGCAAGGCGGAAGTGGTTGCTGCAGTGCGGGGCGGTTTGCTCAGCCTGGACGAAGCCTGTCAGCGCTACAAGCTTACCACCGAAGAATTCCTTTCCTGGCAGGCTTCCATTGACGAGTATGGATTGGCCGGCCTACGCACCACGCGGATTCAGCAATACCGGCACTGATTGTGCCATATCAGGCGTGGAAAGGCGCGGTGTCCGCGCCTTTTTGTTGCATGCAGTCGCCTACGGGCGGGACTAGATCGTAAGAACGATCTTGCCCGCAGGTTTGCCGGCCAGGAAACTATGAGCTGCTCCGGCTTCTTCCAATGGAAATGTCCTGGCGAGCTGCACGTCGAGCTTGCCTGCTTCGATGAGCTTGGCCAGTTCGCTCAAACCAGTCTGGTCCGGCACAACCGAAATGTGCTCGTGACGGATGTTGCGTGCCCTGGCCTCGGCCTTGGCTTCGTCGGAAATGCCAAGCAACGATACCAGGACCCCGCCAGCTTTCAGCGTTTTGAGCGAGCGCTCCGCGTTTTCACCGCCGATCGGTTCAAGCACGATATCCATGTCCGATAAGGCAGCGGAAAAGTCGGTCGCTGCATAGTCGATCACCTCGTCCGCGCCGAGGTTGCGTACAAAATCGAGTTTGGACGAACTGGTCGTTGCTACGACATGGGCTCCACGTGCCTTGGCGATCTGGACGGCCAGATGTCCAACGCCGCCGGCCGCAGCCTGGATAAGTACCCGCTGGCCGGATGCTATCCGTCCGGCGCCGACCAATGCCTGCCACGCGGTCAACCCGGCGAGGGGCAGGGCGCCGGCATGGAGGTGATCGATATTGTAAGGCTTGCGGACAAGGTCTCGGGCTGGAGATGCTACCAGTTCCGCGTAGGCGGCCGCCTCCTTCGGGAACCTTGGCATGCCGAAAACTTCATCGCCGACCGCGAAGTCGTTTGTGTCCGGGCCGACTTTTTCGACGACACCGGAAATATCCCAGCCGACGGTAAAAGGCGGCTGCCCAAGCAGTGGATAGGCACCGCTGCGGACAGCCGTATCCACCGGGTTGATGCCCGCGGCATGCACCCGCACGAGAACCTCGCCCTTGTTCGGGATCGGGTCGGGCCGATCTGCGAGGGTCAGTACTTCGGGGCCGCCGACGCTGGTCTGAACAATGGCACGCATGGGTATCTCCTGTTTGATGGTCACTATACAAAAGATAGTGCCTATCCATTGTCTAGTACGTACCTTTTTGATATATAGATACCTTATGTATAGTGATGATTGCGAACCCTATGGCTACGATGCGTTCCGGCGGACCTGTCCGTCGCATGCGGTGCTTGAGATGTTATCGAGTAAATGGGTCTATCTGACCGTGGGCGCGTTGCGGCGCGGCCGCATGCGTCATGGCGAGCTGGCGCGGAAGATGGAGGGTATCACGCCGAAGATGCTTACCCAGACCTTGCGTACCCTGGAACGGGACGGGCTGGTTCGACGCGAGATTTTCCCGGTCATTCCGCCGCGGGTCGAATACGAGCTGACAGCGTTGGGGCACGACCTTGCCGGCTTGCTCGACCAAATTCGCCAGTGGTCCGAGGTTCATGTGCCCGATATCAGAAGCGCGCGCCTTGCGGCGCAAGAGGGCACTCTGTAGACGGGCCGCCCGCTGACCGTAGCGCCACGGGCGGAATTAAAGGTTCTGGGCGGCTAAAGACGGCTGGAATACGCCATCAGCCTATCATCGCGCTGCGGCTACCGGTTTCCGGCTCGCGTACACGCGAATCACGTGATTCCAACATCTCGGCCTTGGCCAGTTCGGCTTCGGCTTCGGTGAGAAGCGCCTCGGCAGCACTGCGCTGCTGGCCAAGATCCGCCTGGGAGTTTCTCAAATTGTCGCGCCGCAATCGCGCAGCTTTGGCGAAGGTTGGGTATGCGAAGTGATTGATGTCGGTAATGCCGGCTTTCTTCTCTTCCGCGGAGATCTGGAATTCCAACTCTCCGGCCATGCGCTCGAATTCGGCGATCATCATGTCGAGCTGCAGAAGCTGCCGCCGTTTCTCATTCACCTGAAACTGCTTCAGTCGAACGAGGTTCTCGCGTGACTTCATGATTCGGTACTCCTGCCAACGCACACATGCACAATTGCCTCGCTGGCCTCGCGAGGCACTGGTGTCGCCCGTATTCTCCCCTTGGTTTCCGAAATTCTATGGAAAACAAATTCCTAAAGATTTTTCCGGACGGTAACCATTCGTTTACGGGCATTGTTAATCATACGGGCCAGGGCTTAAGGCCGGGTAAAAATTTCGACCTTGGCGTGGGGCGCAAGAGATGAGTCCGTAGAGTCGGTTACGGCACTTTCTTAAAGTGCTGATTCAATAATTTGCTCGAGGAATCATCATTGGATTCAAGTGTGTGTGGAAAGAGGTTAAAAATTCTGGTATCGCTTCGAACACGAAATTAGGATTTGTTAACCATTCAGTGGCAGCTTCGGCTTAGGCAATCACTGCTCCGGTCCCGGACGGGTCTTGAAATGGTCCGGCAGCAGAAAGGGGAATGAAATGCGCGTTCTGCTGATAGAAGATGACAGTGCAACCGCCCAGAGCATCGAACTGATGCTCAAGTCCGAAAGCTTCAACGTCTACACCACCGATCTCGGTGAGGAAGGCGTCGATCTCGGCAAGCTCTATGATTACGACATCATTCTCCTGGACCTGAACCTCCCGGATATGTCGGGTTACGAAGTCCTGCGCACGCTGCGCCTTTCCAAGGTGAAGACGCCGATCCTGATCCTCTCCGGCATGGCTGGTATCGAGGACAAGGTGCGTGGCCTCGGCTTTGGTGCCGACGACTATATGACCAAGCCTTTCCATAAGGACGAGCTGGTAGCGCGCATCCACGCCATCGTGCGCCGCTCCAAGGGGCATGCCCAGTCGGTCATCGCGACCGGGGAACTCATCGTCAATCTCGACGCCAAGACCGTCGAAGTCGCTGGCCAGCGCGTGCACCTGACCGGCAAGGAATATCAGATGCTGGAACTGCTCTCGTTGCGCAAGGGCACGACGCTGACCAAGGAAATGTTCCTGAACCACCTCTATGGCGGCATGGACGAACCGGAATTGAAGATCATCGACGTCTTCATCTGCAAGCTGCGCAAGAAGCTCGACGCTGCCTCCGGCGGCCAGAACTACATCGAAACGGTCTGGGGACGCGGTTACGTGTTGCGCGAACCGGAAGAGATCCGCGAAAGCGCGTGACCGCGCTCACAATCGAACATCGAAAGACCCGGCCTGTGCCGGGTTTTTTGTTGGGGTCGGAGCCCGGCTATGTACCGCCTCCTGGCTGGTCTGCAGCGCCCGGAACCGATCCAGCAACTGGACACGATTGAAGGGCTTCAGCAGGTAGCCATGCGCGCCGGCGCGCTTCGCGCGCATGATTGTGCCGAGATCGAGTTCCACCAAAAGAGCGACGATCTGCGGAGCGACCGGGCTGCCGAGTGCGCGTATGTGGCCGATGAATTCGGGCAGTTGCATGTCTTGCATCGATACATCGAAAACGATGATATCCGGCATTTCGGCAGCGCATAGGTCGATTGCTTCCCTGCCGGCAGCAGCCTCGATGACCAGCATGCTTTCGCTGGTCAGAATCCGCTTGGCGACCTTGCGGATCACGCTCGACTTGTCGACGAACATGCAGCGTTTCATGCCACCCTCCTTTCCCGCACAAGGATGCGGGTCCTGCCCTTCTGTTAGAATATTAGGGGTGGGCGTTTAAAAAGCGGAAAAGGCAATGCGTAAAATTTGCACGAGACAGCCAGCCTCGTGCAATTGGCGTTCATACGTCCTGCGTTGCAGCGAAGGCTGCTCGCGCACGCAATGCGCAGATCCCGTGCAGCCTAGGCGGCCGTTAGAACGATTTCGTCTGCCGTGGCACGGATCGTGATCGTCATGCCAGCCTCCCGCGCCAGCAGCAATGTGTAATAAGGCTGGACGGAATGGGCATCGATCGGCTCGTCGGGTTTGCCACCCGAATGAAGTTCGAGGAATTTCGGCGGAACCCGCAACATCGGACCGCTTGCCGCGAGGGTGAAGCGCGGTTCGGTTTCCAGCTCTTCCAGCGTTATGGCAAGCCTGCCGCCCCGTGGAATGGCCGCGTTGGCGATCAGAACCAGGTTCAGCAGCAGCTTGACCTTGTTTTTCGGCAACAGAGCGCGGCCACCTGTCCAGGTCAATTCGGGTTTTTCATTCTTGAGGTAGGCGACCGTGACCGCTTCCGCGTCACCGGTGTCGATGAGCATGCCGGCTGACCCGGCAGCGCCATAGGCAATTCGGGCGAATTGCAGCCGGGCCGAGGCGTTGCGAGCGCTCTGTCGAATAAGGTTCATGGCGTCCTCATCGGCGCCACCTTCATCGAGCAGTTCCAGACCATTGTTGATTGCGCCGACCGGCGAAATGATGTCGTGGCAAACCTTGCTGCAAAGCAGCGCCGCGAGTTCGGATGGAGTCAGGGTGAAAAGGTCAGCCATGGAACCCTCAAGAAAAGAAGCAACAGCGCTTGGATCTTTGTCCATCGCACCGATCGCGCGAATCACGCTTTCCCCAATTCTGTCTGGATATACGTCGCGTCCGGGCGGAGCAACATTCCTGGAGGGGCGCGCCGGAAGCGCCGTTCCCGCCGGGCGGCAAGAAACAGCTTTCCCGGCCTTCGAACCGCCATCATCGGATGAGAGCTTAATGGTTGAAAAAGAATTACGGCATAATTTGCAAGGAAATGGCACCGGAAGCGGCCGCTTGAGAGTCGCGGGTGCGAGGCGTCGGCGAAGGTGCTCCCAGACGGAGATTGGAAGCATGCATTCCCGATTTCGCGATTGGCGCATCCCCCGCGCTTTCGCTTTGACGATCGCCCTTTTGGGCTTTTTCACCCTTTCGCTCCAGGCGTCATATGCCCAGCAGTACACGTCGCAGGAAATCGTCGATTCGGGCCACAAGTTCTTCGGCGAAACTTCGGGTGGGCTGGCTACCGTGGTTGAGAAGATCTTCTCCACTTACGGCTTGCCGAATGGCTACGTGCTTGGCGAAGAGGGCTCCGGTGCCTTCGTGGGCGGCCTTACCTATGGCGAGGGCAAGCTCTACACCAAGAATGCCGGCGACCATAAGGTCTATTGGCAAGGTCCCTCATTGGGCTGGGATTTTGGCGGTCAGGGCTCGCGGGTCATGATCCTCGTCTACAATCTCGACGACGTCAGCAACCTCTACAACCGCTTTGCAGGCGTTGCAGGTTCAGCCTACATCGTCGCAGGGTTAGGCTTCAACGTGCTCAAGGCCGGTAACGTGCTTCTGGTGCCGATCCGCACCGGTGTCGGGGCCAGGCTCGGTGTCAATCTGGGCTATTTGAAGCTTACCCAGCAACCGACTTGGAATCCGTTCTGAGAGAAATCTTGTGACAATGACCGGCGGATCGTGAGAGGGAGGCGATCCGCCGAAATACTGGATTTTGCATATCAGACCATGCAAAACTTCTCCTGCCGGCGCTGCCGCCGAACCTTACGGATAGGCCATCTTGGTTCAATCGATCCTCTTCTTCCTCCTCGGCTTCCTTTGCGCCGGATTTCTTGTGGTTCTGATCGCCCCGGCTGCCTGGAAGCGAGCCGTCGCGCTGACACGGAAGCGCATCGAGGCGGCGATGCCTCTAACCTCTGCCGAACTCAGGGCAGACAAGGACCGCCTGCGCGCGGAGTTCGCTGTGACGGCGCGTCGGTTGGAGATGGACGCCAAGACTTCCAAGGAAAGCGCCAATGAGCGCTTCATCGAGATCAACCGCGTCCGCGAGGAACTGAAGCAAGTTGCAGGCGATGCCGCGAAGAAGAGCGAAGCCATCGCTGCGCTCGAAATGGCGGAAGGAGAGCTGCAAAAGAAATTGCAGCAGCGGGAAGCAGAGATTGCCCGCCTGTCGGCCAGACTCAGCGAACTGGAGGTCAGCGCAGATAAGAAGAAGGAAGAGATAGAGAAGCTTGAGCGTCTTTACGAAGAGGCAAGCTTCGCATCTTCGAACAGGCAGATCGAGCTGGCGGCGCGTGAATCCGAAATCGAAAAGCTGAACAATGATGTGTCTGTGCTGAGAGCGCAACGCAAGGAAGCGGACAAGCGACATCAGGAGATTGCGAGAGAGGGCAAGTCCGCCATCGATGCCCTGGCCAACGAAAAGAAGAAGCTGGCGGAGCGGGAAAAGAAACTCGAGCAACTTCTGTCGACATTGGCCGACCGCGATGAAACGCTGGATCGGCGTGAGCGGGAACTGGCGAAGCTTAGGGAAGAGATGAAGAAGAAGAAGGGGCCGTCGACAGAAGTGTTTCTTCGAAATGGACGGGGTGTTGGTGGCACAGGCGACCAGCGCCGCGAGGAGGATCGTGCCGCGACGCAACTATCCCCGTTGCTCGCAGGGGCAACTGGGAGTGAAACCGAAAAGGCAGTTTCCAAGCTCAACAACGATCGTGAGCGCCTGGAAGCGAGACTCACCACACTCGTGCGTGAGAACAAGAAGCTACGCGCGGGAGGGGCCTCTTTCGAAGCGGGCCAGAATGATGGCGCAAGAGAAAAGCGCGAGGGTGCATTGCTGCGCGAACAAATGCAGGATCTTGCAGCGGAGATCATTACCCTTACAGCCGCTCTGGAAGGCCCGAATTCGGAAGTCGCCAAGGCACTTGCTGCACCGGACGCGGACACGCAAGGGACCGGCAATAGCACCGCTATCCGCAGCATTGCCGAACGTGTTCGTGCACTGCAAAAGGTCGCGCCGACCGGCTGACGGCTCCCATGCTACGAAGCGAGTGTCCGATCCATATATTCGGGCCAGTGTTGCGGTTCGCTTTCCGTTGAAGCGAAGTGGTGAAGGGCAATGGCCGATGCCGCCGCCACATTGAGGCTGTCGAAGTTCTTGGCCATATTGATGCGTACGGTCTGCATGCGTGCCAGCAAGGCATCCGGCAGACCTTCTCCCTCCGTTCCCAGATAGAGCGCGACCCTCCCTGAGGTTTTGATATGGCGGATATCCGTTCTGCCGCGCGGGGAGAGTGCGAAAGTATCGAAGCCCCTTGCCATGAGATCGGCAGCCAAGCTGGTGGGGTTAGGGACAGTCGCGAAGGGCACCTTGAGCGCCGCGCCGACCGAGACGCGAATTGCCTTGCGATAGAGCGGATCGCAGCAAGTGGGGTCGATGAGCACCGCGTCAGCCCCGAAGGCGGCGGCGTTACGGAAGATCGCTCCCAGATTGTCGTGGTTTGCGATGCCCACGGCCACTACGATCAGAGCCTGGTCGGCAAGGCCGTCGAAAATGTCGGCTGCATCGAGCGCCGGGCCCTTTTCCCCTATCGCGAGCACACCTCGATGAATGGGAAAGCCGGCGATCCGATCCATCACCTCCCGGCTCGCCACGTAGACTGGCGGCTTCACCGGCGCGTTTTCAACGATCTCGCTGAGGCCGGCCAACCGGTTCTCCAGGACGAGAATGGATTCCGCCCGGAAGCGGCTGCTGTTGAGAAGCACATTCAGAACGACTTTGCCTTCGGCAATGAAGCGTCCCTGGCGGCCGACGATGTCGCGCTCACGAATGCTAAGAAAGGGGGTCACTCTGGAGTCTGCGGGATCGTCTATTCGGATAATTTCCATACAGCACCGACGGGAAGCGAACGACTTCTCAATTTGCGGCAACGATTCCCGATGCGCAAAGATGCCGTCGCTATAGCCGGGTGGTGTTGGTTTCGGAAGGAGCGCCAACGAGATTGAACGGACTGCATTCAACTGCTGGGTGACCCCCCGACAGTCAGATGCCAGGTGATCCGTTCAATCGTGTTGGCGTTTTCGCTTTATTTGCCGCCGTTGAACAGCCGCGTGTTGAGTTGCTTCTCGGTGCCGCCGCCAAAAATGCTGCCGAGAGTGCGAAGCAACTGGCGAACGGCATCTGAACGGCAGGAATAATAGATCATCTGGCGGTCTCGGCGAGTCTGGACCAGCCCAAACGCACGCAGTTTCGCAAGATGTTGCGACAGGGCCGATTGGCTGAGATCCACCTTTTCGGCGATCGTGCCCACCGTCAGTTCATCGTCGATGAGATGATTCATGATGGCGAGACGCTTTTCATTCCCCATCAATGTGAGGAATGCAGCGGCCGTTTCGGTGTCGGAGACCTGATTTTCTGGAAGCATCAGCTGCCCACCTTCATTCAAATTTGTGGCCATGGGGGCAATGGCGACGATGAATCACTCATACACTAATTTTATTCAGTGATGCAAGTCTCAGATACAACCACAGGTCACACTTCAATACGCGTGGACATAATCGCGTAGAAAAGGTTCACGTTGCTTCGGCGGTCATGGCGGCGCGGCCAGCCTTCACCATTTCCACCAGGGTCTTGCGTAGATCCTGCTGTGTTTCCAGGGGCTTGGGAAAAAAGACCCGTTCCGCCCTGTCGCCGCTGACCAAGTCCATCCCATCCGCATCGAATCCGGTCAGCGACCAGCCGTCGCCCGCTGCCTTCGCATAATGGTGCGCGTAAATTGCAACCGCGTCGAGATGCTCGCTGTTCATATGGTCCAGCGCGGACTGTTCGGTTTCGGCCAAGGCGTCATTGATCGGGCCCGCCTGGAGCAGATCCGAACGTTCGAGCAAATAGGCCTTGCCGAACCCGCCATTGAGCGAAGCGCGATCGACTTCGAGCCTGAAGAAAGAGAAATCGCCGAGCCCGACATATAGCTTGGCTTTGGGGTTCCGGTTCAGATAGCGCCGCTCGGCACGGATTTGTTCGGGCGCTCCCCGTTCCAGCCGCGCGGCGCGACACATCAGCGTCATGCGTGGATAGGCGAGGGGGTCGCCTTTGCCGGGCTCGCCGAGCAGCAGTGAACAACGAGAATCGGCGAGCAGCGCGCCCGTATGGGCAGCCAGCATGGAAATGAGGATCAGCGGCGTGCCGTCAATATCGGTGGCAACGCCGACGCGGCTGGCGAGTGGTGAGCCGGTGGTGGGATCGATAACGGCCAGTGCTCCGAACCGTGCTGTGCGCAGCAGGGTCTTGGCCAGTCGAATGGATTGAGCGTCGGTTTCCCGGATGATGTCTTTCTTCGGCTGTTCCAAGGCATTCACCCGCCATAAGCTGAACGTTTCTATCCGCTTATCGGCTGACAACGCCGGCTTTGACAAGGGCTTCGGCCTCGTCCTCGCCAAAACCGAAGCGCGCGAGGATCTCAATCCCGGCCCGCTGGCTGTCGGATGG
This sequence comes from Terribium retamae, assembly GCF_022347545.1. GTDB lineage: Bacteria > Pseudomonadota > Alphaproteobacteria > Rhizobiales > Rhizobiaceae > Mesorhizobium > Mesorhizobium retamae. Next base: position 17,647 of record NZ_JAKREW010000033.1, read on the forward strand.
AGACGCGGTGGATGGAGTTGCCGAAAATCGTGGGGCGGGAACCGGCCGAGTGAAGCCGCCGACGTCGACGAAGGCGTTTCGCGTGCGGTTGTGCGGGTGCCGGCGCGCCTCGCCGAAAGACAACACCGGCGCGACGCAGGCGTCGGTGCCGGAAAAAAGCTGCTCCCATTCGTCGCGGTTTTTTTCCTGCACCCGGGACGCTATCGCCCGGCGCATCTCGGGCCAGAATTTCAAATCGTACTGGCGTGCAATGAAACGTTGATCGAGCGGCAACAGGCGGGAAAATTCCGCGAAGAACTGGGGTTCGAGGCAACCGACAGCGATATGGCGCTCATCGGCAGTTTCGTATGTATCGTAGAAGGGGCAGCCGGAATCGAGCAGATTGACCCCGCGCTGCTCCTTCCATAGTCCTGCCGCCACAACGGCCTGAAGAGGAGCGGCGAGCATCGAGGCCCCTTCCACCATCGCTGCATCGATGATCTGCCCTTTGCCGCCGCGCGAGCGCTGGAAGAGCGCTGCAAGCACACCGGTAATCAGCATCATGGTTCCGCCTGCGTAATCGCCAATCAGGTTTAGCGGTGGCAATGGCCGTTCGCCTTCACGACCAATGGCGTGCAGCACGCCGGAATAGGCCAGATAGGTGATGTCATGGCCGGCACGGTCGGCCAATGGACCATCCTGACCGAAGCCGGTCATACGGCCATAGATCAGCGCCGGATTCCGCGCCAGCATCGTGTCCGGGCCAAGCCCCAGCCGTTCCATCACGCCCGGCCGGAAGCCTTCGACCAGGACGTCGGCTTTTTCTGCCAACCGTAGCACCAGTTCGGCGCATTCGGGACGTTTCAAGTCGAGAGCAAGGATGGAGCGGCCATGCCGGTCCAGATCGTATTCAGCAGGCAAGGGGATCAAATCCCGCTTGGGGCCGTCGCGTTCGATGCGAAGCACCGTCGCGCCCATTTCGGAGAGCATGAGCGCGGCCAGTGGCACCGGACCGAGACCGGCCATTTCGATGACGGTGAGGCCGGCCAGAGGCCCGCTTTGGCTTTCCTGTCGCGCGGCCTCTGTCATTGCCTTCTTATTTCGGTGCCATGCGGATGGCGCCGTCGAGGCGAATGGTTTCGCCATTCAGCATCTGGTTTTCGATGATGTGAAGAGCCAGGGCTGCATATTCGGACGGTTCGCCGAGCCGAGAAGGGAAGGGCACGGCGGCACCGAGTGAATCCTGCACTTCCTGGGGCATGCCTGCCATCATCGGCGTCTTGAAGATGCCGGGAGCGATGGTGCAGACGCGGATGCCCGACCGGGCAAGGTCGCGTGCCACCGGCAGGGTCATCCCAACCACTCCACCTTTGGATGCCGAGTACGCAGCCTGTCCAATCTGTCCGTCAAAGGCGGCCACCGATGCGGTGTTGACGACAACGCCACGCTCGCCGCTGGTCAGCGGTTCGAGTTTGGCAGCGCGGTCAGCCACGAGGCGGATCATGTTGAAGGTGCCGATCAGGTTGACTTCGATCACCTTGCGGTACTGATCGAGTGGATGGGGACCGTCCTTGCCAACGGTCTTCACTCCGATGGCGACGCCAGCACAATTCACCAGGATACGCGGTTCCCCGAGCGACTTCGCAACCTCGGCCACAGCGGCAGAACCGTTCTCGGCGCTGGAGACGTCGCATTTGACCGCAATGCCACCAATATCGGCCGCCACCTTATCCGCACGATCGATGCCGATGTCGAACAACGCTACCTTGGCGCCCTTGGCTGCGAGCGCGCGCGCCGTCGCTTCGCCGAGGCCTGAGCCGCCGCCGGTCACGATCGCGATCTGGCCGTTTGGGTTCATGCGCTGTCCTCCTTCATGATCGGTGGCATGCTACGGGCCTGTCGCGACAGCCGCAACAGGCGAGGACGGAGACGATGACCGACGAACTAGGCCGGTTCATTCGCCTCGACCTGGTCGGCATGGCGTACCATTCCGGTCAGCCGCACCGTGGCTCCCGGTTCTATTTCGTGCGCCAGGAGTCGATCCAGGTCGACCGGGCGCGGCATGGAAATTTGCCCGCGCGGAATGCGCTTGAAGCCGAGCGGACCGTAGTAGGGTTCATCGCCTACCAGGACGACGCACGGCCAATCAGCCTGTGCGGCGGCTTCCAATGCCATTGCCACCAGCTTGCGGCCGATGCCGAGGTTCTTGAAAGCAGGCCGCACCGCCAAGGGCCCGAGCAACAGGGCTTTGCCTGATCCTGCCATGATACGGGTCATGCGTACCGAAGCGATCACCGTGCCGAGATGTGTGGCGACAAAAGAGAGGTCGCGCTCGTGGGGGCCGCCTTCCCGGATCTTATAGGCAGCGCGGGCAAAGCGGCCGGGGCCGAAAGCCTCTTCGTTGATGGATTCGATTTCAAGATCGTGCGCCGGAGTTTCCGGCAGGTAAGTCACGTCGGCAAGGCTCATGGTCTTTGCGTTCCGGTATGCGGGAAAGAGTGCTGCAAGCGGCAGCGTTCGCCAGTCAGCGCTTCAAGCGCGGGCGCACTTTCGTCGTCGGTCGAACCGGATCGTTGCAAAGTCGAACATGCGAATTGTCCGCTAGCATCAAAGTTTCTCGACCGCAATCGGTGTTTTCGTCTGTGTTGCGCCAGCATTTGACAGTGTGTTCAGCCAAAACACGTTCCCAACGGCAATGCGCTGCCTAAATTGGAAACCGAAGACAGGAGGAAAGTCGCGATGGGATTGCTGGTCGATGGCAGATGGCAGGACCGTGGATATGATACGGAGAGTAGCCGCGGAAGGTTCGAACGATCCCAATCGCAGTGGCGCGACTGGATCACCCGCGACGGCAAGGCGGGAGAGGGCCGCGAGCGCGGTTTCAAAGCGGAACCCGGCCGTTACCATCTCTATGTCTCGCTCGCCTGCCCGTGGGCCCATCGCACGCTCATCTTTCGTGTGCTGAAGAGGCTGGAGGCGGTGATCTCCGTCTCGGTCGTGCATCACCTGATGCTTGAAAACGGCTGGACCTTCCTGGCCGAGGATGGCGCGACGGGCGATACACTCTACGGCCTTGATTTCCTGCATCAGATCTACACCAAGGCCGATCCCGGCTATTCCGGTCGCGTCACCGTTCCGGTCCTCTGGGACAAGAAAGAGCAGACGATCGTTTCCAATGAGTCGTCCGAGATCATCCGCATGTTGAATTCGGCTTTCAACGAGTGGGGTGACGCCACGGTGGATTTCTATCCGCAATCGCTGCGCGCCGAGATCGATGAGGTCAACGCCGAGGTCTACAGTGCAGTCAACAATGGCGTCTATCGCGCCGGTTTTGCGACGAGCCAGGCTGCCTATGAAGAAGCATTCGGCGACTTGTTTGCCGAGCTGGACAGGCTGGAAGCAAGATTATCGCGCCAACGTTACCTGGTCGGGGACCACATCACCGAAGCAGACTGGCGCTTGTTCACCACGCTTGTCCGTTTCGATCCCGTCTATGTCGGCCACTTCAAATGCAATTTGAAGCGGATCGCCGACTATCCGAACCTGTCCAACTACCTGCGCGACCTTTATCAGGTGCCGGGCGTCGCACCGACGGTCGACATGCGTCACATCAAGGCGCACTATTACGCAAGCCATCTCAACATCAATCCGACGGGCATCATCCCTCTCGGGCCGGAGATCGATCATCTGGCCGCGCACGACCGCGACCGTTTCACGAAAGCCGCCTAGTCGTCACCAGTAGGGCGAAACCGGAACCCCGCGCATTGTTTCAGCGATACGTCTCAGCGTCGCGGGCGTCGTGCGGTCCGGCAACTGGTCGAGCGGGAAGAAGCCGGCTTCTGCAATTTCGCGGTCGGGAAGCTTCGGCCCCGTCTGGCGGAAAGCCTCGACCAGATAGAGCCCGACATGGTCGCGCGGGCTGGAAATCCTGTTGAAATGAACGGATTTCAGGGCAGGTGAACCTGAGAGAACGATATTGCCTTCCTCCTCCAGTTCTCGGCTCAAAGCCTGTTCCATCGTCTCACCTTTCTCGACGCCTCCACCCGGCAACTGCCAGCCGGGAACATAGGTGTGGCGGATGAGAAAGATGGAATTGCGCTCGCGGTTATAGACAAGTCCGCGCACGCCGAGGGTCATCGGCCGTCGCAGCAGGAACAGAGTGTGAAAGACTTTCGCCCGCAGAGCCGGCCAGCCGGTCTGACGGAAAGGTTGTTCCGGGTCGCTGCCGATCATTTCAGGTGAACCATAGGTGGATTGCGGACGACCGGTCGCATATGAAGGTTTCCATGTTCAGGCTCGCGCATCTTTCCGACGCCCATCTTGGTCCGCTGCCCGGTGTATCGTATCGCGATCTCGCCTCCAAGCGTGTGCTGGGCTACGTCAACTGGCAACGCAACCGGCGCCGCACGATGCACGATGCCGTCATCGACACGCTGGTGGCTGATCTCAAGGCAAGTGGCGCCGACCACATCGCCGTGACCGGCGACCTCGTCAATCTGGCATTGGACGGCGAAATCGAGATGGCCCGATTGTGGCTCGAGACCCTCGGCGCGCCGCACGACGTTTCGGTGGTTCCCGGCAATCATGATGCCTATGTGCCTGGCGCATTCGACAAGGCCTGTCGCGCGTGGACACCGTGGATGTGCGGCGACGACGCAACCCATCCCGTCGATCGGCATACATTCCCCTATCTGCGGGTGCGCGGAGAGGTCGCGCTGATCGGTGTATCGACAGCCAGGGCAACCGCGCCGTTCATGGCAAACGGCTTCTTCGAGGAAAAACAGGCTGCGCGCCTTGACCAACTGCTTGATAAAACAGGCAAGCGAGGGCTCTGCCGGATCATCATGATCCATCATCCACCGGTGCGTGCGGCAGTGTCCCAACACAAGCGCCTGCTCGGCATCCGGCGCTTCCAAAGCGTGGTCCGGCACCATGGCGCCGAGCTGGTGCTGCATGGCCATTCGCATGATCCTTCGCTGTTCTGGATCGGTCGCGTGCAACGCGTGCCGGTGGTTGGTGTCGCTGCTGCCGGCCAGGGGCCGGGCGGACGGCATCCGGCGGCGCAATACAACCTGATCGAGATCGACAGGGTGGCTAGCGGCTGGCGCATAGGTCTGACGCGAAGGGGATTGACGGGGCCGACATTGGCCCCGGCCGACCTGCAATCGCTGGAACTGGGTGCTGCGCCGGAAAAATCTACGGTCTGAGATTTTCGATGAATGGCATTATACGATCCCAGAACAGGATTGCCGAGATGCCTAGTCCGACGACAGCCCCAGCCAGGATCAAACCCAGCCCGCGCAGGAAGAGGCTTCCGCTTCGCCGGCTGTTTGTAGCCTCCACCGCGTCCATTCTGGTTTGCGGCCCCGATCGTTCGATCGGCTTTATGTCACCTTCCATCAGGCGTTGCCGCTCGACCAGTCGTTCTGCCACGTATCGGGTAACCTGATCGGCAACCACTTTCATGTCGGTGGATTCGGCCAGTACGATGCGGCCAAGGCGGGTGTCCTTGAGGAATCGGTAGGTGCGCCGATCGCGACCCATTGCGACATGGCTGACTGCGTCGATCCACAAGCGCGGTTGTAGCCCGGACGACAAAGCAAAATCGAAATAGTCGATCTCCGAAGGCACATCGGAAAAGACCGGCGCCAACTCGGTTGCAAGCAGTTCAAGGCGCGTGCGATGGGCCTCGCGCATATCCACGACAACGTCGTCGCGGTCCGCCAGCGCGTTTTTCACTTCGCGAACAGCTTCCGACAGTTTGCTGTGCGTCTTATCGATCGGGGTGACGGTCTCGCCTGCTTCCGGCATCGCTCGCCTCGCGGTTTGGTAAACCACCGGTTAACACGAACCGGGACAATTTTCATCCTCCGCGATTGTGTCGGAATGATTTCAGACCTGATTTCTCAGGATGCCTCGAAGCAATTCGACGATCAGCCCGGGTGTTTCGTCAATCAGCATATGGCCGGCGACCGGCGCCAGATGCAGTTCGAAATGAGAGGGCAGTTGCTCGCTCTGGCTGACCGGCAAGACACTATCCAGCACGCCCCAGACAACAGCGACAGGCATGGACAGTGCGGAGACTGCTTCGGCGGGGATTACACCCTGTCGTCCTCCGCGGGTGATCGCTGCAACGATTTCCGCAAGTTTTTCCATCTGGCCAGGAGAAGCGCGCATGTCCAGGGCATCGGCCACCGCCTTGTCGGTGACGACGTGCCCGGGACCGGACATTGCCGCCAGGCATGCGCGGATGTCATCGCTTTTCGTGGCTTTGGCAAATCGACGCAGCAGCGGCGCATCGATCTCGGCTCCATAGCCGCCGGGAGCAAGCAGGGTCAACGAGGCGATGTCTTCCGGTGCCGACAATGCCATCAATGTCGCCACGGCACCGCCCATCGAGTGGCCTACCAGATGGAGCCGGCCGACACCGCGTTCCCGCAGATCGCTCTGGATTGCCGCAGCCATCTTTTTGGGCGAGGAGGAAACATCCGCGTCGCGCGACTTCCCATGTCCGGGAAGGTCATAAGCAAGAATTTTTGCCTCATCGGAAAGTTGAGAGGCAATCCCTGCCCAGGTGGCGTGCGATCCACCAAAACCGTGCAACAGCACAAGCGTTTCGGACCCGGTGCCGCTTTCGTGGACGAAGAGATTTGTCGAAAGGGGACGTTTACGTGGCGCCATTTAATCCCGCAGCTTGAAGACCTCTGATAAACTTCTCTATCATTTCAGGCGGATAGCTCCGTTTGGCGAAAGTTTCTCGTGGGTTCGCGGTAAAATCGGGAAACCTGGCGTTCAAATCCGACAAGAGGCGTGCTGCCTCATCCCGCTTGCCGTCCTTGCTTGCGACGATGAGCTGCGCCACGAGATATTCGGGCTGCGGTTCGACCGTGGAAAGCGCCTGCGCCGCCCGCTTCTGCAGCTCGAGATCGTCCAGCATGAATGCCCCCTGGAATAGGGCATAATCAAGCCATTTGCTATGCGGATTGGCAAGGTTGAGGCTGCGCGCCAAAAGTGCCGTTCCCTCCCGATAGTCGCCCACCATCACGAGCGCCCAGCCGTAGTGATAGACGGCTCTCAGGTCGTATGGCGCTGCATCATAGGCCTTCTTCGCCCAGCGAACCCTTTCCTTCTGGTTTCCGAGAACACCTTCTGCATAGGCTGCCATGCGGTAGGCACGCGAGCTGCTCGGATCGATCTGGATCGCCTTGTTGACATAGGCCATCGCCTGCTGGACGCTCGGATTGGGCGGATAAGCATACCCCCAGACGACCGCATCCAATTGCTGACCGGCAAGGGCCGCGTAGATCAAGGCCGATGCTTCTCCATGCGCAATCAGATTTTCGAGACAGCGGTATGCGGCTTCGTGGTTCTCTGCACTTTGGTTGGATGGATAGGTCTTCGAGAGGATGAGGCAGCTGGTCAAATCGTTCTGCAGGCGGTTTTGCTCGATATAGCCATAGATCGACCCGAACGGGCCGGTGACGCTGCCAAGGATCTTGGCGATACGATCGGCCACTTGCGACGCCGTGGTTTCGAATGCGGACAGCGTTTCCGAAGTCAGGATGCGGCCGGTTTTCAGGTTCTTGACTTCAATCGCCACGCTGCCGACTGCGGCACCCGATCCCAATGTGAAGACGAAAGCGGTCGGGTCCTCCATGCGGGCAGCGTCCCCGTCGGGGTTCAAGTCGATGAACTGGACCGTTTCCATGTTGGACAGACCAGCCCGTAATATGGTTTCGACGCGCTGTATCTGAGGATTTTTCTGACTGGCGATCAAATAGACGGACGGCAGTTTCTCCAAGGTTGTCGCGGTGGCCGAGGCGGCTGCCGGCCCTCCACCATTTGCTGAACCGGCTGGATTGAGGCCGGGCCCATAAGTTTGACGGAGCATGAGCACCGTAAAGGTGATCATGACGATGAAGATGACGGCGACGGCGACCCAGAAGACATGCAAGTGCCTGAACAGGGTGGCCGTGGCGCCAGAGGCGTCACCTGATACACTGTTGGACGGTGTCTGTATGGCGATCGCTTCCGGAGAGATGGTTGCCGGTATGTGATCCAGAACGAAAGGCGCTTGCCGCTGTCCCGTCGACGGCTGAAATGGGATACCGACACCATTCGGTTCATAGCTGGGAATATAGCTGCCACGCGGAATGACAATCCGGATCGGTTCAGCGGCACCTTCGGTCGTGAAATATTGTTCTAGCAGTTCTCTTAGCCGGCCTGCCTGTACGCGCACCACGGCATCGGTCGAGGGATCGAAACCGGCGTCCTTGCCGAACACATCGACAGCGATGGAGAATCCTTTGAGCTTGTCGGCTTCGCCGGACTGCTCTCTTTCGACCAAATAACGCAGAAGTTCACGCGCACGTTCCGAGCGACCAAAAGTCTGGCTCGCCAGCAATCTATCAAGCGTTTCGCGCACTGCGGGGGCGGCAGGCGTGGAATGCTGCAAGTGTCGAACCTCTCAAGCCGGCACAAGTCGTATTAAGTTATCCACGATATCCGCACTTCCGTGCCAACATCGCCCCAAGCCCGGTTGAATCATTACAACCCCGGCTGGAAAAATCCAGCCGGGGTGTTTGCCGAAATTGGGATAAATCAGCGGGTTTTGAAGCCGATAATGCGGTTTGCCGCCGAGACGACCGCTTCGAGCGAAGCACCGACGATGTTGGTGTTGATGCCGACACCGAAAGTTTTGCCGCCTTCGTGCTCCATTTCGACGTAAGAAACAGCGGAGGCGTTCGAACCGCGCTGCAGCGAATGCTCGGAATAGTCGAGAACCGACAGTGCCACGCCGAGATGGCGCGAAAGCGCGTCGACAAAACCATCGATCGGACCGGTTCCGGTGCCCTTGATGATGGTTTCCTTGCCCTTGTCGAGGATCACCGCCTCGACAACGCGGCGGCCTTTCGCCGTCGTATCGGGGAAAGTTTGGTGATCGACGAATTTCAGCCTTGCCCCAGGCTGCTCGACATAGCGGTCGATGAAGCGCTCATGGATACGCTTCGCGGAGACTTCCTTGCCTTCCGCGTCTGTAATGGCCTGGATATCCTGGCTGAACTCGACCTGCAGGCTGCGTGGCAGATTGAGGCCATAGTCGGCCTGCAGCACATAAGCGATACCACCTTTGCCCGACTGCGAGTTGATACGAATGATCGCTTCGTAGCTGCGGCCGACGTCCTGCGGGTCGATTGGCAGGTACGGCACTTCCCAAACTTCCTTGTTGGCGGACTGGATAGCCTTCATTCCCTTGTTGATGGCGTCCTGATGCGAGCCGGAGAAGGCGGTGTAGACCAGTTCACCGACATAGGGGTGGCGTTCGGGAATCTTGAGCTGGTTGGAATACTCATAGACGTCTTTCATGCGGTTGATGTCGGAGCAATCCAACTCCGGATCGACGCCTTGCGTGAACATGTTGAGCGCCAGCGTGACGACATCGACATTGCCGGTGCGTTCGCCATTGCCGAACAATGTGCCTTCGACGCGGTCGGCGCCGGCCATCAGGCCGAGTTCGGTCGTTGCGATGCCGGTGCCGCGGTCATTGTGCGGATGCAGCGAGATGATCAGGCTGTCGCGGTTGTCGAGATGGCGGATCATCCATTCGATGCGGTCGGCATAGACATTGGGCGTCGACATCTCGACGGTCGACGGGAGGTTGATGATCAGCTTGTTGTCGGGCGTCGGCTTTACGATTTCGGCAACCGCGTTGCAGATTTCCAACGCGACTTCCAGCTCAGTGCCGGTGAAGCTTTCCGGCGAGTACTGAAAACGATAGCCGCCACCAGCCTTGGCTGCCATATCGGTGATCATCTTGGCGGCATCGGTAGCGATCTGCTTGATGCCGGAGACGTCCTTCTGGAAGACGACACGGCGCTGCAACTCGCTGGTCGAGTTATAGAAATGGACGATCGGGGTCTTGGCGCCCTCGAGTGCCTCGAAGGTGCGCGTGATTAATTCGGGCCGGCATTGCACCAATACTTGCAGGTCGACATCGTCAGGCACGCCGCTTTCCTCGATGCACCAGCGCGCGAAGTCGAAGTCGGTCTGCGAAGCAGACGGAAAGCCAACCTCGATCTCCTTGAAGCCCATATCGAGCAACAGTTGGAACATGCGCGCCTTGCGCTCGTGTCCCATCGGGTCGATCAATGCCTGGTTGCCGTCGCGCAGATCGACGGAACACCAGATCGGCGCTTTCTCGATCTTCTTGTTCGGCCATGTGCGGTCGGTGAGGCCAACCAAAGGATAGGGCTCGTACTTGCGTACGGCATTCGGCATGCCTTTGGGGGCAAAAGCTTGTGGCATGTCGACCTCGACGCTCTTTCGTTGTGTGGAACTCATCTTTCAGTCTCCCGGCTGCTGGCCGGCATCGCCGAAGCACAAGCAGCGCCTTTAGGCTAAGTCAATCGGTTTGGTGACTTGAGGAGCTTGCCTGGGATCGAGCCCTGGCGGCAACGACCGCCGGGCGCTCCTTCAGCGGACCCGGCGATCGCCGATAAGGCCGAGAAGAAGAAGGGTCGAGGAAAGGGCGCGCACGGTCTCGCCGGCGAGGCCGGTCGGACGGAAAGCAAAGGATGCTGGGCGCGTCTTCATGGCCGCTCTCATACAGGAGCGTTTTGCCCAAGGCAAGCGAGGCGTGGTGCTATCGCCGGTTTCGGGCCGCCGACGCGGTTTTCCTTTGCGGTTTCATCCAAATGCGGCAGAGTTCCCCAATCGCGCGGCGCATGCTCAGCGCCACGGAGGGCTGATCATGAATTTCGTGTTCTTCTCGCCCCATTTTCCCGCCAATGGCGCCGATTTCTGCGATCGGCTAAGAAAGGCTGGCGCGACGGTGCTGGGGATCGGCGACGCGCCTTTCGAAGCGCTGGCTCCCACACTCAAAAGCGCGCTCAGCGAATATTACCGCATCACCGACATGGAGGATTACGATCAGATCTATCGCGCGATGGGCCATTTCATCCACGAATGGGGACGGATCGACCGGTTCGAGTCGCTTAACGAACATTGGCTTGATCTGGAGGCCGGTATCCGCACCGACTTCAACATCGAGGGTATCAAGCTCGACTATGTGAAGAACATCAAACGCAAGAGCCGCATGCGGGCCTCGTTCCGCAAGGCCGGCGTCAATGTGATCGCACAGCGCAAGACGTCCGACCGCGCCGGCGCCATGACTTTCCTGCGCAAGGTCGGATATCCTGTGGTGGTGAAGCCGGATTCAGGCGCAGGCGCCACGCACACCTACAAGATCTCCAATGTTGCCGAACTGGACGAGTTCTTCCGGATCAAGCCGGAGGGTATGAGTTTCGTCATGGAGGAATTCATCGACGGCCTCGTCGTGACCTATGACGGTCTCGTCAACCGCGACGGTGTGATCGTGTTTGCCGCGAGCACCAAATACGACGACTCCATCATGGATGTCGTCAATAAGAACAAGCACATGAGCTACACATGCCGGCCCGAAATTCCGCCTGAGATCGAGGATGCCGGACGCAGGATCGTCAAAGCCTTCGACCTTAGGGAGCGCTTCTTTCACATCGAGTTGTTTGAAACCAGGCAAGGGAAGATCATTGCACTGGAGGTCAATATCCGCCCACCCGGCGCCTGGATGCCGGACGCCATCAATTACACTTTCGACGTCGATATCTACGCCGAATGGGCCAACATGGTCGTCAAGAACGAGGTTGGCGGGCCGTTTGAAGGAAAATATTTCACTGTCTATGCCAGCCGCAAGAACCATATCCGCTATCGCCATAGCCATGCGGATGTGTTAGCCGCCCACGCCGACAAGATCGTCCATCATCAGGACATCGAAGAGGTCTTCAGCCGCGCAATGGGAAACTACGCCTATCAGTTGCGTTCGCGCGATCGGGATGCGTTGCGCCAAGCGGTCGAGTACATCCATGCCGAGGAGGCATAAGCGATGGACATTTCCTATCATAAGCGCTGGAGCGGCAAACTCGGCCGCGACATGGAATACAAACGCTATGGCTATGCCGGACGTCCGGTCATCGTCTTCCCGACTTCGCAAGGGCGTTTCTATCAGTTTGAAGATGCCGGCGGAGTCGGTGCGCTTGCCGAATTCATAGATACCGGCCGCATCCAGATATTCACGGTCGATGGAATAGACAGCGAGAGCTTCTTCGATAAAAGCGGCGACCCTGCTCGTCGTATCGCCCGGCATGAAGCTTATTTTCGCTATCTGCGCGAGGAAGCCTTGCCGGAGTTTGCGGTCACCGCCGCAGAGGCCAACAGCGGCCGATCCTTGAAACCGCTGTTTTCCGGTTGCTCGATGGGCGGCTATCATTCGTCGAACTTTGTCTTCCGCTATCCCGACCTTGCAGCCGGTGTGATTTCTCTTTCGGGTGTCTATTCGACGCGAGGTTTTCTCGGAGACGGTCTGGCGGGCGATATCTACTTCAACTCTCCGCTCGATTACCTGCCGGGTGTTTCCGATGAAGCCCTGCTTTCGCGGCTGCGCTCCTTGCGGCTGATCTTCTGTTGCGGGCAGGGCGCCTGGGAGGAACAGATGCTGGCCGAGACGCATGCGCTGGAGCGTGTATTGCGCGAGAAAGCCATTCCAGCATGGGTCGACTATTGGGGCGGCGATGTCGACCATGACTGGCCCTGGTGGCACAAGCAGCTTTCCTACTTTTTCAGCCGATGGCTTGATGAGGACCTGAAGCATCGATTGGACTAGGCGATCTTCCACAGCCTGCCCTTGTTGTCTGCTCCCAGCGATTGTCGTAACCAATTCGGGCGCGAGGCGCGCATGGGCGAGGGATGAGGAGGAACAGCATGGCATTTTCTAAATTCACGCGGCGCGCCGTCCTGGCGCTTGGGCTATCGGTGCTGCCGCTGGCCGGCATGGCATCGCAGTCGGTTGCGCAGGAGTTTCCCAATCGCACGGTGACGTTGGTGGTGCCGTTTGCGGCTGGCGGCTCGACCGATCTCGTCGCGCGCATCATCGCGCAGAAGATGTCGGACGATCTTGGCCAGCAGGTGATCGTGGAGAACGTTGCGGGTGCAGGTGGCAATATCGGCGCCGACCGTGTCGCTCGGGCCGATCCGGACGGCTACACCATTCTCATGGGCACCGTGGCCACCCATGCGCTTAATCCGCTGATCCTGAAAACCAAGCCATACGACCCCGAGAAGGACTTTTCGCCGGTTTCGTTGCTGGTGATCGTGCCTAATGTTCTGGTGGTCAATCCGGAATTGCCGGCCAAGAATGTCCAGGAACTGGTCGCGCTGCTGAAGGCGGAGCCAGATAAATACTCCTATGCCTCATCGGGCATCGGCACGCCGCTGCATCTTTCGGGCGAACTGTTCAAAATCATGGCTGGCGTCGAGATGCAGCACATCCCTTACAAAGGCGCTGGCCCGGCACTCAACGATGTGATCGCCAACCAAGTGCCGATCATGTTCGACAACCTGCCGTCCTCCTCGTCGCACATCAAGGGCGGGACACTGAAGGCGCTCGGCGTGACGACAGCCAAGCGTGTGACGTCGTTCCCGGACCTCCCGACCATCGCCGAATCCGGGGTGCCCGGCTATGAAACCTATACATGGAACGCGCTGTTTGCGCCGCCCGGCACGCCGAAGGAGGTCGTCGATCGCCTCAACGCGTCGGCCAACAAGGCGATGAAGGATCCGGCAGTGATCGCCAAGATGGGCGATTTCAGCGCCACCATTGTCGGTTCGACGCCGGAAGAACTGGGAGCTCACGTCAAGGCAGAACTCGCCAAGTGGGAACCGATCGTCAAGCAGGCCAAAATTCAGGTCGAGTGATCGAGCGTTTCCGCCGCCTGACCTTCAAACACGCTGTGCGGGGCGTCAGCCCCGCACTTCGCCGCCCGCCTCGGCGGGTTGGTTCAACCCATATCCGCCTGCGGGCTCGGTTTCGAACTGGAAATCGAAGCCAGCCACCATCGGACGGGCTCGCGCGATTGCTTCCTGCACATGCGGAAGTTGAAGCGACGCCTTGTGACTTGCCGCGTCGATCCAGACTTCGGTGACCCAGATAGCCGTGGTATCGGCTGGGTCACGGGCAACGATATAATTCAGGCAGCCGGGCATGGAATCGGTCGCCTCGAGCAAGAGCTGCAAGAGTTCCTCTCGCTTGCCGGGAGTTGCTCGCATCTTTCCGATCAGGCCATACATCAGGCACTCCTTCGATCGTTACCCCTCCAGAGCGCCGCGCGGGCCGATTTGGACACGCAGAGGACGCTCTCGGACCTTAAACTCGCGCATCCTGCATTCCTAAAAGCGATTTCAGTTTTCGGCCGATGCGCTGGACCGATCATCGAACGAAAACGAGCCCGGTATCAAGGCCTTAGATAAACATAACCCGCCATTTGCAACTCGGCGAGCTTCACGACGCCGCCGGCATCGGCGCTGGCAAAGCCTTCGAACAGATCGGGTAGCGCGATGTCCATGCCGTGCATGGTGTTGGCGCAGGCATGCGGTGTCATACCCTTTTTCACCAGTCCGGCAAAACGGCTGGAGATCGCCGCGGAAGCGCCATCGCGTTTGAACGCAGCAAGCGCAGGGCCGTGAACCACCAGAACGATCTCGACATCACCAGCTGTGCCCTCATAATGGTTCTTGATGTTGCCGAGCACGAAAGCAACCTTGTCGATGTCGTTGAGATGGTAGGCAACTCTCTGCCTGGGAGATGCCGCCGGTGCGGCAGTTGCCATTTTTACCCCGAAGACAGCCCCGGCCGAAGCCAAGAACCCGCGGAAAATATCCCTGCGAAGCATGAAAACCGTCCCGTTCTCGACAGCATAATGCACGTGGCCTTCGGCAGGTTCCTAGCATAAAATCCTGGCCAGCGGATCTTGGTGGGAGAGGGCCGATGGTGACGTCGACGAAGATCGCAGTTGCGGGCGCTGTTGCTGCCATGCTCACCGTGGAAGGAAGCGCATACGCCGACCAGCCACGGATGCTGAAAGAACTCAGCCCGGATGGTGGCAGTGCCTGTTTCGGCCGGATCTACGACGCAAGTCATCTGAAAGCCCATCCGCACCAGAAGGTGGCACGGATATTCTTCTATCACGGCCCTGACCCGGTCAGTCGGGTCAGCGAGGACCCATATGATGGCGTGGGTTCCGCTGGCTTCAACGGTTTCATGACGACAACCGTGCGGGGCGCTTCCAAGCCGGATTGGGTCGGTGGCTGGTGCAATACATTCGGAGAAGGCGAGGAAAAGGGTCCGATCCACTGCGGTATGGAATGCGACAGGACCATGTCCGAGCTCAGCCTGGATGCAAACGGACGGCTGAAAGTCGATGCCTTCGACCGCGACATCTACCTCGACGTCGGCGCGGAAGAAGAACTCGGCAAGGCGGAGTACGAACGGCAGGCGCTTGGAACGGATGATGACGGTTTTCTGCTCGAACGAAGGCCCGTGGCGGACTGCAACGCCGAGTTCGCTCGGATCGATCCAGTCAACCCAGCGCTGGGCGATCCGTTGCGCGTGCGGTTGAAGCCAGACCAACCTTTTTGTTTTGGAAGAGACTATTCGGCTGAACATCTCGCGTCACATCCTGATCAATTGACGCAGGCAATCCGTGTGTTTCGCGGCAAGGCGGAGCTTGCTTCCTTTGCGACCAAGGGAACGATTGCCGAGTGGCCGAACGGGGCTGACCTCGTTGTCGCCATGACCTCCCGCAAGGGGGCGGCGAAGGCCACACAAACCTATTCCTGCCAAGGCGAGGCCGACCAATGGCGCTGTGTGGCGATCGCCGCCGCCAATGGAGCCTCCTGCGATCTGTCGGAGAAGGAGATCTATCTGCGTCGCGGTGCCAATGGCATGATGATGCTGGCCAATCCTAACGAGAGCCTGCCCTTAGCCAATCTTTGTCAAATCAGCGGCGAAACGAAGTCGGACGACAAGGTTTTCCGACTGGAGGCAATGCCGCAGTTGGCCTGCGCGCAGTAGGCGGGGCTCAGGCGAAGGGAACGGCGACCGTCCCCTTCGGCAGTTTGGCTTCGTCATCCGGCTCGACATGGATGGTGATGCGCACCGATGGGATTTCAGCCTTCAAGGCATCCTCGATGCGATCGCAGATGATGTGGCTCTCGCCGACCGACATATCCGCATCGACCACCATGTGAAATTCGATGAAGGTAGCGCGCCCGGCGATACGGGTCCGCAGGTCGTGGACTTCCAGCGCACCCTTGGAATTGGCCGAGATGATGTCGCGGATGCGGATGTGCTCATCCATATCGACAGCGCGGTCCATCAGCCCGCTCATTGATGAGCCGATGACGTGCCAGCCCTGCCACAGGATGTTCAACGCAACGATGACGGCAAGTGCGGGATCGAGGACGTGCCAACCGGTGAAGACAGCGCCGACCAAGCCAACGAAGACGCCGACCGAGGTGACGACATCGGTCATGATATGCTTGCCGTCGGCGACCAAGGCGGGGGACCGTGCTGAACGACCTATGCTGATCAGGATCCAAGCCCAGACGGCGTTGAGCAAGGTCGCAAGGCCGTTGACGGCGAGACCCGTCCAAGGTTGCTCGAGGGGAGCCGGATTTTGCCAGGTGCGCCAAACCTCATTGAGGATCAGCATGGCAGCAACGACGATCAGCACGCCTTCGAGAACGGCCGATAGATATTCCGCCTTGTGATGGCCGAAGGGGTGATCCTGGTCGGCTGGCTTGTGGCTGATGCGGATCGCCCAGAAGGCGGCGGCCGAAGCGATCACATTGACGATCGATTCCAGCGCGTCCGAGTAGAGAGCGACAGAGCCGGTGATGACCCAGGCGAGCAGCTTCAGGCCAAGAACGGCAAATGCCACCACGATCGACCAAAAAGCGAGCGTGGCGACTTTCCGTTTGGTCGCGTCCTTGGCCGTTACTGCTGTCATTCCGCTCAGGCTGCCTTTTCCTTTGCCTTGCGCGGCAGATGCGCGACGACATTTTCGATCATGCGCATGCCTGCATTGTGACCGAGGGTCATGATCGATTCGGGATGGAATTGCACCGCGGCAATCGGCTCCTTCTTGTGTTCGAAGGCCATGATGACACCATCCTCCGTCTCTGCAGTGACGACGAAGTCATCGGGCAGACGAACCGGATCGGCAAAGATCGAATGATAACGGCCGACCGTCACTTCCTTCGGCAGTCCCGAGAAGACGACGCCGGGTTTCGAGACCCGGATGCGCGACGGCTTGCCGTGCATGGGGATGGCGAGTTGCCTCAACTCGCCACCATAAGCTTCTGCAAGTGCCTGCAGGCCTAGGCAGACACCGAAGATCGGCAGTTCGCGCGCTCTCGCCTTCTTGATGGTTGCGGCGCAGTCGAAATCCTTCGGCGTGCCGGGGCCGGGCGAGAGCACCACGAGATCCGGCTTAAAGCGATCGAATACCTCTTCCGGCACTGGTGTGCGCACGGTGGACACATCTGCGCCGGTCTGGCGGAAGTAGTTCGCCAGCGTGTGGACGAAGCTGTCCTCATGGTCGACGAGCAGGATACGGACACCCTCGCCGACACGAGCGGTTGCACGTTCGATGCCAGCGGAATTGCCGGCCTTGGCGTCGCGGATGGCAGAGAGCATGGCGGAGGCCTTCAGTTCGGTTTCTGCTTCTTCTTCCTCGGGAACGGAATCGAAGAGCAACGTGGCGCCGGCGCGCACTTCGGCGATGCCGTCCTTGATGCGAATGGTGCGCAGCGTCAAGCCGGTGTTCATGTCGCCGTTGAAATGCACCATGCCGATGGCACCGCCATACCAGGCGCGCGGGCTCTTCTCATTCTGCTCGATGAAGCGCATCGCCCAGAGTTTCGGTGCACCGGTGACGGTCACCGCCCAGGCGTGAGACAGGAAGGCGTCGAAAGCGTCCATGCCCTCGCGCAGGCGGCCTTCAATATGATCGACGGTGTGGATAAGGCGCGAATACATCTCGATCTGGCGACGGCCAATGACACGCACCGAGCCCGGCTCGCAAACCCTGGACTTGTCGTTGCGGTCGACATCCGAACACATGGTGAGTTCGGATTCATCCTTCTTGGAGTTGAGCAGCTTGAGGATCTGCTCGGAGTCCGAGATGGCGTCGTCGCCGCGTTTGATGGTGCCGGAAATCGGGCAGGTCTCGACACGGCGGCCATTGACGCGCACGAACATCTCCGGCGAGGCACCGATCAGATATTCGCCCTCACCGAGATTGATGAAGAAGGAATAGGGGGAGGGGTTGATCGTCTTGAGACGGCGCGAGATTTCCGAAGGCGCGGTTTCGCAGCGTTCGTAGAACATCTGGCCAGGCACGACCTCGAACAGGTCGCCGCGCTTGAAGCTGTCCATCGCCCGGCGCACCAGCTTGGCGTATTCGCCCGGTTCGTGGTCGCCGCGTGGCGGAATACGATCGGCTGGTTTGAAAGGTTCCGCGACCGGTTCCCGTGGCAGGCCCTCGGTGGAAAACCCGTCGCCGGCATAGTCGTAACGATCGGTCCAGGCCTTGGCTGAATAGTGGTCGACGACGAGAATCTCATCGGGCAGGAACAGCACGAGATCGCGCTGGCTTTCCTTGCGCTCCAGCTTCAGCTCGACTGGGTCGAACTGGAAGGCAAGGTCATAGCCGAAAGCGCCATAGAGGCCGAGATTACTGTCTTCGGGGCTCTTGAACAGGCCGGTGATGGCGCGCAACACGGTGAAGACCGAGGGCATCCGGCTGCGTTCTTCTTCGGTGAATATCCGGCCGGGTTTGGCAACTTCCAGCCTGGTCAGCGCCTTGGTGCTCTCGGTGATCGCGATTTCCGAAAGGTTCGCCAATACCTTGTTGATCGTCGGCAGAAGCGCTTCGCCACGAGCGTTCAGCGCTTCGATCTTCATGGCGCGGCCGCGCGAGGAGATGACGAGCGGGGGATCGATGATGGCGGTGTCCCAGCGCGTGTAGCGGCCAGGATATTCATAGTTGGAAGAGAAGACCGCGCCGCGCCGCGAGTTCAGCCCGTCAAGGTAGGATTCGATCGCGCC
The DNA here is from genome assembly GCF_022347545.1 of Terribium retamae. GTDB lineage: Bacteria > Pseudomonadota > Alphaproteobacteria > Rhizobiales > Rhizobiaceae > Mesorhizobium > Mesorhizobium retamae. The sequence continues at coordinate 36,608 of NZ_JAKREW010000033.1, forward strand.
CTGATAGGGTGTGTCATGCCGCTGTCGCGTGATCGCGATGCCGCCGGCGGTCACGAACCGCTCCGCGCCGTTTTCCAGGATTTCCACCGTCATTGCCATCTCCCTGTTCCGCCGCGGTGAGGTCTGGAGGCATTTCTGGAAAACAAAAGGCCGCCGGACTTCTCCTGCGGCCACTCTGGTCTTTCACGCACACGCGTTCCGACAGGCCGCTCTTAGCTGGCCCACCACCAAACGGTCTTGATCGAAAGCATGTTCATGGCGATTTCCTTAGCTGCGAATGGGGGCTCATGCAACCGGATTTGCGCGCGGCCTTCACGCCACATCAAGAGGAGTGGACGAACTCTTCGTTGAAGATCGCCGCGGCCTGGAGGTTGCGCGCCAAAAGCGCGCTGCGTGCTGCGTTGACCATTCCGGGCGGTCCGCACAGATAGGCCTCGGTTCTGTTGTCGAGCGGGATCGTACGGATCTCTCCCAGCGCCGCGATTGGGTTGCCGACGAAACCCCTCCACGCTTCGCTGGCCTTGTCGGCAGCGAGTATCAGCTCCAGAGGCAGCGTTTTGGCGAGCGTGCGCAGGGCCTCCAACGCATAAGCGTCTTCGGCGTCGGCAAAACCGGCAATCACGGCCAGCGGCGGCGTGGTTGCAGGGTCGATGCTTGACAGCATCGATACGATCGGTGCCAGGCCGGTGCCACCGGCGACGAACAGTTTGGGCCGCGCGGTCGAGCGCAGGTAGAAGACACCGAAAGGACCGCGCACCGTGAAGGCGTCCTCGGGCTTGGCCCGCTCATTGAGATAGGTGGACATGGCGCCGCCCGGCAGGTCACGCACATGCAGCACCTGCTCCTTGCCGGAGGGCGGGTTGGCCATCGAAAAGCGGCGCGGACTGGCCATGCCGGGAAAAAGCACCTCGACATATTGGCCGGGCAGGAAGGGCAGGGGGAACTGCAACCTGTAGCGGATTTCCCAGACCGAACGGGATGCGCGGGAAAACGCATTGATCTTGGCGCGCCGCAGGGAAGGGGGCATCACGTCGGGGCGCTGATAGGGCAGGTTCAAAGCCATGCCAGGTTGTGCCGGGGTAATGCACAAAAGCACTTCGTTGCCATCTGCATCGCGCGCCATGCATGTGCGGCAGGTGCCTTCGCGGCAATTGCTGGCCAGCGTATTGCCGGCCTTCTCCGCCGAGCCTAGGATCGACTCGCCATTGATCGGCGGGAAGTCCATGGCCTCGCCATCGGAAAAGGTGATGCGGATATTATCTGGGCTCTCCATCAGAAATCGTCGGACACGTAGCCGGTGGAAAGCCCGTCAATGCTGACAACGTTGTTGGCGAGACGATAGGCTTCGATCTGGTCCTCGCTCTGGGCCCCGGCCCATTTCACCAGTTCGTCGCGCTCCTGCATTTCGCCGACGAGGGGGATGCTCCAGCCGCAGGAGGTCGCCACGCTCTCGACATTGAGACGGAAAAGTTGGCGCACGCCAGGCAGGTCGGGGAACGGCGCGCGCAGAGCTGGCCACTCGGGATGATCGGGCCGGATCAGTTCGGCCCTGCCATAGAGGCGCAAGGTCATAGCCTTGCCGGAAAAGGCGCAGAACATCATGGTCATGCGTCCGTTCTCGGTGACATGAGCGGCGGTCTCGTTGCCCGAGCCGGTCAGATCGAGATAGGTCACGGTGCGCTCATCCAGTACGCGCAGCGTGTCGAGCCCCTTCGGCGACAGGTTCACACGGCCGTCATGCGGCGCCGTCGCGACAAAGAACAGTTTCTGCGCCTCGATGAAGGCACGCATCTCGTCGGGGATCGTGCGCCAACCCAGTCCCATGGCTCTCTCCTCACCACATCATGAAGGAAGCGACATCCGCATCCGAGACCTTGCCGGCCATGACGTCGGCGATCGCCTGGTCGACGATGGCGACGCCCTCAGCGGCGTCGTCCGCGGTCAGCGTCAGCGGCGGCATGAATTCAAGCACGTTGGCCTTCAGCCCGACATAGGTGAGTGCCGCGCCCAATTCGTAACAGCGGTAGATGATCTTGGCCGTGGTGGTCGCGGGCACGGGTTCGCGCGTGTCGCGGTTCACGACCAGGTCGACACCGACAGCGAGGCCCCTGCCACGCACTTCGCCGATGATCTCGTGCCGGCCGGCCAGCGCGCGCAGACCTTCAGCGAACAGCGTGCCGATGCGGGCAGAGCGTCCTGGCAGGCGCTCGTCTTCGATCGCCTTAAGCACCGCGCCGCCGGCCGCCGTCGCAACCGGGTTGCCGGCGGTCGTCAGCAAGGCGAAGGCTGCCGCATGATCCATGATCTCTTTCGGACCGACCACGGCCGACAAAGGAAGGCCGCCACCCAGCGCTTTACCGAACACGACCATGTCGGGTGTCAGCCCCTCGTGCTCGAAACAATGCATGAGACCGCTGCGCGCCAGACCGACCTTCACCTCGTCAACGACGATCTTGATACCGTGCCGGCGGCAGCGTTCCTGCAACGCCTTCAAGAATCCTGGCGGCGGCACGATCAAGCCACCGTCGGACATCATCGGCTCGATGAAGACGGCCGCGACCTGGTGAGGCGGGCACGTGGTCTCGAACTGGTAGTCGAGCATGGACAGCACGGCCTCGGCGCTGAAGCGCGGCCGGTAAGGGTCGGGATAAGGGAGCAGCAGGACGCCTGGCCTCGGAAGCGTATGCGTCATCGCGGTGTGGCCGCTGATGCCCATCGAACCGGAGAGATTGCCGTGGTAAGAGCCGATGAAGGAGATGAACCGCGGTCTGCCTGTTGCGGCCGCCAGCACGCGCAAGGCGCAGTCGTTCGCGTCGGACCCGGAATGACCGAACCAGACCCGGCGCTCGCCTTCCCCAGGCGTCACCGCCAGCAGTTTTTCCGCCAGCGAAACGGCCGGTTCATTCGGGTAGAGCAGCAGGCTGGCGCCTGCCATGTTGCGTATAGACTTCTCTACCGCCTCGACGATGGCCGGATGACCATAGCCTAGCAGGGCGGGGCCTGCGGAGCCGGACAGGTCGAGCACCGCGCGGCCGCCTTCCTCGATCAGCCTGTTGCCGCGACCACCAACCAGCGAAAGCGGCGAGAAGCGCAACCGTCCGATCTCGGCGATTGCCCGTGCATCGCGCTGGCGCAGCCCCACATGGCTCATCTTTGAGCTTCCTGAATGCGTGTGAGCGCTGCGGCCATCCTTCCGGCCCATTCCTCGATGCCGGCTTCGTCGGCCAGCAGATCCTGCCGGATCTCCACCAGCGCCGCCTCGATGCCGCGCCGATCGCCATGGACCGGAACAGCATAGTCGGCATCTTCGCTAATAACGTAGGGGACATTGGGCGCCACGTTGAGCGATGGGTCGAGACGCAGCCCGTCGATGATGGCTTCGCCCAACGTAACGGCCCGGTCATAAAGCACGCCCGCATGCCATGGGCGTGTTTTGCCGAGAAAGATCGGCGTAAAGGAGTGGATCGTGACGATAAGCGTCGGCCGCCCGGCAGCTTGGCGGATATCGAGATGGCGTGCGACTTCGTCGTGAAACGGCGTGAACATGATCGCTGCCCGTCGCATCCGCTCAGCTTCGTCCACACCGATATTGCCGGGAATGTCGGTGTCTTCAGAGCGCACGGGAATGCTGCCCTCCGAGCCCAGCGGCCGGTTGAGGTCAATGAGCAGACGCGAGTAGTTGCTGAGGAAAGCGGGCGCGTTCAGCCGCTCCGACAAACGTCGCGTCACTTCTGCCGCGCCGATATCCCAGGCGATGTGGCGCTGCAGATGTGGCGCTTCCAGGCCCAGCCCATGGTAGCGGGCGGGCATGTGGTTGGAAGCGTGTTCGCACAGAAGCACGATACCGGAACGGCCGTCCTCATTGAGCACCTCGACGGCCTGAGGCCAGTCGTGTTCAGGTTCGGCATCCATATTCAGTAGAGCTTTCGGTACAGGTCACATACGCCGACAGGGTCGAGCCCGGCGAGACGTTCGGCTTCATGGCGTTTGACGCCCACAAAGGTCTCGATGAAAACCGGAGCGAACCACCCCGTGACTGTTTTGTCGGCGAGCAGGGCGTCCAACGCTGCGGGAAGATTTTCCGGCAATCGCGTCAGGCCAAGTTTCGTCTTTTCTGCCTCGGTCATCTGTTCGGGGTCGCCGGTTACCAATGGCGGCGTGGCGAGCCCGGCTTTGATGCCCTCCAGCCCAGCGCGAACGATGGCTGCCATGGACAGATACGGGTTGGCGGTCGCATCGGCTGCACGATACTCGATGTTGTACTGGCGCGATGGATCGCGTCCGCCAATCGTGACAGTCGGGCAGATGCGCAAGGAAGCCTCCCTGTCGCGGTCAGCAAGCCAGGTGTAGGAAGAACTCCAGCTATGCGGCTTCAGCCTGTAGAAGGAAGGGACGCTCGAGGCGGTCAACGCGGTGATCGCCGGCAAATGCTTCAGGACACCAGCGCAGAACGCGCCTGCAATGGCCGAGAGGCCGCCCGGCTTGCTGGCGTCGTATGTCACCGGCTTGCCGGCGTCGTCGGTGAAGCTGAAGTGGATATGCACACCATTGCCGACCCCGTCCGGCACGGATTTCGGTGCGAATGTCGCATGCCAGCCATTGTTGCGGGCGAGTTCGCGGGTGATCTCGCGAATCGCCACCGCGCGGTCTGCTGCCGCTAGCGCATCGGCCGGGGCGTGCGTGACCTCGAACTGCTCATCGCCGAACTCAGCAATGATGACCTCTGGCGCGACGCCGGCTTCCTCCAGTGCTGCCATCAGCGTCGGCGCGAAGGGATCAGCACGCCGCAGCGCCGCGAATGAAAGCGAATGGGCAGGCGCAAAATCGGCACCGGAAATCTGGAATTCCTGCTCGAAGGCGCCCGTGAGGCTGAGACCGGTCGCGGCCTTCAGCTCGGCCAGCGCGTCGATGAGCATGGTGCGTGTGCACCCGAGCCATGGCGTTCCGTCGAGTTCCACGATGTTGCCCGCCACCATGTCGAATAGTGTCGCGGAGCCGGTCAACGCCGTGCGGAAGCGCGCCTTGAGATCGGGAACAAGGCGCAAGTCTCCCGACGAACCCCAGGGATTGGGCACGACGATGGAGTTGAACGGCGTAAGCGACAGGTTTGCCTGCAACCAGCCGACACCGGTGGCGGCGACCTTGTCCAGGCGGCTCTCAGTGACAGAGCGGCCGCGCGTGATCGCTGCGAGGTCTGTCGTGACGACGGCGACAAGAGATTCGACAGGCATGGTCATGCGGCCTTCCCCATCGCTTCGATGCGGGCAACGACTGTGTCGGTATCGGTGACCCAGCAATAGCCCCCGAATGCTTTCAGCGCGATGTCGTGGCGTTCCTGGGTGCGGGTGGCGCAAGCGTCCGACACACATGTGACGAGATAGCCGCGGTCGGCGGCATCGCGCACCGTCATGTCGACGCATTGGTCCGTGAGGACGCCGACCACAATAAGATAGCGGATGCCGAGGTTCTTCAGCAGGTAGTCGACGTTGGTCGAGTTGAAGATGCCTGATGAAGTCTTGGGCAGCATGATCTCGTCGCCGACAGGAGCGAGTGACGCGATCGGAAGCCCTTCCGGCAGGCTCGGCGGGATGTGGATAGGGGTGAGCTTGTGGTCTAGCGAGCGGTCGCGCCCGTCCTCGGTCAGGCTCTGGATGATGGTGTGCAGCACCTCGACCCCGTTGGCACGAGCCGCCTTCAGCAACCGCTCCTGGTTGGGGATCGTCTCCGTCGCCGTTTGGCGGTAGAAATAGTCTTCCGGGCCGAGTTCCGGATGGTCGGGATCGGCACCCGGCTCCAACCAGATCCGCTGCATATCGACGAGCAGCAGCGCGGTTTCGCCGCGCCGAAACGGTTCGTCGCGCTTGGGAAGGGATTGGATCATGATCTGCGGTCCTGCCTTGATGATTTCGGTCCGGGGGTTGTCCTGGCGCCATCCTGCGCGGGCTCATTGTCGAGGGTGACGGCGTTGGCGTGCCGCACCTCCTCCAGCCGCTCGATGCGGGCGCGGCCGTCGTCACCCAGTGTCGAGAGGATATGCGCTGTGAGCGCTTCCATCTGGGCGATCGCTGGCGCCAGCGTGTCATAGGGAGAGGCGACTTCGAGCGGGCTGACGATGGTCGTCTCCGCGAATTCCGCCACCGGCGACAGCCATTGGTCGGTGAACAGCACGATGCGGACGTCGCGCGCTGCAGCCTGCCGGGCAAACGAGACGACGTCGAGCTGATAGCGACGATAGTCGAAAACGACGAGCACATCCTTGCGCCCAAGGTCGGCGAGGATGTCGAAAGACTGGCTGGAAAGGACGCCGATCTCACGAACATTCGGGCGGAATTGCAGCAGATATCCAGCAAACATGCCTGCGACGTGGCGGCTGAAGCGTCCGCCGACCAGCACGACCTCACCTTTGGCTTCCATGATGAGGCGGGCGGTGCGGTCGTAAGTGGTCAGGGGCGTGATACCTGCGGCCTTTCCCATCGCCTCGTTCACGGACGCCAGATAGGCCAAGATAGGGTTGTCCTCCGAGCCGGACGGACGCTTGGCCTCCATCATCAGCAGCGGCGAATGCAGCCTCGCTTCGACCTCTGCTAAAAGCTTTGCCTGGAAGTCCGGATAGCCTTCGTAGCCGAGCTTGACAGCCAACCGTACAACGGTGGGGTCGCTCACGCCGGCACGACGGGCGAGACTCGAAGCGCTGCCGAGGCCGGCGCCCGGATAGTCCGTGAGCAGCAGGCGGACGATCTTCTCCTCGGAAGGAGTCAGCGCCAGATCCTGCCGCATCAGAACATCGCGTATCGCCATTTGCCTCCCCTGATAGTGTTTTTTTCGGTGCAGAGTTTATTACAGAAAGTGAATTGTCGGTCAATAATGAAGAAATATTGACATTGCGTCGGATGTCGTCTTAGCTGGCCGCAAAGCAGCGACAGACTGTGGGGAACGACGAATGAAGAACGGCGATGACATCATCATCGTGGGCGCCGGAATTGTAGGTTCAAGCGCGGCGATGCATCTTGCCGGGGAAGGCGCGCGGGTAACGCTCATCGAGCAGACCCATCCCGCAGGAGGACCTTCCGGGAAGTCATCGGCGCTTCTCCATGCCTTCTATTTGATGCCGGAGCTGTCGCAACTCGCCATCCGGGGGCGGGAGATCCTCGTCGCGCTTCCGGTGATCGCGCAGGAGGGATCGTTCGTGACACAGGTCGGCATGATGTGGGTCTGCGGCGAGGAGAATGCCGCAAGCTGGTCAGCTGCCGCAGAGCGTATTCGCGGGGAGGGCGCCCGGATGGAGACGCTGACCGCGACCGAGTTCGCCGCCGAAGCGCCTGGATTTTCGACCGACGGTGTGGCGTTAGCCATCTGGGAACCTGATTATGGCTATGCCGACGCCTTCGGAGCCACAAACGCGATAGCCCGCGCAGCGCGTGCACGCGGTGCCAAGATCCTGCAGAACACCCCGGTTTCCAGACTACTGCGCAGGGGGGATCGGATCGCAGGAGTCACGCTTGCCGATGGAGCAGTGCTCGAAGCCGACACGGTCATCCTGGCCGCCGGGCCGTGGACGCGTCGCCTCCTCGCGACGGTGTCGCTCGACCTGCCGCTGCATGTGGAACGCCATCCGATGGCGGTGTTGGATGCCCGCGGCAAGGCTCGCCAGGTCATGCCGTGGGCCTGGTGCGACGACATTTCCCGCAACTATGCGAGGCCCGATAATGACGGCGTGATCCTCGCCGGCACCTGGGCCGGTGGCGGCACTGGAGTGCGTCACGAAGAGGCCATTCGGCCCAGGTTGGTCAACAATCCCGACACTTACATGGAGGGTGTCGAAGAAGGCGAGTCGGTCGACATTCTTGAGACCTTCGCCTCTCGTGTTCCGGCGATGATGGAACTCGGAATCAGACCCGGCTATGCAGGTCTCTACGACATGAGCCCTGACGATCTGCCAGTGATCGGCACCATGCCGGGTGTTGAAGGTCTGATCGTTTCGGCGGGTTCGTCCGGGCACGGCTTCAAGACTGGGCCGGCGGTGGGCGAGGCTGTCGGTCAGTTGGCACTGTATGGTGCCCAACCCATTCTGGCGCCGTTTTCGCCGCTCCGTTTTGGAGTCGCGTGATGGCGGTCATGACGATGGAACAGAGCACATCCCGATCGATCCTGCCGGCAGCCTTCCGCACTGCCGGGGTCGATGCGCTGGCGATGATCGTTGCCATGGTGCTGGCGGCTCTGGCGATCTACCTGTTCGGCAATGCCGCCATGCAGCGCGTGGTAACTTATGCCGCGATCATGCTGACGGCGGTGCTTGGTCTTCAAATATTCTCCGGCAACACCGGTATCGTTTCCTTCGGCCATGCCGCCTTTGTCGGGCTTGGTGCTTATGCCACGGGCATCCTGACCATGCCCGCCGCCCTGCAACGCACTGCTCTGCGCGACCTGCCTCAATTCCTGGCCGGGCATGAGATGTCCTTCTTCACGGCACTCGTGGTGGTGCTGGTGCTGGCCATGTTGGTCGGCTTGGTCACGGGCATACCTTTGTTCAGGCTCTCCGGCTCGAGTGCTTCGATCGCGACGCTGGCGTTGCTCATCATCGTCTACACCTTGCTCGTGGCGGGACGTGAGATCACCCGGGGCAGTCAACCTTTCTATGGTGTACCGCGCGAGATCGGTCTGTGGACGGCAGTTGGGGTCGCGGCCATGGCGATCATCCTGGCGAGGCTGTTCAGGGAGACGTCCTTCGGCCTTGCCACGCGCGCGGCCGCCGACGATGAGCGCGGTGCAGCCGCCGTCGGTGTCGACCATCGTGTCGCGAGGCTGGCTGCATGGGTTCTGGGCGCTGTGGCCGCAGCTGCCGCCGGCGCTATGATGGCTCAGTTCCTCGGGGCCTTTTCGCCCAAGGATTTTTATTTCGATTTCGGTTTCACCATGCTCGCCATGCTGATCGTTGGTGGCATGACGTCCTCGCTCGGCGCATTCGCCGGCGTTGTCGTAACAGTGCTCGTGGTCGAGGTGGTCCGCCGGTTCGAGGGCGGTGGGGTCATTTTCGGCTTGCAGATGCCAGTCCTCTTCGGCCTCACGCAAGGGGTTCTGGCAGTCGCCATGATCCTCGTCATCTGGCGACGGCCTGCTGGCTTGTTCGGTGACCGTGAGCTCAACCTTCTGCGCCGTCCCAACGCGAAAATGGACCCTGTCAAACCGGCTACGGATGTCGCGCCGACGCGCGCGGCAGCTGGGCCGATCTCGGTCGACCACCTGTCTCGACGCTATGCCGGCGTGGTGGCGGTGGATGATGTGACACTTTCTTTCGAGCCCGACAGCATCACAGGCATCATCGGTCCCAACGGCGCGGGCAAGACGACGTTGCTCAACATGATCGCCGGCGACGTCATGCCGAGTTCCGGAATCGTACGTATCGGGGCGCCGGTACGGCAGGCCAGCGCTTTCCGTTTCGCCCGCGCCGGCATCGCCCGCACGTTCCAGAACATCCGCGTCTTTCCGCGTATGACCGTGCTTGAGAACGTTGTCGTGGCGGCGCGCGTGGTGGAGCCTGGCTTGGCAGCCGCAGAGGCAGCCGCGAGGCGCGAACTTGCCCGCATGGGGCTGGAGCGCTTCGCTGATCGTCCTGCGGCCAGTCTCGCTTACGGCCAGCGCCGCCGGCTGGAGGTGGCACGCGCACTGGCGCTGAAACCTCGTTTCCTGCTGCTTGATGAGCCTGCCGCTGGCATGAACGCGGTCGAAACAGCCGAGCTTGTGTCGATCCTGGCGGCGGTACGCAGCGAACGGCGGATCGGCGTGATCCTGATCGAGCATGACATGCGGCTTGTGATGAACCTGTGCGAGCGCATCGTCGTGGTCGACCGCGGCCGCGTGATCGCCGACGGTGCACCGGCAGAGGTGCAGAACAACCCGGCGGTCGTAGCTGCCTATCTCGGCAGCCGCACGGCACGTGCCCGCCAAGGCAACGACGTCCAATGAACAAGAACAACCGGACATTAAATGGGAGACTAACATGAGGCATATTCGGAAGCGTTCAGCATTACTGACAGCCATATCCGCCATCACCGTCGCGACCGCCGCGCCGGCCTTCGCGGAAGAGATCATCATCGGAGCGGCGACCGCCCAGACGGGTGGACTTGCACCTTACGACCAGCCAGCGCTGGCCGGCTTGCGCATGGCGATCGACGAACTCAACGCCAAGGGCGGACTGGCCGGCAAATACAAGGTCAACCTGATCATCAAGGACACGCGCAGCGATACCGCGCAGACGGCCACCGTCACGCAGGAGCTGATCGATGCCGGCGCCAAGATCATGATCACGCCCTGCGATGCCGACCCATCGATCTCGGCCGGCCAACTCACCCAGCCGCTCGGGATCCCGTCGTTGACACTCTGCGGCTCGGCACCGGTGCTGACCCAGGCGGTCGGTGACGTTATGTTCGGTACCTATCCTGCCGACAATCTGCAGGCGACCGCCGTCGCGGACTTCGCCATTGCCGAAGGCAAACGCAAGGTCTTCCTGCTGACATCGCCCGACGCGACCTATGTTGCCAACTTGCCGGAATATTTCGGCAAGGTCTTCGAGAAGAAGGGCGGCAAGATTGTCGGGCGGGGCACGTTCACGATGAACCAGCCAGACTTCTCAGCCGAGATCACCAACATCAAGGGCCTGGCCGAGCAACCCGATCTGATCATGACGGCAGCTTATGAGCCGGATTTTCCCGCCTTCATCCAGCAATTGCGCGGCGCCGGTATCAATATTCCTGTCTATGGTGCCGACGCGATCGGGACCCCGACCATCAAGGCGCTCGGCAAGCTGGTGGACGGTGTCGTCTACACCGCGGCCGGCTATCCGGAAGCGGGCAGCAAGCTGGAAGCCTTCAACGCTGCCTTCGCCAAACACGCCGGCCACGCGCCGGAATCGACCTACGAGGTCAACGGCTACGAGATCGGCTTGATCCTCGACGAGGCAGTGAAGACGGCCGGTTCGGATGATCCCAAGGCGATCCGTGATGCGATTGCCAATCTGAAGGACTTCGAAGGTATCACCGGCAAGATCACCTATGCCGGTACCGACCGCATGCCGCTGCGACCTGTGGTGCTGATGCGCTACGAAGACGGAGAGCCCAAATATGTCGAAACCGTCGTGCCGGCCGCGGCCGACGTTCCGGCGCCGTGACGCCATGCTGAGCGTCGACGCCCTCAGGATCCGATATGGCGAAGTCGAGGCGGTGCGCCGCGTCGACCTCACGGTTGGCGCCGGTGAGATCGTCGCGCTGGTCGGTGCCAACGGCGCTGGCAAGAGCTCGACGCTCGGCGCCATCGCCGGGCTGGTGCCGGCTGCCGGCGGCAGGGTGCTGCTCGAAGGCAACGACATCACCGGCATGCCTGCCGAAGCGATCGCACGCCGCGGCGTGGCGCTGGTGCCTGAGGGACGACGCATCTTCGCAAGCCTGACCGTGGCCGAGAACCTTCGCCTGGGCGGTGCTGTCCACCAGACCGCTTCCGAGGCGAAGGCGCGGGAAGAGGAGATGCTCGAGCTCTTTCCCATCCTACGCCGCTACCATCAGGTCAAAGGTGGAAACCTATCCGGCGGCGAACAGCAGATGCTGGCAATAGCCCGCGCGCTGATGGCGCGCCCGAAGCTCATTCTGCTCGACGAGCCGTCGCTCGGACTTGCCCCGCAGATCATCGATACCGTGTTCGACCTTATCGCGCAGCTGCGCAGCGACGGGCTGACGGTGCTTCTGGTGGAGCAGAACGTCGCGCTCGCGCTCGAGATCGCCGATCGCGCCACGGTGCTTGCCAATGGCGAGGTCGCATTGGCAGGCACGGCCGCCGAACTCGCCAGTTCGGATCTCGTGCGCCAAGCCTATCTCGGAGCCTGATCATGATCGCCCAGCAGATCATCAATGCAGTGAGCCTCGGCGGCGTCTATGCGCTGCTGGCGCTCGGACTGGCCATCGTCTTTTCCATCGTCGGGCTGATCAATTTCGCCCATGGCGAGCTGATGACGCTGACAGGTTATGTGCTGCTGGCAGCCCTCATTGCCGGCGTACCGTTTCCGGCAGCGGTGCTGCTTGCCGTCATCTGCGCGGCCGTCGGCGCGGTGGCTATGGAGCGTCTTGCCTTTCGGCCGATGCGTGGCGCCAGCGTCACCAGCCTCCTTCTGACAAGTTTCGCCGTTTCCGGCTTGCTCAAGGTCATCTTCCAGAACGGAGTGTCGGCGCGTCCCCAAGCCGTCGCCATACCCAACTGGATGACCGGCGCTTTCTCGATTGGCGATTTCACCATCGGCGTCGGGCCAGCGATTTCGATCGTTGTGTCCATCGTCGCGCTGATCGCACTGGAATTCTTCCTGAAGCGTACCGTGACCGGTACGGCCATGCGCGCGGCAGCGGAGGATTTCGACGTCGTGCGGCTGATGGGCATTCCCGCCAACCGTATCATCGCTACGGCATTTCTCCTGTCCGGCCTGCTCGCCGGGCTGGCAGCGATGCTGTGGGTGGCGAGCCGCGCCTCGGTCGATCCGCTGATGGGGTTCACCCCCGTACTTAAGGCGTTCATAGCCGCCGTGGTTGGCGGGCTGGGCAGCTTGCCGGGCGCCGTGGCGGGGGGCTTCCTCCTTGGGGTGATCGAAGTCCTCCTGCAGGCGACGCTGCCGGCTGCCATAGCACCTTATCGCGACGCCATCGTGCTGTCGGGTGTCATTGCCGTGCTGCTGATCCGGCCTCAGGGTCTCATCCCGGCCGTGCGCGTGCAGAGAAGCTGAGTTCTGAAGGGATCGCGGTACACATCAAGCCGCCGGGCAGCGGCACTGTGGTCTTGATCGCTCGATGAAGCCACGCCGCGCTCGTAAGCAAAACAAGGAGAAGCGGCATGCCCGCAGCCAAACTGAACATCGTTCCGTTCGTGAGCGTCGATTCCATGATGAAGCTAGTGCTTGCCATCGGCGTCGAGCGCTTCCTGACCGAGCTTGCCACCTATATCGAGGAGGACTTCCGCCGCTGGGAACTGTTCGACAAGACGGCGCGCGTCGCCTCGCACAGCCATGACGGCGTCATCGAGCTGATGCCGACCAGCGATGGCCATCTCTACGGCTTCAAATATGTCAACGGCCACCCGAAGAACACGCGCGAGGGCCTGCAGACGGTGACCGCTTTTGGTGTTCTGGCCGATGTCGGCTCGGGCTATCCGATGCTGCTCACCGAAATGACCATCCTGACGGCGTTGCGCACCGCCGCCACTTCGGCGCTGGTCGCAAAGTACCTGGCGCCGAAGGGCGCCCGCACCATGACCATCATCGGCAATGGCGCGCAATCGGAGTTCCAGGCCATCGCCTTCAAGGCCATCACCGGCATCGACCGGCTGCGGCTTTACGACATCGATCCGTCGGCCTCGCGGCGCTGCGCCAAGAACCTCGCCGGGATGGGCTTCGACATCACCATCTGCGCCTCCGGCCAGGAAGCGGTGGAGGGAGCTCAGGTCATCACCACGGTGACGGCCGACAAGCAGTATGCGACGATCCTGACCGACAACATGGTCGGCTCGGGCGTGCACATCAACGCGGTCGGCGGCGACTGTCCAGGCAAGACGGAGCTTCATCGCGACATCCTGCTGCGCTCCGACATCTTCGTTGAGTTCCCGCCGCAGACGCGCATCGAGGGCGAGATCCAGCAGCTGGATGGCGATCATCCGGTGACAGAGCTGTGGCAGGTGATGACGGGCAAGGCTGCGGGGCGCACCAGCGACAAGCAGATCACGCTGTTCGATTCGGTCGGCTTTGCCACCGAGGACTTCTCGGCGCTGCGTTATGTGCGCGACCAGCTACAGGCCACCGGCCTCTATGAGGAACTCGACCTGCTTGCCGATCCCGACGAACCGCGTGACCTCTTCGGCATGCTGCTCAGGGCAGATAAAAAGCAAGGCGGCGCCAAGGGCGCCGCCTGACGCAAGCTGTGCCGGTTGTAGCTAAGTGGAATCACTTGGCGTTACAAAAATGCGACGAAAACAAAACTTAGAACGTTTCCGCGTTTCCGTGAAAAACGGAAACGCTTCTAGTGCCGGCCTGGCGTTTCGGCGAGATAGCGCTCCGCCAGCGTCGTCCAGTAACGCACACCGGTGGCGATGATGTCGTCGTTGAAGTCGTATTGCGCGGTGTGCAAGGGGCGAGGTGCTGCCTCGCCCTCTCTGGCTGAGCCGAGGAACACGTAGCTGCCGGGTACGCTGCCCAGCATGAACGCGAAGTCCTCGGCCCCCATGATCGGTTGCATGTCGTCGTCGACAAGCTTTTCTCCAACGACTTCCTCGGCGACGGAGGCGGCAAACCGCGTTTCAGTCCGGGTGTTGCGAAGAACGGGGTAGCCTCGCTCAAAAATGAACTTATGCCCTGCGCCGATAGCTTCGGTGGCGTTGCGCACGATCTTCTCCAATCCGGCCTCGAAGGCGTCGCGAACGCTGTCGTTGAGTGTGTACAGGGTGCCGCGAACGACCGCTTCATCCGGTGTGACATGGACGCTTTGGCGATGGCTTGGATCGCCGCTGCGAAATTGCGTGATCGATAGCACCACAGGTTCGGCAGGGTTCAGATAACGCGCCTTGAACATATGCATTTCCTGCACGATCGTGGCTGCGGTGAGCAGGGGATCCGCGACGGCGAACTGCGTTGCAGGATGTGCGATGCGGCTCAAAACATGAAATTCGAAAGTGTCGATCGATGCGAGCATCGGCCCTGTCCGCATCATGAAGCGGCCGGCGGGAGCGTTGGGAAAATTGTGCATGCCGAAGACCGCATCGACGGGGAATTTCTCGAAAAGGCCGTCCTTGACCATGGCATTGCCGCCGCAATGCTCATCACCCGTTTCCTCGGCGGGTTGGAAAATGAAGCGCACGGTTCCGTCGAAATTGCCGTTCTTGGCGAGATGGCTGGCTGCGGCGAGCAGCATGGCGGTATGACCGTCATGTCCACAGGCGTGCATCTTTCCGTCGACCTTCGACCGATGATCGAATGTGTTCTCTTCCTGGATGAACAAGGCATCCATGTCGGCGCGAAGGCCGATCGCGACGGGGCTGGTGCCACGCTTCAACGTTCCGACCACGCCTGTTCCGCCGAGTCCACGATGCACTTCGATGCCGAATTCCTCCAGTTTCGTGGCTACGAAATCGGCAGTCGCCTTTTCCTCGAAGGCGGTCTCCGGATAAGCGTGAAGATGGCGGCGCCAGGCTGTAGCCTCCTCAACGAGGCTGTTGTCAATCGGCGATTTGACCATCTGCTATCTCCTCCACTTATTGCGCCCGGCCTGTGATCATGTCCTTGCCGGGCGGACAGGCAGCCGCAGCTTGCCCAGAAGGTCCACCAGCCCTTCGGGTGCCAGCCTGAGGACCAGGATCATCGCAACCGCGATGACGATGAAACGCGCATCCTCAAAACCCTGCAGGCCA
The DNA here is from genome assembly GCF_022347545.1 of Terribium retamae. Taxonomy (GTDB): domain Bacteria; phylum Pseudomonadota; class Alphaproteobacteria; order Rhizobiales; family Rhizobiaceae; genus Mesorhizobium; species Mesorhizobium retamae. The sequence continues at coordinate 52,034 of NZ_JAKREW010000033.1, forward strand.
GCCATCGCCTCGGTGGCGAAGGTGAGAACGAGCGCGGCAAGCACTGGTCCGAAGACCGTGTTGACGCCGCCGATCAGGACCATCGACAGGGCTAGCGATAGCGTTCCAAAACCAAAGACCTCTGGCGAGGCGACGCGCAGGTAGATCGCGTAGAAGCCGCCCGCGATCCCGGTGAAAATGGCGCTCAGCGTCAAGGCAAGAATGCGCTGACGGGCAACGGAAATGCCGCGTGCCGCTGCATAATCCTCTGCATCGCGGACAGCCTTGAGCGACTTGCCGAAGGACGAGTTGCTCAAGAATGCGAGGAAAAGACAGGAAAGCGCCAAAAGCAGCAGACCGACATAGTAGTAGCCGAATTTGAAGTCCTTCAGGAAGCTGTAGCTGCCCAGCTGCAGGAACGGCAGGCGCACCATGCCCTCGGCTCCTCCGGTAATCTGGGACTGGCTGAGCACCAATTGCAATGCCAGCTGACTGAAGGCGAAGGTGACCAGAACGACATAGATGCCCTTCAGCCGCGCGACCGGTGCTGCCAGCAGCAGAGCTGACAGAGCTGCTGTGCCGCCGCCCAGCAGCATGGCGATCCAGGGATTGATGCCAAATGTCTTGCTGGCGATGGCGGCTGTGTAGACGCCGATGCCGAAGAAGGTGAGGTGCCCGAAATTGAACACGCCGCAGTGCCCGAGGCTTAAGTTCCAGTTCGAGGCGATGACCGCATAGACAAAAGCGATGATGAACAGGTGCCGGATGTAGCTGTCGGTGACGAACAGGGGCACGAACGCCAGGGCCGCGAACAGTGCGGCGATGGCAAAGAGTTGACGTTTGTTGGCCATCATTTGCCTCCGAACACGCCGTTCGGCCTGAAAAGCAGGACCAGGATCATGAGCAGGAACAGCACGAAAGGTGTCCAGTAAAGGCCCAGTCCGAAGATCAGAAACGCCTCGATGAAACCGATGAGATAGGCGGCCCCCGCTGTTGCACCGAGATTGCCCAGTCCGCCGAAGATCACAACGATCATGGCTTTCGTCAGCGGTTCGCTGCCCATCGTCGGCGTGATGAAGCGTATCGAGCCAAGCAAGGCGCCGGTAAGGCCCGCCAGGGCGGCGGAAATGCCGAATGCCAATGCAAAGGCAACGGGCACATCAATGCCGAGAAGTGCCGCCGAATCCTGGTTCTGGCCGACGGCGCGAAGGCTACGACCGCGATTGGTCATTACCGTGAAGCGCCACAAGGCAACCAGGATCAGCGGCGCCAGCACGATCAGCAAGGCTTCATGAGCGGAAATGGTAGTGCCCAGGATCTGTACCTCGCCAGGAATGAGGCGCGGCAATTGCTTCAACCGCGCGCCCCAGATCATCTGTGCGCCACGCTCGAGAATGACCATGGCAGCAAGCGTGGTCATGGCGGTGATCAAGAGCATGTTACGATTGCTGTAGAATGGCCGGACGAGAAGGCGCTCGATGATGATCCCGATCAGGCCGGCGGCAAGCGTGCCCGACAAGATACCGGTCACCGGCCCGAGGCCGAGTATTTCACTGACCGTCCAGGCAACGAACGCGCCAACCATCATCAGTGCGCCGTGAGAGAAGTTGAAGACTCCCAAAGTGGTCCACACGAGGCTGAGGCCGCTCGACATCAAAGCATAGAGCGAACCAAGCACGAGACCGGAGACGAGCGTAGCGAGAAGGGCATCCATCAGTGTGCTCCCTCCGCACCAAAGTAGAGGCGCATCACCTCTTCATGGTCCGGTGCATTGGCGCTGCTGATCTCGCGCACCACTTCGCCGTGTTCGATCATGTAGAGACGGTCGGTCAGCGACAGCAGGAACTCGACATCCTGCTCCACGACGATCAACGGCACGCCGGTCTTGGAAATCTTGGCTATGGCAGCCGCCAGTTCTTCCTTCAACCGCGGCGATAGCCCCAAAGTCGGTTCGTCCAGCATCAGCAGGCGCGGCGCGCACATCAGTGCGCAGCCGATCGACAGCATCTGGCGTTCGCCGCCGGACAGCGTTCGGGCAAATTGCTGCTTGCGTTCGGCGAGGCGTGGGAACAGAGCGTAGACTTCTTCGAGATGTCGTCCTGCCTCCGCCTTTGCGCGCTTGCTGAAGGCCGCAAGTTCCAGCGTTTCGGCTATGCGCATGTTGCCGAACAAGGTGTTGCCCTGAGGTGCATGGATTAGGCCTGCCGCTACGATCGAAGGCGGGCGCTGTGTGGTGATATCTTTGCCGTCAAAAGCGATGGAGCCGGCGGTCGGGCGCAGCAGGCCGGAAATGGCCTTCAGCAATGTCGACTTGCCGTGGCCGTTCGGTCCAAACAGGCCGATCGACTCGCCTTCATCAATGTGGAGCGAAAGATCGTTCAGGACGCGGGACGCCCCATAGCCGGCTTGCAGGCCGATGATGTCGAGAAGCCGCCGCATCAACTGCGTCCTCCAAGATAGGCTTCGATCACCTGCGGATTTTTGACGACGTCGTGCGGATCGCCCGCGGCAAGCACGCTGCCCTGGTTCAGCACGATCAGGCGCTGCGAAACCGACAACAGCAGACTGAGCACATGTTCGATCAGGAGCACTGTGACGCCGCTCCTGTTCACCGCCACCAGGAGATCGTCGAGGCGTTGGATTTCCGGCTTGGTCAGACCCGATGCGGGCTCGTCCAGCATCAACAAGGCCGGCTCGGATATCAGAGCCGAGGCAATCATGAGCTGCTTCTTTTCATAGACGGATAATTCGCGCGACGGCATCGAGCGGCGCGTCTGGCCGAAATCCACCGAGCGAAAGGCGTTGTCGATGCGCGCTTCGGCTTGGGCGCGGGAAAGCTGGCCGTTGTAGGTGGCACTGACGAGCAAAGTGTCATGCGCGGACAGCGCCGGAAATTCGGCGTCTTTCTGGAAAGTGCGCACAAGGCCGGCCCGCGAGATGCGATGCGCCGGCCAACGATCGATACGTTCTCCCATGAACCGCACCTCTCCGGATGTCGGGCCGAATGGGACGCCGGTGATCAGGTTGAACAAGGTGCTCTTGCCGGACCCGTTGGGGCCGGCAATGCCCAGCATCTCACCTCGTGCGACGGTGAAACTAACGCCGTTGACAGCCTTCAACCCGCCGAAGAACTTGCAGGCTCCGGCGATCTCGAGAATGTTTTCGCTCATGCGTCTTGCTCGATGGAAGGGGGACGCCTGGAGCGATTGCTCCAGGGCACGGCACGGCGGATCACTTCATCCAAACCGGCTGCTTGAACTCGCCGCCCGCATATTCCTTCGGATAGAACAGCACGCGGTTGCCGTCCTGAATCTGGTAGAACTGGATGGGCATCCCATCCTTGCCCTGGACCGCAAGGTGTGTGGCCGGATCAAATCTTGTGCGCCCCATGGCTGTCTGCTTGTCGGCTTTGCCGATCTCGGCACCGATTTCCTGGCGTTTTGAAGGATCGCCGACTTTGCCCAAGGCGTCTGCGTAGAGCATCACCTGCTCGTAGAGCATGACGCCATAGGAGCCCGGCTCGACATTGTATGCCGCCTTGTACTTGCCGATGACTTCGTCGGCTCGTGGATTGCTGGCCGCGCGAACCGCGCCACCGAGTGCGTTGTAGACGATGCCCGAAGACTTTTCCTTGGTGAGTTCCAAGAATTCCGGCACCGAAGGTGCGTATTGGATGAAGACAAGGCTGTTGGTTGGATTTTCCATGAATTGCCGCATGAAGGTTGCGGCGTTCGCGGAGACGTAGTCGGTGTTGATCAGGAGGGCAGGCGGGTCCTGTCGCACCTTGGCCAGGAAACCTCGCCAGTCGTTGATCTCGCCGAAGGGCAGGAGGTCGTTCTGCGTCACTTCCCAGCCATCGGCCTTGAAAGCCTCGGCCATGCCGTTGGCGATGCCTTTGGAATAGGGATTGTCGGATGCCACCAGCGCCACTTTCTTGTTGGGCAGCTTCAGCTTGCCACTTGTGGCGAGTTCGTCGATGACTGGTACGATCTCCGTATTGTAGGCGTCATAGGACGGCGTCAGCGACCAGACGGTAGAGAAGCGGGACGGATCGGCCGAGACGATATCCTTCGTCTGCTGGGAGTTGCCCGACACGAGATAGATCATATCCTGCTCGGCCATCATGTCGATTTCGAAATTGCTGGTGGATGCGTAGCCGGTGAAGATGGCACCGGTCGCCTGATCGCCGAGTAGGCGTTCGGCCGCAGTGGCGACCTTGTCGGCGCTGGCATCCCCAACGTCGGCCACAACGGCTTCGAAGGTATGGCCGGCCACACCGCCAGCCTTGTTGAGGTCTTCCACGGCGAGCTTGACGCCATTGGCCATTTCCTGACCATCCGCGGCGGCAGGGCCGGTGAGGGGAGCAAGGATGCCCAGCTTGATCACATCCGCGCTTGCGGAAGCGGTTGCGGCGACCAGTGCGAGTGCGGATGCCGCGCCCAGGAAAATACGTCTTGTCAGCATGTCGTTCCCCTTGCCGTTTTGTCTGGAGCGTTTCCGCTTCACGGAAACGTCGAGGTGCCCTAACTCTTTGTTTTTATGCAATTGCGGGCGCTAATCGCTGCGCACTTTTGCCCCAGCTGCCCTAGCGCGTTCCGCAGTTGTCGATGATCGCGGCGGCGATCACCTTCGTCGTTTCGATCAGGCTTTCGATCTCCACGCATTCGTTGTCGCCATGGAAGCCGTCGCCGCCGGGTCCGTAGATCACCGGCACGACCCCAGCACCGGCGTAATGAGCGGCATCGGTGACGGCCTCGAACCCCTTGATTTCCGGTGCCTTGCGCTGCACGAGCCTGGCCCTTTCGGCGAGCGAGGAAACCAGAGGGTCGTCGACAGGTGTATTCATCGGCGGGAAGTTCAGTCCGAACAGATCCCATTCGATTGCCGGGGGGTGATCGCGCATCCATGCGTCCGTCTGGGCGAAATGGCTGACGAAATTCTCGAATTCGGCCTTGACGTCTTCGAACCGTTCCTGTGGCATGAACTTGTAGTCGAGGTCGATCGTGACGACGTCGGGAATAATCGCCGCATTGGTCATGATCTGCGGCGTGCCGTCCGGTCCAAGGCCTGCGCCGCCGCGAATAACCCCGGGGTTGATCGTGGCAAGGCCTGCCGGCGTCAGTGGATGCCAGTTGTCCCGGCAGCGTGACTGTTCGAAATCGCGCAGGGCCATGAGGAAACGTGTCGCGAGTTCAATGGCGTTGACGCCAGGTTCGAGACGGCCCGGGACAAGCGGCTGCGGCCACATCGAATTGAAACGCCAACCGGCATGCGCCTGTTTCCCGAAGATAGTGACCCTCACCCAGGTCAACCCGCCTTCGGCTGGAACGATGTTGCCCCAGGTCGGCTCGGCGATGATCGCACGCCGAGCGAGACGCTTCTCCCGTTTCACCAGATCCATGGCCCCGAAGCCACCGGCTTCCTCATCGACGACACTGTGGATGGCCAGTCGGCCCTCGAGCTCGATACCGGCCTGCTTCACCGCGCGTGCCGCGGCCACGCAGGCGGCCACACCGGCTTTCATATCGACGGCGCCGCGCCCCCAGAGCTTGCCTTCGGCGATCTCTCCGCCAAAAGGGTCGCGTGCCCAACGACTCGTGTCGCCAACCGGGACGACATCGATGTGCCCGCACAGGATCAGGCTCTTGTCGTCGGAACCGTCCCATTCGCCAATCAGGTTCGGACGCCCGGGGAAGACATCCCAGCTACGCGTCTGAAAGCCGAGTTCCTTGAGGTGGCCATCGAGAAGCACTTGCACGTCGGCTTCACGATTGAGACCCTGCTCGACCTGGAACTTCGGGTTGACGGAAGGAACCCTGACAAGATCTCGCGCCAGATTGACGACGTAGTCGCGATCGGCGTCGATACGGCTAAAGACGTCGTTCGTTCCGTTCATTGGCTTGTTCCTTCCAATTCTGCAATCAGTGCGTCGGTCGTGACCTGGCGGCAGTAACCCTTGATCGTTTTGAGTGAGTTGTCGTGCCGCGCGCTGGTGTAAGTGGCGCATGCGTCAGTCACCTGGGTCACCAGATAGCCGAGGTCGCAGGCATCGCGGATGGCGCTTTCCACACATTGATCCGTCAGGATACCGCTGATGACCAACTGCCGGATGCCCAGGTTGCGCAAGATGTAGTCGATATGGGTGGAAACGAAGACCGATGATGATGACTTGGGCAAGCAGATCTCGTCGTCACCGGGAGCAAGCTCGTCGATAACCTTGCCGTCCCACGACCCCTTGGGCACGTTGAAACCAGTGATCTTGTAGTCGAGGCTGCGGTCGCGCCCGTCCTTGGTAAGGCTCTCTATGGTGGTGTACATCACCTCGATGCGGCGATCCCGGAACGCCTGTTGCAGCCGTTGCATATTAGGAATGACGGCGTTGCGAAGTTCTTCGAAAAACCAGCCATATCGCTCGTTGAATTCGGCGTCGTTGAGATCAGCGAATTCAGCGCCTTTCCGGTGGGCTGAGAAGTTCTGAACGTCGATGAAGAGCAGCGCAGATTGTTCGGGCACAAGGGTCACATCGCGGGTCAATGTCATAGGGTAGTCTCCAACTCCGCTGCACCGCCGCTAACGGTGGTTAAGCGAATGTCCCTTTCGAGCGTGGTGACGAAGGTGCATGTGCGGCTATGAGATGTTGGGATGCGCGGCGCTGGAAGGCTGTCTTCACGCGGCGTTCCACGTCGATGCGCGGTGTATGACGTTTCAGGGCGAGGCAGCGATATGCCGAGGCTACGAAGATCGGCAGAATCTAGCTGGAGACTATGTTTGCGGCCTGGAAAAAACAGACACTGCGCCGCGCTGTCGATCCCTTTAGGCGAAGGGACCTCAACACGCGATGTGCGCAGTGCTGATGGCAAGTTGACTTTCAATTTCAGTTCCCATTCTTTTTTCCAAAAGATGATGAAAAAATTCCGTCAATGTCAACATATGAATCGAGATTGACTGAAAAATTTCTATATGGAAGGGTGAAGCATGGAGCTACGCCAACAGATCGACAGCCTTGCCGAAACGCTTACCCCTGCTGAGCGAAAGCTCGCCGCGGCACTGCTGTCCGACTACCCGTTCGCCGGATTGCAGACGATCCAGACGCTGGCCGAGCAGACGGGGGTCTCGGCGCCCTCGATCACGCGCTTCGTCACGAAACTCGGCTGTCACGGCTATCAGGAATTTCAGCGACGGCTGATCGGCGAGTTGAAGGAAGGGCACCGCTCTCCTGTCGATCTGCATGAGCGCATGACCGGGGGCGGAGCGGATTTCCTGCAGTCCTTCCTGGACCTGACTGCCGAAGCCGTACGCGCCGTGGGCGAGTCGCTTACGCAAAGCCAGTTCGAACGCATCTGCGATCTGGTGGCGGACGACAAGCGCGCCGTCTATATCGTCGGTGGCCGTATTAGCGATGCCATTGCCCAGCATTTCTCGCGGCATCTGCGGCAGGTCAGGCGCAACGTTTTCCATCTGCCGCCAGATACGGAAATCTGGCCCGAATACATTCTGCGCATGCGTTCGCGCGACCTCCTGATCATCTTCGATTTCCGCCGCTATCAGCAGCGCCTGGTCGAACTGGCGAGCAAGGTGCGCCAGTCGGCAGGGACCTCGGTCATACTCGTTACGGACAAATGGATGTCGCCGGCTGCTGCCTATGCCGCCGAGGTTATTGCCTTGCCCACGGAAAACAGGACCGCATGGGACAGCTACGCAGGCGCCCTCGCGATCGTCGACGCAATGGTCGCCAGTATTTCCGAGCGCGACTGGGATGCGACGCGCGACCGCATCAAGGCCTGGGACGCGGTCAGGTTCGAGCGAGGCGACAAGTCAGGGGATACGTAATCAAAGCAGCCCACGAGCTGCCAGGTTGCGCATGAGATGCGACGGTCCGAACACCCAGGGCGAGCAATCGGTCGAGAGGCGTACCCGGTTCGTCAGCGCCCCAAGCTCGTCGTTGGAGATCGTGACGATGTCTCCGATCTTATGGGTGAAGCCTTGTCCCGGTGTTTCACGATCTTCGGTCGGGGCGAAGAGTGTACCCATGAACAGCACGAGCCCATCGGGATATTGATGGTGTCTGCCGATGGTTTGTGACACGAGATCGAGCGGGTCGCGGCTGATTTCCTTCATCGAGCTTCGCCCGTCGAGCACGAAACCGTCTTCACCTTCGACCTTCAGCCTGAGTTCTGCGTTGCGGACATCGTCGATCGAATATGTCGCGTCGAACAGGCGAATGAACGGTCCGATGGAGCAAGAAGCGTTGTTGTCCTTGGCCTTGCCGAGCAATAGGGCCGATCGTCCTTCGACGTCGCGCAGGTTGACGTCGTTGCCGAGCGTTGCTCCTTTCACCATGCCGGACGAGTTTACGACCAGCACGATTTCCGGTTCGGGATTGTTCCACTTCGAAATAGGGTGAAGTCCGACATCCGCGCCATGGCCGACCGAAGAGAGTACCTGCGCCTTCGAGAAAACCTCGGCATCCGGCCCGATCCCCACTTCGAGATACTGGGACCACACACCTTCCTCGATCAGCGCTTCCTTGACCTTGGCTGCTTCGGCCGAGCCTGCTTTCAGGTTGCGCAAGCTGTTGCCGACAATGGCGATGACTTTTTCGCGGATCTTGGCCGCGAGGTCAGGGTCGCCGGCCGCGCGTTCTTCGATGACACGCTCGATCATGGAACGCGCAAAGGTTACGCCGCAGGCTTTGACCGCTTGAAGATCAACGGGCGCCAGAAGGTGCATGGTCTGCAGGTTCTGGCCATCGGCTGACGGTAAAAGAAGGCTGTCCAGCGATGCCAGTTCCCGACCATCGGCTCGCGTCACATAGTCCGCGGCATCCTCGCGCTCGAGCAGATCGCGCATGGTGGGCGTGGTCTTGGATGTGATGTCGATCAGCCTGCCGTTACGGAGCACGACAAGGCAGGGTCCGGCGTACGAAGGGTTCCAAACCCGCCCCACGAAAGTGCCGACATTGAAGATATCCTGCTGGGCTGTCACGTCACTCGCTCCCTTTTTGGGCGATTACGTTTGATTTTGTGAATGTCCGCAAGCTCCAGAGCGGAGCTTTGACAAATTTGAGCCTGCTAGTAGTCGATGACGCGATCATCCCCAGGGTCGGCCCATCGCGTGTTCGGCACCGTCGCGAACCAGCCCGGCCGGGCAGGATCGCGATCATATGGATAGCCGCCAAGCGTCTTGTATAGATCGGCATATTTGCCGACTTTTTCGCGGTCGAGTTCAACGCCTAACCCGGGAGCCGTCGGCACCGAGATCTTTCCGTCAACATATTTCATCGGGCCACCGACGATGATGTCGTCGGCAAGCTGGTGATAGTGCGCATCCGCGGTGAAAACGAGGTTCGGCAGGACGGCGCCGAGGTGCAGCATGGTGGCGAGTTGAATGCCGAGCTCGCCCGAGGAATGCACGGCGATCCCAAGCTGGAAGGTTTCGCAGACCGTGGCTGCCTTGATGCAAGGCCGGATACCGCCCCAGAATGTCGTGTCGAGCAAGATCACGTCGCAGGACGGGTTGAGAACATTGGTCGCCAACTGCTCGAAATTCACTACAATCGTATTGGTCGCCAACGGCATGTGCGTATTTTCGCGCACGCGACGCATGCCGTTCAGGCCCCAGGTCGGATCTTCGTAATAGTCGTTGTTGAGGTCTTCGATGCCTTTGGCAAAACGGATCGCTTCTTCGACAGTGAACGCGGCGTTGGGATCGTAGCGGACTGTGTCTGAGCCGACTGCCTTGGCGAGCGCGCGATAGACTTCCAGCTCGTATTCGGGCGGGAACACACCGCTCTTGAGCTTGTGTGCCGTGAAACCATGTTTCTTCTTCAGCTCGAGCGCCTGGGCGATCAACTGGTCGGCCGTGCGGACCTCGCCTTCGCCGGTGTCCTTGTTCGGCAACCGGAAGAAGAGATAGCTGGCGAAGCCGACCTCGTCCCGCATCCTGCCGCCGAGGATATCGCAGGCCGGCAGCCCCAGGAACTTTCCCATGATATCGATACAGGCGAATTCGATCGCCGCATGCATCTGTGTGCGGTTGTTATAAAGGCTGGCCGTCGGGTTGCAGATCTTGAACCGGAGCTGTTCGAGTTCGAAGGGGTCGTGGCCAACGAGATAGGTCTTCAGCGCGGCGAAGGCGGCTTCGGCGCTTTCCCCGCCGCCGCCCATCTCCCCCAAGCCGACGATGCCGACGTCAGTTTCCACCTCCACAATCGTTCGCACGAAACGGCCCCAGTGGGCGCCGTTGGAATGCCTGAGTGGTGCTTCCAGCGGAACTGTTACGGTGGTGGCGCGGATATCGGTGATCTTGGGCCGCTTCATCATCTGCTTTCGAATTTGCTGCTTTTCAGTCGGGGAGAACAATGCCCAGCTTGGCCATCGTGCCGCCGTCGATCTTGAGGTCGGCGCCGGTGATGAAACGGGCCTTGTCGCTGGCAAGGAAGGCGACCAGTTCTGCAACTTCCTCCGCCTTGCCGACGCGACCAAGCGGATGGCCCTTGCCCCATTGCGCGATCATCTGGTCCTGGCTCAATTGGCCTTTGTAGAGATCCGCGGCCCAGCGCAGCATCGGCGTGTCAATCGAGGCCGGACAGACGGCGTTGACGGTTATGTTGTCACCGGCATGGTCGAGCGCCATCGCGCGAATCAGGGCGTTGATCGCGCCCTTCGAAGCAGTATAGGCCGCTACGCCAGCTTGCGATGCGTAGGCTTGCACGGACGAGATCGCGACGATGGCGCCGCCGCCGCGCTTCTTCATTTGCGGGATGGCATATTTCGAGGCCAGAAAGATGCCTTTCAGATTGACGTCCAAGACGTCATCCCAGACTTCCTCGGCCGTATCGACGACTGTCCCATAGCGCTGGATCCCGGCGCAGCAGGCGAGGATGTCGACCCCGCCGAAACGCTGCACCGCGTCAGCGACCGCGCGTTCCATGTCTGCGGCGATCCTGACATCACCCACGAAGCCGGCCGTCTTGCCGCCGATGTCCGAGATGGCGCGGTCGATCGTTGCGCCGTCGTTGGCGACGATCAGCACCTGGCCGCCCTCCGTGGCAAAACGTTCGGCGCAGGCTCGGCCCATGCCGAGACTACCTCCAGTGACTATGATGCTCTTGCCCTCGAATTGCATGCCAGGACGGTCCGTAGTTCATCGATCATCAAACTAGAATGCTACCATACAAGTTTGTCAATGTGGTTATCGTCAGCCGAATTGGGATTCGAGGACACCGCGTCCGGCATGCTCAACAGCAAGGAGGCTCCCTTCCTGCGGATGTGCCGCGAGATGGCCGGGCGTCATGGTGAAGCGGGCCGAGGTGACATAGAGCGTCGTGAGATCGTTCCCGCCGAAAGTACAGCTGGTTGGCCAACTCACCGGTAGTTCGACAAGATCCAAAAGGCTGCCGTCAGCGTTGAATTTGGCGACTGCGCTGCCTCCAACGACCCTGCAGTTCCAAAGATTGTCGTCCGCATCGAGGCAAGAACCGTCGGGGAGACCCCGCGCGAAACTTTCGACGATTGTGCGCCGCTTCGAAATCGCCTTTGCGTTCGGGTCATAGGAGAAGCAATAGATGGCATTCGCCAGGGTATCGGCGAACAGAAAGCGGTTGTCGCGCGTCCAGCCCATCGTGTTGGTGATGCCGTATTCGTTAGGCGTCAACTGTGTGACCTCGCCCGACGGATCGATCCGGTATATCGCGCCGGACGCGCGGTCCATGTCTTTCGGCGAGCCGTCCGCATTGAGGTTGCTCTGCATAGTCGATACCCAGAACGATCCGTCGGGTGCGACACGCCCCTCGTTCAGCCTATTGTCCGGCAAGTCGTTTTCGATAGCGGCAAAGATCTCGAATCTTCCGTCTGGCTGCCAGAAACAGACTTCGCGACGAAGGCCGACGATGAAGCCACGATCTTTGCGCAGGCCGATCGAGGTCGGAAAATCCGGCGTCACCCAGATGTCATGCCGACGGTCGGCGATCTCCAAGCGATGAATGCGTTTACCGCCGATATCGACCCAATAGAGAGCCTTTTCCTGGCTCGACCAGATTATGCTCTCGCCAACGACGTCGCGCGCCTCGAAGAAAATATCGGCCTGCATCCGTCCTCCCTTCTCCAAATCGCGTTGACAATAGGCAATTCCGAATCTATTGCAAGGTACACTTCAACCTATATGATAGGCTGGGATAGCGATGGAAACCGAATTGAGCTCCCAGGCGCCCGCCGATCGTATCGGTGGTGAGGGGTTGCTCGATCGCGTGATGACCGCGGTGCAGAGCCATATCCGCGACAATGGCCTGCAGGTCGGCGACGAGTTGCCTAGCGAAGGCGCCTTTTCCGAACTGACGGGAACGTCACGCACCATCGTGCGCGAAGCCTATCGCTCGCTTGCCGCGCTGACATTAATCGATATCGGAAACGGCCGACGTGCCCGCGTGGCAGCGCCGAGAGCGGACGTTCTGGCCATGATCACCGATCATGCCGTTCACACCAACCAGGCTACGATCCAGCAGATCTTCGATGTTCGTCGCACGGTGGAGCGGCGCACGGTGGCGTTGGCTGCGTTGAGGCGTACGGACAAGGAGGCTGCTGAGATCCTCAAGCTCGCCGAAGCCATGCAGCGCGATTTTCACGAGCCGCAAAAGGTCATGGAGCACGACATCGCCTTCCATGAGGCTATCGGCATCGCTTCCAAGAATCCGATGTTCTCGATGATCGTGGGTTCCTTCCACGTCGTCACGCGCCACACCTGGCCTATCGGATGGGCAAGCCGCGGCAGCAATGAAACTCGCCAGGAAAGCGTCGACACCCATCTGGCGATCGCCCAAGCCATTGCCAATGGCGATCCTGCCAAAGGGGAGACCGCGATGGGCGAGCACTTCGATCTGACCGTGAAGGCGCTTCTGGCTGCTGGAGTGTATTGATGAAGATCGCAGAATTCGAAACCATTCGGGTCACGGAGTTCCCGAATATCCTGTGGGTGCGCGTCCACACCGACGAAGGCGTTGCCGGTCTCGGCGAGACCTTCTTCATGGCCGAAACTGTTGAGGCCTATATCCATGAGGTCGCGGCGCCCAAGCTGCTCGGGCGTGACCCGCTGGAGATCGACAGGATTTCCAAGGACCTGACCGGTTATCTCGGCTTTCGCTCGACAGGCGTTGAAACGCGCGGCAATTCGGCGATCGACATCGCGCTGTGGGATCTCTTCGGAAAGGCCACCAATCTACCTATCGCCCAGCTACTTGGCGGTTTCTCGCGTCGCGAGATTCGGACCTACAATACTTGTGCCGGCAACACCTACATGCGTCATGCCAAGGGGCAGCAGACGGCCAATTACGGGCTCGGTGAAAGGGCACGAGACTATGACGATCTGAACGGGTTTCTCGAGCGGGCAGATGAACTTGCCGAGGACCTACTGTCCGATGGCATCACCGCCATGAAGATCTGGCCATTCGATATCGCGGCAGAGAAGACGTCGGGCCAGTATATTTCAGGACCGGATTTGAGGACGGCGCTCGAGCCATTCGAGAAGATCCGTAAGCGGGTGGGAGATAAGATCGACATCATGGTCGAGTTCCACTCGATGTGGCAACTGACGCCTGCCATCGAGATCGCCCGGGCGCTCGAGCCATACGGCACGTTCTGGCACGAAGATCCAATCAAGATGGATTCTCTGTCCAGCCTGAAGCGCTATGCCGCAGCTAGCCGTGCTCCACTCTGCGCCTCGGAGACTCTGGCGACGCGGTGGGCCTTCCGCGACCTGATGGAAACGGATGCGGCGGGCGTGGTGATGCTTGATCTGTCCTGGTGCGGGGGACTCTCCGAAGCGAAGAAAATCGCAACGATGGCGGAGACCTGGCATCTGCCCGTCGCCCCACATGACTGCACCGGACCGGTTGTGCTTTCAGCCTCGACGCACCTCTCGCTCAATGCGCCCAATGCACTCGTCCAGGAAAGCGTGCGCGCCTACTACAAGACTTGGTACGCCGATCTCACCACACAACTTCCGAGCGTCAAAGACGGAATGATCACCGTTCCACCAGGGCCTGGTCATGGCGTCGATCTCGCAGAGGACATCGACCGGAAATTCACAGTCCACCGTCGTTCGTCAAAGACCGGTTGAACGAGAAGGACAAATGCGATTAACTGGTATGGTAGTAGGGTAGGCCGTTTCGGCTTCGGAGGAGGGCTCCATGCAAATCGCTGATGTGCCTGCCGGTATTTCCCTGGGGGAGACGGTCGGACCGCAGGTCTATCGTCTGCTGCGCAGGCGCATCATCCAGGCCGAACTCCTGCCCGGCGAACGTCTTTCCGAATCCGAGGTCGCCAAGACCCTTTCCGTTAGCCGTCAGCCGGTGCGTGAGGCTTTCATCAAGCTTTCCGAAGAAGGACTTGTGCAGGTCCTGCCCCAACGGGGGACCTTTGTAACGAAGATTTCAGTCGCGGCCGTGATGGATGCGCGCTTTGTGCGCGAGGCGATCGAGGCCGATGTCGTGCGGTTGATTGCTGAGAGCCGCGAACCAGACGCGGTTGATGAGCTGCGCCGACAGGTCGTTGAGCAGAAGAAGGTTCCGCATAACGACCGGTCGGCATTTCTGCGCCTGGATGAACTCTTTCATCACACGCTCGCAGCCTCTGCTGGGAAGAGCTATGCCTGGAACGTCATTGAGAGTGTCAAGGCGCAGATGGATCGTGTTCGATTCCTGTCTGTCGACGACATGCATGTCACCCGGTTGATCGATCAGCATGAACGCATCGTCGAGGCCATCGCGACGAACGATCAGGCTGGGGCTGAGCAGGCAATGCGCCTGCATTTGAGAGAAATCCTGAACTCGCTGCCGGAAATCGCCGGCAGCCGTGCGGAACTGTTCGACCGCAGTTGAACGGAAGCAGCGTGGAAGCGCTCAAAAACAACAACATGTCAACGGAGGAAAGCATGCTTAAAAAATTTCTGGCTACCACCGCGCTCGGGCTGTCACTGATCGCTTCGCCGGCTGGTGCCGAAGGTCTCAACATCGCCTTCATCAGCCATTCTTCGGCGTCCAACACTTTCTGGCAGTCGGTCAAGAAGGGGTATGACGACGCCTGCGCCAAAGTTGGAGCAACCTGCCAATTGATACTGACGCAGCAGGAAGGTTCGGTCGAACAGGCCGTGGCCAATCTGCAGGCTGCGATTGCATCCAAGCCGGACGCGATCTTCGTCGCCATCGTCGACGACAAGGCTTATGACAATGCGATCAAGGAAGCCACGGACGCGGGCATACTTGTGCTTGCGGTCAATGTGGATGATAGCCAAGGCGCCAAGGGTAACGCCCGCAAGGCATTTATCGGCCAGGGTTTCGTCGCTGCGGGCTACGCGCTGGCAAAGGCCCAGTCCGAGAATTTCCCGAAGGAAGGTCCGCTCAACCTGCTGGTCGGCGTGAATGCTCCGGGGCAAACGTGGTCAGAGCAGCGGGCCGCCGGTGTGACCAAGTTCTTGGAGGAATACAAAGCGGAGCACAAGGATCGCGAGATCAACATCACGCGCATCGATTCCGCTACCGATCTTGCGCTGACTGCGGACCGCATCGGTGCCTATCTGAATGCAAATCCCAACACGACAGCCTATTTCGACACCGGCTATTGGGAAGCCGGCGTCGCAAAGGTGCTCAAGGATCGTGGCGTCGAACCCGGCAAGGTGCTTCTGGGTGGCTTCGATCTGGTACCCGAAGTCCTCCAGCAGATGCAGGCAGGCTATGTGCAAGTCCAGGTGGACCAGCAGCCCTATATGCAAGGCTTCATGCCGGTCATGGAGACCTACCTCTACAAGACTGCCGGCCTTACTCCCGCGGACATCGACACTGGGCAGGGCATTGTCACGCCGAAAGACGTCCCTGCGATCATGGAAATGTCCAAGCAGGGCCTGCGCTGATCTTCCAATCCTTTAGGCGTGCCCCCCGCGGCGGCCCAGCCGCCCCGCACAGAATGAGTGTATTGAAAAAAAAGTAATTTATTATAAAAAAAAAAAAAAAACAGAAACGCGGGGCCGCGCGGGGCGGG
>NZ_JAKREW010000034.1 GCF_022347545.1 Terribium retamae
GCCCCCCCCCCCCCCACCGCCCCCCCCCCCCTCCCCCCCCCCCCGCCCCCCCCCCCCCCCCCGCCGCCCCCGGCCCCCCCCCCCCCCCCCCCCCCCCCCCCGCGCCACCGCAAACAGGACATTGTCGGCACGCAGTTCGTCGATCGACAGGAAATGATTGCTTTCGGCGGGATAGAGCGAAGCACCATACCGTTCGCCATCTTCAAGAAGCGCGACGATTTCCGGCTTGGTAGGATCTTCGAGCGCGATTGCGAATGTCATTCGTTCAAACCTCCGTCACCGTCGTAGCCGCCTACCGCGACAATCCGAGGCGTTTCCAAAACAGCAGCGTTCCGCTCAGGCCTCCATGCGGCTTCAAGGCATAATCGGGGATCTCGCCAGCCAGCGTGAAGTCGAGCCTTTGATACAGGGAACCCGCGCCGCCATCCGTTGCCGTGTCGAGAACCAGAAGCGTGCGATGGTGCTGCACGGCCAGTTGCTCTGCAGCTTGCATCAATTTGGTAGCGATACCCCTGCCGCGATGGCTGCGGCGCGTCATAAGCTTGGCGATCTCGGCGCGGTGGGGTTGATTTTGCGGCAGGCTGAGCAGCAAGGTTACAGTGCCGACGAGGGTCTCGTCCTCAAAGGCTCCCAGGATAATCCTTTCGCCACGCAACGCAGCGGCCAACGATTCCGACCAGAACGCCCTTGCAGCTTCTAACGGAAGCGGATGCATGAAACTGACGGATCCGCCTGCGGCAACCGTCTCGACGAGGATTTCCGCCAGCCTTTCTATTGTTTCAGTGGAACCGGTGAGTGGTCTGATCTCAATTGCGGGCATCTTTGTTTTTCTGATTGGAGTAGAAATTCAGTCGAAATGACTGAAACTGCGGCGCTTGCGCGTGCGTTTGATCTCGTCGATACGGACAGCATCGTCTGCACTGAGATGACGGCCGCGTTCGAGCAGTTCCAGCGTGTACTCCTCATAGGTCAGCCCCACCGCCTCGGCCTTGGCCAATCTGAACAAGGCAATGTCACGCGACTTCGGCTTCCAGGCGGCTTTATGGGCAGCGCGCCAGTGAATGAAGCGATGCGGATCTCCCTTGCCCCAAGCCGGCCCTTCGTAATCGTCGAGCGGCGGGCCACCATTGTGATTTCGCTTCGGCAGGCGCGGCATGATCAAGTCCTGATAAGCACGGTGAGATAGCGGGCGGGTTCTGGTCCCGGCGCATGAAAAACGCAGTCGGCCGGTGCGCCGAGCGCCAGGCAATCACCTGGCTCCAGTTGGTGCACCACCTCCCCTTCGGTGAAATCCAGCCGCCCCTCCATCAGCCAGATTTGTTGGCGAATGAAAGCATAGCTGCTCGCCGGCAAGCTGACGCGCGCGCCAGCAGGGAGTTCGACCTGCACCATTTCCAGCGGCATGTCGGTCTGCGGCGACAGGTGCCGGCGGATATAGCCGGTGCCGGGATCCCGCCATTCCGGCTGGTCGCAGCGACGGGCGACGCTGCCACCCTGCAGTTCGGCGCGAGCGATCAGGCTGGAGAGCGTCAGTTCGAACGCCGTGGCTATGCGTACCAGGATCGGCGCTGTCGGGCTCGTCGAGCCACGTTCGATAGCGCTCAGCATTGCCTTGGACACGCCGGACCGGCCGGCGAGGTCTGCCAGTGACCAGTTCCTCATCGTGCGTTCCGCACGAATGCGGGCCGCTATCCTTGCAGAAAGATCATCCGATATGTCAGACATATGTCCAAGATACCATATGCTCGTTCTTGCGGAAGAGGCTTCTTGCGGATTGTTCAAATTGTCGCGGCGTTTTTAACCGCCTCTATACCATCCACTCACACGCGACCTTAACCGCGATTGCCTAGCATCCGCCTGGATAGAAGGGGTTGTCTTCTTTGATGTTTGTCGAACGCGCAGCTTCCGGTGGCGAGCCGATATCGCAAGAGCGGCGTGATGCCGCCCAAACCGACAAGCGCATCCTCGGCCATGTCGTCCGTTGCGACGGGGCCCGCGCCACGATCAGCGCCTTCGCCGATGGCGAGGAAGGCTTCGTCACCGGCCACTGGTCGGTCGGCAGGATGATCTCGATCAATCTCGGCAGCACGCGTACCGTCGGCCTCGTCTACGCCATCTCCAAGGCCGATCTCGCCTGGAACGACCGCGGACAGAACCCGATCGAGGTCAATATCGAACTGGTTGGAGAAGTACGGGACGGCGCTGAAGCAGGTGCGAAACCTGTATTCGACCGCGGCATTACAACCTACCCGCACATCGGCGCGATCGCTCACCGCATCCGCAGTCGCGATCTCGCAGCCGTTTACGATCTTGCCGGCCGTCGGGCCATCACCGTCGGCGCGCTGTCGCAGGATGACAGCATTTCCGCCAATATCGCCATCGACGACACCTTGTCTCGCCATTTTGCCGTCGTCGGCACCACGGGCGTCGGCAAGTCAACAGCCGTCTCGCTGCTCCTGCGCAAGGCGATCGCCTCCAGATCCGACCTCAGGGTGTTGATCCTCGATCCGCACAACGAATTTGCGGCGTCCTTGCGGGACCAATGCGTGAAGGTCGACGCAACAACTCTCGACCTGCCCTTCTGGATGTTCAAGCTGGAAGAATTCGCTGAAGTGATCTTCCGCGGACGCGAGGCGCCGCCGGAAGAGATCGACCTGCTGCGCGATTTGATCCCTGTTGCCAAGAACCTTTACCGCAACTCGGGCGGCATCAGCTATGTGCGCCGCGGCGTCGACACCATGACTGCCGATACACCGGTGCCCTACCGCATCGCCGATCTTATAAAACAGATCGACGAACGCATGGGTTTGCTCGAAAGCAAGGCCGAGAGGCCGATATTGAAGTCGCTGCGCATCCGCATCGAATCGGCAGCCGCGGACCCTCGCTACCGCTTCATGTTCAACTCGCGCCTGATCGATGACACCATCCACGAGACGATCGGCAACATCTTCCGCGTTCCGCATCACGGTCGCCCGGTGACGTGCTTCGAGATGGCCGGCCTGCCGTCCGAAGTCGTCAACTCGGTCTGCTCGGTTCTCGCCCGCCTGGCCTTCGATCTCGCTCTGTGGAGCGAAGGCAAACTGCGGTTGCTGCTTCTTTGCGAGGAAGCGCACCGCTATATGCCCGCCGATCCGCGCCTGGGCTTCGAACCGACGCGGCATGCCTTGTCGCGCATCGCCAAGGAAGGTCGCAAATATGGCTGCTATCTCGGCGTGGTAACCCAGCGCCCAGGCGAACTCGATCCGACCATCCTGTCGCAATGTTCGACCTTTTTCGCCATGCGCCTCTCGAATGAGCAGGACCAGGCGATCATTCGTTCGGCCATCGCCGATTCCTCCGCGTCGAGCCTCGCATTCCTGTCATCCATGGGGCAACGCGAAGCGATCGCCTTCGGCGAAGGTGTCGCAACCACCATGCGGCTGAAATTCGAGAAGATCGACCGTAGCCTGATCCCCGGCGCAGCCAAGCATGCGATGGAAGCACCCTCGGAGGACAACGCCGATGTGGATCTCGCCGGCATCGTCGAGCGACTGCGCAACGTGCCGAAGCCGCAGCCGGGAATGAATTTCTCGGAGGCCGTCGACACAGCGCGCCAGGCCGGCGATCCAGATTATCGCAAGCCCGCGATCCTGCCGCGGTCACAACCGGATGACGATTTCGACACCCGCTACGGTCTCAAACCCGCAACGTTCGGTTTCCGGCCGCAGAACGACTGAGCCGTCGCAGTTCGCCCCTCGAGACCGATCGATAGTTGGAATCACAGCAGTTTCAGGCGGCGCAAACCCGGTTACGCCCCTGGCGTTTGGCTTCGTAGAGTTGCTTGTCGGCACGACGATAAAACGCCTCGGCCGTTTCCGACGTGTCCCATACGGCCAGTCCGACACTGGTTGTTACCTTAAGCCGCACATTGCCGTTCAAGATCGTCAGGTTGGCGACGCCCTTGCGGATACGCTCGGCGAATTTTCGCAACAACTCCTCATCCATGTTCGGTGCGACGACGGCGAACTCCTCGCCACCAAGCCTCGCCACCACATCGTGATACCGTGTCATGCTCTTCAGACAATCGGCAACCGCACGCAGCACATCGTCACCGACATCGTGACCGTGCGTGTCGTTGATCGACTTGAAATGATCGAGATCGAGGATCATCAATCCAACCGGCTTGCCGATACGACGGAACTCGGCGATGTATTCACGCAAAGCGTCGTCAAAGAAACGCCTGTTCTGCATGCCGGTCAGTCCGTCCGTCAGTGCGGCCTGCTCCAGCGTTACGGAGCGCGCACTGAGCGTTGCCGTCATAGCTCTCAGCTTGCCTTCTTCCCGAACTTGGCCGCGGATCAGGGGATAGATGAAGAGCACCCCAAAGAAGAAGGCCGTAGCCAGAAGCACGCCGACGGCAAACAGCAATGTACCGAGATAACTGATGTTCTGACGAGCTTCAGCAACGTCTTCCATCTGGGCGGCGGTGGATTCCAGCAACCCATAGGCATGCAACGTCACCACGCCCGCGGCAAGGATCACGAAGATGAAGACGAAAAAGGCGTGCTCCGCCTTATGAAATCGCATGCCCGCCAGCCCGTAGTGACATAGGAGCCTTATGGCACGATCAGGATTACGTGGCGGTTAACTTGCACAATCCTTGCGAGTGTAGAGTTAATACTAGAAAGTCTATTCAATTCTCTTTCTGATCGCCGCGAGAGCCACCCCCGCCACGGTTTCATTTGGCAACAATCTCTGCCATTCGGGGCCGAATTGGTTGCGAAACCAGGTGGACTGGCGCTTGGCATACTGCCACGTAGCGATTTTGGCTCGCTCCATCGCTGCTTCGGCATCCATTTCCCCAGCCAGGACCGCCCGCAGCTCACGCACGCCAATCGCTTTCATTGCGGGCAGCGCGGGATCGAGATCCAGCGCAAGGATCTGCTGCACTTCTTCCGACGCGCCTTGTTCGATCATGGCATCGAAGCGTCGATTGATACGCCCTCTGAGTGCTTCGCGATCAGGCTCGATAACGAAGAAGCATGCACTCGCACGGTCGATCAGCGGCGCGCCGCGCTGGCCTTGCCAGGTCAGGATGGAACGGCCGGAAGCGTCCAGGACCTCCAACGCGCGCGCAATGCGCTGGCCGTCGCTCGGCCGCAATTGCATGGCCATCGCCGAATCCCGCAGCATCAGTTCGCGATGCAGTCGCGGCGCCCCGCGCTCGATCAACTCGTGGCGCCAGCGTTCGCGAATGTGCGGCGGAATATCCGGCATCTCCGAGATACCTTCCGCGAGCGCTCTGAAGTAAAGGCCGGTACCGCCTACAAAAATCGGCCGCCGGCCGGCAAAAGCGTTCTTTTCGACCAGCTCGGTGACGTCACGCAGCCATAGTCCAGTCGAATAGGCGGTCGCGGGATGCACGTGACCGTAGAGAAAATGAGGAATGCGAGCCTGGTCCTCAGCCCTGGGCCGTGCGGTCAATACATTCAGGATCGAATAGCCTTGCATGGAATCGGTATTGACGATGACGCCACCGAGGTGCTCGGCGATTTCCAGCGCCAATGCCGACTTGCCGCTGGCAGTCGGGCCGGCTATCAGGATCGCGTCCGTTATGCGGCCCGCTTCCGCCGCCTTTCCCTGGGTCTCCTCCATGTCGCTTGTCGCCACGCTCGTCTCCAGTCCAGCCGGCGCTGTCCTCACACCGGCCCTTGCGAATAAAGCCTCGCAGGCGGTCGGCGCAAGCGCGACGCGCTGGCTGGGCGAAACGATCGCCTGCGATCTTGTTTTGCCAATAGGTATGGAAAGTGCAGACGCAACCGCTGCGTTGCGTGCAGCGCTGGCTTCCGAGCCGATCGATGTCGCCGTCCAGGACGAAGCCGCGCGTCGTAAGAGAATCCTGATCGCCGATATGGATTCCACCATGATCGACCAGGAATGTATCGACGAGTTGGCCGATGAAGTCGGCTTGAAGGAAAAGGTCGCCGCCATAACAGCGCGTTCCATGAACGGGGAGATCGCCTTCGAGCCGGCCTTGCGGGAGCGTGTTGCGCTGCTCAAGGATCTGGACATGGCCGTGGTCGACCGCATCATCGCCAATCGCCTGACACTCGCATCCGGTGGCCGGGCCCTCGTGCAGACGATGCGCAAGGCCGGCGCCCACACTGCGCTCGTCTCCGGCGGTTTCGACGTCTTCACCAATCGCATTGGTGCCATGCTCGGCTTTCACGAGAATCGTGCCAACCGGTTGATCGAAGCAAGTGGGCAATTGACCGGGGAGGTCGTCGAACCGATCCTGGGCCGTGCAGCCAAGGCGGAGGCACTCCAGGAGATTTCTGCGAGGCTTGGCCTCACCCCCGCGGACGCCATCGCTGTCGGCGACGGCGCCAACGACCTCGACATGATCCGGCTTTCTGGCACCGGCGTCGCGCTTCATGCCAAGCCGTCGGTCGCGGCCGAAGCCAAGATCCGTATCGATCATGGCGATCTCACCGCCCTGCTTTATCTGCAGGGTTACCGGCGGGAGGATTTTGTCGAATGAAGCCGATCCGTACGACAAGACTGATCCTGCGCAACTGGGAACATCGCGATCGCGAACTGTTTTTCCGCATCAACAGCGATGAACGCGTGATGGAATTCTTCCCCTTTCGCCGAACCCGCGCCGAGGCGGATGCAAAAATGGGCGAGATGCGCGACAATATCGAGCGTAAGGGCTTCGGCTTCGCGGCAGCCGAGATCGTTGGAACCCGGGAGTGCATAGGCTTCGTCGGCGTAACCGAAACGGACCATCTTCCCTTCCTGCCTGCAGGCACTCTTGAGATCGGCTGGCGCCTGGCGCCGGAATTCTGGGGCCAGGGATATGTTTCTGAAGCGGCCCGTGCCTGGCTGGCGTTCGGCTTCGAAACGCTTGGCCGCGACGAGATCGTTTCCTTCGCGGTTCGCGACAACCGCCGCTCAACGGCGGTGATGGAAAGGATCGGCATGACTGCAGATCCGTCGCGCGATTTCGATCATCCGGCCGTCCCCGAAAGTCATCCGCACCTGCGTCCCCATGTCTTCTACAGGCTTAGCCGCAGGGATTGGGAAGAATCAAAAAGGGCGGCCAATTAGCCGCCCTTTTTGATTCAAGATCAGTGACTTCCGACGGTTTTCGGAATCAATCCATCCGCACGGTCACGAAGCGCAATTCCCCGGTCTTGGAAGCGAGCATCAACAGCGCGTTCTTGCGTCCCTGCTGCTTCAGCGACGCGATACGATCGACAACGTCTTTCGGCGTCGCCACCGACTCCTGTCCGATCTCGGTGATCACCTCGCCTGGCTGGATGCCGCGCTCCGCAGCTGCAGAATCCTTGGCAACCTCTGTAACGACGACACCGGAAACATCGGCGGCGATACCGAACTTGCCACGCGTATCGTCGTTCAATTCGCCGATCGACATACCGAGCACCTTCGCTGCGGCCACCGGCGCAGCCTTGCTGTCCTTGTCGGCTTCGCCCTTGCCCTCGGCATCGGCAAGCTTTTCGCCGTCTTCGAGCCGGCCGAGCGTAACCTTGATCGTCTGCTCCTTGCCCTTGCGGACGATCACCACGTCGACGGCCTTGCCGACGGGGCTCTCGGCGACGACACGCGGCAGGTCGCGCGTTTCCTCGATCTCCTTGCCGTCAAATTTGGTGATGACGTCGCCGGCCTGGATCGTGCCGTTGTCGACCGGGCCGCCCTTGATGACACCCGCCACCAATGCGCCCTTCGGCTCAGACATGCCGAGGCTTTCGGCAATATCCTTGGTCACGGGCTGTATGCGCACGCCGAGCCAACCGCGCCGAGTCTCGCCAAACTGGCGCAACTGGTCGACGACACCGGCAGCAAGCTGTGCGGGGATGGAAAAGCCGATACCGATCGAGCCACCTGACGGTGAGATGATCGCGGTGTTAATGCCGATGACCTCACCGTACATGTTGAACAGCGGTCCGCCCGAATTGCCGCGGTTGATGGCAGCGTCGGTCTGGATGAAGTCGTCATACGGTCCGGAGTTGATGTCGCGGTTGCGCGCCGAGACGATACCCACCGTCACGGTGCCTCCGAGGCCGAACGGATTGCCGATCGCCATCACCCAGTCGCCGATGCGCATCTTGTTGGAATCGCCGAATTTGACTTCGGTCAGCTTGTGGCCTTTGGGGTCCACTTTCAGCACGGCGATGTCGGTCTTGGTGTCGGTGCCAACCAGCTTGGCTTTCAGCGTCACGCCGTCGGAGAAATTCACCTCGATGTCGTCGGCATCGGCAATGACGTGATTGTTGGTGACGACGATGCCTTCCTTGGCATCGACCACAAAACCCGAACCCAGCGATTGCACCTTCTGGGAGCCGCCGCCTTTCTCGCCGCCGCGATCCTTGAAGAAATCATCGAAGAAATCCTGGAAGGGTGAGCCTTCCGGCAGTTGCGGCATCGGCACGGCACCTGGCCCTTCGCTGCCTTTCACCGTCTGGGAGGTCGAGATGTTGACGACGGCGCCGAGCAGCTCTTGAGCAAGATCGGCCACGGAAGCCGGGCCATTCGGCGCAGGTGTCGGTGCTGCCGGGGTTGTCGTGGGCGCCTGCGTTTGGGCGATGGCCGATGGAACGGCAAAAGTACCAAGCATCAGCCCGGCAGTGGCAGCTGCAAGCGCCCTTCGTGCCGCTCGCAGGATGGATTCGGATTTCATCAGGGCCTCCCGGCAAGTCAGCAAGAGTGTTTCAACGACATGTCGCCAGTGTGGAAAGAAATAAGGCACGTTTGCGGCCCTGGCCACCCGGCAACGGATAAATCCCGGACGGAGAGCACTTCGTCAGCCGCGCACCAGCCAGACGATGCCGACGCCAATGGCGATCGCCGCCAGCCCGCCAACCCTCAACATGCTTTCCGGCATGGCAAGAACATCCGCGGCAAGCCGCTTTGCCAATCGCGGAAAGCCGCCATAGACCAACCCCTCAACGACGAGAACAAGGCCCATGGCGGCTAAAAAATCCTGCACGGTCTATTGCGCAGGCTTAGGCATCGCCGGCGCCGCCGCACCGGCCGGATCGCGGAAGTAGCGGAAGAATTCCGAATTCGGCGACAGCAGCATGGTGGTTCCGGTGTTGTCGAGCGCCGTGCCGTAAGCATTCATCGACCGATAGAAATCGAAGAAACCAGGATCGCGATTATAGGCGTTGGCAAAGATGGCACTGCGCTCCGCGTCGCCCTCACCGCGCAGGATCTCCGATTCCTTGTTGGCCTCGGCGACGATTTCGACCACTTCGCGGTCGGCTCGGGCTTTGATGCGCTGCGCGGCTTCATTACCGCGAGCCCTCAGCCGCTCTGCTTCTGCCAGGCGCTCGGCCTTCATGCGGTCGTAGGTCTGCTGCGAGACTTCAGCCGTGAGGTCGGTACGCCGGATACGCACGTCATCGATCACGAGACCGAGCGAGGTGGCATCCGGGCGCAGTTGGTCACGGACTTCACGCATCATGATGCCACGTTCTTCCGAAAGGGCAGCCTCGAAAGCGCGTTGGCCGTAGACCCGGCGCAGTGCCGCATCGAGACGTGTCTTCAGTCGCTGCTCCGCCAGCTCGATCTGACCGGAAACGGCCGAACGGAAAACACGCGGGTTAGAGATGCGGTAGGCTATGAAGGCATCGACTTCATAGAACTTGCCGCCGGAAACCTGGACGCGGATGTTGTCGAGGTCGAAGCGCAGCACACGCTTTTCGACGAGTTGTACGGTATCGGCGTCGAAGAATGGGAACGGTGCTTTGAAGTAGATGCCCGGCTCTGTCTTGACGTCTATGATCTCGCCGAAGCGCAACACGATCGCCTGCTGGCGGGCATTGACGACGAAGACCGACGAATAAAGAAGGAAAAGCAGGACGGCGATAGCGACGATGATCGCGGGAAGACGATTGGCCATTACTGGTTACCTCCCGGGACCTTCGGCTGCAGTGCCGGCAAGGGCAGGTAAGGCAGGACGCCCTGACCATTGCCATTCGGCTCGACGATAACCTTGCTGGAATCCTTCAGCACCCTCTCCATCGTCTCCAAATATATGCGCCGGCGCGTCACGTCGGGCGCCTTGGCGTATTCGTCGTAGATCGAGATGAAGCGTTGCGCTTCACCCTGTGCTTCCTGCACGACCCGGTTCTTGTAGGCAGCAGCGTCTTCGCGAACCTGGGCTGCCTGACCGCGGGCCTGGCCGAGCTTCTGGTTGGAGTACTGGTTTGCCTCTTCGACGAAACGGTCTTCATCCTGCTCGGCGCGCTGCACTTCGTCGAACGCGTCGGCCACTTCGCGCGGCGGGGCGGCATCCTCGATGGACACTGCATTGACGTTCAGACCTGCTTTGTAGCTGTCGAGCGTTGCCTGGATGTTTTCGCGCACCGCAGTCGCAATGCCCTGGCGGTCATCGCGGAAGATGTCTTGTGCCGGACGTCGTCCGACGGCCTCGCGCATCGCGCTTTCAGCCACTTGCCTCAGCATCTCGTCGGGATCGGCTACATCGAACAGGAAAGCGCGCGGATTGGCCACCTGATAGGCCACCGAGAACTGCACGTTGACGATGTTCTGGTCTCCCGACAGCATCAGCCCGGACGTATTGCCGCTGCGAGCGCCGCCGCCGATATTGACCAACTGCTCGGAAATCTTGGCAGTCTCGACCGTTTCGACCGGCCACCAGTGGAAATGCAGGCCGGGCTCTGAAAGCTGTTCCTTCGGCTTGCCGAAGCGCAGTTCCACTGCCACCTCATCCGGCTGAACCGTATAGATGGCTTTGAAAAGCCAGCCGGCGATCAGCACGAGTGCGATCAGAATATAGACCGCAGGGCTGCCGCCACCGCCCGGAATCGCGTTCCGCAAACGGTCCTGGCCGCGGCGGATTATGTCTTCGAGATCGGGCGGCGTGCCCTGAGGACCGCTTGGCCCGCGCGGACCTTGCCCCCATGGACCTTGATTGTTACCGCCGCCACCTCCCCAGGGGCCGCCTCCACCGCCACTTTTGTCGTTCCAGGGCATGAATGTCCTTTCGCTGGGATTCCCTCACGCGCCGGAGCCGGCGCAAAATCCTTGTCGTCCTTCTATAGGGATGCCTCCGCGCGCTTTCAACGCGTCCGCCTTCTAATGCGCTGTTCTTAGCTGCAGTTTGGCCGCGACGCTTTGTCGTGGTTAATGCCTCGGCCCGAAAATCGGATCCGGTTTTCGCAAAGCACCATGCACAGCTTCACGGCGCCCTCGCGCGCTCCAAAGGACATGCACCTTAATCGCGAACCCGCCTTTCATAGACGACATGACGTGTCGGGTGGCTGTCCTTTTCGCCGGCGGGAATGTCTTCGGAACTGACGATGCGCCATGTCTGCGGATCGATCGGTGGGAAAGACGTATCGCCATCGACCGACGCCAGCACATGCGTGACATGCAGTCTGTCGGCCAATGGCAGCGCTTGCGCATAGATCTGCCCCCCGCCAATCACGCAGATCTCGTTCACCCCCGCCATGCACCGCCCCCGGATGCGCGCGAGGGTCAGCCCGTCCTCAAGGGAAGTTACGACTTCTCCCCCTTCAGCATCATAAGCCGGATCGCGGGTAACGATGATGTTCAGCCGG
Organism: Terribium retamae; assembly: GCF_022347545.1. Classification (GTDB taxonomy): domain Bacteria; phylum Pseudomonadota; class Alphaproteobacteria; order Rhizobiales; family Rhizobiaceae; genus Mesorhizobium; species Mesorhizobium retamae. The sequence continues at coordinate 11,589 of NZ_JAKREW010000034.1, forward strand.
TCGGGCAGCGGACGTTTAGGGAAACTCTCCCAGGTCTTGCGGCCCATCACGATGGGCTTGCCCACCGTATCGGCCTTGAACCGCTTGAGATCGGAGGAAAGCCGCCAGGGCAAACCACCCTCGCGGCCGATCACGCCATTTTCAGCGATTGCGACATGGATCGAGACGAGCATCAGTTGCCGCTTTCGTTTTCGGGCCGATTAAGCAGGAGAATATCGATATCGCGCTCGGGCACGAAATCCTCCGCAGTCATCTCGAAGGTAGTCGGTCCGGTCTTCTTCACGCCGGTGCCGCAAAACGAGACGAGACTCCGTGCGTCGAGCTTGTCCACCGTAAGCTTGAACCTGCCGATGCTTCCGGTCGCCCAGTTGCCGCCGGTGGTGAGTATATAGGCTATGCGGCTCTCATAGAGCTGCGTGCTGCCGGTATTGGCCTTCTGAGCCTTGCGCACCGCCGCCTCTAACGCATCGTCCAGGCAATAGCGACGCTTGTAATTGTCATATTCACCTTGGAACTTGCCATCGTTGAAGAAGGTCAAGCCTGCGGTTGCACCGACACTCGGTTTGTAGCGATGCGAGACATGCACCGGTTTGCCGGCCGGAAAAGCCGCCCGCCACCAGAATGTCGAACGCAGTTGCCAGTAGGGAGAGCGCACGCTCTTCCAGCCCGAGCCGTCATCATATTGGTCCAAGACAATGATGCCGCGAGCCAACCAGTCGTCGGCAACCTGTTGCGGCAGCTTGGCAAGCGCGGCCAAAGCCGTCTTCCCGTAGGGATAGAGCGGCACGCTCTGGGCTTTCAACTCCTCGCTGACATCAACGCCAACGGCAAACGCCTTTTGTTCCAGCTCCGGTTTGACGGCGACGCCATCCACCGTCACCTCGAAACCGAGGAAGTTTTCACTGCCCTCCTCCGGTATGGAAGGCATTTCGTAAGGGCTGGCTTCGATCTCCGGCAATGGGAAGGCGACGATGGTGTTCACATCCTTGTCGGAGGTATTGCGGAAGACATAGTCAACCGTGACCTTGTCGGGCGAAATGAAGAGATCCTCGCTGTCCATCGAAACAGCATCGTTGCGCGACAGGATAAGCCCGCCGGCGCCAAGCTCCGCAGTGGAGTCATTGGCAAGGGCAGGAACTGCGGCAAGCGCCAGGCCAAATGTCAGCGCGATGCGAACCATCGAAGCGATTCCCTTCTGTAGTAGCACCGAGAGCCTACTTGCTGAACAGCCGCCATCAAAGCTTTTCAATCAGCGCCGGTGCCCGTCGCTCCTCACTCTGGACAGGCCTGCGAGGATCGGGCAGGACAGCGCCCATGCGCAAGGTTCTCGTGATCGGCATCGGCGCCGGCAACCCCGAACACATGACGGTCCAGGCCATAAACGGTCTGAACCGCGCCGACGTGCTGTTCATCCCCGACAAAGGCGCCAAAAAGACCGAGCTTGCCGAGCTGCGCCGGGATATCTGCGACCGTTTCGTCACCAACCCGGAATCGCGTCGTGTCGAATTCGACGTTCCGGTGCGGGCCGAGCCGACGTCATCCTATCGCGCGACCGTCGACGACTGGCACGAGGAGATCGCCGGCATCTACGAGCGTCTGGTGCGCGACGAGATCGGAGAGGATGGCTGTGGTGCCTTCCTGATCTGGGGCGATCCCTCGCTCTATGATTCCGCGCTGCGCATTCTCGAGCGCGTCAGCCGGCGCGGTAACATTGCCTTCGAACTGGAAGTCATTCCTGGCATCACCGCGATCCAGGCTCTGGCTGCCGGCCACAAGATGGCGCTGAACCGCATCGGCGATCCGTTCCTGGTGACGACTGGGCGCAGACTGACGGAAGAAGGCCTGCCCGGCAACGCGGGCACCGTGGTGGTGATGCTGGATGGCAAATGCTCCTTCCAGAGTGTCGCCGACAAGGATGCCATCATCCATTGGGGTGCGTATCTCGGCACTGCGGATGAGATCCTGGTCCATGGCCGCCTGGGAGACGTTGAAGACGAAATCGTCACGGTTCGCGAGGCCGCCCGCCAGCGCAAGGGCTGGATCATGGACACTTATCTGTTGAGGAAGCCGGAATAATCTGCCGGCAGACGTCCTCATGCGGCATCGATTTCGGCCTGCAAGGCCTCCATATGCCCCTGCGCCGCGGCGGTGGCAGCGCGCTCGATGGCTCTGTAGCGGCTGACGACGGCAAGTCCTACCGGGGTCAATTGCGCGCCGCCGCCCTTACGGCCACCGGTCTGTGCCGCGACCAGTGGCTTGCCGAAGACACGGTTCATGTCCTCGACCAGGTCCCAGGCATGTTTGTAGGACATTTCCATGCCGCGAGCCGCCGCCGAGATCGAGCCAAAAGCGGCGATCTGTTCCAGGAGTTCTATCTTGCCGGGGCCGATGCGGCCGTCCGGGTCGAGATTGATCCGCAAGCTGAGCGAAGGCATGCTTTCCTCCCGCATCCATGTCCGGATCGCCATTGCTTTTTATCGCAACCGTTATTCCATATGAGAATAGCGCATGACAAGGGGGCGCATCAGGCGTCGAATCGCTCCTTGGGAGCAGTCGCCATATTGGCCTGGTCGAAACTGACGGTCTTGATGACCGCAAACACGTCGCGGCCGACGGCAAGCGACAGCGCGTGCTGCGACTGCCGTGTGATACGCGCCATCACCGTCGCCCCGCTGCAATCGATTCTAACCTCAACGGCGGCCCCTTCTCCCGGCTCGATCGCCGTGATGCGGCCCGCCAGCACGTTGAGCGCGCTCAGGCCGTGCGGACGCTCCGTTGCGATCATGACGTCGCGCGCTCGGACACGCAGTCTCACCGGCTGGCCGGCGACTGCCTGAAGGAAGGGAACGCGGATGTCGCCGGCTGGCGAACCCAGCACAGTCATGCCGAAACGCTCGTCGTGACGCAGCACGCGCGTGTCCAGCACGGCGCCGCCTTCCATGCGTTCTTCGTGGGCGAGCAGATCGAGCCGCTGCATGATCTTGGCTGTCGAGCCAGCAGCTGCAACCTTGCCTTGCGCCATCACCACTACGTCGCTGGCCAACCGCGCCACTTCGGCAATCGAATGGCTGACATAGACGATCGGGATTTTCGTTTCGTCGCGCAGCCGCTCGATATAGGGCAGGATCTCGGCCTTGCGCGCCTCGTCCAACGAGGCCAGCGGCTCGTCCATCAAAAGCAGCCTCGGGCTAGCCAGCAGTGCCCGGCCGATCGCAACACGCTGTTTTTCTCCGCCGGAAAGCTTGGCTGGCCGGCGGTCGAGCAGATGGCCAATGCCCAGCAACTCGACCACTGCGCCGATATCGCCGTAGCGTTCAGCCGCCGGCGTAAACCAGCGGCCATAGCGCAGATTGGCCGCCACGCTTAGATGAGGGAACAGCCGTGCATCCTGGAACACCATGCCGATGCGCCGCTTGTGCCTCGGCACGAAGACGCTGTCTCTGGTATCGACCAGCACACGCCCGTCAACGGCGATGCGTCCTCGCTCCGGCCGGATCAACCCCGCTATCGCGTTGATCAGTGAAGTCTTGCCGGAACCGGAAGGACCGAAAAGCGCCGTCAGGCGGCCCGAACTCTCAAAAGCGGCCTCAAGCGAAAAGCCACCTTGCCGGTGACCGATATCGACCGCGACACTCATTCGATGTCCATTCGCCGACCGACTCGGCGCGCCAATACCTCGGAGGCGATCAGAGCAGTCATCGAGATGACAATGCTGATGAGTGTCAGCCTCAACGCACCTTCGTCACCGCCCGGCACCTGCGTGAATGTGTAGATCGCCGAAGGCAGCGTTTGGGTCTCGTTCGGAATGTTGGAAACGAAGGTGATGGTCGCACCAAACTCACCCATCGCCTTGGCGAAAGAGAGAATGGCGCCAGCAATCATGCCGGGCAGGATCAGCGGCAAGGTGATGGTCGCGAAGACCCAGAAAGGATTGGCGCCCAGCGTACCGGCCGCCGCTTCCAGCCTGCGATCCACCGTTTCGATGGAAAGCCGGATCGCCCGCACCATCAGCGGAAATCCCATCACGCCGCATGCCAGAGCTGCCCCCGTCCACCGGAACGAAAAGACGAGACCGAAATAATCGGCAAAAAAGGCGCCGGCCGGTCCGCGCCGGCCGAAGGCGAGCAGCAGCAGATAGCCCGTTACCACCGGCGGCAGGATCAGAGGCAAGTGCACGATGCCATTGAGCAACGTCTTGCCCCAGAATCTGCCACGCGCCAGAAGCAATGCCACTGCGATGCCGATCGGCAGGCTGACCAGCATCGCGACCGTGGCGACCTTGATGGACAGCCGGACCGCGTTCCATTCGTCAGGGCTGAGGTCCAGCAGCCAGTTCATGCTCCCCTATCATGTCTCATGGGCAATGCTCACTGGGTCGGCGCGAGCAGCGTGAACCCCTGCGCCTTGAAAAGCTCGCTTGCCTTAGCAGAGCGCAGGCACTTCAGGAAAGCCGGCGTATCCTTGTCCTTGGATTCCGCCGTCTGGGCAACCGGATAGACGATGGGAGGATGCGTCTCTTCCGGGAATACACCGATGACCTTGACGCCTTTCTCGGCATTGGCGTCGGTCTGGTAGACGATGCCGGCTGCAGCTTCGCCGGTAGCAACCAGCTTGAGTGCTGCGCGGACGTTCTCGGCCTGCGCCACCTTGCCTTCGACGGAAGACCACGCGCCAAGCGATTCCAGCGCGGCCTTCCCGTATTTGCCGGCTGGAACCGCCTTGAAGTCCCCCATGGCAAGCTTGCTGTCCCCAATCACCTTGGCGAGGTCGAAACCTTTCTCGACCTTGACTTCAGCCTTGGAATCCGCCGGCGCCACCAGCACGATCCGGTTGCCGAGCAGTTTCACCTCGCTGTCAGGCTTGGTCAGCTTCTTGTCGGAAAGATATTTCATCCAGTCGAGGTCGGCCGAGATGAAGACATCAGCCGGCGCCCCCTCCTCGATCTGCTTGGCCAGTGCCGAGCTTGCCGCGTAGGAGATCTTGGCAGCCTCGCCGACATCCGGCTCGCAGGCCTTGTTGACCTCATCGAGTGCGTTCTTGAGGCTGGCAGCAGCAAATACAACGATCTGTCCGTCCGCGCGCGCCGCCGGCGCTGCGAGCGCGGTCGCTATCCCGCCCATGGCAAACGCCGCGATCAAACTCTTGAGGACCATCAAACCTCTCCCTGATTCACCAAGACATCCAGCCATAGGCTCACGATCGATATATTCACACGAATATAACAAAGGGAAGTGTTTTCACGAAAACCGTGGTATGCGTCCGTGATGAAGCCATAAGCCGCGCGCCAAGGCCGCGCCAACGGTCCAGCTGCCGCATAGAGATCTTTGCGCTTTGCCAGGAGGCGCTTGCCGGTATCGAACAGTCCGAGCGTTTGGAGATGCTCTACTGGCTGCATCTGTCGCGCCGCGACTTTGTCCGGCAGAACCCGGCCAACGACGGGTCGGCACTTGGTACTTTCGCATTGCGCGCGCCGGTCAGGCCAAACCTGATCGGCATTTCTATCGCCACGCTGATCGGCATCGAAGGCACAACCGTGCTGGTGCGAGGTTTCGATTGCCTCGACGGCACACCACCGCTTGATCTGAAGCCGGACCGCACGCTGTTCACGCCGATCGCCCCCGCAACAACCGGGCGGCTTTGAAGTGGATTGAAATCAGATTTTAAACGCCGCGATCCGACTGGCGGCCGGGATCACACGGCAATCGGTGCCTTGATCGTCGCATCGGCGATATAGTTTTCGAGGCGGAAATCCTCGAAGCGGAAGGCAAAGAGGTCCTTCACTTCCGGATTGATCCACATCGTCGGCAACGCCTTCGGCTGGCGGCGAAGCTGCTCGCGCGCCTGTTCGAAATGGTTCGAATAGATATGCGCGTCTCCCAGCGTGTGTACGAAGTCGCCGGGCTTCAACCCTGTCACCTGCGCCACCATCATGGTCAGAAGCGCGTAAGAGGCAATATTGAACGGCACGCCGAGGAAGATATCCGCCGAACGCTGATAGAGCTGGCAGGACAGCCGTCCGTCAGAAACATAGAACTGGAACAGGCAATGGCAGGGCGGCAACGCCATCTGTTCCACTTCAGCGGGGTTCCATGCCGAGACGATAAGCCGGCGCGAATAGGGATTGCAGCGAATCTCCCGCAGCAGGTTTTCGATCTGGTCGATCGTGCCGCCATTCGCATCCGGCCAGGAACGCCACTGCTTCCCGTAGACGGGGCCGAGATCGCCATTGGCATCGGCCCATTCGTCCCAGATGCTGACGCCGTTATCGTTGAGATACCGGATGTTGGTGTCGCCGGCCAGGAACCACAACAGTTCGTGGATGATCGATTTCAGATGCAGCTTCTTGGTGGTCAGCACCGGGAAGCCCTGCCCAAGATCGTAGCGCATCTGATAGCCGAATACCGAGCGCGTGCCGGTGCCGGTGCGGTCGCCCCGGTCGGTCCCGTTTTCTAGAACGTGGCTGAGCAGGTCGAGATATTGGCGCATCGCTATCGCCCTGATTCGCGGTATTGGCGTTGAACGCCATCATACCCGCTCAAAGCTTGCCAGGCTATTGCCCAGACAGACCAAACCACAGCATTCCGGCGCGCGAGCGCGCCGGAAGCATTCTCAAATCGTGCGGAAAGCTGGTGAACTCAGAGCGAGCCGAGCTTACCGAGATCCTTGGCGACCAGATAATAGAAGGTCACACGGCTCTTGGTGTTATCTGCGCTCATCGCCTGGCAGGTCTTTTCGATCGCGGCGTCGGCCTTGGCGGCGTCGGTGACGCCGAGCTTCTTGGCTGCCCAGCTGTCGCGTACGCGCTTCAATTCTTCGGGATCGGTGCAGGACACCAGCGAGGAGTCGCGGTTCCTGAGCGCGATGCCCAGGTGTTTCACGATCTTGTCGACGGCATCGGCGTTAGCGCCGGCGTCATACTTCTTCACGTCTGCAAGATAGTCGCTCATCAGGAATTCCCCTCATCGGAGCCATGTCTGTCCGGTGAGACAACGACCGGCCAGAACCGGATTCTCCACACCGGTGCAAACCTTCGGTTGCACTTCGCCGCAAGTCAAGCCTTGCCGGCAAGGTTTGGCATGGCATCGCTCTGGAATGCTTGCCTTTTTACGCAACGGAAGGGCGTTAGAACAGAAAAACGGCCCGGCAATTTGCCGGGCCGTTTCATGTTCCTAATCACATTACGTGCCGAAGCAGCAGACCATCAGAACGGCGAATCCGGGAAATAGAAATTCTTGGCATTCTCCGGCGTGATCAGCGTCGCATCCAGGATGTAGTTGCCGCTCACCGGCACCTGGTCGATCAAGCCCGCCGCCGTCAGCTCCATGGCGGTGCCGACCATGGCCGGCGGGTAGAGCACGTCGACCGGGATCATCTTGTCGCCGTCCATGACCTTCTTGATCATGTCCTTTGAACCGGCGCCGGCCACGACATATTGGATATCTGTGCGTTTAGCCTGCTCGATTGCCTGCAGCACGCCAACCGCCATATCGTCATCCTGGCACCACACCACGTCGATCTTCGGATATTTGGTCAGATAGTCCTGCATGACCTTGAAGGCGTCGTCGCGGTTCCAGTTGCCGAACTGACGATCGAGAACCTTGACCTTCGAACCGGCGATACCCTTGTCGAAGCCATCCTGGCGCTGCTGGTCGATCGGGATCGGCAGACCACGAATGATGACGACCTCTGCTTCCGGCGTCTTTTCGGCAATGTATTTGCCCGCCACCTCGCCGAGCGCCGGATTATTGCCGGCGACATAAAGGTCACGCACCGAATTGTCGTTGTTGGACGGCGCGCGATCCACAAGAGCCACGAACTTGCCCTTGTCCTTGACCTCCTTGATGGCGTTGACCAGCGGATCCGGGTCGGACGGCAGGATCACAAGCGCGTCGATGCCCTGTGTCTCGAGGTCCTGCACGGCGTTCGCCTGACTGGCGGCGTCGGGGGACGTCTTGACGATGACGTTCAGTCCCGGATGCTCCTCCATCAGCTTCTTGGCGACACGCTCGGCATGGAACACAACGCCGGCGGTCCAGCCGTGGTCGGCCGCCGGAATTGAGACGCCGATCGTCTTCTTGTCCTGTGCCTGGGCAACGCTCATCAGCGCCACCATGGCAATCGCTGCCGCTCCGATTAGTCGTTTTCGCATTCTTTCCTCCCTATGCTTACAGGTCTGATCAATCAGTGGCCGGGCGACCCGAGGACCCGGCCCCGTTTCACGATTTCCTCACCAGCGAACGTTGGACGAGCATGGCGATGATGATGATCGCCCCCTGGATGGCCCCAAGCAGGTACTCGCTGACGAAGTTCGAAAGCAGCATGATGTTGCCGACGATCTCGAGGATGAAGGCACCGCAGACAGTACCCCATATGCGCCCCACTCCGCCGCGCAGCGCCGTGCCGCCAACTACCACGGCTGTGATCGCCTGCAGTTCCCACATCAGGCCGGTGGTCGCCGAGGTCGAACCCAGCCGGGGGATGTAGATCAGACATGCCACAGCGACGCACAAGCCCTGGATCACGTAGGTGAGCGTGCGCACCCGGCTGACCGGGATGCCGGAATAGTGCGCCACATCCTCGTTGGAGCCGACCGCGACGACATGGCGGCCATAACGCGTGCGATAGAGCACGAAAGCGCCGATGGCAGCGGTGATGACGATCACATAGATCGGGAACGGCACACCGAAGATTTCCCCGAAATAGACCGGCCTGTAGAGCGATTGCACATCCGGGTTGCGCAGGGTGATGGCGCCGCCTTGCGACAGCCAGGTGGTCAAGCCGCGATAGATACCCATCGTGCCGAGCGTCGCGATGAACGGCTCGATGCGCCCGACAGTGGTGATCAAACCATTGGCCAGGCCGCAGGCGGCACCAATGGCAATGGCGAGCAGTGCCGCCGCCACGATCGTCATCGTCGGATCGCTGACCGCGCCACTGTTCATGAACAGGATGGTGAGGCTCGCCACGAAGGCCACCATGGAACCCACCGACAAATCGAGGCCGCCCGCAGAAATGACGAAGGTTGCACCCACCGCGATGATCGCGATAAAAGCGCTGCGGGTCAGCACATTGAGCAGATTGTCGACGCTGATGAAGTTCGGATTGGCGAAGGCGCCGAGTACGAGCAGCAGTGCCAATGCCACAAAGGGCGCCACTGCCCGCAGGTCCACGTCCTTCCAGGATCGCTTCGCCTTCGCCGTTGCTGCTGCTGTCTCAGTCATTCTTCTCCCGCCCGATGCTTGCCGCGCAAAGATGCGCTGCGGTTTTGCGATACGGCATGCGCGACATCAAAAGACCCTATGAGCAAGGCGCGTATCTGAAAGTTCGCGACGCGCATCAGGCGGCCTCTCCCGTTTGCACGCCGGTTGCCAGCACGACGATCTCGTTTTCATTCATGTGGTCGCCAGCCACCTCGCCGACGATATGGCCAGTCCGCATCACCAGGATGCGGTCACACAGACCGATCAGTTCCGGCATTTCGGACGAGACGACGATGATCGACCGGCCTTCGGCGGCCAGCCCCGCGATGAACTTGTAGATCTGTTCCTTTGTGCCGATGTCGATGCCGCGCGTCGGTTCATCGATGATGATGATCGACGGATCGAGCATCATCATCTTGGCAAGCAAAAGTTTCTGCTGGTTGCCGCCCGACAGTTGCCCGGCCAGCAGGTCCTTCCTGCCCGTGCGGATGTCGAATTCGGCAATCGCCTTGTCGAGTGCCTCGCGCTCACGGGTGCGATCCACCTGCCCCCAGCGTACGAAACGACCGAGTGAGGCAAGTGTCAGATTGACCTTGAGATCCTTGGCAAGCAACAGGCCCTTGCCCTTGCGATCCTCCGAGAGGTAAGCGATGCCGGCCTTCATGCTGTCATGCACGTTGGTGAAGCTCACCGGCTTGCCGGCAAGGCGCACCGTACCGCGCCCCGGTCGCAAGCCGACCATGCCTTCCATCAGTTCGGTGCGACCGGCACCGACGAGCCCGGCAAAGCCCAGTATCTCGCCCTTGCGCAACTGGAACGAAGCGTGCTCGGCATAACCCGGCACCGACATGTCCTCCACCTCAAGCACGACCTCACGCGTGCCAGCAGCAGCCCGGTCTGGATAAAGCTTTGCCACATCGCGCCCAACCATCAGCCTGGCCATGTCGACCGGTTCGACGTCCTTGGCGTCCCGCGTTGTGACCAGGCGCCCGTCGCGCAACACGGTTACCTTGTCGGCGATGAGCTTCACCTCCGGCAGACGGTGGGAAATATAGAGGACGGCAGTCCCCTTGGCGCGGATATCAGTGATGACCTTGAGCAGCGCTTCCGTTTCCACGGGCGTGAGCGAAGCTGTCGGTTCGTCGAAGATGACAAGCCGGTGCGGCACCAGCAGCGAGCGCGCGATCTGCACCAGTTGACGCTGCGCGATCGACAAACGCCCGACAGTCACGGTCGGATCGATGTCGCCGCCGAGTTCACGGATCGCTTTTCGGGCGCCCTCGTTCATTGCTTTGTCGTCGACGACCAGGCCCTTGGCGATTTCTCGTCCCAGATACACGTTCTGGGCAACGGTCAGGTCAGGCGCGAGCAGGATCTCCTGATGCACGAGAACGATGCCGCGATGCTCGGCATCCACCGGCCCCGAAAAGACCACCGGCTGTCCGTCGATCCTGATCTCGCCGTCCGTCGGTTGCAAATGGCCGGACAAGATCTTCATCAGTGTCGACTTGCCTGCGCCGTTCTCGCCGATGATGGCATGCACCTGGCCAGCCTCAACGGTCAGATCGATGCCTTTCAACACCTGTACCGGGCCAAACGACTTCGAGAGCCCCGCAACCTTCAGCAACGGAGCGGCATTCTCGGCTGGTGCGGCTGACGGTGCCTGGCTCATCCCACCTTCGTCCAAACGTTGCCGCTTTTTGATGAGGCGACGGCAGCTTCGATAAATTGCATGCCTTTAAGACCGTCCTCTACGGTCGGGTAGATGACGTCGGCATCCGCGCTCCCGCCCTCGCGGGCCGCCCGAATGGCGCGTGCCGCTTCGGCGTAGATCGTGGCGAAACCTTCCAGATATCCCTCCGGATGACCGCCCGGAACACGCGTCACACGGGCGGCTTCCGGCCACGCGCCATTGCCGCCGCGGGTGAAAAGCTGCTTCGGCTGGCCGAACCGCGTGAACCACAGGTAATTCGGGTCGGCCTGAACCCATTCGAAGCCGCCCTTGGTGCCGTAAACGCGCAACTTGAGCCCGTTCTCGTGGCCGACGGCGACCTGGCTCGCCCACAGCATGCCGCGTGCACCGCCTTTGTAGCGGAGCAGGATCTGGACGTCGTCGTCGAGCAGCCGGCCAGGCACGAATGCCGTCAGCTGCGCCAGGAGCTCATCGGTCTCCAGGCCGGTGACAAAAGCAGCGAGATTGTAGGCGTGGGTGCCGATGTCGCCGATCGCACCGCCCGCGCCGGAGCGTTTGGGATCGGTGCGCCACTCCGCCTGTTTGGACCCCGAGAGTTCGGCGCGTTCGGTCAGCCAGTCCTGCGGATACTCCACCTGCACCAGCCGGATGTCGCCCAATTCACCCGCGGCAACCATGGCGCGCGCCTGCCGGATCATCGGATAGCCGGTATAGTTGTGGGTGAGCACGAAGACCTTGCCGGTCTCCTTCACCAAGTCGACCAATTCCTGCGCTTCGCCCACGGTAGTAGTGATCGGCTTGTCGCAGATGACATGAATACCAGCTTGCAGGAATGCTTTTGCGGCCGGCGCATGCATGTGATTGGGCGTGACGATCGAAACAGCCTCGATCCCATCCGGCCGGGCGGCTTCCGCCCTGGCCATCTCCTCGAACGAGCCGTAGGCACGATCGGCCGCAATGCCGAGGTCGAGCGCCGAAGCTTTCGCGCGTGCCGGATCGGATGAAAGTGCGCCGGCAACCAGATCGAACTGATCGTCGATGCGGGCCGCGATGCGGTGCACCGCGCCGATGAAGGCGCCTTGCCCGCCACCGACCATGCCCAGCCGGATGCGGCCGGCCTGCGTTTCCTGCTTGCTGCCTTCAATCGCCATGGTCAGCTCCTGTCCAGCCCGAGCATCTTGCGGTTCGCGGCATCGTCGGTGCCCGCACCGGCAAAGTCGTCGAAGGCGTGTTCGGTCACGCGGATGATGTGATGCTTGATGAATTCCGCGCCCTCGCGTGCACCGTCCTCCGGGTGCTTCAGCGCGCATTCCCATTCGAGCACGGCCCAGGAATCGAAATCATAGGCGGTAAGCTTGGAGAAAATGCCGCCGAAATCGACCTGGCCATCGCCGAGTGAGCGGAAGCGCCCGGCGCGGTCGACCCAGCTCTGGAAGCCGCCATAGACGCCTTGACGCCCGGTTGGATTGAACTCGGCATCCTTCACATGGAAGGCCTTGATGCGCTCGTGATAGATGTCGATGTAGTCGAGATAGTCGAGCTGCTGCAGTACGAAATGCGAGGGATCGTAGAGCAGGTTGGCCCTGGCATGGTTGTTCACTCGCTCCAGGAACATCTCGTAGCTTACGCCGTCATGCAGATCCTCGCCCGGATGAATCTCGTAACACAGGTCGACGCCATGCTCGTCGGCATAATCGAGCAACGGCTTCCAGCGTCTTGCCAATTCGTCGAAGGCAGCTTCGACCAGGCCCGCCGGACGCTGCGGCCAGGGATAGACGTAGGGCCAGGCAAGCGCGCCCGAGAACGTCGCGTGTGCCTTAAGCCCGAGATGCTCCGAAGCGCGGATCGCACGTTTGACCTGATCAACCGCCCACTCGGTGCGAGCGCCTGGATTGCCGCGAACTTCGGGCGCGGCGAAACCATCGAAGGCAGCATCATAGGCCGGATGGACTGCCACGAGCTGGCCCTGCAGATGCGTGGAAAGCTCGGTGATCTCCAGACCGTGGCTTGCGGCCACGCCTTTCACCTCGTCGGCATATCCCTTGGAATCCGATGCTTTCTTCAGGTCGAACAGGCGTGCGTCCCAGGTCGGAATCTGCACCCCCTTGTAGCCCAGGGAAGCCGCCCATTTGCAGATGGCGTCAAACGAGTTGAACGGCGCGGCATCCCCGGCGAACTGCGCTAGGAAAATGGCCGGCCCCTTGATGGTCTTCATCGAACTCCTCCCAATTCAGGCAACCGCATGTTGGCTGCGCTTACACATAGCGGTTGACGATATTCTCCAGATATTCCTGCCGGCCAGAACGTGGTTCCGGTTCGATGCCGTCCCGGACAACCTTGGCGGCAAGATCCTCGAGGGTCGTTTCGCCTGAAAGCACGCTTTTTGCCTCGGCACCTGTCCAGCCAGCGTAGCGCGCCTCGAGCGGGTCGGACAACGCCTTGTCCTCGATCATGCGCGCCGCGGCCTTCAAGCCACGCGCACAGCAGTCAATGCCTCCGATATGGGCGACCAGCAGATCCTGCGGGTCGAGTGACTGGCGGCGCAACTTGGCATCGAAATTGGTGCCGCCCGTGGTGAATCCGCCGGCCTTCAACACCTGGTAATAGGCGAGCGCCATCTCCGGCACATTGTTGGGGAACTGGTCGGTGTCCCAGCCCGACTGGTAATCGTTGCGGTTCATGTCGATGGAACCGAAGATGCCCAGCGCGTCGGCAAGTGCCAGTTCGTGCTCGAAGGAGTGACCGGCCAGGATGGCGTGCCCTTGTTCGATATTGACCTTGACCTCCTTCTCCAAGCCGAAGTCCTTCAGGAAACCATAGACGGTCGCGACATCGTAGTCATACTGGTGCTTGGTCGGTTCCTGCGGCTTCGGCTCGATCAGGATCGTGCCGCTAAAGCCAATCTTGTGCTTGTAGTCGACAACCATCGACAGGAAGCGGCCGGCCTGTTCGCGCTCGCGCTTGAGATCCGTGTTGAGCAGGGTCTCGTAACCCTCGCGACCACCCCACAACACGTAGTTGTCGCCGCTAAGCCGCTTGGTAACGTCGACGCATTTCTTGACGGTGGCGGCGGCGTAATAGAACACTTCCGGATCCGGATTGGTGGCCGCACCCGCCATATAGCGGCGGTGTGAGAACAGGTTGGCCGTACCCCAGAGCAGCTTGACCCCTGTCTCCTGCTGCTTCGCTGCAAAGACATCGGCGATTGCGTCAAGGCGCGCTGCACTCTCGGCAAAGTTCTTGCCTTCCGGTCGCACATCCGCATCATGGAAGCAGTAGTAAGGCACGCCGAGTATCGAGAACATCTCGAAGGCAACGTCGGCTTTCAGCCTGGCTGCCTCCATCGTATCGCCGAACCAGGGACGTTCGAAGGTCTGGCCACCGAAAGGGTCGCCGCCGGGCCAAGCGAAAGAATGCCAATATGCCACGGCGAAGCGCAGATGGTCTTCCATGCGCTTGCCCAGGACGACCTCGTCCTTGTTGTAGAAACGATAGGCGAGTGGATTGGTCGAATCCGGCCCCTCATATCTCACCTTACCGATATCGCCGAAAAACCCTGTGCTCACGCTATAAACTCCTCATAGGTCGTATGCCCTCGTCTCGCGAACTGTGGGAGACAGCTGCGCTCGCGTCTGGGCTCATGGCAGATTGTCCCGGACATAAATTTCGATCCGGATGGCTTCCTGATTGGCGATGACGGGCGTGTCGTCGATCCTGGCCTTCAAAAGCCGGATCGCACTGCGCACCTCATGGCCGGCGTCCTGATTGATGACCGCGTCGAAGACACCGTCGCGAAGCGCCTGCTTCGAATGCTCGGTGAGCTCGTGTGCAACCACCGTGATCTCGCGATACTCGGCCTTCGACGTCAGAACGTCGATGACGCCGCGATTGCCGGCGCCGATGCTGTAGAGACCGACGATATCGCGCTCACGGTCGAGAAGCTCAGCCAGCAACGCACGGGTCACCGCAGCATCATCCCGACCTTCGAGCACGGGCAGGCATTCCAGCCCTGGAAATTCTTCCCCGATCGCCTGCTCGAAGGCGGCGCGGCGCTCCGCGTGATCCTTCACCAGCATCGAGCCGGCGACCAGCGCCACCTTGCCGAAGCGCCGCCCGGAAAAGCGACCGATCAGGCTGGCCGCAGTTCGACCGGCGGCGATATTGTCAATGCCAACGTAGTGATCGCGATAGGGATCGGAGACATCGGAAACGAGGGTGACGACCGGGATGCCGGCCTCCCTCAACCGCGTCAAAGCCTGGCGCACGCGTTGGGATTCGGTAGCAACCAAGGCGACACCCGACACTTGCGCGACATCGATATTCTCCAGTGCCGTGGCCAGGGCATCGGCATCGAAAGTCTTCACCTTGCGGATGTCGAGATGAGTGCGGTCGAGCAAGGCATGGAGTTTTGCCTGGCCGAGTTCCTTTTCCAGCCCCAGCATGAAGCTGTTCGAGCCCTCGGGGACAATGAAGAGCAGGTTATAGACGCGCTGCTTGGCGAGGTTCGCCGCCGAGATATCGCGCACATAACCGAGCTTCATGATAGCGGCATTGACGCGCGCCACGGTCTCTGCACGCACGCCGGACCGTCTGTTGAGCACACGGTCTACGGTTGCCAAGCTGACACCCGCCTCGCCGGCTACATCATGAACTGTTGGACGCATTCCTCACTCCCGGCGCCGACCTAGCATGGAGTTTTGAGGTACGTAAAGCAGAATCTGATGTACGTATCTCATGATCGCTCACTTGCGAGTTGGCAGCGCCGGCAGGTGTTCTGTGCAAGGCTCTGTTTTCGTTGATCCTGCTATTGAAACCCAGCGGGCCCGTCCGTATATTGGGAACGTCCTGGCAACAGGACTATGGTGCTAAACCGACTGTGCAATAGGCGATCCGGACGCGGTTTCGATACCGCCACCTCCACCATAAACCGTCCTCGGCGCGACGGCTTATGATGGGGGTGAAATGGGTTCGACGGGCGTTGAAAGACAGATTGCTGTACCCGGCATTGTACCACCGTTATCGGGCTAAACTTATAGTTGCCAACGACAACTATGCGGAAGCTCGTCTCGCTGCTTAATGCGGCGCGAACGCTTCAAATCAAGCCCTAGCGGTTCGCACCTCTAGGCGGGGTCCGGAGGCACCTGGCAACAGAAGCCTCCACTTCTCCCTACATCTGTAAGCTTCGCTCCGATCGGCATCTCGAATGCCCGATGGCCGTGACGACGCGCAATTCCTCCCAAAACCTCAGCTGACAGCCCATCTGGGCTCGTTGAACCCCAACCATGGAAGGTCACGCCATGCAAAACCATACCGACCGATTCTTCGTGCTGACCGGTGGCCCGGGATCGGGTAAGACCACGCTCATCGAGGCACTGGCTGCACGGGGCTACGCTACCGCGCCCGAAGCAGGCCGTAACATTATCCGGGATCAGGTAACGATCGGTGGTTCGGCCTTGCCATGGCGCGACAAGACCTTGTTCGCGGAACTGATGCTGGCCTGGGAATTGCGCTCACATCACACCGTGTCCCAACTGGCAGGTCCGGTTTTCTTCGACCGCGGCGTGCTGGACACGCTCGCCTATCTCCGGCTGAGCGGCCTGCCGGTACCAGCACATATGGAGAAAGCAACCGAGCATTTCCGCTACAACCGTCGCGTTTTCATCGCTCCGCCGTGGCCGGAGATCTTCTCCCAGGATGCAGAGCGCAAGCAGGATCTTGACGAAGCTGAACGCACGTTCGAAGCCTTGGCCGACACCTACCCGCGCTATGGCTACGAGTTGATCACGCTTCCACGCGCGTCGGTCAAAGAACGACTAACCCTCATCCTCGAAGAGCTTGATGGATAGCGTCCGACAAGGAAGATGCGAGCCCGGCCTCGCCTCCGAGAACAATCGCGAGCCCAACTCATACGCCGAACGGAAAGGGGGGGGGGGGGGCCGCCCCCCCCCCCGGCGGGGGGGGTGGAGTAGAGGAGGCCGCGCGGGGGGCGGGGGCGGCGCCCCCCGCCCGCGCCCCCCCGCGCCCCCCCCCCCCCCCCCCCCCCCCACCCCCCCCCCCCCCCCCCCCGGCGGCCCCCCCCCCCCCCCCCCCCCTTTCCGTTCTGGAACTCTATTCCGCCGGCGCTTCGATCGGCTGACGGACGCGGCCGAGCGTGATCTGGGTCAGCGCAAAGGCAATCACGGCCGCGAGTGTTATGCCTGCAACCATGGGCAGCGGCGTCCCGTCGAAGAACAGTCCGGCGACACCCATCGCCACCGCGCCGATTGCAAAATGCAACGTACCCATCAGCGCTGAAGCAGTGCCGGCAATCGTGCCATGCTCTTCCATGGCCAGCACCGAAGTGGTCGGGATAACGAGGCCCAGGAAGCCGTAGCCCACGAACAACAGGCTCGCCATCACGTCCAGCCGATCGACACCGGAGGCCATGATCGCCAGCAACACCACCATCGCGGTGGCGTAACCGACCACGGCCACCTTCACGACCCGCTTCAATCCGAAGCGGTCGGCGAGAAGGCCAGTCATCTGCGACATGCCTATGAAAGCCACCGCATTGATCGAGAAGAACACGCTGTAGAGCGACGGTGAAAGACCATAGTGGTCGATCAGAATGAAAGACGAGCTCGCCAGATAGACGAAGAAGGACGCAATGCCGAAACCGCCAATTGCCGTGAGGCCAAGGAAGTTGCGGTCATTGAGAAGAAACCAGTAGCCCTTCAGCGCCGAGCCGAAGGAGGAACCGACGCGATCCTCGACCGGCCGCGTCTCCTTCTGCGCCGTGGCCAGAAGCACGATGGCAATCACCGCGGCTGCTGTCAGCACCCAGAAGACGGCACGCCAGCCAAGGGTTTCGATGATCAGGCTGCCGGAAAGCGGTGCCAAGATCGGCGAGACGGAGAACACCAGCATCAGCAGCGACATCAGCTTGGCAGCCTCATTGCCGGTGTGCATGTCGCGCACGACAGCCCGCGGAATGGCCATACCCGCGCTGGCGCCGAGGCCCTGCAGGAAACGGAATGCGATAAGCCACTCGATATTCGGTGCCATTGCAGAGCCGACGCCGCCGATGATGAAGAGGGCAAGGCCGACATAAAGTGGCGGCTTGCGGCCAAACATGTCCGACAACGGGCCGACCACGATCTGCCCGAAACCCATCGACAGAAAGAAGATCAAGAGGCTCATCTGCACAGCCGATGTGCTGGCGTTGAGATCAGCGCCGATCGAGGGCAGCGCCGGCAGATACATGTCGACAGCAAAAGCACCGACAGCAGACATAAGGCCGAGCAGCACCGCGGTGCGGAGAAAATGCGCGTTCATGATATGGCTCTTTCAAATTCGGTTACTGCCGCGATGCGGCGTCTAACCTAAGGACGTTCCATCCCCCGCGATGCCGACACGCGGAGGCGCCGCATCTTTAAATCTTATAGTCCAGAAAATTAGACATCCTTGTCCAAATTGTCAATCACTGCTAAATAGATTTCTATGAGCCAAACGATTGCTGCTGACAATTTCCCGCCGCGCGGCCACGAAGCCAAAAGAGTCGCGATCGTAGATGCTGCCATGTCGGTTTTCTGCCGCGAAGGTTTTGCCGGCGCCAATATCGACCTGATTGCTGCGGAAGCGGGCGTCTCGCGTCAAACCGTGTACAATCACCACGGTGACAAGGAAAAGCTGTTTGTGGCGGTCGTGCGCGAGCTCACCGAACGCTGCAATGCCGGTATTTTCGCCACCCTCGCGACCTTCCCCGACCAACCCAAGGATCTTGAGGCGGATCTGGTCGCCTATGCCGTTCGCATGAATCGCAACTGCATCTGCAGTCGTGACGGCAAATTCCTGCGCAAGCTGATCCAGACCGAGGGCGAGCGCTACCCTGAATTGTTTGCGGAATGGCGAGAGAATGGTCCGGGGACCACCCTTCCGGCACTTGCCGCACGCTTTGCACGTCTCGCCTTCGCCGGCCATCTTGCCATCGATGATCCAGACGTGACCGCTCGGCAGTTCGTCGGCCTGATCAATGCCGAATTACAGATCGAATTCATGATGGGCATCCAGCCGAGCCAGGAGGAAGTCCTGCAGTCGGCGACCAATGGGGTACGAACCTTCCTGAAGGCCTATGGCGCCCGGCAACCGGCTTCCCGTCTGCGCGAGACGTCGCTGGCTTGAGCCCGACGTCGCGAAAGCGTCACCTAAAGACGGCTTTGGTGTTGGCCACGGTGCCTGCGCCCTCTATATGCGGTTTACGAGCCCGCCAAGCTTGATTACAGCTATGCGGACGATTCAATGGAACCGCCCAGGCATATGGCCGACGACCACATTCGCTACGACATCCTGGCCCAGGAAGCTTTGCGCGGCGTCATGCGCAAAGTTCTGGCCGAAGTCGCGCGCACCGGCCTTCCGGGTAATCATCATTTCTTCATCACCTTCCTGACCGGCGCGCCCGGCGTCCGCATCTCTTCGCGCTTGCGCGAACGCTATCCCGAGCAGATGACCATCGTCATCCAATTTCAATACTGGGACCTCAAGGTTACGGAAGCCGGCTTCGAAGTCGGCCTGTCTTTTTCCGACATCCCGGAAAAGCTGGAAATCCCTTTCTCCGCCGTGCGCGGCTTCTACGATCCATCGGTGAATTTCGAACTCGAATTCGACGTCCGGACCGAGACTGCCGATGAGGAGGAAGACAAGCCGGCGCCGGAACCCGTCGCACTTGCTCCCGAAAAGAAATCCGAGTCGAAAAAGAAAGCGGCCGCCGAACCGGAGAAGCCTGCGGTCGATGAGTCAGCCTCCGGCAAGGGCGCCGAAGTCGTCTCGCTCGACGCCTTCCGCAAGAAGTAATCCGCCCGATGGCCGAGGTCGTAAATCTCCGCCAGTTCAAGAAGGGCAAGGCACGCGAGCAGCGCGCCGCGACGGCCGATCAGAACCGTGCGTTGCACGGTCGCAGCAAGAGCGAAAAGCAGCGCGATAAGATGCTGGCTGAAAAAGCCGAACGCCGTATCGAAGGCCACCGCCGCGAGACGGCTTCTGACAGCTCACACAAGAACTAAGAGCGCGTGAGCCTCGTCGAGAAACGCTCCGTCACGATTCGCGGTCACCGCACGTCCTACTCGCTCGAAAAACCATTTTCAGACGAACTTGCCGCTATAGCCGAAAGCCGAGGACTCACCGTCGCGGCCCTCGTGGCCGAGATAGACGAGCGGCGTCCACGCGAGGCCAACCTGTCATCGGCGCTTCGGCTTTACGTGTTGGAGTGGGTGAAGCGGGAAGCAGGCCAAATCACACGATAAGCGTGCTTCATCATCCGATGCGTTTGGCCATCATGACTTCATCGATTTCCTTGCCTTCATGGATCAATCCAGCCGGCAGACGGCCGATCTTGGCAAAGCCTTCGCGTGCATAAAAGCGCTGTGCTGCAGGGTTCTCCGTGCTGACGGTGAGTTCCAGCTGCAGGATGCCGGCGTCAAGCGCATGTTCAGTCAGCCGATCCAGCAATGCCTTGGCGGTACCTGCACCGCGTTCGCTCGCTCGCACATAGACCATGACGATCGTGGCACGATGGTGCGATTTCGCCGATTGTTCACGCAACAGGCCCATCAAGCCGACCGGCTCATCCTCGCGAAAGGCAATGAAAACAGCGCCGTTCGTGACACGCCCCAGCCAGTCTTCGTCCGATAAAGCTTCCCAATCTTCGACGCGGCTCGCAAAAGCAGCCGGCTCCAGGCGCAGCGCCTCCAGCCGTATGTGTTTGAAGGCACCAACGTCGTCGGGGCCAGCCAATCGCACCTTTGCAATGTCCATGCTTTGCCCTTTCGGCTGTCAAGCGCATGCCAACTGTGATCCGAAGGACGACCTCGGTGCGGTTTGTCTATTGCAACGTTTTCAGGAAATCCTGAATCGAAAAGGGCTCAAGCTTGCGCGCCGGCGCGCTTGGTGCAGCAGGTGATGGCGGTGCTGACTGGCGTTCGGCATCCAGCTTCGCCTTTTCCTCCTGTGCCGCGCGGATCGCCGCTTCGGCCTTGCGCCGCTCTGCCTCGGCAGCTTCCGCAATCGCCTTTTCCGCGCGTTCTCTCTCTTCGGCCTCAACCTTGGCTTTTGCTTCGGCCGCGGCCTTCGCTTCGGCTTCCGCCCTCAGCCGTGCCTCTTCCTCGGCTCTTTGTTTTTCCTGCTCGATGCGGCGCCTTTCTTCCTCCGCACGGTCCCGTTCTTCCTGCAGAGCAGCGTAGTATCGCGCTTCGCGCCTCAACCGTTGCTTTTCCAGAAGCACCGCTTGCATGGCCTCTACCCGCTGCTGCTCTTTTTCCAGCGCACGCTGGGTGAGGAACTGCGCCAGCGGCGCGCTGTCGAAAGTGCGTATCGGGGACTCGATCGGTCCATCGACGCTATAATTCAGCGCCGGCTCCGAGCCGACCAGCGCTTCGTCACCCGCCTTATAGGCGACGGTACCCCGTGCAGAGACTGTGCCGGCGACAAGATCGGCGGAAACATCCGCCGACAAGGAAGACGTCGGCGTCTCAAAGCTTACCGGAGGCGCGCGCAGCACCCCGCCAGCCAATGTAAAGGCGATGTCGGCGTCGCGCACGAAGAAGGCCCCCTGCCCCGCGATCTCAGGCGCGAATGCTGCGGTTCGCGGTGCATCGATATCGCGGCCGATGGCATCCGCCTTGGCAAGCAGCATCGGCAACGCGTCAGCGTTGAGATTGGTGACGGTGACGCCCTTGAGCGAAGCGGTTCCCGAACCAGCGAGCGAAGCCACCATTGCGTCGATCGACTTGCCGCTCGTGGTCACGCTGGCGCTAAACGTACCCACACCCGAAAGACCGGAAGCAGGCAGGAGCTTCAAAAGATCCACGCCGGTCAGCGTCGCCTGTCCGCTGAGCAGACCGGTGCCCTCATTGTTCTTCAGATCGAACAGCCCGGTGATTTCACCGCCAAACAGCTTCGCCTTCAGCTTGGAAATGGCAAGCCCTTCATCCTCGAGTTTCAGCGACAGCATCGCATCGTCCGCCGCGATCAACGGACCAGCGAACAATTTCACCACGGCCAGTTCCAGATCGGCTGTCAGTTGCTGGGCCGGCTTGGCGGCAAACGGCATCTTCGGCCAATTGGTGCCGTCACCGGCCAGCGCTTCGTTACCGAACAACATTGCTGCAACCGGTTCGAGGTCGAGCGTGTTCAGCGCCAGCTGCCCGCTCAGATGCGGCTTGGCGGCATCGAATTCAGCCGTCACCTCCCCAGACAGGGATGTGCCTGCAGCACTTCCCTTGAGCCCTGACAGCGCAATCCGTCCCTGGCTGTAATTTGCTTCAGCCGCAAGCGCGACCGGAGCTCCCATGCCCATACCCGGAACCGCGACACCGGTCGTCATCAGCCAGGGTTCGATATCAGCAGCATCGAGCGCCACTTTGCCCTTGGCCGCAAGCCCTTGCGGCGTGTCGGTGACGGTTCCATCGAAGCGCGCCCGCAGATCGGGGCCCCAGAGATTGAAGGCTGTCGCGGCACCTTCGGCAAGAGTACCTCTCGCCGTCACATCGGTCGTCGCTTCGCCGACCATACCCAGCGGCAGCGCCGGCAGGCCATAAAGCGCCAGAAGCGCTGCGGCATCCGGGTTCTTGGCATCGAAAGTCAGCGAGAACGGAGCCTTCGATACGTCGCCAGGCTGGCCATGAGCCGACAATGAAACAGACATTGCCGATCCGCCGACAGCACCTTTGCCGGACAACGCCAATCCCGTGGTGCCGTCTCCATTCTCGGCCGCGCTCATCACCACGTCGAGGCGCGTATCCTTGTAAAGCCCTGGATAAGCCTTGCCGCGCTCGGACAAGGCCGCAAAAAGCCGATTGCCGGGGAAACGGGCGGCGGCGGCATCGACAAGTGGTGCCAGATCCGGCGCTAGGAGCGAAGCGTCGAGGCTACCGGTTGGCCCCTTGGGAAAATCCTTCATTCGGCCGGTGGCGCTGACCGATGCGCCCGCGAGCCCGCCGATCGACAGTTTGTCGATTTCCAGCATGCCGGCCCGCAACCGCAAAGCAGTGTCCAGCTTCTCGGCCGAAAAGCCCCAGGCATCGACTGGACCAGCCTTGATCTTGGCGTCCAGGTCGGCATCGGCGAAGCGGTTTGCCCCCTTGTCCGACACAAAGAGCGAAGCAAAGGCGGTCAGCCCCTCCACGTCGAGCGCCCCGCCCTCCAGCCTTGTCACGACGGCCGGCTTGCCGTCCGCAGGCTGGCTCGCGTCGAGGCTGCCGCGGAAGCTCGCCTTACCCAGCACCAGTTCGAGGTCGTCGAATTTCTGCCGGGCATCGGTCAGATCGACCTGCGCGCGGAAGCCTGCCGCCGGAAGACGCCGGATCGCTTCATCCACGTCCCGGGACAGCCAGGCGGCAAAGCCCGACGGCTGTGCAATGGCGAGCAGCAGCGAACCGGTAAAGCGCACCTTGCCCTCGATATCGAGCCGTCCGTCTGCCTCCAGCGTCGTGCGGCCGGGTAAGGTCGCAGCCAGCGATTTTACCGTCCAACCGCCCGCTGCGGGTTCCGCGGAAATCGCGATGTCGCGAATGGTCGTGTCGCCTGCTACCACGGCCGGCAGTTTCACCTCGACGGAACCCGGCATCGTGGGCTTGGGCAGCGCCAGAAGCACTCGCTCAAGCGCCGCGACGCGCTTCGGCAGCGCTGCCGTTCCGCTCGTGCCGGGTGTTTCCTCGAATTGAACCTGCGCGCCACTCGCCTCGATGGCAAAACGCGGGTCGGCTCCAAGGTCGATCGAAGCCTTGCCGTCAGCACCATAGGGGTTGTCGAGAGGCCCCGTCTCGATACGGAATTCGTCAACGGCCAGCCTGCGGTGATCGAGCTGGAACCTGCCGTTCAACCGATAAGTGGGGGCCGCCTTGGCACCTGGGCCTGAAGATCCGTCAATCGCCTTCGCCGTTGCCCCCTGCAGGGGTGCATTGTCGCCCAGGAGTCGAAACTGACCTGAATAAAGCGCTCGTCCGTTGTCGACACCGGCATTGCCGTCGGCCTCGACCGACAGCGGATATCCATTGGGATCGGCCTTGATCCGAAGCGCGATCTTCCCGGCTCCATCGGCCTTGCCGGTTGTCACCGAAAGACGCGTCGTGATGCTATCGGCCTTCAACGAACCCTCAGCACGCCATGGCCCTGCCAGCGATTTCGCCGACACTGTCGCGTTGATGTCGGACAGCACGGTGACACGGCCGCTGGCCTCCTGGCGCAGTTCCACCACCCCGTCGGTCACAGTCAGCTTCTCGATCGCCACCTGGGCCGGATCGAAGGGGGAGGACGACCTGACCGCCCAATTCATCTTGCCGTCGGCGGCAATGTCGATCGCTGCTTTCGGCTTCACCAGCCGCATATCGAAAATCAGCACCTCGCCGCGCAGGAACGGGGCAAGTTCGGCATCCATCGAGAAGGTCTCGACGGTCATCGCAGGTTCGCCACCTTCACCACCGGCGACCGAAACGTCGG
Source organism: Terribium retamae (assembly GCF_022347545.1). GTDB lineage: Bacteria > Pseudomonadota > Alphaproteobacteria > Rhizobiales > Rhizobiaceae > Mesorhizobium > Mesorhizobium retamae. Next base: position 35,952 of record NZ_JAKREW010000034.1, read on the forward strand.
TGAACGTCACAGACGGAAACGGCAGAAGCCGTGCGGTTGCACTACCCTTAACCGTTACTTTGCGCCCCAGAATGGTACTTGCTTCCCGTTCGAAGTCGGCACGATAACCGGTCCAATCGATGAACGGGGGCACAACCAGCGCCGCGAGCAGCGCCAGCACCAACAGACCACCGAAAATCACGAACAGGCGGGCGAGCATTACCCTGAAACCGTTGGGTTGAGATGTGCCCGCAATCTAGCGGCAATACTGCGTTGATAAAGTGGCATCTCTCAATCCGTTACATTTGTCGGTGCATTCGTGAATTCCGTCGATCGAAAATTGCCAGAATCCGATAGGGATAGTCGCCTTTGATACCATTCTGCGGCACCCTGTGCGGCAGAGGCGTTTCATAAAATGAGCACGTACGAAAGAGACCGCACTGTGATCAAAATTGCCGCCGCCTCACTGATTGGTCTTGCAGCTCTGTTGGGTGTTTCCACCCTACCGGCCAATGCCGGACGCACGGTGACATGCTCCTCCGATGATGACCAGTACAACGAATGCCAGGCCGATTTCCGTTCCGCCGTCATTGTGCGGCAGAAGTCGAACAGCCCCTGTATCCGCAATCGCACCTGGGGCTACGACCGCGGCTCCGGTACCATCTGGGTCGATCGTGGTTGCCGCGCCGTTTTCGGCGAAGGTTCGCCCGGCCGCCGCGCGGTGCGCCGCTACTACGACGATCCGTTCGGTCCGCCGATAGCCGAGCCTCGCCGCTATGACCCATACTACGATCGCCGCTACCGTGACCGCAGCGACGATTGCTTCTACAACGGCGACTGCTGATCCGAATTGAAAGGAAGCGGAACGGCTCTGTCGTTTCGCGGCCTTTCGCAGCTACGCCGGCAATATCTTCCCTGGATTCATGATGTTGTCGGGATCGAGCGCGCGCTTGATCTGACGCATCAGTTCAACACCATGGCCATGCTCGGCCTTGAGGAACCCGACCTTGCCCTGGCCGATGCCATGCTCGCCGGTGCAGGTGCCTTCCATGGCTATTGCGCGCATGTTGAGTCGAGCGACGAACCGCTCGACCAGCGCCACCTCGCCGGCGTCCTCTGGATCCATCAGTGCCAGTACGTGAAAATTGCCGTCGCCGGCATGGCCGACGATCGGCGCGATCAGCCCCATTTCGGCGATGTCCGCTTCGGTCGCCGCCACGCATTCCGCCAGCCGCGAGATCGGCACGCAGACATCCGTCGACAGCCCCTTGGCGCCGGGACGGAGCGTCAGCGACGCCCAGTAGGCATCATGACGCGCTTTCCAGAGTTTGCTGCGCTCCTCGGCGACCGATGTCCAAAGGAACGGCCCACCGCCGTTCTCTTCCGCAATCATGCCGAAGGTCTCGGCCTGTTCGGCTACGCCGGCATCACTGCCGTGAAATTCCAGGAAAAGACACGGGCTCTCGGGATAGTCCAGCTTGGAATAGGTTTTCATAGCTCGCATCTGCAACGCATTGACCAATTCGATGCGAGCGACCGGAATACCCATCTGGATGGTCTGGATCACCGCTTGGGATGCTGCCTCCAGCGTTGGGAACGGGCAGACGCCCCCCGAGATCGCCTGCGGAATGCCCTGCAGCTTGAGCGTCAGCTCGGTGATGATCCCAAGTGTGCCCTCCGACCCGACCAGAAGCCGAGTGAGATCATAGCCAGCCGAACTTTTCCTGGCCCGCTGGCCGGTCGTCACGGTTTCGCCATCCGCCATGACCGCCGTTAGCGACAAAACATTCTCGCGCATCGTACCGTACCGCACGGCATTGGTGCCCGATGCGCGCGTCGCCGCCATGCCGCCGAGAGTGGCATTGGCACCGGGATCAATCGGAAAAAACAGACCGGTATCGCGCAGATGCTGGTTGAGCTGTTCGCGTGTCACGCCGGGTTCCACCCGGCAATCGAGGTCTTCGGCATTCACCGCCAGGATCCGGCTCATGCGCGAAAGATCGACGGAGATGCCGCCGCCCGGAGCATTGACGTGACCCTCCAGCGATGTGCCGACGCCGAAGGCGATGACCGGAACGCGATGTGCGGCACAGGCTCGCACCACCGATCGCACTTCTTCGGTCGTCTCGCAGAAGGCGACACCATCGGGCGCCTGGGTGGGGATATAGGTGGTGGTGTGGGCGTGCTGTTCGCGGATCGCCTGCCCGGTCTGGAATCGTTCGCCGAGCTGCTGTTTCAGAATTCCGAGGACGGCTGCGATGCCGTCCTCATTGCGTTCGACCGTCACGAGGTCGCTTAGAGCCATGCTTTCCTCCGCGATTGGACCATCGCGGCCCTTGTTCTCGAATTACAGCTGCTTAAAGCATGTTGCGCAAAAGTGTGCAGCGGTTTTGCGATTACGACATGCGCGAACAAAGATCTGCTTACTTGCTTTGCCTGGTAGATCGAATCCGACATTGGATCCACAGCACGCCTTAATTGCATTGTCCGGTAGTGCCAGAGGAAACACCGCAATGACCATCCCCGCCCCTTTTGTCTCGCGCGTCATGGAAATCGAAAAGGACTGGATCGACTACAACGGTCATCTCAACATGGCCTATTACAACGTGCTGTTCGATCGCTGCTCGGACGATGCTTTCGAGCTGATGGGCATGGGGCCGAACTATGCACGCGACCGCAAGCTCACCATCTACACGGCCGAAGTGCATGTCTGCTACGTGCAGGAACTGCATCTCGACCACAAGGTGATCTCAACCTTCCAGCTTCTCGACCATGACGAGAAGCGGCTGCGCGTCTACCAGGAAATCCGCCATGTCGATGGCTGGCTGGCGGCGACATCGGAATCGCTTTCCCTGCACGTCGACATGGCTGGACCCAAGGTCGCTCCTTTCCCACCGGATGTGCTGGCCAAGGTGGAAGCCATGCGCACTGCCCATGCGGGCCTGCCCATGCCGGAACGCGCCGGCCGTTCGATCGGCATCCGCCGTAAAGCCGGTTGAGTCGACGCGTTAACCTTAATCAATACTGAACGGGGAGAACCCATTTGAAGCCGTTGAGCGAATCGGCGGCACACCGGAGAACGTTGCCTCAGGGGTGGACAGGAAGCCTTGGAGAAGGCCGGCGGAAATCTGGTCAAACTGCGCATGAAAATAGATATCGAGGCTCTCTCGGAAAAACTGGCTGCCGATCCACGCATCAGCGACTACGACTTCTGGCGCTCGCTGAAGAACCTCAACAATGAAATCTTCCAGATCGCCAACTCGAACGAGCCGATCCCCTTCGATATGCTGCGCTGGCGTGCAGTCATAAAGCAGGCGCGGTCCAAGCGCGGCCCCCACCTGACAACGTAAGCGGGTTCAGGCCAGGTCGCGTAAGCCGATAATGTCTCGGATTTTGACCGATCGCGCAGCCTGTGCCGCGCAATCGATCACGCAAGCGCCAATGTCGACAAAAGCGCGAGCAGGAACGAAGCCGCCACCATGGCGGCATAGGCACGCGGCAGGTCGAACAGGATCATATGGCCGGCGATCCACGCGGTACCGGCTGCGCCCAGCGCATAGAGGAAACCATTGCGATGGCCATAGACCAGATTGGCAGCCATCAGGCCGCCGATGATGAGCGCACCGAACACAACGATCACGGCAATGGCTGCCTTGTCGAAATTGTCGTCCACCGTGGTTGGGGGTCCTTTGGGTTCGAACGGTTCTTGCATGGCCTCGCCTTAAGTGGTTGGCGCGGACAGACTTAACCGACCGCACCAAAGGAGCAAAGACTAAACTCGTCTGCCACGACGATAACAAGGCACCAGTGTGGATTTCAGGAAACGCCGGCGGAAAATATTCGCGGCCGGCACCGCCCCCACCGGCTCAACCGCCTTCGACGATCTCCATGAAGCGGATGCGATTGCCGAACGGATCGATCACCTCGACCTCCAGCCTGTCCTCCACCGTTTCAAGGCCTGGTTTCATGTAGCGATAGTTCTTCCCCGCCAGTTCGCGCTGGAGAGCCTCAATTCCGTTCATATAGACGACCATGTTGCCGCCCGGGCTGGCATCGCCCGAGTGTTCGGACAGATGCAGCCTGAGGCCAGCCCGCGACACTTGGGTATAGAGCGGAAAATTGTCGCCGTAGCGGTGCTCCCAATCGATGCCGAAGCCGAGAAAGCCGAGGTAGAACTCATGCGCCTTGACCACGTCGAAGATGCGCACGATCGGCACTGCCTGCTCGAAGGCAATTTCGTTGCCAGCCTTGGCAGCAGATCCCCTACTCTCGCCGCGTTCGATCCGGGCGGACAGCATGTTCCACGTCTCAAGTCCGAATTGCCGTGCGACGATCTCCAGCGCTTCGGACTGGGAAATCTCGATGTTCTTGTCGGCAAGCGCTTCGCGCATGGCTTTTGCCATGGCCTTGGCATCCAGGAATGTACGCATGCTCTGCGATCCTTCTCATTGGGACGAAAAGCCTCACCGGGGTCCGCATTGCCGGTGCCTTCATCCCAGGGACAAGGACCAGACCGAATCATCGCGACGCATTCGCCATACCTTTTGGAGGCGCGGACTGCCGGCTGCGTCGAGCCGTAATTGGACGCTATCGATGTCGCACCACATCGTCAACAATGGCCAAAGCCACCGAATCCTGGAACAGTGTGTGAACATTGCTGGCCTTTCTCGCCCGAATCACTACATTCGGAGACGAAATGGCCGGCGATCATGACATGCCCTTCTTCGACGAGGACGACGCTCCGCGTTTCGACGCCGCGCGCGCTCCGATGCAGCAAGGCGCTCCATCCGGCATCGCCGCCCGCGCCATGGCAGCGCGCCAGGGCCACAACAATCCGCCGGAATATCTGAAAGGGCTCAACCCCGAGCAGCGGCAGGCAGTTGAAACCACCGAAGGACCAGTGCTGGTTCTTGCCGGCGCCGGCACCGGCAAGACACGCGTGCTGACGACCCGCATCGCTCATATCCTGGCCACCGGCCGAGCCTTCCCGAGCCAGATCCTTGCCGTCACCTTCACCAACAAGGCGGCGCGCGAGATGAAGCAGCGCATCGGCATCCTGGTCGGTGAGGCGATCGAGGGCATGCCGTGGCTTGGCACTTTCCATTCCATCGGCGTCAAACTGTTGCGCCGCCATGCCGAACTCGCCGGCTTGCGTTCGGATTTCACCATCCTCGACACCGACGATGTCACCCGCCTCATCAAACAGCTGATCCAGGCCGAAGGGCTGGACGACAAGCGCTGGGCGCCGCGCACCTTCGCGCAGATGGTCGACACCTGGAAGAACAAAGGCCTCGCGCCCGAAGAGATCCCGGAGGGGGATGCGCGCGCCTTCGCCAATGGCCGCGGCCGCGAACTCTACCGCGCCTATCAGGAGCGGTTGACCACGCTGAATGCCTGCGACTTCGGCGACCTGCTGCTGCATCCGATCCGCATTTTCCGCAAGCATCACGATGTACTGGCCGAATATCATCGCAAATTCAAATACATACTGGTCGACGAGTACCAAGACACGAACACCGCGCAATACATGTGGTTGCGGCTCCTGGCCCAGCGGCCGAAAGGCGGAAACGCCACGACCGAAGGTCGCGAGCCCGATCGGGCGACCGAGCCATCGCGAGGCCCCCGCGGGGCGCTCGCGCCGTCAGGCGCGGAACAGCGCGTGAGCGAAAACAAGGTCAATATCTGCTGCGTCGGCGACGACGATCAGTCGATCTATGGCTGGCGCGGCGCGGAGGTGGACAACATCCTGCGCTTCGAGAAGGATTTCCCGGGCGCCACGGTCATCCGCCTGGAGCGCAATTATCGCTCCACCGCCCATATCCTGGGTGCCGCTGCCCATCTCATCGCCCACAATGAAGGCCGCCTCGGCAAGACGCTTTTCACCGACAGGCCGGATCCCGAAGACCCCAGGGTCAATGTGCACGCCGCGTGGGATTCGGACGAGGAAGCGCGCGCGGTGGGCGAGGCCATTGAAGCGTACCAGCGTAATCGTCACCAATTGAACGACATGGCGATCCTGGTGCGCGCTTCATTCCAGATGCGCTCCTTCGAAGACCGTTTCATCGAGATCGGCCTGAACTATCGTGTCATCGGGGGCCCTCGCTTCTACGAGCGCCAGGAAATCCGCGACGCCATGGCCTTCCTGCGCGTCGTCGCCAATTCCGGCGATGACCTCGCTTTCGAGCGCATCGTCAATGTGCCGAAGCGAGGGTTGGGCGACGCCACCATCCGCCAGATCCACGACACCGCCCGCGCACTCGGCGTGCCGATGCTGGAGGCTTCCACACGCCTTGCCGAAAGCGACGAGCTGAAACCAAAGCCGCGCGCAGCGCTGCGCGAAGTTGCCGCCAACTTTGCGCGCTGGCAAAGCCTGCTCGATTCCACGCCGCATACCGAACTCGCCGAGATGATCCTCGAGGAGAGCGGCTACACGGACATGTGGAAGAACGATCGCTCGGCGGAAGCGCCGGGGCGGCTGGAAAACCTCAAGGAGCTGATCCGCTCCATGGAGGAGTATGAGTCGCTGCGCGCCTTCCTCGAACATGTCGCACTGGTGATGGATGCCGAGCAGAACGAAGGCCTCGATGCCGTCTCCATCATGACGCTGCATTCGGCCAAGGGGCTGGAATTCGAAACCGTGTTCCTACCGGGCTGGGAGGAAGGCCTTTTCCCCCATCAGCGCGCACTGGACGAAGGCGGCCGCTCGGGCCTGGAAGAAGAGCGGCGGCTTGCCTATGTCGGCGTCACGCGCGCCAAGAAGAATCTGCACATCTGGTTCGTCTCCAACCGCCGCATTCACGGGTTATGGCAATCGACCATCCCCTCGCGTTTTCTCGATGAATTGCCGGAAGCGCATGTCGAGGTCCAGGAAGGCGGCGGCTCCAGCTATGGCGGCTATGGCAATCCTTATGGTGGCGGCGCTTTCGCTTCCGGCAGAGGCGGTTTCTCGGCCGGGCGCCAAAATCCATATGGTGCTTCCCGCTTCGACAACCTCGGCTCTCCGTCCGGCGGGCGAGCGGCGCGCGGCGATCAAGGCGGATCCTTCTCCAACAGCTACGCCACGCCCGGCTGGCAGCGGGCGCAGCAAAACCGTACCGAGGCGACCGACCGCAACTGGGGCACGCGCAGCGGCCACCAGGTCGAGCGCATCGGTTATGGCGAAGTCGATTCCGGCTACGGCGCCGGCCGCACCTCGGTGAAGGGCCGCACCATCGAGGGAGAGCTGGTGGCGAAGTCGGTGGCGGACGCACCGTCGGCCTTCAAGGTTGGCGACCGCGTGTTCCATCAGAAATTCGGCAACGGCAACATCGCGGCGGTCGACGGCAACAAGCTGACCATCGATTTCGACCGCGCGGGCCAGAAGAAGGTGCTGGACGGCTTCGTGACGGCGGTTTGAGAGCTCACGCTCCACCACCTGCAGGCTGTTGCGATGGCCAAACGCGGCGGCGATCCCGCACAATGCCGTGGCCATCGGCGCAGGGCGCGAAGCGAATTGAACCACCGTGCAGCCGCCACCAGCACCTGTCCTGTGGACGGACTCTGCGAAAAGGTAAACACGCCCTGCCCTTTCCCCTGCGTCATTTTTTCCCGATCAAAAGCCGAAAATTCTTGCCAGCGAACGATTTTGCCGCTTTCTTGCCTTTTTAGGAGGGTTTTTCGCGGCGGGCTCCAATCCAATGAGGGGCGATACAGGGATTGGTTAACCATCTTTGTCCATCCTTTGAGATAATCGGCAAAGGACCGCCACGCGTGACCGGTATTCCGGCGAGCGAATGGGTAAGGCGGTTTCCGCGTATTGCGCCGATTGAAGGAAGTTCGGTCGGCATGGCGTTCGTGCGTGAAAAGCTCCGGGGCGATAGTCCCTCTGGTCTCAAGACAATGCTGGCCCGTTCCGCACGGATGGCAGGTTGGGTGACCATCCCCACGGTGGGCGCCGTGTTGGCGCTGTGGTCGCTGGCCACGGTCGCTGGCGCCTATTCCACCGCAACCTCGATCCGCGCCAATGCGCATTTCCTGCCGGCGCGCGTCAATGTGGCGAAAGTCGACGCGCAATCGATGGAGGCTGCTTCCAAGCTCAAGCAGGCTTTGGTTGCACACGAATGGGCCAAGCGCCGGCAACAGGCTGCAGCGGCCGAAGCTGCCGATAAGAGCGAAAGGCTCACAGCGGCAGAAGTGCAGCAGCCGTCCCCGTTGGACGAGCGTTTCGCGCACGCATTCGCAACACCGGACGCCGACCGGTTCGGCCCAGACCTGGCTGAACCGGAACGGGCCGCACGCGTTGCGCTGGCCCTATCCGCCCCATCCACCATGAAGCTCGGTTTCGCCGATACTGCCCCCTCATCGGGTTCTGCCGTGCGTGAGGTCCTGGTGGCGAGCCTTGTTCTGCCCGACCAGGAAGACGATACCGACGACGAGGAACAGATCGCGCTCGCAGACACCGGCGAAGTGATCGAAGGCTCCGATTTCGCCGCCGTTCCAGAAAACGTGCCGCTGCCAGCCTATCGCCCGCGCGCCGAGGAAGGCACAAAGCCCGAAACGCGCCGCCGCGCCGAAGCCGAGCCGGAGAACGATGACCAGCCGGTGCGCAAACCAGCGAAACGCCTTGGCCAGCCTTCGCAGCCGATACTTGCCTATGCACGCCCCGACAACCCATCCGAACGCGGCGGCCTGGGGACCGTATTCCGCAACCTCTTCTCCTCGCCCGGCGGCTCCGGCGTCAGAGCGGGCGGCGGCACCGCCGTTTATGACATCAACGCAGCCACCGTCACCATGCCTGACGGCACCAAGCTGGAGGCCCATTCTGGCATCGGTGCAATGGCCGACGACGCCCGTTACGTGAACCAGAAGATGCGCGGACCGACGCCCCCTGACACCTATAAGCTGTCGATGCGCGAATCCCTGTTCCACGGCGTCGAGGCGATCCGCCTCACCCCGGTCAGCGGTAAAGTCAAACATGGCCGCAACGGTCTACTCGCACATTCCTACCTGCTGCGCGGCGGACGCGCGGAATCGCATGGCTGCGTTGCCTTCAAGGATTACAAGCGCTTCCTGACCGCCTTCAAGCAAGGCAAGATCAAGCATCTTGTCGTCGTTGGCGGTAGTGGCGGCGGCGCGCGACCCAAGGCGACCACGGTGGCCGACAACGGCCGCGGCGCCTGAAAGCAGAATCGGCAAGCGTATAGCCAATGCGTATTGGCCAGCCGGCCGACTGTAATGTGAGCCGAAATGAACCTAGGCTCGCATCGCCTTCAGTTTTTCTGCGACGATAGCCGCAAGGTCCGCATAACGCTCCTCCAGCCGTTCGGCCGCGATGATCACCGGGAAATCGTGGCCGAACTTCTCTAAAGCCTGCTTGAGTTTTTCCGCGAATTCCGCCTGCTTGTCGAGCGCGGCAAACAGGGTCCTCACCTGTTCTTCGCTGATGTCGGGATGGGCAAGCATGTCCGGAACCTCGCGCTCCATGCGTTCGCCGGTTGCCGTTTCCTGCTTCAAAATTTCCAGCCAGTCAGTCACAAAAAGAGCCTGCCATATTTTTCGTTCCTCCTTTTAGCGGGTTTGGGGTGGATGCGCCAACCATCGGCCCAGAACCTTCACGTCTTGGGATCTGATTTTGCAGATGATCATGCTTGCAATGCCGCCTCGAACAGAATCTCAAGGGAGTTGGGTGACCGCCAGGCGCGCGGCGGATTTCTTGTTTCTACCGCCGGCGCAGTGCTCGGCCTGACGACTAACGCGGCCGGCTGGCATGTCGGGCTGCTAGGCTTCCCAGCGGTCGAGAAAGGCCTCGATCTCCAGTGCCTGCATGTCGGGGATGGCCCTGGCGAGCTTTTCCGCCGTCCAGTCCCACCAGGCAAGCGCCTCTATGCGTGCGGCAACATTCTCGGGAAATCGCCGGCGCAGCGGTTTGGCAGGGTTTCCTGCAACAATCATATAGGCGGGCACGTCCCGGCTCACCACCGCATTGGCACCGATCACCGCCCCATTGCCAACGGTCACTGCCGGCAGGATGACCGCGCCATGGCCAATCCACACGTCATGGCCGATGGTGACAGATTTCAAGCGCCGGCGTTCGCGGAAATCGCCATCCACGCCGAGCCAGCGGAAATACTCGTTCGGCCGGTAACTGACCTTGTGGGTGGTCAGCCGCTCCATCGGATGTTCAAGCGCATTGATGCGCGTATTGGCCGCAATGGAGCAGAATTTGCCGATCGTCGTGTAGATCGCCTCGGCATGGCGCTCGAAATAGGAGAAGTCGCCGACCGTCACCTCGCGAAGCACGACACGCTCGCCGATGGCTGCATAACGACCGAGCCGGCACGACTTCAGCTCCGCAGTCGGATGAATGCGGGGCTCCGGGTCCTTGGGCACGAGGTCTTCGGTGGGGCTCATGGGGCGGCTTTACGCGCCACCTGCGCTCCCGGCAAGCCGTTCTATTGCGGCTTGCCGTTCTTCCAGGTGACGCTCTGCCCGTAGAGCGGCACAGTCGAGATCGCCATCTTGGCTGACCCGTCCTGCACCTGGCGTGAATGCGAGAGGTAGATCAGCGTGTCATTGGCCTTGTCGTAGATGCGGTTCACCACCTGCTTCTTCCAGATCAGGCTGATACCCTGCTTGAACACTTCTTCGCCGCCCTTGCCCAGATCGATATCGGCGATGCTGATCGGCCCGGTCTGCTGGCAGGAAATCGCTGAGTCAGACGGATCCTCGAACCAGTTGCCTTTCTGCAGCCGGTCGATGACACCGCGGTCGAAATAGGAGACGTGACAGGTCACGCCTTCGACTTTCGGATCCTTGATCGCCTCCACGACGATGTCGTTGCCGAGCCAATCGACACCCACCTTGCCGACCTGCTGTGCCAGCGCCACCCCGGCGACACCCGCAAAACAGGCAACAAGTGCCCCACCAATCAGTTTTCGTCCGGTCCGAGAGAACAAGAAACCCTCCTTGCGCTGGCGCGATTGTCCGGCTTCAGTTGGGACTGAGAGAGCCGTCTTGCAAGCTTTTTAGACGACGGGTTGCGGCAATGACGCACTTTGCGCTCATTCGGGCAAGGCGATAAGGTCCGGCCGAACATGGCCTCGCCGCTCGGTGATATACAAAGACCAGGTAGGCGACCCCGGAAAATGACACTGTCGGATCGTCCTCATGATGCGCTCAATCCTCGTCGGTATCCTCGTGCTCATGGCCGCTGGTATCGGGTGGCTGACTTTCGATTGGTATCGCGGCCATTATGGCGGCCAGCCTTTCGGGGCACCTTTCGCGCTTACCGACCAGAACGGCAAGCCTATTACTGAAGCCGCATTCCGCGGCCAACCGAGCGCCGTGTTCTTCGGTTTCACCCATTGCCCGGAAGTCTGTCCGACCACACTTGCCGAAATGGCCGGTTGGCTGGACAAGCTGGGCGACGAGGGTAAGGACATCAAGGCCTATTTTGTCTCGGTCGACCCTGAGCGCGACACGCCGGACGTCATGAAGAGCTACGTCAGCAACTTCTCCGACCGCATCATCGGCATAACCGGCGAACCCGACAAGGTACGCGCCATGGCCAAGTCCTTCGGCATTTATTTCAAACGGGTCGACACCGGTGACGGTGAATACAATATGGACCACACTGCTTCCGTGCTGATGCTCAATCGCAAGGGCGACTTTTTTGGCACCATCGCCTATGAGGAAAATCCGGAAACCGCACTTGCCAAATTGAAACGACTGGCCAAAGACGGCTGATCAGCTTTTCAACGCGGACACGCCGCAAGACAGGTGCCCATGGGCCAGACGCGCCTTTATCTCACCGCCTCCAAGGCCGAGGCCGACCGTATCTTCGCAGCTCTCGAAATGGCGTTCGAGGAAGACGGCCTGCCGCTTGCGGTATTGGAACTCGACGAAGAACGCGATTTGCATGAAGTCTCGCTTTATGCCGATGGCGACATCGGGCCTGTCGAGGCTCAGCTGAAGGCCGAACTGGCTACGCTGGGTCTCGCCAGGTCGGTCGAACGTGAGGTGTTGCCCGACGTCGACTGGGTGGCCCGTTCGCTGGAAGGGCTGAAGCCGGTGCGCGCCGGCCGCTTCCTCGTGCACGGCGCGCATGACCGGCAGAAGCGCCATGCCGGCGACATCGCCATCGAGATCGAAGCAGGTCTGGCGTTCGGCACCGGCCACCATGGCACTACCGCCGGATGTCTCGCCATGTTGGAGCGTGTCGCCATTCGCGAGAAGCCGCGCAACGCACTGGATCTCGGCACCGGCAGCGCCGTGCTGGCCATCGCCCTTGCCCGGCTCGCCCACATCCCGGTGCTGGCAACCGACATCGATCCGGTCGCCGTTGACGTCGCGGCCGCCAATGCTCGCTTGAACCATGTCGCCGGGTTGGTCGAGACGGTCACAGCGCCCGGTTTCCACCACCCCGTCTTTGGTTCCCGTGCGCCCTTCGACCTCATCGTCGCCAACATCTTGGCCAAGCCGCTGATGAAGCTGGCACCGGAAATGGCGAAGTATTTGGCACCTGGTGGCTCGATTGTGCTTTCCGGCATCTTGGACCGTCAGCGCGACGCCGTTGTGGCGGCCTATGTCGGCCAGCAGTTTCGCCACGTTCGCACCACCCACCGCGAGGGGTGGGTGACGATTCATATGAAGCGTTGAGCCAACGGCCGTCTTCATGAGTTGGACCACATGGCGCGCCGATTGTCAGGCGCCTGCCACGCGGCTACGGTCCGGCCACGCAATCGAACAATCACAGGTTTGCAACGATGTTCCAGACTTTCGACCCCGCTGGCGATCCCACGGTGGGCAAACCGCACGTCGCCAAGCTTCGCCAATGGTTGAACGAAAATGGTCTCGACGGTTTTGTCGTGCCGCGCGCCGACGAACATCAGGGCGAATACGTTCCAGAGCGCGCGGCACGGCTGCGCTGGCTGACGGGCTTCAGTGGTTCGGCCGGTGTTGCCATCGTGCTGCGCGACCGCGCTTTCATCTTCGTCGATGGCCGCTATACGCTGCAGGTGCGTGCCGAAGTCGATCTCGATATCTTCACGATCGAAAGCCTGATCGACAATCCGCCAGCTTCCTGGATTCCGGAAAATCTCGGCAGGGGCGCGCGCCTCGGTTTCGATCCTTGGCTGCATACCGTCGGCGAAGTGAAGGCGCTGAAAGCGGCCGCAGCCAAGTCGGGCGCGGAACTGGTGCCGGTGACGGAAAATCCGATCGACGTCATCTGGGATGACCAGCCGGACGCGCCGATCGCGCCGGTGGAACTGCACCCACAGGCCTTCGCCGGCGAACTCGCCAAGGACAAGTTGGCGCGGCTTGCCTCCGCTGTCGAGAAAGAAGGGGCAACCCATGCGGTTCTGACCGATCCTTCGTCGATTGCCTGGGCCTTCAACATTCGTGGCGGTGACGTACCGCACACACCGCTGGCACTCGGCTTCGCCATTCTGGCGACGGACGGCAAACATCAGCTGTTCATGGACAACCGCAAGTTCTCGCGCACGGTTGCTGCCTATCTCACCCAACTCTGCGACCCACATGAGCCTGCAGCGTTCGAATCAGCAATCGTTGCCCTGGCGAAGAACGGCGCCAAGATCGCGCTCGATCCGGTGCTGGCTGCCGATAAGTTGCGCATGCTGGTAGAAGACAATGGCGGCACGGTCGTTTCCGCGGCTGACCCTGCCCGCATCCCGCGCGCAACCAAGAACCAGGCCGAGATCGCCGGCAGCCGCGCCGCGCATCGCCGCGATGGCGCTGCGGTGGCCAAGCTCCTGTGCTGGCTCGATCGTCAGCAGCCAGGTACGGTCGACGAAATCACCGTCGTCAAGCAACTGGAACAGGTGCGCCGCCAGACAGGCGAAGACACGCAGATGCCGCTGCGGGACGTCTCCTTCGCCACCATTTCCGGCGCAGGTCCCAACGGCGCCATCATGCACTACCGCGTTTCGACGGAAACCAACCGCAAGCTTGCCAAGGACGAATTGTTCCTGCTCGATTCCGGCGCGCAATATCAGGATGGCACCACCGACATCACCCGGACGGTTCCGGTCGGCAAGCCTACGGAGGAAATGCGCGAGCGCTTCACCTTGGTTCTGAAAGGCATGATCGACATTTCGATGCTGCGCTTCCCGGCAGGCACGCGCGGCTCGGAGATCGATGCGATCGCGCGCATGGCGCTATGGCGACACGGCTGCGACTTTGCACATGGCACCGGTCACGGTGTCGGCTCCTACCTCGCCGTGCACGAAGGGCCGCAGCGCATCGCCCGCACCGGCACGGAAAAGCTCCTCGCGGGCATGATGCTGTCCAATGAGCCGGGCTACTATAAGGAAGGCCATTACGGCATTCGCATCGAGAACTTGGTCATCGTCACACCTGCGGAAGAGATCGAAGGCGGCGACATCGCCATGCATGGCTTCGAGACGCTCACTCTTGTGCCGATCGATCGCCGGCTGATCCGAGCCGATCTTCTGACAAAGGCCGAACTCGAATGGTTGGACGCTTATCACGCCCGCGTGCTCTCGGAGATCGGACCTATGGTCGACGGAGAGACCTTGGTCTGGCTGGAGAAAGCGACCGCACCTCTGTGAAGCCCCTGTCTGCTGCAAGCAGGGGGTGCGCTAAGCGATGAATTGCCGTGCCAGGATCAGCACGGCAGCGCCCGCCAGGAACATCGAGAGCAGCCCGCCACGTAGCGAGACCGCGCCCGCTACGATAAGTGCGGCCCATTCGGCAGGTCCGGCACTCAGCACCGCCGGCGCCACCAATGTCGTCAGCACCGCTGCAGGCACCGCATTCAACCCTGCCTCGACCCGCGGATGCACACGCTCGAAGCGCGAAATGACGAGATGACCACCGACGCGGGTAAGATAGGTGGCGACGGCAGCCGCGATGATGACCCAGAACGTCGTGCTCACGGCCGCTCCTCGGCTTCTGCGCCCGGCCTGGCACCGAAACCGCTGTGATGTGGCGGCAGAATGACGGCAAGCAGAACGCCCGCGACTGCACCGATCGAGACATGCCAGGGTGAACCGACCGTCTTGTAGGCGATGATCGATGCAATGGCGCTTACCGCCACCACCGGCAACCATAGGGGTCGCTTACGAAAGCCCATGACCAGGCCGAAGAAATAGATCGGCAACAGGAAATCGATGCCGAGTGAATGAGTGTTACTGATCAGCTTGCCGAAATACGCACCGAGCGCCGTTTCCACCACCCAGAACACATAAACCGGTAGACCGAGCCCCAGATACCAGATGAAACTGACTGGCTGCCCATTCTCCGCCCGACGCTCGGAAATGGCATATTGCGGATCGGTGAGGATAAAGTAGCCAAGCATCTGCTGTAAGACTGGCCATTGCGCGAAACGCCGACCGATACCAGCCGAATAGAGTACGTGACGGAAGTTCACGGCGAAGATGGAAAGTACGATCAGCCAAGGTGCGACATGCTGGCCGAACAGTTCGATGCCAACCATTTGACTGGCGCCGCCATAGACCGCAGCGCTCATCAAGGTTGCTTCAAACACCGAAAAACCGTTGTCGACCGCTAGCGCACCGAACAACAAGGCGAATGGCGCGGAGGCCACCACAACCGGGGTGCTGAGCCGCGCGCCGTCCCAGAACTCGCTTGCCCTGGATCTTTCAGCGATTGCTTCCGACGACATCGGCCACTCCCTTGGAAGCGAGACATGTAGGTAGCTGGTTGTCGGAAGTCACACCAATTCGCTTGAGCCAAACGATCAGCGAAAATGATGCTTCGGCCGGGCTTCAGCCCTGAGAGAGCGGTACAACCGTTCCCTGGATCGCCCTCCCCCAGTCAAGCAGCGGCCGGGCTTGCGCGGCAAAATCGACCAGAATGTCGGCCAGCGCCGGCGTATGTATGACAGCTGGATCGATGTCTCGCCGCACGACAAAATGCCGATTGCGGATCGCTGCGGCCAGGTCTGTTTCGGTAACATGCTCAAAACCACGCGGCATGCGCTTCATGGCGCCTTGCGTCCCGAGTTCCAGCTTGCTCTTCCTCAAAACAGCAACCAGCTTGCGGAACTGCTCTGGTTTCGTCTCGATCGAACGTCGCATGGCCTGCAGCATCGCCGCCTCCGGCTGCCACCATGCAACCGCGGCAAAACAGGCATCGAGACCGAGGTAGAAGAAGAAGACGCCCTGCTCCATCTTGGTGCCGTCCGGCGACAGGATCGCGGACACATGGTTGGTATAGGGCCGCTTGTCCTTTGAGAAACGCACGTCGCGATTGATGCGGAACAGCGATTTCTTGCGGTCGCCACGCAGGCCCAGCCCTGCTGCGCCAAAACGCTCCGAAAGCGTCTCGACCAGATTGCCGAGTGGTTCACGCAATTCACTTTCGAACAGTTCGCGGTTTTCCTGGAACCACTCACGGCTCTGATGAAAATCCAGCGCCTTCAGGAACGGAATGGCTTTCTGGCCGAAGCCGGCGAATGTCTCAGTCATCACCCGCTCCGTCCGACCCTCTCGAACCAGGCGTCTTCATCGATGACCTCGATGCCGAGGTCCGTTGCGAGCTTGAGTTTCGAACCTGCGCCGGGTCCGGCAACGACAAGGTCGGTTTTGGCCGAAACCGACCCCGCGACCTTCGCACCCAGCCGTTCGGCCATTGCCTTGGCCTCCGATCGCGACATCTTTTCCAGAGAGCCGGTGAACACGACGGTCTTTCCCGCGACCTGGCTGTCGGCAGACACATTGACGATATAGGGCTTCGGGTGGACCTGCTGCAGCAATGCGTCCAACACGTCGTCATTGCGCTCATTGCCGAAGAAGTCGCAAAGAGCGCCGATCACCGTATCGCCAATGCCGTTGATGGACGGGAAAACGGTGTGGGGGTCGTCCGCCTTGGACGCCTCCTTGCCGACGCGGATGAATTCTTCGGCCGTCGAAAATGTCTTTGAAAGTGCCGCGGCCGTCGTTTCGCCGATATGACGGATGCCGAGCGCGAAGATGAAACGGTCGAGCTCAGGCTCGCGGCGCGCATCGATCGCATCGAAAAGCTTCTCGAGCCCCTCATAGGTACGCTCTTCGGCTGTCAGCACCTTCTTGCGCGCGGTGCCCTTGGCCGCTTCGCGCGCCTGTGCCTGTGCCTCGCGCCGTTCGAACAGGGCCTGCTGCACTTCGGTGCGCCGGTCCTTCAGCCTGAAAATATCTGCGGCTGTCTTCAGAAGCCCGGCATTGAAAAACAGATCGATGTTTTCGGCTCCGAGGCCTTCGATGTCCATCGCGCCACGCGACACGAAATGACGGAGCCTCTCGACTGCTTGCGCCGGACAGATCAGTTCACCCGTGCAGCGCCTGCGCGAATCTTCCTTGCCGGTTTTCTCATTGACTTCGCGCGTTGCTGCCGAGCCACAGACCGGACAGGTGTGCGGAAATTCATAAGGAACGGCATCCGCGGGCCGCTTGTCGGCAACAACGCTGACGATCTGCGGGATGACATCCCCTGCCCGTTGTATCACAACGGTATCGCCGATACGGATGTCGTTGCCCTCGCGGATCGGCTCGCCGTTGCTGTCGAAGCCTTTGATGTAGTCTTCATTGTGCAACGTCACATTGACGACCGTAACGCCGCCTACCGTCACTGGGTCGAGGCGGGCGACTGGCGCCAAAGTTCCCGTGCGGCCGACCTGGATGTCGATCTTGCGGACAATCGTCGTCGCTTGCTCGGCCGGAAACTTGTGCGCGATCGCCCAGCGCGGCTCACCGGTGACGAAGCCCCAGCGCCGCTGCAGTTCAAGCTGATCGACTTTATAGACGACCCCGTCGATGTCGTAGCCGAGCGAAGAACGCTGTGCCTCGATCAGCCTATACTGTGCGATGAGGTCATCAACCGATTTGGCACGCACCATCAGCGGGCTGATCTTGAACCCCCAATCGGCGAATTTCTGCACCGCTTCATATTGCGTCGGAGCCGGATCCTCGGAGGTGTAGCCCCATGCATAGGCAAAGAATTTCAGGTTGCGGGTGGCAGTGACCGACGGATCCTTCTGGCGCAGCGATCCCGCTGCCGTGTTGCGCGGGTTGACATAATCCTGGCCGCCCGCGGCAGCGGACCGCTCCTTCAATGCCTGGAATTCGGCATAAGTCATATAGACTTCGCCGCGGATTTCGATGACTTCGGGCCAGCCAGAGCCCTTCAGCTTGTGCGGGATATCGGCAATTGTCTTCAGATTGGCGGTGATGTCCTCGCCCACTGCGCCGTCACCACGTGTGGCACCCTGGACAAAGACACCGTTTTCGTAACGAAGCGAAGCCGAAAGCCCATCGATCTTGGGTTCCGCCGTAAAGGCGATATCGAAATCCTTGTCCCGCTCGAAGAAACGCTTGGCGCGCTCCAGGAAGTCGACGACATCTTGATCCGTATAGGCTTTGGCGAGGCTGAGCATCGGCACGGCATGACGGACCTTGGCAAAGCCCTCCGCTGGCGCCGCACCGACCGAGCCGGTCGGGCTATCTGCCCGTATCAGGTCAGGAAAAGCCTCCTCGATCGCCGCGTTGCGGCGGCGCAACGCATCATAGTCGGCATCCGAGATGACCGGCGCATCCTCGCCGTGATAGTGGCGATCGTGTTCTTTGATCTCGGCGGCAAGGCGCTCGAGTTCTACAGCTGCTTCCTCTGCGCTCAGGGCTTCGACAGGTTTGTTCTGTTCAGGCATGCGCGACAATTTCCCCCAATGCGGGACCTGGGACGTTTCCGTTGTTCTGGACAAACCGGAAACGCACCAACTCTGTTTTTCTACGCAATCCCGGGCGCAACCGCCTGCACTTGTGCTGGAATTGCTCTGAAGTCTTCTGCAAATTCCCTCGAAAAGTAAACCGCTTCCGCTGCTCCGGGCGGTCACTCCCGACAGCTCACGACGCGACCGTATTTTCGCGCAGCAGCCTCTCGGCGGCAGCCCTCGCCTCGTCTGTGATGCTGGCGCCAGCCAGCATGCGGGCGATCTCTTCCTGTCGTGCGCCGCGATCCATCTCGGCAATGCGAGTGGCAACACGATCCGTGCCGGATTTCGAGATCAGGAAATGCGTTGCCGCGCGTGCCGCGACCTGCGGCGCATGGGTGACGGACAGAACCTGCACACGCTTGGACAGCCTGGCCAGCCTTTGGCCGATCGCATCGGCCACGGCGCCACCCACTCCGGTGTCGATCTCGTCGAAAACCAGCGTCGGGGCTGAGCCACGATCGGCCAACGCCACCTTCAACGCCAGAAGGAATCGCGAAAGCTCGCCACCGGAAGCAACCTTCATCATCGGCCCAGGCCGGGTGCCCGGATTGGTGCGCACCCAGAACTCAATCTGGTCGATGCCCTCTTCCAGCCGGTTGGCGGGCTCACTCGCAATCTCGACGATGAATTCGGCCCGCTCCAGCTTCAGTGCCGGGAGTTCAGCCATGACGGCCTTGGCGAGCCCGGTAGCCACAGCATGACGAAGACCCGACAGCTCAGCGGCAAGCTGGTCATAAGCTTCGCGTGCCGCGGCCGCCTGCTTTTCCAGCGCTGCAAGCTTTTCCTCGCCCGCGTCCAGATCGGCGAGGTCGGCGGACATCGTGTCACGCAACTGCGCGAGATTGTCGACGACCACATTGTGCTTGCGTGCTGCCGCACGCAGCGCAAACAGCCGCTCCTCGGCCTTTTCCAGCCGCTGTGGATCATATTCGGTTGCGCGCAATGCCGCCTCCACGCCCGACTGGGCAGCGTCGAGCGATATCATTGCCTCATCCAGCGACTTGACCACGTCTTCCAGCAGGCCCGGCGCTTCCCCGGCTTTGCGCTGCAAACGCCTCAGCAGGCTGGCGAGTTGCGGCAGGGGCGAGGCTGGACCGGACAAAACATCTTGGGCATCGTGGATTTCGGCGGCGATCTTTTCAGCCCGCATCATGACCGAGCGCAATTCGGCCAGTTCTGTTTCTTCGCCAGGTTGCGGATCAAGCTTGGCAAGTTCCGCCACGGAAGCACGCAGATAATCGGCTTCTCGCGCAGCTGCTTCTACCTTGGCACGGTGACGCGCCAGGTCCTGCTCGGCTTGCCGCCAGTACCGCCAGGCTTCGCCGGTGCTGTGGACGGCCCCGAGATGACCGCCGAACGCGTCCAGCAGATCACGGTGCGCGCCAGGATCGACCAAGGCGCGATCATCATGCTGGCCATGAATCTCTACCAGCGCACGGCCGATATCGCGCATCAGCGTGACGGATGATGGTTGGTCGTTGACGAAGACACGCGTTCGCCCATCCGCCGTTTGCAACCGGCGCAGGATTATGTCGCCATCATCTTCGATGGCGTTCTCGGCCAGGATTTCACGTGCTGGATGATTACGCGGAACGTCGAACACCGCCGTCACCTGCCCCTGCGCCGCACCATGTCGTACCAGGGAGGCATCACCGCGCGCTCCAAGGGCCAGTGACAGCGCGTCAAGCAAGATGGACTTGCCGGCACCCGTCTCTCCGGTCAAAACGGAGAGACCCGGCGCGAAATCGATATCGAGCCGTTCGATCAGGACAATATCGCGAATCGATAGCCTGGAGAGCATCGGCGCTCTATAGCATCAAGGATGGCCGTGCGCGCCCCATGAGGCGCGCTATGTGAAGCGTCAGGCGCCGGTGATCAGCTTGCCGGCCTTGGAAATCCACGACCCTGCGTTCTCGCGCGGCTTCAGGCCGCCGCTCTGCAGGAGTTTGTAAGAATCCTTGTACCAATCGCTGTCGGGATAGTTCTGGCCGAGCACGGCGGCGGCGGTCTGCGCCTCGTCGACAAGACCCAGAGCATAATAGGCCTCGGTCAGGCGCGCCAATGCTTCTTCAATGTGACGGGTGTTGGAATAGTTCTCGACCACGTTGCGGAAGCGCTTGATCGAGGCAAGGTATTCCTTTCGCTCGAGATAGTAGCGGCCAACCTGCATTTCCTTGCCGGCGAGCTGGTCGTTGGCAAAACGGATCTTGGTCTTGGCATCTTCAACATATTCAGAATCCGGCCAGCGCGTCACCAGTTCCTGCATGGTCTGGATGGTAAGCTTGGCTTCCTTCTGATCGCGCGTGACATCCTCGATCTGCTTATAATAGCTGAGGCCGATGATGTACTGCGCATAGGCAGCTTCGTCGGTGGACGGATAAAGCGTCAGATAGCGTTTGGCTGCGCTGATCGCTTCGTCATACTTGCCCTGTCGGTAATTGGTGAAGGCGCCCATCACCATCGATTTGCGCGCCCATTCCGAATAAGGGTGCTGCCGGTCGACGGCGGCGAACTTCTTGGCGGCCTCGTCGAGACGACCAGCGTTCATATTGGCGAGCGCCTGATTGTAGAGCACGTCTGCAGGTTCGGTCTGCTCGACATAGGTCGACAGATCGATGTCCTTTTCCGAGGACATGCAGCCCGAAAGCATCAACGGAGCGGCCAGCATCGAAAGTGCCAGAACGGTAGTAGAAAACGGCGCCTTCAGCGCCGATGCCGGCGCCTCCAACTGGTCGGCCTGTCTGAAAAACATGATCGAAATTCGCCCTCTCGGCGCCATTGCCCACGTCGGCGAGCAGCCATAAACCAAAAACAGCGCGCGCGGCAACGCTATCACCCTGCAATCGTGCAATTTTGTGGCGCAATCCGCCACGAAATGGAGATTAAGAATTCAACGGATAGGTGATGCGCCCGTGCAACAGGCGCATTCCAGGACCGAGAGCCGGCGAAATTCAAATCGTCCAAGGAGCGTAGACAGGAGCGCTGATGGCGGTCATCTCACCGGAACGGCCGCGGCGAGTCGTCTCCACCACCTCAAAGGCTGTGCGATCCGACAGAAGACGGCGAAGTGCCGCCGCGTTCAGCCTGTGACCACCGCGGTAAGAGCGGAAACATCCGATGAAGCGAGCACCGGCCAGAGCCAGGTCCCCCATCGCGTCCAATGTCTTGTGACGGGCGAATTCGTTCGGATAACGCAGACCGCCGACATTGATGACACGATGGTCGTGACCAATAACGAGCGAATTGTCGAGCGAGGAACCAAGCGCATAGCCGGCCGCCCAAAGCCGCTCAACATCTTTCATGAAGCCGAATGTGCGCGCACGGGCAATTTCGCTACGGAAAACATCTGCATTCAGATCGGCGGCAAAATTCTGGCGGCCGATCGCCGGGCTTTCGAAATCGATCTCGACCTCGAAACGCGTACCGGAATATGGGCGGAACTCTGCCCAGGAAGCCCCATTCTCGATGCGCACCGTCTTGAGGACGCGGATGAAGCGACGCTTCACCGAGAGAATCTCGATGCCCGCCTGATCGATCGCCTCGACGAATTGCATTGAACTGCCATCGAGAATCGGCACCTCACGACCGTCGATTTCGACGATCATATTGTCGATGCCAAGCCCTAGCACCGCCGCCATCAAATGTTCGACGGTTGCGATATGCTGGCCGCTGGGATCCCCAAGCATGGTGCATAGATCAGTAGCGCCGACCTCGGAGACCAGTGCACGAAACTCGCGCACGGACTGGTCGCCATCAGCCAGATGAAAGACGATACCGGTGTCGGCATCGGCAGGCAGGAAATGGACAGTGACCGTATTGCCGCTGTGCACACCTATGCCGGTCAATGTGACTCGCGATTTGAGGGTTGTTTGGTAGTCCTGCAAGCTGATCCCCATGTGCCCTGACGGCGCGGCCAATCGGCTTTTCGGTCGCTGCCTTTGATTTTCTGATCGGCAGGGTACATCCCCAAAACACCCGCCGCCATTGTTGCCCGCGGAAGATAGTGGCCGCTCAGGTATACTCCAAATCACGCTTTTTTACCCGATGTAACTGCCAAGCGAGCAAAAAGGCAACGTATAAGCACTTGTTTTTCCATCATTATTAACGTCGACAGGCAGGCGGTCGCCCGCCTGCCTGTTAACAACTGTTACAATCCGTTAGAGGATCAGTTGGCCTGCCGGCGCAGGAAGGCCGGGATCTCCAGCTGATCGTCTTCGTGAGTCGCGCGCTGCTGCGGTGCGAAGCGGCCGTGGTCATCGGCCTGGCCCCGACGCGGAGCGTAGAGCTGTGCGTCCTGCGGAGCCAGACGACGCACTTCCGGGGCAGCCTGGCGCAGCTTCGGCTCGCGCGGTTGCGCGGGCTGCAAGCGAGCCGGCTCTTCCTCGCGGCGGGTCAGGCCGTTGGTGAGCCGCTTCAGCAGCCCCATCGGGCCACGGTCTTCATGGTCTACCGGATGCTGCTTGGCTTCGACTTCGGCACGCACCACCGGCGGGAAGTCTTCCACCCGGGGCATGCGGGGCTGGGCCGCAACTGGCTGCTGCGGGGCAACTTCGCGAACCGGCTGAGGAGCGGGCTGCGGCGCGGCGGCCTGCTGCATGACCGGATGTGGCTGCGGCTGAGCCGGGGGCGCCTGGAACAGCTTGCTCTGCGGACGGAAGTCATCCTGTGGAGCAGCCTGAGCGACGCGCGGCTGATGGGCAAATGCCGCGGCATTGGCTTCTGCCTGCTGGATAGCCTCAGCGACAGGGTCCGCAGCGCGCGGTTCTTGAAGAGCAGCCTGCGGC
>NZ_JAKREW010000035.1 GCF_022347545.1 Terribium retamae
CCCATGCAGAACCTGGCCCATAGCGCATCCTTTGATTCGGACGACAATGATGAACCATCAAAGCCTGGGATCAAACAGCTAGAGCGTTTCATATTTTGACGGAAGCGTATCCGGCATTTGCGAAGTAGTTTTTGCCTTCGGCTGCCTCGATGGTTTCGACGAGGTAGCCAATGTGGCGCCAAGTGTCCTCGATGGTGCGCTTCTGAGCTTGGCGCATCCAGTGTTTGATCTTGGCAAAGGCCTGCTCGATCGGATTGAGGTCTGGGGAATAGGGCGGCAAGTACCAAAGCCTGGCACCGGCAGCCTTGATCATCTGTCTGATGGCCGCCGACTTATGACTTCCGAGATTGTCCATGACGACAATATCGCCAGGCTTCAGCACGGTGATGAGTTGCTGCTCGACATAAGCGCGGAAGCATTGGCCGTTGATGGGTCCGTCGAAAACGCAAGGAGCTGCCAGCCGATCCCAGCGCAGCGCGCCGAGGAAGGTCAGCGTGCGCCAGTGGCCGTGCGGAGCCAAGCCGCGTAACCGCTTACCCTTCGGCCCCCAACCGCGCAGCGGAGCCATGTTGGTCTTGATCCAGGTCTCGTCGATGAAGACCAGGCGCCTCGGGTCCAGGCTACTCTGCCAGGAGCGCCACCGTTGACGCCTGCGAGCAATATCGGCGCGTGCCTGCTCAAGGGCGAACAATGTTTTTTTTGAAGCTCAAGCCTTCGCGTCTCAAGAACATCCAGACCGCATTGTGTGAGACCGTCACGCCGCGGGCAGCCAACTCGTCCTTCAACCGATGCAGGGTCAGCTCAGAGGTCTGGTTGATCCGCTCCACGATGAAAGCCCGGTGCGGCTCCAGTACCCGCTTGCGGTGTCCACCCATTTTGCCCGGTGACACCGATCCCGTCGCCCGATGGCGCTGCAGCAACTTCACAGCCGCCGATACAGAAATGCCGAACCGTTCCGCGGCTGACCGGCGGCTCTCACCACTCAAAACCGCTGCCACAACCCGCTCACGGAGATCATTGGAAAGAGGTCGAACCATCGGATGCTGGCCTCCAATCCAGCCAGCATCTTGAATCACAAAACACACAAGTCGGGAATCCCAATAGATTCCGTTAACCCATGAAACGCTCTAGCTGGTTGCGCTGTAGTCGATCTTGATGGCTATAAGGAGCGGGCTCCTCATTCCAGCATTCAGGGTTGACGAACTTGACGTCGTTCCGGGGGGGGCGCTTCGCCTTTGGAAGGCGTTGCTTCATCACTCATAAGGACGCCCAGTATTTTTGTTCGCAAGTTGATAGTCAGCAATATGTTGTTGTTGAACCCGTTGCCCAGAATGTAGAGGAAGGCGCGGGGACGTGAGCTCGGATATCGAGATATCGTTCTTTCCAAAAATCGATTCCGGTTTTCGGGCTGATACGCTAGATCGTAATTCAGTGGGTCCTCACCTCTGCGCAGCCATCTAGGTGGTAGAGAGGGACGGTGGATCCGGTGACATGGACGGTCCGAACGAAGTCGGGTGGCGTGTGTTTCCCCCTAATCTGAGGACTTGCGGGAATTTAGGTAGGGATGAACCAATGAAGCTTCTAGGTCGTTGGTTCGCTGGATTAATTTCGGATAGATTTTTCAGATCCGTTGGTATTTTGGTTGGAGGGACCGCCGCTGCGCATTTGATAACGATGGCAACATTGCCTATCGCTACGCGACTTTATAGGCCTGCGGATTTCGCGATCCTCGCATTTGTAACAAGCGCCAGCTCGATTATTTCGGCTGCAGCCTGTTTGCGTTTTGACATAGCAATTCCGATCCCCCGAGATGATCGTGAAGCTGTCAACTGTCTGGCTCTAGCGATTTTTTGGACAGTTGTAACGACGCTGCTTTTAGCCGTCTTGGCCGTCATGATGTCTGGACAAATAGCCCAGCTTTTCCATCGATCAGACTACGCTCCATATCTTTGGCTCGTGCCAGTCATGGTGTGTTCTATGGGGGTTTATAGTAGCTTGCAGTATTGGTTCGTTCGCAGAGGTCAGTTTTCGACAATCGCAAGCAACCGTGTCTTGCAGACATCCTCATCCGCAGCAACGCAGATAATTCTCGGAATGAGTCAATTTGCGCCGACCGGACTTTTGCTGGGTGTCGCTGCGAACTGGCTCGTAGGTTCCGTGGGACTTAGCGTGAGATTTCTTCGACGAGACACTTCCTTGCTGTCAACAGTATCCCGCTCGATGATGGTTAACGTATTTATTGCTCAGCGAAGATTCCCGATATTCTCTGCGCCTGAAGCGCTTTTGAACAGTGCATCTATCTTTGTTCCGATCGTGTTTATTTCCAT
This sequence comes from Terribium retamae, assembly GCF_022347545.1. Lineage (GTDB taxonomy): Bacteria > Pseudomonadota > Alphaproteobacteria > Rhizobiales > Rhizobiaceae > Mesorhizobium > Mesorhizobium retamae. Next base: position 2,328 of record NZ_JAKREW010000035.1, read on the forward strand.
CTTCGCCAACGGTCCAGAGTCGGGCTTCATCATGCTCGCTATGCAGGTCATGCAAGCACCTATGGCGCTCGTGGGATCGGCTGTCGCCAACGTTTACTTTGCGGAAGCCCCGGCACAGTTTCGAGCCAATCGGCTGGGAGAGTTCACTGACCAGATTTTTAGCCGCCTTTTGCGCAGCGGCGTTGGGCCGCTGGCCTTCGCGGGTTTTGTCGCACCGGTGACGTTTAGTTTAATTTTCGGAACCGAATGGACGCGCGCCGGCGAACTAGTCTCTTGGATGACGCCGTGGTTTATAATGCAGTTTCTTTCCAGTCCATTGTCGACCTCTCTGCTCGTCACCTCTCATCAGAGCACGGCATTCGTCCTGCAGTTGTTTGGCTTCATAGTGAGAATAGGGGCCGTTTTAGCGGCATTCTTGACCGCGCCGTCGCTTGTGGGTGAAGTCTATGCATTGTCCGGTTTGCTTTTCTACGCTGTCTATCTTGTTGTGGTGCTTGCCATAGCAAGCAATGGAATTCGTTCGCTTCGGCGAGAATTTGTTCGCTCAACGCCGATAGTGCTGTCGTGGATTCTTGCTGGATTTGCTGCCAATGTTGCGCTCGCGACGCTGTTCAGCTTAAGGGGATAGTCCCGGGTAAGCACCAGTTCAATATCACGGAAAATTTCGCATGACTGATGTATCGGTTGTTCTGGCTGCGTATAACGAGCAGCGCTGGATTCGAGCGGCCGTCGAAAGCATTTTGGCGCAAGAAGGACTCGAATTTGAACTGATCGTTGTAGATGACAATTCGACTGATGAAACCTATTCGATACTCAGCGAAATCGAGAGTCGATCTACGCGACTGAAAGTCGTAAAAAACCCGAAAAAGGGAAAGGTCTCGGCGTTCAACTTCGGTGTAGCGATGGCGAGAGGTGACTGGGTGTGTCTATTCGCCGGCGATGATGTGATGCCGGAAGGGAGCCTAGCAGCGCGTTGGCGCGGAATTAGCGATGTGAACAGCGAGCGTCCGGTGGTCGGACTCTGCCGCATCCAGCAAATTTCGGAGGTAAAGTCCCAAGACGGGATTATAGTTCCAAAGGATCCTTTAAAGGGCGTTATGTCAGGCCAATCTTACCTGATGGATCGGCGGGCTGTTAAAGAGGTCTTTCCAGTCCCCGAACAGTTTCCAAATGAAGATACCTGGATTGAGATCGCAATTATCTATCTCTCCTTTCATGTCATACATACGCCTGTCATAGGGTGTTTCTGGCGTGTCCACGAAGGCAACAGTATCAACTACCTCTCTGACTTCACGACTTTCCACAAACGCATTGGGATCCGCATGAGCGCCTACCGTGTCTTCTTAGATCGCCGAGGAACTGAGATGGCTTCAGAGGCCCGTCATCGCCTAGAGGCTCGAGCAGCTTGTGAAGAGGCGCGAAGCAGGGGGAGCATAATTGGTATTTTGGCTAGCGGCGCATCTATAAGGGACAAGCTTCGCGCACTCCTTCTGGTCAATCCATTTATGTATAGGATCAGAAGCCGATTCTATCGGCTGATATCTGGTTGGTAGTGTCGCCTAGGACTGCTGTTAACGAGCCTTTCGCAAGATTATGAGGTTCCAGCCATACAGGTTGGAAAGGCCTGCTCCCAGTCTCTTGTCCATCTGGTCAAATCCGCGCATGATTGACGGGTTGACAAACCAACGCATTGCTTGTCCAAGAGATGGAAGCAGCCGGTCGCAAACGCGGGATCCGAGGTAGACGGACCAATACCAGTTGTTGGCAAGTGCGCCGATCGCCATTTCATGCTTCTCGATATCAAATCCATACGAACGGAACGTAGCATCCCATTCGCTTGGAGACTTAAACTGAAGGTGTGCCTCGCCGGGCGCGTAGACGCGTCCTCGGGCGAGCATTCGCTTGTTCACTGCTTCAAGAAGTGTCCGCTTGTTAGGAACTGTACAGAATACCATGCCCTCTGTGCCTAGGGCTTTGTGAAAAGCTGGCAGTACATCATTCAGATTAGCGATATGTTCGATGACGTCGAATGCTGTTATCAAATCAAATGATCTGTCGGAAGGAATGTTGACAGTCAGCTCCGGTTGGAATGCTGCACGCGACCAATCGTACTTCGACGCAAAGATTTTCATACGTGAAACATCAAGGTCAACTGAAGTCACTTGATGTCCGCGTTCGGCAAAATAGTAAGTTTCTCGAAGGGATCCTGCGCCGAAATCGAGAATTCTGCTGGGCTTTTTTAGGTCGGACGCCACATTTTCGAAAATCGACCACCGATATTCGATGTTTCGTGTATTACATCCGACGATTTTCGGAACGTCGGTTGTCCGATCATAGCTGAGTTGGTCTGACATTTTTTGCTCCGGGCAAATAAATGTCCGCGGCTGAGCGGAGCCACCACATTTGTGCGCTGCACCTAGGATGGGTGAGGATAAAGAGACCGGAAGCAGATGTCACCTAGATCGGATGTCTTACGGAAAACGGGTTTCGTCGGATGGGGGCGATCGCTTTTCGCCCCTCCTTGTGACATGGCTCCATATGGGTTATTGCGGCGCGGCGGTGTCAAATCTGACATAACTGACTCCGCTCAACGTGTCTGGCGATCGAACGAGCAGGCTGTATGCGAATAACGGTATTAGGAAGTGGTTATGTTGGCTTAGTGGCCGGTACATGCCTCTCTGTTCTGGGCAATGATGTTATCTGCCTCGACCTCGACGAACTTAAAATAGAAAAACTGCGCCAGGCAGTCCTGCCTATTTATGAGCCAGGACTCGACAGCAATGTGGCAGAGATGGTCAAGGTCGGTCGCTTACGGTTTACGTCGAAGTATGAAGAGGGTGTGGCACACGCGGATATTATTTTTGTCGCAGTGGGGACGCCGCAAGCAAAGAATGGCGCTGCAGATCTTTCGTTTATTCGTGCGGCAGCAGCCGGGGTCGGCCGACATCTGGTGAAAAAATCGATCATCGTCATCAAATCAACGGTCCCCGTTGGGACAGCACATATGGTCAAAGAGATCGTGGAAGGCGAATTAGCGTCGCGGCAACGGACGGATGTCCAGTTTGCTGTGGTCAGCAATCCGGAGTTCCTCAGAGAAGGCAACGCCATACAGGATTTCATGCGGCCGGATCGCATTGTGATCGGCAGCGACGATGCTTGGGCGGTAGAAATAATGCGCCGCATCTACGCTCCTTTGAGCCGAAATCATGACAAGCTTCTAGTCATGTCTCCCAGAAGCGCCGAACTGACAAAATACGCGTCAAATGCGATGCTCGCGACACGCATCAGCTTCATGAACGAATTGAGCCGCTTCGCTGAGGCTGCCGGAGGTAACATCGAAGATGTCCGGCGAGGTATCGGCGAGGACTCTCGTATTGGCCGACATTTTCTGTACGCTGGGGCCGGCTATGGTGGAAGTTGCTTCCCGAAAGACGTTCGTGCTCTCGTCAGTGCAGGGCGCAGCCTCGGAATTGACATGTCGATTCTTGCCGCGGTGGACACGGTGAATAATCAACAAAAGACGATTCTCTTCGAAAAGATCGCGTCCTTCTTTGCCTCCCGCGGAGGATTGAAAGGTAAAACTATCGCAATCTGGGGGCTGGCGTTTAAGCCCGACACGGACGATGTTCGTGAGGCGCCGAGCTTGGCGCTAATCGAGCGGCTGCTTTCCGCTGGTGCTCAAGTGCGCGCCTACGATCCCATTGCGGTCCATACGGCAAAAACGGCGCTTGGATCGACAGATCTGGTCACCTTTTGCTCCTCTGCTTACGAGGCGCTTGCTGGCGCGGATGCCTTAGCGCTCGTCACAGAGTACCGGGAATTCAGAACTCCTGATTTCGATCGGATAGCCGCAAGCCTCACGGAAAAGGCTGTATTCGACGGGCGAAATCTCTACGCCAGGGCGGATCTTGAGGCTGCCGGGCTGCACTACTTTGACATTGGACGCGGAAATGGGGTCTGATTTGAACTTCGCCATCGTAGGGTGTGGCCGCATTGCCAAACGGCACACTGAATTGCTTGGACTCGGCCAGATCGAAAATGCACGTCTTGTGGCGGTCTGCGATACGAATGGGGAGAAGGCTGCTGCGGTCGCGTCGCGTTTCGGCGTGATACCTTTCACAGATTATCGCACGATGATGACCAGCGAGCCGATCGATGTAGTTGTCGTCTTGTCCGAAAGCGGGTTGCACGCGCGTCACGTCATCGATCTCGCCAGCTTCGGCAAACATATCATCGTAGAGAAGCCGATGGCTCTCACCGTCGCCGATGCAGACCAGATGATCGCCGCATGTGAGCAACATGGAGGCCGGCTATTTGTCGTGAAGCAAAATCGGTTCAATGTGCCGGTTCTCAAGCTTCGCGAGGCTCTAGAGAGAAACAGATTCGGCAAGCTGATTCTCGGAACTGTACGAGTCCGTTGGGCCCGTCCTCAAAGCTACTACGATCAAGATCCATGGCGTGGAACATGGGCACTGGATGGCGGCGTCCTGACGAATCAAGCCAGCCATCATGTCGACTTGCTAGAATGGATGATGGGTGATGTCGAAAGCGTCTACGCCATGTCTACGACGGCGTTGGCGAAAATCGAGGCGGAAGACACACTCGTTGCCACCTTAAGGTTTAAATCGGGGGCCCTCGGCGCGATCGAAGCGACTACCGCTGCACGGCCCACCGATCTGGAAGGGTCGATCTCGATCCTTGGCGAAAAAGGAACCGTCGAAATCGGCGGGTTCGCCGTTAACAAGATGCGTGTGTGGAATTTTACTGACGACGAACCAAGCGACGCTGAAGTTCTGGAAAAATACTCTGTCAATCCACCAAGTGTTTATGGCTTCGGGCATCAGGCATTCTATGAGCACGTGGTCGACAGCATCATCCACAATCGGCAGGCGTTGATTGACGGTGTGGAAGGAAAAAAGAGCATCCGTCTTATCAATGCGATCTATAAGTCGGTCGAGACAGGTCGGGAGGTCCGGCTCGATGAAGGAAACCACTTGTCTCGGCTTGGCGGCAAATGAGCATCCGGCAAATAGGCATTTTAAATGTTTCTATGGGCCGAGATGTCACGGTCGTCGAGCCTTCAAATATCTACGGATGCACTTTGGGCGATGATGTTTTCATTGGTCCGTTTGTCGAAATCCAGAAAGATGTCCGCGTCGGTAAACGAACTCGGGTTCAATCGCACAGCTTCATCTGCGAGCTTGTGACCATTGGCGAAGATTGCTTCATTGGACACGGGGTGATGTTTGTCAATGACACTTTTTCCATTGGTGGGCCGGCCCGAGGCGACCGAACGCAATGGAGATCTACAATGATCGGATCGAACGTGTCGATAGGCAGCAATGCGACGATCATGCCGGTCTCGATATGCGACAATGTCGTTATCGGCGCGGGCGCGGTGGTCGTCAAAGACATCGTCGAGCCGGGCGTATATGCGGGTAATCCCGCCAAATTCATTCGGAGTCACGCATGATCAAGTTCCTGGATCTGAAACTCCAGTATGAATCTATCAAGGACGAGATAGATGCTGCGATCCGCGATGTCATCGCTACTTCCAGCTTTGTAGGGGGGCCTTACATCCGAACATTCGAAGGGGAATTTGCAGAATGGACGGGGGTTGAGAACTGTATTGGCGTAGCCAACGGCACGGATGCGCTCGAAATAGCCATCGAGGCGCTTGACCTTCCTAGCGGCAGTGAAATCATTGTGCCTGCCAATAGCTTCATAGCGAGTTCTGAAGCAGTCACCCGCAATGGCCATCGCGTCGTCTTTGCTGATATATCACCAGAACACTACACGCTTACCCCTGATACAATTCGAGCCAAGCTCACCTCCGCAACGCGCGCTGTGATGCCTGTCCACCTCTACGGACACCCATGCGAGATGGGGCCAATTCTTGAATTGGCGAGTTCAGCTGGTCTTCGTGTTATCGAGGATTGTGCGCAGGCGCACGGAGCGAAGTACAAAGGGAAAAAAGTCGGCGGTTTCGGTGATGTGGCAACGTTCAGCTTCTTCCCAGGTAAGAATCTGGGTGCCTACGGCGATGCTGGCGCAATCGTCACAAATAATCGGTCGTTGGCGGAACGGATGAGGATGATTGCCAATCATGGTCGCACTGGCAAGTACGATCATCAGTTCGAAGGACGAAGCTCGCGTTTGGATGGCATCCAGGCTGCGATTCTTTCCGTCAAGTTGAGGCATCTAGACAAATGGACGGCCAAAAGGATTGAGGTCGCGGATAGTTATATTGAAGAACTTTCCGGTCTTGCCGGGCTGACGCTTCCGAAGCGCCAGGAATGGGCAGTTCAAGTCTATCATCTCTTCGTGGTTCGCACCGAAAAACGCGATCAGTTGGCCGCCTACCTAGCCGAGCAAGGGATTTCTACCGGTGTGCACTATCCGATCGCGCTACCAAAGCTCGCCGCCTACAACCATCTGGGTCAGGGTCAGGAGGTAATGTTCGCCAATTTGGCCGACGAGAGCCTGCTCAGCCTACCGATCGGTGAGCATATGACGACTGATGATGTGAAGCTGGTAGCGTCCGCAGTTCGGTCTTTCTTCGACAGCAAAAGGGGGCTCTAACATCTTCCTGCAGAACCTGCGTCACAGGAACATGAAAACGAGTATGAGGTATCGTCTTTCGCGTGATTTTCGAAACTGGGGCCGAGAATTTTCCCTTCGTCACCTTGCATTGCCTGTCTGACTATCTGGGAACGCAGGTTGAGGAAGCAGTGTTACCTCGATCGCCGGTAAGCGCATTCAGGCCGTTTTGTGTTGGCCGCAATCAAAGCAGTCTGGACACTCGGATTCCCGAGTGACGACCACTATGCCTTCAGTTCTATAAGCCGGATGGCTCGTCCAGCTTAGACTATGTGCCAGCCTTTCGGCGGGCTATCGCGAAGTTTCTAGCGTTCCATATGCTGATTGTTATCTCGGTGCAATCAGCAACTTTAGCGCTTGATGCTACTTGCCGAACCGAATGCAAATGAAATTCCAGCAATCGCATCTTGTGTGCAAAATTTATCTCTTGATGGACGAGCAAAGAGCCTCGCCAATGTTGGCTCAGCCTATTTCTGGCGCTAGAAGATGGCTGGTTCGGCACCAGGCTAAGAACCGCGACAGCTGATCCGCCAGAGGTTGTTCGTTCTGATCCATATCGGGCGGAACCGCGGCGATAAGAGACCTCAGCGATGACCATGGCACTCACCCACCTCCAGCGGTTGGAAGCCGAGTCCATCCATATTTTCCGCGAGGTTGCGGCCAATTTCTCCAAGCCGGTGATGCTTTATTCCGTCGGCAAGGACTCATCGGTCCTCATGCATCTGGCGATGAAGGCCTTTTATCCGGCCAAGCCGCCGTTTCCGTTCCTGCATGTCGACACCACCTGGAAGTTCCGCGAGATGATCGCCTTCCGCGACCAGATGGCGGAGAAGCTCGGCTTCGATCTTCTGGTGCATGTCAATGAAGACGGCGTGCGCGATAACATCAATCCGTTCGACCACGGATCGAACGTGCACACCCATGTCATGAAGACGGTGGGGCTGCGCCAGGCGCTTGATAAATACGGCTTCGACGCAGCATTCGGCGGCGCCCGCCGCGATGAGGAGAAGTCGCGGGCCAAGGAGCGCATCTTCTCGTTTCGTAATGCCAGCCATGCCTGGGATCCGAAGAACCAGCGGCCGGAGATGTGGAACATCTACAACACCCGGATCGCCGCTGGGGAATCGATCCGCGTCTTCCCGCTATCCAACTGGACCGAGCTCGATATCTGGCAGTACATCCTGCAGGAAGACATCCCGATCGTGCCGCTCTATTTCGCCAAGGAGCGGCCGGTGGTCGAGCGTGACGGCATGCTGATCCTGAAGGACGATGACCGCATGAAGCTGCGTCCTGATGAAGTGGTCGAGAATCGGCTGGTGCGTTTCCGCACGCTCGGCTGCTATCCGCTTACCGGTGCCATCGAATCCAGCGCTGATACGCTGGAAGCCATCGTCGGCGAGATGCTGACGGCGCGAACGTCGGAGCGGCAAGGGCGCCTCATCGATCGCGACGAAGCCGGTTCGATGGAAAAAAAGAAGCGCGAGGGGTATTTTTGAGAATGCGCCATGTTCCGGCAAAGACCCTCGAGCCGAGCAACGAGGTGCGCGACTATCTGGCCGCGCAGGAGAAGAAGTCGCTGCTGCGATTCCTCACCTGCGGGTCGGTCGACGACGGCAAGTCGACGCTGATCGGACGGCTGCTCTCTGACACCAAACAGATCTTCGAGGATCAACTCGCAGCGCTCGAGCGCGATTCCCGCAAGCACGGCACGACCGGCGAAGATGTCGATTTCGCGCTTCTGGTTGACGGTCTCGAAGCCGAACGCGAGCAGGGCATCACCATCGACGTTGCCTATCGCTTCTTCGCAACGCCGAAGCGCAAGTTCATTGTTGCCGACACACCAGGCCACGAGCAATACACCCGCAACATGGCGACGGGCGCCTCCACAGCCGATCTCGCCATCGTGCTGGTCGACGCACGCCAGGGCGTGCTGCGCCAGACGAGACGCCACTCCATCATCGCTTCGCTGCTTGGCATCCGTCACATCGTGCTGGCGGTGAACAAGATCGACCTGGTCGGCTTCGACCGCGTCACCTTTGATCGCATTGTTGCCGAGTATCGGGATTTTGCGCGCGATCTCGGCTTTGAAAGCATCATGCCGATCCCGATGTCGGCGCGCTATGGCGACAATGTCTCGGCGCGTTCGGAGCGTCTGGCCTGGTATCAGGGCCCGACCTTGATCGAACATCTGGAAACAGTGCCGGTTGGCAGCGCTTCTGCCGAACAGCCATTCCGTTTTCCTGTGCAATATGTGAACCGGCCGAACCTCGATTTCCGCGGCTTTGCCGGCACCATTGCCTCCGGCTCGATATCGCGCGGCGACGAGGTGGTGGTGGCAAAGTCCGGCCGCTCCGCCCATGTCAAGCGCATCGTCTCTTATGGCGGCGACCTTCAAAAGGCGATTGCCGGCCAGGCGGTGACGCTGGTTCTGGATGAAGAGGTCGAGGTCTCGCGCGGCAATATGCTGGTACAGCCGGATGCGCGCCCGCAGGTCTCCGATCAGTTCGCCGCCAATCTGGTGTGGTTCGACGAACAGGCATTGCTGCCAGGCCGCTCCTACATCCTGCGCACCGAGACGGACGAGGCCAGCGCCACCGTCACCGAACTGAAGCATCGGCTCAACATCAATGATTTCGGAGAAGAAGCGGCGAAGTCGTTGGAGATGAACGAGGTCGGCGTCGTCAACATCTCGACCCGCACACCGATCGCTTTCGATGCCTTTGCTGAAAATCGCTCGACCGGGGCCTTCATCCTGATCGATCGCATCACCAATGCGACTGTCGGCGCCGGCATGATCCAGCATGCGCTGCGCCGTGCCGAAAATATCCATTGGCAGTCGCTCGATATCGACAAGCGCGCTCGGTCAGACATGAAACACCAGCGGCCGGCTGTGTTCTGGTTCACTGGCCTTTCAGGCTCCGGCAAATCGACGATTGCCAATCTGCTCGAGAAGAAGCTCGCCGCCACCGGCCGCCACACCTATCTGCTGGACGGCGACAATGTCCGTCACGGCCTCAACCGCGACCTTGGCTTCACCGATGCCGACCGCGTCGAGAATATCCGCCGTGTCGCCGAGGTGGCGAAGCTTATGACGGATGCTGGCCTGATCGTGTTGGTTTCCTTTATCTCGCCGTTCCGCGCCGAGCGGCGGCTTGCGCGCGAACTGATGGCTGGCGGCGAGTTTGTGGAAGTGTTTGTCGATACACCCTTCGAGGAATGTGCGCGCCGCGATCCGAAGGGTCTCTATGCGCGGGCGTTGCGCGGCGAGATCAAGAACTTCACCGGCGTCGATTCTCCTTATGAGCCGCCGGAGAACCCGGAGATCCGCCTCCAGACGATCGGCAGAACCGTCGAAGAGATGGTCGATATCCTGGACGACTGGCTGGCCGAGCGCGACAAGGCAGAAACGCAGTATGAAAGCGGTGGCGGCATTTAAATGAGTCCCGATCAGATCCCGGGGGAGGCGGCTGCTGATGCGGCGATGGTTGCTGTATTCGAAAACCTGTCATTGACCGCCGGCCGCGCCATCATGCGCATCTTTCATAAAGGCTGCGCGGTCGATGCCAAGGCGGATGCCTCACCGGTAACCGAGGCCGACCGGGAGGCGGAGCAGATCATTCTGGCCGGTCTCCGCGAAATCTATCCGGATATTCCTTGCGTGGCGGAAGAAGAGGCCAGCGCCGGCATCCTGCCGGCCTCGCTGGGCAAGACCTTCTTCCTGATAGATCCGCTCGACGGCACGAAAGAGTTCGTCAAGCGTGGCAATGATTTCACCGTCAACATCGCGCTGGTACGCGATGGTGTGCCGGAAGTTGGGGTTGTCTTCGCGCCGTGCTCGGGAAAGCTTTATTCAGGGCGGCCGGGCAGGGCGGAAGCCGCAGACGTGGAGGCCAGCCTCGGCGTGGTTGCACGCAGAGCGATCACAGCACGCGCAGCCGCTTCGCCGCTCGCGGTCGTCGCCAGCCGCTCGCATCGAACGGCGGAAACCGACGATTATATCGCGACGCTCGGCCCGGCGGAGATCGTTTCGATCGGCTCGTCGTTGAAGTTTTGCCTGCTGGCGGAGGCGGTGGCCGATATCTATCCGCGCTTTGGCCGCACCATGGAATGGGATACGGCGGCGGGCGACGCCGTACTGCGCGCGGCCGGAGGCAGCACCTCGACGCTTGATGGCGCGCCGCTTACCTATGGCAAGCGAAACCAGGGGCACGATGCCGATTTCGCCAATCCGTTCTTTATAGCCAAGGGCAGGTAAGAGCGGGCCTATCCCCGTCCATTAGGGATGTGGGCCGAGCAATCTATCGCGTAAGGCGACAGCTTATATTGCTGTCGCCTCTACCATATTCCTGCTGTGAGGCAGCCGATTACTCCGCCGCCTGGGCCGAGTTTGAGCCGATATAGTTACGGATCGTCTCGATGATCCGATCCTGGTCGGCTTCGTTTAGATAGGGGTGCATCGGCAGGCAGAGGATCCGCTTGGGCAGGCCTTCCGATACCGCTAGGCCCGTCGGCGTGCGCGGGAAGTGGCGATAGGCAACCTGCTCGTGCAGCGGCTTGACGTAATAGATAACGGACGGAATGCCCTTTTCCTGAAGATGCGCCTTCAGCCCATCACGCTTTGGCGTCTCGATGGCGTATTGCGCCCAAGCAGACCGGGTGCCGTCTAGATTACGCGCTACCGTGACGATGTCGCCGAGGCTCTCGGCGTAACGCGCCGCCACTTTCTGGCGGGCGACCATCTCGTCTTCCAGGATCGCAAGCTTTTCGATCAGGATCGCAGCCTGCAGCGTGTCCAAGCGCGAATTGATGCCAACATGGACGTTGTCGTACTGGGTCTCGCCCTTGCCGTGGAATGCGAAAGACCGCAGCTTTTCGGCAAGAGCCGCATCATTGGTGAACATCGCGCCGCCGTCCCCATAGCAGCCGAGCGGCTTTGCCGGGTAGAACGAGGTGCCTGCAACATGGCCGAAGGCACCGCATTTGGCATTGTCGGCGGTGCCGCCGATGGATTGCGCCGCATCCTCGATGACAAGCAGGTTCTCGCGTTTGGCAATCGCCATGATGGCATCGTAATCCGCGGCGAGCCCGAACAGATCGACCGGAATGATTGCCTTCGGCTTCAGCCGCCCTTCAGCCTTGACCATGGCGATCGCCGCTTCCAGGCTTTCGATGTCGATGTTGTAGGTCTTGGCATCGACGTCGACGAAAATCGGTTCGGCCTTGGCCAATGCAACCACTTCGGCGGTCGCGGCGAAGGTGAAGCTCGGTACGAATACGGCATCGCCAGGCCCGACGCCGGAAGCGTAGAGCGGCAGCAGCAACGCGTCGGTGCCGTTGGCGCAGGCCACGACATGCTTGACCCCGACATAGTCGGCCAGCTTGGCTTCGAATTCGGCGACCTGAGGCCCCAGAATATAGCGGCCCTCCTCGACGACGCGGTCCATGGCCGCCTTCAGCCTGTCTTGGATGCGTGCGCGCTGCGCGCCTAGATCGATAAACTGCATGTCGGCCCCGAATTTTGCCTGATAACGCGCCGCTGGTACCAGAGTTGCACGGCGGGCGAAAGATTTGCGGCAGGGCTGCGGCTTTAGGCAGCGCCAAGCCTCGTTACCGACGGGGCCAACTTGCCCGAAGCGAAAAGCCGCAAAGTCAGGCTTTTGCAGCACTTTTCACGCTGTTGGTCGCACACTGTACCGCCGGCGGCGAAACATAATGTGATTGCGGCTGCGACCCTTAGCCGGCGACAGCGGCACTTTCCACGAGTTCCTGCCGCCAGGGCGGATTGGCGCCGGCACGGGCAACGGTAATGGCGGCGGCCTTGGCGCTGAAGGCGAGCACCGTACGGATCTGGTTTTCGGAAAGACCAGCAATGGCCTCCTTGGTGAGCAGCCCTTGATCGCGCAGCGAGGCGAGAATGCCAGCATTGATGGTGTCGCCGGCGCCAACGGTATCGACAACCTTCACTTGTGGGGCCGCCACGGCAACCATATGGTTCCTGGAAAAGGCTACCAGACCCTTGGCACCTTGCGTCACCACCATCAGGCTTGGGCCGAGGCCAAGCCAGCGTGCCGCAATTTCCTGAAGGGAACCGGTCTCGCCGAACCAGTCCAGATCTTCGTCCGATAGCTTCACGATATCGGCCAGCGCCAGCATGCGCTTCATGCGGCCAAGGTGCTTTGGCTTGTCCGCAATGAAACCCTTGCGGATGTTGGGATCGAACATCATCACCCGTTTGTTGTGTTCGCGGCGCATCAGCGCTTCGTAGGTCGATCCACAAGGTTCAGGAACGAGGCTCATGCACGAGAAATGCATCGCTTCGACGTCGTCCCCAACGGCAGGGTGATCTGCCTCATAGAGCATGCGTCCAGCGGTGTTTTCATCGTAAAACAGATAGCTGGCATGTCCGTCGACCAGGCGCACCAGCGCAAGCGTCGTTGGAAGTGGCGAGAATTTTATCTGATCCAGTTGGACATTGCTGGCCGCCAGTGCCGCTTTCAGCATATCACCGAAAAAATCCGTCGACAGGCCGGTGAAAAAGCTGACAGGAAGGTCGAGCCGTCCAAGCGCTACCGCTGTGTTGAAAACAGCGCCGCCGACATAAGGCGCAAAAGCAGCTTCGCCAGCTGTCGTTTGACGCGGCAGCATATCGATCAGGGCTTCGCCGCAGCACAGGATCATGGTCAGGCTCCGGCGGGATAGATGACGCCCTTGCGGACGATGATGTTGGCATAAAGCCGGGGTTCGGATGTCTGGACGATGGCGTGAGCCGCCTTCACCCTGGCGTAGAAGTCGGCACCGGGCATGGCGACCACCTTGCGGCCGGGGGCCCGTTTGGCGCAGATCGCCTCGATCTCGCCATGGACGGGATCGACCTGCTTCGGATCGCCCTTTTTCGAAGAGCGGAACAACGCCTCCTCGACAAAATCGTCCACCGGAAGAACGGAAAGAATGGCGTCGAGCATCGGCACCAAGTCAACGCCATCGGCGCGGATCAGGCGTGTCGCCTGTTCTTCTGCCGGATAATTGCCGTCGACGATGGCGATTTCGTCGCCGTGGCCCATGCCGCGGAGCAGGGCGAGAAGTTCGGGCCCGAGTAAAGGAGAAATGCCGATCAGCATGTCAGATTGTTCCGGATGTCGAGGTTGGACCGACGAGGAAGCGGTCGGAAAGTGGCAGGCTGGCCCCGCCAAGCGCGCGCGCATGGATTCCGACCGTGCCTTCCCGCACAGTCGGCAGTTTGAGGCCCTCGGCGTCAACCTTGTCCAGCGCGCTGCTGACGGCCTTCACCAGCCGTGCGCGGATTGCGACGGGCATCCAGCCGTCAATCACCGCTTCTTCGAAATCGATCACCGCGGATGCGGAAGCAATGGCGTAGGCCAAGGCGCCGGCTGCATCGGCAAGCCACGTGTCGAGCTCCGGCCCAATGTCACCCCACTCCTCGGGCGAGGTCCACAGGTGCTGGGCATCCACGCCTCGCAGCGCAAGCGCCTTTTCCAGCGTTGCGATGGAGGCGACGTCGATGAGCTGGATCGGCTTGCCACCCGGTCCCGGTACCGGCATCGAACCAAGCGCTCCGGCATTGCCGGTCGGCCCGCTGTAGATACGGCCGTTGAGCACGATGCCACCCCCGGCAAAAGCACCGATGTAGAAATAAACGAAGTCGCGGACGTCCAAGGCGTTGCCGAAAACAAGCTCGGCACCGCAGGCCGCGGTCGCATCGTTCTGCAGATAAACGGGAAAGTCGCACAGCGCCTGGATGTCGGCGCGGATGTCGCGGTGGCGCCATTCCTCCATGATCGAGCGCGGCGCGCCGGCTGCATCGGCCCAACTCCACAGCTCGAACGGTACGGCGATGCCCAGGCCGGAGACACGCCGGTCCTGCGCCGGCGTCAGCTCTGACCTGAGCTTGGCGACGCCTGCAGCAACAAAATCCACGGTCTCCGACGGTGCCGGATAACGGTAAGAGTGGTGCAACATGGCGCGCACCTTGCCGAGAAAGTCGATCAACACCAGTTCGGCACTGCGGCGGCCGATCTTGAGGCCGATGAAGAAGGCACCCTCCGGGTTAAGCGCCATCGGAATGGAAGGCTGGCCAATGCGGCCACGCAACGGTTCGCGGCGGAGCAGCAGGCCTTCGTCCTCAAGCTCGCGCATGATGACGGAAACTGTCTGTGCCGAAAGGCCGGTCATGCGGGCGATGTCGGATTTCGCGAGGCCGCCATGCTGGCGCACGAGCGAAAGCACGAGCCGTTCATTGTGATCGCGCATGCCACTCTGGTTCGTGCCACGGTGGAGACGGCTGGCGGCCGGCTCGCCCGAACCGTGCTTTTGAACGCCGTCGTCCAACAGCTTCCTCCCTCCCATGATTTCTTGTCTGACTTTTGGCCGAGAATGAGCCGGCTCCGCAAGTGTGTCAATAATAAATAAGAGTGATTTAATTATTGACACGGAAATACGATTGGTGTTTCGTTTGTGTCAGGGGTGCTCACCGGGAAAAGCAGACGAGCGCCTCGGCGGCGCGCATTTCTGCAGCCGCGATTTTGGTTCTGGGAGGAGTACCTCTATGCGATTTTCTGTTCTCAAGACGTCCGTATTCGGCGCCGCGGTTGCGGCGCTTGCAAGTTTTGCCGCGCCAGCCTCCGCAGCCGATGTCGGCGCGTGCCTGATCACCAAGACCGACACCAATCCGTTCTTCGTCAAGATGAAGGAAGGTGCCACCGCCAAGGCGAAGGAACTCGGCGTTACGCTGAAGACCTACGCCGGCAAGATCGACGGCGATACCGAAAGCCAGGTCGCAGCGATCGAAAGCTGCATCGCCGACGGCGCCAAGGGCATCCTGATCACCGCTTCCGACACCAAAGGAATCGTTCCGACCATCAAGAAGGCGCGCGATGCCGGCATTCTGGTGATTGCGCTCGACACGCCGCTGGAGCCGGCTGACGCTGCGGACGCCACCTTCGCCACCGACAATCTCTTGGCCGGCAAGCTGATCGGCCAGTGGGCCGCCGCCACGCTGGGCGATAAGGCGAAGGATGCCAAGGTTGCGTTCCTCGACCTCACCCCCTCGCAGCCGACCGTCGACGTGCTGCGCGACCAGGGGTTCATGATCGGTTTCGGCATCGATCCGAAGGACGCCAACAAGATCGGGGACGAGGATGACCCGCGCATCGTCGGCCACGACATCACCAACGGCAATGAGGAGGGCGGCCGCAAGGCGATGGAAAACCTGCTGCAGAAGGATCCTTCCATCAACGTCGTCCACACCATCAACGAGCCAGCCGCGGCCGGCGCTTACGAAGCTTTGAAAGCCGTCGGCATGGAAAAGAACGTGCTGATCGTATCGGTCGACGGCGGCTGCCCAGGTGTGAAGAATGTCGAGGGCGGCGTCATCGGTGCCACCTCGCAGCAATATCCGCTGCTGATGGCGTCACTCGGCGTAGAGGCGATCAAGAAGTTCGCCGACAGTGGCGAGAAGCCGAAGCCGACCGAAGGCAAGAGCTTTGTCGATACCGGCGTGGCGCTGGTCACCGACAAGCCGGCCAGCGGCGTCGAATCCATCGACGTCAAGACCGGCCTTGCTAAGTGCTGGGGTTGATCTGAACCCACAACGGCGTGACATTGCCTGAGCGGGTGCTCTCTTGGCGGAGCACCCTCTCTTCCGGCGGTCTTCCGGCCGGAGAGGGGGCATTGGCGCGCCGGCGAGGCATCATCACTCTAGCTGTATGACGGGACGCCAGTCCCCGATCAGGAGGAGCCGACATGACCGACGCTTCGGCGGATGCCAGGCGACCGCAGGAATTCGAAAAAGTGCTGACTGGAGCCGACACAGCTGTGGCGGACTTCGACACGCACACACGGTCGACCCTGGAAAAGATACAGCATTTCCTGCATTCCAATCCCGCCGCCGTGCCATTGATCGTGCTGGTGGCATCAGTGCTGGTATTTGGTCTGATCATCGGCGGCAAATTCTTCTCCGCCTTCTCGATGACGCTGATCCTGCAGCAGGTCGCCATCACCGGTGTCATCGGCGCTGCGCAAACGCTCGTTATCCTGACTGCGGGCATCGATCTTTCGGTCGGCGCCATCATGGTGCTGTCATCGGTGGTGATGGGCCAATTCGCCTTCCGCTATGGCCTGCCGCCTTCTATTGCGATCCTGTGCGGCTTCGCCGTCGGCGCGCTGTGCGGCTGGATCAACGGCGCGCTCGTCGCCTACATGAAGCTACCGCCTTTCATCGTCACACTCGGCATGTGGCAGATCGTTCTGGCCTCGAACTTCCTTTATTCGGCCAACGAGACCATTCGCGCGCAAGATATTGAGACGCAGGCACCGATCCTGCAATTCTTCGGCAACAATTTCCGCATGGGCAATGCGGTCTTCACTTATGGCGTCGTCGCCATGGTGCTGCTGGTGGCCATTCTCTGGTACGTCTTGAACCACACTGCCTGGGGACGTCATGTCTACGCGATCGGCGACGATCCGGATGCTGCTGAGCTGTCAGGCGTGCGCGTCACCCGTATGCTGCTATCGGTCTATGTTCTGTCGGGCCTGATCTGTGCACTCGGCGGCTGGTTGCTCATCGGCCGTATCGGTTCCGTTTCACCGACCGCCGGCCAATTCGCCAATATCGAATCCATCACAGCGGTGGTGATTGGCGGCATCTCGCTGTTCGGTGGACGCGGATCGATCCTCGGCATGCTTTTCGGGGCGCTGATCGTCGGTGTTTTCTCGCTCGGGCTGCGCCTTATCGGCACGGACCCGCAATGGACCTATCTGTTGATTGGCGTGCTGATCATCAGCGCCGTCGCCATCGACCAATGGATCAGGAAGGTTGCAGGATGACCACGGAACCCATTCTCACCGCACGCGGACTGGTCAAGCGCTACGGCCGCGTCACAGCACTGAACAGCGCCGATTTCGACCTCTATCCAGGCGAGATCCTTGCGGTCATCGGCGACAACGGTGCCGGAAAATCGTCGCTGATCAAGGCGATCTCCGGTGCTGTTACGCCGGACGACGGCGAGATCCTCCTGGAGGGCAAGCCGGTGCAGTTCAAGTCTCCAATGGAGGCGCGCGCCGCCGGCATTGAAACCGTGTACCAGAATCTCGCCCTGTCGCCAGCGCTCTCGATCGCCGACAACATGTTTCTCGGCCGAGAAATTCGCAAGCCGGGAATCCTCGGCTCGTGGTTCCGCATGCTCGACCGCGCGGCAATGGAAAAGCGGGCACGCGAAAAGCTCACTGAACTTGGCCTCATGACCATCCAGAACATTGGCCAGGCGGTCGAGACACTGTCGGGTGGTCAGCGCCAGGGCGTGGCTGTGGCACGTGCCGCGGCTTTCGGCAGCCGCGTCGTCATCATGGACGAGCCGACTGCTGCCCTTGGTGTCAAGGAAAGCCGCCGTGTGCTGGAACTGATCCTCGATGTGAAGCGGCGCGGGCTACCGATCGTGCTCATCTCTCACAACATGCCGCATGTTTTTGAGGTGGCGGACCGCATCCATATTCACCGGCTCGGCCGACGTCTCACTGTCATCAATCCGAAGGAATATTCGATGTCGGATGCAGTCGCGTTCATGACCGGGGCAAAGGCCCCGCCGGAAGCAGCCGCGATCGCTGCGTGATCTGGCGATTGCACCCGGAGTGCGTTGCGATAAACTCTGGGTGCAATGCGAAATATTAGCAAGACTAAATCGATTGAAAAATTCTGGTCCCTTATCTGGTCTGGGCTGGAAGGCCCTGCTATGCATGCTTTTTGAAAGGCAAATTCGGTTTACGGGGAGACGGATGAGCTCCGATCTCCGGTCGCGCGAGAGGCAAGATGACCCGCACCAAGACGCCTAGTGCTTCGCTGCCTGATCTCGATCACCCCGACCCGCAGACGCTTGCGTCCGAAGTGCTGATGGCTCTCAAATATCGAGTCGGCAAGGACGTTAGTGTCGCGACCCCTTACGACTGGCTGACCGCTTCCATCAAAGTGGTGCGCGATCGTGTGATCGACCATTGGATCAGCGCCACCAAGGAGACTTACGAACAGCAGGAAAAGCGGGTCTATTACCTATCGCTTGAATTCCTGATTGGCCGACTGATGCGAGACGCCTTCTCCAATCTCGACATTATGGAGCCGATGCGTCAGGCGCTGTCTTCGTTGGGTGTCGACCTTGACGAGATCGCGACGTTGGAGCCGGATGCAGCCCTCGGCAATGGTGGCCTGGGCCGGCTCGCTGCCTGCTTCATGGAATCGATGGCGACTGTCGATGTGCCGGCCCATGGCTATGGCATCCGCTACGCCAACGGCATGTTCCGCCAGGAGATCCACGACGGCTGGCAGGTGGAGCTGCCCGAAACCTGGCTCGATCACGGCAACTCATGGGAGTTCGAGCGTCGCGAGCGTTCCTTCGAAGTCGGTTTCGGCGGATCGGTGGAATCCGTCACCGCCAGGGACGGACGGCTTGAACGGCATGTCTGGAAGCCGATGGAGCATGTGCTCGCGGTTGCCTACGACACGCCGGTGGTCGGGTGGAAGGCCAAGCGGGTCAACACGCTGCGGCTCTGGTCCGGCATGCCTGTCGACCCGATCCTGCTCGACAAGTTCAACGCAGGCGATCACATCGGTGCGCTGGCTGAAAGCAACAAAGCCGACGCGCTGTCACGCGTGCTCTATCCCGCAGACTCGCACAAAGCCGGCCAGGAATTGCGGCTGCGGCAGGAATATTTCTTCTCGACGGCTTCGTTGCAGGACATCCTGCAGCGTCATCTCAGCCAGTATGGCGAGCTGGACTCCTTGCCGGACAAGGCCGCCATTCATCTCAACGACACCCATCCGGCCGTTGCTGTGCCGGAACTGATGCGGCTGCTGATGGACGTCCACGGCATGGATTTTGCCAAGGCCTGGGACATCACCAAGCGAACCTTCGCCTACACCAACCACACGCTGCTGCCGGAGGCGCTGGAAAGCTGGCCAGTGCCGCTGTTCGAGCGGTTGCTGCCGCGGCACATGCAGATCGTCTACGCCATCAATGCCGAAGTGTTGCAGGAAGCGCGCTCGACAGGTCGCTTTTCAGGCGACCAGATCGCTGCCATTTCGTTGATTCAGGAAAATGGCGACCGCCGCGTGCGCATGGGCAATCTCGCCTTCGTCGGTTCGCATTCGATCAACGGCGTATCGGCACTGCATACCGAACTGATGAAGCAGACGGTGTTTGCCGACCTGCACCAACTTTATCCGGACCGCATCAACAACAAGACCAACGGCATCACGCCGCGGCGTTGGCTGATCCAGTGCAATACCGGTCTGACGGCGCTGACACGCGAAGCCATCGGCGGCCGTTTCCTCGACGACATCGAGGCCATCAGAGACCTGGATCGTTTCGCGGACGATGCGGCATTCCGCAAGAAGTTCGCAGCCGTAAAACGCGCCAACAAGGTGCGGCTCGCCAAGCTGGTCGCTGACCGGCTGGGCATTCGGCTCGATCCGTCGGCGCTCTTCGATATCCAGATCAAACGGATCCACGAATACAAGCGCCAATTGCTCAATATCCTGGAAGCTGTGGCGCTCTACGACCAGATCCGCTCGCATCCGGAGAAGGACTGGACGCCCCGCGTGAAGTTCTTCGGCGGCAAGGCAGCCCCCAGCTATCACAATGCCAAGCTGATCATAAAACTGGCCAATGACGTCGCCAAGGTCATCAATGGCGACCCCGCCGTGCGCGGACTGCTGAAGGTCGTGTTCGTGCCCAATTACAATGTCAGCCTTGCCGAGATCATGATGCCGGCTGCTGACCTGTCGGAGCAGATCTCGACTGCCGGCATGGAAGCGTCGGGCACAGGCAACATGAAGTTCGGACTGAACGGCGCGCTGACCATCGGTACGCTCGACGGCGCCAATGTCGAGATGAAGGAGCATGTCGGAGACAACAACATCTTCATCTTCGGCCTGAAAGCCGACGAGGTCGCCGAACGTCGTCGCAACGGCTACCAGCCGCGGGCCGTCATCGAAGGCTCGCCGGAATTGGCGCAGGCTATTTCAGCGATCTCGTCAGGTGTGTTCTCCCCGCATGATCCGGATCGCTATCGCGATCTGATGAATGGTCTTTATGACAGCGACTGGTTCATGGTTGCCGCTGATTTCGATGCCTACGCTGCCAAGCAGCGCGAGGTGGACGCAGTCTGGAATGACAGCGCCGACTGGAACGCTCGGGCCATTCGCAATGTTGCTCGTATGGGCTGGTTCTCATCGGATCGCACGATCCGCCAATATGCGAAAGAAATCTGGAACGTGCCTGTGTGATGTGATTGCATGAGGCCATGACCGTGGCCGTGGACCCAGGGAGGGGTGCCGCTTGACGAAAAAGCCGCGCGAGACCGCGACGAGCGACAATGCTGACTGGGCGGCTTCCACTGCCGACGTCAAGGCGATCGTGGCGGGTACGCATGGCAATCCCTTCTCTGTCCTGGGTGTCCAGGAAGCTGGAAAAGGATTCGTCGCGCGGTGTTTCACTCCCGATGCCGAGACGGTCGTCGTTCACACGCTGGCCGGCAAGGGGATCGGCGAACTTTCCCGCCGCGGCGAGGCCGGCTTCTTCGAAGGGCCGATCGGAGTCAGCAAACGTCAGCCAGTCAAATACCAGGCACGCAATGCAGGTGGCGAGTGGTGGATCACAGATCCCTATTCCTTCGGGCCAGTCCTCGGGCCGATCGACGATTACTACATGGCGGAAGGCTCGCATCTTCGCCTGTTCGACAAGCTGGGTGCGCATCTCATCGACCATGAGGGGGTGGGTGGCGTGCATTTCGCCGTCTGGGCGCCAAATGCAAAACGGGTCTCCATCGTCGGCGATTTCAACGCATGGGATGGCCGTCGCCATCCGATGCGTCTGCGGCAGGATAGCGGCATTTGGGAGATATTCATTCCCGACCTCGGCGAGGGGCGGCCCTACAAATACGAGATCGTCGGGGCAAAAGGCGTTCGCCTGCCGCTCAAGGCAGACCCCTTCGCTTTCCGCTCGGAACTACGCCCCGCCACTGCCTCGGTGACGGCGGCTCCCTCAGCGCACAAATGGGGTGATGCCGTTCATCGCAAATTCTGGCGCGAGGCGGAGGCGCGCCGCCAGCCCATTTCGATCTACGAGGTTCACGCCGGCTCGTGGCAGCGCAATGAGGACGATAGCTTTCTGACCTGGGACGAGTTGGCGGAGCGGCTAATCCCATATGTGATCGACATCGGTTTCACGCACATCGAACTGCTGCCGATCTCGGAGCATCCCTACGACCCGTCCTGGGGCTATCAGACCACCGGCCTCTATGCCCCGACCGCTCGCTTCGGTGACACGGAAGGTTTCGCGCGGTTCGTCGACGGCGCTCATAGGGCCGGCATCGGCGTTATCCTCGACTGGGTGCCGGCGCATTTCCCGACCGACGAGTTCGGCCTCGCCAAGTTCGATGGCACCGCCCTTTACGAGCATGCCGACCCACGCAAGGGCTATCAGCCCGACTGGAACACGCTGATCTACAATTTTGGCCGGCGCGAGGTGTTGTCCTTCCTCGTCAACAACGCGCTTTACTGGGCCGAAAAATACCATGTCGACGGGCTGCGCGTGGATGCCGTCGCTTCGATGCTCTACCTCGACTACTCACGCAAGGCCGGCGAGTGGATCCCGAACGAAAAGGGCGGGCGCGAGAACCTCGAGGCCGTCGCCTTCCTGCAGCGCATGAACAAGGAGCTCTATGGGAGTCATCCCGGCGTCATGACGATTGCTGAGGAATCCACCTCCTGGCCCAAGGTTTCACATCCGGTGCATGAGGGCGGGCTGGGTTTCGGCTTCAAGTGGAACATGGGTTTCATGAACGACACGCTGGAATACCTCGCCCGCGAGCCGATCTTCCGCAAGCACCATCACAACCAGATCACCTTCGGGCTGATGTATGCCTTCACCGAAAATTTCGTGCTGCCGCTCTCGCATGACGAGGTGGTGCACGGAAAGTCGACCCTGATCGGCAAGATGGCCGGCGATGATTGGCAGAAATTCGCAACGCTGCGCGCGTACTACGCGTTCATGTGGGGCTACCCCGGCAAAAAGCTGCTGTTCATGGGACAGGAATTCGCGCAGCGCCGAGAATGGAGCGAGGCCCGCGCGCTCGACTGGGACATGCTGCAACACGCTCCGCATCGCGGCGTGCGCGACGTCGTGCGCGATTTGAACCATCTATATCGCGAGAAGCCGGCGCTGCATGCGCGTGATTGCGAGCCGGAGGGGTTTGAGTGGCTGATTGTCGATGACGCCGAGAATTCGGTGTTTGCCTGGCTGCGCAAGGCGCCGGGCGTCAATCCGGTTGCCGTCCTTTCGAATTTCACGCCGGTTCCGCGCGAGAATTACCGCGTTCCCTTGCCGGAGGCAGGCACCTGGCGCGAGATCATGAATACCGACGCCGCTTCTTATGGCGGGTCCGGCAAGGGCAATGGCGGCGCCGTGGAAGCGCATGCTGAAGGCGATCGCGCGGCGGCGCTGATGGTGTTGCCGCCATTGGCGACGCTTATGCTGGAATTCGTGCCCGCGACCAAAGGCAGGAAGGTCGACGGGCGGACAAATTCGGGTACGGGGTCGCGAACGAGGAAAGCTGCGGTCTCAAGGGCAAAGCAGGGAGGTTGATAATGGCGGATTTCAAACGGTCGCAACCGCTGGCACGCGATGCGATGGCTTATGTATTGGCCGGCGGACGCGGTAGTCGCCTCAAGGAATTGACCGACAGGCGCGCGAAACCTGCGGTCTATTTCGGTGGCAAGACCCGTATCATCGACTTCGCGCTTTCAAACGCCCTGAACTCCGGTATCCGCCGCCTGGGTGTGGCCACCCAATACAAGGCGCACTCCCTGATCCGTCATCTGCAGCGCGGCTGGAACTTCCTCAGGCCCGAACGAAACGAGAGTTTCGATATCCTGCCCGCTAGCCAGCGCGTCTCGGAAACGCAGTGGTACGAAGGCACCGCCGACGCGGTCTATCAGAACATCGACATCATCGAGGCCTATGGGCCCGAATACATGGTGATCCTCGCTGGCGACCACATCTACAAGATGGATTACGAACTGATGCTGCGCCAGCACGTCGATGCTGGCGCGGATGTCACCGTGGGCTGTCTCGAAGTGCCGCGCATGGAAGCGACCGGCTTCGGGGTCATGCATGTCGACACCAAGGACAATATCATCTCCTTCATCGAGAAGCCGGCCGATCCGCCCGGCATCCCCGACAAGCCGGACTACGCGCTGGCCTCGATGGGCATCTACGTCTTCAAGACCAAGTTCCTGATGGAGCAGTTGCGCCGCGATGCCGCCGAGCCGGAGTCCAGCCGCGACTTCGGCAAGGACATCATCCCCCACATCGTCCAGCACGGAAAGGCCGTGGCCCACCGTTTCGCCAAATCTTGTGTGCGTTCGACAGCGGAGGCCAGTCCCTATTGGCGCGATGTCGGAACCATCGACGCCTATTGGGAAGCCAATATCGATCTGACCGATATCACGCCCGAACTCGATCTCTACGATCGCGACTGGCCGATCTGGACTTATGCGGAGCTGAAGCCGCCGGCCAAGTTCGTGCACGACGACGAGGGGCGGCGCGGCATGGCGGTCTCCTCGCTGGTGTCGGGCGACTGCATCGTGTCGGGCGCGTCCTTGAAGCGCAGCCTGATCTTCACCGGCGCACGAATCAATTCCTACTCCAGCCTCGACCACGTCGTCATGCTGCCGGACTGCCATGTCGGCCGCAATGCGCGACTGACCAATGTCGTCATCGACCATGGCGTGCACATCCCTGAAGGGCTGATCGTCGGTGAAGACCAGGAACTCGACCGCAAGCGCTTCCGTGTTTCGGAACGGGGCATTGTTCTGATAACGCAGGACATGATCGACAGGTTGGGAACGTAACGCATGCAGGTTCTGTCCGTCACGCCGGAGATCTTCCCGCTGGTCAAGACCGGCGGGTTGGCCGATGTCGCCGGGGCCTTGCCCGTCGCGCTGGCCGGCAAAGGGGTGGCCATGCGCTCTCTCGTGCCCGGCTATCCGGTTGTGATGGAGGCCCTCAAGAAAAAGAAGGCTGCGGCCACCTATCAGGCGCTGTATGGCGGCAAGGCCACGGTCCAGGCCGCGCAGGTGGAGGGGCTCGATCTCTTGGTGCTCGACGCGCCGCATCTTTTCGATCGCGTCGGTGGCCCTTACGGCGACAGCAATGGTCGCGACTGGCCGGACAATTGGCGCCGCTTCGCCGCCTTGAGTCGTGTCGGCGGCGACATCGCCGGCGGCAGCATCGCCGGCTACAAGCCCGATATCGTGCATGCGCATGACTGGCAGGCGGCAATGACGCTGGCTTACATGCGCTACGGCAAGGCAGTTGGCACACCGTCGCTCATCACCGTGCACAATCTCGCCTTCCAGGGTCAGTTCGGTGCCGGGATCTTTGGCGAGCTCGGCTTGCCGGCAGAAGCCATGAGCCTCGACGGCGTCGAATATTATGGCGGCGTGGGCTATCTCAAGGCAGGTCTGCAAGCCGCATGGGCGATCACCACTGTCAGTCCGACCTATGCCCAGGAAATCCGTGTGCCGGAATTCGGCATGGGCCTGGACGGGCTGATCAATCTGCGGGCGGGCGATCTCCATGGCATCGTCAATGGCATCGATGTCGACATCTGGAATCCCGCTACCGACCAGCATCTGGTGTCGACCTATTCGGCAGAAACCTTGACCAAGCGCGCGGCCAACCGCGCCGCGGTCGAAGAGCGCTTCAACCTCGCCAAGGACGACAGCCCGATCATCTGCGTGGTCAGCCGCCTCACCTGGCAAAAGGGGATCGATATTCTCGCCGCGATGGCTGATGGGATCGTCGCGGCTGGTGCCAGGCTTGCCGTGCTGGGCTCAGGCGATCCGGGTCTCGAAGGTGCGTTGCTGGCCGCCGCCGCTCGCCATCGCGGCCGCATCGGTACGGTCATCGGCTATGACGAGGCATTGTCGCACCTTATGCAGGGCGGCTGCGATGCCATCATCATTCCTTCTCGTTTCGAGCCATGCGGCCTGACCCAGCTTTACGGTTTGCGCTATGGCTGCGTTCCGATGGTTGCGCGCACGGGCGGGCTGGCCGACACGATCATCGACGCCAACGAGGCGGCGGTGGCTGCCGGGGTGGCGACAGGATTCCAGTTCGCCGCCAACAGCGGCGACGCATTGCTCCACGCCGTTCATCGGTTGATGCAGGCGCACGGCAACGCTGCCGACTGGACCTCGATCCAGCGGCAAGGCATGAAGGCTGATGTGTCCTGGGACCGCAGTGCCGGGAAATATGTCGAGCTCTATCGCTCGCTGCTTGCAAGGAAGGTTGCCTGAACGATGATCCGTACCGTCGCCACCAAGCCCTTTGACGATCAAAAGCCCGGGACTTCCGGGCTGCGCAAGAAGGTGCCGGTGTTTCAGCAGGAGAATTATGTCGAGAATTTCGTCCAGTCGATTTTCGACTCGCTGGAGGGCTTCCGGGGCAAGACGCTGGTGCTTGGGGGCGACGGCCGTTTCTACAATCGCGAGGTGGCGCAAAAAGTGATTGCCATTGCCGCAGCCAACGGCTTCGGCAAGGTCATGGTCGGACAAGGGGGAATCCTGTCGACGCCGGCTGCCTCCAACGTTATTCGCAAATACAAGGCCTTCGGCGGCATCATCCTGTCAGCCTCGCACAATCCCGGCGGCCCGCACGAGGACTTCGGTATCAAATACAATGCCGAGAACGGTGGCCCGGCGCCCGAGAAATTGACCGACGCGATCTACGCCCGCACCAGGGCAATCGCCGAATACAAGATCGCCGACATCACGCCGATCGATCTGGACACGATCGGTACGGTGAAGGCGGGCGACATGATTGTGGAGGTGATCGACCCCGTTGCCGACTATGCCGAGTTGATGGAAGCGCTGTTCGACTTCGACGCGCTGCGCAAACTGTTCAAATCCGGTTTCCGCATGCGCTTCGATGCCATGCACGCCGTGACCGGCCCTTACGCCAAGGAAATCCTGGAAAACCGGCTCGGCGCGGCCGCTGGCACCTGCCGCAATTTCAAGCCGTTGCCGGACTTCGGCGGCCATCACCCCGATCCGAACCTGGTTCATGCCAAACATCTCTATGACGAGATGATGGGACCGGATGCGCCGGACTTTGGCGCGGCCTCCGACGGCGATGGCGACCGCAACCTGATCATCGGCAAAGGCATCTTCGTCACACCGTCGGATTCGGTGGCTATGCTGGCAGCCAATGCGCATCTGGCGCCTGGCTACAAGGACGGTCTCAAGGGCATCGCTCGCTCCATGCCGACCAGTGGTGCAGCCGACCGCGTGGCTGAGAAGCTTGGCGTCGGTATTTATGAGACGCCGACCGGCTGGAAGTTCTTCGGCAATCTGCTCGATGCCGGCATGGCTACGATCTGCGGTGAGGAAAGTGCCGGCACCGGCTCCAACCATGTGCGCGAGAAAGACGGCCTCTGGGCCGTTCTGTTGTGGTTGTCGATCCTGGCTGCGCGCGGAGAAGGCGCCAAGGAGATCGTCACAAAGCACTGGGCTGAATATGGCCGCAACTATTATTCGCGGCATGACTATGAGGAGGTCGACAGTGCCCGCGCCAATGCGCTGGTCGATGAACTGCGCGCCAAGCTCGACTCGCTTGCGGGCACGACTGTGCGCGGCTTGAAGATCGCTGCGGCCGACGATTTTTCCTATCACGATCCGGTTGACGGTTCGGTCAGCCAGAAGCAGGGCATCCGCATCCTGTTCGAGGGTGGCTCGCGCGTGGTATTGCGGCTCTCCGGAACCGGCACGTCAGGCGCGACGCTGCGTGTCTATATCGAGCGCTACGAGCCGGATCAGTCCAAGCATGGCCTCGACACACAGGAGGCGCTGGCCGATCTCATCGCGGCGGCCGATGAAATAGCTGGAATCAAGCGTCATACCGGCCGCGACGAGCCAAGTGTGATCACCTGAGCAGTTTCCCGCCGTGGGAGGAGACATCTTCGCTCCCACGGCGGATTGTTGTCAGGGGATGTTGGGTTCGACCAGATTGGCGAGCTGCAGCAGGGATTCCTGCCAGCCTAAATAGCAGCCAGCCTCAGGGATCGCTTCCGGTACGCCAACCTGCACGATCTTGAGGTCGGTGCCGCAGAAGACTTCGGTGAGTTCGACCGTGACCTTGATCTCTCCCGGCAGGTTCGGATCGTCGAAGCGATCGGTGTAGACAAGCTTCCGGTTTGGCTCGAGTTCCAGAAACTCTCCGCCGAAAGAGTGCGCGTGGCCGGTCGTGTAGTTCTTGAACGCCATCCGGAAGCTGCCGCCAACCTTGGCATCGAAATGTTCGACGTTGCACAGGAAGCCATAGGGTGGCAGCCAACGACACAAGGCGTCAGCATCGACGAAGGCACGATAGACCTTTGCGGGCGGAGCTTTCAGAACACGATGCAAGCGGATGGTGTGGGGCACAACTTCCTCCTCGTCAGTTGCTGGTTTGGAATTCGAACCGCGGATTCAACAGGCAAGCGAGATGAAACCTGTGGTTTCGCGATCTGGCAGGCTTGCTATTGTTGCCTGCCGGAGAGTCGCAGACAACATCGAAATCATCGCAGGAGCGCATGGCCCCCGTTACATTCGGAGCACGGCCCGACAAATCAGGCATTGAATTTGCGGTCTGGTCCAGTCGAGCCAGCAAGATCGAACTCTGCCTCTTCGACGCTGCCGACCACGAGATCGAGCGCCTGCCCATGGTGCCCGGGGAGAAGGATGTTTTCCAGCTGTATGTGAAGGGTGCCGGAGTGGGTATGCGCTACGGTTACCGGGCTGATGGCGATTATGATCCTGCACGCGGCCTTTGGTTCGATCCGGACAAATTGCTGGTCGATCCCTATGCCGTCGAGGTCGATCGCCCTTATGTCTATGATGCGAGGCTTGGTGCGCGGCGCGGCGAGGGTGGCGATACGGCGCCGTTGATGCCGAAAGCGATTGTGACGGCCTTGCCCACGGCGCCGTCGGTAGCGCCGCCGCTCTTCCAACCGGGGGGACTGATCTACGAGTTGCCGGTCCGAGCCTTCTCCAAGCGCCATCCGGACGTGCCGAAAGAGGATCGCGGCACGTTGCGTGCGCTCGCCCATCCCGCCGTCATCGATCACCTGAAGAAAATCGGCGTTTCCGCGGTCGAGTTGATGCCGGTCACGGCAAAGATCGATGAGCGCCATTTGCCTCCGCTTGGACTGACCAATGCCTGGGGCTACAACCCTGTCACCTTCATGGCGCTGGACCCGCATCTGGCGCCGAGAGGCATGGCCGACCTGCAGGCGACGACGAATGCCCTGCGCCAGGCGGGAATCGGCGTGATCCTCGATCTGGTCTTCAACCACACCGGCGAGAGCGACGAGCGCGGTCCGACGCTGTCGCTGCGTGGCCTGGACAATCTCGCCTACTATCGTCATGAGCCGGACGGTCGGTTGATCAATGACACCGGCACCGGCAATACGCTTGCCTGCGACCATCCGGCGGTGCGCGATCTGATCCTGGCAAGCTTGCGTTATTTCGTGAGCCATGCGGGTGTCGATGGTTTCCGCTTCGACCTTGCGCCCGTGCTGGGACGCGATGGCGAAGGTTTCAACGCAAACGCGCAACTGCTTGCTGCAATGCGCAGCGATCCGGTCCTCTCGGACCGTATCCTGATCGCCGAGCCATGGGATATTGGCCCGGGTGGCTATCAGCTCGGCCGATTTGGCTCGCCCTTTCTGGAATGGAACGACAAATATCGCGACGACGTCCGTCGGTTCTGGCGCGGCGACAGCGGTATGGTCGGACGGTTGGCGACGCGTTTGGCCGGCTCGTCCGATGCTTTCATCGGAGAAAAGCAAAGCCGCAGCGTTAATTTCATCGCGGCCCACGATGGCATGACGCTGGCCGACCTCGTGCGTTACGAGAAAAAGCACAACGAGGCGAATGGCGAAGCCAACCGAGATGGCCATGACGAGAACCTGTCATGGAACCTCGGTGTCGAAGGCGAAAGTGCGGAGCCTCGTATCGTTGCCGGACGTGCCGGCGATCAGCGTGCGCTGCTTGCGACCCTGTTTGCCTCGCGCGGCACGATCATGCTGACTGCCGGCGACGAGTTCGGCCGCAGCCAGCACGGCAACAACAATGCCTATGCACAGGACAACGAGCTCACCTGGCTGGATTGGGAAAAGTGCGATCTTGCCCTGGAGGACCATGTCGCCGCGCTATCGGCTCTGCGCCGCAGCCTGATTGCGTTGAGCGACACGGAATTCCTGACCGGACAGCCTCGCAATGACAAGAGTTTGCCCGATGTCGCCTGGATGACCGAAACCGGCCTGCCGATGGATGAAGCTGCCTGGAATGATCCGGTCCGACGCCGATTGATGATGGTTTTGGCCGGCGCGGGCGAAGATGCCGGCCGGCTCGCCGTTCTGGTCAATGGCGACCGGCGCGCATCGACATTCGTGTTGCCGCTCCGCGACGGCTATCGTTGGCTCGATGCTCTTGATCAGGATGCGTCCGCCGAAGCCTGGCGTCTGGTGGAGGGCAGGGCGGTGGCTTTCATGATCGAGCGCAGGGCAGATAAAGGAGAGGCCGGATGACCGGAAACGAATGGTGGCGCGGTTGCGTCATCTACCAGATCTATCCCCGTTCCTTTCAGGATACGACTGGCGACGGCAGCGGCGACCTCAAGGGCATCACGGCGCGGCTTGCCCATGTCGCGTGGCTCGGCGTCGACGCGGTCTGGCTCTCGCCATTCTTCAAATCGCCTATGGCCGATATGGGCTACGATGTCTCCGATTACCGGGCTGTGGATCCTATCTTCGGTTCGCTGGAGGATTTCGATGCGCTGTTGGCCGAAGCGCACCGGCTGGGGCTCAAGGTGATCATCGATCAGGTGCTGTCGCACACGTCCGATCAGCATGCCTGGTTCCGGGAAAGCCGTTCCAGCCGCGACAACGAAAAAGCGGATTGGTACGTCTGGGCCGAGGCAAAGCCGGACGGCTCGCCGCCGAACAACTGGCTCTCGGTCTTCGGCGGTCCGGCTTGGGAATGGGATGCCACACGGCGGCAATACTACATGCACAATTTCCTCGCCGCCCAACCGGATCTCAACTTCCACAATCCTACGGTGCAGGAGGCGCTTCTGGAAAGCGTGCGGTTCTGGTTGGAGCGTGGCGTCGACGGCTTTCGCCTCGATACCGTGAATTACTACGTCCACGACCGCTGGCTGCGATCCAACCCGCCATTGTCGGCAAGCCTCGCGGGGACGCTGAACGAGACCAATCCCTATCTTTTCCAGGAGCATCTGTTCGACAAGACGCGTCCGGAGAATCTTGAATTCCTGAAACGTTTCCGAACCTTGATAGACGAATTCGGCGATCGCGCCGTGGTCGGTGAAGTCGGCGACGAAGGCCGCTCCCTGCAGACAATGGCGGCCTATACATCGGGAAACGACCGCCTCAACATGTGT
Organism: Terribium retamae; assembly: GCF_022347545.1. Taxonomy (GTDB): domain Bacteria; phylum Pseudomonadota; class Alphaproteobacteria; order Rhizobiales; family Rhizobiaceae; genus Mesorhizobium; species Mesorhizobium retamae. The sequence goes on from NZ_JAKREW010000035.1 coordinate 33,437, forward strand.
TACACCTTCGACCTGCTGGGGCAGGCCTTCTCGGCGGCACATGTGCGCGGCTGCGTCGAAGCGTTTGAGAGCGCCGCACCACAGGGCTGGGCTTGCTGGGCTTTTTCCAATCACGACGTGGTTCGTCACGTCAGCCGTTGGACATCGCCTGGGAGCGACGCCGATGCGGTGGCGAAATTCGCCATAGGGTTGCTTGCGTGTCTGCGCGGTTCGATCTGTCTCTACCAGGGCGAAGAACTCGGACTGCCCGAGGCCGAACTTGCCTTCGAGGATTTGCGTGATCCGTACGGCATCCGCTTTTGGCCGGGCTTCAAAGGGCGTGATGGCTGCCGCACGCCGATGCCCTGGGAAGCTGGTGCCGAGAACGCTGGTTTTTCCAGCGCGAAGCCGTGGCTCCCGGTGCCGGACGAGCACCGTGCACGGGCAGTCGATGTTCAAAACGGCCGAGAGGATAGTGTGCTTGCCGCCTATTGCGCTGTGTTGGCCTTGCGCCGGCAGCATCCGGTGCTCGCGACAGGCTCGATCCGTTTCCTCGATGCGGAAGGCGATGTGCTGGCATTTCTGCGCGAGGCAGAGGGCGAGAGGCTGCTGTGCGTTTTTAACTTTGCGCAAGAGGGTGCGGTTTGGCCGCTATCGGAAGAAATCGTCGAGGTGTTCGATTTCGCTGGACTCCCGGTTCCAGCCGGCGAGGGCGGATTGCAGTTGCCACCGTTGGGGGCGTTTCTTGCCCGGTTGAGCTAATCGTAAAGGGCGGACGACTTTGGAGTCTTCCGCCTCTTAACCAGTGCAGCGAACAAAAATGTTCACTGCACGAGAACCGATTGTCCGCAGGTCGCGCCGGTAACACGGACATCGGCTTCACCGAGACCGATGCCGAGGGACGAAAGCAACCATGCGATGGTGTTGTCCAGCGGAGTGGTGATCTTCTGCAGGACTGGGATCAGTGCCGGGCGGATGGTGTTCAGCAGAAGATCCGTGATGAGGTCCAGTTTTATCCCCAAAACGGCTGCACTCAATTGCAGATTGCTGAGAAGCGAGGTTGTTGCCGAGTTGGTATAGTTCGTCGTTTTTACGGTTTTGGCCGTTTTGGCACTTATGTCCGAGTTGTTGAATGTCAGGTTCGTCGTGCTCGTATTGCCGATGTCGATATCGGCATAGGCGTTCACCGTCACGAGATTGAGGTGCAGCAACAGCAGGTCGATGACGACGTTGAGAACCGGGGCAGGGGTGAAGCTTTGCGGTTGTGTGAAGTCGGCGAAACTTGTTCCTGTGGTCTGTGCGATCTTCAGGTCAGCGATGCCGGGACGCGCGGCGATTGTGACGACGCGACTCGCTGGTAACCCGGTCGAACAGCTGATGTCGCTGAGTGTGGCTTCGGCATAAGCCAGCTCAACGTTGACGGGTAAGTTAATTACCCCTGGTTTGCCTTGTTCATCCTTTTTGATGTCAACGCCCGGTGTCAGTTGGCTGGAGGCTGGGATAACCTCGACGACCAGTTTCAGCCGTGTCTGGGCGGTGCGCACCACATCCCCTTTCTGCCCCACTCTGAACCATGGGGACGATTGAGGTGGTTCACCAACGGCGAGCAGGATGCTGATCTTCAGCACGCCTGGAATGTTCACAGCCGCCCCAAGATCGATCTGCTTGTTGCCGTTGGCCAGGCCAGCTGCCGCAGAGACCATGTTGAACAAGCCGGCATCGACAGTCAGGCCTGCAGGTCGTTGCCCCAAGCCAAGGCGCCCGACATTGCCGAGATCGACCAGCGCGTTGAGCGGAATTTTGATCACATTGGTCGCGCCCGCCGCCAAGGTTTGCAGGGCCAGTTGGCTGCGCGAGTCCAGTCCCTGCACGCCAGCCAACGCGCTGAGGATCTGACCGATCGTGACCTTGGAAGCCAGCACGTCGGAATAGCTTACGCCGGTAAGATTGAGCTTGATGGCGAGCTGGTCCAAAAATGACAGAACGTTCACATCGGCGCTAAGCAGCGAATTGTAATCCATTGCGTTGAGCGCCACATTGGTGCCGAGAAGACCGCCGAGCACAGCATTGAGCAGGGGGCTCTTGCTGGTGTCTACTGAGGCTAGCCGCGAGCCGACGGAGAACGCAGCCTGGGGTGTGACCGAGGCGATGGCGTTGTTGCTGATGATCGGCGGACTCATGAAGGCACCGCCAAAGTACATCGTGCCAACCTTGCGCACCGACACCGAGACAGCGTTATAAGGTTGCGCATTGGCCTGGAAGCGCTGGCCGACAGCCGAAGTCGGCGTGTACCGGCCTCGCACGACACTCACCAGCGGGTTTCCGGGGGTCGGGGTGCCCGTGCCCGACTGAACCACCGTTGCGCCGGTCAGACCATTATCATTCAACGTGTTCAGCACCGCCTGGTTGGCATTGGTTAGATTGGAGCCCGCCGCGATGGCTGCAAGATCCGTAATCGACTGTGTCGCGCGCCGTTCGGTGTAGAGGGAGCCTTCGTCGACGGCGACGGCCATCAACGCAAGCACGACAGGCATGGACAATGCCGTCATGACAGCGAAATTTGCGCTTCGGTCCGGCAGAAAGCGATGAACCAGATCACGCAGACCAGGTGGTACGTGCATCATACGCCTCCGACGCGAATGGTGGACTGACGTGCGATGTTGGTGCCCGGCAAAGGCAGCCCCGACAACAGGTTCCAGATCGGCAGGTTGCGTGCGTCGTAGGTGACCGAGACCACGAACTGGCTGCCGTCAGCGGTGCTATCCTTGGCGACGACCGTGAGTTTGGTGGCGTCGACAAACGGATAGCCGGCCGCGTTGTTGGCCACAAAAGTCGTAACGAGCGACTGACGCTCGGTCTGGTTGAGCCCTGCTACCGCCGTTCGAGCTGCATCCGCTGCGATCTGTTGAACGGAATGGCTAGCACCGAAATATATGCCATACGCAACCATTCCGAGCAAAAAAAGGATAAACAGCGGTGCAAGCAAAGCAAATTCAACCGCTGATGTTCCCTTATTCTCATCTTTCCATCGCGAAAATGTCGAATGGAAAATGAAAGTTGAGCCTCCTCGTATACTATGCATGCTTTCTCCCGCCTAAAAAAGAAAAGCCTACAAAAGTACTTTTGAAAGTAACCGGCGGTTGCTTAATGGCGCATTAATATTTTAGGCAAGTGTCAAACGATGCGGATGCTTGTACAAGGTTAAGAGGGGTAATGGTTAGTCAGAGGTTACATAATTGATTTTATTCATGTTTCCGCGCCTCTGCACAGCAATAGCGCGAGCGTGACGTTGGGGAAGGTTTCGCGCATGTTGAAATAAAAATTCGCGGCGTTAGTGTCTGCCCATCTGCTGCGGGGAGGGAACCGCAGCTCGCCCCAGGAGAGGCCGGTGAACGGCCTGCGGGCGTCAACGTCCCGCGAGCCCCAAGAGAGCCGGCTCGCATGAGAAAGGGAGAATTGATTCCATGCTGAAAACCATGCTGAAGGCGACTGTGTTCGCCACCACGCTCGCTTTGGCGAGCGGCGCCTTCCATTCGGCGGCCTTCGCCGAAGTGGTCTATAATCGTGGCAGCGCCGCTGAACCGGAAACGGTCGACCCGCACAAGACTTCCACGGTCTATGAGGCGCATGTCCTGCGCGATCTGTTCGAAGGCCTTGTGATGCAGGACGCCAAGGCCGACCTCATTCCGGGCGCTGCCGAGAGCTGGACGATCTCCGATGACGGCAAGACCTATACTTTCAAGCTGCGCAAGGATGCCGTCTGGTCGGACGGCAGCCCGGTAACTGCGGATGATTTCGTCTATGCTTTCCGCCGCCTCGAGGATCCAGCCACCGGCGCGGAATATGCGTCGATGCTGTATCCGGTGGTCAAGGCTGAAGACGTCAACAAGGGCAAGGCCAAGCCTGAAGAGATGGGGATCAAGGCGATCGATCCGCTGACCCTTGAGGTCAAGCTTAACGCACCGACCCCCTATTTCCTGGAAATGCTGACCCACCAGGCGGCTTATCCAGTTAACAAGGCGTCGATCGAAAAGCTCGGCGCGGAATGGGTGAAGCCGGGCAAACTGGTTTCCAACGGTGCCTACACGCTGGCTGAATGGGTGCCGAACGACCACATCAAGATGGTCAAGAACCCGAAATTCCACGATGCAGCCAACGTCAAGATCGATGTCGTCAACTTCATTCCAACCGAGGATCGTTCCTCGGCAATGAAGCGCTTCGAAGCCGGCGAGATGGACAGCTACGATGATCTGCCGACCGAGCAGTTGCCTGACCTCAAGGCGAAGTTCGGCGATCAGATCCGCGTCGCACCTTATCTCGGCACTTATTATTACGCGATCAAGACCGACAAGAAGCCGTGGGACAATGTCGAACTGCGCAACGCCATTTCCGAGGCTATCGACCGCGACTTCCTGGCTGAGAAGGTCTGGAACAATTCGATGTTCCCCGGTTATTCGATGGTACCTCCCGGCATCAAAGGCTACACGCCAGCGATGGCCAAGTTCGCAGAGAAATCACAGATTGACCGCGAAGACGAAGCCAAGAAGGTCCTGGAAAAGCTCGGCTACGGCCCGAGCAATCCGTTGAAGATGGAAATCCGCTACAATACCTCGGAGAACCACAAGAACACTGCTGTAGCCATCCAGGAGCAGCTCAAGCCGCTCGGTATCGAGGTGACGCTGCTCAACACCGACACCAAGACCCATTACGGCTACCTTGAGCAGAAGGGCGATTACGACGTCGCCCGCGCCGCCTGGATCGCCGACTATCAGGATCCGGAAACCTTCCTCGGCATTACCCGCAAGGACAGCGGCAACAACTATTCGAGCTACAACAGCCCGAAATTTGAAGAAGCCATGAACAAGGCCGCTGCCGCCGGCGGCAATCCCGAAGAGCGCATGAAGCTGCTCAGTGAAGCCGAGCGTGTCCTGATCGACGAGGTTGGTCAGATCCCTCTGCTCTATTACAGCTTCCACAACATCGTCTCGCCGAAGTTGCACGGTTTCGAAGACAACGTCATGGACGTGCACCCCTCGCGCTTCATCAGCAAAGACCAATAATCTGAGCGTACCGCCGTCTCCGACAGGAGGCGGCGGTTTCTCTCGCTGGTGAGGTCTGGCGACAATGTTGATCTATGTCTTCCGGCGGCTTTTGACCGCCATCCCGACGCTATTCGTGATCGTTACGCTGGCGTTCTTCCTGATCCGGGTCGCACCCGGTGGCCCCTTCAACCAGGAACGCGGACTGAGCCCCGTCATCAAGGCCAACCTTGAGGCTCAATTCGGTCTCAATGATCCGCTCTGGAAACAATATCTGAACTATCTCAACAACCTGCTGCACGGTAGTTTCGGACCGAGTTACAATCTGCCGGATTTCACCGTCGGTGAGCTGTTCTGGAAGGGCCTGCCGATCTCGGTTCAACTCGGCGCTTCTGCTCTGATCCTGGCTCTGATCCTGGGATCCATCCTCGGTGTCGTTGCCGCGCTCAACCAGAACAAGAGCGCCGACTATGCCGTCATCGCGGTTGCAACCGCCGGCTCTACCATCCCGACCTTCGTCATCGCGCCGTTGATCCAGCTTGTCTTCGGACTGAGCTGGAAACTGTTGCCGATCGGCGGCTGGGGCGACGGCGCGCTCATCAACAAGATCGGGCCGGTGCTCACGCTGGCCTTGCCGCAGATCGCCATCGTGGCCCGCTTGATGCGCGGTTCAATGATCGAATCCTTGCGCTCGCATCACATCCGAACGGCACGTGCGCTCGGCCTTTCAGACTGGTCGGTGGTTGTGAAGCATGCCCTGCGCGGCGCACTGCTGCCCATCGTCTCCTATGCCGGCCCGGCAGCGGCGGCGCTGCTCACGGGCTCCATCGTGGTCGAGACCATTTTCTCGATCCCTGGCGTTGGCCGTTATTTCGTCGATGCAGCACTCAACCGCGACTACACGCTGGTGATGGGCACGGTTGTGGTGATCGCCATCTTCACCATCCTCTTCAATCTGATCGTCGATATCCTGTACGCCGTGGTCGATCCGAGGGTGCGCTATGACTGAGATAGCAGCCACCTCCGTTCCTCCGACCGTCGTGGGCCGTTCGCTCTGGGGCGATGCCTGGGCACGATTGAAAGCCAATCGTGCGGCCATGATCAGCCTCTGCTACCTCATCTTGATGGGCCTCGTCTGTATCGTCGGACCCTGGTTCGTGCCGCACCAATACACGACGATCTATTCCGATTATGTGCGCACCCCGCCGAGTTTCTCCGCCTATCCGAAGGAGGAAATGATCAAGACTGCGCTGGACGATGTGGTCCGGCGCATGCGCGTCGACGTCAAGGACGTGAAGCAGGACGGCGGCAATCTCACCATAACCCTGACGTCGTCCAAGCCGATCGATGAACGCTATCTGCGCTACCTTGACCGTTCTGACACGTTCGATGGCGCGCAGATCCTGAGCAAGTCTCCAGAAGGCAATGAACTCGTCATCGGCACGACGGTGCGGCAAGCCTATTTCTTCTTCGGCACCGACAATATCGGTCGTGATCTGTTGTCCCGCACACTGGTAGCAGGACGCATCTCGCTGGCCATCGGTCTGCTTGCCGGTGTTGTCGCCGTCGTGATCGGGGTGCTTTACGGCGCCACTGCCGGTTTCGCCGGTGGCAAGGTCGATGAAGTGATGATGCGCATCGTGGATGTGCTCTATTCGCTGCCCTTCATCTTCTTCGTCATCATGCTGGTGGTGTTCTTCGGACGCAACTTCGTGCTGATGTTCCTGGCCGTTGGTGCTGTGCTGTGGCTGGACATGGCTCGCATCGTCCGCGGTCAGGCGCTATCCATCCGCCGGCAGGAATATGTGCAGGCGGCTGAGGCGCTCGGAGTTGGCCAGCGGGGTATCCTGTTGCGCCATGTCATTCCCAATCTGCTCGGACCGGTCGTCATCTACATGACGTTGCTGGTACCACAGGTCATCATCCTGGAAAGTTTCCTGTCGTTCCTGGGCTTGGGCGTGCAGGAGCCGATGACCAGTTGGGGTGTGCTCATCTCCGCCGGCGCCAAGAACATCGGCACCGCCAACTGGCTGCTTCTGTTCCCCGCCTTCTTCCTTGTCTCGACGCTGTTCGCGCTGAACTTTGTCGGTGACGGCCTGCGCGACGCGCTCGATCCAAAGGACCGTTGAGATGGCTGCTGCAGAAACCGTTCTCGATGTTCGCGACCTCAAGGTTCGCTTCCGCACTCTCGATGGTGCGGTGGAGGCCGTGAAGGGCATCAACATCAACGTGAAAGCCGGCGAAACCGTCGCCGTCGTCGGTGAATCGGGCTCCGGCAAAAGCCAGACCATGATGGCCGCTATGGGGTTGCTGGCCTCCAATGGCGAAGCGACCGGCGCAGTCGATTATCGGGGCTCGAACCTGCTCACCATGCGCAAGTCCGAACTGAACAAGGTCCGTGGCCGCAAGATCAGCATGATCTTCCAGGAGCCGATGACCTCGCTCGATCCACTTTATACGATCGGCAACCAATTGATGGAGCCGATCCGGCGTCATCGCGGTTTGAGTGCCGCCGCCGCACGCGAAGAAGCGTTGAAGCTGCTGCGGCTCGTCCACATCCCCGATCCCGAGCGGCGGTTGAAATCCTATCCGCATGAGATGTCGGGCGGGCAGCGCCAGCGCGTCATGATTGCCATGGCGCTTGCCAACGATCCGGACGTCCTGATCGCTGACGAGCCGACGACCGCGCTGGACGTCACCATCCAGGCGCAAATCCTCGTGTTGTTGGCCGAACTGCAGAAGAAGCTCGGCATGGCCATCGTCTTCATCACGCATGATCTCGGCATCGTGCGGCGCTTTGCTGACCGCGTCTATGTGATGCGCTCCGGCGAGGTGGTGGAGGAGGGCGAGGCGACGGCACTTTTCGCCAACCCACAGCATCCCTACACCAAGATGCTGCTGGCAGCCGAGCCAACGGGCCGCAAGGCGCCGCCGCCGCCGGATGCGCCGATTCTCCTGGAGGGACGCAAGGTCGAAGTGACCTTCAAGATCGGTGGCGGTCTCCTCGCCGGCGATCCGGTTATCCTGCGCGCTGTCGACGACATCTCCATTCGTCTCAAACGCAACCAGACCATCGGTATCGTCGGTGAATCCGGTTCCGGAAAATCGACGCTTGGACGTGCGTTGCTGCGGCTCTTGCCGAGCGATGGGCAAATCCGCTTCGGGAACAGCGATATCTCCGCTGCCGACAAGCAGGCAATGCGACCGCTGCGCCGCGAGCTGCAGCTGGTTTTCCAGGATCCATTCGGTTCGCTGTCGCCACGCATGACCGTCGGCCAGATCATCACCGAGGGACTGTTGGTGCACGAACCTTCATTGTCTTCGAAGGAACGTGACCGCCGCGCCATGGAGGCCTTGCAGGAGGTCGGCCTCGATCCGGTTATGCGCAATCGTTATCCGCACGAATTCTCCGGCGGCCAACGCCAGCGCATTGCCATCGCACGCGCCATGATCCTGAAGCCCAAAGTGGTGGTGCTGGATGAACCGACTTCGGCGCTCGACCGCTCCGTGCAGAAGCAGATCGTGGAGCTGCTGCGCAAGCTGCAAGCCGATCATGACCTGTCTTATCTGTTTATCAGCCACGATTTGGCGGTCGTGCGGGCGATGGCCGACTACATCATCGTCATGAAGCAGGGCAAGATCGTCGAGGAGGGCCAGACAGAAGCGATCTTCGATCACCCGCGTGAGAAATACACGCAGACATTGATGGCTGCAGCCATCGATTCGACCCGCTTCAGGGCCAGTGCCTGACGCAAAAACGTTTAATGCGGATGCACAAGAAAGCCCCGGAGCCTGCTGGACCCGGGGCTTTCTCGTTCTCGCCGTAACTGAGCCCGAGGCTTAATAGTCGCCGTTGTAGTACCGCTCATCGCAGGGCGCGGTGTAGACGCGGCCGTAACGATCCTGGTACCGGCACATTTCCTCGCCGCGGCGCGCGCGGCGGTCGGGTGTCGTGGCGCTGCCAACGGCCGCGCCCAAAAGGGCGCCTGCGCCCGCGCCGATCAGAGTGCTCTTGGTATCGCGGCCGATCGCCTGGCCGACAAGTGCGCCACCGGCACCACCGACCAATGCGCCCGTGCCAGCGCGCTGCTGCTGTTCGGTTTGGCAGCCCGCCAAAGCGACCGCCATGAGGATAGCGGCAATAGTTGTGTGAAGTCGCATCGAGAGGTCCTCTCCATAAAATCCCGCCGTTACCTGATGCCCTGAAAGGCCATTGCGGCGGAACGGGGGCAGTCAATCATCTCGTGACCGTCGGCAACGCAACGTGATCGAAGTCGGCTATCCGTTGGAGTGGTCTGGCGCAGCGCGGCAAGCAAGATATCGAACGATAGCGACGGACATCCGCAGCTCATTGCAAATTGCGCCTGGCTCGCCGTCCCTCCTCGACGCCAATGCGATAGGCGGTTCGCTTCAGCCATTCGTCTGCCCTGGCTTGGCCATAGAGGCGCACGCGCCTGCGGTATTCCGGTTCGATCTGGCGCATCAGCTGCCGCATGCGCTGCAGCGAGATAGCTGGCTTCTGGCCGCGTGGTTGCTGTCGATAAGTCGGCCGCCGCTGTGGGTGTCGCCTGAGGTTGTCGTAGCGCTGTGATTCGAGTCCCGGTGTCAGCCAGTCCATTTGCGCCAATGCCTGAGAAACCCCTGCAACGGGTAGTGGATTGATCAGCAGAGTAAACCCCGCCAGGAGCAATGCCCGCCGCCTCACCGTCGTCCCCTCGATGTCAGACTTCGTCGGGGAGCGTAAATGGATAGGGGATGCGTCGCAAGCAAGGAAGTGCGCTGCATGTCCGGTGTAAGCAACATGGTGCGACGCACCACCATAGACCGCACGCAAACTGCGCGCGCAATTTGGGGCGCAAGCCGTTGCCGTCGCGGGAAGAACAAGAAATCGGGAAGGGATTAGGCTGGTCGGAGTGGCAGGATTTGAACCTGCGACCCCATCGTCCCGAACGATGTGCGCTACCAGGCTGCGCTACACTCCGTGACCAGACGGCGGGCTTATAGCCGCCGCTTTCTATTCCTGCAAGCGGGAATGGTGCCACTGTACCCGCATTTCATCAGCTTTGTCGGCGCATGGCTTTTTCGAGTTGGAATCTTATTCGGCAGAGGTACGAGAACGCTGCTCATGCTGGAGCCTGACAGCTTCCGGACGCCACCTCGCAAGGTTGCCTAATAGGGGCTCGCCACGTCGCCGGTCTCGACATAGACCGACTTTTCCTGCGAGTATAGCGCCAGCGCCGCCAGCGAATTCTCGCGGCCGATACCCGATTGTTTGAAGCCGCCGAACGGCATCTCGACCGGCGACAGGTTGTAATTGTTGATCCAGCAGGTGCCAGCCTGCAATTCCGCGATCACACGGTGCGCGCGGGGCAGGTCACGGGTGAAGACGCCTGCAGACAAGCCGAATTCGGTGTCGTTGGCGCGGTCGATCACCTCATCTTCTTCAGAGAATGAAAGAACGCTCATCACCGGGCCGAAGATCTCTTCACGTGCGATGCGCATCTGGTCGGTGACGTTGGTGAAGATGGTCGGCTCGATGAAGAAGCCGTTTTCGAAACCTTGCAGTTTCGGTTCACCGCCGCCGTAGTGCAGCGTTGCGCCTTCGGCCTTGCCGATGCCGATATAGGACATCACCTTGTCGTGCTGCGCCTTGTTGATCAGCGGCCCCATCTGCGTCTCGGGATCGAGCGGATCGCCAATGCGGATGGCCTTGGTGCGTTCGGCCAGCCGTTCGACAAAACGGTCATGCAGGCCCTTCTGCACGAACACGCGAGTGCCGTTGGAGCAGACCTGGCCGGTCGAATAGAAATTGCCGAGCATGGCTCCGCCGATGGCGTTCTCGAGATCGGCATCGTCGAACACGATCAGCGGTGACTTGCCGCCGAGTTCCATCGTGGCGTGTTTCATCAGGGAGCCGGTCAGCGCCAGCACCTTCTTGCCGGTCGGCACGGAACCAGTCAGCGAGACCTTGGCGACCACCTCGTGCGAGGCCAGCGCCCCGCCGACGTCACCATAGCCCTGCACGACGTTGAAAAGGCCGTCCGGCAAGCCTGCTTCCGTGTAGATTTCGGCAAGCGCCAAGGCGGAGAGCGGCGTGTTCTCCGACGGCTTGAACACCATCGCGTTGCCCATGGCCAGCGCCGGTGCCGATTTCCAGCCCGCGCCTTGAATCGGATAGTTCCAGGCACCGATGCCCACGCACACGCCGAGCGCTTCACGCCGCGTATAGGCAAAGGGACCGCCGAGATCGATGTAATCTCCGGTGTAGCTGGCCACCGCGCCGCCGAAATATTCCAGCGCATCCGCAGCAGACGCGGGATCGGCCACCAATGTCTCCTGGATCGCCTTGCCGGTGTCCAGCGTCTCGAGGCGGGCTAGCTCGGCGTTTCGAGCACGCAGAATGTCAGCGGCGCGTCGCAGGATGCGGCCGCGCTCCACCGGCTTGAGCCTGGCCCAGGCGGGCTGCGCGGCACGGGCCGCCTCGACGGCAAGCTCGATGATGTTGGGCGTCGCCGAATGCAGCGTGGCGATGGTTTCGCCTGTCGCCGGATAGATCACCGGCAGTGGCGCGCCCTGTTCGTCATCGACGAAACGGCCATTGATGTAATGCGATGCCTTGGGCTGCGCGCGCATGGGATACTCCGAATTCTTGGGGCCGGGACGCTGATGATGCTCTATCTGTCCGAGACCTGCCAGCGCGGATTGATCCAGGGTTCCTGGTTCGAGGGTGCAAGCGGGGTGCGGCCAAGAATATGATCCGCCGCTTTCTCGCCCGTCATGATCGATGGCGCGTTGAGGTTGCCGTTGGTGACGCGCGGGAAAATCGAGGAATCGGCGACGCGCAGGCCATCGACGCCGATCACCCGGCATTCAGGATCGACCACCGCATGCAGATCGTCGGCGCGACCAATACGGCAGGTGCCGCAGGGATGATAGGCGCTCTCGGCATGCGAGCGGATGAAGGCGTCCAGTTCCTCATCGCTCTGCACATGGCTGCCAGGTGAGATTTCCTGACCGCGGAACGGATCGAAGGCAGCTTGTCCGAAGATCTCCCGGGTGAGGCGGATACAGTGGCGGAAGTCCCGCCAGTCGTCGGCATGCGACATGTAGTTGAAGCGGATTATCGGCTTGGCGTTCGGATCGTGCGAGCGCAAGGTGATCGAGCCGCGCGACTTCGACCGCATCGGTCCGACATGAGCCTGGAATCCGTGCGACTTCGCAACGGCCTTGCCATCATAACGCACGGCCGCTGGGATGAAGTGATACTGAATGTCGGGATAGTCGACGCCTGGCGCCGAGCGGACGAAGGCCGCTGCTTCGAAGTGATTGGTGGCGCCGAGCCCACTCTTGAAGAACATCCAGCGCGCGCCGATCAACGCTTTGGAGAAAGGGTTTAGGATCGCGTTCAGCGTGATCGGCTGGGTCGCTTCCTGCTGGATGTAGAGCTCCATGTGATCCTGTAGGTTCTGGCCGACTCCGGGCCGGTCGGCGACGACCGGGATGCCGTGATCCGCCAGATGTTTGGCGGGACCGATACCGGACAGCATCAGCAGCTTGGGCGAGTTGATGGAGGATGCTGCAACGATCACCTCACGCCGTGCTTTAACGACCTGAATCTGTTTGCGAGCTTCGATCTCAACGCCGACGGCACGTTGATTCTCGATGATCACACGCCGCGCGAAACCTTTGACGAGACTCACATTTTGCCGTTTCAGCGCGGGCTTCAGATAGGCGTTCGCCGCTGACCAGCGCTGGCCGTTGCGGATGGTCTGCTCCATCGGCCCAAAACCTTCTTGCTTGGCGCCGTTGTAGTCGTCGGTCAGTTCGAAACCTGCCTGGCGCCCTGCCTCGATGAAGGCGGCGTAGAGCGGGTTCGTGCGGGCGCCGCGCTGCACATGCAGCGGGCCGCCCTTGCCGCGCCATCCATCCTCGCCGCCATGGCTGTCTTCCATGCGTTTGAAGTAAGGCAGCACGTCCGCGAAGCTCCAGCCGGTCGCTCCCTGTTCGGCCCAGTGATCGAAGTCGCGGGCGTGGCCGCGCACATAGACCATGCCGTTGATGGAAGAAGAGCCGCCGATCACCTTGCCGCGCGGCGTGGCGAGGATACGCCCGCCGAGATGCGGCTCCGGTTCAGAAGCGAAACCCCAGTCATAGAGAGGCATGTTGAGCGGGATGGAGAGCGCCGACGGCATTTGGATGAGCGGGCCGGCGTCGGAACCGCCATATTCGATGACGATCACCGAATGTTTGCCGTCCTCCGACAGGCGGTAAGCCATGGCTGAGCCGGCAGAGCCGGAGCCGATGATGACGAAATCCGCTTCAAGCATTATTCACCCCTCGGAAAGCGCTTGTCCGCTTCGAGCGTGTCGAGGTTCATGTGGTTGCGCATGTAGCGCTCGGATGCCTTCTGCAGCGGTTGGAACTCCCACGGGTAGTAGGCGCCGTTGCGCAGCGCCGGATACACCACCCAGCGTCGTGCCTGGCTTTCGCGAACAGCTGCGTCGAACGCCTGCATGTCCCAGCGCAGTCGCACCTTTTCCATGAGTGCCGACGCGACTGCTGCATGCTGGGGGTCGGCCGCCAGATTGATGCGCTCGTGGGGATCCTCATGCAGATCGAACAACTGCGGCGGGTCGATCTCGCAATGCACGAATTTGTAACGGCCCTCGCGGATTGCCACCATCGGCGCGTAGGAGCCTTCGGCGGCATATTCCATCAGCACCGGCTCGCTTCGGTCCCCGCCCTCGATCAGCCGCACCAGCGACTGTCCGTCAGTCCAGGGGAGGATGGCGCTGATGTCGATGCCGGCGAGGTCGCACAGCGTCGGGCAGAGATCGAGGTTCGAAACCGGTGTTTCGATGCCGGCTGGACGAATATCCTTGCCGGCAATCATCAGTGGTACGCGGGCCGAACCCTCATAGAAGCACATCTTGAACCACAGGCCGCGTTCGCCCAGCATGTCGCCATGATCGGACGCGAAGACCACAATGGTATCGTCCGCCATGCGGGTGCGTTCGAGCACCGAAAGCAGCTCGCCAACCTTGTCGTCGAGATATGAGATGTTGGCGAAGTAACCCTGCCGGGCGCGACGGACGTGTTCGGGCGTGATCGAGAAGCTGTCGTAGTCGCTGGCCTTGTAGAGCCGCTGCGAATGCGGGTCTTGTTTTTCGTACGGAATGAAGCCGGTTTCCGGTTCGAGCGCCGGGCAGTCTTCATAAAGGTCCCAATATTGGCGTCGCGCGACGTAAGGATCGTGCGGGTGGGTGAAGGATACCGTCAGGCACCAGGGGCGGCGCTCCGGATCATCCGAGGTCCGGGCGAAGTCGTAGAGTTTCTGTTGAGCATGAAAGGCGACTTCGTCGTCATATTCCATCTGATTGGTGATTTCGGCGACGCCCGCGCCGGTGACCGAACCGAGATTGTGGTACCACCAGTCGATGCGCTCGCCAGGCTTGCGGTAATCCGGCGTCCAGCCGAAGTCGGCAGGATAGATGTCTGTGGTCAGCCGCTCCTCGAAGCCGTGCAATTGGTCCGGTCCGACGAAATGCATCTTGCCGGAAAGCACGGTGTGGTAGCCGGCCGCGCGCAGATGGTGTGCGAAGGTCGGGATCGAGGAGGGGAACTCGGCGGCGTTGTCGTAGACGCCATTGCGCGACGGCAGCTGCCCGCTCATGAAGGCGGCACGTCCGGGCGCACACAGCGGCGAGGCGGTGTAGTTGTTGCGGAAGCGCGCGGAGCGTGCTGCGAGCGCCTTCAGGTTCGGTGCGTGCAGGAAATCCGCCGGCCCATCCGGGAACAATGTTCCGGCGAGTTGGTCGACCATTATGATCAGGATGTTCGGGGTCATTGAACCTGTGCCAGCTTGGCGTCGATGTAATCCTCCACCAGCGCGCCGGCGCTGAGTGGATTGGGCAAGCCGTCGCGCAGCGCGCGGCGGATGTAGAGGCCGTCGATCATGGCAGCGATGGCTTCGGCCATGCGTGCGGCCTCCTCGCGAGGAACCAATGGCAGAAGCCCGCTCATCAGGTTGGAATGCAGCCGGCGCGCATAAACGCGCAGCAGCCGCCTCAGCGGGAGCGAATTCTGCGCTTCGACATAGAAGGCAAGCCAGGCATGCACGGTTTCTTCGCGGAACTGGCCGGCGTTGAAATTCACGCCAACGATCGCGGAAAGGCGTTCGCGCGGGGTGGCGGCCCTGTTCAAGGCTGCAATCGCATCGGCACCAAGATCGGCCAGGAGGTGGCGCATCGTGGCGAGCAACAGTTCTTCCTTCGGCCCGAAATAGTGATGGGCAAGGGCCGAGGACACCCCGGCGCGGTCGGCGATCTCCGACATGGTGACGTTGAGCGATCCACGCTCGCCGATCGCTGAGATCGTGGCGTCGATCAGCGCCTTGCGACGCAGCGGTTCCATTCCAATTTTCGGCATTGTCAAACTCTCCCGGGAGGCAAGTTATTTTTTATTGACTCGTCAATCAATAAAAATCCCGCCATGCAATTTCGCGGTTGCGACGTGGGACGCCGAGGAAGAGCTCTTTTCCACCAAGATGTTCGCAACTCTTGGCGACTGGCCTATATGTTCAGGATTGAACAGTTACCGCCCCAAGCCTAATGTGCTAGGAAAGGTAAGGCCTATTTGGAGAACTCCCATGACGGCAAGCATCGTTGGTTGGGCGCATTCGCGCTTCGGCAAGCTGGAGGGCGAGACCCTCGAAGGCATGATCACCAAGGTCGCCGCGGAGGCGCTCGAGCACGCCGGCATCGGACCCGATGACGTCGACGAGATCGTGCTTGGTCATTTCAATGCCGGCTTTTCAGCTCAGGATTTCACTGCCAGCCTCGTGTTGCAGGCGGACGACCGGTTGCGTTTCAAGCCGGCCACTCGTGTGGAGAATGCCTGCGCGACCGGTTCGGCGGCTGTTCGTCAAGGCATTCGTGCCATCGATGCCAATGCCGCCCGTGTCGTCCTGGTGGTTGGTGCCGAACAGATGACCACCACACCCGGTCCCGAAATCGGCAAGAACCTTCTCAAGGCTTCATATCTGCCGGAAGACGGCGACACGCCTGCCGGTTTCGCCGGCGTCTTCGGCAAGATCGCCCAGGCCTATTTCCAGCGCTACGGCGACCAGTCCGATGCGCTGGCCATGATCGCCGCCAAGAACCACAAGAACGGCGTCGACAATCCTTATGCGCAGATGCGCAAGGATTTCGGCTTCGACTTCTGTCGCCAGGAAAGCGAAAAGAACCCGTTCGTCGCCGGGCCGCTGAAGCGCACCGATTGCTCTCTGGTTTCCGACGGTGCCGCTGCCCTGGTACTCGCCGATACCGACACCGCGCTCAGGATGCGGCGCGCCATCACCTTCCGGGCCAACGAGCATGTCCAGGATTTCCTGCCGATGTCGAAGCGCGACATCCTTGCCTTTGAAGGCTGCGAACAGGCTTGGGAGCGCGCGCTCAAGAAGGCCGGCGTTACGCTTGGCGATCTATCCTTCGTGGAGACGCATGACTGCTTCACCATTGCCGAACTGATCGAATACGAAGCGATGGGCCTCGCCAAGCCGGGCGAAGGCGCAAAGCTGGCGCTCGAAGGCTACACCGCCAAGGACGGCAAGCTGCCGGTCAATCCTTCCGGCGGCCTCAAGGCCAAGGGCCATCCAATCGGCGCCACCGGGGTCTCGATGCATGTGTTGACCGCCATGCAACTCGCCGGCGAAGCCGGTGGCATCCAGGTGAAGGATGCAAAGCTCGGCGGCATCTTCAACATGGGCGGCGCGGCGGTCGCCAATTATGTCTCGATCCTCGATCGTATTCGCTAGCAACTTTTGAGATTGAAAAAACGGGGCCGGGGGGGGGGGGGGGGGGGCCGGCCGGGGGGGGGCGGGGGGGGGCCGGGGGGGGGTGTTTTTTATAAACCGCCCCCCGCGGGGGGGGGGGGGGGGGGGGGTGGGGGGGG
>NZ_JAKREW010000036.1 GCF_022347545.1 Terribium retamae
GCGGCAATGGCACCGGCGGGCTGTCTGCCGACGCGAGCGCTCCCAACGGAACGGCTGGCGGCAACGGCCCGAACGGCTTGGCTGCGAACATTGCTGGCAATGCAACCGGTGTTGCACCCAACGGCACTGTCGGCGGCAATGGCACCGGCGGGCTGTCTGCCGACGCGAGCGCTCCCAACGGAACGGCTGGCGGCAACGGCCCGAACGGCCTGGCTGCGAACATTGCTGGCAATGCAACCGGTGTTGCACCCAACGGTGCAGCCGGAAGCAATGGCACCGGTGGGCTGTCTGCCGACGCGAGCGCTCCCAACGGAACGGCTGGCGGCAACGGCCCGAACGGCCTGGCTGCGAACACCGCTGGCAATGCAACCGGTGTTGCTCCCAACGGCACTGCTGGCGGCAATGGCACTGGTGGGCTGTCTGCCGACGCGAGCGCTCCCAACGGAACAGCCGGCAGCAACGGCCCGAACGGCTTGGCTGCGAACACCGCTGGCAATGCAACCGGTGTTGCTCCCAGCGGCACTGTCGGCGGCAACGGCACCGGTAGACAGTCTGCTGACATGACCGCTCCCAACGGAACGGCTGGCGGTAATGGTGCCGGTGGATCATCTGCCGACGCAGCCGCCCCGAACGGAACAGCGAGCAGCAACGGCTCTGGCTCAAATGGCGCGTCCGCAAACCTAAATGGCAATGCAACCGGTGTTGCTCCTAGCGGTGCTGTCGGCGGTGGCGGATCGAGTGGTGCGCCTGTGGCTACCAACGTTCCGAACGGAAGTGCCGTCGGCAGCAACGCTGGATCGGGTGGTGCGTCTACCAACACCCTCAACGGGACTGCGGGAGGCAATGGCACCGGTGGGCTATCTGCCGACATTACCTCCGGTGCTCCTGGCGGAGCGGATAACCGCCTGAGTGGCCTGCTTGCCTATCTGAACGCCATTCAAGCTGGTGAAAATCCCAACGACGCTGCCGTTTGGCTGTCTGCTAAAGACACCGCTGATACAGCCACCAGTCCGGCTAGCGGTAACGGCACCGTTTCGAAGGGGCTGCCTGCGAACACGACTGGCAACTCGACCGTTCCCAACGGCGCGGACAGCAGTAGGCCTCTCGGCGTGGCTGGCAGCATTCCCGGCGGGGCAGCTGGCGGCAACGGTGCCGGTGGATTGCCTGCCGACACGACGACTGCGAAGGCGCCCCCTGCTGCGCCGACCGGGATGCCTGTTGGAAACGGTTCTGGGCCGAATGGTCTGCCCCCCAACACGGCCGGCGCCTCGACCGGTGTCGCTCCCAACGGTGCAGCAGGTGGCGGCAATGTCGGATCGGGCGGTGCGCCCGCCGGCGTGGCTGGCAACGCTCCAAAGGGTGCTGCCGGCAGTAATGGCGCCAATAGGTTGCCCGCCGGCACGCTCGCTGGCACTCCTGGCAGGACGGTTGACACATCAGAAAACCGTCTCAGCGGCCTGCTTGCCTATCTGGACAGCGTTCAAGCTGGTGATGATCCCAACGACGCTGCTGGTCGGTTATCCGCTAACACGACCGCTGGTTCTCCCAACGGGACCACTGGCGGCGACGGGGCGGGCTCGAATGGTCTGCCTGCCAATCCGGCTGGCAACTTGAGCGGTGTTGCCCCTAACGATGCTGCCAGCGGCAACGTTGGATCGCGCAACGTGCCTGCCGGTATGGCCGGCAATCTCCCCAACGGCAATGGATCTGGCGTCAACACGACTGCCGCAAATGGTATCGTCGGTGCTCCCAACGGAACAACCGGTACATCGGAAACCAGCAACGCCGCAACGCCCTCTGCCAACACCACTGCCGGCACTCCTGGCGGCAATGGCACAGACCTGAATGGTCTGCCTGCGAACATGACTGGAAGTGCAAACGGTGTCGTTCCAGGTAGCGCTGTCGGCAGACTTGGATCAGGCGGTGCTCCTGCCGGCATGGCTGGCAACGTCCCCCACGGGATTGTCGGCGGCAGTGGCATCGCCGGGCTGTCTGCCAACACGATGGCTGGCGGCGTCGGCGGGGGCTTGAATGGCTTGTCCGCCAACATCGCTGGCACCGCCAACCAGGTTGCTCCAAATGGCGTTGTCGGCGGCGGCAATGGATCAACTGTCGCGATTGCCGGCATGGTCTGCACTCCTGCTGCCAATGCCGTCAATGCGGCCGGGAACGGCTTGCTCGCCTATGCAGATGGCAACCCGGCTAAGAGAGCTTCCAACAACGGCGTTGCCATTGGCACCAAGCCGAACCAGGAGAAGGTTGAAGCTATTCCTGCGATTGAAATCAAGGATTTCGCCAAGATCAAGGTGATACGCCCGGTCTATGAGGTGCCCGATTCTGAGATCAACGAGCAGGTAAAGCATATCGCGGAAGCGGTCCGCTCCTATGAGCCGAAGCAGGGAAAGGCTGCCAAAGGGGACCGGATCACGTTCGAATATGCTGGAAAGGTGAGCCAGGCTGCCCTCAGCGCTGCTGCCAAGCAAGCCGTGGTGCTGGGTTCCAAGGGTTCCATCCCCGAATTCGAGAATCAGTTGATCGGCACCAAGGCAGGCGATCAGAAGAAGGTCACCGTTACTTTCCCGAAGACCTATCAAGTCGCCTATCTTGCGGGCAAGAAAGTGACCTTTGACGTAGCGGTCAAGGAAGTGGCAAAACCCGGCAAACTGGTGCTCAACGATGAGATAGCAAAGAGCCTTGGGTTGGATTCACTGGCGCGCCTGCGGGAGGTTGTGCGGGATCGTGTCGAGAACCAGTTCGGCTCGGTGACGCGCCAGAAGGAAAAGCGGCAGCTGCTCGAACAGATCGAGGCTTCATATCGGTTCGAGGTGCCTTTTAAACTGGTCGAAACTGAGTTCAACAACATCTGGGCGCAAGCCATCCGCGAACTCCAGGCGGCAGGCCGTACCTTCGCCGATGTCGGCACGACCGAGGAGAAAGCGCGCCTCGAATATGCCCGCCTGGCCGAGCAGCGCATACGCGTGGGCTTGATCCTTGTCGAGATCGGAAGGAAGGCCAACATCTCTGTGACTGACCAGGAACTGCAACGCGGTGTCCTTCAGCAGATAGGCCGCTTCCCAGCCTATCAGCAACAACAAGTCTTGAACTTCTATCGCTCCAACCCGCAAGCGTCGAATGCGCTGCGTGCGCAACTGTTCGAGGAGAAAGTCGTGGATTATCTCCTCGGCCAGGTTTCGGTCACTGCCAAGAAGGTGAGCAAGGAAGAACTGATGGCGTCCGATATGGAGTTCACGAGGGCGGCAGCGAAAAAGAACACCAAGTAAGATAGTGTTCGAAGTTTACGAAGGCCGCCTCCAGGCGGCCTTCGTTGTTCGTGAGTATCCGCGCCTTTTTTTAAAGGAGGGAGATGATGAGCCGAGAGGGTGGGCCAAGGGCACGTCCCACAAGAGCAATCGTCTCGCCTATTCATCTGGCTCACGTTTCTGCGCGCGATTGAAGGCGATCCATCGTCTGGAGCCACTTGGCGCGCACGGTGCTGTTGAGGTCGGCGCGGATCAAAGCCACATAATTTCCGCGGCATTTTGCAATTCTAAAAGGTGATTGTTGCGCTCTTGTTTGTTGCCGCGATCCATGTTTTTAGGATCGCGGCCCGTTTGGCCATCTCAAGAGATCAGCTGGCGTAGAAGACGGAGCAGAGCCGTGAAGAGAATTTTGGCCTTTGCAGGACTGTGCGCGATGCTTGGCCTTGCGACGAATTTGGCATACGCCTCTACCAAGTATCCGCTTACGCTCCAAAACTGCGGGGCGGAGGTGACCTTCGCCAAGGCACCGGAGCGCGCAATTGGGCTGGGCCAGAACAGCGCGGAAATCCTGCTGCTGCTCGGCTTGGAAGACAAAATGGCGGGTACCGCCTTCTGGCCGAACAAGGTGTTGCCGCAGCTTGCCGAGGCCAATGCCAAGGTCAAACTCCTGACTGTCGAATTCCCGACCTTCGAAGCCATCCTCGCTCAAAATCCGGATTTCGTGGCGGCTGCCTTGCCGAGCCTGATCGGCCCCTCGAGCAAGGTCGCCAAGCGTGAGGACTTCGATAATGTCGCGGTGCCCACCTATCTCTCGCCCAGCACGTGCGTCAGCGCAGGGGCGGCCAAGGACAAGTTCGGTTACGGTGATCGTTCCCAGCTTTGGAACATGGACACTCTCTTTCAGGAAATCGATGAGCTGGCGCAGATTTTTGACGTCAGGGACCGAGGCCAGGCATTGATTGACGATTTGAAGAGACGTGAGGCTGCTCTGCGCGCCGATGCGCCCAAGAGTGAAAGGAAGCTGTCTTACGTATTCTGGTTCTCCAGCCCGTCGCCATCTTCCGATGCCTATCTCGGGGGCAAGAACAGTGCGTCCGGCTTCATCGCCGACGTTCTTGGCGGAACGAACGCCATCACGTCCGAGGCTGAATCGCCGATGCTGGGCTGGGAGAGCATCATTGCGACCAATCCCGATGTGATTGTCGTTGCGAGGGTTGACCGCAACCGCTGGGATCTCGACAAACCGGAAGCAAAGATCAAGTTTTTGAAGACGGACGCGGCCGTCAGTCAGCTCTCCGCGGTCAAGAACAACGCGATCGTGATCATGGACGGCCAGGCCATGAACCCGACCGTCCGCACGATCTACGGTGCGGAACAGGTTGCCGATCAATTGAAGGCGCTAGGTCTCAGGTGACCGTCACAGCCGACACGGGTGGGGCGCGCAGGGCTTTCGGGCAATTCCTTCTTTTGGGCGGATTGCTCCTTGTCGCTATTACAGGCATCGCGCTTGTCGTTGGCATCAGTGTCGGGATTGGCGATCTCCCAATCCCGCTGGCGACGACTTTTTCCGCCGTTACGAACCGGATGGGATGGACCGCCATCGAGCTGAATCGGATCCACGAGACGGTGATCTGGGATTATCGGCTCAGCCGGGCGCTGGTTGCGGTCTTTTGCGGAGCGGGCCTGGCTCTCTCGGGAGCGATTCTGCAGTCGTTGCTGCGCAATCCACTGGCGGAACCTTATGTGCTCGGTATTTCGGCCGGAGCCTCCACAGGGACGGTCGCGGTTGTCATTCTGGGGCTGGGTGCCGGGACCATATCGCTCTCGGCTGGCGCATTTGCCGGGGCGTTTGCGGCTTTCTGCTTTGTAGCGCTGCTTTCGAACGGGGCGCGGGGCGGGCCGGACCGGACCATTCTTGCGGGGGTCGCCGCATCACAGCTGTTCAACGCAGCAACCTCCTACATCGTCACCACTGCAGGCAATGCGCAGCAGGCGCGTGACGTGATGTTCTGGCTGCTCGGCAGTTTCGGCGGCGTGCGCTGGCCGGAATTCGCTCTGGTTTCGGTCGTTGTGGGGTTTGGCTTGATCGCCTGCCTTCTCCATGCCCGAATGCTGGATGCTTTTGCCTTCGGCGATGAAACTGCTGCCTCGCTCGGCATCAACGTCGGACGCGCAAAGCTCGCGCTGTTTGCCCTGACTGCGATGATGACCGCGACGATTGTCAGCATGGTCGGAACGATCGGATTCGTCGGTCTTGTCGTGCCCCATGCGGCGCGTTTCCTTGTCGGCCCGCTGCATGTGCGGCTGCTGCCTGCCTGCGCATTTACCGGCGCCATTTTCATGGTGCTGGCAGATATCGCCTCGCGCGCGCTGATCCCCCAGCAGGTGCTGCCAATCGGCGTTGTCACCGCATTGGTCGGCGTGCCGTTCTTTTGCTTGATCCTCTACCGTTACCAGCGCGTGTCATGAGCATCAAAGCCGAGAATCTGGTCTGGAAAATCGGTTCGAAGACCGTGATCGACGGTATCTCCTTGGTGGCCGAACCAGGAAAGACGCTTGGCCTTTTGGGGCCGAACGGTTCGGGCAAGACCTCGCTGCTGCGGTTGCTGGCTGGCTTGAAACGTCCGCAGTCGGGGCAGATCATGCTGGACGGGGAGGATATCAGGACTATCGGGCGCCGGCCGATCGCTCAGCGCGTGGCCTTTATCGAGCAGCATGCCGCGACCAACTCCAACCTGCTCGTGATCGATGTCGTCAAACTGGGCCGCTTTCCGCACCGATCCATGTTTTCAGGGTGGACACCCGCCGACGACGCAGCCGTGAATGACGCTCTCGAGCAGACCGGAATGGCGGCGAAGCGAAACGACCGCTGGCAAAGCCTTTCGGGGGGCGAAAAGCAGCGCACGCAGCTGGCCCGCGCACTCGCCCAATCGCCCCGGGAACTCATCCTCGACGAGCCGACCAATCATCTCGATATCCACCATCAGATAGGCTTGATGCGCCTCGTATCGAGCCTGCCGATTACCAGCATCATTGCGCTTCACGATCTGAACCATGCGTCGATGTTCTGTGACCGATTGGTTGTGATGGAGGCCGGCAAGATCGTTGCATCGGGAACGCCCGATGAGGTGTTGACGCAGGACTTGTTGCGTGACGTCTTCTCAGTCGAGGCCCGGGTCGAGATCTCTCCGCATCACCGGCGACCTCACATCTACTTTGTGTGACAATCTAGCCGGCGTGTTTCACCCACCGGTGCGCAGGCGCCCAAGCCCAGACGTTTCGACAAGAAGACTTTAATGACACGATGGCGCAGTTCCGTCGGTATAGCTCTCGTTACACGATCGATGCTGCTCGCGGCGTGCAATCCAAGAGAGGCCTGAGTCAACGGCGGTCGAGCAGGCGCAGGTAGCACGTGTGAGCCTCCTGGCGGTCCAAGTGCGATGAGCTGCCCTTCCACACGGCCAAAATTCGACTTCAGATAAGCGGCATCGTTCAAAAGCGGCTGTTCGATGAAGGGACGGACGGCGCGTAGGAGGAGTGCGAAGCCAATCAAAAGGAGTTACGCTGCCGCCCGAGCGGGCCCTTCGGTAACCAGCTCGCGATTGGCGCGCCACCATTCGACCAGACGGGCGAGGCCTTCGTCGAGATCGACAGTCGCCTTGAAGCCCAGCGTCTTCTCTGCCTTGGACGTGTCAGCCAGGCGCCGCGACACGGGGTTCACCTTGCGCTCCGGTCCGTACTCCGGCTGAAGGTCGGATCCCATAACCCGCAGGAGCGAGGTGGCCAGATCGTTCAGGCTGGTCTCGACGCCGCTGGCAACGTTGAACACGTCGTCCTCCACATCCGACAGGAGGGAGAGGATGTTGGCGCGCGCGACGTCCTCGATATAGACGAAGTCCATGGTCGTGGACCCGTCGCCGAGGATCAGCGGCGGCTGACCGGCGGCGATGCGCTCCATCCAACGGATCAGAACCTCGGTATACTTACCGTGAACGTCCATGCGCGGGCCGTATACGTTGAAATAGCGCAGGGCCACGTAGGGCAGGCCGTACATATCGTTGAAGGAGCGCAACAGCCCCTCCAGCATGACCTTGCTGGCGCCGTACCAGGTGCGATTGTTATACGGGTGGTGGCTCTCTTCGGTCGGGAAGCGGTCAGCCAGGCCGTAGACCGAGGCTGACGAGGCCGCGCAGATCTTCTTCACGCCCTTGGCCTGTGCGGCCTCGATGACGTTGTAACTGCCGTCGCACATGACGCCGAGGGCTTCGCGAGGTTCGGCGGCGCAGGCGATGACCCTTAGGGTTGCCATATGGATGACGGCGTCCATCCCGTCGGTGGCCTTGTGAACAGCCGCCACATCGCGAATGTCGCCTTCGACGAGTTCGACGCGCGGGTCTTGCAGGGCGTCTTTGACGTTGTCTAGGCTGCCCCGGACAAGGTTGTCGAGGATCACGATCTTTTCGGGTGCGTGATCCTTCAGCAGCAGGTCGATGGTGGTCGAGCCGATCAGACCGCAGCCGCCGGTCACCAGGATGCGAGAGCCCTCAAGTTTCATCGTGTTCCCCTGTTATCGGTTGGAGATGGCCCTTTCAGGCCTGTTTCAGGTTACGCAACACCCGGCTCGTCAAACACTTGCTTGCAATTTCGTCACCGCGGCCACGACCATGTCCTGCTGCTGCTCGGTGAGTTCAGGGAACATCGGCAGGGACAGAACCTCGGCAGCGGCCTTTTCCGCATGCGGGAACTGGCCCTGCCTGTAGCCGAGGTCGGCGTAGGCGGGCAGCAGGTGCACCGGAATGGGATAGTGGATGCTCGACTGGATCCCCTGAGCAGTCAGCGCCTCCTGCCAGCGGGCGCGGTCGGGCGTGCGGACGGCATAGATGTGGTAGACATGACGCACATCATCGCGAACAAAGGGGGTCGGCAGGCCCGTGCCGGCGAACATGGCATCATACCGGGCAGCCATTGCACGGCGCCGTTCGGTCCACAGGTCGAGATATCTGAGCTTTACGCGCAGCACGGAGCCCTGAAGGCCTTCCAGACGGTAGTTATAGCCCTTGAGTTCGTGATGGTACCTCCGCTCGGCACCCCAGTCGCGCAGCATGCGGACGGCGCGGTTGTGTCCGGCGTTGTCGGTGGTCAGCATCCCGCCTTCGCCATAGGCGCCGAGGTTCTTTCCGGGATAGAAACTGAAAGCCGCCATGTCGCCGATGGCGCCAACGCGCTTGCCCTTGTATTCGGCACCGTGCGCCTGGCAGGCATCTTCCAAAACCATGAGGCCGTGTTTCCGGGCGATGGCCAGGATCGGATCCATGTCGGCCGGCTGGCCATACAGGTGGATGGGGATGATCGCCTTGGTGGCCGGCGTGATCGCGGCTTCGATCCGGGCCGGGTCGATGGTGTAGGTCGCAGGATCGATATCGACGAGAACCGGGGTCGCACCCGTGTAGTAAATGGCCGCCACCGTCGCCACGAAGGTGAAGGGGGAGGTGATCACCTCGTCGCCCGGCCCAATTCCGGCGGACAGCAAGCCTAGATGCAGGGCGCTGGTGCCTGTGTTGACGCCCACGCCGAAGGCTGCCTCGGAATAGGTGGCGAATTCCTTTTCGAATTCCGCGACTTCGGTCCCCAGGGTGAAAAGGCAGGTGTCCAGGGTTCGCTGAATGGCGGCATCGACCTCGGGCTTGATCGAGGCGTACTGGGTTTTCAGATCGACGAATGGGATCACGTTACGCGGCCCCCTTGCGTCGCAGGTGAATTGTTTCGCCGCGCCCGCGCATGGAGCTGGTAGCTGCTTCGATGATTTCCACCACGCGTAGGCCAAGCTGGCCATCGGCGGTCGGAACCTTCTTTTCGATGATGCAGTCGATCCACTCCTGACCGGCGATGCGCAGGGCCTCGGCGGAGTCGAGCTTGGGCGCCCACATGTCACCTGTCCGGTAGCCGACGCGCATTTCATGGATCTTGGCCGGATCATCGGTGAAGGAGACACCCTTGTCGTAGACCTTGACCTTCTCGGAAGGCTCGAGATCGTCGTAAGTGATCATCTTGTTGGAGCCACCAACCAGGATATTGCGCACCTTCACCGGAGCCAGCCAGCTCACATTGATGTGCGCAATCATGCCGGAGTCGTAAAACAGCGAGATGTAGGCCAGATTCTCCGGGGTGCCGGGGAAATGGTTGATGCCGCTGGCCGAAACCGCGGTCGGATGCTCTTCGAACAGATGGTCGATGATCGCAAAGTCATGGACTGCCAGGTCGGAGATAACATTCACGTCCTTCTGGAAGAGGCCGAGATTCACCCGGGTGGCGTCGTAATAATAAATTTGGCCGAGGTCGCCGGCGGCAACGATCTCGCGCATTTTCCGGACTGCGCCGGTATAGATGAAGGTGTGATCGACAATCAGGGTCAATCCGCGCTTGTCGGCTTCGTTGACCAGCATCCTGGCCTGCAGCGAGGTTTCGGTCATCGGCTTTTCGAGCCAGAGATGCTTGCCGGCCTTCAGCGCCGACATGCCCAGTTCGAAGTGGCTGTTGACCGGCGTCGCCACCGCGATCGCGTCGATCTCGGGATCCTGGAGCAGAGCCTGGACGTCGCTGGTGGTCTGAACACCCGGATAGCGGCGCTCCACCAACTCGCGCTTCTTGGGGTCGAGGTCGGCGACTATCCGGACCCGGGCGTCGGGAAGCTCCATGAAGTTGCGCAGGAGGTTCGGGCCCCAGTAGCCGTAACCGATGATGCCGATATTGATGATTTTGGGCTGGCTCTCGCCCCAGCTCCGCTCATTGGAGTCCTGGAGGTCTTGTTGAATGCCGGTCGTTGGCTGAGAGGTGAAGCGCCCGCTGATCGTCAAATGTCGTGCCATCTCGACCTCTTCAAGCCATCTCGACCTCTTCAAATTGTTGGTTTGAAGCCGCGAAGTCACGTTGGCCGTTGGGTCATCAGGACCACACCAGGGTCATCCGGCCAGGCGAGGGCAGGTGCTGGAACTACCTCAAACGATATCTTTAATTACGCCAAAGATTGCAGCTCGGCGTACGAAACAAGACCGATGAAGGGAGTCAGCCAGCCTTTGTGGTCCTAGCATCTCCGACCACGCGGGCGGGCACGCCGGTAGCGATGGCAAAGTCGGGGATGTCACGGGTGACGACGGCGCCGGCGCCGATCAGGGCCCGCTCGCCAATGGTCACCCCCGGGGTGATGGTAACGTTGGAGCCAATGGAGGCGCCCTTCCTGACCAGGGTCGGCTCGACCTTCCAGTCCGCTTCGCTTTGGGCGCTCCCGTCCAGGTTGGTGGCTCGGGGAAGGCGGTCATTGGTGAACATCACGCCGTGGCCGATGAAAACCTCGTCCTCGATCGTCACGCCCTCGCAGATGAAGGTGTGTGACGAGATCTTGCAGCGCTCGCCGATGTAGGAATTCTTCTGGATCTCGACGAAGGCGCCGATGCGCGAGCCATTGCCGACCTCACAGCCGTAAAGGTTCACCAGATCGGGGTGGTGGATGACGACCTCCCCCCGCAGCACCACACTGTCCGAAATCGGCATCGCTTCCCCCTTACGGCCGTCTGTCGGTCGGTCATGGTTTTATGTAACCTGCCTTGTCGCTTGGCAAGCTGTGGCCACTCGGGCAACGTGATCGGGCGACCGAGGGAAGGATGGCGGAGACGATAGGATCGGAAACGGAACTGTCCGCCGCAGAGGTGGCGCGCATGCGTCACAACTACGAAGAGTTTCAAGCCCTTCGACGTGAGGCTGAGCGCTGCCTTGAGGCTGGCGATCTTAACTCCGCCGCAGCCTATGTGGAGGCGGCGGTCACGCTTGCGCGCAAGCGGCACTGCGGCTTCTATCGCTCCGAACCGCTCGAGCAAATACTGATCGAGATCGCGCGACGGACGCTCCCCGCGAAGCTCGAAGCTGCGCGACCGACGCGGACGAAGATCGGCCGCGTGCTGCACGTGGCCACCGTCCTGAACGAGGTCGGCGGCCTGACGCGGATGATGCGCCGCTGGATCGTCGCCGACGAGGAGCGTCATCACTCTCTAGCCCTGTTGCGCCATCCCGGGCCGACGCCACTGTCGGTGCGCCAGGCCGTGGAGGCTCGCGGCGGCCAGATACACATGATCGGCGCGACGCGCGGCGGGCCGGTAGAATGGGCCGCGGCGCTCCGGAAGTTGTCGCTGGATTTCGATCTGGTCGTCCTGCACGTCAGCAACGAGGAGACGACGCCGGTCATAGCCTTCGCCGACGAGCGCAATCGACCGCCCGTGGTGCTGGTCAACCACGCCGACCACGCCTTCTGGGTCGGCCTCTCCGTGTGTGACCTAATCGCAAGTTCACGCGTCTCTGGTGAGAGGTTGGTGGTGGAGCGGCGTGGAATACCGGCGGAGCGCCACGTCATCCTGCCGATTCAGATCGATCCACCGCTGCGCAAGTACAACCGGGCTGAGGCGCGTCAGAAGCTCGGCCTTTCGGCAGATGGCTCGCTTCTGGTTTCCGTGGCCCGCGGCGTAAAATACCGCACGATGGGCGGAGTCTCGTTCGCCGACATGCATGTCGAGACGCTCCTGGCGCATCCCGATGCGCGGTTGTTGGTCGTTGGCCCAGGGGAGCCGGCTGACTGGCAAGACGCCATATTGGCGACTGGCGGGCGGATCATGGGGCGGCCGGAGACACCGGATCCGTCACTCGCCTTCGAGGCGGCCGACATCTATCTCGACTCCCACCCCTTCGTGTCGATTACCTCGATGCTGGAAGCGGGCGGGCTGGGCGCGCCCTGCGTGACGCTGTTTCCCTATCCGTCCGATGCCAATGTCATGAGCACCGACATGCCGGGGCTGGCACCGACCATTGGCTTCGCCACCTCGATGGCGGACTATAACCGTATCCTGGCGGACTGGCTCGCCGACCCTGAGGCCTTACGTCGACGGGGTGATGAGACGGCGGCAAACGTCAAGCGGCTGCATACCACGCCGAATTGGTTCGAAAGCCTGGAGGCGCTCTATTCCAGAGCCCTGGCGGTCCCGTCAGTCACGCCGCTGCACGATACGGGAGCGCCCGCGGACGAGGAGTTCTATGACGGTTATCCCGACATTCTGCTCAACGCGGTGTTTGGCGAGCTCGATAGCGTTGAGGCGATCCTTAAGCGTTCCCTACGCCTGATGACACTGCCGGAACGGCTCCGGGTCTGGCAGCGCCTGGCGCGTAGCAGGACCTTTGACGGGTCTCGCGACGCAGTGCGCAACCTGCTGCCCGAATGGCTGCCTCGGTCCGTGAGTCGCCTGAGGGACGGCAGCCGGATGTGAGGTTCAAAAACAGGGTTTGGCACATCGTCGGCCGTCTGCGACGCCTGGACCGAGACCAAACGATCCCTCGCCACCTTACTGCGTTACCACCATCGCCTGAAGTGGCCGCCGGTTTGGATGAGCGTCTCCTTCGAAAGGATAAGGCCGATGCGCGCGCCGGGCTCAATATGGCGGCGTTGGCGCGCCGGACATCACAGCTAGTATGAGGCTTGCTGTTCGATACTGAAAAACAGAGGGCGAAAGTGGGTACGCTTGCGCGAGCACCGAAGCTTCTGAAGCGGGCTGTCCGCGCATTCGGTGTCGAAAGGCGCCATCTGGTCGGCCCGCGCATGGTCCTTGAACGTGCAGGCATGTCCGTCCTTGGCCGTCGCGTGCGCCGTTCGGGAGGCCGGATTCTTGCCTACCACTCGGTCGGCCAGCCGCTGATGAACCATAACGACGTGCCGCCGAAGCTGTTCCGCCGCCAGCTGGAGTGGGCCACGGCGCAGGGATACCGGTTCGTCCCAGCCTCGGAAATTGCGCGGACGGGGGGCGGCCCGATGGACCTTGCCATCACCTTCGACGACGGCCTGCGTAGCGTGATGACCGAAGCTGTGCCGATCCTGAAGGATTTCGCAGCGCCTTGGAGCCTCTTCGTGGTCACCGACTGGAGCGAAGGCATCTCACCCTGGACCACCGACGAAGTTCTGGGCTGGCGCGATCTGGAACGCTTGGCTGCAGATGGCGCCGAAATCGGCAGCCACTCCGCCACACATCCCGATTTCGGACAGTTGGACGGCCCCGCCGCCCGCGAAGAACTGGAGCGCTCGCGCGCTACGATTGAGGCCCGGCTTGGCTTTGCACCGACGTCATTCGCAATCCCCCACGGCCAGTCGGCCAACTGGACGCCAGTCGCCATGAGTGAGGCCAAGGCAGCAGGTTATGATCTGGTCTACGCACAGGCCGAGGAGACACGCTCGGCTGGCACCATCGCGCGGACCTTCATCACACGCTTCGACAATATGCGGGTATTTTCGGCGGCCCTGTCGGGCGTCTTCGATCAGTGGGAGGAGTGGGCGTGACTATGGCGCGCATCGTTTCAGTCATCGTCCCGACCCGGGACCGTCCTCAGTTCCTAAACCATGCATTGGCGAGTATTCGCGCGCTTGAGGGCCCGGATCTGAGGTTCGAGATCCTCGTTGGCGACAACGGCTCTAACCACGAGGCGACCAATAAGGTGACGCAGGCCCACGGAGCGCGGCATCTTATCGTGACGGCGGCGGGCGCCGGCGCCGCACGCAACGCGGCGATGCGGGCAGCCACGGGGGAGTTCCTGGCCTTCCTGGACGACGATGACGTGTGGACCGAGCAACATATACGGCCGCATTTGCAAATCTTCGATCGCCATCCAGAAATCGAAGCGGTCTTCGGCCAGGTGGTGATGACCGATCCTGATCTGCGGCCGATCGCGCCCCCCATCCCCGATGATATCCGTTCCGACGGCGATCATCTGAAGATGATGCTGGACGGTTATTTCCCTCAGATCGGAGCCACTATGGCGCGTATCGAGGTGCGCGACGCTTACGGTTATTTCGATGAGAGCTTGCTCGCCGACCAGGATTGGGACTGGCATTTGCGCGTCGCCGGCGGGGGGCACATGGAGCATGTGGCTGTGCCTTGCGTCTCGTTTCGCCAGCGACCGTCGGGATCCTACGATGCCTTGGTCCTGAGCCGGATTCCCTATACGCGCAAGGTATTCATGCGGCACGCCATCCCCGTCTGGCGCAAATGGCGCTCGCCGAAGGAGTGGCTGCATTCTTATTTCGCTACGCTTTTGGGATTCTACACTTATTTCGCCGATGCGGCGGTGGAGCGGGCGGCCAAGGGAGATGCGAAGGGGGTGCGGTTCGCGGTGCGTCATGCGCTGCTGGTGTTTCCGTTCCGGGCGCTGAGGCAACTCCTGATGCCGACGCCGTTGCGCACGGCGTTCTTATGGTCGATCGGCCTGGGTGCGCGCCCGCTGGTCGCCGAAGACGCGAAGTTGGACTGAGTGGGCGTGGGGCTTGACGATCGAATGGATATAGAAGAGGCCAAGACAGCCCCAGGGATCGGTGTGGTTGCCCCTGTCATCAGCATCGTCATCGCCACCCATAACCGCAGCCACGATGTCTTGGAGAACGTCAACGCCCTGCTGCCGCAATGCGCCGGCCAGCCGGTGGAGGTCATCGTCGTCGACAGTGCCTCGGCGCCGGCGCACGCTGCGGTCCTGGAGACCCTGAAGAGGCGCGAGGGACTGACATTCATCCGGCTCGACGAGCCCGGCGTTGCCCGTGCCCGCAATGCGGGTTTCCAGGCCGGCAAGGGTGAGTGGATTGCGCTGTTGGATGATGACGCCGTGCCGCGCCCCGGCTGGGTAGAGGCGGCGATCACGTACGCGGCGCGCTGTAATCTCCAGACCGCCATCCTGGCCGGGCGGGTGATCCCGCACTGGCCTGACGGTGTCGGCAGCCTTGAAATGCCCCCGAGTCAGCTTGGGCCGCGCGCGCGCCTGTTGTTGTCCGTTGTCGATGAGGATGGCTTCCGCGACACGACCGACCATCCCATCGGCGTCGGCGCCAATATGCTGTTCCGCCGCAATGTGCTGGAAGCGCATGGCGGGTTCGACATCACGACCGGTCGGGTCGGATCGAACCTTGCCAGCGGGGAGGAGGCCCAGATGATGACCGACCTGATCGGGGCCGGCTATCGCTGCTGGTACTCGGACGCCTTCGTGGTTGACCACAAGGTCCATGCCGGCCGCCTGACGCGCGCATGGCTCACGGAGCGTGCCCGCAAGGAAGGTGAGGTGGAATTGAGGAGCTTGAAAACGCCCGGCCGGAAGAGCCTGCGTGCGATAAAGATGCTCGTCGCCACCCCAATTCTGGCCGTGCTCCAGATGCTCGACCGGCCGGAACACGAATATTACCTGCGCCTGAACCACAATCTTGGCCTGCTTCGAAAGCTGTTTGCCCCGGCAAGTTGAGTGGGCTCAGGCGGCAGCCGGCGCGACTTTCTGCGTTGCCCGATGAGCCCAGGCCATGATTGGTCGTTCGAAGAATCGCCAGGAGACGGTCGCTAAGCCGACGGTGATCGCAAACTCGATGGGGACAGAGATCCAATCCGGCGTTTCGAACACGATGCCTAACTTCTGGGACACCGCTTCGATATCGTAGAAATGCACGAACTCGTGGAAGATGTAGCAGCCGTAGCTGATGCGCCCGAGGCCGCGCAGCGACCAGGTCTCCAGCAAGGCGACGAAGCGGGTAGCCTGGTTCCGGGCGACCTGGAAGACCAGAAGGACAGCTGTAGCAGCCACTGCCGGCGCATAGGTCCTCCAGACGCTTTGGTCACTGAGAACGATGAGGGGAGCGATGAGAAGAGTGAGCACGACAGCGGTCTGGGCCGGTGTCGAGATCAGCCATCTCGGCGCTTGCCAGTGAAGATTCAGGCCTGCCAGGCCACCCAGGGCCAGGTAGCCGAAGCCGGTCACGGAGTTAAGATCGATGGCCAGGACCGAGGCGCCGGCCAATTGAAGGCCCACCAGGGTGACGAGACCCAGGACCACGAAGGTGGCGCAGATGCTTCCCGCGGCCTTGCTCGGCGCGAACAGCAGCAACGGCGCGAACAGGAGGTAGAACTGCTCCTCGATCGCCAATGTCCAGAAGTGGCCGAAGTGTCCCACCCAGTGGCCGGTCGTGAAGACGTAGACGTTCGTGGCATAGAGCAGCATGGCCAAGGGCGCGCCGCCTTCGAAGCCATTGAAGTGGACGAATAGCGAGGCGATTAGGAAGATGCCGATCGTCGTGTAGTAGATGGGGAGTATCCTGGCTGTGCGCCGAAGATAGAAGCGGGCCAGACCCTCAAGCATGGTCGTTTCGCCCGCCTCGACCGCCATTCGCGTGCGGGTCAGGATACGGGTGATCAAGAGACCGCTGAGAGCAAAGAAGAGCAATACCCCAGTGCCGCCGAGGGATTCATAAGTTCCTTTGTCGAAGCCAACCTTGTGACTGATGAAGACGAAGATGAAGGCGATCGCACGCAGACCGTCGAAACCCTTGATGCGGCGTTCGTCATCTAAGCGCATCGCCGGAACCCCGTCTGCCTTTATCTCGTGGCCGTTTGCCGTCCGGGAGACAAGACGGCGGTCGCACTGTTGGCCTCCACGCCTTCCCGCGCAGTCAATCGGGCGCCCAACCGCACGAGCGGTCGCTCGAAGAAATGCCAGGAGAGCGTCGCCAGCGCGACGGTGATGAGAAACTCCAGGGCCAGCTGCACGACGAGCGGTGCTTCGATGTCCATGTGCAGTCTATGGAACACCGCCTGGACCTCGTAGAAATGGATGAACTGGTGCAGGACGTAGAAGGAATAGCTCACCCGGCCGAGTGAGCGCAGCGGCCATACGTCGAGGAAACCCACGATTGGCGTCTGCTGATTACGCGCGATCTGGAACAGGAACAGGCCGGCAACCGTACAGGTCAGCGGTCCCCAGACGTTCCAGATGTCGCGGAAGTATCCGAAGACCAGCGGGATCGCGATCAGCGCCATGCCAGCCGCGGCCTGCGCTGGCGCACTCACCAGCCACGCAGGCGGCTTGAGGTTTTTTAAGGAAGCGACGAAGCCGCCGACGCCAAGCATGCCGAAGGCAATCAGTGGATCGACGTGGATCGCATTCGGGTGGGTCTTCACCGACACGAGCCAGGCCAGCATAGCCGCGCCGGCGAACATGAAACCGATACAGATGCGAGCCAGATATTTGCGCGGCGTGAACAGCAAGATCGGCGCGAAGAGCAGGTAGAACTGTTCCTCCGCCGCCAGCGACCAAAGATGGCCGAAATGACCGTGGTCCGCAGTCGGCGTGACCTCGATATAGATGTTGGTGCCATAGAGGGCGTAGATCGTCGCTTCCATGCGCGAGAAGCCGACGAATGAAGTGAACAGCGACCCCAGCGCGAAAACGCTGAGGCAGGCGTAATAAAGCGGGAAGATGCGCAGGCTGCGGCGAAGATAGAAGTCGCCCATCGACTGCCAACTGGACTGGGCTCCGGCCTCGACTTTTCTACGCATCTCCGACAGGATCGAGGAGATGAGCATGCCGCTGAGCACGAGAAAGAGCCAGACACCGACAGAGCCATAGGAATCGTGATGCGGTAGGGTCGTCTTGTGGCTGATGAAGACCATTAGCACGGCGATCGCACGCACACCGTCGAAGCCGGCGATGCGGTTCTCCGCCGGCCGGGTAACAGCCTTGATTGGCCGGGTGGCGAAGACCGTATCCTGATGAAGCGTTGCCATGGACCCGTACTCGAGCCGATGCTGCGCATATCGACAGATACACGCAGCGAAGTCACAAAAGTCCGAACCGATAGAGCGCGCTGATCGCACGGGGGCGAAAGATCGCACCATAACGCCCGGCCACGGGCTCCCCCCAACTCTGCTTGTAGTCTTGCCCGGAGCCGAGATCGAACTGACGATACCCAGCGCCTGCCGCCCATTTGATCGATGCCTCCATTATGCGGACACCGACCCAAAATCGGTCATACTCGGGGTCGCGGACGATGCATTGGCCAAGGGCGACGCCGTCCTTGCACATCAGGATGACGCCGGCCGTGTGCCGATCGCCGTCGAGCAGCTGTAGAGTGTGGAATTGGATCGGACTGTCGGCGCTCTGCCGTTTTATGAAGGCTGGCCAGAACCGCAGGCGATCCTCGGTGGCAACAGTCTCCCCGGCATCGCTGCCTTCCCATATACGCTCCCACTGAGCGCAGCACCATTCCAGGTCGCCCAAGTCGTCGATGCGAAGTCGCATGAAATCGTCGCAACGTTTAACTGCCTTGCGCACATTCTTGCGATGGTTGCGGCTCCAGCGTGCTTCATAGTCGCCTCTCAGGTCGACGCGGTAGTTTTCTGCGGACCAGTGACATCGTGGATTGAGATCCAGGACGCTGTTGTCGAGCCCCGCTTCGATCCGCACCTCCAGGCCCAAGGCGTGCAGTGCCCGGCCAAGGGCGGCGGGAGAGGATGCGGGGGCGATTACGCCGGGAAGCGCCTGATAGGCTACGGGCTCCCAGTAATGGCGGCGGCGCCGCAGGGAGATCAACGCGATCGGTTGACCCTTCTCGGTTGCCAGGGCGTGGCGCTTCGGGACGCTCGTGGGCTGGGTGAGCCCAAGATAAAGGTCGCGGTCACAACCGGGAATGGCCGGTAGGGCGTTCAGCGCCTGGTCAAGGGTTGAGTTCCAGGCGTCGAACCAGGCGATGTGGACGTCTCGCGTCGTCACCCGTGTGACGATGCGGGCGGCAGAGGCGACGGCGGGCGCCGCGACATGACCCAGCACACGCTTGAAGCCCGAGGTGGAGGCGTTCGCGCCGGAGAACTCTATGGCGTCAGAGTGACTCATCACTGATACTCTCCACCTTTCCTGTTTGTCTGCCATCCAGGCGTTCGAAGAGGCGGCCAAACCGCCCTTTGACAACCGACCACACCGATTGCATGCCATCCCGGCAGCCCACGATGTTGATTTCGCTGTCCAGGGGGCTCGGCGCAGGCACCTGTCCGTGTTTCGTGCCCTCATCTAGGAAATGCCGGATGAGGGCGAGGGGGGCGTGCAGACGCGCAGGCGCCAAGGTCTGAACCCTGCCCAGCAGATAGGCCAGTTCGTCGGCGAAGGGATGGCGGGTCCACCCCATCGCCAGAAACCAGAACACGCAGCCCAGTCCGCCGCCCACCACCGCATGCGAGATCGATATATCCATGTCGAAGCCATTCAGCGCGATGACGATGAGCGGGCCCAGCGCTGTAACCAGGGTGACGGCGGCGCTGGGCAACAGCGCACGCAGATATTCGCCAACACTCAGTTTCAGCCGGCGCATCAGGAACCAGAGACCGACCGCCACCTGGATCGGCGTGGTGGCAAAGATCGAGAGTGCCAGGATGAACGGACCATGTTGGGCCGCCAGGATCATGATCAGGCTGGTGATCGGCAGAGAGATGATCCAGGCCTTGGCCGTGTCGCGGATCCCGCCAGCAGCCACCAGGGCGGGGAACATCAGGGGGACGGGGAAGGAGAGCATGGTTGCCGCTGCCATCACCTGCACCAGCGGGATGGTGGTGTCCCATTGCGGCCCAAGCATGATGTGCACCAAGGGATGGGCAAAGAGGATGACCATCGCCAGACCCGGCCAATGAAACGCGGTCAGGCTGGCGACGGCTTTGAGATAGGGATCCTTGAGAGGGCGACCCGTACGGGCATGGGCGGCGAAGCCCGGCAGGGCTACTGCCGAGATCGCCGAAATCACCAGGCGGCTGGGCATCTCCGTGACCTGTTGGCCTCGGCTGTAGAGGCCGACATCGGTGCTGCCGCTGGCTCGTCCCAGCATGAAAGTTGGAATGACCGAGCCGAGGGCGGTCAGGAGGCCGGTCGCGGTGTTGAAGCCGCCGAAGGCCAGAATCTCACGCCATTTGGTGAACTCGATGCGGAAGATGGAGAGATCCGACCGTATGAGAATGGCGAAGACGAACGTGGAGAGCGGATAGCTCAGCGAGCCCCAGGCGAAACTCATATAGCCGACGCCCATCATCACCAAGCCGATGGTCGTGATGTTGCCGACCAGGGCCGAGCCCAGGTTGATGGCTGCTATGTTCCAGAACTTCAGGTCGCGGCGAAGCAAAGCGACGATGGGCGAGCCGATGCTGGCGAACAGATAGCCGAACGCCACGATGCGGACGAAGTTTTCCAGGCGGGGCTCGTGGGCAAAGTCGGCATAGAGGCCCGCCGTCGCGACGAAAGCGGTCGTAAGGAAGACGGCGACCATCAGCATCATGGTGAAGGAGGTGCGTATTTCCTGCTTCGTGAGATTTTCGGCGTTGACGATGTAGTTGGTCACGCCGAAGTCCCGCAGACCCTCGGCGAGCGCGACGAGGCTGGCCCCAAGGAAGGCCACCCCGATTTCGTTGGGTGTTAAAAGTCGCGACGAAATGTAGAGCGTCGCGAAATTGAGGACGAGGGTGGCGTATTTCTCGAAATAGACCGCGACCACCGCGCGCCGAACGCTCGCCATTCCTATCACTCACTTACGATGAGGCTTGCCTCGATGGGAAGGGGCCTTAAATTCCAGCGTTGGAGTTTTGGGCTGTGAATTTTGGGTCGAGTAGCCCCGATCAGGGTCGAAGTGACCTTCTGTTGCTCTTCGTCGGTCATCTGGGGATAGAGTGGAAGAACGATGGCATGATCCTGGGCCGCTTCCGACTCGGGTAGCGACATGCGCAGGGGTTGGGAAGCGTAGACGTCCTCGCGGTGGGCGCACATGATCCCACGCCGAGTGGCGACACCGGCATCCAGCATGGCCTGCATGACGGTGCGCTGGTCGGCAGAATCCGGCAGGCGGACGCAGAAGCTCTGCCAGTTGGTGCGTGCGTAGGATGGTTCTCGGACCAAGCTCAGCCACTGCGCCTCGCCGAGCAATTCGGCGTAGCGGTCGGCCAGCGCACGGCGGTGGGCCACGGTGCCGGGCAGGCGCTTGAGTTGCTCACGACCGACAGCAGCCTGGATGTCGGTCATCCGATAGTTGTAGCCGAGAACCGGATGGGTCTCGAAGATCACTTGCGCGGAGCCGTGGCGCACCGTGTCTGGTACGCTCATGCCGTGCTGGCGCAGCAGCTTGAATTTGGCGGCCCAGTCGGCGTGCTTGGTGGTCAGCATGCCGCCGTCGCCGGTGCTCATGATCTTGCGCGGGTGGAAGGAAAAACATGCCACGTCGCCGTGCACCTTGCCGACCTTCTCCCACTGGCCGTTCCAGAGGATCTCGCTGCCGCTGGCGCAGGCCGCATCCTCGATCACGGGCAAGCCCTTGGTCTTGGCGATATCGACCACCGCGGCCATGTCGCAGGGCAGGCCCATCTGGTGCACGACCAGGATCGCGCTGGTCTTGGCCGAAAGTGCCCGCTCGATCAGGTTCGGGTCGATATTATAGGTAGCCGGATCGATGTCGACGAAAACCGGGATCGCACCGCAGTAGGCCACCGAATTGGCCGTTGCGATATAAGAGTGACTGACCGTGACCACTTCGTCGCCGGGTTTTACCCCGGCCGCCAGCAGAGCCAGGTGCAGGGCGGTGGTGCAGTTCGAGACGGCCGCAGCGTGCGGTGCGCCCGTGAAGGTGGCGAACTCCGTCTCGAAGGCTGCAACCTCGGGGCCTTGCGTGACCCAGCCCGACAGGATGACGCGGCGCGCCGCCTCGGCCTCGGCCTCATCCATCGTAGGCTTGATTATCGGAATCATGTCGGGATCCTCAGCTGAACCAAAGTTCCACCTCGGCGCCAGAAGCTGCGATTGTCGTATCACGATAAGGTGGGCCGCTCACCTTGTCCGAATGTGGAATGGTGACACCGATGGCTGGCGATCCGGATACCGCTTTCGGTCAGCGGACACGCCACGCGAGCCTGATGTTTATCGGCTCGAACTGATGAGGCGCCGCCTCGTAGCCATATGGGTCGGGTGATGAGAGTGACAGATCAGCAGGGGATGCTGTTGGCGGCGGTCAGTAGCGACGTCGATCGCCAGGAAAAGTCGATGCTCAACTCTCGATGTATTCGCCGTCGAAACCCGCGAACTTCATAAGGCCTGCATGATCGAGCAGGCGGACGTAGCCCTGCCGAAACTCAAGAAATTTGCGCTCGCGCAGTTCACGCAACATCCGGTTTACATGGATCGGGGTAAGGCCAAGGGCGTCCGCGAGATCGTACTGGGTCAGCGGACATTCAAAGCCGCTATCAGTTACCGAACCAACTCTTTGCAAACGCGCCGTCAGTTCGAGCAGTAAGTACGCTGTCCGTTCCAGGGCGCTGCGTCGTCCTACATTGGCGAGATGTTGAGCTATTACCGCACCGTTGTGTGTCAGAGCCTCAACAAGGAAAGAAAAAAGCTCGGGTGATTTCATGGCGGCAATCGTGAAAGTCTTGAGAGATGCCGTCGATACTGAAAGTTCAGTTTGCGCCAAGAAGGTTTCCAGAACACCGCCCTCATGCGACTGGGGCAGGATGACATCGCCAGTGAGAGCAAAGTCCAGGATTTGGCGCTGTCCGGTCGCAAGCTGGTGCGAAATGCACCCCCAACCCGATTCGACAATGTACATGCGATCGTTGTTGTCGCCCTGACTGAAGATGACCGTGTTGGCTGAATATCGCTTCGACGTGAACCCGAGAGACTTCATAAGCGCCGCGTTGTCGCCGTTAAGTCCAACGAGGGACGAGCGGGACGCATCCCATCTCAAAAGCGAACGTGAAGCATAGGTCATCCTTGCCGCCGTGCGATTTACACCTTCTCACATCCTCATCTGCACAAAAAATGACCCGCGGTATTGCGCAAAGTCAAATGACGCGTTCTTGAACACTCCGGCGATCTGCGCGCTAAGGAGATGAATTCTAGCGCCTCCTATCCGGGCGGTATGTGACTCAGTTCACACCCGCTGGGCCATTCTTCTGATTGAATTTAGCCCGCAGAATAACTGCACTCCGAGATGGTGGTAAGGCACGGAGGGGCTACCTATTGGTAGTATCTGGTAAATGTTGGTGACTTAGTCCGAAAATTCACTCGGATCGGATTTCGTCCAAAGAATGCCGCTGCAACGGCGCAGTATGATGATAGTAGAAGCCATCAGCCGTAATTTTGCTTAAGGACGAATTTTCCGTCTTCTTGTGAAGGCAGTGGAAACGTTTCGATCTGCCCTTCCGTCTTGTCCAGATATTGCATCAAAGCCGTCACAAGGTGGTAGAAAATACTGGCAGGAACTTCCGTGGCCATTGACCGTCCACGCTCGTCGATCCGATCGATCCATAAGCCAAGAGGAGCAGGATCGATATGCCATCTGAAGAGACGCGCGACGCGCGCTTCAATCTCGGGTTTCAGATCAGGCCCACCAATATGGTCCAAGGCGATTGCCGCCTTGATGGCCTCGCATTGTGGCCAACTGCGTGAAAGCCTGTCGAAGGGCATTCCCTGTCGTGACACGGCTGCGTAAGCGAGACCTGTCGCTCGGTTCAATCCGCTGGCGACCGCCGACGAATAGAGTTTCCTCGCATATGCAGACAAATCCTTTTGTCCGCTTGCCCGTGCAAAATCGACGAGAAGCGAGGCCCATTCGAAGTGATGCCCTGGTTCGGTCCACTGCCCCTTTTCTCCGGGCGCCGGAAGCCAGTCGGCGTCGAAATATTCCCCAAGCGTCCAACTGTCCTGGTCAAAGAAATGGCAGCGGAAGAGATCGATAATGCGAGCCGCCCGACGGAGATATGTGCGATCACCGGTCACGCCATACCAGGCAAGGAAGGATTCCAGCATGTGCATATGTGGATTTGAAGACCGCACTCCCTTCCAGGCAGGGGTATCGAGAAAACCACTCAGACTGCCGTCCTCAAGGTGCGAGTCGATGAAGTTGAATGTCTCCTGTGCGAGCTGCAGCGCCCCTTGGTGCCCGCATCGATGAGCGTGGGCAAGCGCGAGGAGCACGCAGGAATGATCGTATGCATCCTCCGCAGGGTCCACCACGCTGCCATCCACATTCAACGTACGCACCCAACTGCCACGGTCCGTCCGGCCGTGTTGTGCGATGAAGTCGATGCCGTGATCGATGAGCCTGTCGGACGGCCCGGCCCAGCCGCGTTCCTTGGCCACCGCGAATGCATAGATCTGGCGTGCCATGGTCCGCATACGCTTGGGTTTGCCCAAGGGTCTCGCATCGAAACCGAGAGCCTCGTGGAAGCCCCCGTATACATCGTCGACACCCGCGGTGGACCATAGCGGCAGGGTCTCCTCGAAAAGCCAATGCTCCACGCGCTTGCGCCATGATCCGCTGATGATGATACGGTCTTCCGACGCGGTGAATTTCGTCTCGAGGCGTCCGCACTTTTCCAGCTGTTCGACGACTTTCTTCACGTTCTGGCTGTGGCTGACGGGAGCAACGAATATCGCATCCGGTGTCGCCACCACCGCGACATCCTTCATTCCGATGACGGTCAGCAGCCTGC
Source organism: Terribium retamae (assembly GCF_022347545.1). Taxonomy (GTDB): domain Bacteria; phylum Pseudomonadota; class Alphaproteobacteria; order Rhizobiales; family Rhizobiaceae; genus Mesorhizobium; species Mesorhizobium retamae. Next base: position 24,602 of record NZ_JAKREW010000036.1, read on the forward strand.
CCTGGCTTCTCAGGTAGGAATCGTCACAGTTCAGCGCAACGACATCACCCATCACCACGTTGCCGTTGTTGTCCGTTGGACTGGCTTCAAGCAACGATTGCCAGGAGCCAAGATCGTTCCAGCGGAACGACGCCGTCACCATCGCGATGCTGCGCGCATGCTCCATGACGGCATAGTCGATCGACGTCGAAGGTACTGCAGAATAGAACCCTTGTGGCAGGTAGAGACCCGAAACGTCGATCCGGGCGGTTCTGTGCGCTCGTTCAGCTGTCTCCCAGATCTGCGGCTGAAACTCCAGCAACGCTTCGCGCATCGTTTCGGCACGAAAAAGAAAAATACCGGCGTTCCAGTAGAATCTTCCCGACGACAAATAGGCTTGAGCCGTCTCAAGGTTCGGCTTTTCGACAAAGCGCGAAACTGCAGCCGCACCGTTTCCGTTGGCAGCGACCTCGATATATCCATATCCGGTCTCTGCATGGGTGGGTGTGATGCCAAACACAACGATGCTACCCGAGTCGGCTGCAGGTATGCCCGCTTCCACCGTTTCCCAGAACTGTGTTTCGCTCGAAATCTCATGGTCCGACGGAACGACGAGTACAAGCGCATCGCTTTCGTATTCAGAGATGGTTTGAAGTGTGGCGATGGCCACCGCTGCGGCGGTATTGCGGCCCAAGGGCTCGAAGATCGGCTTTCCCCCGTTCAAGCCCAGCGGACTGATGTCCGAGATAACGCGTTCGGCGTGTCTTTCAGATGCGATGACGTAGATCGGCGTGTCGCCGTTCGGCCACGCCTTGAGGCGGCGCACCGTCTTCGCCAGCATGGAGCCATCCCCGGAAAGATCGTGGAATTGTTTGGGATTGTCTTCACGCGAGAGCGGCCACAGTCGTGACCCCACGCCTCCGCTCATGACAAAACTGATGATGCGGCCCGCCATGCTTCAGCTCCCCTTAGAATGTCTGGTTGTAGGCTCCGACCTCTGGATTGCGGCGCAGAACGGCGTCGAGCGCCTCGAACATCTGCCGGCGTCGCTCCGAAGAAACGGGGCTTTCGACAACGACGACGATTTCGGGCTTGTTCGACGATGCTCTTACCAAGCCCCAGGTGCCATCTTGAGCCACCACACGCACCCCATTGACGGTGACCAGATCAGCCAGCGGCTGACCGGCAAACTCTATCCCGTCGCCCTTCATTTTCATGAAGTCTCCAACGACCTTGTCGACGACTCCGTATTTGACTTCATCAGGACAATGAGGGGACATCGTCGGGGTGCCGAAAGTGACGGGCAGGGCGCGATAAAGTTCGGCCAGCGTCTTTTCCGGATTCCGGTCGAGCATCTCGCAGACGGCGATAGCCGTGACGAGCCCATCGTCATAACCACGTCCGATCGGTGGATTGAAGAAGAAGTGCCCCGATTTCTCGAAGCCGGCGATTGCGTCAAGCTCGGCGACCCGCCGCTTGATGTAGGAATGCCCCGTTTTCCAGTAGTCCGTGATTGCACCGTTTTGCGTAAGAACGGGGTCCGTCGCGAAAAGTCCGGTTGATTTCACGTCGACGACAAACGTGCACGGTGAATGCTGGCTGGAGATGTCCCGCGCCAGCATGACACCGACCTTGTCGGCGAAGATTTCGTTACCTTCATTGTCAACCACGCCACAGCGATCGCCATCGCCGTCAAAGCCCAGCCCTAGATCAGCGCCGGTCTCCAGAACCTTGTCGCGAATTGCGTGCAGCATCTCCATATCTTCGGGATTGGGATTGTAGTGTGGAAACGAGTGGTCGAGTTCCACGTCGAGGGGGATCACAAGACAGCCGATGCTCTCCAGCACCTGCGGCGCGAACGCGCCGGCCGTGCCGTTGCCACACGCAACAACCACCCGCAGCTGTCGGTGAATGTGTTTCCCGACGACCAGGTCTTCAACGTACTTCTGCCGAAGATCGGATACGAACTGATAGCTTCCGCCACCGACCAGGTCGAAGTCGCCGTTCAGCACGAGCGCCTTCAGGGCCGTCATCTGATCGGGCCCGAATGTGAGGGGCCTTTGCGCACCCATCTTCACACCAGTCCAGCCGTTTTCGTTGTGAGAGGCCGTGACCATGGCGACAGACGGAGCATTGAGTGCGAATTGGGCGAAGTAAGCAGTCGGGGAAAGCGCCAGGCCGATGTCCTTGACGCGCGCGCCCGCTGCCATCAGCCCTGAGACCAGCGCCATCTTGATGGACATGGAATAGCTGCGAAAGTCGTGGCCGGTGACGATCTCCGGCCCTACGCCCATTCTGCGGATCAGCGTGCCAAGACCCATGCCCAGCGCCTGTGCGCCCATCAAATTGAGCTCGGGTTCTTTTTGTGAATTCGGTTGGCCGAGCCACCAGCGTGCATCGTATTCCCGGAAACCGGTGGCTTTGATGAGAGCGTTGTTCTCGAATGCAAAAGTGTTCGGCTTGGCTTGATCGACGATTTTCAGGGTCACGGCTACCGCTCCGAATTGCGGCACTATTTCTAACATGACGGCTTCCGACGGCCCCTTCATGAATTCGGGTAGCCTTACTCCCTGGTTCGTGCCTCCTCATCCAATAGGTGGTTCTGATCAATCGCCGAAAGGATGTCTGGCCAAGATAGAGTAAGCGGCATTGCGGAAACTCGGTCTGCAACCGGCGTCACTTTGGTGTCATACAGCCGTCGATACTCACTCGGGACGAGATTTCCTCCGAAGATCGCGATCCGCAGCGACGGCTGCCGGACCTTTCTGCATTAGGGGCGTAGGCCTACTCCAATTGGAGGCGTTTACCTTCCCCTGTGCCCGGGTAGTCTTTCTCGTAAAGCTTGGGATCGCGGGGGCCCCTGGGTGCACATGAGAACATTGGTCGGGCGCCATGGAACTCCTGTGTCAGGCCTGCATGCACGCCCGTGCCAGGCCTGAGCACACGAAGGATACGCCTTCGTGTCCGCCGGAGACGTTAGATGAACCGCTTGTTCGCCAGCCAGTGGCCTTTGGTGACCAATCAGCAGGCCAATGCCGGGCAGGATTTCATTGGCCTGTCGGACATAACCGGATTTCTGAGACATTACGTCGGAACAATAACGGCCTGCCTTGCCGCAGCACTTTTGGTCGCGTGGTTTTACAATTCAACCACAGACCCGGTTTTTACAGCTAGAGCACAGATATTGATCGAGCCGAGACTTCCGCAACATTTGCAGGAAGGTGCGGAAATAAATCTCTCGTTGGATACCGCGCAAGTGGAAAGCCAGATTGCGGTTATGCAGTCCGAAAAGATTGCCTCGATGGTCATCGATCGCATGAGACTGATTGAAAACAGGAATTTCAATCGTCCTCGGGCACCGATGTTGGTCGAGAGATTCAGGAAAATAAGGGACAACATAGCTGAGGCTCTGGGACTCCCGAAAAGTACCTGGGCTTCGGAGGCGCTCGCGAAACTGACAGACTATCAAAGATCTCGCCTTACCATGTCGATCTTTCGCAATAGCCTCGATGTGCGAAGGGTCGGTGTCTCCTACGCAATCGACATATCCTTCACTTCGGCCGATCCCGAGGGTGCAGCAAAGATTGCGAATGCAACCGCCGACGCCTTCGTGCACGAACAGGTGGAAACCAAGGCCGACGCAGCAAAAGAGGGCGGAGCTTGGCTGGAAAAACGCCTGCAACAACTGCGCACCCAGATGAACGAAGCAATGGCGAGAGCCCAAGAATTCCGTTCTCGGCACGACTACAGCGTAGGTCGAGACGCCGATGTCGGTGTCAATCCGGAGCCGACCCTCGAAGAGCTTGAGGTGACGGCAGACACCTATCGGAAAATGTACGAGAGCTTCCTGCAAGCCTATACGAATTCGGTGAGCCAGCAATCCTATCCGGTTGCCGATGCAAGAGTGATCACTGCTGCGACAGCGCCACTTTCCCCAAGCGCTCCAAGGCCGAAGCTGGTGTTGGCTTTTGCGGCTGTCGCAGGCCTCATCCTCGGTATCGGTATTTCTTTCGTGCGGCATTCGCTCGACTGGACCGTACGCTCGCCACGTCATATCCGCGATAATCTGGGAATCGACTGCGTGGGTGAATTGCCACCCGCGAGTAGCAGGCAGGAGTTCGGAGACATCGACGATGTGGCCAGACGCCCTTGGTCCCGATACAGCCAGAGTTTGAGGAAAGCGCGAACCGAAATCAGCCTTGCTGAAACGAACCACCCTGTAAGGTTCCTTGGGCTGACCGCTGTCTCAAACAACAGCCAGAAGAGTGCCGTTGCGACCAATCTCGCCACGCTCTACGCAATGTCGGGCCTCAAGACGCTGGTCATAGATGCCGATCTTCGGAGGCCGACGTTCCCCAACCGGCTGCCGGACCATTCGGGGATGCCGGGCAAGGAGGGCAAGGCTCTTGTTCGGCTCGATATCATTCGCAAGCCGGGGCGATTCGACGTGCTTTCCAGTTCGACAGTGGATGCCAGAAATCTGCTCCTACCAAAAAACATGCAGGCATTCCTTTCCGAACTGAACACCGACGGGGCGGCAGCTTACGACAAAGTCATCGTTAACTTGCCGACCCTTGAAACCGGGGCCGATGACCTGGTCGTTGGATCCGTCCTTGACGGTGTCGTGATCGTTGCGGAGTGGGGAAAGACACACGTCGACGCCCTGCAGGAACTGGTCAGGACGCTGACAGCCTCCAGGACGCCAATACTTGGCGTGCTTCTCGCAAAAGCACGGGTAATGGCGCCCAAGCGCCGGTGGCTTCGGCTAGGCACGATGCTTGCGACGGTCGTCCATGCGTATAGGGCAATCATACGTCGGGATTAGGGGGCAACCTCGGAAGTACCGCGCTACCTCCTTTGCATTTCTTGCCGGGGCCTTCCGTCCTTGGAAGACTACCGAAGTCAAACACCTAGAAACGGCGACCGTCAGATGACAAACGCCTTTGAAAAGCATTCGCAACGGGGGGAAGCGATCTGGGATCAGCCGGTTGTTCCGGCGGCGGTCGAGAGCAGGGTAGTGCTGCATATTGTTGCCCCGCGGGGCTATGCCAGTGCCGGAACAGCCTTGAACAATCCATCGAGGGTCATCAACACGGGAACGACAAACCCTCCCGTTGGAGGACTCCTCAAACGCATCATGGATATCGCCGTGGCCTGCCCAGCGCTTGTTCTGGCTGCGCCTGTCATGATTCTCGTAGGTCTGCTGATCAAGATTACGGCCGGAGGGCCGGCAATATTCTCGCATAGTCGAGTTGGCTTCGGTGGAAAGCCGTTCGAATGCTACAAGTTCCGCTCGATGGTCGCGAATTCAGACGAAGTTCTGAAAACATACCTCGATGCAAACCCGGAGGCGCGCAAGGAGTGGGTAGAGACCCACAAGATCAGGAATGATCCCCGGGTTACTTTCTTCGGACGAATGCTGCGCAAGTCCAGCTTGGACGAACTGCCCCAACTCATCAACATCTTGCGTGGGGACATGAGCTGCGTAGGTCCAAGGCCCATCGTCGAGGACGAACTCCGGCGCTACGGCGAGCACCAGGCCGAGTACCTCAGAACGAGGCCGGGACTCACGGGCCTTTGGCAAGTGAGCGGAAGAAGCAGTATGGACTACGAAAACCGCGTAGCGCTCGACAGCCAGTATGTGCGGAACTGGTCGATCTGGCTCGATCTCGCTATCTTGCTCAGAACCATCGTTGCAGTCATGCGGGTCGACAGGGCTTCCTGAACACCGGTGGTATCACTCTTCGTTTCGATTACGATGCAGTGACAAAGCCAAGCCCACCAAGTAGCCACAAGCCAAGCAAAACATCAGGATCAGCGATTTGCCGATGGTCATATGGCTGGGCAACCCCAGGGCGTTCCAGACTAAGATACCGACGAAAAGCACTGCGGTCGCCGCCAGCAGCGCAGCGGCCTTGAACCATAAGCCGAGCAGTATGCCTGCCACCAATACGACAAGTATGCTCGTTAACACCAATATCTCCAGTGACACCCGCGAAAACCAGTCGGCCTGCTGCGGTCGAGAGTTCGCCAAACCTAAAGCAATTCCGGGAAAGGTGCGTAACGGTTTTCCATCCAGAATTGCGAAAAAACAAAGAATTGGTGCGTTCGCGTTTCCGTGAAAAATGGAAACGCCCCAGCTGATATGCGGCCTCGAAGGACAAGGCAAGCCTAGTACCAGTCCCTGGAAATGTCCTTCGCTAACTCGCTTTTCCGGCCAAGGCTGCCGGCGCACCGCTTATGGCTGCGCCAAAAAAGTACTGCAACGATTGACCCAACCCGGATCAGCTCAGTTCGTATTCCGAACAGCACTCGTCTCCGCCCGAATGGCTGTATTCGCCGGGGTTAAGCCATCCAGGCCAGACTGCGGCAGCGGGATTTCGACCTTCACGGTATCGCCAGGCTCCACAAGAGTTGTCTCCTCGGCGGCAAGCTCCTCCGTACCGCCGTCTTTCGGCCTTACGATCTTGAAAATCGGCTCGACCCTTTGAGCGCCGCGCCTGAGGGCCAACAGAGCTGGCGCCATCACTTGTGTTTCCTGCAGCAGCTGTGCAGCGGTATCGGATTTGCTGGTGACTTCGTTGAGCTGCTGCTGCGTCTCGCGCAAGCTCTCTGCAATCTCGCTGGAACGCTGGTTGCCGAGATTGAGGATTTCGATGTCGGTCTTGCTCATCTCCTGCCTGACACGCAGCATCGAGGTTTCAGCCGCCAAGCGATCGCTCTGCATCCGGGCGATGGCTCCCTCAAGGGCAAATTCGCGTGGTGCAATCGCAAGGCCTTTCTGCACGAGGCTTGAGACGCCCGCGAGTTCCTTTTGGATGAGCTCGATCTGTTTGTTCTGGAAAGTCAGCTGTTGCTCGAGCGAGGTCAGCTCCTTCTGCAGGAAATCCTTGAGTTCGCGTAATGAGCGCAGCTGCGTTGCAAGAGCATCCTTTCGGATGGCGAATATTTTGCGCTCCTGCTCCATCGCCAGCGCGACGGCTTCGTTTGCCCCCCTTCTCGTCAGTTCGGAAGGGAAAGCGACGTCGTCACTGCCGGCCAGTTCTGCCTGCAACCGTGCCTTTCGGGCAATCAGGCTGACACTGTTCAGAGCAAGGAGCCCGATATCGCCCTGGCCCGAGATGACCTCTCGTTCAAGCCGAGACATGTTATCCTCGCGTGTCGGCAATCCGCCGGCGATGCCCAGAGCCTGCAGCACCGTGAGGCCAGGCCTGTATGGAAATTCACCGGGTTGTTTGACGTTGCCCACGATATAGAACGGCCTGTACTGGGCAATCTCCACGGCCACGTCCGGCTGGCGGCCAAGACCCATGCGCTGCATGAGCCGGTCCGCTATCGAGCGGGCAAGATCGCCGGGAGCGGTGCCCTGAGCGCGTATCTGTCCGACAAAGGGTAAGAAGAGCGTGCCGTCGGCGCCGATATCGAAACTGTCGTTGAGAGCGGTCCACTCGAAGATCACATCGCGTGATGCACGCCATTCGTAGACTTTGAGCCTGACCTTGTCCTGCGGCCCAAGCAGATATTCCGCTGCTGATGCCTGCGACGAACCGACGGCCGCTACCAATGAAATGCCTGCCACCGTTGAAAGCCATTTCCGCATTGTCGCGACCTCGTCAGATCTTCAAGATGTATTCCGGTTCAATGCGGCCCATGGCGAAATGCGCGATCGCGAGCGCGTTGCCGCTTAGGCGGCCCCTGCGGTCGACATATGGCTCTGGCCAGAGGCTCTTTGCGAGGTTGGCTGCAACATTGCGAAACATGAGGGGGAGCGCGAAGGAGGCTGGAACCGTTCCTTTCCTTATCAGGTAGATCGCATTGGCGACCTGTGAGTAGCCGAACCGCTTTCCGCTGACACGTCCCGTCTTGATGCCAAGATGAACGCCTATGATCGAGGTCACGCACACGACGCGCCCTCGAGATCTCATTTGACTCGTGAAATCGATGTCTTCCTGCCAGCCGTAGAGGACCAGACGCTCGTCGAAGCGTAAATCGCCTATCAGTGAAGTGCGGAACGACATGTTGCATCCATAGGCACCCACATGGTCGACCACCGGCGGCCCATTCGGTTTTCGCCCTTCTGCATCTTTTAGCGCAGCGTTTGCATCGGCCCAGCTTAGACCGGCATTGTTGGCGCCGTCCTTGACGACCTTGCCCATCACAACCGCCCAATCATCATTTTCAGCAAAGGCCCGCTCGATCTGCTCGAGGTATCGCCCGGACGGGACGAAATCGTCATCGAAGAACGTGACGATGTCGAAGCGATCCAACAACGGCGCGAGAGCAGTGTTGCGCTGGGCAGCCAATCCCATGGGGCCCGAGACACTCGACAGCGGGAACGGACGGCCATCCGGAAGTTCGATGTGTGTCGTGTCTGGTACCGACAGTATGACCTCGTCGGGGAGCCTCGTCTGGCCGCCCAGATATTCCAACAAGCGAGCAACCTGCTCGCTGCGACCGAGGGTTGGGATAATCACTGCAATTTTCATTGCTTGTCCGGGACGTTACTCCTTCCAAGCCTATGACGACGCGAGGCTTCAGACAGCCTGCATAAAAGTGGGTTCTGCGAGTTCCACCTACCTCGCAGCACATGCTGTCGGCGTATCACCTGTGCGCTACTCCCAGCCATAAGCAGTAGGCAGACATTCGACGGGAGCAATCTGTGACCGATCGGACAACTTGCGAGGGTCATGGGAGGACAAGGAAACTGGGGACCTCACAGAGGCAGGGAAGTATCATGCTTCATGAACGCTCTTCCGACCTGGCGATCGCCGCCAAGGTCGAAATGCCCATTGACGAGCTTCCCGCTGCTTCGGCCGCCGGGGTCGACAGATATGGCAAGATAGCGGTTGTTCACGACTGGTGCCCAAATTTTCGGGGCGGCGAGCGCGTGTTGGCGCAAATCTGCAAGCAGTTTCCCAACGCAGAGGTCTTCACACTGTTCGATTTCCTCCCAGCCGAGGTGAAGGAACAATATTTCCGCGACGTGGAATTCCACACCTCTGCGGTCAATCGGATCCCGATGATCGAGAAATTCTATCGGTCTCTCTTTTTCCTCTGCCCCTTCCTGATCGAGCAGTTCGACGTTACCGGCTATGATGCTGTGATATCATCTTCGGCCGCATTTTCGCGGGGGGTGATTACAAGACCCGATCAGCCGCATCTGTGTTACGTGCACAGCCCTGTCCGCTACGCTTGGGACGAGCAATTCTCTTATCTTCAGCAGGGCAGGCTCGGTTTCGGACCGAAGGGAATGCTCTACCGCTATATGCTGCATCGCTTGAGAACCTGGGACACGAGAACCGCTCACGGCCCAGACTTGATGCTGGCAAATTCAAACTATGTCCGCTCCCGAATCCAGCACATATATGGACGTGACGCGCGTGTGGTTTTTCCGCCGGTTTGCCTGGAGGAACTCCCCTGCGTCGAGGACAAGGACGATTACTACGTTTCGGCATCCTTCCTCGCTCCCTACAAGCGCACCGATCTGGTGATCAGGGCCTTCAACGAGATGCCGTCGCGACGGCTGATCATCGTGGGGGAAGGGCAGCAATCAGCCGCTCTAAGGGCACTGGCCGGTCCGAATGTCACATTTTCAGGGTTCCTCCCCCGCGAGGAATACGTCGACACGCTCGCTCGGGCGAAGGCGATGGTCTTCGCCGGTTGCGAGGATTTTGGCATAGCGCTCGCCGAAGCACAGGCCTGTGGAACACCCCTGATCGCATTCGGCCGGGGCGGCGCAGTCGATATCGTTCGACGCCTGGGGACAGACCCCGAGCCAACGGGCGTGTTGTTCAAGACTCAGACCGTTGAGGAGCTCAAGGAGGCGGTCAACCGGTTCGAGGAAAACAGCCTCCTCATCGCGCCGAAAGCCTGCACCAGCAACGCCCAGCGCTTCTCGGAAGAGAATTTCGATCGAGCCATCCTGGAGTCGATCGGAACTGTCCAGGCACTTCACGGGGTCATGTGAATTCGCGCAACCTAACGACCCTGGTGTCGGTATCGATGCCGTCAGCAACGGCCATCGCCTCCAGGTAACGCAAGGCGCTCGTCCTCCAGCTGTAGGCCAAGGCTCTGGCTTTCCCCTTCGCGGCCAGTTGCAGGCGCAGGGCTTTGGAGTTGCGAAGGCTGATGAAACGGTCGAGCCATGCATGCGGATTGTCGGCTGGGGCATACAGGGCGGCATTTGCGCAGACTTCTGGCAGGCTGGCGCGATCGGACACCACGACCGGGCAGCCTAGGGCCATCGCCTCGACAACCGGCAGGCCAAACCCTTCCGTCAGCGAAGGAAACGCCAGGCAAAGCGAGTCCATCAGCAGTGCGGCTAATTCGCTGTCGCCAATGCGTCCGAGCCAATGGATGTTGCGGGCTTCAGCCCTGGCTGTTCCTCTACTGAAAACACGCGAATCCGACATTCCGACAACCGCGATCTCCATTCCAACCTTTCCAAGGCGGTCTGCCAGGCCCAGGATGAGATCTACATTCTTGTGAGGTGCAGCGCTGCCGATCATGACAATGGTATTCCGCGAGGCGACAGACCTCGTCGCCGCCGAATGTTCGGGTTTCCACATCAAGGCGTGCTCATGACCGTTCGGAGCAACGAAGGCTCTGCACGAGGGGACAATGTCGCGACGAACCAGTTCGGTCAGTGAAAAATGGGAAACCGTCGAAATATTACATGCCGTTTTTCCGAGGCATGGAAGTAACGCCTTGTACGAAGTCCTGAAGCCAAGCGAATAGCTCTCAGGCGCGTTCCAGACGTTAGCATCATGAATGCAGACTATATGCTTGTGCGACAGGAGCGGCCCTGTGTTACAGAGGCTGAGTAGCCCGCCGCCGTGTAGCGAGGCGGCCAGCTTGGTCTGCTCCCACAGATGCCCGCCCGTGCTGCCGATCCTGCAATATTCGATGGAATTGAGCGGAAAGTCCGAGCTGTCCTGCGGGCAGTGAAGCCTGAGCTCAAGCCCGCGGGTGAGGGGACCCCGCTCGGTGATCAAGGCGTCCAGGGAACGGACGATCTCTCTTGCATACCGCTGAACGCCGGTTGTCGGCTGGGAAAGGAAACGCCCGTTGATCGTCCAGTGCCGTGCCATACCAGCCTCGCGATGTCCTTAGTTTGAAGCCGCGATCGCGTGCGGTCACTACGGCCATTGGGTCATCTGGAGGCGTTTAGGATCATCCAGCCAGCCGAGAGCAGATGGTCTAGATACCTCAAACGTTCGAGGGTCGCTGCTTTTCCCGGAGTGCTAGTCTTGCTGCAGGTCCGGCAAGGTGGGGAAGGGCGATGGCCAAAACTGTCTATGCAGCGCCGGCGGAGGGAGGCCGGCATTTGAACGGAAACAGCGTCGCAGCAGCTTCGGCTCGCTCACTTCCGGGAGCCTCTCGATATCTCATTGATCGTCGCGACCGGACGTTGACGGACTTCGATCTACCCAAACGGCGCTGGACAATAAACGGAGACTTCACCCTGCTTCGGCGTAATGGGATAGCGCGTTACGCTCGCGAAGTGACGATGGCGCTCGATGCTCTCATTTCGGAAGGGCATCCCCTCAGCCATGACTTGGAAATCGACCTCGTGGTGCCACGTCCGCTGGCCGAACCTCTTCCGCTGAAATCTATACCGGTACGGGTCGTTCCCGAGTTCGACAGCCCCCGGCTTCCTCAGTTCTGGGTTCAGGCGCAGTTGCCCTGGCATGTGCCGGGAGGACTGCTAAGCTTTTGCAACCTTGCACCAGTCGTGCTGAGACGCCAGATCGCATGTGTCCATGATATGCATACAAGGTTGATGCCCTCGAGCTACGCACGAGGGTTCCGTTGGGCCCACCGCATCATCCTCCCGCTGCTGGGCAGGCGGGCTGCACGGATCACGACGGTTTCGCAGCTTTCGCGCAGACATCTGATCGAGTTCGGGATTGCACGCGAGCAAGACATCGTCGTTACCTACAACGGCAGCGACCACGCGAAGCAATGGGATTCAGCAAGGTCTACCTTGGCCGTCAATCGGGCCAGACCCTATGTCCTTTGCCTCGGCCGAGCAGATCAGGAATACAAGAACGTACGGCTTCTCGCTGAACTCGCCCCTTTTCTGGATGAGATGGGTCTTGACCTCTGGATGCCAGGCGATGCCGACGAAACCGCGATCCTGCGGCACGTCCCGGAAATGCCGGCGAACATCGTCCTCCTTGGCCGCATAAGCGATGATGACTTCAAAAAGGCGCTTGAGGGGGCTCTCTGTTTCCTGTTCCCATCCCGGATCGAAGGTTTCGGGTTGCCTGCTGTCGAGGCGATGGCTTCGAGTTGCCCGGTCATAGCTTCGACTTCGCCTTGTTTGCCTGAAATCTGCGGAGATTCGGCGCTCTATTCGGATCCTGACGACGTCCGGTCATGGGTCGAAAACGTCCGCCAACTGTCAATCGACCCTGACCTCCGCAAACGAATGGTCGAGAAGGGGCATGCCAGGGCGAGCAGTTATTCCTGGCGCTGGATCGCGTGGAATTATCTCGAGCTCATGATCCAGGTCGATGCGGATTTCGGGGAATTCAACGAATAGCCGACAGCGGTTCAATTCCCTTCATCTTGAGCTCAACTCTTCCGGGCGCCGATCGAGGCAATTGCAGTCAAAAGGTTATGCCGCCCGATGGTTAGGTCTCCGCCTTCAAAAGAGGTACATTGAAGCTTCCCATGCCCTTATAGGCAAATTGCTTCCCAACTCCGCAGTTCCGACTATTCCAACATCCAATATCGTGCAGGGAGGCATGATTGCCATGTCGTTTCGTTTCGCAGCTACTGCTGCTGTGTTGCTGACAACCGCCGCTCCCGCTTCCGCCGATTTGCTTTGGGGGGTGAATGGCCATCCGATAATCTCCTACCCGGACGTCCCGATCGAAAAACAACTCGATTTCGTCAAGGACCTTGGCCTCAAGTCATATCGGGTCAATGTTACCTCCGCAGATGAAGCAGATAAGCTTGCTAGCGTTGTGGTGGCGGGGAAAGAGAGAGGGATCGACATCCTGCCTGTGATCACACCCGGACTGGATCTAGCCGAGAACAGCCCGGATCAGCTCTATAGCGCAGCGCGGAAACTGGCGGTCACCCTAGGCTCCCGATTCAAGAGCGATATCCGCGTTTGGGAACTCGGCAACGAGATGGAGATCTACGCCCTCATAAAGCCTTGCGAAAAACGCGATGATGGATCGCAATATCCCTGTGCCTGGGGCACTGCGGCCGGCACTGGAGTGCTCGACTACTATGGTCCGCGCTGGGCGAAGGTGAGCGCCGTCCTCAGGGGCATGTCCGACGGAATGACGGCGATCGACCCGACCATAAGAAAGGCAATGGGTACGGCTGGCTGGGGTCATACTGGCGCCTTTGCGCGAATGAAGCAGGACGGGATCGCCTGGGACATCTCGGTCTGGCATATGTACGGAGAAGATCCGGAATGGGCTTTCCGCGAGATTTCGTCTTACGGCAAGCCTATCTGGGTCACCGAATTCAACAACCCCTACGGCAGCCAGCGCAGCGAGCGGGAGCAGGCCGATGGCGTCAGGCAAACCATGACGCGGCTTGCCGAACTCCAAGACAAGTACAACGTTGAAGCAGCGCACATCTATGAACTGTTGGATGAGACCTATTGGGCACCAAGCTTCGAAGCGAATATGGGTCTGGTCCGGCTCGCCGCCAACAACCATGGCAAATGGATAACGGGCGAACCGAAACCTGCCTACATGGCCGTTCGCGACATCACCCGCGGGCCGCGGCCGCTGCCCAAGCCGGAGCGACACTGTAATGCCGATGCCAATGCTGCCGATGAATCCAACCATATCCGGCAGGTGCGTTTTGCTTATTGCCTCGTTCTTGGCCAAGACGGCGATGCCGCCGGCGTGAAGCGTTGGTCTGACGCGCTCGAGAGTGGGGGTGCCGGAGTTGTCGACGTAATCATGGATGTGATCCGCTCCAAGGAATTCGAGGCCAAATACGCTGCGATCGGCCTCACGGATCGGGCCTATGTCAGTTTTCTTTACCTGCTGTTGTTGAATCGCCCAGCGGACAATTACGGACTGGAAACCTACGCTCGCCAGTTGCGAAGAGGATCAATGACGCGCGAAGCGGTGGCTTTGGGCATTGTTAATTCAAGCGAATTCAGATCCCGGCATGCCGCCATGAGGGACGCCTCGGACATACCGGCGCCGGGTTGAATCGAGTGCCGCCGGCAAATCGTCCGAAAAGAAAGATCCGAACCCAGGGTGAGCCCCATTTCGGGACGCTTTCCTACTTTTCGTTGCTGACCATCGATCTGATGGCAAACCGCCACGGAAACGCGGCTAACCGATGCAGGAAGCTCTCAACGCAAGGGTGGGTCGCTAAGCGTCTACCTCGCGACGCAGGACAACTGAATCCCACAAGCAGCAGCGTTAGCCAGATCCGAATGGCGCCCGACATTTCTTTCGGTGAAAGGCACGATGCGCGAGGCGACCTTCGCACGGCAGCGATCAGTGATCGGTCTGCGGCGATTGCGGAGCAGCCAAAAGGTGAAGAGAAGCAAAAAATGGTCCGTCGAGGGAAGCCTGGACGGACCATCTGAAACACTATCATTCTTGCGCCAGAGCGCCTTCACCGAAAAGGTCGTTGACCTTGTAAGCGACCTCCGTCCTGTTGGTCGCCTTCAATTTCCGCATGATGTTTCGAATGTGAACCTTCACAGTGCTTTCGCGCAGGTTCAGTTCGTGAGCTATGATCTTATTCGCCTTACCGCGCCGAAGCGCTTGAGCAACTTCCGCTTGCCGGTGTGTGAACATCGTCGTCAGCGAACGCGTGTCACGGCTTCCTGAAGCGATCAGATGCCGCATTGGCAGCACGCTGCTGGCCGGTACGAAGATACCGCCAGCTGCTGCAAGGTTGACGGCTTCAACGCAGACGTCGATGCCAACGGATGTCGGGATGTAGCCGCGTGCACCGCATTCGAGTGCCGTTAATATTTGTGCCAAGTCTTCTGTATCGGCCAATAATATTACCGGGACTGAACTGAACTCCGACGAAATCAACTTGATCTCATTCGCAATGCTTTGCTCGGTGATTTTGCGTCCGCCAAGGTTGAATAAAATGGCAGTCAAAGGAGGATATGCTCCTTTCTTTGTGCGCCACTCTTCGATTGTGCCCATGGCGGCAACTGTCATGCCAAGATCATGGTCCTCAAGGGCACCGGCCAGGCACTCCCGGTCCAAGGCCCTTCCGTCCAGAATAAGAAGGCATTCTCTGTCTGCCTGTTCCTTTCCTTCTCCAAGAGTGCTCGATGTGATTTCCGACTGATTTGTCGAAACAAGATTATGCAGTCCGATTGCAGAACCCATACTAAATACCCCACTTTCGCCCATACGCGTCGCCTCATGGCGGCCCGTTGTAACCTCCTCAAATTTCCGGAAATTCTTGAAGTTTTCTAAGCGGCCTGTGAAGACACAGCCGGACTTCTGCAACTTAGAGCGCCCGCCCGTTTCTCCCTACGCCACCTAGAATTGAATAGTTTATGCTTTACAAACGGTCGCTAACCTAAGTTAATTTTCTTAAAAAAAAATCTTTGGCTACTACCGTAGCGCTCAAAGGACTGCGGGTGACGGGCTGATCGGCTCAGGTTGGTAACCCGGTTATGCAGGAAAGCCGACATGCTCATCCGAAGGGGGATGATGGGCCGGGTGTCTGTTGGGGCGCCTAGCCCAAAAGGCTTCGTTGACGGCATACGCTGCCCGAGACGAACATCGGTGCGCCTGCGTCTGCCCGGGTGACGGGGTCTGTCTACGGATAATTCGGGACAGGATAGGGGGGCCACCCGCCCAGCCCCCAAGTGGCCCCCCTATCGCTCCGATGCGACCGAATTGCGTGGGAGCCGCCTGCCGGCTTGGAGTCAGGCGGATAGAGATCAATTTGTCTGGACGTCAGGCGTTTCCCTGTGGATCGACCTTACTCAGCCAGCGCTCGCTTGCTTCTTCTTTGCGAGCTGCGGCTTCGAAGGCATCGATCAACTTCCGGGCGGCTTTATTGGCAACGTGGGACTCGGGATATCGGGTGGTCACGGCCCGCGCCCGATCGTATATTTCTCTGAGTTGCTCCACCTGCTTGGGGCCAAATGCGCGATGCGCAATTTGGGTGGTCATAGCGCTTAACTCCTCATGCCGGAGCCTGGAAAAGCCAGCCCATACCCAGAACTCGATCAGTCTCCAATTGACACGACATCCAGCGATTGTGCGCAGAAGCGTGCCTGCAACCGTTGTATAGGCGTGGCATTCTCCGCCGTCGAGGCGTTCTTTAGTCTGGGCCCGCAAACTTGAGGTCAGCCGTTTGCAGGAGGGAGACGGTCGAAGTCCGAAAGTCGCCGGTGGAAGTCTTGCGCTGGTCCAGGTGCCCCATGCTCGCGTTCTCTCAGCGGGATGTGCAACGCTGCATCGTGTTGATTGGAATGAGGCTACGGCTTCCTGTGGAATGCACGACTACGCCGTTTGACTCACTTGCCGAGCTTGTGGGCGTGTCGAAAGATGCATCGTGAGAGCGCTGTGCGCCAGATCATGGGCAGCCGAGGGAGCGGCTCATCAGCAATGCAGGTGTCTTTGTTCGGGCTGCTGGTGTGCGTGGCAATTCTGGCCATTGCTTACTATGCCCGGGGCATGTTGATGGTCGGGCTGATCACGTCCCAGGCATTCGGAGCGACAACCGCCGCGACCCTCACTTTCCTGGGCGGGTCTTCTCCGCTGATCTACACGATGTTCGAGGCTTTGCTCGTCACGGCCGTCGCTGCGAGACGTCGCATCTGGCTCGACCTCGGAGGCGTGTTCGGGAGCATTCGCCCGATCTGGGTTCTCGCAAGCCTCATGATCTACGCCGTGATCGGAGCTTGGCTGTTTCCGCGGTTCTTTGCCGGGCAGACCGTCGTTTTCGTCCAGTCGAAAATCCGCGGTACCGTCGTGGAAGCCTCACTGACCCCGGTCTCGGGCAATATCTCTCAGACAGGTTATTTCATTCTCGGTGGGCTAACCACCATCGCGCTTTGCACCCTGCTGCTGCATGAGGAAAGGATCGATCAGATCCGCCGGGGATTCTTCCTGTGGTGCGGTCTGCACGCCGGCATGGGCGTGGTCGATTTTGTCGGCAAGAATGCAGGGATCGGCGATATGCTCGCCCCGATCAGAACCGCCAACTATGCGATAATAAGCAACGCCTACGAGGCTGGCTTCGCGCGCATTACAGGGCCTTTTTCGGAGGCCTCTTCCTTTGCCGGCGCTTCCCTGGCTTGCCTGGCATTCTCCTACACCTATTGGAGACGAACCAAGTCACGTCTTTCGCTGTGGCTGTCGGTTATCCTGCTTTCCCTGACTATTCTATCAACGTCTTCGACCGCCTATGTCGGCCTCGCAGTGCTGTGCATTCCGGTCATGCTCTCAATGTCAGCATCCGTCCTCCGAGGTAAGATAGAGCGCCAGGAGATATTGATTGTCCTGCTCATGGTGGTTGGTGTGGTCAGCATGATGGGTATCAGTCTCTACCGTGCTGACGCGCTGGATCCCTTCGTGAGACTCATCAACAGCACCATCATCAACAAGGCGGATTCCGCCTCCGGGCATGAGCGCGCCTACTGGAACGTCAAAAGCCTGCAGTCTTTTATCGACACAGGCGGCCTCGGAGTTGGTTTTGGCAGTTCGAGGGCGTCAAGCTGGCCGATCGCCGTGCTGTCTCAGCTCGGCCTCTTTGGGTCGCTGATGATGGCGATGCTGCTCGGCGTCCTGATCCGGGGGTTGAGGGGCGTGCAGGAATGGGTGGCGCCTGAGGCGGCTGCTGTCGTAATGAGCATCAGGAATGCCGCATTTGCCGGCATTATTGCCAACTCGGTATCAGGAGGCAGTGCCGACCCCGGCGTCCTCTTTTTCATCGCAATCGCCGTTGTCTCCGCCACGAGGGTCAAGGCCTTGCGCACAGCAACTGACATTGCGCGACGCCACTCCTTTCGGCCTGTACAATCGAGCCCTGCCTTCGATATCCGCTAGGCCAACTGCACGCTAGCCGTTGCTTGGAGGGTTCTCCCGTACCCATCGTTGCGATGAGTGGAGTTGGCTGGCTTCACTGTTTCATTCGCAACGACGGTCACACTGCGGCAGCTCAAAGGGGAGGTATGCCTACCTTGATAGATGAGCACCCAGCGTTGCGTCACCGCTCCATCAGAAGATCTCTCCACCTCTGCAGGAAGCGTTCTTTCGAGGCGCGTGCGGCAACCTCCCGCAACCTGTCACTGGTCTCTGCTTTTTCGGCTGAAGTCCGTGTGAGGGCGTGCCGCATGGCGGCTGCAATTGCGGCTGCGTCCCTGGCCGGTACTTGCAAACAAACATCCTCCACGGCTTCCACCAGCGCACTCTGTTCGGTGACAATGGGTAGCAGGCCCATATAGGCAGCCTCCAACGCCGGCATGCCGAACCCTTCGAGCAGGCTCGGCAGGACGAACGCTTCGGCATGGGTGTAAAGCCAGCGCAACTGGCAATCCGGAACATATCCCGGCATCACGATGCCAGGCACCGATTTCGCGACTTCGATGATCCTGTCGCGGCCTTCGCCGCGCGATCCGCATAGCACGTATTTGATGCCCTGCTGATAGAACCTACCGTCACGATATGCCTCGAGCGCAGCGATCTGGTTCTTGCGGGTTTCGAAGGCACCGACCGTCAAGAAGAAGGCACCGTCGAGCCCGGGAAGCGCCTTGAGCGGGCCTTCGAACAAGCCTGCGCGCACGTACAGCGGAATTGTGGTCAAGAAGCGGAAGTTCAAACCATGGATTGCAATGAAATTGTTCTTCGACCAGTCGCTGACGAAAACAACGCCAGGCCGATGCCTACAGATCTTGTCATACGCAACGCGATAATTCTCGACGGTCGAGGTGTCATAAAGATCGCTGTGGGTCAAAGGGCCGACGTCGTGGCAAAGGACGATGTCTCTTTCAGTCAGCTCCGATCTCAACACAAACAGAGGATCGAGAAAGACGCGAGTGCTTTTCCCGCTGGCCTTGGAACCGATCAAGCATCGTCGACTGTCTTTAAGCCAGTTGATTTCCATCATCATCAACCGGGCGGCGATCTTGCGGACCAGCCCTTCGGGAGCATTGCTACCGAGGCGCCAGTACCGAACCTGCGCGTGTTCCGGCACGAACTCCTGGCATAGGTCCCTGGCAATGTGCCAGGCCCCGGTTCTGTTCAATATCGACAGGGAGTTTTCAAAAAGCAGGCGTTCGGCGGCGGGTGCCGCCACCGAGGGAGCCGGTCGTGCTTTTGCCGGTCCATCCTCCGGACCTTGCCGCTTCTCGATATCCAGCAAATCGTTCCCCCGATTGCAGTCTTTGGACTGTCGGCGGCTTTCATCCGATAGTCAGGCCATATCGGGAAAATCGTCGTAAGTTTCAGTTTGATTGCTAACAGCCTATTGATCGGCGGCTTTTTTTGTCAACAGAACCGCTAGCCAGGAGGCTCGCCAAAAAGGACGGGTTAGTACTAAGCTTATTGGATAACTCAGTAGCCGCCGACCCGCCGAGGAATAGACGGCCTCTCTATTGCGGGAAGCCGTTGGTGTGCACGACGTGCCAGATTCCCTTGTTCACCTCGGTAATGTCGCCGATGCAATCGGAAATCCTGGCGATTTCCGCATTATCCATCGCTTCCACTTTCCCGTATTTGATCGAATCCTTGCCGTCGAAGATGCGCATCAGATGCGTGTGGGAGATGTCTCCCTTGCTGTCGAATGAATAGATACAGTGGTTGTATTTGTTCCGCAGTTTGGACTGTTCATTGAGCCGCTGGAGAAGCGGAAGAATTTCCTCTCGGTATTTTTTCGGGGTTTTCTTCATCTTCGCGAGCCGTTCAACGAGGTCGATCCGGGCTCGCGTCGTATTGAGGGTCAGGAAGATGACGATGGCGGTTTCCTTGTCGACCTTCGCCAGGCCGGCAATCAGGTGGATGAGCAGGCTTTCAGTGTTCGTCCATGTGTAGTTCAGACGCCCGATCAGGAGGAGTATTCGCTGGAAGTCGTCCATCCTCAATCCCCGCGTCATCGCCTTTCGATGCTGTTATTCTGTGCATCATGCTGCAGTCGTGTTCAACCACGCCGAAAGCTCCCGCCGGAGGGTCTAGTCGATTGGCGGGATTGACGTCCTTCCTTGGTGGTACAGGATCAGCCAATTGACTGTGCACCGGTGACGCATTGCCGGCCGGATGATGGGTTTTTCATCCATTTGGTGCTCTAAATTAGCTCCAACGCATAACTAGGCGCGGGCTCCTCGCGGTCACAGACTGTCCGCGTCTCGAAAAGTCAGAGGCGCGGCTTTCCTATTTTTCAGTGTCGAAGGCTCCGAGGGGTGTTCGGTCCGGAGTTCAGTTGCACTGAATGAGGATGACAGCCGTTTTTTCCGAGAGGGTTTTTTGCTTCCAGAGCGCTTCAGTCGGGGGGCTGCTGGTTTGTTCCTAGTTCTGGAAGCTCAATTGCCCTGATGTGCAACCGCCGATGCGGCCAAGGACCTCTTGAAGATGAATGGGGTCATGCTGGATCGGCCTTACCATGAGATGGAACTATGGCTCCCCGAAACTCTTCCCAGCATTCAACGTTTTTCCCGCTCGATCCCAGTCAGGATCAGAACCAGGAACAGAGCGAAGCTCAAGCTCAGCTCCAGGTAGAAGCGCAAGGCCAAGGCCAAGGCCAGGGTCAAGGCCAGGGCCAGCATCAATCCAGCTACTCCAGCAATGAAAACGGCAATGGCAATGGCAATCTCAACCTGAATGGCAATGGCAACCTCAATCTGAACAAGGCCATCAACGAAAGCACGAACACCAATTCGAATTCGAGCACCAATACGAACTCGAACACCAATACCAGCACCACGCATGTGAATGTCGATGTGGGACTAGATCTCACCGGCTATCAGCCGAGCGACGATGATTTCGCCGACATCAAGCTCGACGGAGGTGCCCAGATCGACAAGCTGCTGGTCAACCATGATGGCCAGATCTTCTACAATCCCGGCGATGGCGCCTCGTTCAACGACGTCCTGAACGGCTCGCTCAACGGCGAAGGCAACGATACCGCCGTCTCGCTCGCCCAGGTCAACAATATGAGCGACGACGATTCGATTGGAAACGCATCGGTTTCCAATACTGGCATCTTCGAGCAGAATGGCGATGCCACCGGCGGCGACGCCCGATCCGGTGACGGCCTCACGGCTGGCGGCGGCGGTGGTGGTGGCGGCGGCTCCGGCCACGCCAATGGCGGCGACGGTGGCAACGGGCAC
>NZ_JAKREW010000037.1 GCF_022347545.1 Terribium retamae
ACGCTGCCCTGGCCGATCGCCTTGTTGTTGTTGCCGATCGCCACCGCGCCTGCGGCCTGGTTCGCGGCCGTGGCCGTGGCGGTTCCATCGCTGTTGGCGATGTTGTTGGCGCCGCCGGTGAAAGCGCCGGTGCCGCTGGCGTAGCTTGGGTCGCCGATCGAGACCGCGCCGTCGCCATAGGCGGTGTTGCCGGCGCCGATGGAGACAGCTTTGCCGCCGGTGGCTGTCGAATTCGTACCGATGGACACGGCGTCGGCCGCGTCGGCGATCGCCGTGTTGCCCATGGCGATCGCGCTCTGTGCACTGGCCTTGGCGTTGAAGCCGATCGACGTGGTGTTGTTGGCGCCCACGCCGATGCCTGCATTGGTGCCGATGGCGACGTTGTCGTTGCCGGTCACCAGGCTGCCGGCGGAAGCCTTGCCGGTGGCGTCATAGTCGACGGTACCGTCGCCGCTGCCGAGCGCAATGTTGCGTGTTCCCGTGACACCCGAGCCGGCGCCGCGCATTACACCGGCAGCGCCCGAGCCGATGGCCGTGTTCTGGGCGCCGGTCACGAAGCCGCCTGCCGCAGTGCCCATGGCAACGGAATTGGCGTTGGCGCTGGTTGAACCGGAACCGGCGCCCTGGCCGACGGCTACCGATGCCTGGCCGGCGCCGACAGCGCCCGATCCGAACGCGACCGCATAATCGGCCTGTGCCCTGGCCAGATTGCCGACGGCGCTCGAAGCGAGGCCGGTGGCCTGGGCGTTGCGCCCCAGCGCCGACGAATGGTCGCCGCTCGCAGTGGTGGCTTCGCCGAGCGCAAGCCCGTTTTGACCGCTGGCGGTGGCGGTGTTTCCGATTGCGGTGGCGTTGGCCGCGCTCGCGGTCGCGCCATTGCCCATGGCGATACCCGAAGGCGCGTTGGCAACTTTTGCCCCCCAGCCGATGGCCACGCCGTTGGTCGAGGCGGCATCGACGGCGAGCCCGGTGTTGGAGCCGATCGCGACGCTGCCTTCGCCCGCTGCGATGATCTGGTTGCCGAGCGCCGTTGAATTGGTGGCGGTCGCCTGGGTCATGTTGCCGATCGCCACGCCTTCCAGCCCACTCGCCGTGGCTTGGTAGCCCATTGCGATGGCGTTATTGCCGCTCGCGACCGCCTCTGCGCCAAGCGCGGTAGCGACGACACCGGTCGACCTGCTCTGATGGCCCAGCGCGATGGCGCGCGAATTCGATGCGGTCACGTCGGTGCCGATGGCGATGGTGCCTTCGGCCAAGGCTCCCGTCCCGGCGGCGGTGCGCGAACCGAGATAGACAGAGTTGATCGTGGTCGCAGTCGCTTGGAAGCCAAGCGCTATGGCATTCTGCCCCGTTGCGCTGGCGCTGGTACCCTGTGCGACGGAATCGATGCTGTTCGAAACCGACTGGAAGCCCAGGGCCAGCGATCGCACGCCGGTCGCATTGGGGTTGAAGCCGATCGCCATGGAGCCAGGCCCGGTTGCGGTTGCGACGCGGCCGATAGCAATGGCGTTATCCGTATTGGTGCCTGCAATTCCGCTCACGGCTCCCGTGCCGATGGAGATACCATTATCGCCATGGCTCGTGCTGGCGTTGCCGAAAGTGATCGCATTGGCGCCCGTTGAATTGGAGCCGACACCGATGACGATCGGTCCATTGAGCCCCACTCCGGGTTGGTAGTTGGTCGGATCGGTGATGTTTGCCGAAGAACCGCATCCCATCACGATCGAGGCATATGAGTTGCCTCCGATGGCGGGGTTGCATCCCGGGTCGCCGGTGCCGATCGCGATTGCGCCGATGGTCGGGGCCGCAACTGTGCCGCCCCCTATTGTCGTATTTGCACCTGCAGGTGCGGCCATCAGGCTAAGGAAGGAGATCGCGATCGCTGCGGCGGTACCGCCGGTTCCCAGCAACCCCAGTCCCATCCGGTTGCGCTTCAGGCCGAGTGTGCGATGCGCCATCCGCAAGGCAGCCATAAGCCTGCGCCGGAGCGACCGGCTGTCGGATGCACCGGATATCCAGTTGCCGACAAAGCCGGAATAACGCCGCGCAAATCTTTCAGTCGATGTCGTCACAGCAAACCCCTCTAGTTATCTGTGTTCGCCGGTGGCGTCCGCTTCACCACCCGCTGCCAAAGCCAATCCGATGTTCACGCCCTGGCGTTCAACCGAGGCGTAGGCGCCTTCGACCCAGGGGGCCGAGGATTCGGGAATTTCATGCAGGGCCGCCTGAGTCCGCTCAGGCGGCACCTGCAAGGCGACGAGTTTGCGCACGACCTCAAAGTGCCGCGCCGGCTCAGCCTCGCCAAAGGCTGGTGTGGTCAGCCCGAGTACAAAGCAGGCGAAAAGATGGTCGAGTTCGGCACTCGTCAGGCGGCCCGCATAACGATCCGAAAGGATGGTCCAGGCCGCTTTGGTCTTGGATGTGTAGGCGTCGGTGCCTTGGGGCATAGGCTGCCCGCCTGGCCTGGCAGCCGGAAGGCCCGCCAGCGGAAACTGGATTTCAGTCGCACCATCGCCATGGGCCGAATGCTGCATTCGACCATTCCCCCGCCGCCATCATCGAGCTGGAAGAGGCCATATTTTTCGGCCGCCGTCTTTATGCGTTCCCGCTAATATTTGTCTGATTTTATCTGGACCAGTTTTCCAGCGATCCTGGTACAGCTCACCGGTAATGCTGCTTGCGGAACGCCGCCGGCGTCGACCCGGTCATGCGCCGGAACGTCTGAGTCAGATGCACCTGATCGGCGAAACCGCAGGCGATGGCGATGCGCGAAATCGGCTCGTTGGTCTGTGCAAGCAGGCGCTGCACGCGTTCGATGCGGCTGCGGATGACATATTGATAGGGCGCAAGGCCGGTGGATTGCTTGAACAGCCGTGCGAAATGCGCCGGGCTCATATTGAGACTTCTCGCCAGTTCCTCCAGCGACAGCACACCAGCGAGGTTCGTCTCGATATAATCTCTCGCCGATTGTATCTGGCGGGACGTGAGTCTTTGCGGCGACTGCGGGACCTTCGCGTGCGTCGCGGCAGTCGAATGATCCTGCACAAGGCGAGCCGCCAGTGCCATCGTCAGATATTCGACATAGAGCGCCGATGCAGCCGTCGGCGCTTGCGCCTGTGCGCAGATCTCGCGCACGAGATGTTCCACCAGGGCATCGAACTCTCCGAAGCGCGGCACCAGTTCCGCGCGGGACGGATCGCCGTAAAGGGATTCCGCCATCTCTCCGATCAGTTCGCGGCGAACATAGACATGGATCGTCTCCAGCGGATGATCGAGCTTCGCCTCGAAATTCAGACCCGACGGCACGATCCCGAAGCTGCCGGGAAGCACCTGCTTTTCCATGCCGATACCATGAAAGGCCAGCCACACCCGCGCCGGGCCGTTGAGGGCGAGTGCGATCAGCGGATCCGGGCGCTGTCCAAAGCTTGTCTGGAACGGCTGCTCCTTCTGGCGGGAGACGAACAGGCTCCGCCAGCCAAGGCTGTCGCTGTTGACCGCGACGCTGGTGTGATGGGACTGCACGAAGCCGTGCGTCTGCTCGCTGGTGAAAGGCGGCAGGCTTGCCGACCTCCGGGCAAGCGGTTGCTGCGCGAAGCGGTCTGCTATGCTTGACGTCTCGTCAACAGGAGATATCGCGGAACCGCCGGTCCCCGTGGGCACGTTTTTCTTCTTCTGCATCTCCAGTCAGACCATTCCGGCCGGATCGACCTTGCTGTGTTTGCCCAAAACACATGTCGAGCCCGTTGACCCCCCGTCCAAGAGGCGGCAAAGCACTAACAGTGGCTGGGTGGAAAGTATTTCAGGAAAATGCGGTCGTCGTTGCAGAAAAGTTTTATCTGAACAGAATTTCGAATAATGAAAGAGGCTTTTGACTATTTTTATGGCAAGATGTAGAAATAATCATCAGTGAAAAATTTATTCTAATTTCGTATTGTTCTTATCATGTTTGGCGTGACATTCATGAATTTCTTCATTGTCGAAGTCATGTGACTTTGACTTGCAAATCCGCTCAGAAACGCAATCTCCGCGAGCGAACGATCGGTATCGCGCATCAGGCTGACTGCGAAATCCAGGCGCATCTTGACGATGGTCCGATGCGGCGATTCACCGAAGGTTCTCGCAAAGGCCTGCTGGAAATGGCTTTCGGACAGGTTGCTGAGTGCCGCCAACTGGCTGATCGTGATCTTCCGCCTGAAATTCTCGTTGATATAGGTCTTGAGTTTCCTTGCGTTTGTCTCCGAAAGCCCCCCTCTCGCACGGGCTGACCAGTCGATGGTGGCGTTGTAGTTGCGGACAAGGTGCATCCCCATGAGGGTGATCAGCGAGTCCGCCGCGATTTGCGACGGCTGTTCCCGGGCAAGCTCCTGGCGCATCAATCGTCCGAGCCGCAGCGCCGTCAGGTCGACCGTACCGGAACGCGGCGGGCGCAGTTCGATCGGCGGCGAGCCGGCTACCTTTGCCATGCTTTCGAGTGTCTGGTTTCCGATCGCCACCACGACCGCCTCCTGGATGGACGGCCAGCTGTATGCCCGCTCCCATCCTTCGGGCACGATTTCCAAGGTGCCTGTCGCGGCATCGAAGCGTCTCGCCGTCTCGCCGGAAGTGCTCACCTCGATCTCGCGATTGGGCCGCATCAGGATCATCGCAAGATGGCTGGACGCGCGGACGGTTCGTTGGCCTGGCGGCAGGACGACGTGAAGGATCGTGCCCCGCCAACCGCTCAACCGGCGCGCGCCGACGACTTCGAACGGCTGCAATGCTTCGAGATTCGCCGCGCGCTGACTATCGAGGATGCTGGCAGACTGATTCAGCACCGCTGCTGCTCCGCTAATTCGGTCGACCTCTGATGCAAACAAATAGCCGGCGCGGCTGTTCCACAGCATGCGGGCTCCGTTAGCATCTCATCATGAAACAGGTATTTCAGGAAACCACGGAACTCTTATCGAAAAAGCAGGCTGGGCCGGTATTCCCTCATTTCGGTAGGAAGCAGCGGCAACGAGCTGCCCGGAGTTATGGCAAAGTTGCATACAGCTCTGTGTGCGGATTGCGCGGTGGCAAGCGGCAGCATGTCACCCGGGGGGGTGTTACTCTTTCCGGAACGCGAAACGCTTCAGCTCTTGCTTATGCAATTCCGGACGGAAACCCGCTACGCGCTTTTCCTTGAAGCACGCCAGACGTCCGACCGCGTTTGCGCTTTGGGCCATTTCGTCGGGTTGGCCAGTTTCATCAGCCGGGATTGGCAATCGGGGCAGAGTTCGAAGCTCTCGTTGAGCTGTGCCGCACCGTCGATCGATGTTATCTCTATGCGAACCGTCCGCCATTTGTCGTTCTTTTTCGGCGCGAACACTTCGCCACAGCCTGAACATTCCCAGGTTGATCTCGCCACATCTGCTCCCTTTTCTGAATCGGGACAGTAGTTTCGCACGGGAAGATGGCAGTAAACCAATGTACTAAAGTACTTGTATCGCCGATAATACCTTTGTGCTTGTCGAGTGGCAACAGCTCGGGCTCCGGACGGGCGGTTTCCGTATCATCATGCCGACGCGCCTCATGCCTCCCGACCGGCGGCGCTACCCTTTGCTGACGTCACGCTTTGGCGGGAAGTGCCATCGTCTCCTCCCTGCCCGGATCGGCCATCGGCCGGCATTCCTGATCGCCCGGTTTATCGGCGGGCGAAGCAGTACATTTTCGGAACGGGCGATCCGCGAAGCGGTTGAGGTTGTCTAGGAACCTGAAGAGGAGACGATCATGGACCACACCAACCACGTACGCCTCACCGAAGCCGAATTGATCCCCGACATCATCGAAGGGGCGACGGTCTACGGCCCCGACGACGACAATCTGGGCTCCGTCTCGCATGTCCATGGCACCGGTTCTGCCAGCGAGATCATCATCGATGTCGGTGGTTTTCTCGGCATCGGAACGAAGCCGGTAGCCCTGCGGGCGAGCCAGCTCGATTTCATGCGGGACGAAGACGGTGAGGTTCACGCCGTCACCACCTTCACCGAGGACCAGCTCAAGGAAATGCCCGAACATCAGGAACCGGAAGCCGATGCGAGGGGCGATCTCCCCTGGCCGCCGGCATGACCGTCCCGTTCCAAACCAGGAGGTTGCCATGCTGCGGCTTTTGACGATCCTGATCTTCGGCTACTGCGCCTATCGCGTGGGCCGTGAGCTTGTCGACAGCGTGCCGGACGATTTCGACATTGTCGGGCCCCCCGTTCCGGCTCCGGCCCGCGGTCGCAACAACGAAGCCTACGCTCGCCGTCATTGATGGGTCCTGCCGGCCCGGTGCCTTGGTCCTGCCAAGGTGCCGGCCCCGCAAATCTCGCTATCGAAGAGGAGGTAGCCATGCCCGACAGCAAACGTTTCGAACGAGACCCCGCGGAGGGGGCGCGCAGTGTCGTGGACGAACAGTTGAAGGACAGCGCCCCTTCCGAAAAAGATGCTCCCGCATCGTCCCGGAAGTCCGGTCATCGCGCGACCCCCAGTCCGGCCACGGAAAAGACCTCGGGCGCAGGTCCCGCCATTGCGGAGCGCTCCAAGGACGCGAAAGCGCCAAGGGCAGGGCGGCAGCCGGGTGCCTATGTCAAGGAGTGATGCGCGATGAACGTCGCCAATCTGCAGATCGAGGGGTTGTTGATGGCCGTTGCGGCCATCAACAACACACTTGTCCGCAAAGGCCTTGTTTCCGTCGACGATGTCGATCTCGCTTTGCGAAAGGTCGAAGCGTCGCTGACTGGTGACGAACGTCTCTACGAAGACATGTCGCCGTCCAACAGGGATGCCGTCTGTTTCCCGATCCGGCTCCTCATGGCGGCGAATGCCGCCCAGGGAGAGGCAGACATCCCGCCATTTTCGGATCTCGCCAAATCGGTCGGCCAGAAGAAACAACCCTACAACGATCAGATGTAGGCGACCGGCGAAAGGCCGGCATCTTTTGCCAATCCGGCAGCGCGTGGGAGAAGCGAGCATGAGGACAGCCAGCGTCCTGACCCATCTCGGCACCGCCACCGCACGGCCATGGGCGTTCCTGATCCTGATCGGCTACGCCATCCTGTGGCTCGTCTTTCAACCGGAAACCTTCGACTGGCACGGTTTCGCCACGCTGGCGACCTGGGCCATGACGCTGTTCATCCAGCGCGCCGAGCACCGCGATACCCAGGCGCTGCAGGCCAAGCTGGATGAACTGCTGCGCGCAACTGCCAGCGCAAAGAACGAGCTCACCACGATCGACGAGAAGGAGCCGGAGGAAATCGAGCGCCGGCGCAAGGCGGAGGATCGTTAAGGTCCGGTGAGCTGCCGGCTATTGCGGCGTGTTGCCGGGAATGATGAGAGCGCCGGGCCCGCCGGTGGAATACAGGAAGCCGAGGGCGAACATCGCCAGCAGCGCAGCGACGATCAACGCGATTTTGGCGGCTGTCGGCATTCGAAGCACCTCGCCGGGATACAATCGCATAATGACCGAGCCCCGATCTCGTTCCTGAATCCTGGGCGACCCCAAAAACTAGGAACCACCTTCGTGGCTCCGGATTATCGCTGAGAAGGGACTTTTCGATCGGAGGATTCCGATGAGGATTTTCAATCCGCGAACTACGATTATTCCCGCGGCGGCAGCGTTGCTGTTTGCTGCCGGCACAGCGGTGGTGAGTGCTCAGGACGTGATCATCACTCCCGAACAGGACACCGTGATCCATGAATATGTGAAGAAGAAACCTCTTGCCTCGGTTTCGGTTCCCGGCGTCGAATTGAACATCGGCTCCAGCGTGCCCGAGACTGTGGAATTGCACAGTTTTGAGGACGTTCCCGACGTGAAATATCGTTACGTCGTGATCGATAACAGGACCGTCCTGGTCGATCCCGGCACCCGCAAGATCGTCAAGGTCTACGATTGACGCCATGCCGCCGCCATTCTGCAGAATGGCGGCGGTTTCCTTTCATGCGCATGCATTTAGTGGGAACCGAGCAGTCAGCGGCACGTTTTCGCCCTCATGGAAGAATTCCTTGAGCGCTTCGGTCAGCCGACATGGCTGCCCTTCTCCGTCATATCAGGCAGGCTTTTGCTGGCAGCCGTTCTCGGGTCCATCGTCGGCATGGAGCGGGAATGGCGCGACCGGCCGGCAGGCCTGAGGACACATATCCTCGTTTGCCTGGCGACCGCCGCGATCGCCATACTGACCATCGAAATCACCCATGTCGACGCCTTTGCCGGTCAGGAGATCCGGATCGACCCGATCCGCCTCGTCGAAGCCACGACCGCCGGCGTAGCATTCCTGGCCGCTGGCCTGATCTTCTTCGCAAAGGGAGAGGTGCAGGGGTTGACGACCGGCGCCGGCATGTGGCTGGCAGGTGCCATCGGCTTGGCGGTGGGGCTGGGGTTCTGGCAGATCGCCTTGCTGGCCACGGTGCTCGCCGTCATCGTCCTGGCGCTCCTGCAGACGATCATGATCAAGGTCGACAAAAAGGACTGAAGCGGCCTTCGGGGACGGCCTCCCCAGTGCGCGCCTCGGACGCCCAAGTTCATCGGAACGACCGGCACCGCCAGCGGTTCGTTTCGAAAGGAGACCGTGATGCCCGAGTTGAAATGCTTTGCCCTCAATTGTTCCCTGAAACCGTCCACGAGCCAGGAAAAATCCTCGACCGACAAGTTGCTGAACGACTTGATCGAGGCTTTGGCGCGCCACGGCGCCATCACCGCGCCGGTGGTTCGCGCCGCGGATCGCAACATCAAGCCGGGTGTGCTGTCGGATCAGGGCGAGGGCGATGAATGGCCGGAGCTGCGAAGCAAGATCCTGGCGGCGGACATCTTCATCCTTGGTTTGCCGATCTGGCTCGGCCAGCCTTCGAGCATCGCCAAGCGCGTGCTGGAGCGCATGGATGCGTTCCTGTCTGAAACCGACGACAGGGGCCGGATGCCGGCTGCCGGCAAGGTGGCGCTGGTGGCGGTTGTCGGCAATGAGGATGGCGCTCATCATTGTCATGCCGAGTGCTTTCAGGCGCTGAACGATGTCGGCTTCACCATTCCTGCCAATTCAGGCGTCTATTGGGTGGGGGAGGCCATGCAGAAGGTCAATTATGTCGACCTGCCGGCCATGCCGGACGCGGTGCAGTCTGCGCTTGCCATGGCAGCGTCGAACGCTGTCCATCTCGCCGGTTTGCTGAAGCAGGATCGGTATGACGGGGTCGCGCAATAACGCGCATCAGGCCGCCGGGGGCCAATTGTGGTTGAATTCGACTTGGTGGGGATGCCCCGGCTTTCTGGAGCCGGGGCAAACCTTTATTACTGCGCTGGCGCAGGAGCGGGTGCTGCCGGGGCGCCGCTGCCGGCACCAGTCGTTCCGGATGCCGCGTCAGCCAGCTTGCTGCGATCGAAGGCCGGTGCCGCGTTGAGCTCGTCCTTCGTGGCCGTCGTCACCAGCCAGGTCTTACCGTCGCTGCGCGTAGCCATCTTCAGCTTGCTGGGGCTGACGGCGACATCCTTTTCGCCGACGCCGAGGAAGCCGCCGACGCCGACGACCGCGGCTTCGATCTTGCCGTCGGGCGTGAAGATAAGGTCGTTGACCTTGCCCACGGTGGCGGCATCGGCCTTCTCGCTTTCATAGACGCTCTCGCCGATGAAGGACGTGGCCAGGATCTGGCCGTCCTTCGGCTGGATCGAGCCGACGGTCGTAGCGTCGGTGCCTGCCGGTGCCGTGAACACCTCCTTGGTCGTAACCGACATCTCGGTTTCGGCAGGAGCGCTGGGCGTGGCGGTCTGCGCAAGGGCTGGGCCTGCCAGCAGCAGTGCACAGGTGGCGGTCAGAAACGTGGTTCTCAACATCGTTGTTTCCTCTTCTGCAGGGTACACAAAAGCCAACGGCGCGTGAGCATGTTCGTTCCGAAAAACTGACGATGGCAAGGCCCTGAACCCAGCTGCCGCACCGGCGTGTTTTGCCGGCGTAATTGTTTGTCGAGATGCCGGCTTGGCTCCTCGCCTCAAAGCAGGAACCGGCGCAGCTTTCCCGCCAGCTCGGAGGGCGCCTCTTCCGCCATATGATGTCCGCTGTCGATCGCAGAGCCGACGATGTCCAGGGTGGTCCAGGCCTGCCACGGCAGCTTCGGGTCCCCGTAGAGAGCTTCCATGTCGTCGAGAGCCGACCAGAACACCGCCAGCGGACAGGCGAGTTTTCGTCCGGCCTCGAAATCGGCCCGGTCGTGGTCATAGTCGAATTCCAGACCGGCTTTGTAGTCGGCGAGCATGCCTCGAACGACGAGCGGGTTCCTGGTCGCCCCGAGATAATCGTCTGCGTTCTCGGGGCCCATTTTTTCCCGATCGCAAGGATACCAGAGATCGGGATCTGCCTTGATCGCGGCCTCGGCTTTCTCGCTCTGGGCGAAAAAGAACCAGTGCCACCAGCTTCTCGCGAAGCGCCAGTCCGCCCGTTCCAGCGCTTCGTAGATCGGCACGCCGTCGAGAACCGCGAGTTTCGTGACTTGCTCGGGAAAATCCATGGCCAGGCGGAACGCGCGATAAGAGCCGCGATCGTGGCCGGCCACCGCAAAGGCGGCGAAGCCGAGCGCCCGCATGCACTCTTCCAATGCAACTGCTTTGGCGCGGCCGCAGGATTGCTCCAGCGTCACCGGCTGGTAGCTTGCGCCAAAGCCCGGCATATCCGGGCAGACGACGGTGAAGTCGTCGGCAAGCAGCGGAGCGACGCGCCACCATGTCGTATGCGTGCGGGGATGTCCGTGCAGCAACAGGAGCGGAGGGCCGCTGCCGCCGATCCTCAGCCGGATCGTCCCGGCTCCTGTTTCCACATGGCGCAGGTCAAAATTTTCAAAGAACATCGAAGTTGACGACGAGGGCGCCGTTCCGGTGGGTCAGTTCCAGCCTCGTGGTTTCGCGCTCAGACTTGAACATCGCCGGATCCGGTCACGAGGCCTTCGCCATGTCGGCGTGGCGATGAACCAGCTTCCACGCGCCTTCTTCGCGGCGGAAGAGCTCGGTGATCCTGAGCGACATTGGAACCATTTTGCCGTCCATATCCACCTCGGCATATTGGAAACCGCACCAATAGGCGATGTCGTCGCCGGATCCGGACTGGACGATTTCCAGATGGCTCTTGCCGTTGACACCGAAGGCGGCGGCTCCCTTGGAGAACGCCGCCTTGATGTCGTCTGCGCCCTGCACGGAGTGACCGTCCGGTCCGAAGAACGAGACCGGGTCTTGCTTCGTCGTGAGGGCGTTCACCGGCGCCGCATCGCCCTGGCAATAGGCTGACGCCGCCCGATCGCGTTCGCGCATGAAATTGCTGAAATCGTTCATGATCCTCACCTTGCTGCGGAGCGTCGCGCAAAAACCTCGAGCTCTCGCCATGCGGCGCTCTTTGAACTCGCAACCGGTGATGACGGCGATGGTTCCGACAATGTCTTACGAAGCCCGGCCCAACCGATGCAGATTTTTGGAACCACCTTGCAAGCCGGGAATTTTATTACCGATGCGTTGTGCGTTTGACCGGAGGGAATCATGCAGTCCACCACGACCGGCCGTGTCGAACTTCAGTCCGATACGGAGGCACAGGCCCGCCTTGCGGCCATCGTCGATTCCTCCTACGACGCCATAATCAGCAAGGATCTCAACAGCATCATCACCACTTGGAATGCTGCCGCCGAACGTATGTTCGGCTACACAGCGGACGAGGCGATGGGCCAATCCATCCTGATGCTGATCCCTGAGCATCTGCGCAGCGAAGAACACGAGATCATCGAGCGAATCCGCCGCGGCGAACGCATTGCAAGCTACGAAACCGTGCGCGTGCGCAATGACGGTACGCAGATCCATGTGTCGTTGACGATTTCGCCGATCCGCACCGCCGACGGCCGCATCATCGGCGCCTCCCAGATTGCCCGCGACATCACCGCGACGCGGGAAAACGAGCGTCGCATCCGGCTGCTGCTGCGCGAGGTCAACCATCGGGTGAAGAACCAGTATGCCGTCATCCTGGCGATGGTGAAGGAAACCAGCCGGCGCGCCACGTCCCCGCAGGAATTCGAGCGCCATATCCGGGATCGAATCTGCGCGCTCTCGCGCTCCCACGATCTTCTCGTGCTGTCGGATTGGTCGGGCGCCAATGTCGCCGAACTGGTGCAGGAGCATCTCAAGCCCTTCGGGCATGAGGAGCGGATCAAGGTCTCGGGGTCGCTGCTGACGTTGAATGCGCGCGCCGTGCAATATCTCGGCATGGCGCTGCACGAACTGGGCACCAATTCGGCCAAATACGGCGCCTTGGCCGGCCCCAGTGGGTCGATAGCGGTGACGTGGCAGATCGCGCCGGACACTTCGGGCACCCCGGTGCTGCAGCTCTGCTGGGAGGAGAATTTCGACGGCGGGCCTATCCTCCAACAGGAGGCGAACTCGCGCGGCTTCGGCAGCATCGTGCTGCTGCGCGCCACGCCACAGGCATTGGACGGCAGCGCGGAGATCGATCGCGGCACCGGCCATGTACGCTGGCAGCTCACGGCCCCCCTTGAGAGCGTGACGGCGGTGCGCGACAATGAGGAAGAGCCGGCGCTCAGCCTCCAGGTGTTCGATCCGATCCGGCGCGCTCGCTCACCATCGCTCCGTGATAACATGGTTCGGAAGATCCGTTCCGGCGCACACCCAGTCGAGGCGTCGCTCGGCACCATAGTTGTAGCCGGGGCGAAGTGAGTTCGGCTCGTCGAACGTGCCGCCATGCAGCGCGATTTCGCTTGAGCCGTCATAGTCCAGGGTAAGCGGGGTTCCGCATTGCGGGCAGAAACCGCGGCTGGCCAGCGGCGAGGAGCGGCGAAGGGCTGGAGCCTCGGCTTCCCAACTGACGGTTTGGCGCTCAACCCAGCACAGCACGGCAAAAGCGCTGCCGGTAGCGCGCCGGCACATCTCGCAATGGCAGTAATGCACGCGCGGTTCCTGGCGCACGCTGTAGCGGACAGTGCCGCAAAGACAGCCTCCACGACGCAGCATCAGCTCGACCCCGCCAACAGCGCTTCCATCTGTCGGATCTCGTCTTGTTGCGACCTGATGATGCCGTCGCACAGTTCCTTGATGCCCGGCTTTTCCAATTGTGCCTCCCGGCACATCAGGATCGCGCCGGAATGATGCGGAATCATCGAACGCAGGAACTGGCTGTCATCGACAAGGCCCTGTTTGCGCGTCAGGCCGAAGGCCGCAACGAAAACCACGATCGCCGCGAGGCAGATGACGACATTGGCCCGCTTGCTGGGATACATGCCCGGCATTGTGACGATCATCAGGATCGCCATCGGCGCCAGCATCATCAGCGTCATGTAGAGCATGTTCAGATTGTTGTAGAAATCCGCCCAAGCGTCGATCATGGAAAACATCACCAGATACATCACGAGAGCGCTGAAGATCAGGTTGATCGACAGGTTGAGATAGGGCGTCCTCATGGCGCTTTTCCTTCCGGCGAAATCCGATTGGTCTTCACGTTGTCGATGACGACGTTCACTGGGTGAACCGGTGTTTATCCCGATGGTTCCTGAAAAGCGGGCGCGTCGCGATTTCCGCCGCACCGGAGATTGAGGCATCCATTCGCTTGCGAAGGCGTTCCCCGTTGAAGCGCTGCGCGTTGATCGTGCTTTTTCCGAAGATCGTTTTCGGGTGCTGGAGAAACAGGGAGCAGGAAATGTTGATTGCCAACGGAACCGTCATTGCCGTGTGCGACGGCGAAAAACTCAGCCTCTATCGCAACCAGGGCGACGAAAGTGCACCGGAGCTCGTGCCGCTTGCCGTGGAGGCGGTTGAAACGCAGAACAAATCGAGCGGAATGCGCCACCGCAGCACGGCCGCCAACCCCGATGCACGGCAGCTTGAAGAAGACAGCTTTGCCGCCGGCGTTGCCGGCATTCTGTCGGACATGTTCCTTGCCAATGAATTCGAGCGTCTGGTGGTGATTGCCGCGCCGCGCACGCTGGGCGAACTCAGGAAACGCTACCACAGCCAGATGCTGCCGGCGATCCAGGCGGAAATCGCCAAGGATTTGACCGGCGCGACCGTG
This sequence comes from Terribium retamae, assembly GCF_022347545.1. Lineage (GTDB taxonomy): Bacteria > Pseudomonadota > Alphaproteobacteria > Rhizobiales > Rhizobiaceae > Mesorhizobium > Mesorhizobium retamae. The sequence goes on from NZ_JAKREW010000037.1 coordinate 14,037, forward strand.
CCGACGCTGCTGGCGACACTCGAGGCGGAACGGGGCTGAGAGTCGGTGCGACCGGGCTCTCCGGAGCACAAAGATGGAACCTCTGCATCCAGGAGCCGTTGGCTCCGAGGAGGATGGTTCGATGAAAATCCTGATGCCGATCGCAGTGCTGGCTGCCGTTGCGCTTGCGGCTTGCAACAATGGCGGCAGCGACAGCCAGAAGGGCAATCAGCCCGCAACGCCAAGCACCGAAACCGACAAGAACCCGACGCCTCAAACAGGTACCGGCGGCGAGCAGCAGGGAACGCAGCCATCCCAACCGGCGAACCCGCCGCAATAGGAGGTTCAGATGTTCGCGAACGAGATGTGGTTGCTTCTGCTCACTGTCGGCCCCATTGTTCTGGCTGGCTTTCTCGCATTCGCTCTGCTCACCCGGCGCAGGAAAAGCCCGGCGGAACAACACAAGCAAGATGCGGCTACCAGGAAGCTTTACCGCTGACAGGTTGAGGTTTCGACGTCACGGAATCGTCCAGAGGCGCAGCCTTTCCACGAGGGAGATGTTGCGATGATTCACAGGGATGAACAGCAGACCAGTCTCGTCCCGATCATGACGACGGAATATTTCGTCCTGCAGACGGCACGCACCGGTACGATCCAGGAGGCCAGTCAACGGGCGAGTCTCTTTCTGGCAGCGGTTTCGAGCGCGACGATCGCGCTGGCTTTTGTCGCGCAGGTCACCCAGATGGGCCGGCCCTTCGTGCTTTTCAGCCTTATCCTGCTGCCTTGCCTGTTCTTTGTCGGGGCGATCACCTTTGCCAGGACGGCGGAGGTGGCGATCGAAGACATGATCCTCGCACGCGGCATGGCCAGGATCCGCCACTTTTACATAGAACGGGAACCGATGATCGCACGATATCTGGTCCATTCGACCCACGACGATCGGTTCGCGCTTTCCACCGAAACCGGGACGGGTTCGGTGCCATGGCCGTGTTTCACCAGCACAGCCTTCATCGTGGGCACCCTCAACAGCGCCATTGCCGGGGTTTTTGCCGGCGTGGTTGTTGCTTTCGGCATTCCCGCCACCGCGGTCGCGGCCGTTGCGGTTGGGGTCCTGTTTCTTGCCGTGAGCGCGCGGGGGCACTGGCGCTATCAGACAAGCCGATGGAACGAGGCAGAAGGCCAGTTGAAGATATTGTTCCCGAAGGGCGGTCGAGCCTGAAACCGTTCGTCATGGAACCTTGGCTTGGCGATGGACGCGGCCGAGGAAATCGCGAGTCAGGCTGACGACTTCGTTGAGATGCGTTTCGAGCAGCCAATGCCCGCCTTCCAACAGATGAAGCTCGGCGTCGGGCAGGTCGCGCAGATAGGCCCGCGCTGACTCGGCGGGCATATATCCATCATGCGGCCCCCAGGCGATCAGCGTCGGCGGGCGATGCTCTCGCAGCCACGCCTGATAGCGTGGGAACCACGCGACATTCTCTCTCAGGCCGGCGATGATCGACGCGTAGATTTCGCGGCGCTTTGGCGTGGCCTGCGCCCAGTGCAGTTCCCAGAGGTCGGGCGGAATCAGCGAGGCGATGCCTTTACCCGAGACGTCGTTGAGGAACTCCTCGCGAAATTCCTCGAATGTGATGGCGGCGCGGATCTTCTGATAGCGTGCGTTGGACGGATCGTCCCAATAGGCCTTGAGGGCCGCGTATTTCGGGCCGAGCACGTCTTCATAGATGTCGCCGTTCTGGATGATGCAGCCGGCGATCATGCCGGGCCTGGCGATGGCCAGCCTCAGACCGATCTGCGAGCCGAAATCATGCAGGTAGATCACGAAGCGCTTCAGGCCGAGCCGATCGGCAAACCGCGCCAGGAAGGCGGCATAGCCGTTGAAGCTATAGTCGAAATCGTCGGGCGTGGCGCTATAGCCGCAACCGGGAAAGTCGGGCGCCAGCAGCCGCCAGCGATCGCCGAGTGCCGCCATGTAATTCCTGAACTCATAGGAGGAACAGGGATAGCCGTGCGGCAACAGAATGGCGGGCGCATTTTCGGACCCGGCCTCGCGATAGAAGATGTCGACACCGTCGAGATCCAGGCGTCGGTGGAATACAGGTGTGTAAGGCATCGGACGGTTCTCCCGGACGCCGCCCACCGCTTGCCCAACGCGTGATCCGCCGGTGATGTTCCTGGAATTGCCGAATTTCGCCCGGTACATTCGGGCAACGTAGGCAGGTTTTGGGAACAGCCCCCGAAGCGGCGTGTTTTCCTCGATGCGGGTGGCTTCCCTTCCAACCGTATGCCAGCCCGGCTCGGTATGGCCCATAGTGTACCGGGCCGGTTTGACATCCCTGACGAACGACCATTCTCGATGACGCATATCGTCTTTGTCTTCGGCACGCTCAAGAAGGGCTTTCCGCTCCATGAGGCCGGTCTGGCGGGAGCCCGCTTTCTCAGGTCCTGCAGCACGGTGGCGCCATATCCGATGCTGGTTGCCGGTCCCTACTTCGCACCGATGATGTTCAACGAGCCGGGCGTGGGGCTTCGCGTGCGGGGAGAATCGTATGAAGTGGGAGCCGGCACGCTGGCGGAGCTCGATAGGATGGAATCGCTCGGCAAGCCAGGCAATTGGCGCCTGCCGCTCCAGGTCTCGCCCGTCGATGGCGGTCCGCCCGTTTCAGCCTTTGCCTACATGAAATCCAGGTGGCTCGGCCAACCCGTGCATTCCGGTTATCTGGCCGACTACCAGGATCGTCGCTTCATCGCGTTCGGGCAGAGGCGGTAGCCGGTTCGATTTCCGCTTTGTTCGCCAGATCTTCAAACGTGAAGTTTGTAACATCGCTTTTTCGGAACGGCGGCTCTTCGATGAGGTTGTTTCGGTGAGGTCGATCGAACCTCATCACTTCGGACCCCAGGGAGAGTGAAATGCCTGAGAGTGACAACTCGGGACGCGGCTTCGCGTCCATGGACCAGGACAGACAACGCGACATCGCCAGCCAGGGCGGCAAAAGTGTGCCCGACGAAAAACGAAGCTTCTCCACGGATCCCGAACTGGCGTCCGAGGCAGGCCGGAAAGGCGGCGAAAACGTTCCGGACGAGGAGCGCAGCTTCTCCCAGGACGAGGAAGCGGCGGCTGAAGCTGGCGGGGCGGGTGGCGAAAATGCGCTCGACGAGGAGCGTAGCTTCTCGCAAGACCCCGGCCTCGCCGGTGAGGCCGACAGGGAGGCCGGTGAGAACACGACCGACCGGGGGCAAGGCTTTTCGCAAGATCCCGGCCTCGCCGGTGAAGCCGACAGGGAGGCGGGTGGGAACACGCTGGACCAGGGCTTTTCGCAAGATCCCGGTCTCGCAGGTGAGACTGACAGGGAAAGCGGTGAGAACACCGCCGACCGCGAGCAGGGCTTTTCGCAAGACCGCAACCTGGCCGGAGAAGCCCGTCGCACCGGAGGCCAGGAGTAGAAGCGACCCGCCCGGTTCGGCCGGGCGGTTCGGCGGTGATGAAATCGCTAGCTGGCCAGCCGCAGCCGCGAGAGTGCGATCAATTCGGCCTCGTTGCGGATGCCGAGCTGGTAATTGGCGATGATCCGCGACGCGCGTTCTTCCCTGTCCTGGGCCGTCTCGTTTTCGATGCAAGTTGCCGCGAAAACCTTGGTCAAAAGGTCGATCTCGTCGGGCTGCAGTATCGCGACATCTTCCAGCTTCTGTCGGATAGGCAAGAGCCTCTCCTTTCATGGAACGGATGGATGAAAGGCTGCTCCGGCGAGACGGAGCGGCCATGGGGTCAACGCGAAGATGGCATCTAAATGTGCGGTTTGTGAGGTCGCATCAGGTTTTGGCGGGCCGAACGCGCGCGCATCCTGGCCAGATACGGTGCCGGCTTCGGGTTGAAATTTTCCGGCTCGATCGCTGCCAGCTCCTGGGCCACCCGGTCGCACAGCTTGCGCGGCCTGACGATCCGGCCCTGCTCGCTCGCCGCAGTAACGAAGGCGTCATAGGCTGCCCGGTGCGTGCACCAGCCTTCCGCGGCCTCACCTGCCAGCCGCGCTGCTTCGCGGTAACTCTCGCGCTCCTTGTCCGGCCATGCCATGGCCAGCGCTCGGGTGATGTCGTACAGGCACGTCACATGGAATTTATAGCCGCGCGCGGTGCGGAACGTCACGGTCTGGAACGGGCTCATTATCCGAACCTCCGCTCGCCTGCTGTCGATTTCCGCCCGAGATAAAGCTCCAGGCTTTCGCGGATTTCGACTTCGTCGATGACACCCTGTCCGAACAGATCCATGGTTGCCTTGGCGAGGTCTTCCGCTGCGAAACTACCGCAATGGAAACCGCGCTGACGGCAGATGTCGTCGTAGATTTCCTCAAGACGTCTCAGATCGTCAGGATAGGCAATTGTACCGTTGGAGACTTGAGGGGCCGACATGGCTTCCTCCCTTCAATTGGGGCGGAAGCGTGATCGTCGCTCACAGCCGGTGACGCCCGTGGCAATTGTCACCGATGCCTTATTTTGCGCCTGCTCGTGGCCTGCCGTCTGTCGCCAAGTGGACAGAGGGCGATCACTTATGAAGACAGCTCGATTCCCGCATTTGCAAGGACTTAGGAGGACGCCCCGGCCGGCCTCTCAGAGGGGCAGCATGGCCCCGGCGGCCTCCTTGAGCAGCGCGATCGTCTCCATGGTCCTCTGCTCGCTCATCCTCTCCTTGAGCACATAGATGCCGACCGTTCTTTTGCGCGCGGAATCCGCCAGTGACAGCCGGTGTAATCCGCGGCGCTGGAACTCCTTCGCCATCACGTCGGTGTGGTTGATGACCGCATCGGTATGTTCGACATAGTCCAGGCAGGCAGCCAGCGAGTTGGAAGCAAACGTATAATGCTGCTGGTCGAAGGCACTGTCGGCCAGCGTTTGAGTCCATGTCTCGAAGAAACGCTGGTGTCGGGCTTCCGGAACGGCGGTGCTGACCATCGGGTATCGGTCTATGTCAGCCAGGGTGACGGTTCGCCCAAGCAGGGGATGGCCCTCGCGCACGAAATAGCCGGCGCCGACCTGCATGAGCGGGATCAGCTCGGTCCCGGTATTGAGGCTCAACCCTTCGATCTCATGCGACACGAACATGGAGATGTCGCCGCCGAGCAAAAGGTCCATGCAGCGCAGCTGGTTGCCGAGGCTGACATAGATGCGCGCACCCGGATGGCGTCTGGAATGCTCGACCACCATGTCGCGGATGAACAGCGACCACCACGAATAGCCTGATCCGATGCGCAGGCCCTCTTCCGTACGCTGGCGCTGCCGTTCGAGGGCCTTGAGCGTATTGTCGTAGAGACGCTGCATGAGCCTGGCATTCTGATAGAGCGTTTCGCCATACTCCGTCAGCCGCACACCACGCGGTGTGCGGATGAAGAGCGGCACGCCCATCGTCTCTTCGAGCCTGCGCATGTTGACGGTCAGCGAAGGCTGCGAGACCAGCGCGGCCGTCGCGCCGCCGCTCATCGTTCCGGCCTCCGCGACCGCCATGAATTGGCGCAGCATCTTGTTCATCGCTGTCTCCTGGGCCCATCTCCCGGCCATAGATTTTATCTATATCGGAGACGTTACTTCGTATTTTTCTTTCAATCCAGCCTGTGCGACCTTGGCGGCGTCTAGACGAAATTGCTGGAGCAGATCCCCGGCAAGGGACGCAATGTGCTCACATGACCGCGGGAGGAACCGGTCGGTGAAGCGGCAGGCGTCCTGGGGAGCGACCGGCGAACCGGGAGGAAGCTGAATGTCATTCCATGCGAAGAGACGCCATTTCGTGGCGGGTCATATCGACAGGCGCCAGTTCCTGGCAGGTTGCTCGGCAACCCTTGCGCTGGGGTTGGCCCGGCCGGCGCTTTCGCAACAGCAGCGGCTCCGGATGATCTTCTGGGGCAGCCAGACCCGGGCGGAGCGCACCTATGCCGCTGCCGACCTTTATATGAAGGCCCATCCTGGAACCGGGGTCGATGGCGAGTTCCTCGGCTGGAACGACTACTGGGCGAAACTGGCGACGCAGACCGCCGGCGGCAACGCGCCCGACATCATCCAGATGGATTATCGCTACATCGTCGAATATGCGGGCCGTGGTGCGATCGCGCCCCTCGACGACTTCGTCGGATCGACGCTCAACGTCGCCGATTTCGATCCCCTACAGGTCGACAGCGGCAAGGTCGACGGCAAGCTCTACGGCATCAGCCTCGGCGCGAACTCGGTGGCCATGATGGTCAATAAGGCCGTGTTCGAACAGCTGAAATTGCCGCTGCCGGACGCCAAAACCACCTGGGAAGATTTTTCCAAACTGGCCGCCGAAATCACCGATGCCGGCATCCGCCGCGGCTTCTACGGCGCCGCCGACGGCTCCAAGAACGAGCAGATCTTCGAAAATTACCTGCGGCAGCGCGGCAAGGCGCTTTATACGGCGGACGGGCAGATCGCCTTCGACGCGGCAGACGTCGCCGAGTGGTTCGACATGTGGGCCAAGCTGCGCGAGGCGGGCGCCGTGCCACCCGGGGATATCCAGGAACTCGACCAGCAGAACATCGACACCTCGCTGCTGACCCAGAACAAGGTGGCCGTCGCCTATGCCAACTCCAATGAGCTCGTCGGCTACCGTAAGCTGAACAAGGATCCGGTGGTGCTGGCAAATTTCCCGCGGCTCACTGCCGAGTCCAAGGGCGGTCACTACCGCAAGCCGGCGATGCTGTTTTCGGTCTTTGCCAAATCGCCGAACCAGAAGGCCGCCGCGGAATTCATCTCCTATTTCGTCAACGATCTGGAGGCGGCCAAGGTGCTCGGCACCGAGCGCGGCATTCCGGAATCCTCGAAGGTGCGCGACGCCCTGTCCGGCACGTTGGACGAGACCGGCAAGGCGATGCTTGCTTATGTCTCCGGCCTCGGCGACCTAGCAGCCAAGCTGCCGCCGTCTCCGCCCAAGGCAGCAGGCGAGGTCCTGATCGCATTCCAGCGCACGGCATCGGGCGTGGCGTTCGGGTCGCAGAGCAGTTCCGATGCCGCCCAGGCCTTCGTGACGGAAGCCGCTGAAATCCTGAAGCGCAAGACATGACGGAGGCTGCGCAGCCGACATTGGCGGCGGGCGGCGAAAGCGTCGGCAGAGCTTCCGGCTGGTCGCGGTTCGCGGAAGGCTCCGGCCCGGGCTATCTGTTCCTGACGCCCTGGCTGATCGGCCTGTTCTGCTTCACGCTCGGTCCCATCGTCTATTCCTTCTATCTCAGCTTCACCCGGTTCGATCTCTTGACCGCGCCGGACTGGGTGGGGCTGGAGAATTACCGGCGCATCCTGACCGAGGATCCGAAATTCCTCGCCTCGATGCGGGTGACCTTCCTCTACGTGCTGTTCTCGGTCCCGCTGAAGCTGGCCTTCGCGCTGGCAGTGGCCATGCTTCTCAACAAGGGCATCAAGGGGCTCACCCTCTACCGGGCGCTGTTCTACCTGCCGTCCCTGCTCGGCGCGAGCGTTGCGATCGCTATCCTGTGGCGCGCCATCTTCTCCGCCGACGGGCTTATCAATCAGCTGCTCTGGTCCTTGTTCGGCATCAACGGGCCGAGCTGGATCACCAATCCGAAATATGCGCTCTGGACCCTCGTCGCGCTCGGTGTCTGGCAGTTCGGTTCGCCGATGATCATCTTCCTCGCCGGACTGAGACAGATCCCGCAGGACATGTACGAAGCAGCGAGCCTCGACGGGGCAAGCGCTTGGCGGCAATTCTGGAAGATCACGCTGCCGCTGCTGACGCCCATCGTCTTCTTCAACGTGATCATCCAGACGATCGAAGCCTTCAAAAGCTTCACGCCGGCCTTCATCATCTCGGGCGGTCTGGGCGGTCCCGTCAATTCGACGCTGTTCTACGCACTCTACCTCTATCAGGAGGCCTTCAGCTTCTTCCGCATGGGCTATGCCTCGGCGCTGGCCTGGATCCTGCTGGTCATCATTTCGGTCTTTACCGCGATCTCCTTCCTCTCCTCCAGATACTGGGTGCATTATGACGATTGATGCACGGCCCAAGCCGGGCTCGCTGGAGGCCGAACAGGCCGAACGGCGTCCGCTGTGGCGGTCGCTTCTCATCCACGCGGCGCTGATCGCGATGTGTTTCGTCATGATCTATCCGCTGCTTTGGATGGTCTCCGCCTCGGTGCGCCCCCAGGACGAGATCTTCAGTTCGGCCAGCCTCATCCCATCCGCGATCGACTGGGGCGCCTATTGGCGCGGCTGGAACGGCCTGCGCGTCTCGTTCGGAACCTTCTTCCTGAATTCCTTCGTGATCGCGGCACTGGCCGTCATCGGCAATGTGCTGGCCTGTTCGCTGACTGCCTTCGCCTTTGCGCGGCTGGAATTCTTCGGCAAGCGGTTCTGGTTCGCCATCATGCTGGTGACGTTGATGCTGCCCTACCAAGTCACGCTGATCCCGCAATATGTGCTGTTCCTGAAGCTGGGCTGGGTCGACACCATCCTGCCTCTGGTCGTGCCGAAATTCCTCGCCGCCGACGCCTTCTTTATCTTCCTGATGGTGCAGTTCTTCCGTGGCATCCCGCGCGAACTGGACGAGGCGGCGATGATGGACGGCTGCTCGGCCTGGCGCATCTACTGGAAGATCATGTTGCCTTTGTCGACGCCGGTCCTGGCGACGGCTGCCGTCTTCACCTTCATCTGGACCTGGGACGATTTCTTCGGCCCGCTGATCTACCTGAACGACATGCGCCAATACACGGTCATGCTCGGCCTGCGCACCTTCACCGACTCTACCGGCGAAAGCGACTTCGGCGGCCTTTTCGCCATGAGCGTGGCGAGCCTCGTGCCGATCTTCCTGTTGTTCCTGGTTTTCCAGCGCCTGCTGATCGAGGGCATCGCGACCACAGGCATTAAACGGTGACGGCGGGCGCCCGACCTCACACACCACAATCAACATATGAACGGTAGACTGATGAGAGTTCGATTTGCAGCCATAGGCCTCAATCATGGCCACATCTATGGACAGGTGAACTGCCTGCTCGCCGCGGGCGCGGAGCTTGTAGCCTTCCATGCCCCGGAACACGATCTGGCCAAGATCTTTTCCGAAACGTATCCCGATGCCAAGCGGGTCGGAGACAGAGCCGCCATCCTGGAGGACCGCTCCATTCATCTCGTGGTGACGGCGGCGATCCTGGACGAGCGCGCCGGCATTGCCATCGAGGCGATGCGCCATGGCAAGGATGTGATGAGCGACAAGCCCGGCATGATCAGCCATGCGCAGCTGGATACGATCCGCGGCGTGCAAGCCGAGACGGGCCGCATCTATTCGGTCTGCTATTCCGAACATTTCGAGACGCGCTCCACCGTCAAGGCCGGCGAGCTGGTCAAGGCCGGAGCGATCGGCGAGGTGATCCATACCGTCGGCCTGGGGCCGCATGCCATCCACAATGGCGCCCGGCCGGACTGGTTCTTCGATCGCAAGCGCTACGGCGGCATCCTGTGCGATATCGGCAGCCATCAATGCGAGCAGTTCCTGTTCTTCACGGGAACGCTAGATGCGGAAGTCGCCTCCGCCACCGTCGCAAACCGCGGCAATCCGGATCGTCCGGGCCTGCAGGATTTCGGCGACATGCATCTGAGATCGCCGAAAGCGACCGGCTATGTGCGCGTCGACTGGTTCACCCCGAAAGGGTTGCCGACCTGGGGCGACGGCCGCCTGACCATTCTCGGAACCGAAGGTTACATCGAGCTGCGCAAATACATCGACATCGGCGGCCGCCCGGGCACCGACCATCTGTTCCTGGTCGACGGGAGGGGGATACAGGCGATCGATTGTTCGAACGTCGAATTGCCCTATGGCCGGCAGCTGATTGCCGATGTCCTCAACCGAACCGAAACGGCGATGAGCCAGGCACATTGTTTCAAGGCCATGGAGCTGGCGCTCGATGCGCAGGAACTGGCCGAGCGTGGCACGGAGTGGGCCCAATGAGCAGCATCTTCAACGTCGCCGTCGTCGGCCTCGGCATCGGCAGGAGCCACATCACCGAGGGCTATGTCACCAATGCCGACAAGTTCCGCGTCAAGGCGATCTGCGATCTCGATCCGGCACGACTGAACGAGGTCGGCGACGCGTTCGGGGTCGAGCGGCGTCTCACCGATTTCGAAGTGCTGCTGGCCATGGACGATATCGACATCATCGACATCTGCACGCCGCCGGGAACGCACCTTGCTCAGGTCATGGCAGCGCTCAGGGCCGGCAAGCACGTGATCTGCGAAAAGCCGCTGGTCGGCTCGCTGAGCCAGATCGACAGCGTGATCGCCGAGGAGAAGGTGTCGAAGGGGCTGCTGATGCCGGTCATGCAGTATCGCTTCGGCGACGGCGTCGAGCAGGCCAGGGCCATCATCGACGCCGGCATTGCGGGCAGGCCTTATATCGGCACCGTCGAGACCTTGTGGCGCCGCGACGCGGACTATTATGCCGTTCCGTGGCGCGGCAAATGGGCGACCGAGCTCGGCGGCGTTTTGATGACGCATGCCATCCATCAGCATGACCTCTTCACCTATCTGATGGGTGACATCAAAAGGTTGTTCGGCCGGGTCGCGACACGGGTCAACGCGATCGAGGTCGAGGATTGCGTGACCGCCAGCGTCGAGCTTGCCAATGGCGCGCTCGGCAGCCTGACGGCCACGCTCGGCGCGCGCGACGAGATCAGCCGGTTGCGGCTGATGTTCGAGAATGTGACCTTCGAGAGTGACCACGAACCTTACAATCCGGGCGCCAGACCCTGGACGATCCAGCCGCGCAATGCCGAGGCTGCAACCAGGATCGAAGCCTTGCTGAAAGACTGGAAACCATTGCCCTCGCGGTTCGAGGCGCAGATGGGGCGCTTCTACCAGACGCTGCTCGGCAAGGCGCCGCTGCCGGTCACCAGCGCCGACGCGCGCCGGTCGCTGGAACTCGTGACGGCCTTTTACCACTCCTCCTCGACGCATGAAGACGTGGAACTGCCCATCTCCACCCAGCACCCGCGCTATGACAGCTGGGTGCCGCCGCAGCACCGCGCCGCGTGACGAACGAGGAAGGGGGGATCCATGGCCGCCAGCATCGAGCTTCGCAACATCACCAAGGCCTATGGCGACGTGAAGGTCATCCACGGCATCGACCTGTCGATCGATCCCGGCGAGTTCACGGTTTTCGTGGGACCGTCGGGCTGCGGCAAGTCCACCTTGCTGCGTTTGATCGCCGGGCTGGAGCGCATCAGTGGCGGCGAACTGCTGATCGATGGCCGCCGCATCAACGAAGTGCCGGCATCGAAGCGCGGCATCGCCATGGTGTTCCAGAGCTATGCGCTCTATCCGCACATGTCGGTCCGCAGGAACCTGTCCTTCGGGCTGGAGACCATCGGCACGCCCAAGGCCGAGATCGCGAGCCGCGTTGCGAAAGCCGCGGAGATCCTGCGCATCACCCCGCTTCTCGACCGGCGTCCGAAGGCGCTGTCGGGCGGGCAGCGCCAGCGTGTCGCCATCGGCCGCGCCATCGTGCGTGAGCCCAAGATCTTCCTGTTCGACGAGCCGCTGTCCAACCTCGATGCAGAACTGCGCGTGCAGATGCGTGTCGAGATCGCCAAGCTGCACAACGACCTCGGCAACACCATGATCTATGTCACGCATGATCAGGTCGAGGCCATGACGATGGCCGACAAGATCGTCGTCCTGCGCAGCGGCATCGTCGAGCAGGTCGGTGCGCCGCTCGAGCTCTACAACAACCCGCGCAACCTTTTCGTCGCCGGCTTCATCGGATCGCCGAAAATGAACCTTCTCACGACCGAGGCGAAAGACGGAGGCCTGCAGGTTGCAGGCAACGCGCTGGCGCTGCCTCGCGCCACCGCCGGCGCGACAACCCTGGGCGTGCGGCCCGAACATATCGGCATCACCGACAGGGATGGCATCAGGTTGGCCGAGGTCAAGGTTGATTTGATCGAAAGCCTTGGCGGGCAGACCCTGGTCTACGCCACCACCGCCGATGGCCAGCCTTTGACGGTCGCCCTCAACGGCCAACGTCAGGTCGATGTGGGCTCGAGTCTTCCGGTCTACATCGATCCCGCCCGTATCCATCTGTTCGCCGCGGACGGCAACGCGCTGGTCTAGGACCCTGTCGGGCTTCAGGATGCGTGGCAGGTTCACCAACTTCCAGGTTCGGTCTGGAGGATGATGGAAGGCACGGCGATCTGAACTGAACAGCGCACCGCGCCGCGAACGCCTGGCGCCCGGAAAGTCCGGCGGCGCCGGTTTCACACGAGGTCATTTTCGGGGCTTCTGTTTCCCGCGCGGCCGCATGGCGCTTCCGGTACTCGCCTGGTTCTGCACGGTCGGATGTTCGACACGCCCAGCCTGCTCATCGTCGGGATGCGTGCTGGCGCCGCCCGCTTCCGCGTCCGTTTCCATCGGCGCGGCGGATGGATCGAAGCCCGGCGTTTTGTCGCGATATTTCCCGGCCTGGATATCGGCGTGAACCTGCTGAGGCGTGCGTTTCTCGGCCATGATCGGATCCCTTCTTGAAGAACCAACCGCCCAGGTCACGCAAAGTTCCGGCTTTGATGGGCCGGCGCGCGCAGCCTCGCTGGCCGGAAAGCCGCCCAAAAAACTGGCCAAAAAACTGGAACGACTTCGCTTGCCGCAGGTTCGGATTAAAAGGAGACCCGATGGCTGCGACGTGTTCAAACGTAGGCCTGCCGAGGGCGCGGCCGTCGAAGCACGCGCTAAACCCGTCCCTGCATTCCGACATAAGCCTGGAGGATGACGCCGATGCAAAGCCCCAGACCCGGCGAACCGCCGCCACCCAGGCCCATCCCTGCGCCGACGCCACCGAGGCCTGACCCCAACCCGGACCCCGGTCCTCTGATCTGGAGCGACAGATGACGGTCTACAACGAAACCACCAACCCGGCGCTCACCGGTATCAAGGGCCTCTGTCCGCGATGCCAGACAGGGCACCTGTTTTCGGGCTTCCTGAAACTTGCGCCGCGATGCGAGGTGTGCGGCCTGGATTATTCGTTTGCCGATCCGGCCGACGGGCCGGCCTTCTTTTCCATGTCGATCGTCGCGTTCCCCGCTTTGGCTTTCGCGTTGTGGCTTCAGCTCACCTACGATCCGCCCTATTGGCTGCACCTCTTCACGACGCTGCCTCTGACAGCCGGTGCGGGCACCCTGCTGCTTCGGCCTTTCAAGGGCTGGCTGGTGTGTTCGCAATATTTTCACAAGGCGGCCGAAGGCATCATCGACAGGGACTGGCGCCGGTAACGACGGGCGGTCGTACCACGCGTGAGGCTGGCTTGAAGCCTGGCCAATGCCGAAAGAACTGCCGCAGGGCCCCTGATCTCGAAGCCACAGGAGCGTCGGCCACAGGTGCAAAGCTCTTGCGACGGTTCGAGCCGTTAATCATCCTTGATATTCGAGCCGCGGCTTCGGTGTGGCATGCCGCTGACCGGCACGTTCAGAATAGGCTCAAGCGATCCCGCCGTCTGAAATTTGGAACGGCGGGGCGCTGAGGCAATTTTCCTTCCACGCCAGTCGGCGGCGCCATGCAAGGGAGGAAACCGGTTTATGGGTGCTTCGGACTCAACATCCGCCTCGGGGCCACTGTCAGATCGGGACCCCGTCGTCGAGCCCAGCAAACCGCGCCTGCTGAAAATGCTCGGACCGGGATTGGTCACCGGCGCTTCCGACGATGATCCCAGCGGCATCGCCACCTATTCGCAAGCCGGCGCACAATTCGGTTATGGCGTCAGCTGGTCGCTGGTGCTGACCTATCCGCTTATGGTCGCCGTGCAGATGATCAGCGCGCGTGTCGGGCGCACCACCGGCCATGGCATCGCCGGCAACATCGCCAGAAGTTATCCGCGCTGGGTAGCCTACGCCATAACCGTGCCGCTGCTGGTTGCCAACGTGGTGAACGTCGCCGCCAACCTTGGCGCCATGGGCGATGCGTTGAAGCTTCTGGTCGGCGGCTGGCAGCTTCTCTATGTCGTGCTGTTCGGGCTGATCTGCATCGCCATGCAGGTGCTGCTTGCCTACAAACGCTACGTCGCCGTGCTGAAATGGCTGGCGCTGGCGCTGCTTGCCTATGTCGCCACCTTGTTCGTGGCAAAGGTGGATTGGCTGGCGATGGCGAAGGGCCTGGTCATTCCGCACCCGTCTCTCGATCCGTCCTACCTGTCGATCGTCGTTGCCATCTTCGGCACGACCATCAGTCCTTATCTCTTCTTCTGGCAGGCTTCCCAGGAAGCGGAAGACCTCAAGGAGAAGCCGCGCCGCGAGCCGCTTGTCGAACGCCCTTCCCAGGCCGACCGTGCCGAAGAACGCATCGCGCTCGACACCATGGTCGGCATGGCCATCTCGAATCTGATCGCGCTCGCCATCATGACGACCACCGCGGCCACGCTGCATGTCGCCGGCACGACCGATATCGAGAGCTCGGTGGATGCAGCCAAGGCGCTGGAGCCGGTAGCCGGTTCGGCCGCCACGCTGATCTTCGCCGTCGGCATCATCGGTACCGGCATCCTGGCCGTGCCGGTGCTTGCAGGCTCCGCCGCCTATGCTGTCGCAGAGGCTGCCAGATGGCCGGTTGGTCTTTCGCGCAAGCCGCGCGAAGCGAAGGCCTTCTATGCAACCGTCACCATCGCAACCGCGATCGGTATCGGGCTCAATTTCACCCCCATCGAGCCGATCAAGGCGCTGGTCTGGAGCGCCGTCATCAACGGCGTCGTGGCGGTCCCCGTCATGGCAATCCTCATGCTTTTGGCCAGCGACCCCAAGATCATGAAGGAGTTCGTCATCGGCGCCGGCCTGAAGATTCTTGGCTGGCTTGCGACGATCGTCATGGCAGCAGCCGTCGTCGGCATGGCCGTGACCAGCTTTCTCGGATGAGCCCAGTTTTTTGGCCCAGTTTTTTGGAACGAAGCCTTTTGCAGGCAGTTCGTTGAGCGAGGTGCAAAAGCCCTCGGTCCCAACTGGAGGAAAATCGCGATGGCTCGTTCAGCCGACACTCAAGGCCTGCAGGATCTGTTCCTCGACGGCTTGAAAGACATTCTCTACGCAGAAAAGAAAATCCTGAAGGCGTTGCCGAAAATGGCCAAAAGCGCCTCCGACAAGGCGATATCGCAAGCCTTCGAAAAGCACCGCGAACAGACCGAGGGTCAGGTCGAGCGGCTGGAAGAAGTGTTCTCGATGTTGGACAAGGCGCCGCGCGGCAAGACCTGCCCCGCCATCGACGGCATCATCGAGGAAGGTTCGGAGATCATGGAGGAGTACAAGGGAACGCCTGCCATTGACGCCGGCCTTGTAGCGGCGGCGCAGGCCGTGGAGCATTACGAGATCGCGCGCTACCGCACGCTCTGCGCCTGGGCCGAAGAGCTTGAAATGCCGGAAGCCGTGAAGTTGCTGCAGGCGACGCTGGACGAGGAAAGCGAAACCGACGCCGCTCTTGCACAGCTTGCCAAAAGCGACGCCAATCCACGTGCCCTTCAAAAAGCGGCCTGACCCGCAAGGAGAACAGGCCCCGGCAACGGGGCCTGTTGAATTTCAATGACCAAACTCAAGAAACGCGGCACGTTGTGGCGCTCCCGGGCGCGGCGCATCGAAACCGCGATCGAGGCGTCCTATTTCGCGCGGCGCTTCGGCCTCACCAAAGAAGAGGCCGTTTCGATCATCAAGGACGCTGCCGCACCCAACACCATGGAGCGAGCCGATGCCCCGCCAAAACGACTTTGAAACCGGCGCACGTGTGCCCAAGCCTGGCAAATCGTTGCGTCCCGACCCGATCCACACCGGCGACCGCGGCGACGAGCCGAAAAAGCCCTACGGTCTCGTCGAGGACCGCGAAGACGTGAACGACAAGACGCGGCATTCCGACGGTCGCAGCCACAGCCATCCGCGCCTTCGCGGGCATCCGGGTTGAGCTGTACCGGGCAGGCGAGGATGGCTGCAGTTTGTTTGAACCATCGGCGCCGAAAACCGTTGATATAGGTCTTCATTGAAGGCTCCCCCAAACCTGATTGCGCCGCCGCTTGAGGCGGCGCTTTTTTGGCTGCGCCACCTTCGGACCCTGACCCGAATAGATTTTAGGAACGCCTGTCTGCGCCATCGGTTTTAAAGGAGCCGATGGACATCCCTCCCCATTGGCGATCCCGGCCGGCCCGGTGTGGCCCACACTCCGCATCGGGTCGGTTCGCGGGTATCGTTATCGGCCCAACGGACGTCGCGACAGCTCGATCAGTTCATCCTCGTCCCTGATGCCGAGCTGGTAGTTCGCGATGATCCGCGAAGCGCGTTGCTCCCGGTCGCTGTTGTTTTCGAATTTGCGACAGGTAGCCTCATAGACCCTGGTGAGCAGCGCAATTTCCTCGGGCTGGAGCACTCCGGCTTCTTCCAGTTTCTGACGCATGGGCATGGCAAGCACTCCCTAACTAGAAATATAAGCAGTGAAGCCCCAAACGCAAAAGGTCCGCCTCGGCGAAACCGAAATCACGCAGCGCGGCCGCGCATGCCGCCGTCTCTGCAGTCACGACTGATAAGACTTGCCAGCGCCAACGTCCCGCCCGGGGAACCGCCGGCCTGTCCTCCGCATCGCGCAGGTCGGTGGCGGTCCCTCTAGCGACCCAGAGGGCGCCGTGAGAGCTCGATCAGTTCCTTCTCATCCCTGATGCCGAGCTGGTAGTTGGCGATGATCCTCGAAGCGCGACTTTCCCGCTCTTCGGCGGACTCGCCTTCGATGGCAGTTTCGGCAAAAATCCTGCTGAGCAGTTCGATTTCTGCGGGCCGAAACACGGAAGCATCTTCCAGCTTTTTGCGGATGGGCATGGCGTTTTTCTCCCAGCCCGGGAAATATACGCGCCGATGCCTGAAATGCAAAAGCCCGCCCCGGTCATCGGAGCGGGCGGCAACCGTCCAAATGGGGCGGTCGTTTAGATATGCGATCTCCTGAGCGTACCGGCGACAGATCCGGGCACGCGCCTGGTTCTCAATCTGCCCGGATGGACCGAGGGGTGGAAAATGAAATTCTCCGGCTCTATGGCAGCAAGTTCCTGCGCCACCCGATCGTGCAGCTTTCGCGGCTCAACGATCCGCCCTTGCGCGCGCGCCGCCGCCAGGAAGGCGTCATAGGCCACCCTTGGGGTGCACCAGCCTTGCCGGGCCCGCTCGGTCAGGCAGGCCGCGCGGCGGTAGAGCGCGCAGGTCTTGTCGGGCCATGCCATCTCCAGCGCCTTGGCAACATGATGCAGGCACGAGACATGAAATTCGTAGCCCCGCGCGGTGCAAAACGTCACTGGTTTGAACGGAGCCATCAGTGATTTCCCCGCAGCATCTTCGCAGCCGGCGATTTGCGGCCAAGGTAGAGTGCGATGCTTTCCCGGATTTCGTGCTCATCGAAGACGCCTTGGGAAAACAGGCTCATCGTTGCCCTGGCCAGATCCTCGGCCGCTGCGCTGCCCTCGAAAAAGCCCCGCTCATTGCACAAATCGTCGTAGATACGCGTGAGTGCTGCCATGTCGCCCGGATAGGCGATGCCGCCAATGGCAGAATGGTTAACGGCCATGCTTTACCTCCTCGATATGCTCCAACATCAAGGCGATTTGGAATCCCCAAGTTCCGCCTCGGACCAACAAATGTTGCAGTTGTCGTTGAGTTCCAAAATTCTGCGGTGGAGAATGCAAAGGGCATTCCGATGAACGGGGCGGGTTCTTTTTTGTCTGGTGCCCGTGCCTGTCTGGCACCCATCAGGAGTTTCGGGAACGCCGACTGGCGAGGCTGGTTTGGATGCTGGGTGAAGCCGGCAAAGGGAAAACCATGCTCAGGATCGGTTCAATCGTATGGGGTGTGAACGATGTGCCGCGCGCCATCGAATTCTGGTGCGCGGCCTTGAACTACAGGCCGTTGCGGGAACCATCGCCCGACTGGGCGATCCTCGTTCCGGCTGAGGGGCAAGGCCAGCAGATGGCCATCACGGTCGTCTCCTCCGACGCCGCAACGCATCAGCGCCATCACCTCGACCTTTACGCATCCGATCAGGAGGCCGAGGTGGAACGGCTTCTGTCGATCGGCGCGCGGCGCGTGGACTGGCGTTATCCGGAGGGTGCCGACTATGTCGTTCTCGCCGACCCGGATGGCAACACATTCTGTGTCGTGGAGAAGTAGGCTCCTGGCGGACTTCTCCGGAAAGGTCAGCCGGCTGCCGCGCGACGCTTTGCCCGGACCGCCTTCGGTTTTGCCGGCGTGGCCGCGGCCGCAGCCGTCTCCCGGGCAAGTCGGGCCTGGCGCAGGCGCTCGGTCTTGGCCTCCCGTTCGGCCTTCTCGCCGTCGAGGATCTGGCGCGCGACCCTGGTGGTCAAGTCGCTCTTGAGTTCCGACGAATTGGGTTTGGGTTTGAAAATTCCATCAGGCACAGTTTTCATGAGCAGTTCCCTTGAAAGGAAAAAAGGCCGGGCAAGCCCGACCTTCTCCAAAAGCCATCTCGATGGCCGATGCCAGTACATCCGTGGTCAAAGGCCAGAAACGACCCTGTCTTAGATCGCCTGCAGGTTTTCAGCAGAGCTCTTGCCGGTTTTCCGATCGGCGACGACTTCGAAGTTCACCTTCTGCCCTTCGGCAAGACCGCGCATACCGGCGCGCTCTACTGCCGAAACATGGACGAAGACATCCTTTGAACCGTCATCCGGCTCGATAAATCCGAAGCCCTTTGTCGAATTGAAGAACTTTACTGTTCCCGATGTCATCTAGAATTTCCTTTCAATTGCATAGAAAATCGCCGTCTGACATCATGCCAAACGCCGCAGTCTTCGAAATTGAGAGGAAGATCGGTTAGGCGCCGAAGCGCGAAAACAAGCTAAACAGGCAAGATCGATTTGAAATACTTAGAACGAATTTACGGCAAATACAAGGCTGGCAAAAAAATATTCAAATTAGACATGGACAGCGCGGCCCTGGAAGCGCATCGTTTCCGGCGGGCGGCGAGCACCTCGATAAGACGGGAGCAAGCGATGCATGCGTTCTACGTGGCCAGCAGAAATGCCCTCTTCCGGCTTCGCCGTGACCTATGGGCCTTGCCCTGGGAGAAGCCTGCGAGCGCCGGGAATGCATCGATCGTCGCATCGCCAGGGGCCCTTCCACCGCCGGCGGCACGGCGCCGTCGCGACAACGATGCCGTGGGTGCGGCGCGACGCGCAAAGGAAACGATGGACCGAAATCACCTGATCTGAGCCATCGGCAGAAGCGGTCTGCGTCCGGGAAGTTCGGGGTAGTCGCTGGAAGCTCAGAGCACCTTTTCGATCAGGCCCATCTCAAGGGCCTGTGCGGCGGTGAGATAACCATCGTCTTTCGCACGCTGCATCAGCGCGTCAGCCGTGGTCTTCGAACCCGCTGCAAGCTCCTCGAACCCCTCACGCTCCAGGCGGCAGGCAGTCTCGAGTTCGGCAAGCAATTCGCGCACGATCTGCATCATTGCCCGTGCCGGTCCCTCGAGGCCGATGTCGCGCTGGATCTGCCGCTCGTGGATGAGCAGGACGGTGTCCGAGGTCAGGAAACGCGCCTGTCTTGGAAACGCAGCCAGGATAGTGATCCCGGCAGAGTAGACCAGCGTCTTGCCGACACACCAGACGTTGCGCCCGCCATGCTCTTGGAATGCGCGCACTTCCAGGGCGATGCGGCGTGCCACGTCGGCATCGCCGCCAAACGTACTGAGTTCGAGGACGAGGTCCTGATTTTCCTCGAGAACCCGCGCGCGCTGGTCGAGGAAGGCTGCAAGCGTGTCGTCGCCGATCGTGCCGTTGATGCGTGCATTCGGCCGGAAGAACAGGGACTGCAGGTCGGGTCGCTGTGTGTCCATGCCGTTGTCATCCGCTGCGAAGTGGCTGCTGGCGCGTTCAACGCATCTCGTCGAGCTGGTCGGCTTCCGTGCGAAGGATGGCTGCCACTTCTTCCAGGCTCATATGTGTGGCCATGAGGTTGATGGCGCATTCCAGGAACGTCAGGCTGGAGCGGCGCAGATATTCCGCAGCCGCCTTTTCGGAAAGCGTTTCGAGGGGGGAGGGTCTGTCGGGAGCTTGCGGCACGCGTTCGCTCGTTCTGTCATTGTCACTCAAGTTACAAGGAAACGCTGCTGCAAAGGTTCCGATTTTTTGGTCGCGGCAATCCGCGTTCATCAGTCGAACTGACGGTGGAATGCAGTTTTCAGGAACTTTTCCAGCAAGCGCCGGTTCGTTTGAGATGGAAGTTGGTTTTCGACGGAGCGATGGCCATGCCTGACGACAAATCGAAACAGGACTCTCGGGACCGCGACCGTGTTTCGGCCCAGGACGAATATGAGGTCAGTTACTTCGCCAGCAAGTTCAATCTTTCGACCGACGAAGTGCTCGATCTCATCAAGCGCTACGGCAACGATCGCGAAACATTGGAGCGCCACGCCGGCGCCATGAAGGACGAGGCGGAAGCCAGGGCGCGCAACGGAAACAAGGATTAGCTGATGCAGGAGAGGGAATCTCTCGCTTCGAAAAGTTTCGACGCTGCCCCAGCAGAAAAAGCAGTGGTAGCCGAGCTTGTTGTCTCTGCATACGGAGCCGTCGCCGGCACGTCCAGGTGTCCCTGATGCCCGGACCGAACGGGCAGCTGGGCTGTGTCTGGGAAGGCTGCAGCATGGCCGCCACAACCCATCCCGCGCTTGAAGGCGCGCATCTCACCGAGACCGTGATTATAGGCGCGGGCATCGTCGGCCTTTCCACGGCCTTGCGTCTCGCCGAACAAGGGCGCCCGGTCATTGTACTGGAAGGGCTGCGCGTCGGCCGCCAGGTGTCGGGGCGCTCGTCCGCCAAGATCACCACGCAGCACAGGCTCATCTACCGTCACCTCCTCGCTTCCGTCGGAGTCGAAGGCGCGGCTGCCTATGCCGAAGCGAATATCCTCGGCGCCGGGCAGATCCGCAGATGGATCGCCAACCACGGCATTTCCTGCGATCTGCAGGAGAAGCCGGCTTATACCTATACCTGCGAACGGGTGCGGCTTCCCGATCTCGAAGCGGAGATGATCGCGGCCAACAGCCTGGGCCTGCATGCCGAAATCGTCGAGCAACTGCCGCTTCCCTTCGACACTGTCGCAGCACTGCGCTTCCCCGATCAGGCGCAATTCAATCCGGTCCACTACCTGGACGGGCTTGCTCGGGCATTCGTCGATCTGGGCGGAAAGATCTTCGAGCAGAGCCGGGTGCTTTCCGTCGACGATGGCCACCGCTGGCGCGTGGCAACATCGGCGGGTTCGATAGAGGCGGAAAACGTCGTGGTGGCCACCAACATGACCATCAAATCGCCTGTCGGAATGGCAAACCGCACGCAGCCGAGAAGCCACGCAGTCATGGCGTTCCGCTTCGACAATCCCTCTCTGGTCGACGGCATGTTCATTGCGGCCGACGATCCCGTACGCTCCTTCCGCACCGGCCGTGACGGCTCCGGCTCCGTGCTGCTTGCCCTTGGGCCTCACTTTGATACCGGCCATGAAAACGACGTGGCCGCGCGTTTTGCCGAGCTGGAACGCTGGGTGCGTGCTCACTTTCCGGTCGGCGACAGCCTCTGGTACTGGTGCAACGAAGACTACGACACGGCCGATTGTATCCCGCTGGTGGGCGAACCCGATCCGGTCAAGGCTCCGGGCTTCTACATTGCCACTGGTTTCAATGCCTGGGGCATCACCAACGGCACGGCCGCCGGCCTGTTGATCTCCGACGGCATTGCCGGCCGCGTCAACCCCTGGCGCGAACTCTATGATCCTTCGCGTTCGTTGCCGGACGATTTTCATCGCAATGGCGACACCGCTTCCACTGTTTCCGGCGTCTCGGATATTCCGAAGGGCGGCGGCGGTATTGTCACCCGCGGCAAGGAGAAATTCGCCGTCAGGCACCTAGAGGACGGTACCTTGCAGGCACTGTCCGCCCAATGCACGCACAAGGGTTGCACGGTCAGCTGGAACAATGTCGAGCAGACCTGGGATTGCCCTTGTCACGGCTCGATCTTCGCGGCGGACGGCTCCGTTATCCATGGCCCGGCCCGCCAGCCGCTGAAGAAGGCGCCCGAATTTCCCCGATGATGTGCCGGGGCATCACCCGTTGGTGGCAACCGGTACATCAGGATCGGGCCACAGCGCACGCGCAGGCTCGGGCAGTGCCATGCGTATTTTCCTAATCTGGTCTGGGTTCAGGTAATGCGCCAGCACCTTGAACACGGCCTGTGCCGCATCGGCGGGGTCCACCGGCCGGCTTGTCGCCAGGTCGTCGCTGATCGCCTTCAGGAAAGCCTCGCGCGAGCGCAGTCGCCTGGGCTGCGCTTCCGGACGGAACTGATCGTAATAGGCGCCGCGGACAAGCAGGGGCAGCTCTGCCCCGAAATGTGCAGCCAGCTCTACCGGCACATTGTCGCGGATCGTGCGCAACACCGCACCGAGCACATGCCAGGAGAGCTGCTTGTCCGGAGCCAGGGACGGATGCTCGCCGATCTCGTTGAGCCATATGTGGGTGGTTTGCAGGGTTCTGTCGAAGACGTCGACACCGGTGGCACTCATGGCATTCTCCTTTCCTGTCACCTCTCCTGTTCGTTCCGCGCTGAACGAACGGCCGCCTGGGCCGGGAAGCCTGGCGCGGGATTTCGGAAGCGTCGGTCAGCCCATCATCGTCTTGAGCGGCTCCTGGCTGAGATTGGCTTCGATCTCCCGCTTGCCTTTCGTCTCGGGCAAGGCGTTTCGCATGTTCTTGCGATAAAGCCCCGGCATGCGTGGCGGCATCATCGGTTCATACGCATCGACGACGGCCTCGATGATCACCGGCCCTTCGGCGTTCTGGGCGGCATCCAGCACGCCTTCGATCTCCTCGGGCCGCGAAACGCTGTAGCCGATGCCGCCCATCGCCTCCGCCGCCATGGCGAAATCGATCGGCTGCAGGTCGCAGGCGAATTCCGGGTTGCCGAGAAACATCATCTGTTCCCAGGCGATCTGGTTCAGCCTTCCGTTCTTGATCACCAGAAGCGTGAGCGGGATCTTGTAGCGAACGGCGGTCGAGAATTCGCCGAGCTGCATGGCCAGTCCGCCGTCGCCGACCACCGCGAAGATCGGACGGCCCGGAAAGGCGATGCCGGCGGCGATCGCATAGGGAAGCCCGCAGGCCATGGAAGCCAGCGTTCCGGACACCGCGAAAGCCTGCCCGGCTTTCATGTCGATGTGCCGGGCTGCAAGCTCCGTGTTCTGTCCGGAATCGGCCACGAGAACCGCATCCTGCGGCATGCGGTTTCCGAAGGCCTTGACGATGCGCTGCGGCTTCAGCGGAATGTCGTCCCGCGCCTCTGCTTCTGCCATCATCATGCGCCAGCGCTCCATGCTCTGGCGGGCTTTCAGCAGGAAATCCCGATCCTGCTTTCGTTGGAGCTTCTGGTTGAGCAATTGCAGCGTGACGGCGGCATCGCCGACCAGCCCGGCCTCGACGGGACAGCGCAGACCGATCCTCTGGGCGTCATGGTCGATCTGCACGCAGCGTGCCTGGCCTTTCTTCGGATAGTATTCGATGTAGGGGAACGTCGACCCGATGATGAGCAGCGCGTCGCATTCTTCCATGATCTCCTGGGACGGCAGGGTGCCCAGAATGCCTATGCCCCCGGTGGCGTGGCTGTGATCGTCCGGTAGGACTGCCTTGCCGAGCAGGGCTTTCGCAATGGGAGCAGCCAGAAGATCGGCCGTCATCTCCAGTTCCGCGCGTGCCTTCAGCGCGCCGCGCCCGGCAAGGATGGCAACCTTGGATGCGTCGTTGAGGATCGCCGCCGCTTTTTCGATCTCGGCCTCGTCGGGACGCTTGCTGCCCTCGAACCACTGATTGGGACTGTGTCCGGGACGGTTGCGCTGCGAGCGCTCCGCTTCCCCCGTGCTCATCTCCTGAACGTCGCTCGCAACGGAAATGTGGGCGACCCCGCGCGCCGCCAGAGCGGAACGGCAGGCAAGGCCCGCGACGCTCTCCATATGGGCGGCATCGCTGACCTGAACATTGAAGACGGCGACATCGTTGAAGGCACGTGTGAGGTCGACATCCTGCTGGGTGAAGGTTTCGATGAGATCGTGGAACTGCATGCCGGTGATCGCCAGAACCGGGGCCTGGTCGAGCTTCGCATCATAAAGTCCGGTCAGCAGATGGGTGCCGCCCGGACCCGATGTGGCCAGGCAAACGCCGAGCTTTCCGGTCCATTTGGCGTAGGCACAGGCCATGAAAGCGGCGGATTCCTCGTGCCGGACCTGGATGAAACGGATCTTGTCCTGCCGCGTCCGCAGGCCCTCCATGATGCCGTTGATGCCGTCCCCGGGTAGGCCGAAAATGACGTCGACGTCCCAGGCGATGAGCGTTTCAACGAGAATGTCCGCGGTATTGGGCATATCGATGCCTCCGCTGGTAGGGAGCAGCCTTGATCGGCAGCCCGATTCTAGGAATGGCGGTTTGCAGCGTGGTCCTGCCGCTGGTCGGTCTTGATTGCGTTGCCGTCCTGGCCACGTTCTTTCGAATGCTGCTTCTTGTCCCGGTTGGACAGCACCTGGTTGTCTCCGAGAGTGCCCGGATCGAGCTCGGTCATCGCTCCCGCTCCGGATCCTTTTCCATGCGTTCCTTTGCCGAAATATTTCTTGTCTCCACGTGCCATCGCTGGCTCCTTGGGTTGTGACTGCCGGAAACCGGCAAACGCTTGGTTGCTTGTCATCGGCATTCGCAATGCCGCGGGCGTCGGCGCCCTATTGGGCTAATTGCTGAGAGGGGCGATTGTTCCGGAACTTATGCGCTCGCCGCGAGGGCGTGGCCCCGCAAGCCGCAAAGGCTCTCCCTGCCGTGGCGGGATGGTGGCATTTCGCTCCATGAAGCGTACGATGGCCCGTCGCGAAGACCCAAACGGAGAAATTCGAATGGCGATGAAGCCCAATTATCGATTCGAGCGGAACCAGCGCGACCGCGCCAAGGCTGCCAAGAAAGAGGCGAAGCTTGCGGCGAAAGCGGCAAAGGGCAAGGACGCGCAGACGGAACAGGAAGATGCGCAGGAGCGCGACGGGGATTCCAAACAGGAGCTGTAGGCCAACCGGGATATTCAATGGCCCCGGTGTCGCAACCAGGGCCGAGGGGCGCAGACACACGCCGATGAATGCCGGAACTGCAGTGCGATCATCGAATGCGCAAGGAGCGTATTTGAAAGATCGCCACGCGCATCAGGCCGTTACAAGGATACCGGCCTCTCGCGCCGCAGCGATGAACGCCTTGCGCGCATGGGAAGCCGGCCGGCGCCCGCTGTCGGCATCCGAGCAGGCCTGAAGGGCGGCGCGGTGCTTGTCACCACGCTTGCCGCGCCATCTCTTGATCAGGAAGTCCAGGCCGCCGGTCGCGTCGCCGATCGTCTCCTGTGCGGTCGCCGGATCGGCACGAACCGTCACCGGCGGGTCGAATTTCTGTTTTTCCATGACGCACCTTTGTTTCCGGGCGCAAGCGATCGGTCCTGGCCGGTCCTAGAGCGTTTTCCGTTCTTCACGGAAACGCGGAAACGCTCTAAGTTTTTGTTTTCGTCGCATTTTTGTAACGCTAAGTGATTCCACTTGGCTAAAAATGCTCTAAACCGGCGCCAGCCGTGCTGACCCTTTGATGTTCGGAACAAAAAAGCCGCTGGGGATATCACCCAACGGCTCTGCTGCCTCTTTCGAGAGGTCCCTTCACAATCACCTCGCCAGTACATCCGTGGTCGGACGAAGGTGAAGGGAAAGCGCATCAACCTCTGACGGGGACGCGCCTTACCGCCCTTAGATGGAGGGCCAATGCGGTTTATTCAAGACCTGCGCTTGTTTTGTCGTGCGGCCTGCCGAAAAGCCGCCGACACAACGTCACTGCGCCGACGGCACCACGCGCCAGATGCGGTTGCCGACATCGTCTGCGACAAGCAGCGCGCCGCTTTTGTCCATGGCGACACCGACGGGGCGGCCGCGCGCGGTGTCGTTCTCGTCGAGGAACCCGGTGAGGATATCCTTGGGCGGGCCGGAAGGCTTGCCGTCCTTGAACGGCACGAAGATCACCTTGTAGCCGCTGCGCGGCACGCGGTTCCAGGAACCATGCTGTCCGACAAAAGCACCGTTCTTCATCTCGGCGCCGAAGCGGTCGCCTGGATTGAAGGTGAGCCCAAGCGAAGCGGTATGGGGCCCCAGCGCATAATCCGGCTTGATGGCGCGCGCGACGAGGTCCGGCTTCTGCGGCTGGATGCGGTCGTCGACATGCTGGCCGTAATAACTGTAGGGCCAGCCGTAGAAGGCGCCGTCCTGGACCGAAGTCATGTAGTCCGGCACCAGATCGCTGCCGATCTCGTCGCGTTCGTTCACCGCCACCCACAGCGCGCCGTTCTCGGGGTTCCACGACAGGCCATTGGGGTTGCGCAATCCGGATGCGAACAGGCGCATCTTGCCGGTGGCGAGGTCGATCTCATGCACTGCGGCGCGGCCCTCTTCTTCCTCCATGCCGTTCTCACCGACATTGGAGTTGGAGCCGACAGTGGCATAGAGCTTGGTGCCGTCCCGGCTTGCGATCACGTCCTTCGTCCAGTGGTGGTTTCGGCCTGCCGGCAGGTCGACGATCTTCTCGCCCTTGGCGTCGATCCTGGTTGCGCCTTCCTGATAGGGGAAGGCGACCACCGCATCGGCATTGGCGACATAGAGCTTGCCGTTCAGCAGGGCCATGCCGAAGGGCGAGAAGAGACCTTCCAGGAACGGCGTCTTCACCTCGGCGACGCCGTCGCCATCCGCATCGCGCAGCAAAGTGATGCGGTTGGCACTTTTGGTTTCCGCGCCGGCCCGGCTCTGGAACAGGCTCGTGAAGAAGCCGCGTATGCTGAAACCGGAATCCGGCTTGGGCGGCTTGTTGCTTTCCGCCACCAGCACGTCGCCATTCGGCAGGACATGGAGCTGGCGTGGATGGTCGAGGCCGCCGGCGAACTCGTTCACGGTAAGCCCCTGCGCCGCAGTGGGTTTGCTGCCTTCGGGCCACGGCATCGCCTCAGCCACATTGACGTTCGGCAGCCATTCGGGGCGCGGCTCGGCAAGCGTGGGGTCGGGCCCGTAGGTCTGTTCGATCGGGACGGTGGCCTCGTGCCGCGACGCATAGACGAGCGCAAAGCCGCCGGCGACGACTGCAATAATGAGGATGGCAAGCGCGATGAGGAGTTTTTTCACAGTCGACCTCCCAGTTCAGGATCAACGCCGTTCAGTCGTCGAGGTTGCGTTTGATGTGGCGGGGTTCGAGAAGAATGCCGCCAGCGCTTCGATATTCCGCTCGTTCAACCCCTTCGCAGCCTTGGTCATCAGATGGGCGCGGTCGCTGCCGCCCCGTTGGCCGGACTGGAACAGGCGCAGTTGCGCTTCCAGATAGGCCGGCTTCTGCGCCGCGATCCTGGGATAGGATTCGCTGCGCCCATCCGCATGGCAGGCCAGGCATGCCGGAACGTCCCGCTCGGGAATGCCGCGCCGCGCGATCTCTTCACCCTCGGCGACCAGGGCGGCATCGGGCTGCGACATGGCGGTCTCGGGCCACGGCAAGCCGGCAAAATGGCGTGCAAGCGCTTGCAGCTGGCTGTCGTCCACCGCCAGCGCCGGCAGCGCCATGATGCCGCTGTGCCGTTTGCCATCGGCATAGGCTTCGAGCTGCGCGGTCGAATAAGCCTGCTTCTGGCCGGCAATGACCGGTGTGGCCTCGCTGCGGCCAGCACCGTCCTTGCCATGGCAGCGCACGCATTCGGCCAGCGCCTCGTCGAAATCGGCGGGCCGGATCGGTGGAGCCTGCGTGCCGTAGGCAAGGTCGCGGTAGCGGTCGCGATCGAATCCCGGCAGTTCGCGCAGGAAGGCGACCATGGCCCAGACCTCGTCGTCGCGCGCTTGTGTCGGCCAGGCCGGCATGCCGGTGAAGCGCACGCCATGCTTGACGATTTGGAACAGCTGCGCGTCGCTCCATTCGCCGACCTTTGTCGCAAGGTCTGGCGGCTGCGGAAGCA
>NZ_JAKREW010000038.1 GCF_022347545.1 Terribium retamae
GATGGCTTGGCCAGCAGCAGCGTGGTGACGATGGCGATCGCCATGCCGATCATGCCGTAGAAATTACCCTGCCGGCTCGTGGTCGGATGCGAGAGACCCCGCAGCGCCAGGATGAACAGGATGCCGGAGACGAGATAAAGGAAGGAGGCAACATTGACGGACATCATGGCTTCTTCAATGCCTCCATCGAGCCGGCTGGAAATTCCACCTCGGCAAATTCAGGGTAAACCTGGCGCATGATCGTCACCTGCTGGTCTTCGTTGACACGCAGCAGATACCAGGCGCCACCGTCGAGAAGCGCCAGGGTTTGAGACTTCGCCAGGATCTTGTCGGCGCCGCCCGCATCCATCACGACCTCGGTCGGGATCAGGGCATAAGGTTCGCCGTTGGGCAGTTCCTTATATTCCACCTTCGACACATCCATGGCGAAGGATTCGATCTTCACGGTGGCCAGTGCCGCTTGCATCTGTTCGATGACGATGCCGCGCAGTGCATCGACGGTCATCCCGGATGCCTTGGCCATGTGTTCAAGCACGCGCGGGGGGATGGTCTTGACCACCGTTGCATAGTCGTTGCCACGCATGGCCTTGTCGAAAGTCGTCACGGCCTGCACCAGCGCCTGGCTCTCGGTCTCCGTTGCCGGACGAGCCAGAGCGTGGCTGGCAGCAATCGACAGGAATGCAGCGGCGAGGAAAAGCTTGATGCGCTTCATCACCGGCCCGCGCTATCCTTCTTCTTGTACATCGCCAGCATGCGCTGGGTGACAAGGAAGCCGCCGAAAATGTTGACCGAGACCAGCACCAGCGCAATGAAGCCGAAGCCTGTCGCCGCGCCGGCCGCCGAAACACCGACTGCCAGCAGCGCGCCGACGACGATCACCGACGAGATCGCGTTGGTGACGGCCATCAAAGGTGTGTGGAGGGCTGGCGTCACCGACCAGACGACGTAGTAGCCGACGAAGATCGCCAGCACGAAGATGGCGAAGCGGAAGACGAAGGGATCGATTGCCCCGCCGGAAAGGGCATGAGCGGCGCCGCCGGCTGCATCGGCTACGCCAGGGTGATTGGCTGCGTCCTGCAGGGCAAGGCGCACGGCCGCACTTGCCTGGTCGAGTTGATCGAGAGCTTTCTGTAGAGCTTCCATCAGGCAGTCCCCTTCGACTTAGTCGCAGTGGGCTTCTTGGCTGCCGCTGGTTTCTTGGCAGCAGCCGGTTTAGCGGATTTTGCCGCCGGCTCGGCCGACGCGATCATCGTTGGCGGCTTGTCGGCAAAATTCGGATGCACCACCTTGCCACCGTCGGTCAGAAGCGTGGCCTTGACCAACTCGTCCTCGCGGTTGACAGCGAGCGCCTTGGTATCCTTGTCGACCAGCGTCTCAAGGAAGGCGAGCAGGTTTTTGGCGTAGAGCAGCGAAGCCGACGCAGCGATACGGCCAGCCACATTGAGATGGCCGACGATCTTGACGCCGTTATCGGTGGTGACGATCTTGCCTGCTTCAGCGCCGGCAACATTACCACCGCGTTCCACGGCTAGGTCGATCAGAACCGAACCGGGGCGCATGGAAGCAACCATCTCGGCGGAAACCAGCCGAGGAGCCGGACGACCCGGGATCAGAGCCGTGGTGATGACGATGTCCTGCTTGGCGATATGCTCGGCGGTCAAGGCCGCCTGCTTCGCCTGGTACTCCTTGGACATCTCCTTGGCGTAGCCACCGGCCGTCTCGGCCTGTTTGAACTCGTCATCCTCGACCGCGATGAACTTGGCGCCGAGAGACTGGACCTGTTCCTTTACGGCCGGACGCACGTCCGTGGCGGTAACCACCGCACCGAGACGACGCGCCGTCGCGATGGCCTGCAGGCCAGCGACACCCACCCCCATGATAAAGACCTTGGCCGCCGGCACAGTTCCCGCGGCCGTCATCATCATTGGTAAGGCGCGGTCATATTCGGCTGCCGCGTCGATCACAGCCTGGTAGCCAGCAAGATTGGCCTGGGAGGACAACACATCCATCACCTGTGCACGCGTGATGCGCGGCATGAATTCCATGGCGAAGGACGTCACGCCCGCTTTGGCAAGCGCAGCGACACCGGCATCATTGCCGTAAGGATCCATGATGGCGATAACCGCCGCACCCTTCTTGTAGCTCCTGAGTTCCGCCTCGCTGGGGCGGCGAACCTTGAGCACGACATCGGCTTTCGCGACGTCGGCCGCCTTGCCACTGGCTGCTCCAGCCTTGGTGAAATCAGCATCGGGAATGCGCGAGGCGAGGCCAGCCCCCGTCTCGACGATCACGTCGAAACCGAGACTGATGATGCGTTTTACCGTGTCGGGAGACGCAGCAACGCGCCCCTCGTTCGCATCGATCTCGCGAGGTATGAATACGACTTGTCCCACCGCATGATCCTTTCGGCTGGAACTCTGTTCTGATGCGAACACCGGCCGAACGGCCGGCGCCGTCCCATGCGAGATGGGGAGATCTTATCGGAGAATGAAGCCGCCGACCGCCAGGATGATCAGGAACAGGATGGTTCCCGAAAAGAACCCGCCGGCGAAGAAACCGAAGGCCATGGCGACGAGCAGCGCGGCGCAGAAAAGCGATCCGTATTTCGCGAGTGCGACGAAGCCCGCGTAAGTTCGCTCGTGCTCTGCATAGTCCATCTGGGCACCCAGTTCGACAGGACCAGTCGGCGCGTGATCAGCCATCAGTATTCCCCTCCGGAAACGTCTTAAGCGCACATAGCGAAAAGCGCCGCCGAGGGCAATGGCGCTGTTGCCGCATGGTGGGCGACAACAGCGTCAAGATAATGTTGAAAGCCGGAGGCTCGGAAATCAGTTCAGCCCGCCAGGTTTGGAAAGAGCCCGAGCAAGCCTGCGACGATTAGATAAAGCGCGATGATGTAGTTCAACAGCCTCGGCATGATCAGGATCAACACGCCAGCGATCAACGAGATCAGCGGTGTCAGCGTTATGGCGGAAATGGTCATGGTCGGTCTCCATCTATGGCGAATGCAGGATCAGAGCCTTCTTGTCGGCGTTATGGCCGACAACACCTGATTCTCAGGCGGCGTCTCGGAGATACTTTGCTGTCGGCAGGATTGTTAGTGGTGCGAGTTCGCCGGGCTTAGGCTTAGCGAAGAGCATACGACGTTCCGCTGCAGTCGAACGAAAGAATGGAAACCGCGCGTAATATCGATCCCGATTGGCATAAGCGTCGGTACGAAACAATACCACACGCCTTTGGATACCGGGGTAGGATCGCAGTTCGCTGATCTGTTCGGAATAATAGACGCGCCTGTAAAAACCCGCGTGGTCCTCGCGGACCGTTGAAAGGCCGTATGGGGCCTCGAAATAAAAGCAGGCCATTCCAGCCAGCCGCAAGGTCACATAGGCAAGTTGCGGATAGACGCGGGTCCAATCAGGGTCGGAAGCGAAACGGCTCATACAGACGAACGTATCACCCGCTTCAAGCATGGGATAAATGATATCCCCAAACGCTTTGGTCGAGGGCGACATGGGTGTTTTAAGAGTAACATGATGAATACGCATCGTGCTGACGAGGCGCTGCTCAACGTAAACGCCAAACCGATAGACATTTGGCACTTCGTCCAACTCGTCGCTGATCGTATGGCTTAAGTTGTCCGAAACCATATCACTGGATCGGAAGGCTTTATATCGAAGCCGATATATGTCTTCCAGGTCTTCACCTTTGTCGCAGCGCCGGTACTCGGACTTGTTGAGAAGTTCAAATACCTTCTCGCTTAAGCTCGGTCCATTAAAGGCAACAGCCTTCGAATCCTCAGCGCTGCCGCCGGGCTCACCCTGCCTGCTCATAACATTTCCCCGTACACCACCGCGGTCGGGAGCCTATGCACCAGAGTTGACATGTAAAGGTGAAAATACGTTAGTCTTCATTGACTTTTCGTTAACCTTAACGCCGCTCCATTCCTCCGGAATGCGTATTGAGTTCAAAATTTCACGATCGTTAGCCGAAGCTCAATTCGCGCTTATCTTGGAACGAATGGCACCCAGATTCGGCCGTTTACGCGGTGCCGCAATATCGTTGGCGAAGGGCCAGATCGTGCTCGACATCGTTTCGATGCCCGAAGCGCTCAACGCAGATCCGAACAGAAAGCCTTGCGCGAGATCCGGCTCGATCTGCTGCGATAGAATCTTGAGCTGCTCGAAGGTCTCGACACCTTCGATTGTCACGCTCAACCCGAGCGAACGCGAGAGGCTGACGATGCCCTTCAGCAACTCCAGCGAACGTGGGCTCTGCACGACGTCAATCAAGAACGAACGGTCGATCTTGACCTTGTCGAGCGGGAGCTTGTGCAGGTAGCTCAAGCTCGAATAGCCTGTGCCGAAGTCGTCGAGAGCAATACGCACACCGAGCTTCTTGATTTCCTGGATCAGTTCACGCGTCTGCGCCTTGTCATCGAGAAGCGCAGTCTCGGTGACCTCGATTTCAAGCCGGTTTGGTGCCAGCTTGGCACCGTCAAGTGCGGCTCGTACCTTGGCGACGACATCGCTGTCGCGGAAGTCCTTGGCAGAGAGATTGACCGAAACCGAGATGTGGCTCGGCCATTTTGCGCACTCCGCGCAGGCCGCCTTCAGCACCAGTTCGCTGACCTGGGAAATAATGCCCATTTCTTCCGCCAGCGGGATAAAGATGGCGGGCGAAATCGGACCAAGGTCTGGATGATCCCAGCGGCAAAGCGCCTCGCAGCTCACGATGCGCATCGTCTCCATTGCGACAATCGGCTGATAGACAATGCGCAGCGCATTGGCTTCGACGGCCGAACGCAGATCTGCCTTCATCAGCTGCCTGTTGCGGAATGCGGCATCCATGGAGGCTTCGAACAAGCGCCAACCGTTTTTGCCCAGATCCTTGGCTTTGTAGAGCGCGAGGTCGGATTTGACGATCATCTCATCAACGGTGGTGCCGTCGACACGCGAGAGAACGGCTCCCGCACTGGCCTGGATGCGCAGCGCATGCCCGGCGACGTCCACTTCGCCCTCCAGGCCGGTGAAGATCCGCTCAACCAGTTCGGAGAGATATCCCTCGTCTTCGACCCGGTCGAAATACAGCATGAACTCGTCACCACCGAAGCGGCTTATCGTGACGCCTGGCGCGGAAAACACGGAAAGCCGCTCCGCGGCGGCATAGATCAGCCCGTCGCCGACCGGATGGCCGAGCGTGTCATTGATGCTCTTGAAGTCGTCGAGATCGATCACGACCAGCCCGCACTGACGGCTACGGTCCCCTCCCGACATCGCCTCGCTGACCAGTTCGTGGAAATAGGCACGATTCATCAGTCCTGTCAGGCTGTCATAGCGGGCCATGAAACGGATGCGTTCTTCGGCTGCTACACGCTGCGTGACATCCTCAAAAGTGACGACGCCGAGTTCCTGGGATCCTTCTCGAGCCGAAAATTCGTAATGCTGCCCGTTGGTCAGCGAAACAAGGACCTTTCTGTCGCGCCCTTCCCGCAAGGCCCGAGTGAGTTGTGCTTCCACATAGCGACAGTCCTTGGCCGCGAGCAGACCGCCCGCCACCCCTCTCATCAACAAGGAATGAATAGATCGTCCCAGAAGCTGATCCGACGATTTGAGTGACATGAGGTGAGCTGCTTCGGCATTGGCGACCACCACCTTACCAACCGAATCAAGCATAACCAGGCCATGTGGCATCGTGTTGAGTGCTCGGCCAAAACGCTGAAACAGGCGAGTTGCTTTTTTTTCCTCGGTTATTGCCGTGAACAATATGGCGCGCATTGAATGTGCCAGCTTGCTGATGGCGAACATGAAGGGGATGATGAAGAGGCCGAGAACAACGTTGTAGAAATCCCCTTTCATGATGAGGCCGATGGCGATTGGCGCCACAATCGAAAGTGTCAGGATCGCAACCATCTTGATCGAACCAAAATTGCGGCCCGCAATGGTTACGGTGGTGGCCAATACCATCGAGATGGCGGCGATCTCGCCGAACATATCGGGCACCACATGGACACTGACGAAAGCGAATAGCCCAATCGCCAGTCCGTGCGCGGTGCCTGCGATGATGTAGTAACGCTCCCATGCGAGTGCGGACCGGTAGGTCCTGATCCTGGCTGGGTCCACCCGGCGAATAGCCAGGTACCGGCCAAGACTGACTGCGGTCATCAGGAACGCGAGCGCGACATAAATCAGCGCACCGGTTTTCAAGAAAACGAGGAGAGCCACCGCGCCTTGCGTGAAAGCGCCGACAATCAGCAGGCTTGCGTCGTGGAAAAGCGAACGAACAAAGCCAACATAGACGTCTTCAGAGATGTCGTCGGGTCGATCTACATTCATGGCCTGGGCGCCGCACCAGCCAATCTCTTGCCACAGCCGCCTTAAGAAAGGCTTAGAATAGCTAAAATTAGCTGTGTCTTAGTCAGCATGCAAATGCCTGTCCTGCAACTGGTATTTGGTCGGAGGACAGCCCAATCCAAGCCCATTATTCGGCTGCCTGCAGCCGCACTTCCTCGGTCTCGTGCAGGCGTTTGATCAGCCTGGTCCGCTCGCCAGCCGCCCTCGCGATAGCGGCGTGTTTGACATGGCCGTACCCCCGCACCATCGACGGCAAGGAAGCAAGGGCTGCCGCCGCCTCGACCCTGCCGGGGTTGAGCGACCGGGCAATGAGATCCAGGTCCTCTTCGAATTGCTTCAGCAGCTGCCGCTCGCCTCGACGCTCGGCCGTATAGCCGAACGGATCGAATGCACTACCGCGCAACCCTTTCAGCACCGCCAACATGCGGAAAGCCTTCATCATCCAGGGGCCAAAACTGGATTTTCTCGCTTTACCGCCCGCATCGCGACGACCTAAAATGGGCGGCGCCAGATGAAATTCGAGCCCGGCGTAGCTCTCGAATTGCTGTGATAAGGAACGCATGAAAGAGCCGTCGGTGTAAAGCCGCGCGACCTCGTATTCATCCTTGATCGCCATCAGCTTGAACAAGCTGCGCGCCGTTGCCTCCGTCACGACAGTCGAGCCTGGGATTGCCCTGTTTTCGGCCGCGCGCATCGCCGCGATGCGGTCGGAATAACGCTTGCCATAGGCAGCATTTTGATAGGCCGTAAGGAAGGTCACGCGCCGAGCAATGATCTCATCGAGTGTCTCGGCAATTGGTTGGGTGCCCTTGACCTGCCGCTCGACCTGGCCCCGCACAAAGTCGGGATCATGCGCCGCACGCCGTCCCCAGCGGAAGGCCGCTACATTCATCGCCACCGCTTCACCGTTCAGCTCGATTGCCTTTTCGACCGCTTCGGCCGAGAGCGGTAATCCGCCATGCTGGAATGCAAAACCCAGCATGAACATATTGGCGCCGAGCGAATTGCCGAACAGTGCAGCCGCGGTACGCGTAGCATCGAAGAAATGGGCATTTTCCTCGCCGGAGGCTTGCCGGATCGCCTTCTTCAGGCGCTCTGTCGGCAGCGAGAAATCTGCTGAGCGCGTGAACTCGCCCGGCATGACCTCGGCTGTGTTGGCGACAAAGATCGTGTGGCCCTCCCGCACAGCCCCCAGCACCTTCTTGGCGCCGGAGACGACCAGATCACATCCGAGGATAAGATCGGCCTTGCCGGCGGAGACGCGGATGGTGTGGATGTCGTCCGGCGTACGGGCGACGCGCACATGCGTGAACACCGAGCCGCCTTTCTGGGCAAGACCCGCCATGTCGATCATGCCGCAGCCCTTGCCTTCGAGATGAGCGGCCATGCCGAGTATGGCCCCGACCGTGACGACCCCCGTGCCGCCGACGCCGTCGATGATCGCTGCCCAGCCGTCTTTGCCGAGAGGGAATGCGGATGGCTGCGGCACACCCTCCAGCGGGTCGACCTCGCCGGCAACACCGCTTGCCTTCCTGACCTTGGCGCCATGCACCGTGACGAAAGACGGACAAAAGCCGCTCAGGCACGAAAAGTCCTTGTTGCAGGACGATTGGTCGATCTTGCGCTTGCGGCCGAACTCCGTCTCGACCGGCTGGATCGAGACACAGCTGGATTGCACCCCGCAATCGCCACAGCCTTCGCAGACCAGTTCATTGATGAAGACACGCTTGTCCGGGTCCGGAAACGTGCCCCGCTTGCGCCGGCGCCGCTTCTCGGCGGCGCAGGTCTGGTCATAAAGCAGAACGGAGACGCCCCTGACCTCCCGCAATTCGCGCTGGACGCGGTCGAGCTCGTCACGATGATCGATGGTCACACCGGCAGGAAACTCGGCGCGGCCGGCATATTTGTCCGGCTCGTCGGTAACGACAGCGATCCTGTCGACACCCTCAGCGCGCACCTGGCGCGCAATCATGTCGACCGTCAATCCGCCTTCATGCGGTTGCCCGCCGGTCATGGCGACGGCATCGTTGTAAAGTATCTTGTAGGTGATGTTGGTGCCCGACGACAAAGCGAAACGCAGCGCCAGCGTACCGGAATGGTTGTAGGTTCCGTCGCCGAGATTCTGGAAGATATGGTCGCGCTTGGAGAAGGGCGCCTGGCCGACCCACTGGGCACCCTCGCCGCCCATGGCGGTGAAACCGACGGTGGATCGATCCATCCAGAGCGCCATGAAATGACAACCGATGCCGGCCGCCGCGATCGAACCGTCCGGTACCTTGGTCGAGGAATTGTGCGGGCAGCCGGAGCAGAAGAAAGGCGTCCGCGATCCGATGTCCTTGGTGTCGGCCAGCATCGCCTGGAATTGCTTCAGTTTGGAAATGCGCTGGGTGATTTCTTCCGACGGGCCGATGGTCCTGATGATGCGGTCGCCCAGGGCGATAGCGATCTCGTTCGGGTCGAGTGCCCCCTTGGCCGGAAACAACCAGTCGCCGCGCTCATCTTTCTTGCCGACGATGCTCGGTTGATTTGCGGTGCCGTAGAGGTTCTCGCGCATCTGTACTTCGATCAGCGAGCGCTTTTCCTCGACCACCACGATCGCCTCCAAGCCGCGCGCGAAATCGGCGACGTGCTGGAAATCGAGCGGCCAGGGGCAACCGACCTTGAACAGGCGGATCCCCAGCCGGTTCGCTGCCGCTTCATCGATGCCGATGTCTTCGAGCGCCTGGCGTACGTCGAGGTAGCTCTTGCCGACGGTGACAATGCCGAGTTTCGGCTTTCGGCCGCCTGAATAGACAATGCGGTTCAGCCCGTTCTCGCGGATGAACGCCGCCATTGCGGCGCGCTTGCCTTCATGCAGCCGCGCCTCCTGTCCGAGTTGGTCGAGTTCATTGCGGATGTTGAGCCCGCCGGCCGGCATCTCGAATTCAGGGATGACGATACTGAGACGGTCCAGGGAAACCTCGACCGAAGCGGTCGACTCGATGTTGTCTTTCACGCATTTGATCGCCGTCCACGTGCCGGCGAAACGCGACATGGCGAAACCAAGCAGGCCGTAGTCGATCAGTTCCTGCACACCGGCGGGATTGAGGACGGGAATCATAGCGTCGACGAACGCGAATTCCGTAGCGTGCGCATTGGTGGACGATTCGGCGTTGTGGTCGTCACCCATCAGGGCCAGGACACCACCGTGCCTGGAAGAACCGGCAAGATTGGCATGGCGGAACACGTCGCCGGACCGATCCACGCCCGGCCCCTTCCCATACCAGACCGAGAAGACACCATCGTGCCAGCCCTCACCCAACAGTTCAGCCTGTTGCGAGCCCCAGCAGGCCGTCGCGGCCAGCTCTTCATTGAGGCCCGGCTGGAAGACGATATCGGCGGCAGAAAGTTGTGCCTTGGCCCGCCAGAGTTGCTGATCCAGCCCACCGAGTGGCGAGCCGCGATAGCCCGAGACAAAACCCGCGGTGTTGAGGCCGGCCAGCCGGTCGCGCTCGCGTTGCATAAGGAGCATGCGCACGACCGCTTGTGCGCCCGACAGAAAAACACGTTCCTTGGAGAGATCGAATTTATCGTCGAGCGAAACGTCGTGCAGCGTCATTGTACCTTCCCGTGCGAAGCCGTTCGGATTCGCCACATCGACCTGGATCGGCGGGCAGTCTTTCCACCTCGACAGGTCACGTCAATTCAATTCGGCTGGATAGGCATCAACTTCGACATACGTCCATCGCGCTTTCGACCGCCGGGCGCAATATTCACCAGCCTGCGAAACGCTGCGGCCTGAGCCAGACTTGTGATGGGTTTCCATCGCCGGAGAACACCGCATCCACCAGCCAGCGCGCGGTTGCCGGCGCTGCATGCATGCCGATCGAACCCATGCCGCCGTGCAGGTAAAGACCATCGACCGCTGTACGCCCCGCCACCGGCAGCCCGTCCGACAACATAGGCCTGTTTCCCGGATAGACATTTTTCACCGCCGGCGAACCCAGCCCCGGGATCATTCGCAGCGCCCGGGCGGCGATGCGGCTGGGCATGTCGGTATTGCGCAGCAAATCCCGGAAGGCCGGCTGCACGGACGCGCCCAGTCGGGCGTCGCCACCACGCATCGGGTTGAGGCAGATGGCTTCCACCCCTGACCTGTCGTCCTTCTGGGCCGCCACATCCGCCAATCCGTCCAGAGACAGACGGCCCAGTTGCTCCTGATCCGGCCAGGTCAACTCTTCGACGATCCAGGGCAATTCGAAATTCAGCTTGCCGAGTTGGATCAGCCAGCCACGCCCCGCCGTAAAAGGCAGGCCGGGCAGCGGACCGTCGCCGATTGTCCGACGCAGCATGTCTGACATCCAGAGGCCGTTGGCGATGAACACCATGTCGGCAGAAATAATGCCGTCGTCCGTCAGGACACCCTCTACCTTGCCACCGCGCGAAATGATCTGCGCCACCCGCAAGCCGGTCCTGAAGCAGGCGCCCGACAGGCGGGCCGCATGGGCAAAGGCGTGGGTGGCGCCCATCGGTTCCAGCGTCCATGCCCGCTCGACGAAGTAACCACCGGCAACGTTGAAACCGAGCCTCGGATAGTCTCGTGCCAGTTCGCCACCACTCACTTTCTCCATGCCGACACCAGCTTCACGATACCGCTGGGCGACGCCAGCCGTCTCTTCGAAACTTCCATCGTCTTCCGAGATCAGCAGATGACCGATCCGTCCGAATTCGAAGGGAACTGGACCGGAGGCTAGCTCCGCATAAATCTCCACGCTCTTGTCCAGCATTTCGACCACCTCGTGCTGTGGCCCCGATAGCAGCGTTCCCGTGTTTCGCCCGGATGATTCCGCGGCGACGAGACTCTGTTCGATCACCGTAACCGTCACTCCGCGCGCGACCAGTTCATACGCCAGCGTGCACCCCGCAATGCCGGCGCCGATGACGATCGCCGTGATCGTTCGTTGTGTCATGTCATGTCCTCCCCCTTTTGGTATTCTCGTATACGAGTATACAGATTCGATTTGACGAACAAGAGGCTTTGCTGCACGAGGAGTTGCTCAACCGGGATGGCTGCATGGATAGGCTGGGTACGATCGGAAAAAGCAGAAGCGTGAGGCCGCAAACCGCGGCGGACGGGGTGACCGCAATTCTGCGCGAGGCCATCGCCACGGGCACTTTGGCGCCGGGAGCGGCGTTGCGGCAGGATGAACTCGCCAGGGAGTTCGGCGTCAGCCGGATGCCGGTTCGGGACGCGCTACGCTATCTCGAAGCCGAAGGTCTTGTCGCCATTCATCCAACACGAGGCGCGGTCGTTGCGGCAATGAATGCGGCCGATATCGCCGAGCTTTACGCATTGCGCGAACTGCTCGAAGCAGAAGCGCTAAGGCTTTCAATGCAAAAGCAGAATCCCGACAGCTTACGGTACGCCGCCGGCGTGATCGAACAGCTCGATCGGGAAACCGACGTGGGCCGCTGGGGGCAACTCAACCGCGAGTTCCACTTGGCTCTCTATCGCGATTGCGGCAACCGGCGCCTGCTGGATTTGATTGAAGCGCAGCACACCGCCGCCGACCGTTACGTCCGCATCGTGCTCTCCAATCTCGACTATCGCGAACGGTCCCAGGACGAGCATCGCTCCATGCTGTTCGCCTGCATGCAGGGCGACGAAAAGGCTGCGGTCAGCCACTTGACCCGTCATTTCCGCGATGCCTGTACAGCCTTGCTTGATTACATGGCTTCGCGGGAGCGCTAGAGCAATTCCAGGAAAAGTACGCAGCGGTTTTCCGTCCGGAATTGCGAAAACAAGGAGTTGGAGCATTGGAGGCGATTCAGTTTTCGCTGGGAATGCTCTGAGGTCAGGCTTTCGGGCAGGCCGGCTTTTCTGCGCCCGGCAACCTGCCATCCGGGTGACCGGCCAGTTCCGGATTGAGCTCATAGACGGGACCCGTCACCAGGGGTCTGTCCGGCAGTACGCTCTGATCCTGCGTGGACATCAGCGTCGTTTGCAAGGTCTGCAACAGCTTGCCGCCAGCGTCTTCGATCCGGATGGTGACCGCATAGGGCCGGTCCTTCACCACACAGGTCAGCGGCGGGCTGGTCAGCGTGACATGCTTAAGCTTCGGCCAGATCGGCTGGTTCACGACAAAGGGAGCGCCGCCTGCCGGGTTGTCGAATGTTGCGACCGCTACCTGCCCCTCTTCCATCGGCCGGAGCGGGTTCAGCGTGACGACATAGGTGGCGCGGGCCAAACGGTAGTTGAACTCGAAGAGCCGACCGGACACTCGGAAATAGTCGCCCTCCTCCGACTGCCGGCAGGCGCTCACTGTGGCTGCGGCCAACAATGCCGTTGCCAACGCTATCGCCCGGAACGGACTTGCCAAAGGCCTAGCCTCAGTCACGACTGACCTCCCGAACAGCTTTGCGGCGCTGATAGTGGCGGCTGGCCTTGCGACGGTTGCCGCATACTGCCATGTCACACCATAGCCGGCTGGAATTGCGGCTGCGATCCAAAAACAGCCAGCGGCAATTGCCGCATATCCGCAAACGACGCGTATCGCCGCCTAGCAATGACGTCGCGGAAACAGCAAGTGCCGCCTCGAAAGCAAGCGGAGTAGCAGGATCGCCAAATGGCCTTTCCGCACCTCCAAGCCGTTCTGCGCTTGCAGTGAAACCCTTGCTGCAAGCCTTGAGAAAAACGGACAGGTGCCCGGTGTTGAAAGCCCCTGCCGGAACAGCATCCCGAAAAAGTCGGTCGGTCGCTTCGCGGATTTCCAGCACGACCGGCGCTATCTTCTCGGCGTCGTCCACTTTCAGGCGCCGGCCACCCAGTTCCTCACTTCGGAACATGCTTGCCGCTTCGGCGAAACGGGTAATCTCGGCCCGGTCTTCGAAACGATCGAAATTGCGCTCGGGATCGCCTCGCAACACCACCGTATTGGCGGTATCGAGCGCGAGTGCGCCACCAGCGAAACGGTGTTGGATCCAGGAAACGGCCATAGTGAAATCTAACCACTAATATGCATTTGACAAGTTAGAATCGACGCGGCAGCCTGCTCCCACCTCGGGATGGTCCGTGGCCAGCGGCTCGACATGCTTTACTTTTTTCAGCAGGTTCTGAACGGACTGCATTCAGGCGCGCTCTACGCGCTCCTAGCCTTTGGCTACGCGCTGACCAACGGCATTCTACACCGCACCAATCTTGCCTACGGGGCGCTGTTTGCCTTCTGCGGACAAACGCTGATCCTGGCAGCAGTGTTCGGTTACCAGGTCCTGTGGCTGACGCTGCCGGCGTCCATCCTGTTTGGGACGGTGATGGCTTTCGCCTATGCTGCCCTTGCCAGCCATCTGCTGGCCCGATGGCTGTTCGAACCGCTGGCAGATCGCTCGCCCAATACAATCGCGGCTGCGACACTCGGCGTTGCTTTGATCCTCACAGAACTGGCACGCATCGCAGCCGACACACACGACCTTTGGCTACAGCCGATACTCGGCACGCCGATCGTCTTTGCCGAGACACATGGCTTCAAGGCGACACTGACCGTCATTCAGCTCGTGAACTGCGCTGTCGTCGCACTTGTCCTCATCGCCGGTTCGCTCGTCCTGGCACGCTCCCGGTTCGGCCGGCTATGGCGCGCGGTTTCCGATGATCCGCACGCTGCCGCCATGTGCGGAACCGACGTGCACAAGGTTTTTCGTACCTCCGTCGTGGCTGGCGGGCTTTGTGCGGCATCAGCCGGCGTCCTCGCATCTCTCTACTATGGCAATCTCGGCTTCGGCGCCGGTATGATCTATGGCCTGAAAGTGCTGTTCGTCACAGCTGTCGGCGGTTATCTCTCGCCGCAACGCGCGGCAGCCGGCGGCATGGCTTTCGGCTTGGCCGAATCGTTGTGGACCGGCTATTTCGTGGCCGAATGGCGCGACGCCTGGATGTTCCTCTTTCTGGTTGCGATTCTGGTCCTCGCCGGAGCTGGCCGAGACGAACGCCAGCGGG
Source organism: Terribium retamae (assembly GCF_022347545.1). Taxonomy (GTDB): domain Bacteria; phylum Pseudomonadota; class Alphaproteobacteria; order Rhizobiales; family Rhizobiaceae; genus Mesorhizobium; species Mesorhizobium retamae. The sequence continues at coordinate 14,320 of NZ_JAKREW010000038.1, forward strand.
TTTGATTTCATTAAACTTTCGTCGCATGTCGCCACTCGACGCCTGCGAAAACTGGGGGCTGGCATAATTCCGCCTCACAACGGCAAGGGGTCATGTTGACCCACGAGCCAGGACGCAGCATACCGTTGGTCCACGCAGGTGCGGCGCAAAAAGGGGAGCAGCACGCCCTGCCCATCAGGGAGGTTTATATGGAAGGGCTTCTGGCTCTGTCCCGAGGTGTTGATCGTCTCAACGAATTCATCGGAAAATGGGTATCCTGGCTGATCCTGGTCTCGATCCTGGTCAGCGCCGGCAATGCGATCATCCGCAAGGTGTTCAACGTCTCGTCCAACGCCTGGCTCGAGCTGCAATGGTACCTGTTCGGCGCCGCCTTCATGCTGGCGGCCGCCTATACGCTCAAGCAGAACGAGCACATCCGGATCGACATCGTCTACGGGATGTGGTCGCGCCGCGTTCAGCACTGGATCGACTTGATCGGCCACCTCTTCTTCCTGATGCCGTTCGTGCTTCTGATGGTCTACATGTTCGTGCCCTTCACCCTGCACTCCTTTCAGTCAGGGGAGGTTTCGACGAATTCCGGCGGCCTGATCATTTGGCCCGCCAAGGCCATCCTGCTGGTCGGATTTTTCCTTCTGGCGCTTCAGGGCATCTCGGAGATCATCAAGAAGATCGCCATCATGCGCGGCGACATTGAAGACCCCAATCCATTCATATCCGTCCATGAACAGGCTGAACTCGAAGGCAAGGCACTCGCAGAAGAGGTGCGCTCGTGATCGAGTTCATCGCGCAGAACATGGCGCCGATCATGTTCGCTTCGCTGATCGTTTTCCTGCTCTTCGGTTATCCGGTCGCCTTTTCGCTGGCAGCAACCGGCCTCGCTTTCTTCGCCATCGGCGTGGAGCTGGCTCCCTTCTCCGGCGGTTCGATCAACCTGTCCTGGCCACTGCTCTGGGCACTGCCGGAGAACTTCTACGGCAACAGGGTGATGTCGAACGATGTGCTGCTGGCCATCCCGTTCTTCACCTTCATGGGCATCGTGCTGGAACGTTCCGGCATGGCGGAGGATCTGCTCGATACGGTCGGTCAGCTGTTCGGCCCGATCCGCGGCGGCCTCGCCTATGCCGTCATCTTCGTCGGTGCGCTGCTCGCCGCCACAACGGGCGTGGTTGCCGCCTCCGTTATCGCCATGGGCCTGATCTCGCTGCCGATCATGCTGCGCTACGGCTACGATCGCCGCGTTGCCTCCGGCGTCATTGCTGCATCGGGCACACTGGCGCAGATTATTCCGCCGTCGCTTGTGCTGATCGTGCTTGCCGATCAGCTCGGGCGTTCAGTGGGCGACATGTATGCCGGCGCGTTGATCCCCGGGCTCGTGCTGACCGGTATCTACATGAGCTACATACTGGTGATGTCGATCATCCGGCCGAATTCGATGCCGGCACTGCCGCTTGAAGCGCGCACGCTCGGCCAGGGTGTCTGGTCGCTGGTCGTGGCTCTACTGGCGGCCGGCGCGATCGGCTACTTCGCCTATCGCTATCTCGAGCCAACCCAAGGCGCGAATGCGGACATCCTCGCCGCCACCCTCGCGGTCATCGTAGTCTATATCGTTGCCGTCGCCGACAAGATGCTCGGCTTAAACGTGATGTCCAGGTTGGCGCAACAGGTGGTGATCGTACTGATCCCGCCGCTGGCGCTGATCTTTCTGGTTCTCGGCACCATCTTCCTCGGCATCGCCACGCCGACGGAGGGCGGCGCCATGGGTGCGGTCGGTGCACTGGTCATGGCGGGGCTGAAGGGGCGGCTGACGCTCGACGTCATCAAACAGGCCCTCGCCTCGACGACCCGGCTGTCATCCTTTGTGCTGTTCATCCTGATCGGCGCGCGCGTCTTCTCGCTGACCTTCTATGGCGTCAACGGTCATCTGTGGGTCGAGCACCTGCTGGTTTCATTGCCCGGAGGCGAACTCGGCTTCCTGATCGTCGTCAACATCCTTGTCTTCGTTCTGGCCTTCTTCCTCGATTTCTTCGAACTGGCCTTCATCATCGTGCCGCTACTCGCACCAGCGGCGGACAAGCTCGGAATCGACCTCGTGTGGTTCGGTGTGCTGCTAGGCGTCAACATGCAGACGTCCTTCATGCATCCGCCCTTCGGTTTTGCGCTGTTCTATCTGCGTTCGGTGGCTGCGCGCGTGCCCTATCTGGACCGCATCACCGGAAAGCAGATTGCTCCGGTAACAACGGGACAGATTTACTGGGGCGCGGTGCCATTCGTCTGCATCCAGGTGCTGATGATCGGCCTGACCATCGCCTTTCCGCAGATGGTCATGCACTACAAGGGCGCCACCGTCGATCCGAGCACGATCGAGATCAAGGTTCCGGAACTGCCCGGCATGGGCCTGTCCCCGCTCGGCTCGCCTCCCGCCGATGGCGGGGCGACGCCCGCGCAACCAGCAGCCCCTGGTACGGATTTGTCGCAACCGCCCAATTTCGGCGGCGATCAGCCAAACCAGCAACCGGCGCCGTCGACGCCAGATCTTTCGAAGCCACCCAGCTTCAATTGACCCAACCGAGCAGCCACACAAAACAACCCCGGAGCGTACTCCGGGGTTGTTTTGTTCCAAAGGGCTATCAGATCTTGCCGCCGCGCTGCTGCAGCATCATGAAGGTATCGAACGTATATTCCGACACCTGTGCCCATAGATAGGCGTCACGCCGAAACGCGACCTGATCGTCAAAGATTTTCTTGAATGCAGCGTTCGACGCCGAAATTTCCGCATAGGTTGCATTTGCGGCATCGAAACAGGCGGCCAGGATATCCTGGCTGAAGGGACGCAGTTGCGCGCCTCCGGCCACCAGCCTTTTTAAAGCGGCCGGATTCTTCTGATCATAGCTGGCCATCATATCACAATTGGCAGCCTGACAAGCGGAGGTCAGCGCCGCCTGATAGGCTTTCGGCAACTCATTCCACTTGGCGAGATTGACCAGGAGATTGAGCGTTGGACCACCCTCCCACCAGCCTGGATAGTAGTAATAGGGTGCGACCTTCTGGAAGCCAAGCTTCTCGTCATCGTAAGGACCGACCCATTCGGCTGCGTCGATCGTGCCCTTTTCCAAGGCCGGATAGATGTCGCCGCCAGCGATCTGCTGCGGAACCAGGCCCAGCCTCTGCAGCACCTTGCCGGCAAAGCCGCCGACCCGCATCTTGAGGCCCTTGAAATCTTCGACGGTCTTGATCTCCTTGCGGAACCAGCCGCCCATCTGGGCACCGGTGTTGCCGCAAGGCAATCCATAGAGCCCCTGCGTGGCATAGAACTCGTTCAGCAGCTCATTGCCCTTATTGTAATACAGCCAGGCATTCATCTGCCGGTCATTGAACATAAACGGCACCGCGGTTGCCAACGCGTAGGTCGGATCCTTGCCCCAATAATAGTAGGACGCCGTGTGGCAGCATTCGACCGTTCCTGCCGCAGCCGCATCGGCCGCCTGCAGGCCCGGCACCAATTCACCCGAAGCGAAGACCTGGATATCGAAATTGCCGTCCGTGGATTCGCGAACATATTTCGCCATCGTCTGCGCAGCGCCAAAGATCGTGTCGAGCGCCTTCGGAAACGACGACGTGCATCGCCAGGACAGTTTTGGCAGCGACTGCGCTATCGCCGGCATTGCCAGACTTGTCGCTGCCCCGATCGCGCCTGCACCGGCAAAGCCGGCGTTCCTCACAAATGAACGACGATCCATTCTGCTTCCTCCCTCGCCTGGATCTAAGAAGCGCCGAATGGCTTGTTTTCATGTCGCCCAGCCGGCGCTGGCCCCATGATGCATGGCTTCTGGACCAAGTCCAGTGACGCGCACGGCACGTGCAACAAAAAGCCCGGGAGCAATGCTCCCGGGCTCCTCATTTTGGGTTGTCGCTCAGATCAGAGCTTGTTGCCGCGCTGCTGGATCATCATGAAGGTGTCGTAGTTGTACTCGGCCACCTGCGCCCAAAGATAATGCTCCTTACGGAAGCCCTTGATCGAGTCCCAGATCTTCTTGAAGTCGGCGTTTCCGGATTCCATTTCAGCATAAACTTCGTTCGCCTTGTCGAAGCATGCCGCCAGGATTTCCTGACTGAACGGCCGCAGCTTCGCGCCGGATGCCACCAGCGACTTCACCGCGGCAGGATTCAGAAAGTCGTACTTCTGCAGCATGTTGGCGTCCGCGGCCTGGGCCGCAGTGTGCACCAGCGACTTATAGTTGGCCGGCAGTTCCTCGAACTTCGCCTTGTTGAACAGCAGGTGAACAGTCGGACCACCTTCCCACCAGCCGGGGTAATAATAATAGGGAGCGACCTTCTGGAAGCCGAGCTTCTCGTCATCGTACGGACCTACCCACTCGGCGGCGTCGATGGTGCCTTTCTCCAGGGCGGGATAGATGTCGCCGCCGGCGATCTGCTGCGGAACGACACCCAGCTTCTCGACCACCTTGCCGGCGAAGCCGCCGATGCGCATCTTGAGGCCCTTGAGATCCGCGACGGTGTTGATCTCCTTGCGGAACCAGCCGCCCATCTGCACGCCGGTGTTGCCGCCCGGGAGGCCATAGAGACCCTGCTTGCCCAGGAACTCGTTGAACAGCGCGATACCGCCGCCGTGATAGTGCCAGGCGTTCATGCCGCGTGCGTTGAGCGCGAACGGCACCGCAGCACCCAGCGCCCAGGTCGGATTCTTGCCCCAATAATAATACGCGACAGTATGGGCGGCCTCGACGGTTCCAGCAGCAGCCGCATCCGCCGCTTGCAGACCGGGGACGAGTTCGCCGGAAGCAAAGACCTGCACGGTGAAATTGCCGTCGGTCGCTTCCGAGACCATCTTGGAGAACACTTCGGCTCCACCGTAGATCGTATCCAGAGACTTCGGGAAGGACGAGGTCAGCCGCCAGGTCACTTTAGGATTGGATTGGGCGATAGCCGGAGCCGCGAGTGTCGTGGCGACGGCCGCCGCTCCCGCACCGGTAACACCGGCTTTGCGGATGAACGAACGACGATCCATGAAGTTCCTCCCTTTTTGGATCAACGGGCGAATATGAAAATAAAGAGAATTTTCCGATTTGGTGGGTTGTACCCGGGCAGACAATACACGCCGTTCCCCTCGTGTCCAGCGAGCGCCAAGGCCTCTGGAGCAGCCTTTTCCATGCTCTGCGACTATAGTCTAACGACAGGATCGTGCATGGCTTGCATGTCTCGGCGAAGCCATAAACTTGTCGTGGAAAAGCGCTTCGGCATCGCCTATTTTATAGGCATTCCAGTTTTGGACCCCAACGGAACCCGTATCTAAAATGCAGCAGCCGCTCGTCGCCGTCTCGACCGATGTCCGCCAGTTCGACAACTACACCTGGCACGCAGCCCCCCGGCAATATCTGGAAGCGGCAATTGCCGGCGCCGGTGTGTTCCCGGTCCTCGTCCCCTCCTTTGGCGACCGGCTCGATCTCGACGAACTGCTGTCGTCGGTCGACGGGGTGATGATGACCGGCTCGAAGTCGAATGTGCACCCCTCGCTTTATGGCGGCGATGCCAGCGAAGCCAACGGACCCTATGACCCTGATCGCGACGCAACAACCTTGCCGCTCATCCGCAAGGCAATCGAGCGCGGCGTGCCACTGCTGGCCATTTGCCGTGGAATCCAGGAAATGAACGTGGCACTCGGAGGCTCGCTGGCCACCGAAATCCAGGAACGCGATGGTTCACTTGACCACCGTGCTCCGGTTTCCGACAATCAGGACGAGCGCTTCGCCATCCGCCAAAGCGTCAGCATCAAGCCGGGCTCATGCCTGGCAGGTGTTTTCGGCGCCGGTGAAGTCATGGTGAATTCCGTGCATCGGCAGGCTGTTGACCGGCTTGGTGCGAAACTGCAAGTCGAGGCGGTGGCGACCGACGGTACGGTCGAGGCTGTTTCGGTGCGGGATTCCCGCTCCTTTGCCGTCGGCGTGCAATGGCACCCGGAATATTGGGTCAAAAGCGACAGCGTCTCGCAGCGGGTCTTCAAGGCGTTCGGTGATGCTGTGCGCGCACATGCTGCCGCTAGGACCGCGACCCGCGCCGCAGCCGAATAACGCTCATTGCCGGCGCCAGATATACCTGCCTTGCAGTCGCGGTAGACGGAGTCGCTGCGCGCTTTTCCTGGGATTTCTCCAGCCACAGCGCCGATAGGCGGGGTGCGATTTCCATCGCATTCTATTTTTCGGTTCGCTAAACTACACCGGGGTTGAGGGTGACCGGGTGGCATTCAGTGCGGACGAAATTGCCGGGCATCCGGCCCTCCATCGTGTTGTTCGCAGTCAGGCGAAAGCGCTGTTGGCAGCATATCAAAGCTCGCCCCGGCTCTCTTCCGTATTCGCTACACAGCAGCGCTGGCTGATGGCCCATGCCGGCCTGGCCCTTTATTTTCGCCAGGGCGCGTTAACGACTGCGCGTTTCCTTCAACTGGTCGAACAGCACTCCGTGGCCAGCCGAAACACGGCCGACGCCTTCATCAAGGAGATGCTGCAATACAACTATGTCGAGCTTCTGCCCGGTACCGACCGTCGTTCGAATCCGCTTCGTCCGACCGACCAGACGCTGCAAACCCTGGCTGCATGGGCGGTGGTTCATCTTACGACATTGGATGGGCTTGACGGCGGCAGGCGCTTGGAAGCTTTTGCTTCCAGGCCCGATGCGCTTTCCCGCCTCGAACCTTTGATAGCCGATGGCTTGCTCACATCGAGTCCGATCCGCTCCCCTGAGAAAACCTTTTCATTGTTCACCTGGCTCAACAATGGCGGCGTGGTCATGGAATGGCTGATCTCGGGTGTAGAGCCTGGCCTGATCGAGCAGGATCGCATCCCCACCGGGGTCGTTTCAATTGGCGAATTCGCCAGTTTGTTGAAGCTCTCGCGCACGCATCTGGCACGCAAGCTGCGCGAGGCGGAAGACCTCGGCAGCGTTGGCTGGCTAGGCCAACGCGGTAACTCCACAATGTGGCTGTCCCGCGGTTTCTACCACGAATACATGGGCGCCCAGGCCGTGAAGCTCGCCATCATCGACGAGGCCTTCGAGCAAGGCCTCACCGCAGCGTGATCAGCCGGAGCAGCCGTCATTTGGCCAGCCGATCTGCATGCCACTTCAAATGATCGTCCATGAAAGTCGAGATGAAATTGTAGGAATGGTCATAGCCATCCTGCATGCGCAACGTGAGCGCGATGTCGGCCTTATTACAGACTTCCTCGAGCAGCCACGGACGCAGGCCTTCGTCGAGGAAGCCATCTGACGTACCCTGATCGACCAGCAGTTCGGGAAAGCGATAGCCGTCCTCGATCAGCAGCGTCGCGTCGTAGGCGCGCCAGGGCTTCTCGCCGGCACCAAGATACTTCTCCAGCGCCGGCTTCGACCAGCCTGCCGTCGTCGGCTGCACGATCGGCGCAAAGGCGGAACAGCTCTTGAAGCGGTCCGCATGCTTTAACGCGATGGTCAGCGCGCCGTGACCGCCCATGGAATGACCGAATATCCCTTGCCGCGCCATGTCGGCTGGGAACTGCTGCGCAATCAGCGCCGTCAGCTCCTCAGTCAGGTAGGAATACATGCGATAGTTCTTTGCAAAGGGCTCTTGCGTTGCATCGACATAGAAGCCGGCGCCCTGACCGAACTGCCAATTGTCCTTCTCATCAGGCACGGTCTCGCCGCGCGGGCTGGTGTCGGGGCAGACGATCATGAGGCCAAGTTCCGCGGCCATCCGCCTGTATTCGCCCTTGTCCATGACGTTGGCGTGCGTGCAGGTAAGGCCAGACAGATACCACAACACCGGCACGGGCCCGTCCTTCGCCTGCGGCGGCACGAATACCGCAAAGGTCATATCGCAGGCGCAAGCATCCGACTCATGCGAATGGACGCCCTGGACGCCGCCATGCGACTTCGACGTGGAAACTGTCTTCATCAATTCAGTACTCTTCATTGCAAGGTCGAGCTGTCCCGGGAAAGGCGGTCGAGTCGCCCTTCCGTGGGCGCACTGCAATCACCCCTATCAGTAGACGACGACGCTCCTGATGCTCTTGCCTTCATGCATCAGATCAAAACCCTTGTTGATCTCCTCGAGCTTCAGCGTGTGGGTGATCATCGGATCGATCTCGATCTTGCCGTCCATGTACCAGTCGACGATCTTGGGTACATCGGTGCGGCCGCGAGCGCCGCCGAAGGCGGTGCCCATCCAGGTGCGCCCCGTCACCAACTGGAACGGGCGGGTCGAAATCTCCTGACCCGCCCCTGCGACACCGATAACGATCGACTTGCCCCAGCCGCGATGTGCAGCTTCCAGCGCCTGGCGCATCACCTTGACGTTGCCGGTGCAGTCGAAGGTGTAGTCGGCACCGCCGATCTGGTCGGCACCGCGCTTGGTCAGATTGACGAGATAGGGAACGATGTCGCCATCGATCTCCTTCGGATTGACGAAATGCGTCATGCCGAAGCGCTCGCCCCACGCCTTCTTGTCGTTGTTCAGATCGACGCCGATGATCATGTCGGCACCGGCAAGCTTGAGCCCCTGGATGACGTTGAGGCCGATACCGCCCAGGCCGAAGACAACTGCGGTCGCGCCCTCTTCCACTTTTGCGGTGTTGATGACGGCGCCAATGCCCGTGGTCACGCCGCAGCCGATGTAGCAGATCTTGTCGAACGGTGCGTCCGGATTAACCTTGGCCAATGCGATTTCGGGAAGCACAGTGAAGTTCGAGAAAGTCGAACAGCCCATATAATGGAAGATCTTGTCCTTGCCGATCGAGAAGCGCGAGGTGCCGTCCGGCATCAGGCCCTGGCCCTGGGTGGCACGGATCGCGGTGCACAGATTGGTCTTGCGCGACAGGCATGACGGACAGGAGCGGCATTCCGGCGTGTAGAGAGGGATGACGTGATCGCCCTTCTTCAGGCTGGTGACTCCCTTGCCGACGTCGACGACGACGCCGGCACCTTCATGGCCGAGGATCGCCGGGAAGATGCCTTCCGGGTCGGCTCCTGAAAGCGTGAACTCGTCGGTGTGGCAGATGCCGGTCGCCTTCACCTCCACCAGCACCTCGCCTTCGCGAGGTCCCTCGAGATCGACTTCCATGATCTCCAAAGGCTTGCCAGCGGCAACGGCAACGGCGGCGCGGGTTTTCATGCTTCTTCTCTCCAACAGATTTTGGGTCGCGCCAAGCGGCATGCCGCTCGGCGGGTCAGACTGAGGCTAGAGTCCTAGCTCCTCGAAAGCGATCGTACCAGCGACGCATCATCACATGGATACGAAACAATCGATCCGCCTGATCAGCATAGTGATTGTTAGCGGAGCGTGAATGACAGGGCCACCCCGAGAAAGAGAGCTGGTATAGGCAATTGGTGGGGTCCCCGCCAATTGCCCCTGCCGAGATCAGGCCATTATGTGCCTCTCTCTGACGCCACCGGTGCGCGGAAACGCCTCAGCCGCAGCGCATTGCTCAGAACGAAAACACTGGACAGCGCCATGGCGCCGGCAGCCAGCATCGGCGACAGCAAGGTTCCATTGAGCGGATAGAGCAATCCCGCCGCCACCGGCACCAAAGCCGCGTTGTAGCCGAATGCCCAAAACAGGTTCTGGCGGATATTGCGGATGGTCGCCTTCGACAGCGCCAAGGCATTGGCAACACCGACGAGATCGCCGGACATCAAAACGACATCCGCGCTCTCAATGGCGATGTCGGTGCCGGTACCGATCGCGATGCCGACATCGGCGGTTGCCAGGGCCGGCGCATCGTTGATACCGTCACCCACAAAAGCGACCCGGGCGCCATCGCAGGCGAGACGACGGATCGCCTCGACCTTGCCTTCGGGCAGCACCTCGGAAATCACTTCATCGATGCCGATCTGCCGGGCGATCGCCTTGGCCGTGTGGCGATTGTCGCCGGTCACCATCACGACCTTCAGGCCAAGCGCGTGCAACGCTTTGATGGCTGCAGGAGTCGACGCCTTGATCGGGTCGGCGACTGCGATAATCGCAGCAAGTTCGTCATCGATGGCGGCATAGAGTGGGCTCTTGCCCTCATTGGCCAGGCGTTCGACCACCGGAGCAAAGGCGGAGACATCCAGGCCAAGCCGCGTCATCAGCCGATCTGCGCCGACTTCCACCTGGCGGTTGCCGATCCAGGCGCGCGCACCGAAACCGGGTATGGCCTCGAAGTCACCCGCCGTAGCAAGCCTCAGACCACGTTTTTCAGCAGCCCTCACGATTGCTTCAGCCACCGGATGTTCCGAGCGGGTTTCCACAGCAGCGATGAGGCCAAGCACCTCGGCCTCGTCGAAACCGTCGGCGACGATGAAGTCGGTCAGTTCCGGCCGGCCTTCCGTCAACGTGCCGGTCTTGTCCAAAGCGATGACGGACGCATCGCGCAAAGTCTGCAGCGCATCGCCCTTGCGGAAAAGAACGCCCATTTCCGCCGCGCGCCCGGTGCCGACCATGATCGAGGTTGGTGTCGCCAACCCCATCGCACATGGACAAGCGATGATCAGCACCGCGACCGCATTGACCAGCGCAAAGGACATGGCCGGATCTGGCCCGAACAAAAACCAGACGCCGAAGGTAGCGACGGCAGCGGCGATCACCGCCGGCACGAACCAGCCCGTCACCTTGTCGACCAATGCCTGGATCGGCAGCTTGGCACCCTGCGCGGTCTCGACCATGCGGATGATCTGCGCCAGCAAGGTTTCAGAACCCACCTTGGTGGCACGGAAGGAGAAGCTGCCGGTCTTGTTGATCGTGCCACCGATCACTTCCGAACCGGCACCTTTGGCAACCGGCACCGGTTCGCCGGTGATCATGGCCTCGTCGACAAAGGAAGAGCCCTCGACGATCTCGCCGTCGACGGCAATCTTTTCTCCGGGCCGCACCACCACGATGTCGCCGGAACGCACTTCCCGTAGCGGCACCTCGACGGCAATGCCATCGCGCATCACACGCGCGGTCTTGGCTTGCAGTCCAACCAGTTTCTTGATCGCTTCGCCTGTCCGTCCCTTGGCGCGGGCTTCGAGGAAGCGGCCGAGCAGGATCAGCGTTACGATGACGGAAGCGGCCTCGTAATAGACATTGCCTGTGCCGGCCGGCAGCACGCCCGGAAGAAAGGTCGCGACGACCGAATAGGCCCAGGCAGCACCGGAGCCGAGCGCAACCAGGGCATTCATGTCGGGCGCGCCCCTGAGCAAAGCGGGCACACCTTTGGCGAAGAAGCGCAGCCCAGGCCCGAACAGCACCAATGTGGTCAGCACAGATTGCAGCCGCCAGCTCCAAATGCCGAATGTCGCCATCACCCAATGATGGAAGGCAGGCACGAGATGCGCTCCCATTTCCAGCACGAAGACCGGCAGGGTTAGGACGAGCGCAATGGCCAGGGCCCGTTGCAGTGAGGCCATTTCCGAAGCGCGATTGTCTGCCTCGCGGGCGTCGGCGGCATCTGCCATAGCAGAACGGGCCTCATAGCCAGCTGCCTGAATTGCGGCTTCGAGAAAAGATACCTCGACCGCACCGGCTACGACCGTCACCGTCGCCAGTTCCGTCGCGAGGTTGACACTGGCGTCTGAGACACCCGGCACCGCCTTGAGTGCGCGTTCGATGCGGGCCACGCAGGAAGCGCAGGACATGCCCTTGATGGTAAGTTCAATCGTTTTGCTGCGTGCCTGGTAACCGGCGCCGGCCACTGCAGCCAGCACGGGAGCGAGATCCGGTTTTCCTGAAAAGGCTACCTCGGCGCGCTCCGTTGCCAGATTGACGCTGGCGGAAGCAACACCTGGCGCGGCTGCAATGGCTTTTTCAACGCGACGCACACAGGAGGCACAGGTCATGCCTTCGATGCCGACCTGGAAGGTTGCGCCAACCTCCGGCGCGGCGGCAGGGAACAATTTCTGGGAAACGGCGTTCATGGCTGCAACTCTCTTTTTGAGCGGTTGCTCAGGGAGATAAAGCTTCCAGTCATGGTAAGGTCAAGAGAGCATCACGCCGTGTGACATCGTCGCAGCGGCGACGTTTGGCGCCTGTGAAAAAGGCGCTTGACCTTACCATGACTGGAAGGTGCAGATCGTAAAGCCTGAGTTTTGACAGACGTGTCCGAAGCCCTTCTGCAACACCGTTGCAGCCAGGACGTGGACCCGGAAAGGAAACAAGGGCGATGACTAAGCAACACCGTTACGTGGCAGGATCGCAGGACGGCGGCAGGTCCTGGCGAGGCACCGCTATAGCGCGGGATGCGCCAACCTCTGTCCGATCAGGCCTTTTCACCGAGGCCACCCACGGTGGCGATGACTTCTTCGGCCATGCGCTTGAAACGAGCACTCGGGCCCTCTTGCCCCTCGCTCTGTCGGCTGATCCGCGCGCCTTCCAGCAACAGACCCAGCATATCGGCAGCCAGTTCAGGTTGATCGAGCCCGGCGCGGGCACAGAGCTTGGCAAGAAAATTGCGGTGGTTCTTCTTTACCTCTTCGATCACCCGCTTGGCGGGATGATCATCATCGGCAAGCTCGACAGCGGTGTTGGCCATCTCGCAACCGCGCCAGTCGCCGCTGATGCACTCCGCAGCGTTCCCGATCCAGGCGTGCAATTGCGCTTTTGGATCGCCGGGATGCTGGCGCTCCAGTTCATCCCACTTCAGGTAGGATTCCTTGGCAGCCCGTTGCAGACACTCGACGATGAGGTCGTCCTTGGAGGCAAAATGACGATAGAGCGTCATCTTGTTGGTGCCGGCAGCCTCGGTGATCGCCTCGATGCCTACGCCGCGTACGCCATGTTGGTGAAACATCTCCCGTGCGGTGGTCACGATACGCTCTCGCGGTCGCGCACTCACACGGTCGTTGTGATCACTATTGTCAGCAGTCTGAAAAATTTGATCGCTCATGGCTTGACGTTGGTGTTACCGGTCAGTAACTATCTGGCTGTTACCGAGCGGTAACATTTCATAGTACCCCCGTCAAGGTCGACCATAGGCCAAGCCGGACAAGAATGATGGAACAGGGTGAAGGTCAGAACATGGTCTTCGCCGAGCGCTTTTTTATTGCCTGGATCAGCCGGGAGACGAACGATGGCATCCTATTCGAAGGCCCTGACCATTGATCAACTGCTGAACGACCCGATGACGCTTGCCGTCATGCGGGCCGATCGCGTCGATCCGTCATCGTTGAAAGCCCTGCTTGTCCTCACAGCCGCGCGCCTGCGTGACGCCAACGACCACCCCACTTTGCCAAGCACCGATCCCGCATTCCTCCCAAGGGGTCCCCTGGCTGCTACTCGAAAAGCCGTTTGAACATGGTCAATTTCTTTCTCCAGCGACCGATCTTTGCCTCGGCGATCGCCATTATCATGGTGCTCGCCGGGCTGATCGCCTATTATCTTTTGCCGGTTGCGCAATTTCCCAACATCGCGCCGCCTCAGGTCGTCGTCAGCGCCGTTTATCCGGGCGCGAGCTCGCAGGTTGTTGCCGACACGGTCACGACCCCGCTCGAACAGTCGATCAACGGCGTCGAGGGCATGACGTACATGTCTTCGGCGAGCTCGAATGACGGTTCCTCACGCATCACCGTCACCTTTGATGTCGGCTATCCGCTCGATATCGCGGCGATGGACGTGCAGAACCGCGTTTCGCAGGCCGCCTCCTCCCTGCCCGCCATCGTCAACCAGGCCGGCGTCACCGTCAAAAAGCAGAACCCGAGCTTCGTGCTGATCGTGAACCTGACCTCGCCGGACGGTTCGGTCGACCCGGTCGCGCTCAGCAACTATGCCTATCTGCAAGTGGCGGATCCGCTGAAACGCGTTCCCGGCGTCGGCGATGTGCAGATATTCGGCGAGCGTCGCTATTCGATGCGCATCTGGCTCGATCCGGACAAACTGGCCAATCTCGGTATCACCGCGGTCGATGTCCAGAACGCGGTTGCCGAGCAGAACGTGCAAGTGGCGGCCGGCAAGATAGGCCAATCACCGGCACCGGCCGGTACGGCGTTCGAAATGCAGGTCAATGCCACCGGCCGTCTCTCCGACCCCAAGGAATTCGGCAACATCGTCGTGCGTGCCAATTCGGCCAGCGGCTCACTGGTACGTTTGAAGGATGTCGCCCGCATCGAACTGGGCTCGCTGCTTTACAATTCGTCCACCTACGCCAATGAAAAACCGACCGTCGTCGTCGCGACCTTCCAGATGCCTGGCTCCAATGCGCTGGAGCTGAAGAAGAACATCGAAGCCAAGATGAAGGAGCTGTCGGCTCGTTTCCCGAAAGGCATCGAGTACACGATCTTCTATGACACGACCAAGTTCGTGTCGGCCGCCATGGAAGACGTGGTCAAGACCTTGCTCGAAGCACTGATCCTGGTCGTCGCCGTCGTCTTCATTTTCCTGCAGAACTGGCGCACGACGCTTATTCCGATCATTGCCATTCCAGTGTCGCTGATCGCCACCATGGTGGTGATGCTGGCGCTGGGCTTCTCGCTCAACATGCTTTCGTTGCTCGGCATGGTGCTTGCCATCGGTCTCGTCGTCGATGATGCCATCGTGGTGGTCGAAAACGTGGAACGCCAGCTCGAGGCCGGACATCCGCCGCTCGAAGCAGCCCGTTTGGCGATGAAGGAAGTTACCGGCCCTATCATTGCCACCACGGCAGTGCTGATGGCTGTGTTTATTCCCGTCGCCTTCATCCCGGGTGTTACCGGCCAGCTCTACAACCAGTTCGCGTTGACTGTCGCGATCTCGGTCGGCATCTCGGCCTTCAACTCGCTGACGCTGTCGCCGGCGCTGTCCGCGGCCTTCCTGCGCCATCGCCCACCGTCGACCTTCTTCCTCTATCGCTGGTTCAACGATGGCTTCACCTGGCTGTCCCATGCCTATTCGGCATCGGTACGCGGTTTCATCAGGTTGCGGTGGCTGATGATGGGGGTGTTCATGGCACTGATTGCCGCGACCTATCTCATCTCGACCCGCATCCCCTCGGCCTTCCTTCCGGTCGAAGATCAGGGCTACTTCTTCAACATCGTGCAGTTGCCCGACGGAGCATCGCTCGAGCGGACGGACGAGGTTTCCAGGAAGGTGCGCGAGAAGTTGCTCGCCACGCCCGGCGTCCAATATGTCATCACCGTCGCCGGCTTCAACTTCCTTACCTTCGCCAATCAATCGAACTCGGCGGCACTTTTCGCAATCCTGAAGCCATGGGAAGAACGCAAGGGGCCGGGCCAGAGCGCCACCGACATCGTCAATTCGGTGCGGCCGCAGCTGTTTGGCATGCCCGAGGGGTTGGTGCTGGCTTTTGAACCGCCGTCCATCCAGGGTCTCGGGACGACAGGCGGCTTCGAATTCCAGGTCGAGGATCTGGCGGGTCGCGGCGCCAATGCGGTCAACGAAGCCACTCAGGCGTTGCTGGCCGAGGCACGCAAGCAGCCCGAGCTGAACCCGCAGACATTGTTCACCACTTTCTCGACGTCGACACCACAGTTCAACTTCGACCTCGACCGCAATAAGGCGAAGTTGCTGGGTCTTGCCCTGCCGGACGTGTTCAGCACGCTGCAGATCTATCTCGGCTCGCTCTATGTGAACGACTTCAACATGTTCGGCCGAACCTTCCGCGTCACCATGCAGGCCGACAAGGCGGCACGCGCCGAAGCGGCCGACCTCAGCAAGCTCTATGTGCGCAACAACACCGGCCAGATGGTGCCGTTGTCGACACTCGGCACGATGCGGTCCGTCGTCGGTCCGGAGACCGTGACACACTACAACAACTACGGTTCTGCCCTCATCAACGGCAGCGCTGCGCCCGGCTTCTCCTCCGGCCAGGCGATCGAAGCGATGCAACGGGCAGCCGCAACGGCGCTGCCGAACGATTTCGCCTTCGAATGGACCGGCATCACCTTCCAGGAGTTGAAGGCTGGCTCGGTTGCGATCTTCGTCTTCGCGCTCGCCATCGTCTTCGTCTTCCTGATCCTGGCGGCGCAATATGAAAGCTGGTCGATGCCGTTCATGGTCATCCTGTCGGTGCCGACCGCCTTGTTCGGTGCGTTGTTGGCGATCTGGCTGCGCGGCATGCAGATGGACGTCTATTCGCAGATCGGCTTTGTCATGCTGATCGGACTGGCGGCCAAGAACGCGATTCTGATCGTCGAGTTCGCCAAGCATCTGCGCGAGCAAGGCATGAGCATCGTGGAAGCGGCGATGGAGGCAGGTCGGTTGCGTCTGCGCCCGATCCTGATGACCGCCTTTGCCTTCATCCTCGGCGTCGTGCCGCTGATGCTGGCCACGGGCGCTGGCGCCGCCAGCCGCCAGTCTCTGGGTACCGCCGTGTTCGGCGGCATGCTGGCGGCCACCATCCTGACCCTCGCCTTCGTGCCCGTCTTCTACGCCATCATCGAACAGTGGCGGGAAGGCAAGGCAGGCGCGAAAGCCCAACATAATGAAACAACCCATGCGCCGCATGGTGGCGAGCAGCCCTCGCCGACCCATGTTCCCGCGGCAGAATAACGGAGCCCCCTCCAATGCGTTGGAAAATCACCACAGCCGTCGCCGTGATCGCAGCGGCAGCCGCTTATGTCCACTTCAACGGTGAGCCCGCTTTCCTGAGCGGCCTCATCAGCAAGCCGGCGGACGCGGCCGCCCCCGCGCAAGCCATGCAGGCCATGCCGGTACCGGTCGCCGCAGTCGTAAAGAAGACGTTGCCCATCTATCTGGATTACACGGCGCGCGCAGAAGCCATTCGCAGCGTGGCGCTCCAGGCCAAGGTCTCCGGTTACATCCTCGAACAGGCAGCCGAAGACGGAGCTGACGTGAAGAAAGGCGATACGCTCTATCGCATCGATCCGCGCGACTATCAGGTCGCGCTCGATCAGGTGAAGGCGCAAGCCCAGCGAAACCAGGCGTCACTCTCCTACACCAAGGCGAGCCTCACCCGCGGCAATGACCTGATCAAGACCGGCTTCCTGTCGAAGGACGGCTTCGACCAGCGCAACAGCACGGTACAGCAAGGCGAAGCGACCCTCGCGGCGGATCAGGCCGCGATCCAGGCTGCCGAGATCAACCTTGGTTACACCACGATCCGGGCTCCGTTCGACGGTCGGCTTGGACGCAACCAGGCGCCGGTCGGC
This sequence comes from Terribium retamae, assembly GCF_022347545.1. Classification (GTDB taxonomy): domain Bacteria; phylum Pseudomonadota; class Alphaproteobacteria; order Rhizobiales; family Rhizobiaceae; genus Mesorhizobium; species Mesorhizobium retamae. The sequence continues at coordinate 31,426 of NZ_JAKREW010000038.1, forward strand.
ACGCTCGTCAATGTCGGCGGCACGCAGCTCAACACGCTGGTTCAGATCAGCCCGATCTATGTCACCTTCACGCCCAGCGAAGGCGATCTCGCCCTCATCCAAAAGGCGAAGAGCACTGGGCCAATCGTTGCGGAGGTAACGATACCCGGTGAAAAGAGCGCCCCACGCAAGGGCGAACTCACCTTCATCGACAACAGGATCGACGCGGCCACCGGCACCATCGTCGCCCGCGCTACCATCGCCAATGACGACCATTCGCTGCTGCCCGGCCAGTATGTGAACATCCGCCTGCAGATCGGCGAAACGCCCAACACGCTGCTCGTTCCGCAGGTTGCGCTCGGCTCCAACCAGCTCGGCAAATTCGTCTACGTCGTCGACGAAGGCAGCAAGGTCGCCATGCGCCTGGTTGAACTCGGTCAGACCGACGGCGAACTGATCGCCATAACCAAGGGCGTCAATGAAGGCGACAAGATCATCAGCGGCAATCTTCAAAAGATCGGGCCGGGCATGCCGGTAAACCCCCAAACGGCAAGCCCGACTCCGCCCCCGGCGTCCTGATCATCAGGGCACCGGAACGGTTCAGCCGGCCACTTCGGTGGCCGGCTGAACTTTTTATGGGCTTCGGATGCGGGATCTGACGACCCAGCGCTCCTCAGGAAATCCCGCGCAGTGCTCGGCTACGCGGGATCGGAAGCCAATCTGCGGTCAGAGCACGAAGTACCAGTTGGCGATCAGCACCACGATTAGTCCGGCGACCAGCGTCAGGTAGGGCAGCATGCCCGCCTTGCGCTCGCGCAGGTTGCTCTCGGTCATGCCGAGATCGTCCAACATATGTTCCGGGAACTTGCCGCCGTCCTGGACGTAGTGACGGAAGCAGAAAACCGGGATGATGAGGGCGACCGTCACCAACCCGGCCCACAGGGCCATCGGGTTCCACACCTTGGCACCGGCGCCCATGAAAACAGCGTTGACGAAGGCAAAGATGGTGCCTGCCGCTAGCAGCCAGGTCGGCGCGCGCCACGGCCGCTTGATATGGCCGTTGTCGATGCGGTGGATCCAACCGGCATTCAGGTTGAGGAAATTGAAGACGATGTAGCCGCAATTGGAGACAGCCAGGATGAAGAAGAAGCTGGTCGCATCGGCGGAGGCGATCGCCAACACGCCGAGATTGACGATCAGGTCGGTCCACATGGCCCGGGTCGGCGCGCCATGCTCGTTGACATGGCTGAGGTAGCGCGGCAGCCAACCGTCGACTGCGCCCTGATAGAGCGTGCGCGACGAACCTGCCATCGCCGTCATGATCGCCAACAGCAAGGCAAGGATCATCAACATGATAAGCAGGGTCTTGATCAGGCCGCCGCCACCCACCATCGAGGCAAGGGCGTCCGCGACACCGGAGCCATCGACGATCGGCGTCGCCAGCATGCCGTTCAAGCCAAGCACGCCCTGGAAGGTGAACGGAACCAGGATGAACATCAGGATGCAGAGCAGCCCCGAATAGAAGATCGCCTTGAACGTGTCTGTTTCCGGATTCTTGAATTCGCGTGTGTAGCATACCGAGGTTTCAAAACCGTAGGTCGACCAGGCCGCGATGAACATTCCACCCAGCACCAAGGTCCACCCGGCCACATTCCAGGAGCCGGGTTCAGGCGCATAAGCGGCTGCCAGCGGAACGAAGGGCGAATAATTGGCCCAGTTCACCTGGCCGGTCAGGATCGGCACGATGCCCACGATCAGCAAGGGAATAATGACCAGCAGGCCGACCACCTTCTGCACATTGGCGGTGCTGAGGATGCCGCGATGCTGGATCGCGAATGTACCGAGCATCAGCACGGCGCCGATCCAGAAAGTCGCGTTGAGCGAGAAGGAAACTGGCCCCAGTGAGTGCGAATAGAGCGTCCAGGTGCGGATCGTCGGCGTTGCCGCGGCGGTCACTGCGGTGATCGCGTCAGCAGCACTCGTGCCGGCATTGGCGGCGAGATAGGCAACCACCTCCGGCGAGGTCTCGGTAAAGCCCGGGATCGGCGCCAGCGCATTGAGGATATAGGCAGCCGCGATCGAGCAACCCAACGACAGCACCGGGGTCCAGGCGAACCAGTTGCACCATACCGACAGCGGCGCAATGAACTTTGAATACCGCAGCCAGGCCGTTGCACCATAAACGGAGGCGCCGCCTGATTTGTTCGGAAACAGGCCGGCGATCTCGGCATAGGTGAAGGACTGGATGAACCCCATCAGGATCGACACTGTCCAGATGGCGAAGGCGATGTTGCCGCCTACGCCGGCAATGCCCCCGATTGAAAACAGCACCAGCGGCGGCACACCGCTGGCGACCCAGAATGCGCCGCGCCAATTGATGGTTCGGTGCAGGTTCCCACTGGCTTCGGCCACGTAGGTTTCATCCATGGCAGTCATGGCTTGGTTCCCCATTGTTGACTGTCTCGTCACGGCTATCGGGACGTTGCAGTGTATAGCGCGGTTTTCCGCTTAGGCTTATTTGTTTCCCAATAGTGAAGATCATCGGAATCCCGATCCTCGTCAAGCGATTTTCGAGAAACCGGCGAAACGGCTGTGTTTTTGTGTCACATCACACAGCAAATCCCGGAAATTCGCCCTTTCGGCCAATCCCGACACCACCCGAACGGGCGAGGAATCTACCCGTCCAGGCGTTTTCAGCGCCGGCGAAAGGAATATCCTAATTCCCTGCACTAGTATGAAAAAAACATTCATGATAGGAATGAAGTCGCAATGTTTGTTGAGGAGGCAACGGACATTTTCGGTTTGGCAAAAATCGACGAAGGGTCAGCGGACACCCCGGTTACGATCGCCCGGGATGCCAGGCCGTTCGACGCTCGCAGCGACGTCCACGAGCTGCTCTTCCGCCTGCTCGTTTCGGTGGTGAAGGAACGCGAGCCTGAAATCGCGGAGATCCTGGTTGGCCGTGGTTCACTCGACAGTTTGTCGGAAGAACTGCGTATCCCTGCCCTCCAGGCAACCGGCATCTGGTTCCAGCTGATCGCAATCGCCAGCGAACTTCAGGCCATGCGTGCCCGACGCGAAACCGAGCAGGCTGAGGGTCCAGAAGAAGTCATCGGTTCCTTCGCCAACGTGATCGGAGAAATCGCCGCCGAGGGTTATTCCGCCGAGGCCGTTCAGGAAGCGATGAACAGCCTTCTGGTCGGTCCGACAATGACCGCCCACCCGACCGAGGCCAAGCGCGTCACGGTGCTCGAGATTCACCGCCGCATCTATCGCAAGCTGACAGAAATCGGGCAGTTGCGTTGGGCGCCGCGGGAGCGCGAAACGCTGATCTGCGACCTCAGGAGCGAAATCGAGCTTCTATGGATGACGGGCGAGCTCAGGCTGGAACGTCCGACGGTGGAGCGCGAGATCGCCTGGGGCCTGCACTTCTTTCGTGAAGTGTTGTTTGAAGCCACCCCCCAACTCTATGACCTCGTCGACGGCGCGTTGAAGCGGCATTTCCCCAACTACGCGCTCAGCGTCCCGTCCTTCATGCGCTTTGCCTCCTGGATTGGCGGCGATCGCGATGGAAACCCTAATGTCACCGCCCGTACGACCGCTTATGCGCTCGCCGAAAATCGCAACATGGCCATCCGGCTGTATCTCACCCAGGTGCGCCGGCTGGTGACTTTACTGAGTGCCAGCACGAATGTCGTCGACATGCCGGTCGATTTCGAACCGGCCCTGGCGAAGGCACTGCAGGCGAGCGGTTGCGGAGCCGAAATCACCAACCGCAATATTGACGAACCGTTGCGGCAGTTCTGTTCGGCGATGCTCTGCCGACTGGAAGCGATGGTCGGCAAAAGCGACGGTGTGCCCTACCCCAACCCGGAAGCATTCCGTGCGGATTTGAATTGCCTGGGCGACGCGCTCGAGCGCATCGGCGGCAAGATGATGACGCGACGCCTTGTGCGACCGCTGCAGCAACAGATCGAGAGCTTCGGCTTCCACACCGTCGCCCTGGACATCCGTCAGAACTCGACCGTCGTGAACCGGGTTCTGGCCGAACTCTTCACGGCAAGGGATCCGCAGAGCGAGCCGATCTCGCCGGGTACCCTGCAGTGGTCGACGCGTATTCGCGATGCGATCCGCAAGGGGGATCGGATTGAAGTAGAGCCGGCCGAGCTCTCCGATGAAGCCCGCGAACTGCTCGACCTGTTCGAGGTGATCCGCGAAGCATCCGCTGAAAAGAGTGGTGCCATCGGCGCCTTCATCCTGTCGATGACACAGTCTGCCGACGACATCCTGGCGGTCTATCTGCTTGGCCAGTTCACCGGGCTGGCGACGGCATCGGATGGTTCCGGGACGATCAATCTGAGAGTGGTTCCGTTGTTCGAAACCATCGCCGACCTGCGCGCCGCCCCAGCCATTCTGGAACAGCTTCTTGGTCTTTCCATCGTCCGCCGCTCGATCCGCGATTTCGGCAACCGCCAGGAAATCATGCTGGGCTATTCCGACTCCAACAAGGACGGCGGCTTCCTGGCCGCGAACTGGGAACTCAGCAAGGCACAGAAACAGCTGACCAGGCTGGGGCGCAAGCACAAGGTGCGGATTTCGTTCTTCCATGGACGGGGCGGCTCGGTAAGCCGCGGCGGTGCGCCTACCGGCCGTGCCATTGCCGCGCAGCCGGCTGGCACGGTGGACGGTTCCATGCGCGTTACCGAGCAAGGTGAGGTCGTATCCTCCAAATTCGCCAATCGCGGCACCGGCCTGCATCAACTCGAAATCCTTGCAGCCAGCGTCTTCGCACACAGTGTGAAGTCGCCCAACGAAGCCCAACTGAAGGACATTCCGGAATTCGACGAGGCGCTGGAAGCACTTACGGGCATGTCGTTGGCCGCTTATGCCAGCCTGATCGGCGAGCCGGGTTTCATCGACTACTTCAACCAGGCGAGCCCGGTCGAGGAACTCGCCTTGCTGAAGATCGGCTCGCGGCCCGCGCGCCGTTTCGGCGCACGCGACATAGCCGATCTGCGCGCCATCCCCTGGGTTTTCGCCTGGAGCCAGAACCGGCATCTGCTCACGGGCTGGTACGGCATCGGCAGCGCCATCAATTCATTCGTGGCAGTGCGTGGCGATGCCGGTCGCGACCTGCTGCGGCAGATGTTCGAGCGATCGCGTTTCTTCCGGCTCATCATCGATGAGGTCGACAAGACGCTCTACCAGGCCGACATGGCGATCGGCCGGCTCTATGCCGGGCTTGTTTCCGACAGCCACACGGGAGAACGCATCTTCCGTAAGATCGAGGCTGAATATCATCTCACCAGCACCATGGTGCGGTCGATCGTGGGCGATACCGATTTTGCCGCCCGTTTCCCTGCCTTCAAGCGCAATTTCGACCGCATAAGGCCGGAAATGGACAGCATCCACGCGCTACAGGTGAAATTGTTGCAGGAAGTCCGCGATCAGGCCGCCAATGCTTCACCATCGAAGAGACCGGTCAATGCGCTCCTGCTTTCGATCAACTGCATATCCGCCGGTCTCGGCTGGACAGGTTGAAGACAAGATCGGCGCTCCGCGCCAGAAAGGATCGGACGTATGAACATCCCGGCACGACCTGGCCTCGGCGGCCTTAGCCAGTTCTTTCATAGCGGCGTTGCGGTGACCGACCCGGCCGTCAGCGCCGCCATGACGCGCGAACTCGGCAGGCAGCGCGACGAGATCGAGCTCATCGCCTCCGAGAACATCGTATCCAAGGCCGTCCTCGAAACGCAGGGTTCGGTGCTGACCAACAAATACGCCGAAGGCTATCCAGGGCGCCGCTATTATGGTGGCTGCCAGTATGTCGACGAGGTCGAGGAACTTGCGCGCGAGCGCGCCCGGCAATTGTTCGGCTGCACCTTCGTCAACGTGCAGCCGCACTCCGGCAGCCAGGCCAACCAATCGGTGTTCATGGCGCTGATGCAGCCCGGCGATACCTTCATGGGGTTGAACCTGGCCGCCGGTGGCCATCTCACCCATGGCTCGCCGGTCAACCAGTCCGGCAAGTGGTTCAATGTCGTTTCTTATGGCGTTCGCCAGCAGGACCAGCGCATCGACCTTGACGAGGTCCGCGATCTTGCCCGCCAGCATAAGCCGAAAGTGCTCCTCGCCGGCGGCTCGGCCTATCCGCGCTTCATCGACTTCAAGGCATTTCGCGAGATCGCCGATGAGGTCGGTGCAAAGCTGTTCGTCGACATGGCGCATTTCGCCGGTCTGGTGGCCGGCGGTGTCCACCCCAACCCGCTTGAGCATGCCCATGTCGTGACCACCACCACGCACAAGACGCTGCGAGGTCCGCGCGGCGGCATGGTGCTGTCGAACGACGACGAGATCGGCAAGAAGATCAATTCAACCGTCTTCCCGGGATTGCAGGGAGGACCGTTGATGCACGTCATCGCCGCCAAGGCCGTGGCCTTCGGCGAGGCGCTGACGCCTGAATTCAAGACCTATGCGGCGAATGTCGTCGAAAACGCCAAGGTGCTTGCCGAAACGCTCGCCTCCGGTGGTGTCGATATCGTCTCCGGGGGCACCGATACTCATCTGATGCTGGTTGACCTCCGGCGCAAGGATCTCACTGGCAAAGCGGTTGAGGCGGCACTGGGCCGTGCTCACATCACCTGCAACAAGAACGGCATTCCATTCGATCCGCAGGGGCCGGCGGTAACCTCCGGCGTCCGGCTTGGCACCCCGGCCTGCACGACGCGCGGATTCCGCACCGAAGAATTCCGGCTGGTCGGTCGATTGACCATGGAGGTGATCGACGGGCTTGCCGCCAATGGCGAGGAGGCCAACAGCCAGATCGAGAGTGAGGTGCGAGAGGAAGTCGAGGCCTTGGTGCGCCGCTTCCCGATCTACGACTAAGCATGATCCCGAACCGAAGGTCAGCGCAGCAAAAAGTTGCAGACTTTTCGGACAAAGATCATGCGACGAACAAAACGATAGAGCGGAATACGATTCAGCCAGTTCGCATTCCGCTCTATCGAGGTCGCGCTGGAGCCTGCGAGAAGCCGATGACCGCTGTATGGAAAGTTCAGCATCCGGGTTGGGAGACCGATGTCACGCCCATGACGGGAGAGAAGAAGTTCAGGGTTCTGATCGCAGAACGCAATCCGCTGGTCATCGCCGCACTCGGCGACATGATCCACCGCGACAATCGTTTCGACCTGGTCGGCTCCGTGCAGGCCGGCGAAGCGTTTCTCGAAGCGGTTTCAGGTGGCGAACCCGGCTTCGATCTTGCCGTGCTCGGCTGGAAACTGTCAGACATGGATGGAAGCGGCGTGCTCTCCGAGCTGCAGCGACGTAACCTGCACGCCCGCGTCGTTATCTTCTCCAACGACCACGATATCGCCATTCTCAAGCAATGCGTGCGCCTGGGCGTGCAGGGTTTCTGCTATCAGTTCGATGACCCTGCCATCCTCTTCGACACGCTGATCGCGGTCGCCCACGGCCGCATCTGCATCCCCTATGTCGACGTTTCGCGCATCAATGACACCCCGTTGTCGCGGCTCACGCCGCGCGAGCGCGAATTGCTGGCGGTACTGGCCGATGGCTGGACGAACCTGCAGATCGCCACACGCACCGGCATCTCGGAGAACACGGTGAAGTATCACCTCAAAAATCTCTACGACAAGCTGGACGTCCGCAACCGCGCCATGGCAGTGGCGCTGTTTGCCAGCGAACGCAACAGAGGCCCGCATATGGGGCCGCAATAGGTCCCGTCGACCTTACCAATTCTCCCAGGAAGGCCTGCAAGCGCTGCTCTTCGCAGCGCAGCAGCGAACTGATGCGCCGCAACATGCGCTTTTCCTTGACAGCTTGTCGCAGTTTCTAAATATTCCCCTTGGGCAAATAGTTTTCTGCAAAATCAACAACAGTGCCCCGCAGTCGCGCAGCCTCAAGGGAGGGGAACATGGATGCGACATCAACCCAGCACGCTGGTTCGAACACCTTAGACGAACGGATAGACAGGATGCACGGCCGAGATCGCCTGGGCGCGATCGCCTTCGTGGTGGCTATCTGGCTGACCATCCTGTTCGCTCTCTTCACCGTCTGGCCTTACATCGAAGTGCCCGGCATCCGTGTGATCCTGGCTGTCGCCGCAGTCCTCGTTCTCGGCCTGAACACGGCTGCCATCGCGGCCATGCTGCGCCATTACAGCGACGACAAGCACTTCATCTACGGGCTCGACCTGAAGCATCTCGACGAGATGCGCAAACGCCGAACGTGAGGAAAAACCGATGGCTTACAAACCTCCGAAACAGAGCCTTGCCGGGCAGATCCTCGATGTCTTCGTGCTACTCGTTCTGACGATTGGCGCACTCTACATCCCGCTCTATATGGGACTGGCGGGAGCAGCCAAGACACCACAGCCGATCGCCAATCCGACCTGGGAAGCACTCGGCCAGAACGCCACCGAACAACAGCAGTGGGCGGCACTCGGCATCACCGACCCCGCCGCGGCAAACGACATAATCACCGCCCGCTTCGACTATTCCTTCAGCTGGATCGCATTGATCGTCATGGCCGTCTTCGTGATCGGCTATTTCGTCATGGTGGTGCGCCTGTCCGACAAGGAATATCGCGAAGTCATCGAAGAACGCTTCGGCCCGAAACGATAGGAGCGCGCGATGGATATCTGGAACATCCTCGAATACGCCGCCTGGGCGCTTTCTGCGCTGTTCGGCGCCTTGATGCTGATCGACCTGATCAAGGTCGACACCACCTACGACAACGACCTGCTGACCTCCTCGCGTGAAGGCGAGATTGAGGCCACGGCCGAGCGTCATACGATCTAGGGAAAACGGCGATGGCAAATGTGACTTCAACCGCCGCCCCGGAGCGGCTCCAACTGCTGCGCGTGCTGGGTCCCGCCCATGTGTGGGCACTGGGCGTCGGCATCGTGCTCGTCGGCGAATATATGGGCTGGAACTTCTCGGTCGGCAAAGGCGGCATGATCGCCGGTCTCGTCGCCTGCTGGGTGGCGGGCCTGCTCTACACCTGCGTCGCCATGATCGATTCCGAAGTGACCTCCACGGTCGCGGCGGCCGGCGGCCAATACGCCCAAGCCAAACATATCGTCGGGCCATTGATGGCGTTCAATGTCGGTCTGTTCCTCGTCATGGCCTACACCATGCTCGAGGCGGCCAACGCCATCACGGTCGGCTTCCTGCTCGACACGGTGGCCGGCATGCTCGGCCATTCCGGTCTCAACCAGAAACCTTTCATCATCCTCGCCGTCATGTTCCTGGCCTGGCTGAACTATCGCGGCGTGCTGGCGACGCTCACTTTCAATCTGGTCATCACTGCGATCGCCTTCGTGTCGATCATCGTGCTGTTCGTTTCCGTGCAACTCGGCGCTTCCAGCGTGCCGCTCGACTTCTCGGCCATCACCAGCGATCCACTGCCCTATGGCTGGGTCGGCATCGTGGCGGCCCTGCATTTCGGGCTCTGGTACTACCTCGGTATCGAGGGCACCTGCCAGGCGGCCGAAGAAGTCCGATCCCCCGCCCGTTCACTGCCCTACGGCACGATGGCCGGCATCATGACGCTTCTGATCGCCGCCACCTTGACATGGTATGTCTGCTCGGGCCTGATCCCATGGGAATATCTCGGCCAGGCAGGCACGCCGCTGTTCGATGCCGCTCGTGTCACCGGGTCGACCGGGCTGATGATGCTGCTTTTCGTCGGCACGGCTTTCGCGACGCTCGCTTCGGCCAATGGCTGCATCAACGATGCCTCGCGCGCCTGGTTCTCGATGGGCCGCGACCGCTACCTGCCGAGCTGGTTCGGTGCCGTCCACCCGACCTATCGCACACCTTACCGATCGATCGTCTTCCTGGTTCCGATCGCGCTCATCTTCGCGCTCGGCGCCCCGCTCGACCAGGTGGTGACCTTCTCGATCCTGTCGGGTCTCCTCGGATACACCTTCATGACTTTCAACATGGTGATGTTCCGCAAGAAGTGGCCGTTGGACAGCATCAAGCGCGGTTATGTGCACCCGTTCCATCCGATCCCGGCGCTGCTGCTCCTGATCTTGTGCGCCACCGCCTATGTCGCCGTTTTCCTCGGTTACGGCACACAGCTCATCGCCATGATGTGCTTCTACATCGTCGCCTCGCTGTGGTTCCATTTCTGGCGCTATCGCTTCGTCAAGCGCGGCGACCAGTTCACCATGCCGTGGCCACGCCCCAACGGCTATTGAAAATAGACCGCGCGGCGGGGGGGCCCGCGCGGGGGCGTTTTGGTAAAGACGCTGGTACCCGCGCTTTGCCGCGCCCGGGTTGGGGCGGGTGGCGGGCCCCCCGTTGGGGGGGGTTGCCGCCCG
>NZ_JAKREW010000039.1 GCF_022347545.1 Terribium retamae
GCGCCCACCCCGGGGCGCTGTGCGGGGCCCACGTGCGCATCACGGCCCCCTAACGGCGGGGCGAGCTGCCCCACTTGGGGTGCTACCCCCTGGGCGCGCGCAAGCGCGACGCGCTGGCGCTGGCCACCGGAGAGCTGCGCCGGGTAACGCTTTTCCAGTCCAGAAAGCTGGACAAGATCGAGCAACTCCGAAGCGCGGCGGCGGATCTCTTCGTTCGATGGACGGGTGGCGCCGTGGCGTACCTTGAGCCCGAAGCCGATATTGTCGGCCACCGTCATATGTCGAAACAGCGCGTAATGCTGGAAGACGAAACCGACATTTCGCTCCTGGATGGTCTTGCTCGAGGCGTCCTCGTCTCCGAAGAAGATCTTGCCGGTGGTTGGCCGCTCCAGACCCGCGATCAGTCTGAGCAGAGTGGTCTTGCCGGAGCCGGACGGGCCCAAGAGCGCGATCAGCTCGCCCGAACGAATGTCGAGGGAGACATCCCGAAGCGCAGGAAACCGGTCGAATTCCTTGCGTACATTGGCAACGCGAACTTCCATTCAAATGTCCCTGTCAATGTCCGCGTGTCGCGGCGAGTTCGGCGCCGTAGCGCATCTCGAGAACGGTTTTCAAGATCAGAGTGACCAGCGCGAGGCCAGCCAGGAGCGAGGCGACGGCAAAGGCGCCGACGGCGTTGTATTCGTTGTAGAGGATCTCGACATGCAAAGGCATGGTGTTGGTCATGCCGCGGATGTGGCCGGACACGACCGACACCGCGCCGAATTCCCCCATGGCACGGGCGTTGCACAGAAGCACGCCGTAGAGCAGGCCCCATTTGATGTTGGGCAATGTGACATACCAGAAGACCTGCCAGCCATTGGCGCCAAGCGAAAGCGCGGCCTCTTCGTCGCCGGTTCCCTGTTCCTGCATCAGCGGGATCAACTCGCGCGCGACAAAGGGGAACGTGACGAAGACGGTGGCCAGTACGATGCCCGGCACTGCAAAGAGAATTTCGATGCCGTGCGACTTCAGCCATGGGCCGAGCATGGCCTGGGCTCCGAACAGGAGCACATAGACCAGACCGGAAATGACCGGCGAGACAGAGAAGGGCAGGTCGATCAAGGTGGTGAGGAATGCCTTGCCCTTGAATTCAAACTTGGCGATGGCCCAGGCTGCGGCGATGCCGAAGACGACATTGAGTGGCACGGCGATCACCGCGACCAGCAGCGTGAGGCGGATGGCCGACAGCGTGTCATGGTCGTTCAGGGAGGTGAAATAGGCGCCAACGCCTTTGGCGAAGGCCTCCTTGAAGACGATGACGAGCGGCAGAAGCAGGAAGACGCCAAGGAAAACGAAAGCGATCGTCATCAGCACGGTACGTGCGGAGCGGCTCTCGGTGACCGCCGCGGACGGGTTGTCGTGACCAGGCTCGTAAGATTTGATTTCTGGATCAGCCATAGCGCTTGCGGCTCCACGCCTGAAGCAGGTTGATGACGAGCAGCATGGCGAAGGATATAGCGAGCATCACCGCTGCGATGGCTGTCGCGGCGGCGTAGTTGAACTCCTCCAGCCGGATGACGATGAGCAGAGGGGCGATTTCCGTTACCTTGGGCAGGTTGCCGGCAATAAAGATGACCGAGCCGTATTCGCCGACACCACGTGCGAAGGCCAAAGCGAAGCCCGTAATAATCGCGGGCGCGAGGCCAGGGAAAAGCACGCGGGTGATGGTCTGGAAGCGGCTGGCGCCAAGCGTGGCAGCTGCTTCCTCGACCTCCTTGTCGATTTCCTCGATGATCGGTTCGACGGTCCGCACCACGAAGGGCAGGCTGACAAAAACCAGCGCGATGATGATGCCGAGGGGCGTGTAGGCCACCTTGATGCCAAGTGGCATCAGCAGGGAGCCCAGCCAGCCGTTCGGCGCATAGAGCGTGGTGAGTGCGATGCCGGCCACAGCCGTCGGCAGCGCGAAGGGGAGGTCGACCATGGCATCGACCACCCGTCTCCCCGGAAACTTGTAGCGCACCAGCACCCAGGCGACGATGGTACCGAAAACAACATTGACGGCAGCCGCGATCAACGCGGTGCCGAAGCTGATTTCCAGCGCTTTCAGGGTGCGGTCGGCGGTGACGATGCGCCAAAAGTCGACCCATCCGAGCGACGCGGACCGCCAGACCAGGCCGGCCAGCGGAATGAGGATGATAAGGGTGAGGTAGACAAGCGAGAAGCCGAGCGTCAATCCGAAACCCGGAATGACACTCGGCTGCTTGAACCGCCACCCCGCCTGCGCGGGTGCCGTAGTCATGTGATTGTTGGTCCGTCCCTTTTCGTTCCCTTAAAGCGGAATGCGATCGGCATTCTGCTTCTTTTTTGTCGCATGGTCCCTGCCCGAAAGGTCTGGAACTTTTTTCTTCGTCACTTTCGGCTTGGGGTCGCAGGACGTCTCGAAGAGGCTCAAGACGTCTCCGCAGACCTTACTGCGCCGGCTTGTAGACCTGGTCGAATATACCACCGTCTGCGAAATGATAAGGCTGCGCCTTTTTCCAGCCGCCGAATTGTGGATCATCGATTGTTACGAGCTTGATCTCGGGCAGCTTGGCGAGGTCCTCGGCCGGCACCAGTTCCGGCTTGGCCGGACGATAGTGGTGCTTGGCAATCAGCGTCTGCCCCTCCTTGGAATAGAGGAATTTGAGATACGCTTCGGCCACCTTGCGCGTGCCCTTGGCGTCGACATTGGCGTCGACGACAGCTACCGGCGGCTCAGCCAGGATCGAGGTCGGCGGGTAGACGATGTCGAATTTATCTGCGCCGAACTCGTCGAGCGCGAGATAGGCCTCGTTTTCCCATGCCAGCAGCACATCGCCAAGGTCCTTCTGGGCGAAGGTTACCGTCGAACCGCGGGCGCCCGTGTCGAGCACGGGAACATGCGAATAGAGGTTAGAAATGAATTCCTTGGTCTTGGTCTCGTCCCCGCCATTCTGCGCGTTGGCATAGGCCCAGGCGGCGAGATAGTTCCAGCGGGCGCCACCCGAAGTCTTCGGGTTCGGCGTGATGACCTGGACGCCGTCCTTCACGAGGTCGTTCCAGTCCTTGATGCCCTTGGGGTTGCCCTTGCGGACCAGGAAGATGATGGTGGACGTGTAGGGAGCCGAGTTGTGCTCGAACTTGGTGCGCCAGTCGGGATTGATCTTCTTCGAGTTCTCGACGATCGCATTGATGTCGCTTTCCAGCGCCAAGGTGACGACATCGGCTTCCAGCCCGTCGATGACTGCTCGTGCCTGCTTGCCCGAACCGCCGTGCGACTGCTGGACGGTCACGGTCTCGCCGCTCTCCTTTTTCCAGTAGGCAGAGAAGGCCTCGTCGAACTGCTTGTAGAGTTCGCGTGTGGGATCATAGGACACGTTGAGGATGGTCGTATCAGCGAACGCGAAACCGAGTGCACCGAACTGGACAGAACCGGCGATGAGGATGCCGAGCAGTTTCTTGAAATGAGGTTTGGTCATTTCCGCCTCCGTTGAACTGTATTCTACTCTATCGAAATTGTAGAATTTGGGTGCGGCGAAAGTTGCCTTTTTCGGGCCTCCGGAGAAAAGTTCCAGCGATTTGGCGGTCATGCAAGAAAATTCTACCTCACCGGAGAAGGTGGCTGATCACAAATGGAGTCACGGCCCAGAATCTGAATGACGCCGGTCATTTGGGGCCAGCGAGAGCCTATTCGACAAAGACCTTGACGCTGGTGGCACGGCCGGCAGCGTCAATAACAGTCAAGATCGAATAGCCGGCTCCATCGGGTAGCCAGGTGGCGGTGCGGCGGCGGTCGACTCCGGCCAGCGGCTTGCCGTTGGCGAGCCAGCGGAATGGTGCTCGACCGCCCTGCAGCTTCAGCACCAGCGGTGTGACCTCGGAGCCGGATGCGCCGAGATCAACACGGGCGCCATCGGGAGGGAATACGATACGCGGCGCTGGCTCGGCGGCAGCAATACCGGCTTGCGTCTCCGTGCCTGTTCCGAAGCGGATGAGTGTGATCGGCAAGTCCTCGCGCCGTGGCCGCAGCACGCCTGCAGGCTGACTGGGCAAGGCGACGGCGGCAAGGCCGGAACGCACAAACCCCTCGAACAGGATGGGTGCCGCCGAGACATAGCCGGACAGGCCGGGCACTGCGCTGGCGTCGGCACGACCGACCCAGACGCCCAGCACATAACGACCGTCGAAGCCGATGGCCCATGCATCGCGATAACCATAGGAGGTACCGGTCTTGTAGGCGATGCCGCGTTGCGGCGCACCTTCGGGCGGTCTCACACCGGCCAGGATATCGGTGATCTGCCAGTTGGCCCGCTCGTCAAGAATGGTGGTGGCACTGCCGGTCACAGGCACGGCCTCGGTACCGTCGCGCAGGGGATGCACCTTTCCGCCATTGGCAAGGCCTGTATACAACTGAACCAGATCGCGAAGGCTCGCGCCGACACCGCCAAGACCGATGGCGAGACCGGGCGGCTGGTTCAGCGGCAGTACCGGCGAGACGCCGGCCTGACGAAACCGAGCGGTCAGACGCGCCGGGCCGACTGCGTCAAGGATACGGATCGCAGGTACGTTCAACGAAAGCTGGAGGGCTTGGCGGATAGAAACGTCGCCCTGGTAACCCATGTCGAAGTTCTTCGGCCGGTAGCCCGAGAAATCGGCCGGGCTGTCCTCGATCATCGTTTCCTGCGCGACCATGCCTTGCTCGAAAGCCAATCCATAGATGAAGGGTTTCAAGGTGGAGCCTGGCGAGCGCAGGGTGCGGGTCATATCGATCCAGCCGGCACGGCTGGAATCGAAGAAGGATGCCGAGCCGACACTGCCCAAGATGTCGCCCGTGCGGGAATCGGCCATGACCATGGCGACTGACAATTTTGGCCCGAGCCGCTCGGCTGCTTCGCGCGCAACGGTCTCCAATCCCTCCTGTACACTCTTGCGTAAGGTGAGTTTGAGCGGTGCACCGGGCTCTGCCCTGCGCAGCAGCGTGTTGGCGGTATGCGCAGCGAAGGCGGGCAGGGGTCGCCGCAACCCCGCGACATCGTCCAGTGCTGCGCGACGCGCCTCACGTTCGCCGATCCGACCGGCTGTGACCATGCGATCGAGCACGCGGTCGCGCGCAGCCTGGGCAATCGCGGGGTTTTTGTCAGGCCGGCGACGCTCCGGCAATTGCGGCAAGGCGACCAGCAGGGCTGCTTCCGAAACCGTGAGACGGCGCGGTTCCTTACCGAAATAGGCGAGCGATGCGGCGCGGACACCTTCGATGTTGCCCCCATAAGGCGCAAGGGTCAGATATTGCTCCAGGATCTGACGTTTGGTCAGCCGCCGCTCGATCTGCAGCGCACGCAGCATCTGTTTCAGCTTGGAACCGACGGAACGGCTTTCGCGTGGTTCGAGCAGACGCGCCAACTGCATGGAAAGGGTGGAGCCACCGGAGACGATGCGGCGGTTGCTGGCAAATTGCGTCGCCGCACGTCCGAGCGCCAGCGGATCTATACCTTCATGGTCCCAAAAGCGCTTATCCTCATAGGCGACCAGCATGTCGACGAAATTCTTGTCGACCTGGTCAAGGCTCACCGGCAAACGCCAGTAGCCGTCCTTGGTTGCGAAGGCGCGCAACAACGCGCCGTCGCGGTCGAGGACTTCAGCCGATACCGCCAGCGAGTCCGGCAATGGCGGCGGAAAGGCGCGGTCGAGCCCCCACAGTCCACCGGCCGCGATCGCAGCAAAGCCGACCGCGGTGCCAGCGAATATCGCGAAGCGCCGCAGCCTCTTTCGAGCGGGGCGAGGGGAGACAGTGTCGATCATGACCGCCTCGTGGCGCCGGCCTTAGGGCGCCTTCACCTCCATCATGCCGGTGGCGGTACGCGCCGAATATTGCGGCCGGTACATGTCCTCGACGCTGGCTGCGGGGTGGGCATAGACCCCGGGCGTCACAGCTCTCACCACATAGGCCAGGGTCTTGGTGCGGTCTCCGTCTTCGGTCGCGGGGTCGAACGCGGCAACGAAACGGTCGTTCCGGAATTCGAGATGCGCGGCATTGGTCTGCGCCAGCCAGGAGAAATTGGAAAGCTGGGCCGAAGACACGAGACCGGGGTTGTCGATTTCGAAACCGGCCGGCAGCAGGTCGGTGATCAGCACGCGCTGCGGCCAGTCGTTCAGTTCCGTGACTTTCAGGACGACGACATAGCGCTCGTTCTGCTTGGCTTCGCTAACATTCGCCTCATTGCCGTCGAGCGTGTAGTAGGTGCGCTCGATGGTAAAGCCGTCGCCGCCAGCCGGCAGCGGCTGCGCAGGCGCGGCAACTGTGGTGACGACCGCCTGCAGGCCGTTCTTGCCGGCATTGGCGACAGTCAATGGGCTGTCCAGCAAAGCCTCTCCCGTCATTTCGGTCGAATAGGCACCGCTATGCGGTTGGCCGTTGATGGAGAGCTTGATGGTGTCGTTGCCGTTCTTCAGCGCACGAGCGGCCAGCAGCATCCAGGCATTGTCCTGGGTGCTCGTCCACCGCTGCGCGGCGCGCTGCCTCTCCACCTGCTTGACCAGTTCCGGCAGTACCGATGGTGCCGGCTTGGATTCGGCGGCGAGCGCCAGCATCGCCGCGGCGTCGCGGACCGCCGAGCCATAATCGGAGCGGTACCAGTCATAGTTCTTGGTGTTCCTTGCCAATGTCAGTGCTGCCTGGAACGTTGTTTCCGAACGCTGCGCGTCTCCATAGAGCGCCAGAGCTGCGGCCAGTTGCGCTACCGCCATCGGGCTGGAAAAGGCCTCCAGCTTGGTGTCGGCATAATAACGCAGGTCACCGACCGACGCCTTCTTGTTGCGAGCCAGAACGTAAAGCGCGTAGGCGATCTGAGAGCCGCGGTCCTGAACATCCTGATCGTAGCCGAGCGAGTTCTGCAGGTTAGCCAGCGCCTGCGAGATCGCTTGTGCGGGAACGTCGTACTTCGCTTCGCGTGCCCTCGTCAGGAAGTCGGTGACATAAGAATCCAGCCAAAGGTCGCCAGAGCCTGGACCCCACAGGCCGAAGCTGCCGCCGGAAGCCTGATAGCTCAGCACCCTGTAGATCGCTTCCTGCACCCGATCGTGCAGGCCGGGATCGTCAGGGATGCCGTAGCCCTTCGACATCTCGCTCATATAAAGCAGCGGCAAAGCGCGGCTGGTGGTCTGTTCGGCGCATCCATAAGGATAGCGGTCGAGCGACAGGATCAAAGACGGTACGTCGAGCGCAGCCGACTGCGAGACGCCGACGCTGACCGAGGAACCCTGCAATGTGCTCGCCGCCAGGAGTTCGCTGTCCACGCGCAGCGAAGCCCCGTTCTTCAGATCCACGATAAGACGGACCGGAACCGGAAGCTGGGCAGGACGAACCGGAAGGAACAAAGTCTGTTCCGCCGACGGTCCGCCGTCCCTGGCGAGCTTCACGGTGATGGTGGCATCGCTCGGCGACACCCCGATCAGGGGCACACTCAGCGTCTGTCGCTTGCCTTCAGCCAAAGTGAGCTTGGCCGGTACGGCCTCGCTGCCGATGGTGATGTCGCCGGTGGTTTCGATGGCAAGCGCATAGTCGCCGGCCGGCGCATCGGTGTTGGCGAAATCAAGCCGCATGGTCGCAGCGTCGCCGGGTGCCAGGAACCGCGGCAAGCCAGCGGTGATGACGATCGGATCGCGCACGATCACGTCGCTCACAGCATGGCCGACGGCTTCCTTGGTCCATGCCACGGCCATGACGCGCGCGGTGCCATTGAATTGCGGCAAGTCGAAATCGACGGTCGCCTTGCCTTCGGCATCCAGCTTGACGATGCCGGAGAAGAAGGCGACCAGCTTTTCGGTCGGGGGGCTGCCCTGGCTCTGCATGGCGTTGCCATCGCCGCCGGTGCGCAGCTTGCCGGTGGTGCCAAGCGATCCGTCGATGAGGCGACCGTACAGGTCGCGCAACTCAAGCCCCATCATGCGCTGGCCGAAGAACCAGTTTTCCGGATCCGGCGCCCTGTAGTTAGTGAGGTTGAGAATGCCGACATCGACGGCGGCCACCGTGACATACGCATCGCTGCCGGGTGCGACCCCGGTCACCGAAACAGGCACGGACAGGGTCTGTCGAGGCTCCATCTTGGAGGGCGGGCTAAGTGCTACGCCAAGCTTCCTGGCGCCCGGATCGATCTTCAGCCATTTCACACCAATGGCGCGCGCTGGCATGCGGCTTTGTTCCGCGTCACCCGGCCGGTAGAGGGTGGCCGTGACATAGGCGCCGGCGCCCCAGTCGTCGGTGACCGGGATGTCCACGGTGCCACCGTCCCGGGGAATGCTCACATTGAAGGTCTTCAGCAGGCGATCGGCGCCGATCGTCACGAGCAGCTCACCGGCATAGTGCGGCGACACTTTCAGCTTGGCAGTGTCGCCAACGGCATAATCGTCCTTGTCCAGGGCGATCTCGAGCCCGTCCGGTGTCTCGGTAGAGGTCGCGCTGACATACCAGCCGCCATCGAACTCGTAGGACGATGCGGGTCCGTCCGGATCGGCCGTTTCGACCTCCAGCCGGTAGCGTCCCCAATCGACCGGCAACGAAACGGATGCTTCGCCGTCGGCTGCGATATCGACCTTGCCATTGGCAACAGCCTTGGTGAGGTTTACCGCCTCATAGGCCCATGAGCCGCCATTGCGATACCATTGATAATTGCGCTCGACCTTGACCAGCGACCACTGCGCCCCGGCAAGGGCCTTGCGATTGCCGTCGCGATCCACCGCGATCAGGCTGAATTTGGCGGTGCCGCCCTGCGGCACCTCATCATTCTCGAAATCCGGTCGGATACCGATCAGGTCGCCTTGCGAGCGCACCGCGAGGTTGAGCGAACGCTCGACGGCGCGGCCACCGGTCTCACGCATGCGCACCGTCACCTTGGCGTTCACAAGTTTAGTGGTGGCCGGCAACTGGTCGATCGCGACCGGAAAGGTCGCCTTGCCATCGTCGCCCACCACCGGCAGGTCGGCCAGCGGTGTCACGGTCGGCTGTGCCGCCTGTTCGTCGGCGAGGCCGAAGGCAAAGCCCTTGAAGCGATCCCATTCGCGCGTCACCGATAGGGTCGTCTCGCCCTCGAGGGCCAGGCCGGCTGCCGGCGCGCCATAGAGGAAGCGGCCATCGACAGTGACGTTGGCGGTTTCGCCCTGACCGATCTCGGACTTGTCTGCGGTTAAGTCGAACTCGATACGATCGGGCACGAAGTCCTCGACCAGGAACATATGCGTGGCCACCGCAGCCTGCTTGGGATCGGTGTGGATCGACACCGTCCAGGTGCCGCGCATGGCATTGGGTTCCAGCGCCAGGTCGACGGCATGGCCGCCGGCCGAGGTGCCATCGCTGACTATGCGGCGCGCCTCGACGCCATCGGGACGCGTGAAGATAAAGGTCAAAGGCAGGTTCTCAACCGCCTTCGAGGCATCGTCGCGGGCGAGTGCCTGCACGTGCACGTCTTCGCCGACGCGGTAGATGCCGCGTTCGGTCCATGCATAGACGTCGAGCGCGCCCGGTGCCGCGCGACCGGCCACGCCACGGTCCGATAGATCGAAACCGGCCTTGGCCATGTCGAGGAACACGAAGTCCTGATCGCCTTGCTTTGCCATCAGCACCGCCGGCACCATACCGCCTTCGCCACGGGTGAGGCCCGGATTGAAGACGGCGCGGCCTTCGCCGTCCGTCGTGGCAGTGCCGAGGATTTCGTTGTTGCGGGCGAGCAAAGTAAGCTCCGCGCCCTGGATCGGCTTGGCGCTGCCCAGCGAGCGGGCGAAGACGTTGAGGCCGTCTTGGCCGGTGTAGGTCGAAAGGCCGATGTCGGAGACGACAAACCATTGCGTGGCACGCGAGTTGTATTCGTCGCTCTTGTCGTCCACCGGCTGCGCGGTGAGGATATAGACGCCGGGTTTGCGCTGCGGCAGCGCCTCATCAACCGGGAAGGACGTGGTCACTTCCTTGTTCAGGTCGCCGGTGATCTCCATGCGGCCTTCCCAGATCGGCTGACCCATCTGGTCCTTGATGTTGGAGAGGTCGTAGCCGTCGAGCTGTCGCAGGAACTGGTAGCCTGAGAGAAGCTGGGCCAGCGAGCGGTCGCCGACACGGAAGAGCTTCATTTCGGCGGCGTTCATGTTGACGGTGACGACCGGGATGCCGCGGCGCACGCCGGACGGCAGTACGAAACTGTCGCCGGTGAAGCGGGCGGACGGCGCGCGATCCTGCACATAGATCGACAGGGTCACGGGAGCTGCCGTCACTTCACCGATGGCGGCGGGAATGCCGGCGCGGAAGACGACATCATAATGCTGGCCGTGTTCGAGCCCTTCGGCGCAGATCTGCTTGTCCTTCGCCTCGACGGCCTTGGGCGCTTGCCCGCCGATGGTGACGAACTGCGCGTAATCGACGCCGGTCTTGACCAGTTCCTCGGAGAATTGCGCGCAGATGCGAGGGCTGGAAGTGTCGGCGTCGACGGTGTGTTCGACGACACGGAAACCCTTGCGGGCCTTCAGGTCTTCATATTCGGAACGCACCGCCGCTGAATTTTCGAGCGCAAGGCTAGCCTCATAGGCCTGCAATGCCGGGCGATATTGATCGCGGCGATCGAGCCCGCCAGCGAGCAGCGCCAGTGCTTCGGCGCGGGCACCCGCCGTGCGCGACAGCTTGTAGCCGAGATAGGCTGCCGAGGTGGCGTTGGATTGCAGCGTCGATTGATTGTCGCTGGAGACCTCCAGTGTTGCCAGGATCTCGCGCGCGAGTTTCGGCCACAGCGCTGCATCGTCCGGCATTACCGAAACCGCGGCTTCGTATTTCTGCATAGCGGTGCGATGATCGCCCGAGAGCGCCGACTGCTCGGCTTCCTGCTCTAAAGTGGTCAGGCCATCCGTGGGTTTGGTGTAACCCGGGCCGGTCAGGAAGTTGCGGTATTGCTGGGCTTGGTCGGCCATCCAGGCCGGAAAATAGCCGAGTTCCGCCGGGGCCCCGATGTCTGGAGCGGTGTCGATGGTGACAACCTTGCCGCCGACAGCACCGGCAAAGGGTTTCAGCGTGTTGAAGTCGGACTTGAGGAAGCACCATTTCGCCTTGATGTTGTAGGTGAAGGCGCGGCAGGCCGAATCGCCGAGGCAGGTCGTCTTGCACTGATCGAGGGTGATGTTCTGCTCGGAACGCAGGTCGAATCCGAAATAATCGGAATTATCCGTTGTCACGATGCGCTTTGTATCCGCCGCTAGCGCGGCGCCAAAAGAAGCAAACAGAAAAAAGAAAAGAATCGGCAGAAAACGAGCCCCGCGCAATGCCATCACACCCTCCTGGCACCTGATCGTCCCCGGCATGTTCAAGCTTCGGCAAGGCTTGTCAACGCTCCCAGCGGCGTGCAAACCGCTGGTTGCAGACATCTTTTTGCCGGCCACTCGCCGGGACATCCTATCTAGGGCACAGATCACACAATTTTGCGACTGCACAAAAGGTGTGTATTCCAAGCCCGTTACAATTCGGACAATTGAACTGTGGCCGCATTGTGAGTTTACGAGGACTTCACACGTTCATTCCAATTTTAGCATTTGGGCGCATTGGGAGGACAGAGTCTGGATTCGAGGGCAGGTTGAGTTGATGCCTGTTGTGGTGAGGCGTTGTTGGCAGGAGGGCACGTCGTGGCGTGCGCTTTCGCGCGCCCTGCTTTTGGCCACGATCGGCGCCTCCGCTATCATGATCGAGGGGCGAAGCGCCTCGGCTTTCGAATTGTTCGGAATCAAGCTCTGGGGTTCCGAAGAGGAAACGGACGAGGCGATCACCGACCCCTTGCGCTACACGGTGACAATCGAGGCGCCGGACGCTGACGACGATCTGAAGGAAAAACTGGAGAATGTCTCCAGCCTGAAGAATGACGAGGAACGCCCGGTTTCCGGCTCGCTCGGGCTGATGACCAAGGCGCGCGGTGACCGCGAGCAGCTGGTCGCTGCGCTTTACGAGGATGCCCACTATGAAGGCGTCGTCGATATCGCCATTGCCGGCCAGTCACTGGACGATCTGCCGCCAGATGCCGAGTTCAAGGGGCCGCGGCCTATCCCAGTGACGATCACCGTGAGGCCCGGCCAGAAGTTCACGCTCGGCGACATCCGTTTGAAGGGCGATGCCGCAGGCATGGCGAGCGCGGATTTTGGGCTGATCTCCGGTGGTGACGCGAGTTCCGGTGCCGTGCTGAAAGCCGAAGCGCGGCTTGTCAAGGCATTGAAAGATGAAGGCAGGCCACTTGCCAAGGTCACCGACCGCGAGGTCGTGGCCGACCACGACAATGGGCGGCTCGACGTGACGCTGACCGTCGAAGCCGGTCCGGTCGCGGGCATCGGCCAGACGACCGTCGAAG
The DNA here is from genome assembly GCF_022347545.1 of Terribium retamae. Classification (GTDB taxonomy): domain Bacteria; phylum Pseudomonadota; class Alphaproteobacteria; order Rhizobiales; family Rhizobiaceae; genus Mesorhizobium; species Mesorhizobium retamae. Next base: position 12,363 of record NZ_JAKREW010000039.1, read on the forward strand.
GCACCGAGGCGGTGGATCGCGAATTCACCGAATATATGACGGGGCTGAAGCGCGGCGAGCGCTATTCGCCAAAGCAGATCGAGGATGCTCGCGATCGTCTGCTCGGCCTTGAAGTCTTCAACAGTGTCTCGTTGAAGGAAGGCGACAAGCTCGATGCCGACGGCAATATCCCGATCGACGTCGAGGTGAGCGAACGCAAGCCGCGTTATCTGGGCGTCGGCGGTACCTTCTCCAACACCGATGGGCTCGGCCTGGAAGGCTATTGGGGCCACCGCAACCTGTTTGGCCGTGCAGAGAAACTGCGCATCGAGGGGGCGATCAGCGGCATCGGCGCCAACGCCCTGGGCGAATTGAACTACAATGCCGGTATCATGTTCGAGAAGCCGGGCGTGGTCGGGCCTGCCTCGAAGTTCTTCGCCAATCTGAAAACGGTCTACGAACACCCCGATGCCTATGACCGCTTCTCGACCAAGGGCGGCGTGGGACTATCCTATGAGCTCGACAAGCGGCAGACGGTGTCGGCTGAGGTCTCGCTCGATTATTCGAAGATCACCGACAGTTTCGGCAAGCATGACTACCTGATTGCCAGCGTGCCGCTGCAATACGTCTTTGACAATCGCGACAACAAACTGAACCCGAAGAGCGGTTTCAGGCTGCTTGCCTATGCCGAACCGAGCTATGACCTCCTGAACGGCGCCACGTTCGTGAAGCTGCGCGGCGAAGGCAGTGCCTATCAGGCCATCGACAGCGGTGGCCGTTTCGTGCTTGCCGGCCGCGCTGCAATCGGTTCGATTGTCGGTGCAGGCCTGCAGGACGTTCCGGCCGACCGGCGTTTCTACGCAGGCGGCGGTGGTTCGGTGCGTGGTTATGCCTATCAGGGCATTGGTCCGAAGGACATAAACGGCCAGCCAATCGGCGGTTTGTCTTATTTCGAAACCTCGGCCGAAATGCGCATCGGCATCACCGACACAATCGGCATTGTACCGTTTGTCGACGCCGGTACTGTTTCCACCAAGCAGTTCCCCGATTTCTCCAACGTGAAGGTCGGCGCCGGTGTCGGTCTGCGCTACATCACGCCGTTCGGACCGCTGCGCATCGACGGCGCGATACCATTGAACAGGGAACCGGGCGACCCTCGCTTCGGCATCTATGCCGGCATCGGCCAGGCGTTCTGACGGCATGGCGAAATTGTTCAAACGGGTATTGCGGATCTTCCTCTACGTGGCGGCGGTGGTCATCGCGGCAGCGCTAGGCGCCTTGATCGTGTTCACCACGACCGAGCGCGGCCGTGACAATCTCGCAGGCCTGATCTCGTCGATGGCCTCTTCACCTGAGAGCAAGGTGACGGTCGCCGGCATTGACGGCATCTGGTCGGGTGCGCTCAGGGTCGATCACGTTGTGCTGGAGGACAGCAAGGGTCCATGGCTGGTGCTGCGTCAGGTGGCGGTGGACTGGTCGCCGCTTGCATTGCTCACAAAGACATTCAGCGCAGACCGCGTCGCGGTCGGACGCATCGAGGCGGCACGGCTTCCGGTTTCCGAGGGCGAGCCGAAGCGCGATACCGAAGGTGGCGGTGGCCTGCCGGTGTCGCTCGACATCAAGGCGATCGATCTGCCCGACATCGCGCTTGGCGAAGCGCTGGCCGGCGCAGGAGTTGCGCAATTGGCTGCCAAAGGTTCTCTCAAGGCCGATGCTTCGCCGCTTGCGGTGGCGACCAAGTTCAATGTCGCGCGCAACGATGGCAAGCAAGGCACTGTGGATGCGACCGTCGATTTCGCACCGGCCGACAACAAACTGGATCTCGACGTGAGGGCGTCGGAACCTGCAGGCGGTATTCTCGCCAATCTGCTGCAGCTGCCAGGTGATCCGGCGGTCGACATCGCCCTTGCCGGAAAAGGTTCGCTGGCAGACTGGAACGGTACCGGCAGCTTCAGTGTCGACGGCCAGGTGGTCACGCAACTGACTGGCCGCAATCAGCAGACTGAAAAGGGCAATCGCATCCAGGCGAAAGGTGAAGGCGATTTCGCCCGTTTCCTGCCTGAACGCTTCAAGCCGCTGCTCGCCGGCCAGACGGATTTTGCCTTCACCGGCACCGCCACCAAGACCGGCGGCGTAGAGATCGAGCAAGCGCAGATCAACAGCAACGCCGTGCGCGGCACGGCCGCCGGCCACATCGATCCCAAGGGTGCCACAGACTTTTCGCTGCAGTTCAACTCGGTTGGCCCCACGCTGCCGCTGGCGCTCGGCAGCAAGGAAAGCCCGATCGACATCGAGATGAAATCTGCCTCACTGCGTGCCTTCGGCGAGGGCAGTGCGCCGATGGTCGACATCGGTGCCTCGCTGGCCAAGGTCACGACGACGGTTACCAAATTCGAGAATATCGACCTGACGATCCACTCCGACAATTTCGACGTTGCCAACCGTATCGGGCCGATGACCGGCTCGCTGACCGTCGACAAGATCGGGCTGGACAATCCGACCATCGCTCCGCTCATCGCCGGCAAGATAAAGGCGGAAGTCGCCGGCAGCCTCGCTAAAGAAACCATCAACGTCGACAAGGGCTCGATCCGCTCGGATACGCTTATTGGCGATTTCAATGGCAAGATGGCCCTGGTCGACGGGTCGATCGAACTGAACGTCAAGGCGGACGCAGCCTCATCGGCATTGCCCGCCGCTGCGCGACCGGTACTTGGCGAACGCGCCGTCCTGTCGGCCGCGATCCGGCGCGACGCCAAGGGCACGGTAACGGCCGATTCCATCACATTGGAGTCCGGCGCCGTTTCCGCCAACGGCAGCGCCAGCCTCCACCAAGGCCAGATCGTTGCCGAGCTCAAGGGTGCGCTCGCCGACCTGTCGCTGCTGTCCAAGGAGGCCAAGGGCTCGATCGGCCTTTCGGTTACGGCCAAAGGTGTCATGGTCGCCCCTGATGTTTCGGTGTCGCTCAGTGGGGACAAGCTCGAGCTCGCAGGGCGTGAGATCACCGGATTGGGCCTTGCCGCAAATGGTCGGGCAGATGTCGCCAACCCCGCCGCCGACGTCGCATTGTCCGCCACGGTTGCTGGACAACCGCTTCAAGGCAAGGCGGTGTTGAAGACCGACAACGGTCAGCGTCGCGTCGACGCGCTGAAACTCTCTCTGGGCAATAACGGCATAGCCGGCGATCTCATTCTCGATGAGGCTTTCCTGCCGGAAGGGACGGTGACGATCGACCTGCCCGATATCGCACCGCTGGCGGCATTGGCGCTGGAAAAGGCGGAAGGCGATGTGCGCGGCACCATCCGTTTCGCCAAACGTGACGGCGTGCCCGAAATGGCGTTGCAGGCCAAGGCCGGCATCAAGCGCGGCGATCTGGTTGCCAGGAATGTTGCCATCGATGCGCTGATCGCCAATTACGCGGCTGCCCCTGCCGTCTCCGGCACCGTGCGGGCCGACGCGGTTACCTCCGGCACAACGACCGTTACCGGCATCGCCATCGATCTGAAACGTGACGGCGAATGGACCGGCTTTTCCGGCGGCGCGACGGTCAAGGATATTCCAGCCAAGGCGGTTGGCCGCGTGAAATCGACAGGCGGCGTGACCACGCTGGAACTCGCTTCCGGCCAGGCGGTGATCCGTGGCCTCAAGGCGGTGATCCCGGAACCTTCGACCATTACCGTTGCCAATGGCACGACGACGATCCGCAAACTGGTGGTGGGTGTCGACAGCGGCCGCGCCACAATCACGGGCACTGCAGGCAAGGCTCTCGACATCGACGTCGCTTTGGCCAATCTGCCTGTGGCGGCGGCCAACTCGTTCTCGCCGGGGCTTGGAGCCGGCGGCACCGTGTCCGGCTCGGCCAAGGTCACAGGCACCAGTTCCGCGCCTTCTGTCACCTACAACATTAAGGCCAGCGGGCTTGGGGTCGCAGCGACACGCGATGCCGGCATAGGTGCAATCAACGTCGCTTCGGGCGGCACTTTCGCGGCCAACAAACTCACCTTCAACGCCGATATCGGTGGTGGAGCCGGGCTGGCTCTAAAGGGTGGTGGCACCGTGACGACCGCCGGTACGCCCAATCTGTCGGTGGATATCGCCGGCAACGTGCCCTTCGAACTGCTGGCGCGCAAGCTTGCGGAGCAGGGGATGTCGCTGACTGGCGGTGCAAATGTCTCGGTGCAGGTGCGCGGTCCGGCCAACAAACCTGTGATCGCCGGTTCGGTACGTTCATCGGGAGCCCGCGTTCTCGACGCCAAAACTGGACTAGGCATCAAGGACATCACTCTCGATATCGGCATGGCCAATGGGGTGGCGACGATCAACCGGCTAACCGGCACGCTGTCGACCCGCGGCACGCTGTCGGCTGGCGGCACGGTTGGCATCGATGCAGCCCGAGGCTTTCCCGCTGACCTCTCGATCAAGCTGGTCGACGGCCGCTACACTGACGGCCGCATCGTGACGGCTAACCTTGGCGGTGACCTCACCATCAAGGGGCCGCTGGCCACCGCACCGGCAGTCTCGGGCACCATCAATCTTGGCAAGGTCGTCGTCACCGTGCCGGAACGGTTGCCGACGTCGCTGTCGACTTTGAACATAAAACGTAAGGATGCGCCGGCGGCGGTGAGGGCGCAGGACAAGGCGCTGCGCCCCTCCGGCGCGAGCAGCGGCAGCGGAAAGGGAAGCGGCGGGTTGACGCTCGACATCACCGTCAATGCCCCCAACCAGATCTTCGTGATGGGACGCGGTCTCGATGCCGAACTCGGCGGCAACCTGCGCCTGACGGGTCCTGCCTCTGCGCCCCAAGCGGTGGGCGAATTCACGCTGCAGCGCGGGCGTCTTTCCATCCTCGGCAAGCGGCTGACCTTCACCGAAGGCACACTGACCTTCTCAGGCTCGCTGGTGCCGTATCTCAACATGGTGGCTGAATCGACCGCGGGCGATGCGACCGTAACGATCACCGTCTCGGGAGAGGCGACCAATCCGAAGTTCTCATTCTCCTCGGTGCCGGCGCTGCCGGAGGATGAGGTGCTGGCACGGCTGATCTTCGGCCGATCCATGTCGAACCTTTCGCCGCTGCAGATCGCTCAGCTTGCGGAGGCGGCAGCTCAGTTGAGCGGCGTAGGCGGCTCCACTTCACTTCTGGAGAAGCTGCGCGGCAAGCTGGGCGTCGACGATCTCGACATCACCACCGACGATCAGGGCGGAACGGCCGTGTCGGCCGGCAAATATCTGAACGATCGCACCTATCTTAACATCCAGAAGGGCGAGAAACCGGGCTCCGGCAGGGCGCGCATCGATTTCAACGTGGGTAAGGGCGTCAAGCTGCGCGGCGAAGCTTCGGATGATGGCGAAGCCAAGGGCGGCATCTTCTACGAGAAAGAGTACTAGCGCGGTCCCGGCGCGACGCGTCAGGGTGGACCGACGATGCGGTTGAACTGGCGCTGCCACAGCATTGCCAATTGTATCATCACAGAAATGCACGCGGTTTATGCCGAACCGGTGGGCGTTCGTTTTTTGCCTTCGATAGCAAATTTCCGCCAAGATTGTCGCTATCGCGCCAGTTGCTCCCTTTTCAAAGTTGCACTCTTGCAATGAGTTCTCACACTGACCGTTCTTTGACAATGGCGGTCAGGTGCGGAATGTTAAAAGGCGAAAAGCCAATAATGGGAGCTAGTCATGACAATTTATGAAAGCAATGGCGATCGCGTTCCGGATCATATCCTGGCGATGGCCGAACAGGCCAAGGCCGGTGGCATCGACCGTCGCGAGTTCCTGGCTATGGCCAGCATCTTTGGTGCCTCTACAGCCATGGCTTATGGCTTGCTGGGCATCGCGGCACCGACGCCTGCCCAAGCCCAGGAAACGCCGAAGAAGGGCGGTGTCCTTAAGGTGGCGATGAACATCAAGGACCCGAAGGATCCGCGCACCGCTGACTGGTCGGAGATCTCCAATGCCGAGCGCCAGGCGCTCGAGCCGCTGGTGAAATACACCAAGGAATACACGTTCGAGCCGTATCTCCTGGAGAAATGGGAGATCAACGACGACGCCACGGAATATACGCTCCATGTTCGCCCGGGCGTCGAATGGAACAATGGCGACAAGTTCACCGCCGATGACGTGATCTACAATCTGACCCGCTGGGCCGACAAGGCTGCGGAAGGCAACTCTATGCCGGGTCGTCTCGGCAGCCTCGTCGACGAGAAGACCAAGAAGCTGCGCGAAGGCGCGGTCGAAAAGGTCGACGACATGACGATCAAGCTGAAGCTGACCAGCCCGGATATCGCCATCATCGCCAACATGACCGATTATCCCGCGCTCATCGTACACAAGACGTTCGACGAGAAGGGCGCCAATTTCAAGAATTGCCCGATCGGCACCGGACCGTTCGAGCTCGTCTCCTACGACGTCGGCCAGAAGGTGGTCTACAAGCGCCGTGAAACCGGCAAGTGGTGGGGTGGCGAGGCGCTGCTCGATGGTGTCGAATTCATCGACTACGGCACCGATCCGGCGGCTACGGTTGCTGCTTTCGAGTCCGGCGAAGTGCATACCAACCACGAAACGACCGCCGATTACATCAAGATCATCGCCGATGTCGGCGCGCCGGCTTCGGAAGTGGTAACCGCCGCGACGGTGGTTTCCCGTTTCAACGTCAAGGCGAAGCCCTATGACAATCAGAAGGTGCGTCAGGCGATGTGCCTTGCGGTCGACAATGCGATAGTTCTGCAGTTGGGCTACGGCAATGCCGGCACGCCTGGCGAAAACCATCACGTCGCGCCGATCCATCCGGAATATGTGGAACTGCCGAAGGTCAAGCGGGACATTGCCAAGGCCAAGCAGATGCTGGAGGAGGCCGGCGCTCTCGATTTCGAGCATGAGCTGATCAGCAACGACGAGGACTATCACAAGAACACCACCGACGCGATTGCTGCGCAGTTGCGCGAGGCTGGCATCAAGGTGAAGCGCACCGTCCTGCCGAGCTCGACCTTCTGGAACGACTGGACGAAATATCCATTCTCGGAAACCAACTGGAACATGCGTCCGCTTGGCATCCAGGTGATTGCCATCGCCTATCGTACCGGCGAAGCCTGGAACGAAACGGCCTATGCCAATCCGGATTTCGACAAGAAGGTCAATGAGGCCCTCTCGATCGCCGATGCCGAGAAGCGCAAGACGGTGATGAAGGATATTGAGCAGACGTTGCAGGATTCCGGCATCATCATCCAGCCTTACTGGCGCAAGCTCTACATCAACATCAAGCCCGAGGTGAAGAACCACTCGATGCACCCCACCTACGAGCACGACTTCGGCAAGGTCTGGCTCGAGCAGGCCTGATAGATCGGTCGACGGGCATGGGAGAGGTCTCCCATGCCCGTGGCATCGCCGGCGCGGCGCCCCTTGTCGCGGCGGCCTTAAATCACAAAAGATTTTTGACTCAGGGTTGATCGTTTCTGACCCCAACCCGGCCGGCAGGGGGACGCAATGCTCTCATTTATAGCCAGACGTATCGGCACGATTCTTCTGACCATGTTGTGCCTGACGCTGGTCGTTTTCTTCTTGGTGAATCTCGAACCGAATTTGAAAAAGCTGGCGATCAGCCAGACCGAGATGCACACGCCGCCAGAGCAGCTGGAAAGCTGGTTGGTCAATCATGGCTACCGGCAGAATTTCTTCGTTCGTTATGGGCATTGGCTGGGCGTCCTCAAGATGGAGCCCATCGTCGATCCGGCGACCGGCAAGGCTTCCCAGCGTTTCTCGTTCTGCAACGATCCTGCGGAGCCGGCTTATTCCGGGGTGCTGCAAGGCAATTTCGGCTGCTCGACCAAGTTCAAGACAACCGTTGCGGCCAAACTGTTTCCGGCACTGCGCGCAACAGGTATCCTGATGTTCTGGGTGCTTGTGGTGATGGTGCCGGTGTCGCTGCTCATAGGCATCCTTGCCGGCATGCGAGAGGGGTCACGCACGGACCGAGTTTTGTCGGTCGCGTCCATCGCCACGACGGCGACGCCTGAATATGTCTCGGGCGTCATCTTTACCGTCATTTTCGCGTCTTGGCTCGGCTGGTTGAACGGTTCTGCGGCGTCAGCGGCGCAAGGCATCACGTTTTATAATTTCACACTGCCGGTGATCACGCTTGCGATCTACGGCATCGGTTACATCGCGCGCATGACGCGCGCGTCGATGGTCGAGGTGATGACGCAGCAATACATCCGCACAGCCCGACTGAAGGGGTTGTCCTTCTCCAACGTGGTCGTCAAGCACGCGCTGCGCAACGCACTGATTGCACCTTTCACCGTCATCATGCTGCAGTTTCCGTGGCTGCTGACCGGCGTCGTCATCGTCGAGACGATGTTCCGCTACCAGGGCTTCGGCTACACGCTCGTGGAGGCCGCCGGCAACAATGATATCGACCTTCTGCTAGGCTGTTCGCTGGTCTCGGTGTTCATCGTGCTGATCACCCAGCTGATCTCGGATGTCGGCTATGCATACCTCAACCCGCGCATCCGTGTGCAGTAGGGAGGCCGAGCGATGCAGATCGAATATATCGGAGCCTTCAACATCGTCATCGGCGTGCTGGTGCGGTTCTGGCCGGTCTGGCTGGCGCTGGCCATCGTGCTGGGCGCCAGCTTCGCCTATAAGAAGAGACTTGGTCTCTATGGTCAGCTCTTCGACAGCAGCGTCGGCATAGCAGGCGTCGTCATCTGCCTTTTCTGGCTATTCACCGCGATCTTCGCCTCGACCGTCGCTCCGTTCGATCCACTGGCCCAGATACCGGTGATGAAGGACGCGCTGCCCGGAGCGATCGAACCCGCTTCCAAGGGCGTGTTCCTGTTCGGTGGCGACAAGCTCGCGCGCGACATATTCTCGCGCATGGTCTATGGCAGCCAGATCGTGCTGATCATCGCACCCGCAGCCACCGGTTTTGCGCTCATGGTCGGCATTACCCTCGGCCTGCCGGCCGGTTACTACGGCGGTAAGATCGATACCGTGCTGTCGTTCCTGGCCAACCTCGTTCTGGCCTTCCCGGTGATCCTGCTGTTCTACCTGCTGGTCACCCCGGGTATCATGGATACGCCGATCCCTTATGCGATGGCGGGATTGTTCTTCCTGTTCCCGATCATCTTCTTCTGCGCGCTGTTCTGGACCCGCTACAAGAACAGGCCTGATCGCCTTTACCTGCTGCTTGGGCTGACACTGGTGATCGGCGGCTGGATTTATGCCGGCCTGGTGTTCGATGCGGATCCGCTCCGGATCGTGCATATCGACCCGAACCAGCTCAATATCTTCGTGGCAGTGGTGTTCGCCTCCTCGCCGGGCGTATTCCGTATCGTTCGCGGCCTGACCATGGACATCAAGACCCGCGACTACGTGGCGGCAGCCCAGACACGAGGCGAGACGCCTTGGTACATCATGCTGTGGGAAATCCTTCCCAACGCGCGCGGACCACTGATCGTCGATGCCTGCCTGCGCATCGGCTACACGACCATCCTGCTTGGTACGTTGGGTTATTTCGGTCTCGGTCTCGCACCGGAAAGCCCGGACTGGGGAACGGCGATCAAGGACGCCAGCCGCTTGCTGCGTTCGTTCATCCACCCCGCGCTTCCGCCGACGATCGCACTGATGTCGTTCGTGCTGGGATTGAACCTGCTCGCCGACTCTCTGCGTGAACAATCAATGAAGGACTAGTGGAGGGCGACGCCATGAACGAAGCCGTAAAAGCCACGAACACTGCCAACGCCCAGCCGATCATCGAGATCGAAAACCTGTCGATCTCGTTCTTCACCCGCAAGGGTGAGATACCAGCTGTGATGGATTTCTCCTGCACGGTGATGCCGGGTGAGGCGATGGGTATCGTCGGGGAGAGCGGTTGCGGCAAGTCGACCGTTTCGCTCGGGATCATGCGCGACCTGTCCAATGTCGGCAAGATCGTCGGCGGACGCATCAAGTTCCAGGGCAAGGACATGGGCGAGATGTCCGAGGAGGAGCTTCGTTCCATCCGCGGCAACAAGATCGCCATGATCTACCAGGAACCTATGGCCTCGCTGAACCCGGCCATGAAGATCGGCCAGCAGTTGATGGAAGTGCCTCTTATCCACGACAAAGTGTCGAAGGAAGAGGCCTACCAGCGTTCGCTGGAGATGGTGAGGGCGGTCAAGTTGCCTGATCCGGAACGCATGATGCGTTCCTATCCGCACCAGCTTTCCGGCGGCCAGCAGCAGCGCATCGTCATTGCCATGGCGCTTCTGTCGAAGCCGGCGCTGCTGTTGCTCGACGAGCCGACAACCGCGCTGGACGTGACGGTGGAAGCCGGCATCGTCGAACTGGTGAAGGGACTTGGACAGAAGTTCGGCACCTCGATGATCTTCGTGTCGCACAATCTGGGGCTGATCCTGGAGACCTGCGACAAGATCACCGTGATGTATTCGGGCGAAGCGGTCGAAACCGGCAAGATCGAGGACGTGTTCGACCGCATGCGGCATCCCTATACGCAGGGGTTGTTCCGCTCGATCCCTTTGCCGGGAGCTGACAAGAACGAGAGGCCGCTCATCGCCATACCCGGCCAACTGCCATTGCCGCATGAGCGTCCGAAGGGCTGCAATTTCGGGCCGCGCTGCCACCACTTCGTGGACGGCGTGTGCAACGCCGCTGAAATCCCGATGATCGACGTCGAAGGCCACGAAGGGCATTTCTCGCGCTGTGTACGCTTCGATGAGATCGACTGGACGGCTCTGCCGCCAGGCGCAAAGAAATCCGCCGAGCCCGTCAAGCCGGGCGCGCCGGTGCTCAAGATCGACGACCTGAAGAAATATTACCATGTCGGCGCCGGCGGCGTATTTGGCGGTGGCGAGGGGCGCACGGTCAAGGCCAACGAGACGATAAGCTTCGAGGCGCGCGAAAGCGAAACGGTCGCCATCGTCGGCGAAAGTGGTTGCGGGAAGTCGACGCTGGCCAAGGTTCTGCTCGGGCTGGAGACCGCGAGCTCCGGCAAGGTGACGCTTGGCAACAGTGAAATCCAGTCTACCGGCATCGAGAAGCGTGACGTCGACACGGTCTCCGCCATTCAGATGGTATTCCAGAATCCGTTCGATACGCTGAATCCCAGCCATACCGTTGGTTCGCAGATCATCCGTACGCTGGAGAAATTCAAGGTCGGCAAGACGGTCGCCGACCGCAAGCAGCGCATGCTGGAACTGCTCGATCTCGTGAAGCTGCCGAGAGCTTTTGCCGAGCGCAAGCCGCGGCAGCTTTCCGGCGGTCAGAAACAGCGCATCGGCGTGGCGCGAGCCTTTGCCGGGTCGGCCAAGGTGGTTGTGGCGGACGAGCCCGTGTCCGCCCTCGACGTGTCGGTTCAGGCCGCTGTCACCGAGCTGCTGATGGATATCCAGCGCAAGAACAAGACGACGATGCTGTTCATCAGCCACGATCTGTCGGTCGTGCGCTACATCGCAGACCGCGTCGTCGTTATGTATCTTGGCCACATCGTGGAGCAAGGCACGACGGATCAGATCTTCTCGCCGCCCTATCATCCCTATACGGAGGCATTGCTGTCGGCGATCCCGATCGCCGACACCTCTGTGGTGAAGAAGCACATCGTTCTGGAAGGCGACATTCCCTCGGCAATGAACCCGCCGACCGGATGTCCATTCCAGACACGCTGCCGTTACAAACATCTGGTGCCGGAAGGCCGCTGCGAGAAAGAACTGCCACCATTGAAGGACCTTGGCGATGGGCACAGGTCACTTTGCTGGCTGTCGGACGAGGTCCTGTCGACCATGGAGCCGGTGATACGCTTCGATAAGGAGCATGTGGCGCTCGAAGGCTTGCCAGACGATGCGGTAGAGGTTGTCGACGCGACCGTGGTGAGCGACGAAATCCAGCCCGTCCGCAAGACCGCCGCTGCTCGCAAATCCACAAGGACGGCGAAGAAGACAGAAACGGTTGCACTCCTGGCGGAGCCGGCCGTCGCGAAGAGGCCTGTCGCCACGAAGGCCTCCGCTAAGGGTGCGATGGAGACGCCGAAAAAAGCCAGCCCTGCAAAGGGCTCCAGGACGAAGGCTGCGGCCGCCAAGCCGGCCAAAGCCGTCAGGGAGAGGAAGGTGGCTTCGGCACCGGTGGAGCCACCGGCACCGGTGGAGCCGATCGATCCTGCCGATGTTGGCCGGCCGGCCCGCATGGCGCGGCCCGCCCAGCCCGACGACCTCAAGCTGATCGTGGGCATCGGACCTCAGATCGAGATCGCCCTCAACGATTTCGGCATCTACCGTCATGCACAGATCGCAGGCTGGTCAGAAACCGAGCGCGAGTGGGTGGACAAGCGCCTGATGCTGCTGGGCCGTACAGAACGCGACGAGTGGGTCAAGCAGGCCAGGGCTCTCGCCGATGGCGGCGAAGAGGAATATGTGCGGGTGTTCGGCAGAAAGCCAAGATAGTCGCTTCAAATAGCGACTATCTGGCCCAGAGCATTTTGTAGCCAAGTGGAATCACTTGGCTTTGCAAAAAAGCGGCGAAGCAAAACCTTAGTGCGTTTCCGCGTTTCCGCAAAAAACGGAAACGCTCTAGCGACAGCTCTGCAGTTGGCTGCGGTAACGGTCGGCCATGGCGGCGGTGTCGCGAGCATAGCGCTGGATGCCGCTGTTGCCGCGCCAGTCGCCGCGCTTGAAGCCACCCCATCCGAGATAATAGGCGAGGTAGAGATTGTAGGTATCGTCACGCGCCACGCCGTAGGTGTCGACCGTTTTGGTGTGATACCAGCCGACGAAGTCCACCGCGTCGGCAAAATTGGTGCGGCTTGCGGTGAAGTTGCCGCTTTCCCGCCGGTACTGGCTCCAGGTACCGTCGAGGGCCTGCGAATAACCGTAGGCGCTCGAAACCCGAGTCCACGGAATGAAGCCGAGCAGTTTTGTGCGCGGCGGGCGCGCGTTGCTTTTGAAGCCGGATTCCTTGCGCACGGTCGCCATCAGCACATGCATCGGAATGCCATACTTCCGCTGCGTGCGTTCAGCCGCAGAACGCCAGTCGTTGAACCAGCCATCGCGCTGGTCGAAGACGGCGCACACGTCGTTGATACGGTTTGGTGCCGTTGCGCAGGCGCCAAGCACCAGCACGACGCCCATCGCTAAAACTCGACTAAAACTGTACGCACGCATGGCGAGAGCATTAGTGGCAAATCATAAAAGGAGTCTTGCGGCGCTTCTTAACCTGTTTGGCGGATGCAAGGCGGTTGTAGATATTCCGACCTTTCATGTCGCTTTCGCGTTATCAGCGAGGCTTATGTGACGCTGAAGATAAAATCTCGTCCGGAAATGACGTATTTTTGATAGTAGGGCGAGCCGAATGACGCTCTGATGCGGTTATGACCGCCCTTCGCGCCAGACGCAGCGCTGAACGCGTCCATTCCAAAGCCGGGGCACGGATCCCGCAATTGCCCTCGCGCCGGGTGGAGAATCCTTATCCGCCGATGGCGCTCCTCTCTTCCGATCAAGTTGAAGCCATTCATCAGGCTTCGTTGCATATTCTCGAAAATCTCGGCATCGAGATGATGAACAGCCGCGCGCTGGCGCTGTTTGAAAGCGCTGGCGCGGATGTCGATCACACGACCATGACGGTGCGCCTCGACCGAGGGCTGATCGCTGAGGCTCTCAAAACAGCGCCTTCGTCCTATACGCTTACGTCCCGCAACCCGGCACGCCGACTGACGTTCGGCGGCAACATCATTAATTTCACGCTGGTTGCCGGACCGCCCAATGTGCACGATTTCGAACGCGGTCGTCGCGCCGGCAATCTCCGTGACTACCGGGAACTGGTCAGTCTCGCGCAGCACTTCAACTGCATCCACATGCTCGGCAACCAGGTCTGCGCACCGATCGAACTGCCGGCCAATACGCGCCATCTCGACACCTACTTTGCCAATCTGACGCTGGCCGACAAACCGTTCCATGTTTCGGCCATCGGCCGGGGCAGGGCGCTGGACGGCATCACCATGATGGCGATCGCCCGCGGGCTTTCGCTGGACGAGATTGCCAGCGATCCAGGCGTTGGCACCATTATCTCGGTCAACTCACCGCGGCGCTTCGACGAGATGATGGCGGAGGGATTGATGACCATGGCCGAGTTCGGCCAATCCGTCTGCATAACCCCGTTCACCCTGATGGGTGCGATGAGCCCGGTAACACTGGCTGGAGCACTTGCCCAGCAGAACGCCGAAGCCTTGTTCGGAATCGCACTCGCACAATTGGTGCGTCCAGGTTGCCCGGTGGTGTATGGTGCTTTCACGTCCAATGTCGATATGCGCTCGGGCGCTCCGGCTTTCGGCACACCGGAAAACACCAAGGCCAACATCGCCTCGGGACAATTGGCGCGGCGATACAATCTGCCTTATCGCACCACGCCGGGATCGGCTTCCAACGCTGCCGACGCACAAGGCGCCTATGAGACGCTGATGGCATTGTGGGGCGCCGTGCTTGGCCATGGCAACCTCGTCTACCATGCGGCCGGCTGGCAGGAGGGCGGGCTGACCGCCTCGTACGAGAAGTTCATCATCGACGTCGAAATGATCCAGCACATGATGGAATTCCTGCGTCCGATCGTCGTCGACGATGGGGAACTGGCGCTGGATGCGCTGGCAGGCGTCCCGACCGGCGGGCATTTCTTCGGCGAGCCGCATACGCTCGAGCGCTACGCTACGGCATTCTACCAGCCGCTGCTGTCCAACTGGCAGAACTATGAGGCCTGGACCGAAGCCGGCGCACTCGATGCGACACAACGCGCAACCAGCCTCTGGAAAAAGGCGCTGGCGGAATATGTGCAGCCGCCGATGGATGCCGACCGACGCGAAGCGCTCGAAGCCTATGCAGCAAAGCGCAAGGATGAGATCGGAGCCGGAGAGCCATGATCGCGCGCAGCTTACGAAAATGATTCAACTGCTTCAGCCCGAGAATCCCGAAACCCATCCAACCTGTTGAATTGTCAGGAAGAGCAATGAAGTCGCATGCAAGGGTCGTGGTCATCGGGGGTGGCGTCGTCGGCTGTTCGGTGTTGTTTCATCTGGCGCGCGCCGGTTGGACCGATGCCGTGCTTATCGAACGCGACGAACTGACGTCCGGTTCGACCTGGCATGCGGCTGGCGGCATGCACACGATCAATGGCGACCCGAACGTTGCCAAGCTGCAGAAATATACGATCAGCCTCTATAAGGAGATCGAGGAACTTTCCGGCCAGGCGACCGGCGTGCATCTGACTGGCGGCGTTTTCCTCGCGGCCACCGAGGCGCGCATGGACTGGTTGCGCAACATGGTGGCGAAGGGGCGTTATCTCGGCATCGAGCTTGAAGAGATTTCGCCTCGGGAAGCGGCTGAATTGATGCCGTTGATTGATCCCGGTCAGTTCGTCGGCGCCATCCACAACAAGGAAGATGGTCACCTGGATCCCTCCGGTGTCACCCACGCCTATGCCAAGGCGGCGCGCAAGCTGGGTGCGGAGATCGAACGTTTCACCAAGGTCGAGGATATCGTGTGCCGGCCGGACGGCATGTGGCGTGTCATCACCAACAAGGGAGAGGTGGTGGCCGAACATGTTGTCAATGCCGGTGGCCTGTGGGCACGCGAGGTCGGCCGGATGGTCGGGCTCGAACTGCCGGTGCTCGCCATGGAGCATATGTATCTCATTACCGAGGACATGCCCGAGGTGGCAGCCTGGAACAAGAAAACCAGCACTGAGATCATGCATGCGGTTGACTTCGATGGTGAGCTCTACCTGCGCCAGGAGCGCGGCGGCATGCTGATGGGAACCTATGAGAAGGCCGGCAAGCCGTGGTCGGAACAGGCCACGCCTTGGGATTTCGGCCACGAATTGCTGGAGCCCGATATCGATCGCATTGCGCCGTCGCTTGAAGTCGGCTTCCGGCATTTCCCGGCGTTCCAGAACACCGGCATCAAACAGATCATCAATGGTCCGTTCACCTTCGCCCCGGACGGCAATCCGCTCGTCGGACCGGTGCGCGGGCTACCGGGTTTCTGGGTCGCCTGCGGGGTCATGGCTGGTTTCAGCCAAGGGGGCGGCGTTGGATTGGCGCTGTCGAACTGGATGATGAATGGCGATCCTGGCGCCGACATCTTTGCCATGGATGTCGCGCGCTATGGCGACTGGGCTTCGATGGCCTACACCAACACGAAGGTGCGCGAGAATTATTCGCGCCGTTTCTCCATCCGGTTCCCCAACGAGGAATTGCCGGCAGGGCGCAGACTGAAGACGACGCCGATCTATGATTGCCTCGCGCAACGCGGCGCTCAATTCGGCTCCGCCTATGGGCTGGAGGTTCCACTCTGGTACGCGCCGGAGGGCGTGCGTGACGAATTTTCCTGGCGGCGGTCGACAGATTTCGAGCATGTCACTGCCGAGGTGAAGACGGCGCGCGAACGCGTTGGTCTTTCCGAGATCTCCTCCTTTGCCAAATACAAGGTAACGGGGACTGGGGCAGGGGCGTGGCTCGACAGGCTGCTCGCCTGCAAATTGCCAGCGGCAGGTCGCATGACCCTTGCACCGATGCTGAAGGAAGACGGCAGGCTGATCGGCGATTTTTCTCTCGCCAATCTTGGCGCGGGTCATAATGGCAAAGCCGAATGGTTCATCGCTGGATCGGGCGTAGCCGAACAATACCACATGCGCTGGTTCGAGCGGCATTTGCCCGCCGATGGGTCGGTGAAGATAGAGGCCCTCGGATTGAGCCGTGTGGGTTTGTCCATCGCGGGGCCACGCGCGCGGGATGTCCTGGCCAAGGTCACCCATGCCGATGTGTCGCCTTCGGCGTTTAAGTTCATGGACATCGGGCGGATCGATATCGGTATGGCGTCGTGTCTGGTCGGTCGGGTGAGTTACACCGGCGACCTCGGTTACGAAATCTGGATGGCCCCAGAGTATCAGCGCCATGTCTTCGAGATCCTGTTGGCGGCCGGCGAGGAGTTCGGGATCGGCCTGTTCGGTTCGCGAGCGCTCAATGCGCTGCGCCTGGAAAAGAACTACGGCTCGTGGGCGCGCGAATACCGGCCGATCTATGGACCACTGGAAGCCGGGCTTGACCGTTTCGTTGCTTATGCGAAACCTGCAGAATTCATCGGCAAGAAGGCGGCCGTGGCCGAGCGTGCCTCCGGCGGTAAATTGAGGCTGCGCAGTTTCGTGGTCGAGGCCGTGGATGCCGATGTGATCGGTGACGAGCCGATCTGGCATAATGGCGCGGTGCGCGGATGGGTGACATCCGGCGGTTATGCCCACCATTCCGGCGTGTCCGTGGCGATGGGATATGTGCCGAAGGAGATCGCGGACGAAAGCGACGGCTTCGAGATCGAATTTCTCGGCCGTCGCCATGCGGCCCGCATGCAGTCTGTTCCTCTGTTCGATGGAAATCAGGAAAGACTGCGCGGATAAGGTTGCGCCAGCGGGAGGCGCATATGCCTCTCGCCGGCGTTGCTGCTCAGCGTATCGGAGCGAGGAGCGCGAAATAGGCGCCTTGCGGATCGGTGCATTGCACGATCCACTGGCCGTTGGGTACTTCCATCGGTCCCATGACGATCTTGCCGCCATTGTCGACCACGCGCTTGGCGGCGTCATCGATGGCCGCAACATTGAAATAAAACAGCCAGACAGGATTCGGGATCTGTTCCGGCTTGTTCATCATGCCGCCGCTGACCACGCCATCGACCGAAAAAAGCTGGTAGATGCCCATCAGCCCCATGTCGAAGGGCTGGTCCTTCACCCAACCGAACTGACCGGAATAGAAGTCGAAAGCTTGCTGCCAATCGGTCGTGTAGAGTTCATGCCAGCCGACATGACCGGGAGTGTTCAACGGGACTGGTGGCTGATCGGGACCATTCGGCTCCAGGAACATGAAAGCCGCGCCCTGCGGATCGGCGACGACGGCGAAACGACCGACGCCTGGAACCTCGTAGACGGGGCGGTCCACAACGCCACCGGCCTTCTGCAAGGCATCGACTGAGCCATTGATATCCTTGGTGGGAAAATAACCCATCCAAGCGGCCGGAACACCCATCTTGGCAGCTTCGTCCGGGAGGGTCGTCAACCCTCCGACACCGCGGTCGCCGGCATTGACGACGACATAGCGTGGCGAGGCAGCTGCATTTTCGAATGGTTCAGCGCGCCAACCGACAACAGCCGTATAGAAGGCCTCCGCAGCATCGAGGTCGGTTGTCGTCAATTCATACCAGAAGAACGATTTTTCGGAATTCGACATGTGCTCCTCCTTGTTCCGCCGTCGCACCGGCGCGCTGGACCGTCTCATAGGACGAAGCAGTAGGCGTGATTCCGACAGCGGTCTCTATTTTGCGGCAAAGCCGTGGGACCACGTCCTTGTGACAGGGTTGAGTGCAATAGAGATCGAAACCAGCAGCAAGATCGATGGTCGAGCTTCTGCAAGTTGTCAGCTTTCTTCTTGTCGCCGTTGCAATGGCGCTGTCGCTGGCCCATGCCTTGGAGTTCCCCGGCAAGCTTCGCTTGTCCGAGAAGCAATATCTCGCAATCCAGCAGATCTATTATCCGGGTTTCACGATCGGCGGTGCGGCGGAGCCGTTAGGCGTCCTTTTCCTCCTCGCACTCCTGTTCTTTACGCCGGCAGGCATATCGTTCTGGCTAACAGCTGCGGCAATGATCACCCTGGCGGCTGCGCACGCCGCCTACTGGCTCATGACGCATCCGGTGAACAATTTCTGGCTCAAGGGAACAAAGCTGTCGACGGCGGGCAGCAGCTTCTTTGATGTGGATCCACTGGCGCAACGGTCAAAAGAACCATCCGATTGGCAAACGCTACGCGACCGTTGGGAATGGTCGCACGTTGTCCGGGCGCTGCTTTCGTTTGCCAGTTTGACATTGCTGGCGACTGCTATCGTGCTGAGCTGATTGAATATTTTTGAGTGGCCAGTAAATATGACAGTAAAACTCATATTATCGTTGCGGCTCAAAGGTTTATCCGAAATTTGACCGATTGATAAAAAAATAAAACGTGCTAGCCTTTCTCCAAAACCACAACAATGGGGAACCGGAATGACGACTGGTCATTTCAAGGAAGGCATCGCCGCAGGCCGGCTGTCGCCCGAGGTCTATGCAGACAATTTTGGCGACCTGCATCCGCCGCTCGATCATCACGAGGCGCTGGTCGAATCCGATCGCTGCTATTTCTGCTACGATGCGCCTTGTATGCAGGCCTGTCCGACATCGATCGACATTCCGATGTTCATCCGGCAGATATCGACCGGCAATGCGCTTGGCTCGGCCAAGACCATCTTCGATCAGAACATTCTGGGTGGGATGTGTGCCCGTGTCTGCCCTACAGAGACGCTTTGCGAGGAAGCGTGTGTGCGTGAAACTGCAGAGGGCAAGCCGGTGCAGATTGGCCGGCTGCAGCGCTACGCCACCGATGTGGCGATGGCGGAGGGCAAGCAGTTCTACACTCGCGCCAAATCGACGGGCAAGAAAGTCGCCATCGTCGGTGCCGGCCCTGCCGGACTCGCCGCTGCGCATCGGCTCGCGCGTCACGGTCATGATGTAACCGTGCTGGAGGCAAAGCCGAAATCAGGCGGCCTGAACGAATACGGTATCGCTGCTTACAAGAGCGTCGACAATTTCGCCCAGGCCGAGGTCGATTACGTGACCGCGATCGGCGGCATCACGATCGAGAACGGCAAGGCGCTGGGTCGCGACTATCAGCTTTCCGAACTGACCAGTACATATGATGCCGTGTTTCTCGGCATGGGGCTGAGCGGCGTCAACGCGCTGCGCGCCGAGGGTGAAGAAGCGAACGGTGTCGCAAATGCCGTCGACTTCATTGCCGAGCTGAGGCAGGCGAGTGATCTCGGCAATCTGCCGGTCGGTCGCCGCGTCGTCGTCATCGGCGGCGGCATGACCGCCGTGGACGCGGCTGTGCAGTCGAAGCTGCTCGGCGCGGAGGAGGTGACGATCTGCTACCGTCGCGGCAAGGAAGACATGAATGCCTCGGAGTTCGAGCAGGATCTTGCGGCCGCGAATGGGGTCACCATCCGCCACTGGCTGCAACCGAAGAAAGTCATTGCTGACGGCGGCAAGGCGATCGCTATCGAGCTCGAATACACGACCATGAAGGAAGGTAAGCTTGTTGGCACCGGCGAAACGCTGCGGCTGGCAGCCGACCAGATCTTCAAAGCGATCGGCCAATCCTTTGTGCCTGCCGCGCTGAATGGCAGTGGCCAGGCCATCGCGCTAGAGAACGGCCGCATCAAGGTCGATGGCGAAGGCCGCACCTCGCTGGCCAAGGTCTGGGCCGGTGGCGACTGCGTCGTCGACAGCCGTGAGGACCTCACGGTCTCGGCGGTGGCCGCAGGGCGCGACGCTGCCGAAAGCATCCATCGGACCTTGATGGGCTGATGATGGAACGGCTGTTTTCCCACGGGGCGAATTCCTTGGGCCTGTGGGGAGACGGCGACGAGATCGAGATGATCGAGGCCGTTGAACGGGCCTTCGCCATCAGGTTCGAAAATGCGGAAGCGGAGCAACTCGTTACAATGGGGCAGCTGTTTGATCTGGTGAAATCGAAGATCGGCAATCAAGGCGCCGAGGCGATCACCGATGACGCGCTTTGGAGCGAACTCGTCAAGCATGCTCGCGACGCCGGTGCGGATCCGCGCCGTGCAGTCGATCGCAACACAACATTCTTTTCCCGAAACGCGGAGTAAGAAGCCATGGCGGACATCCGCAACAACTTTGTCGGCATCAAGTCACCCAATCCGTTCTGGCTTGCGTCCGCGCCGCCAACGGACAAGGCCTACAATGTCGAGCGTGCCTTCAAGGCAGGCTGGGGCGGCGTGGTCTGGAAGACATTGGGCGAGGAAGGCCCGCCGGTGGTCAACGTGAACGGACCTCGTTACGGCGCGATCTGGGGCGCCGACCGCCGGCTGCTCGGCCTCAACAACATCGAGCTGATCACCGATCGCGACCTGCAGACCAACCTGCGCGAAATGAAACAGGTCAAGAAGAACTGGCCGGATCGTGCGCTGATCGCCTCGATCATGGTGCCCTGTGTCGAGGACAGCTGGAAGGCGATCCTGCCGCTTGTGGAAGAAACCGAAGCGGACGGCATCGAACTCAATTTCGGCTGCCCGCATGGCATGAGCGAGCGCGGCATGGGCGCCGCCGTCGGCCAGGTGCCGGAATACATCGAGATGGTGGTGCGCTGGTGCAAGCAGTATACGCGCATGCCGGTGATCACCAAGCTGACGCCCAACATCACCGACATCCGCAAGCCGGCGCGGGCGGCCAGGTCCGGTGGCACCGATGCGGTATCGCTCATCAACACCATCAACTCGATCACCTCGGTCAATCTCGACAGCTTCTCGCCGGAGCCTTCGATCGACGGCAAAGGCAGCCATGGCGGCTATTGCGGTCCGGCGGTGAAACCGATCGCGCTCAACATGGTGGCCGAGATTGCCCGTGATCCGGAAACGCACGGCCTGCCGATCTCCGGCATTGGCGGCATCACCACCTGGCGCGACGCGGCCGAGTTCCTAGCCCTGGGTGCCGGCAACGTGCAGGTCTGCACGGCGGCCATGACCTACGGCTTCAAGATCGTTCAGGAAATGATCGCCGGCCTGGAAAACTGGATGGATGAGAAGGGCCACCGGTCGCTCGATGACATCATCGGGCGTGCGACACCCAATGTCAGCGACTGGCAATATCTCAACCTCAACTATGTCGCCAAGGCGCATATCGATCAGGATGCCTGCATCAAATGCGGCCGCTGCCACATTGCCTGCGAAGACACCTCGCATCAGGCGATCACCTCGATGGTCGACGGCGTTCGCCATTTCGAGGTGATGGAGGACGAGTGCGTTGGCTGCAATCTGTGCGTCAATGTCTGCCCGGTCGATGGCTGCATCACCATGGTGCCGCTGGCCGCCGGCACGCTCGACCAGCGCACCGGCAAGACGGTCGAGCCCGTCTATGCCAACTGGACGACGCATCCCAACAATCCGATGGCCAAGGTTGCTGCCGAATAGGTTCTGACGGACGATGAAAGGCGGTGCAGCCGTGCACCGCCTTTCTTCAAATCCCTATTGACGATAAAATGTATCCAAGATAAAAATTATCGATGATTAAGGAGCAATCATGAAGCTGAGTGAAGGCGTCGAAGCGGCAATCCATTCCGCTGCCATGCTTGCCGCAGTAGAAGGTGAGGCGACCATGCCCGCCTCCGCTCTGGCGGAAGCATTCGGCCTGTCATCCAGCTATCTGCTGAAACATTTGCAGGCATTGACGGCTGCACGCATCCTTGAGTCCGTGCCGGGACCGACTGGTGGATATCGCCTGGCTCGTGCACCGGAGAGGATCTCGCTGCTCGACATCGTGCTGGCGGTCGAAGGCCCGCGTCCGGCTTTTCGGTGTGGCGAGATCCGCCGCAACGGACCTGCCAAGATCGATGCGTCTGCCTATGTGGAGCCTTGCGGCATCAATGCCGCCATGCTGCGTGCCGAGCGCGCCTACCGCGCAGCGCTCGCTGCCGAGAAGCTCTCCGACATCATCACCGAATTCATGGCCGATGCCGACCCCCGGGTCGTTCGGGCCAGTTGTGCCTTCGCAGCCCATCATGCGCGGCCGCAGAAACCCAATTCCCAGAATAACCGGTAACCCCAGGAAAAGGACCGATCATGCAACCCAGGTTAGATTTCTTCGCCGAGGCGCCACAGCTGATGAAATATGTCGTCAGCTTGAATAGGGCGGTGGAAGAAAGCGGGCTCGACAAGGGACTTCTGCACCTCATCAAGCTGCGCGCTTCGCAGATCAACGGCTGTTCCTATTGCGTGGAAATGCACAGCCGCGAGGCGCGTGACGATGGCGAGACCGAGCAGCGTCTCTACCTCGTTGTCGCCTGGAAGGAGTCTCCGCTCTTCACCGAACGCGAGCGGATGGCTTTCAAATGGGTTGAGACGGTAACCAGGATCGCCGACGCCGGTGTGCCGGATGAGCTCTACCAGGAAGGACTCAAGCATTTTTCCAAGGAAGAGCTGGTGAAGCTGACGGTCGCGGTTTCCATGATCAACACCTGGAACCGGCTGTGCGTGACGTTCCACGCCATTCACCCGGTGCCGACCGCCAAGGCCGCTTGATGTCGAAATCGTAGATTGAGCAGGGCGCATTGGTGGCGCCCTGTTTTCTTTTGGGGATCAAGATGATGTTTGTCGATTTTCATGAAGAGATTCTGTTTGTCGGTCGCCTTTTGCTGGGAGGCGCCTTCATTTTCGCCGGGCTGCGAAACATCCAGAACCGCTCATTCGTGGCGCAACTGATGAGTACGCGCGGCGTGCCGCAAGCACCAACCGTGCTTTGGCTTGGCATTGTGGTGCAGGGTATCGCTGGTGCTCTGCTGATCGCTGGTATTTGCACCGCGGCTTCAGCGGCACTGTTGCTGCTGTTCCTGATCGTAGCCACGCCGATGTTCCACAATTTCTGGGACTATCAGCCGGGGCCGGACCGTGTCGCGAAGATCAACGGCTTTGTCGGCAATGTCGCGCTGGCCGGTGCCATCCTGACGCTGATTGCGAATTCGCTGCAGGCTTGACCGCAGGCCGGGAGAGCTTCAAGGCTCAGCACAGAACGCAGTACCGCTTCGAATGCCCGGGGGATGGATGGCATGGAAACCTTGATGCTGATCGGACGCTGCATCTTCGGCGCGTTCTTCCTGATCGCAGGCATCCGCAACTTGGCCCATTTCAACGAACGCAAGTCTGGCGGCACCAATTACGGATGGCTGCTGCCGGCGCCCATCATGGCCGCCGGTTTCGCGGTTCAGCTGCTCGGCGGATTGCTGCTCATCTTCGGTTTCTGGGTTGTTCCGGTGGCGCTGGCACTGATCGTTTTTCTGGTCCTGGCAACCGCGCTCTACCATAATCTGTTTCTGTTCCGAGGGAAGGAGCGAGACCCGCACCTTTACCTCACCCTCGTCAACATCACGCTTGCCGGCGGTCTTCTGCTGGTCATTGCCGACGCAGGCTGATGCTTACAACCTGCTCTCTGGCGGCAGGCTCTTGTCTTTCCTGCAAGTGGCGAGCGGAAGCGTCTTGCCACCAAATATGCTCTTCACCTTCTTGGTCGCCGGGTCGGTAAGGAGCTTCACACAGGCGCAGCCATAGCCATAGTTGCCGTTGGAATTGACATATTGGGTCGGATCGAAATCCGGCAGCTTGTCCATGCCAGCGGCCCCGGCACCTTCGGCATTGCCTTGCGTGGCGAATACCCACATTGCGTCCTTGTCGACCAGCCACCAGTTGCCGGGTGTCGGGTTGACCAGCCAACCGCAACGATTTTCGGCCGACGCGGCCATTGGCTTCGCGCCGGAGGCAGATGACGCAAATGCACCGGCACAGCGCTTGTAGAGAACCGACTTACCCATGCCGAACCCCTCCGGATTGTAGAACATCTGGTCCTTGTCGTCGGCATACTCGAAATTATCGACATTGCCTTCCTGTCGGTAGTGGATCACGCCATAACCGCGCGGACTCTCCTTCTGTGCGAAGATGACGGCCTGGGCTTTCTGCCCTTTGTATTGAAGCGTGCCGGCGGTGAAGGTGACGGTGCGGCCGCTGCATTTGCCGGCTTCGGCCCAGACGCCCTGTGCGGCAATCGGAACCGTCGTGTCGGCGGCGCGAGCCGGCCAGGAAGAGACAATGGCCAGGCTGGCGAAAAGCAGTGTCAGGCGCATCATTTTGCTCCCCATGGACGATCGCTAATTCTGCATGCGTGCAGACTGCGCTCAAGACAACAGGCCCACTTCTCAGGCAAGATGAAAACGGTCGATAACCTGATCCGCTTCCTCTGTCGGGATCTCGCCGATGTCGATGACGATGCCGGTCTCGTCCGGTTGCAGGGGCTCCAATGTCGCGAGCTGCGAATCGAGCAGGCTCGGCGGCATGAAATGGCCTTTGCGGGCCTTCATGCGTTCCATGAGGAGTTCACGCGAACCGGAAAGATGGGCGAAGGCCACGACACCTTTCTCGCTCTCGCCGCGCAGGATGTCGCGATAGGAACGCTTGAGCGACGAGCAGGTGACGAGCGCAGGATGCCCGGACTGAATGCGTCCGTCGATCCAGCGCGATATGGCTTCAAGCCAGGGACGGCGGTCGTTGTCGTCGAGCGGGATGCCGTGGCTCATCTTCTCCACATTGGCCTTCGGATGCAACTCATCGCCCTCCAGCAGGTCCCAATGCAGGCGTTCTGCCACAAGGCCGGCAATCGTCGACTTGCCGCAGCCCGAAACTCCCATGACAATGACGACGAGCGGTTTCACAGGAAAGCTCCGAGGATAAGGACGCCGATGAGACCGCAGACTGAGATGATGCACTCCATCATCGTCCAGGTCTTCAACGTCTGGCTGATGTCCATGTTGAGATAGCCTTTGACCAGCCAGAAGCCGGCATCGTTGAGGTGCGAAAGGAACAGCGAGCCGGAGCCGATGGCAAGAACCATCAGCGCGCCTTGCGCCGGAGGCAGGCCAGCCGCCACTGGCGCAAGGATGCCGGCGGCGGTTACCGTCGCAACGGTTGCCGAACCGGTGGCAATGCGTACGAGCACAGCGACGAACCAGGCCAGGAACATCACCGGCAAGCCGCTGTCGGTGATGGCGTTGGCAATGACCGCGCCGATGCCGGTATCGACCAAAACCTGCTTGAAGCCACCGCCGGCGCCAACCACGAGCAGGATGCCGGCGATCGGCCCGAGTGAGCTTTCGAGACTATGAGCCACGGCTGCCTTGGGCATCCTGAACATCAAGGCGCCGGCGATCACGGCTATGCCGAGTGCGATCAGCGGCTCGCCCAGAACATGCAAGGCGGATGGAAGCAAGGCCTTCGAGCCGGGCGCGATGACCTCCGATATCGCGCGGGCGAGCATGAGGACAACCGGAAGCAGTATTGCCGTGACTGCCGTGGCAAAGCTCGGTTGCGTGGATGTCTCATAGCGGCCGTCGCCGGCCTGCCCGAACAGCTCCGGCGTCGGCACATTGACCCAGCGGTCGGCGAGGGTGGCGAAGATGGGGCCGCTGATGATGACAGTGGGGATGGCTATGAGGACACCGAGCCCGAGTGTCAGACCAAGGTTGGCGCCCAGCGTGCTGACCGCGACAAGCGGGCCAGGGTGCGGCGGCACAAGGCCGTGCATGGCGGAAAGGCCTGCGAGTGTCGGAATCGCGATCTTGACGATCGACTGGCCTGACCGCTGGCTGACCAGCAGGATCACCGGCATCAACAGCACGAGCCCGATCTCAAAGAACATCGGCAGACCGATGATCGCGCCGACCAATCCCATCGTCCAAGGCAATATTTCGGGTCTGGATCGTCCCACCAGCGTGTCGACGATGCGGTCGGCACCGCCGGAATCAGCCAGCAGCTTGCCGAACATCGCCCCGAGCCCCATCAGCAGGCCGACACCGGCCATGGTGGTGCCGAAGCCCTTGGTGAAGGACGCGACGGAGGCGGCCGCTCCAAGGTTGGCGGCCAGGCCAACACCGAGCGCGCCGATGGACAAGGACAGGAAGGGGTGGAGCTTCAACCAACTTATCAAGAGGACGATCGCGGCGATGCCGGCTAGCGCGGCAATGATCAGTTGGGCATCGCCGGCGGTGGCAGCTTGTTCCATGCAGTGTCCTCTGTGCCCCCGAATGCATTACTTCGCGCGATTGCGCGGGACGTCAACGCCGCCCCCTCAAAAGTTTCGGTTCCGCAAGGGAAGCGCGCAGTTCGTGGATGATAGGGCTTTCAGTCCGCGCTGGCCTTCGGCTTCAAGCCGTCCAGGAAAAGCTGCTCCAGAAAGCGCGCGGCATCTTCGAAGCGACCGTCGCCACCAAGGTCAGGGCCAAGCACGGCGCGCACCTGCACGTCGAAATCGGCATAATGTTGCGTCGTGGCCCAGATCGAGAAGATCAGATGCCGGGGATCCGTGCGAACGATCTTGCCGGCGCGCATCCAGCCCTTGATGATGGCGACCTTCTCCTCGACGAGACTTTTCAGCTCGCCTTCCAGCAAAGGCATTATGCGTGGTGCGCCCTGCAGGATCTCGTTGGCGAACAGCCGACTCTCGCGCGGATAGTCTCGCGCCATTTCCAGCTTGCGACGGATGTAACTGCGCAGTTCCGTCAGCGGATCGCCGACATCGTCGAGTTCGCGCAGCGGTGCCAGCCATGTGTCGAGCAGGCGCTGGATCAGCGTCTCGTGGATTTCCTCCTTGCGGCGAAAATAATAGAGCAGGTTTGGCTTCGACATGCCTGCGGCCTCAGCGATCTGGTCGATCGTCGAGCCGCGGAAGCCGTGCGTGGAAAAGACTTCGAGTGCCGCTTCCAGGATCAGCTCCCGCTTCTCCTGCTGTATACGGGTACGGCGCGGGGCGGGGGCGTTCATGGTCTGGGAAGCCCTTTGCAAGACAAGGCATTCAAGGCATTCTGGACCAATTGTCTGGACCAGTTTTTGCTGAGCTGTGGAGCGCGCTTCGAATGCGGCATTTCCGCTAGTAATCCCTTGACCGTCACCATGGCGGTGCTAACGTTTGTCCATCCGGTCAAAAATTTGCGTAGCATGAAAACGCGCCGAAGACCAAGCGTTGGCCGCACCGAAACGAAGCAGTGAAAGGAAAGCTTGGTCATGTCCAATCGGCTCAAGGTAACGCCGAACGATCTCAGTGCATTCTGGATGCCCTTTACGGCAAACCGGCAGTTCAAGCAGGCGCCCCGTATGTTGGTCAGCGCCAAGGATATGCACTACACGGCCTCGGATGGCCGCAAGATCCTGGACGGCACCGCCGGTCTCTGGTGCGTCAATGCGGGCCACTGCCGCCCGAAGATCACCGAGGCGATCCAGCAGCAGGCGGCGGAGCTCGATTACGCACCGGCATTCCAGATGGGGCACCCGATCGTGTTCGAGCTGGCGAACCGGCTGGTCGATATTGCGCCCAAGGGAATGGATCATGTCTTCTTCACCAATTCCGGCTCGGAATCGGTCGACACCGCGCTTAAGATGGCGATCGCCTACCATCGCGCCAAGGGCAATGGCTCGCGCTTCCGCCTGATCGGCCGCGAGCGCGGCTACCATGGCGTCAATTTCGGTGGCATCTCCGTCGGCGGCATCGTCAACAATCGCAAGATGTTCGGCACGCTGCTGACCGGCGTCGATCACCTGCCGCACACCCACCTGCCGGAAAAGAACTCCTTCACCAAGGGAGTGCCGGAGCACGGCGCGGAACTCGCCGACGAACTGGAGCGTATCGTCACCCTGCATGATGCCTCGACCATCGCTGCCGTCATCGTCGAGCCGGTCGCCGGTTCCACCGGTGTCATCCTGCCGCCGAAGGGCTATCTGCAGCGCCTGCGCGAAATCTGCACGAAGCACGGCATCCTGCTGATTTTCGATGAGGTCATCACCGGTTTCGGCCGCCTCGGTGCGCCGTTTGCCGCCGACTATTTCGGCGTGACGCCCGATATCATCACCACCGCCAAGGGTGTGTCCAACGGTGTGATCCCAATGGGCGCTGTGTTCGTGACCAAGGAGATCCACGACACGTTCATGAACGGTCCCGACCACATGATCGAGTTCTTCCACGGTTACACCTATTCGGGCAATCCGATCGCCTGCGCAGCGGCACTCGGCACGCTGGACACCTACAAAGAAGAGGGCCTGCTGACCCGCGGTGAGGAACTGGCGCCTTATTGGGAGGATGCGCTGCATTCGCTCAAGGGTGAACCGAATGTCATCGATATCCGCAATATCGGCCTGATCGGCGCCATCGAACTCGCGCCGATTGCCGGGCAGCCGACCAAGCGTGCCTTTTCGGCCTTCGTGAAGGCCTTCGAACGCGGCGCGCTGATCCGTACCACCGGCGACATCATCGCGCTGTCGCCACCGCTCATCATCACCAAGGGCCAGATCAACGAATTGATCGACCATGTGCGCGAGGTTTTGAGGGCTATCGATTAGGCGCAAGCCAAACGTTGCGGGGGGGGGGGGGGGCCCCCCCCCCCCCCCCGGGGGGTGTGGGGGGGGGGCCAAAAATGGGCCCCCCCCCGGCATAATTGCCAACAAAAACCACACGCAGGTGGTTTGGTGTTTGGGGGTGGG